>CAVUCT010000007.1:0-504903 GCA_963740105.1 uncultured Gaiellaceae bacterium
GTGCTGGAACGAGCATGCCCGTGACACCGTCCTCGACCGCATCGAGCAGGCCGCCGACGGCGCTCGCGACCACCGGACGACCGTGCGCCATTGCCTCGCGCGCCGCGACGCCGTAGCCCTCCCGATGCGACGGACAGACGACGACCGCCGCGCGCTCGTAGTACGCACCGACCTCGGAGGGAGAGACGAAGCCGACCGCATCGGGGACGCGCGCGCGAAGCGGCCCGTCGCCGACGATGACGCGCGGGATGCCCTCCGTCGCCTCGACGAAGTCGAGAATCCCCTTCTCCTCCGACAGGCGGCCGACGAAGAGGGCATGCGGTGGGTCGTCCGACTCCCCGACGTCAGCGGGAATCGCGACACCCGACGGGACGACCCGAACGTCTCGGGCACCCAGCTCGCGCGCTGCTTGCGCGAGCGCCTCCGACGGGCAGAGCACGACCCGCGCCCGGCGCACCAGCATCCGCGCGGCCCAGCGCACGCGTCGCGCGAGCTCGACGTCCGTTCCCCAGAGCTGGAGAACGAAGGGCTTCCGTGCCTTGACCGCCGGCAGCGCTGACGGGAGCCAGTGGGCGTGCACCACGTCGGCGTCGCGCGCTGCTCGCCGCGCAGCATGCGAGTACGACGCGAGGAACAGCGGGACGAGGAGCACCTTCCACGGGCGACGCCTCAGGTTTCCGACTATGCCGTGCCCGTACGCGAGCCCGAAGTGGCGAAACGTGCCGGGCGAGACCACCTCGACGACGAGGCCGGCCGCCCGCAGGTGCTCGACCGCATCGCGTACGAACGCCCCCGCGACGTCGTCCGGCCCGCGCGGGTACGACGTCGTGAGTACGACGACCTTCATTCGCGCCGCGCCCGTGCGACCACGGGCAGGGCCGCAGCGAGCGTCGCGAAGACATAGAAGTAGTAGAAGGTCATCGTGAGGTAGAAGACGTTTGCGACGAGCGTCGCCACGAGTGCGGCGGTCAACCCCCACGCCACGGGCCGCACGCGCGCGGCGAGCGGGTCGCCTGCGAGCGAGAGCGCGCGCCCGATCCGCCGCGCGGCGCCGAGCCTCCGGAACAGCCAGACGACGAACACACCGAAGAGCGTCGCACCGACGATCCCGGTCTCGACGATCGTCGCGACGTAGAACGAGTGCGGCCCGAACTCCGGCCGTCCCGTCACGAACTCGTAGTAGACGGCGAAGTTGTTCAGGCCGAGCCCGAGGAAGGGATTGGTCGAAAGCACGTCCGGGATGAACGAGTACACCTCGAAGTGCGGCGAGGCGGCCGCACGGCTCGTATTCGTGCGGGCGCGCAGAACCGTGAGGAAGAAGTCGAGGCGCACGAGGATCACCGCCGCGACCATGAGCGCGACCGCGCCCAGCGGGACGAGAAAAGCAGGCCTCCGCAGATGGCGACGGTATGGAAGTGCGAGCACGAGCGCGCCGCAGCCCAGCCCGAGCAGTCCGCTGCGCGACAGCGTCGCGAGCTCAACCACGAGGAGAAACGTGAGCGCCAAGGCGAGCGGCGTCTTCAGCCGGTGCCCGGCCTCGAGCCGCAGGTACAGCGGCGTCAGCACGAGCAGCGGGATGACGAGCTCGATGCCGAGGTGGTTCGGATCGCCCGTCAGCGCATTCGGGCGGAACACCTCCTGCGTCCCCCCGACCGCTCCGAAGACGTTGATCCCGGTCTGCCGCGACGTGATCGGCTCGATGAGGACTTCGTCGAGGTTGACGCCGACCTCGGCGAGGACGAGCTGGATGACCCCGTACACCGCGTTCAGGCCGATTCCACCGAGGAACGCCGCGAGCGCGTACCAGTAGAAGCGAATCCCGCGGCGTGCAAGAAGCGCGACCCCGGCCACGAGGAACCCGAAGTGGAGGACGAACTTCACCATCCCTTTTGCCCACTGCGCGAGCGCCTGGGCCGTGTCCAGGTTGTAGAAGCCCGCGAGGTAGACGAGCGCGAAGACGAGGAAGAACGCGAGCGCAATCATCGCGGTACGCGTCAAACGACCGTCGTCTCGGATGAAGCGATCCCATGCGAAGAGCACGAGGAAGACGGACGTGAGGACGTCCGAGAGCGTGAGCGACCCGGCGAGCTCCCATTGCAGCTTGTGAAACGTGACCGTGAGGATCGTCAGGAGGAACAGACCGTCGAGGATCGGCTGGACGAGAACGCGCTCTCGCTCGCGTGTGGTGCGCGAGAGTGGAACGGCGTGGCTCGTCACGTGATCTCCCCGATGAGCGCAGCCATCTCCTCGACGCGGGCGCGCCGCGAGAGGCGATCCTCGTCTCGCTTCGCGAGCTCCACCGACGGTAGCCCGCCATTCGAGAAGCGCGCGTGCATGTCCACCAGAGCGTCGCGCATCCCCTCGATGTCGTCGGGAGCGACGACGACGCCCGAGCCCGTCTCCTCGATGAGGTGCGCCGCCGCTCCATCCGGGGGTACGACAGCGAGAATCGGGCGACCGGCCGCGATGTACTCGAACACTTTCCCCGAGAGAACGCCCTTGCCGCGTCCTCCGGCCTCCGGAATGAGCAGCAAGAGCGCCTCCGAGTCGCGCTGCACACGAAGTGCGTCGGCACGCGGCAAGTAGTCGACGAACTCCAGGCGGTCGCCGAGGCCGAGCGTCTCCGCCCACTCGCGGTCGGACGAACGGAAGTCGCCGACGAACCGCGCGACGGCATCGAGGTCGGCGTCGTGGAACGCCTGCAGGAACGGCTTCGGGTCACGCTTCCCGAAGAAGCTTCCGGTGTGCGTGATGCGAAAGCGTTCCGCCGGCCGGTATTCGAGCCCGGCAAAGTCGTCGAAGTCGCAGCCGTTCGAGACGACGCGGACGAGTCCGCGCGCAGCAAGACCCCGCATCTCGTCCGCGATCGCCTCCGATACGCACGTGACGGCGTCGGCTTGACGAGCGACGAGCCGCGCGACCTGCTCCACCGCGGCCTGCCGCGCGCGGGCAGCGGTGGTGTCGTCACGCCGGTGCTGGTTCGCGACGAGCGGGTCGCGCAGGTCGGCGATCCAGCGCGCGCCGGTCGTCTTCTGAACGGCGGCGCCGACGAAGTGCACAGAGGGTGGTGGCGAGGTCGTGATCACCGCATCGATCCCCTCACGCCGCGCGATGCGGATCGCCGCCGGGATGGCTGTGAGGTTCCAGGTGACGCTCGCGTCGGGGAGAAGCAGACGCCGTGCGGTGACCTGCGCCTGCACGAGCGCGCGGTCGAGCCCGTCCGCCGCGCGGAGCTCCTCGGCGGGCTTCCGTGCCCGCGGCCCGAGGTAGCGCGCCCGGTGGATCCACGCTTGTGTGGGCGCGCGCACCGCGGCATCGGTATGCACCCACTTCGGATCGTCCGGCGCGAGCACATGCGTCTCGATCCCGAGCGCGGGAAGGTACTGGGCGAGCTTCAGCGAGCGCTGCACGCCGCCTCCGCCGGCGGGCGGGAAGTACATCGTCACGAGGAGCACCTTCACGGCAGGGAAGCGTAGAGCCCCGGCCGTCTGGTTCGGTCGTGTTCGCTCGGTCAGACTTGTGACAGAGCCGCACGGGCTGCCGCGATCGTCGCGTCGATCTCTGCGTCGCCGTGCGCCGTCGAGATGAAGCCGGCCTCGAACTGCGACGGAGCCAGATAGATGCCGCGCTCCAGCATCGCCCGATGGAACGCGGCGAAGCGGTTCGTGTCCGCCAGCTCGGCCGTGGCCCAGCTCGTGACGGGCACGCCCGAGAGGAACAGGCCGAACATCGTCCCGGCACGCGCGACCTGGACGTCCTCGCCCAGTGACCGCAGACCTGCCTCGAGTCGTGCGCCGCTGCGCTCGAGCCCGTCCCACACACCGGGCTCAGCGAGAGCACGCAGCGTCTCGATCCCGGCGGTCATCGCGAGCGGGTTCCCGGAGAGTGTTCCCGCCTGGTAGACGGAACCGGCGGGTGCGACGAGCTCCATGATCTCACGGCGTCCGCCGTACGCACCGACGGGAAGTCCGCCACCGATCACCTTGCCGAGCGTCGTCAGGTCGGGCGTGACGCCGTAGCGCGCCTGCGCGCCGCCGGGATGCACGCGAAATCCGGTCATGACCTCGTCGAAGACGAGCAGCGCGCCGCTGGCTGCCGTGAGCTCGCGGAGCCCTTGCAAGAAGCCCGGCTGGGGAAGGACGAGCCCCATGTTCCCGACGACCGGCTCGACGATCACCGCGGCGATGTCGTCGTGCACGGCGAACAGCTCGTCGAGGGCGGCGAGATCGTTGAAGGGCGCGGTGAGCGTGTCGGCGACCGCACCGGGTGTCACGCCCGGCGAGTCCGGCAATCCCAGCGTCGCGACGCCGGAGCCCGCCTGCACGAGCAGGAAATCCGCGTGCCCGTGGTAGCAGCCGACGAACTTGACGACCTTCGCCCGCCGGGTGAAGGCGCGCGCGACCCGAACCGCGCTCATCGTGGCCTCCGTGCCGGAGCTCACGAAGCGGACGAGCTCGAGGCTCGGCATCGCGTCCTGGATGAGACGCGCGAGGTCGAGCTCGCGCGGGCTGGGAGCTCCGAAGCTCGTTCCCTTGCGCAGGGCCTCCTCGAGCGCGGCCACGACGCGTGGATGCGCGTGACCGAGGATCAGCGGGCCCCACGAGAGCACGTAGTCGACGTAGCGGTTTCCGTCGACGTCGACGAGATGGGCGCCCTCGCCGCGATCGATGAAGAGCGGCGAGCCGCCCACCGCCTTGAACGCACGGACGGGCGAGCTGACGCCGCCCGGCAGGAGATCGAGCGCCTCCGCGTAGAGCCGTTCGGACTTCTCGCGCATCACACCGGTGCTCCGGCGAGAGCTCGTGCGACCGACTCGGCGGCCAGCTCTCCCGAGCGGATGCAGTCAGGGATGCCCACGCCGCGGTACGCCGCGCCCGCGAGCGCGAGCCCCGGGTACCCCGACAGCGCTGCGTCGATCTGCGTGAGACGCTCCGGGTGACCGAGGAGGTACTGCGGCATCCCGAGTGGCCAGCGGTGTACCTGCGAGAGCAGCGGCACCGCGTCGACGCCACTCAGACCGACCTCGGTACGAGCGAGTGCGACCAGGCTCTCGTCCGAGTCCTCCGTCAGATCGCGTCCGCCGAATCGTCCGGCGTACACGCGAATCAGCACCGAGTCCTCCGGTGCGCGACCTTCCCACTTCTGCGACGTCCACGTGCAGGCGAGCACGTCCGCGCCTTCGACGCGCGGGACGAGGTATCCATAGCCGTCGAGCGGAGTCACCTCCGCGCGAGAGAACGCAAGCGTGACGACGACGGAAGAGGCGTACGGGATCGCCGCATGTGCCGATGCAAGGGCGGGGTCGAGATCCGCGAGCAGATCGGCGGTGACGTACGCCGGAGTCGCGATGACGACCCCGTCGACGTCGATCACCTCTCCGTCGACGAGCTCGAGCCCGTAGCCATCCGGGCGTCGGGCCACTCGGGCTGCAGCGCGTCCGCGACGCAGGTCGGTGCGTTCGAGCGCATCGACGACGCCGGAGACGAGCGAGCCCATGCCGTCGCGAAGCGACACGAACGGCGGCAGCTCGCTCGGCGGCGGCGCCGACACGCCACGCAGGATGCTGCCGCGCTCGAGCTCGAGCGCGCGCAGCTGGGGGAACGTCGCGCGCAGCGACAGCTGGTCGCCGTCGCCGCCGTAGATCCCGGTCATCAGCGGCTCGACGAGCGCCTCGTACGCCTCGCGACCGAAACGACGGGAGATGAACGCCGCGACCGACTCGTCCTCGACGCCCGGAGCCGTTGGGACGTCCGGCTCGGAGGCGAAGCGCACCTTGCCCTCGGGGGACAGGAGCTCACTCCGCTCGAGGGCGTCGAGATTCGTGGGGATCATCCCCGTCAGGCCCTCGGGGAGAGGGTGCAGATCGCCGCCACGGCGAACGAACGTGTGGTGGTGCTCGGGCCGCCGCGCAATGAGCTCCTCGCCGAGGCCGAGCTCCTGGACGAGTCCGACGCCCCGCTCCTTCCGCGACAGGAAGCTGTCCGGCGCGGCCTCGATCACGAACCCGTCGACGTGCTCGGTGCGAAGCTTCCCGCCGAGCACCACGTCGCTCTCGATCAGGACGATCTCGGCGTCCGGCGCGACCGCTTCGAGACGCCGTGCGGCCGCGAGCCCCGCGATGCCGCCGCCGGCGACGGCAACCTTCACGCCGCCTGCACTCCCGCCAGCCAGGGTCGTGCCCGCTCGCGCACCAGCTCCGCGAGTGTCGCGATGAAGACCGGTTCGTCGTTCAGCGCCGGCGGCCGTTCGAGCCGCATCCCGAGACCTGCGGCGACCGCGGCGGCTCGCTGGTCGATATCGAAGAGGATCTCGACGTGGTCGGAGACGAACCCGACCGGGATCGAAATGACATCTCGGATTCCAGCGCCGGCCAGCGTGGCGAGATGGTCGCCGAGGTCCGGGCCGGCCCACGGCTCGGGCGTGCGCCCTGCGGACTGGTATGCCCACGACCAGCGCTCGTCCGGCAGAGCCGCCCGCTCGGCCACCAGCCGGGCCGTCTCGAGACACTGCTCGCCGTAGGGATCACCCGACGCGAGGACGCGCTGCGGAAGGCTGTGCGCGCTGAAGATCACATGCACGCGCTCGCGCTCTCCTACCGGCCAGCGCGAGAGCCCCTCCTCGACTCGCGAGGCGAACGCGGAAACGAGCCCCGGCGCATCGTGATAGCTCGCCACGTGCTCGAAGTGGATGCGTCCCCGCGAAAGCTCGAGTCCGTCCGCGACCTTCTGCTGATACTTCGCGACCGAGAGGGCGCTGAAGTGCGGCGCGAGGACGAGGCTCACCGCGCGAGTGACGCCATCGTCGACCATGTCGCCGATGACGTCCTCGATCCACGGGGCCCAGTGGCGCATCCCGAGGTAGCACCGGTACTCGGCGCCCAGCTCGGCTGCGAGGGCGCCCACCTGGCGCTCCGTCACGGCGAGAAGGGGGGAGCTCCCGCCGATCGCGCGATAGTTCTCCGTGATCTCGTCGAGAACCGCGCGCGGCGTCGGGCGGCCGTGGCGGATGTCCGCGAGGTAGCCCGGGATCTCGTCGAGCGACGCCGGGGCCCCGTACGCCATGACGAGCACACCGACGCTCACGATGACGTCCGCTCCCGCACGTGCTCGACGAGGCGTCGCACGTTGTCCTCCGGGGTCTGGGGCGTAAGCCCGTGACCCACGTTGAAGATGTGCCCTGGGCGGCCGCCTGCGCGGTCGAGCACGTCGTCGATCCGGAACCGCAGCTCCCGCCACGGGGCGAGGAGCGACGCGGGATCGAGGTTCCCCTGCACCGGGCGCTCGAAGCCGACGCGTTCCCACGCCTCGTCGAGCGGGAGCGCCCAGTCGAGCCCGACGACGTCGCCTCCGCACGCGGCAGCCTCACCCAGGTACGCGCTGACGCCGAGCGAGAAGTTGATCACCGGCACACCCGCCGCGGCCACCTTCGCGTAGAGCTCGCGATTGTGGGGCGCGACGTAGCGGAGGTAGTCCTCGCGTCCGAGCGCGCGACCGGCCCACGAGTCGAAGACCTGCAGTGCCTGCGCGCCCGCCGCCGCTTGAGCGAGCAGATAGTCCGCCTGCACGGTCACGAGCTTCCCGAGGAGTCGCTTCCACGCGGCGGGCTCGGAGAGCATGAATGCCTTCGTGTTCATGAAGTCTTTCGACGTGCCGCCCTCGATCGCATAGCTCGCGAGCGTGAACGGCGCCCCGGCGAAGCCGATCACCGGCACGCCGCGCGATTCCAGCTCGCGACGCACGAGGCGAATCGCCTCGAGCGTCCCCTGCATCGTCTCCTCCGCGGGCGGCGCGCCGAGCATGTCGACGTCCCGCCGCGTCGCGATGGGATTCCCGATCCGCGGTCCGTCGCCTTTCACGAAGTCGAGGTGGAGACCCATGCCGACGAGCGGCGGGAGGATGTCCGAGAAGACGATTGCGGCGTCGAGACCGAACGAGTCGATCGGCAGCAGCGTCACCTGCGCCGCGAGCTCGGGTGTGTGGATCACCTCGAGCATCGAGTGGCGCTCGCGGATCGCGCGGTACGCAGGCTGGTAGCGACCCGCCTGGCGCAGCAGCCAGACCGGGGTCCGCTCGACCGGAAGCCGTCGACATGCCCGCAGGAAGACCGAGGTTGGCTCGATGTCGACGCCGAGCGGAGCGGGGTCGGCTACGGACTGCTCTGCCACGCGCCTCTCCCTTGGAAGGATCGCCCCACGTGCTTCACGACCTGCAGCAGGATCGCCATCTGTGACCTCAGCCGCCCGTCGCTCGAGCTTCAGTCACCTCGTCGGAGAATCCGCACTCGAGGCAGACGTAGCGCGTCGTGCCGTCCTCTGCGAGAACGATCCCCATGGTGACGCCGCACGCCGGACAGATCGGCGGTCGCTCGTCATCCGCCTCTGGCTTCTCGTCCACGCGGCCAGCCTAGCCCGTGTCCGCCCCGGAGCCAGCAGTGGATTCGCGGCGCGGCGCCGCGCTGACAGGGCTCAGGGCATGGCGCTTTGATACGCCACCCTGCCCACGAAGAACGGCCCGAGTCGCTCGAGGTGGAGCGAGGTCTGCTTCGTCTTGCGCATCCGCTGGACGATGATCGAAAGCGGATGCAGCTCCGGCCCGAGCAGGCCGACGACGAAGTCGTTGTCGTCGCGATCGAGGCCGTGACACGCGAGCCGGATGTCGTAGCCGAGGCCGGCGCGCCCGAAGGCCATGCCAACGCCGCCGTGCTCCATGAGGACGGTGTCCTGCTCGCGACGCGAGAGCTGCTCGAACGAGCCGGCGCGGCGAAGCGGGTACCAGATCGCCCATGGCAGAGCCGGGTCGAGGACGCGGCGCCGCGGCCGGCCGACGAGCGTCTCCTCCAGATCCTGCTCGTACCCGATCGCGTACGTGCGGCCGAGCATCGTGAGCTCTGGCTTCGGCGTGAGCTCGGCGAACAGCGAGGACTGCAGGAAAGCCCGGTACTCGGAGACGAACGCCTCCGGCGCCTCCGAGAGCGTCAGCAGCGCGACGCCGGTGGGGTCGTTCACATCCTCGTACAGAACGCTCGCGAGTCCCGCAGCCTCGAGCGCAGCGATCAGTGCCGCGCTGTCACGCGCGCCGCCGTACGCGTGGAGCTGCATGTAGAGCCGGCGGTCGAGCGACGTCGGCTCACCGTCGGCGGTCCGGCCGTGCTCTGCGACGTCGGCGCCCTCGCTCTCGTCGGCGCCGGGCCGGTCGTCGACCCGCGCCTTCACCGCCCGCTCTGAAGCCACGCCGCGGCGTCCTTCGCGTGATAGGTGACGACGAGATCTGCCCCGGCGCGACGAATCCCGGTCAGCACCTCGAGAACGGCCGCCCGCTCGTCGAGCCAGCCGTTCGCGGCCGCAGCCTTGACCATCGCGTACTCACCGCTGACGTTGTACGCCGCGAGCGGGAGCTCAGGGAAGTGCTCGCGCACGGAGCGAACGACGTCGAGGTATCCGAGCGCAGGCTTGACCATGAGCGCGTCGGCCCCTTCATCGACGTCCAGAGCGACCTCGCGGAGCGCCTCGCGCGCGTTCGCAGGATCCATCTGGTGCGAGCGCCGATCGCCGAACGCAGGAGCACCCTCGGCAGCCTCGCGGAACGGGCCGTAGAACGCGGAGGCGTACTTCACGGCGTACGAGAGGATCGCGACGCTCTCAAAGCCCTCACCGTCCAACGCGCCGCGGATGGCGCGGACCATCCCGTCGATCATGCCGCTCGGCGCGACGACGTCCGCGCCGGCCTCGGCGTGCGAGACCGCGATCCGCCCGAGTACCTCGAGCGTCTCGTCGTTCAGCACATACCCATCGGAGTCGAGCAGTCCGCAGTGGCCGTGTTCGGTGTACTCGCACATGCAGACGTCGCTCACGACGACGAGCTCCGGGCTCGCATCTTTCAGCGCCCGAATCGCGCGCTGGACGACACCGTCCTCGGCGAAGCTCTCGGAGCCGTACGGATCCTTCGCGCTCGGGATGCCGAAGAGGAGTACCGCCTGAACGCCGAGCGCCGCGAGTTCGCGCGCCTCGCCGCCGAGCAGGTCGATCGAGAGCTGCTCGACGCCCGGCATCGACGAGATCGGGTTGCGGGTGCCCTCGCCGGGCACGACGAAGAGGGGCTGGACGACGTCGGAGGGCTCGAGCGTCGTCTCGCGGACGAGGTCGCGGAGCGCCGCCGTCCGGCGTAGCCGGCGCGGGCGCTTCGCCCCCGGCGCCGTGCGGAGGGCGTCGAGCGGATGCAGCGACGTCATGTGCTTTCCCCGAAGTGCGACACGAGCGCACGAATGATGCCGTCCGACGTCGTCTCGTCGGCGACGAGACCGACCTTCAACCCGACCTCGCGCGCGACCTTGGCGGTCTTCGGCCCGATGCAGACGAGCATCGCTCCCCCGCCGGCGCCTCCCGCAGCCGCGAGGCTGCGACACGCCGAGCCGCTCGCGAGAACGACCGCATCGGCGATCCGGAGCGGGAGTATTCCCCACATCGGCGGCTCGACGAGAACCGTGCGATACGCGACGACGACGTCGACGTCCGCCCCCTGGTCGCGCAGTTCCTCCGCGAGCGCAGGTTCTGCGATGTCCGCCTGCGGCATGAGCACGCGCTTCCCTGCGAGCTCGCCGAGCCCGGCCGCGATGTCCTCCGAGGCCCGCGACGCCACGAACGCCGGCTCGACGCCGCGCTCGCGAATCGCGTCGGCGGTGATCGGACCGACGGCGGCAACGCGAGGGCCGGCGAGGCCCACGAGCCCCTCGCTCACTGCCGCCACGCCGTTCACGCTCGTGAAGACGATCCAGTCGTAGCTCGAGAAGCCCGCGATGGCGTCCGCGAGCGCGCCTCGATCCTCGGCGTCGCGGATCTCGACCAGCGGCACGAGCGTCACCTCGGCGCCGAGACGCTCGAGCTCCTCGGAGAGCGACTTCGCCTCGGGTCGTGTGACGACGATGCGCCGTCCGGCTAGCGGTTGGTCAGCCACGAATCGCCGCAAGTATGCGGTCTGCGCCGGCAGCGAGTGCGTCCTGCGCGAGCCCCTCGCCGAGCTCGTCGGGCACTCCTTCTCCCTGCACGCGGACCATCAGGCCTCCATCGACCGCTGCGACGAGCCCCTGGAGACGTACACGAGGGGTCGTCGTGGCGGTCGCGAGAGCCGCCACCGGAGCCGCGCAGCCGGCTCCGAGGGTGCGCAGGAACGTGCGCTCGGCAGTCGTCTCCGCCCGGGCCGCAGGGTCGTCGAGCGCCACGAGCCACGCGCGGATGGCGTCGTCGTCGACACGGCACTGGATCGCGAGCGCGCCCTGGCCCGGAGCGGGCAGCATGGTCTCGGGCGCGAGCCACTCCGTCACCTCGTGCTCCAGGCCGAGCCGACGAATGCCCGCGGCTGCGAGCACAGCCGCATCGAACTCGCCCGCGGCGACCTTCCCGATCCGCGTGTCGACGTTTCCCCGGATCGAGCGAATCTCGAGATCACCACGAAGTGCCCTCAACTGGGCGGCGCGCCGCAGGCTGCTCGTCCCGACGACGGCGCCTTCGCGGAGGGCGCTCAGCGAGCTGTCGTCGCGCGCGACCAGGCAATCCCGCACGTCCTCGCGCCGTGTCACCGCGCCGACGACGACGCCGGCCGCGTCCTCGGTCGGCAAGTCCTTGAGCGAGTGAACCGCGAGGTCGATCTCGCCGTCGCGGAGCGCCCGCTCGAGATCCTCCGTGAAGAGCCCCTTGCCGCCGATCTCGGGAAGCGGCTCGCCGGTCGCCTGCGTCCGGTCGCCGGCGGTTCCGATCACGCGGGTCTCGCAGGCGAGGTCCGGCCACGCGCTCGTCAGCAGCCCGATGACCAGGTCCGTCTGGACGCGCGCGAGCGCCGAGGCCCGGGTTCCGAGAACGACCGCCGCGTGCCGCGGCGGAGCGCTCACCGATCGCTCGGGGCGGAGAGTCCGAACAGGTCGCGCATGGCGTCGGCGATCTCGTCCGCGTTCCCGGTGCCGGCTCGCTCGCGTGCGCGGACGGTCGGGTCGTGGAGAAGCCTCTTGACGAGCGTGCGCGAGAGATGCTCCATCCGCTCGGCGACCGCCGGGTCGACCTCGCCCAGGTCCTTCAGGGCATGCTCGAGCTCACGCGTGCGGATCGCCTCTGCCTGCTTGCGCAGCTCGGAGAGAAGCGGCTCGACTTCGAGCTCCCGGTAGCGACGGCCGAAGTCCTCCACCTCGCTCTCGACGACCGCTTCGACCTTCGGAACCTCTCGGAGTCGCATCGCCATCGCGCCGTCGAGACCTGCGCGGAGATCGTCGACGTCGAAGAGGCTCACGCCCACGACCTCGCCTGCCTCGCGCTCGACGTCCGCCGGAACGGCGAGGTCGACGAGGATCAGCGGGCGGTCGGCGCGGCCCGACATCGCCGCCCGCACCACGTCGGCAGCGACCAACGGAGCCTCCGACGACGTCGCAGTGATGGCGACGTCGGCCGACGCGAGCGCCACCTCGAGCTCCGTCAGGTCGTGCGCGACCGCCCGGAAGCGCTCGGACACCTCGACCGCGCGGTCCTTCGTCCTGTTCGCGACCGCGATGCTCGTGAGCCCGCGGCCCTCGGCTGCCTTCAGCGTCTGCAGCCCGATTCGACCCGCCCCCACGACGAGGATGTGCTTCTCGCGGAGATCCCCCAGCGCCCCTTCGGCGAGCGCGAGCGCCATCGAGCTCGCGGTAGCCGGGTTCGCGCCGATCGCGGTCTCCGAGCGAGCGCGACGGCCGGACGAGATCGCCGTACGGAAGAGGAGTGCCAGGCCCGGTCCGACCGTTCCGCACGCCGCACCCGACTCGAAGGCCTCGCGAACCTGCCCGAGGATCTCGGTCTCGCCGAGAACGAGCGAGTCGAGGCCGGCGGCGACCCGGCACAGGTGCCGTGCGACGTCTTCTCCGGCATGGACGTAGAGGTGGTCGAGGAGAAGCTCGCGGGGTACGTCGTGCGCCATCGAGAGCGCATCGACGAGCTCGTCGCGTGCATCCTCGACGCCGGAGGTCAGCCGTGCGTAGAGCTCGACGCGGTAGCAGGTCTGCAGTACTGCGTGCTCGAGGACTGCCGGGCAGCGCTCCGCGCCGGAACCGAGTGCGCCGATGCGCTCGCGCAGCTCGACGGGAGCGGTTCGATGGCTGAGCCCGAGACAGACGAGTCGGTGCACGTCGTCGAGACTCTACTTCGGTCCGAGCACGAGAATGCCGAACATGCGCGCGCTCGGGATCGACGTCGGCGGGACCTTCACGGACGCCGTGCTCGTCGAGGACGGACGGATCCGCGTCGCAAAGGTGCCGACCATGGCACGGCAGCAGGACGCAGTCGTCAGCGCCGCCGCCGCCGTCGGTGCCGTGGACATCGACCGTTTCACGCACGGCACGACGATCGCGACGAACGCGCTCCTCGAGCGACGCGGTGCGCGGACGGCGCTCGTGACGAACGAGGGCTTCGAGCATGTGCTCCACCTCCGCCGACAGACCCGCGCGCACCTCTACCGCCCATGCGTCCACCACTCGCCGCCGCTCGTCCCGCTCGAGCGCTGCGTCGGAGTCCGCGGTCGCACGGGACCGAACGGAGAGCTCGTCCCGCTCGACCTCGCCACGCTCCCGCCGATCGACGCCGAGGCGATCGCCGTATCGCTCCTGTTCTCGTTCCGCGACGCGGAGCCGGAGCGCCGCGTCGCCGACGAGCTCAGACGGCGGTACCCGTCCGCACACGTCGTGGCGTCGCACGAGGTGGCACCCGAGTTCCGCGAGTACGAACGCGCCTCGACGACTGCGGTCGACGCGTACCTCGGCCCCGTTCTCTCGCGCTACCTCCGTGCGCTCGGGGGAGCCTGTGCCGGCGCCGGGCTTCCGGAGCCGCTCGTCATGCGCTCGTCGGGCGGCCTCGCCACCCTCGAGGAGGCGGCCGCGCATGCGGCATTCGCGCTCCTCTCCGGGCCGGCTGCAGGGGTCGTGGGGGCGGCTCGGCTCGCGGCGCTCGCGGGCTTCGAGAACGCTCTCTCGTTCGATATGGGCGGCACCTCGACCGATGTCTGCGCGATCGCCGACGGCGAGGCGCGGCGCGAGCACGAGCGCCTGGTCGACGGCCTCCCGATCCGTCTCCCCACCCTCGCCGTGCACACCGTCGGCGCAGGCGGGGGGTCCGTCGTCCGGCTGGACGAGGGCGGCGCGCTTCGTGTGGGCCCTGAGAGCGCGGGTGCCGATCCGGGGCCGGCCTGCTACGGACGGGGCGGAGTGCACGCGACGGTGACCGACGCCAATCTTCTCCTCGGACGCCTGCCGTCGACCCTGCCCGGTGGAATCGAGCTCGACACGGCAGCCGCCGAGCGCGCGCTGGGAGCCGTCGATCCGGGCGGCGTGATCGACGTCGTGAACGCGGAGATGGTGCGCGCGCTGCGGGTGGTCTCGGTCGAGCAGGGGCTCGATCCGCGCGACTTCGCGCTCGTCGCATTCGGCGGCGCCGGTCCGCTACACGCCTGCGCGCTCGCCCAGGAGCTCGGCATGCGGACCGTGCTCGTCCCGGCGGCAGCGGGTGTCCTCTCCGCTCTCGGCCTGGTCGCCGCGGACGAACGGCGCGACGCGGTGCGAACGTACGTCACCGCCCTCGCCGACGCAGGCGAGCTGCCCGACGACGGAGAGGCGGACCTTCGCTACGCCGGCCAGTCGTTCGAGCTTCCCGTCCCACTCGGTCCGGATCTCGCCGAGCGTTTCCACGACGCACACGAGGCGCGGTACGGCTACGCGGATCGCGAGCGCTCGATCGAGCTGGTCGCGGTGCGAACGGCAGAGACGCGCGCGGCGCCGCCCGTAACGGTGACCGGCCCTGCCGTCACTGCCCGAGGGCCCGAGGTGCTCGAGCTCGACGGCGCGACGGCGTGGGTTCCGGCGGGCTGGTCGGGCGCGACGGACGCGCACGGGACGCTGATCCTGAGCAGGGCGTCGTGATCGACATCGAGCTGCAGGTGATCGGCGCGTCGCTGCGCGCGATCGCGGAGGAGATGGGAGCAGCGCTGATCCGCTCGGCGTTTTCCGCGAACATCAAGGAGCGGCGGGACTGCTCGACCGCGCTCTTCGACGAGCGCGGTCGCATGGTCACGCAGGCGGAGCACATTCCCGTCCACCTCGGCGCGATGCCCGAGGCGGTGGCCGCCGTGATGGCGCACGAACCGGCTCCGGGTGAGCCGTGGATCCTCAACGACCCGTACGCGGGTGGAACGCACCTCCCGGATCTCACGATCGTCACGCGCACCGAGCTCGGATACGCCGTGACGCGCGCGCACCACGCGGACGTCGGCGGCTCCGAGCCCGGAAGCCTGCCGCCGGGATCGCGCACGCTGGACGAGGAGGGCGTGATCATCCCTCCGACGAGGCTCGACGACGCGACGCTCGAGTCGCTCGTCTCACGCATGCGAAATCCCGACGAACGGCGCGGCGATCTGCGCGCCCAGCTCGCCGGCAACCGGCTGGCCGAGACGAGGATTGCCGAGCTCTGCGCGCGCCGCGGCCGGGCTCGCGTCATCGCGGCGATGGACGAGCTCCTCGCGTACTCGGAGCGCGTCGTCCGCGCAGCCATCCGCGAGCTCCCCGACGGACGCTTCGAGGGCGCCGACCGGCTCGAGACGGCGCTCGGCTTACTGGACATCCGAGCAGCGGTGACCGTCTCGGGCGACTCGATCGACATCGACTTCGCCGGCACGGCGCCTCAGTACGAGGGCAACCTGAACTGCCCGCTCGCAGTCACGCGCTCGGCGTGCTTCTACGTCGTGCGCTGCCTCACCGCGCCCGACCTGCCGGCGTCTGGTGGCGCCTTCACGCCCGTCACCGTGCGCGCACCCGAGGGCTCGCTCGTCAACGCGCGCCAGCCGGCTGCCGTCGCGGCCGGGAACACGGAGACGTCGAGCCGCATCACCGACGTCGTCTTCGACGCGTTCTCCAAGGCGATCGCCGTGCCCGCTCAGGGCCAGGGGACGATGAACAACACGGTTCTCGGCAACGATCGCTTCACCTACTACGAGACGATCGGCGGCGGGCAGGGCGCGTGCCCGGAGGCCGATGGCCCCTCCGGCGTGCACGTCGCAATGTCCAACACGTTCAACACCCCGGCCGAGGCGCTCGAGCTCGCGTACCCGCTGCGCGTAGAGCGGTACGAGCTGCGCCCGGGATCGGGAGGGGACGGGCTCCACCGCGGCGGAGACGGGATCGTGCGCGAGCTCCGGATCCTCGAGCCGTGTCGCCTCTCACTTTTGACCCAGCGGCGTGCGCTCGCCCCGCGCGGAGCTCGCGGGGGTGGGGACGGGCAGTCCGGCCGCAACTTCCTGAACGGCGAGGAGCTCCCCGCGATCGCGAACCTCGACCTGCAACCGGGCGACCTCCTCCGCATCGAGACGCCGGGCGGCGCCGGCTGGGGAGAGCGCGCCTAGAGGCGATAGACCGTGAAGCGCTCGTCCTCGTAGACCACCGGCAGATCGAGCTCGAGGTCCGTGCGCAGCGCGTCGACGACAACGTACTCCGCGCCGTAGCCGCGCGGGATCGAGAGGTCGCCGGTCCGGAAGAAGCGTCGCGCAGCGCGCGCGCGCTCGTACGGCCGGTTCTCCTCCGTGTCGGCGACGTGGCCGGGCGGCGCGACTCCGATGTACACGGGCGCGAACGCCGCGAGGCGGAAGCTCGTCTCCGAATCGGAGTAGACGATCGTCCCCGCAGCGACCTCGTCGCGCACCGCGTCGACGACTCCCTGCGAGAGCGTCGCGATCTCGGGCGGGTCGGGCCTCTTCCAGTCGAGGAGGCCGCCGCCGTACACGGGAATGAGGAACGCGGCGGCGGCGAGCGAGGCGCCGGTCTCGAGCGCAGGACGCCGCCGGAGGAGCCCGACGACGAGAGCAGCAGCCGCGCCCACGACCGCGAACCACGCGATCCATGCCGGCGCCGGTTCGCGGAGGACGTAGTCGAAGTCGCCCGGATAGACGATCTGCAGGAACATCCCGAAGCCCAGAGCGAGCGGGAGCAGTAACGGACCGATGAGGCGCGCCAGCACGGCCATCCCGCCGGCGAAGGCGAATGCGAACGGAAGGAATCCCGCGGCACGACGCGCCTGCGAGATCGAGACGAGATCCGCGAGTGAGGTGAAGAGAGACGGCACGAGCATCACGGCGAACACCGCGAGCGAGCCGCCCACGACGTACGCCGCCCACCGCCTACGCGCCGCGAATCCTGCGAGCGGAACGAGCAGCAGCGCCCCGATCGCGACGGCACCCGCCCGCGTGAACACGTCGGCGGCGAGGTTGTACGAGGTCTCCGAGTGGACGACGAGCTGGCTGCCGTACTGCTCGAACGCACGCTGCAGCTCGTCCGCATCGGGCGAGACCGAGCGCGTGTCGTTCACGACCGGGCGGAGCCAGAGCATGAAGAGCGACGCGGGTACGACGAGCGCGCCGAGCGCGAGCACCCCCTCGCGAAGGTCCGCCCGCTGCCACAGCGCGCGCACGAGGAGGAAGCCGACGAACGGGATCCAGAGGAAGATCGCGTACGTCGGATGCACCACCGCGAGGACGAGTCCCGCTGCTGCCGTCGAGGCGACGAGGCCGACCGAGGGCATGCGCACGGTCTCGAGCGCGAGCGCGAGCGCAGCTGGGACGAGCAGCTGCCGCGACGACGTCGCAGGGAGTGAGAGAAACACGTACGCCCCGCCCATCCCCGGGGCGAACGCGATCATCGCAACCTGCGCGGCCGCCGTCACGCCGGCGGCCCACGTCCGCCGGAAGAGCGCCCAACCGGCCTCGAAGGCGACGAGAACGGCGAGCGGCGCGAGGATCGACGGAAGGTGGGTGACCACGCGCTCGGGATCCTCGCCCGCGACCTTCGCGATCAGCCCTATGAAGCCATGCCAGAGCGGGAACGCGTAGCCCGGATGCAGGCTGCCGTCCGCGAACTCGGAGACCCGCTCGAGCGACAGCTCGTCGAGCTCTACGAGCTTACGCACACGGGCGAGGTGGAACAGACCGTCGCCCTGCACGGACGGAGCGGCAACCCAGAGGAGCACGCCGACGATGGCTCCCCAGAAGAGCACCCACACGCTGCGCGGGATCTCCTGCGCCTCGGGCCAACGCCGGAACCGACGGAGCACGCCTGCCGCGAGTGCGACGAGAACGATCAGCGCGAGCGCGAGGGTGAGCGTCGAGCCGAGCGCGAAGGTCAAGGCGAGCGCGCCGAACACGACGACGAGGGACCAGGCGAGGCTCGCGGACACGCTGCGCAGGCCGAGCGTCCGCGCGACGAGCCAGCCGGGTGCGAGAACGACTGCCGTCGCGAACGCGAGCTTGAGGTACAGCCAGACCATCGTCAGCGCCCGAGCAACGCGGCAACGTCACCCGACGCGAGCCACGCTGCACCGTCGCGGTACGTACGCCCGCGCTCGCCCCGGAACACGACACCGCGCAGCCGCAGCGACATCAGGAGCAGGCGGCGCGCGCGTTCGGCCTCCTTCGCGCCGCGATGCTTCCAGAGGAAGAGCAGATGCCCGCGGAGGTTCTCCCGGTAGAGCCGCCCGCTGTGCGACGCGCCTCGCACGTGCACGCACTCCGCGCCCGGAAAGAAGACGACCTCCCAGCCGGCCCGGTGGAACCGGTAGCACCAGTCCGTCTCCTCGCTGAACAGGAAGTAGTCCTCGTCGCACTCGCCGACCTGCGCGATCGCGTCGCGCCGCAACAGCATGCAGGCGCCCATGACGACTTCGACCTCGCGCACCTCCTCGTGGTCGAAGCCGCCGGCGTAGAACGCATTGAGCGCGGACCAGCGCGGGGCGAGCTTCCGCAGGAAGAGGTACTCGGTCGCCAGCCGCCAGAGGGTCGGGTAGCCGCGGACCGAGCGCTGCAGCGTCCCGTCCGGGTTGAGGAGCCGCGGCCCGACCACTGCAGCGCGCGGACGCGTGTCCGCGAAGTCGCACAGCCGCTCGAGTGCGCCGTCCCCGAGCCACGCGTCGGCGTTGAGGAGCAGCACGTACGCACTCGCGGTCTCGCGCACGCCGATGTTCCAGCCGGCGCCGAGGCCGCGGTTCTCGGCCTCGACGAGCCGTACCTCCGGATAGCGGTCGCGCACGAACGACACAGTGCCGTCGCTCGAGCCGTTGTCGACGACCACCGTCTCCACCCCCCGCAGCGACTCGAGGCACTGCTCGATCCACGGCAGCGCGTCGTACGTCACCACGACGGCAGCGACGCGGGAAGGCTCAGCCACGCCCTACTTCGGCTGCGGCCCCGCCACGCAGTCCCTCTCGAAGCATGATGAGCGCACCCGGGAGAGCCAGGAGCAGGGTCACGAGGAAGTACAGGAAACCCGCCGCGAAGGCCTGATCGGCGTCGACCCCGACGCTTCCGAGGAAGCTGACGAAGAACGCCTCACGCACAGCAAGTCCGTTCAGGGTGAACGGCACGAGCATCACGAGGAAGAGCAGCGGACCGAAGACGTAGTAGATCCGCGGGTCGAGGTCGATACCGACCGCCTTCGCGGCCGCCCAGATCGCGAGGATCCGCACCGCTTGCACGACGAAGGTCACGGCGAGCACCTTCCCGAGGAGGCCGGGATGCCCGCGAAAGTGGTGAATGCCCTCGTAGAAGAGGCGCAGCGGCTTCTCCAGTCGGAATCGTTCGAGGAGCGGCCGTGTCCAGGTGCAGCAGCGGCCGGGCAGACCGCGCGAAGAACAGAAACGCGAGGACCAGCGTCCCCAGGACGAACATCCCCTCGAGCCACAGATACGCGCTGACGTCGAACTCGCCGATCGACAACACGAAGCCGATCGCGCCGAGCGCGACCGTAGCGGCACCACCCAGTCCGCGCTCGAGCAAGACTGTGCCCGTGATGACCGTCGTCCGGCCCGGGTGCCGTCGTCCGGTTTCGACGACCCGCACGGCATCGCCACCGAGCGACGTTGGCAGCACCTGTCCGGCCGTGTAGGCGACAAAGTACGCCCTGGTCAACCACGGGACACGCTCGTGGATCGCGTGCGAGGCGAGGAGCCATCCCCAGCGCAGTGCGAGGACCGGGACGGTAACGACCATGATCGCCACTGCGAGCGCGAACCACGCGAGATTCGTCTCCGCGAGAACGTCGAGCGTCGTTCCGAGCTCGATCTTCCACACGAGGTACGCGAGAGCCGCGGCGGTCAGGACAAGCGTCCCGACCTGCCGCGTTCTACGCGTCATCTGCCCGTGCGGCGGCCCAGCTCACGCGGCGACGGTACCACCCTCGTTGGCTAGCTCTGAGCCACCTCACGTGCGGGACGAGAGCGGCCCTCGACCTCGACCCGCGGCAGCCAGGCGAGCCAGCGCGGGAGGTACCAGTTCCACTCGCCCAGGAGCTTCATCAGGCTCGGGAGCACGACCGACCGGATGACCGTCGCGTCGAGGAGCAGCGCCACGGCGACGCCGAAGCCCATCTGCTGGAACATGATCAGGTCGCCGCGGGCGAAACCCGCGAAGACGGCCACGATGATGAGCGCCGCACCGGTGATGATCCGCGCGGTCGACGCGACGCCGAACGTCACGGCATCGGTCGTGTCGCGTGTCTCGTCGTGGCGCTCGCGGATCCGGGAGAGCAGGAACACCTGGTAGTCCATCGAGAGCCCGAACAGCACGGAGAACAGGAACAGCGGCACCCACGCCTCGATCGAGTCCGTCTGCTGGAAGCCGAGTAGATCGGCGCCCCAGCCGTACTGGAAGACGCCGACGAGCAGGCCGTACGCCGCGGCGACGGAGAGCAGGTTCAAGAGGACTGCAGTGCCGGCGACGACGACCGAGCGGAAGACCACGGTCAGCAACACGAACGTCAGCAGCAGCACGAACGCGATCACGTACGGCGCGGGGTCGATCACGGAGTCGAAGTAGTCGACGTTCTCCGATGACGTGCCACCGACGAGAATCTCGGCGGAGGTGCCGGAGAAGACCTGCGGAATGACGTCGTCACGGAGCTCGCGAACGGCGCCGACGGTCTCGTCGGACGACGGATCGCCGACGAGCGCCACCGAGAGCACCGCCGACTCGCCGTCGTCGGATCGGCGTACGGCGCCCTCGCCGAAGCGTTCGTCGGCGGCAAGCTGCGATTGCAGATCGGCGAGCGCCGCGGACACGTCCGTGTCCGACGCGCCATCCGTGACGACGATCTCGACAGGATCGGTCGTGATGCCCGGAAACTCGCTCTCGAGCGCGACGAAGCCTTGCTTCGAGATGAAGCGGTCGGGGAGAGTCGTGACTCCGTTCGTCCCGACTTTCATCCCGAGCACGGGCGCGGCGAGGAGGAGAAGGAACGCGGTCGAGAGCGCGAAGCTGAGCCCCGGCCGGCGTAGGACGCGCCTGATGATCGCGCCCCAGAAGCGTCCCTCGGGATTCTCTGTTTCGTACGACTTCCTGCCGACGAACGGGATCCGGAGCGCGTTCACACGGTCTCCCATGAGACCGAGGAGCGCCGGCAGGAGGGTCGTAGCGGCGGCGACGGAGACGATCCCGACGAGGATCGCCCCGACGGCGAGGCTGCGCATGATCGAGTTGGGGACGAGGAGCATCCCGAACATGGCGACGACGAACGCCGTGCCGCTGAACACGACCGCACGGTTCGCCGTGCCGCCCGAAACAGTGATCGCATCGGTCTTCTCGAGCCCTTTCGCACGTTCCTCGCGGTAGCGCGAGACGACGAACAGCGAATAGTCGATCCCGAGCGCGAGGCCCATCCCCGTGAGCATGTTCACGACGAAGATCGAGAGCTCGAACTGCTGGGCGAGGATCGCGGTGAGCCCGAGCGCGACGACGATCGAGATGATCGCCATCAGCAGCGGGACGAGCCCGGCGACGACCGCGCCGAAGACGAGCAGCAGGATGATCAGGGCGGCAGGCAGTCCGAACTGGAGCTCGCCCTTCTCGAGATCCTCCTGCGAGAGGAGATTGAAGTCGTGGTCGAGCGCCGTGTCTCCAGCGATCGTGACGTTGAAGGCGGAGCCCTCGCTCGCCGCCTCGAGCTCCTCGATGACCCCGGCTGTGTCGGCGTCATCGAGAATCGCGACCGAGACGAGCGTTGCGTGCCGGTCGGCGGAGATGGCGGCATCGCTCGGCTCGGTGAGATAGGAGCGTCCCCGGGTCAGCGCCGGTTCGTCGCTGTCTTCGAGCAGACGCCCGACGAATGCCTCGAACTCCGGCGCGTCCACCGTGTACTGCTCGGAGCGGACGATCACGACGTCGGTCGAGGACGTTTCCGGATCTGGCGGGAAGGCGCGGGCGAGCGCGTCGACCGCGCGCTCCGACTCGGGGTTGTTCGTCGGCGCTCCCTCGGTCGTCAGGCTGTCACCGAGGAGCATCCCGATCGCCGCGATCGCGAGGGCGAACGTGACGATCCACGCTCCGATCGTCCGCCACGGATACCTGGCACTGGCCGCGGTGATGGTCTTGGTCGAGAGCTTCACGGATCGCCTCCCTCTCTTCGTTCGACGAGCTACGCGGCCTCGAGTTGCGGGACGAGTTCGCCGTCGTGCTCTGTCGCAGGCACGACGTCCGAACGACGTTGGCGCGGGATCAGCAGCGAGACGAGCGACCCGGCCGCGAGCACCACGGATCCGACCCAGAGCGCAGGGACGATGCCGTCCGAGAACGTCTCCGGCGACCCGTAGCCGCCATAGCGCACGAAGATCGACGCCATCACGGCGACACCGAGAACGCCGCCGACCTCACGAATCGAGTTGTTCGTGCCGGAGGCCTTGCCCTCTTCCGACGGGCGGACGGCCGACAGGACGACGTTTGCGACGGGGGCGAAGAACAGCGCCATCCCGATGCCGGAGACGACGAACGGCCCGACGAACGACGTGTAGCTCGCCGTCGCGGACGAGACCGACGCGATCCAGGCCAACCCGACGGCCTGCAGCGCGAGCCCCGTCGCCATCAACGGCCTGCCGCCGATTCGGTCGGAGAGCGCTCCCGCGATCGGAGCGACGAACATCGGCATGAGGGTCCACGGGAGGATCCGCAGTCCCGCGCCGAGCGGCGAGTAGCCCTGTGCCGTCTGGAAGAACTGGCTGAGCAGGAAGATCGAGCCGAACATCCCGAAGTACATGAGCAGCGATGCGCCGTTCGCGGCCGCGAATGCCCGGTTGCGGAAGAAGCGCATCGGCAGCATCGGCTCCGGCGTGCGCCGCTCCCAGGCGACGAATGCCGCGAGGAGCGCTGCGCCAACGGCGAGTGCACCGACGATCGACGGGCTCGTCCAGCCGTCGCCCTGGCCGTGGATGAGGCCCCAGACGATCCCGAGCAGGCCTCCGCTCGCCAGCGCGAGGCCGGGGACGTCGAGCGCCTTGTCCGGACCCGTGCTCTCGCGGAGCAGCGACGCGAGCGGAAGGAGAACGATCCCGACGGGGACGTTCAACCAGAAGATCCACTGCCACGAGATCCCGTCGACGACGGCACCACCGACCAGCGGTCCCATGGCGACGGCGAGACCCGCGATGCCGGACCACGCACCGAGTGCGAGGCCGCGCTTCTCACGCGCGACCGCCGCGCTGAGGATCGTCAGCGTGAGCGGCGTCACGATGGCCGCGCCGAATCCCTGCACGGAGCGCGCGGCGATCAGCCACTCCGGTGACGGCGCCATCGCTGCCGCGGCCGAAGCCGCAGTGAAGATGCCGACGCCGATCATGAACATGCGCTTGCGACCGAAGCGATCGCCGAGCGCCGCTCCCGTGAGCACGAAGACGGCGAAGGTCAGCGTGTAGGCGTTGACCGTCCACTCGAGCTCCTCGATCGTTGCGCCGAGATCCACGCGAATGACGGGAAGCGCCGTCGACACGACCAGGTTGTCGAGCACGACCATGAAGAGCGCGATCGACGTGACGACGAACGTCCAGAGCGTGCGCGAGCCGGCTGTCATGGTTGCCTCCCGAAAGGTGAATGATTTCGATCTAGTGACTGATTACTCAGCATCCGGAGAAAAAAGAGAAGCGCCGTCACGACTCGTCCTCCTTGCAACCCTCGGCCAGGTGGACGGCCCACGCGTCGTTGGTCTCGTTCGCGATCGAGTACTGCATCGCGGCAAGCACGTTCATGAGCATCCCCTTGGCGAAGAACCGTGCGATCGTCACGCGGTCGGCTCCGGAGACGGTCTCGACGTAGTCGACCAGCCGACCGAAGCCGCGCGCGGTGGCCGCGCGGATGTCGTCGTCCTCGACCGAGGCGGCGTACGACTGGAGCTGGCCCTGGAGCATCGTGTGGTCTTCCTCGATGGAATCCGCATAGGTCTCGCCGATCGCCTGGAGAGCTTCGGCCCCGGACTTTCCGGAGGCGGCAGCGCGGAACGACTCGAGCGTGCGCGCGAAGCAGTCCTCGATGACGGCGATGAAGAGCTCCTTCTTCGACCCGAAGAGGCGGAAGAGGTAGGGCTGCGAGATGCCTGCGCGCCGCGCGATCGCATCCGTGGACGCTCCGTGCAGTCCCCGCAGCGCGAACTCGACGTTCGCGGCCTCGAGGACGGCGATCCGCCGCTCGCCTGCCGTTTGTCGTGGAGTCGTGGTCGCCATGATGGAGTAAGTTAGCACTCACTCACAATGAGGTCAAGACCTCCGCGACCCGATCGACCTCGTCCTCGGTGGTCGTCGTCGCGAAGGGGAGCGCGAGCGCTCGGCCGAACGCGCGATCGGCGCCGGGGAACACGCCCTGGACGCGGTACGGCTCGAGACGATGTAGCGCCCACGTCCCGATCTGCGCCTCGATTCCGGCGGCGCGAAGCGCAGCGAGCGCGTCGTCTCGGCGCTCGAGCTGGACGACGTACGCCTGCCAGCCGTGGCGGTCGCCATCGGCGGCCGACGGCGTCAGCACGTGGTGCTCGAGGCGCTCGGTGTACCACCCCGCGACCCGTTCGCGTGCCGCAAGCAGCTCCTCGAGCCGGGCGAGCTGAGGAATCCCGATCGAGCAGAGGAGATCCGGCAGCCGGTAGTTGAACCCCGGTGACGGCATGTCTCCGAGCGTCGCCCAGCCATGGTGGCGAAAGCGTCGAACGGCTGCGTCGAGCGCCGCCTCGTCGGTGGTGACCGCCCCGCCCTCTCCCGTGGTCACGATCTTGCGCGGGTGGAACGAGAGACACGCGGCGACGCCGAGCGCGCCGCACGGCGTTCCGCGGTAGCGGGCGCCGAGCGCGCCGGCGGCGTCCTCGAGAAGCGCGACCTCCTGCGGCACGGCCGTCTGCAGCGCCTCCCACTCGACGGGGCGACCGAACAGGTGCACCGCCATCACAGCGCGCGTCGCCGACGTGACCGCCGGCGCGACCGCTGCGACGTCGAGGTTGAACGTTTCCGGGTCGATGTCGACGAGCACAGCCTTCGCCCCGCACAGCTCGACGGCGTTCGCCGTCGCGGGGAACGTGTAGGCAGGGACGATCACCTCGTCGCCCGGCCCGATCTCGAGCGCGAGCAGGGCGAGATGGAGGGCCGCCGTGCCCGAGGAGACGGCCGCAGCGTGTGCCGTGCCGACCGCACCCGCGACCGCGCTCTCGAACTCCTCGACCTTCGGGCCCATCGTGAGCTGCCCGGTGCGCACGACCTCCGCGACCGCTGCGAGCTCCGCATCCCCGACATCCGGCCGCGCGAGCCGGATCGGGTCCGTCATCTGGAGGAGTTCTCCCGATACCAGGCGATCGTTCGCTCGAGCCCTTCGTCGAGGTCGACCTTCGCCTCGAAGCCGAGGAGGTCACGCGCCTTCTCGATGTTCGGGATCCGCAGCTCGACGTCCGTGTAGTGGAGCGGCTGGAACACGACCTCGCCCGGGCAGTCCGTGAGGCGCTTCACGCGCTGCGCGAGATCGTGGATCGTGACCGCGGAACGCGCGTTGCCGATGTTGAAGCTCTCCCCGACCGCGTTCTCATGCTCGAGCGCGAGGAGGGCTCCGTCGACCATGTCGTCCACGTAGCACCACGCACGGATCTGCGAGCCGTCACCGTGGATCGTGAGGTCGCGTCCGGCAAGTGCGGCCTCGATGAATGCGCGGATCGCTCCGCCGCCGATCTGACCCGGGCCATAGACGTTGAACGGGCGGACCGACGTCGTCGGCAGGCCGAGCTCGGAGTGGTACGCATGCGCCATGTGCTCGCCGGCGAGCTTCGAGACGGCGTAGGTCCAGCGCGCCTCGCCGACCGAGCCGATCGTCGTCACGTGCGCCTCGTGCACGTTGAACGCGTGCTGGCCGAAGACCTCGCTCGTCGAGAAGTCGACCAGGCGCTCTATCGTCTCCCGCGCCCCGAGCGCCGCCTCGAGGACGTTGTACGTCCCGACGACGTTCACGCGCATCGTCCGCACGGGGCTCTCGAGCACCGTGTCGACGCCGGCGATTCCCGCGCAGTGGACGACGTGCGTCGCACCGGCGAACGCATCCGCGAGCCCGGCGGGATCGAGCACGTCTCCCTGGACGAAGTCGAAGTTCGAGTGGTCGGCGAGCGCAGTGCCGCCGAGCGTGTCGCGGTGGAGGTTGTCCACGGCGACGATCTCGTTCTCGTCGACGAGTCGGCGCGCCAACGTCGTGCCGATGAAACCGGCGCCGCCGGTGATGACGATGCGCTTTCCCGTCAGAGCCACGCGGGCGAGTCTAGACGGGCACTGAGCGCTACCCTGCGGGCATGCGCGGTTTCGCCGTTCTCGCGCTCAGCGTCTTTGCGCTCGTCGCCTGCTCGTCTCTCCAAGCAGGCGCGTCCGCCGGCACGTCGCTTCGCGTCAGCTACTGGGAAGACGGCTCCGGCAGCGTTCCCGACACTGTGTGGACACTGCGCTGCAGCCCTGCCGGCGGCTCGCTCGCGCGACCGGCACGCGCGTGCGCGAAGCTCGCGGCGAGCGGCACGAAGCTCTTCGCAGCCCTCCCACCCGACACCGTCTGCACCGAGATCTACGGCGGCCCGCAACGCGCGCGAGTCGTCGGGACCGTCGCCGGAAAGCGCGTGTGGGCGACGTTCACCCGCACGAACGGCTGCGAGATCAGCCGCTGGGCACGCGTGTCGCCGTGGCTGTTGCCTCCGGGCGGCATCACCTAGCCAGCACGAGTCGCCGTTAGCATCGGCGGCCGTGACGACGGTTCTGTTCGTGGGCGCAGGGCGCCATCAGCGGCGTGCGATCGAGCAGGCACGCGCGCGCGGACTGCGCGTCGCTGCAGTCGACCGCAACGGGGACGCACCGGGTCTCGCAGCGGCGGACGTCGCGGAGGTCGTCGACTTCACGTCCGTGCCGGAGGTCGTCGAAGTCGCCCGCAACGTGGGTATCGATGGCGCGTTGACGGTGTCGGCAGATCGCGCCGTTCCGGTGGTGGCGGCGGTCGCGGAGGCTCTCGGCCTGCCTGGAATCGGCACGGACACCGCGCACCTCCTGACGCACAAGCGCGCCATGCGCGACGCACTCCGTGCCGCAGGCTTGCCTCAGCCTCCGTACGCGAGCGTCCGCTCGGGCGCGGACATCGACGCCGCACTCGCAACGGTCTCGTTCCCGGCCGTCCTGAAGCCGGTCGACTCGGGAGGACAGCGGGCCGTCTTCCGTATCGAAACGCGCGAGGAGGTCGAGCGCGACCTTGCGGAGGCGGTCGCGGAGTCGCCGACCCACGAGGCGCTGCTCGAGGAGTTCGTCGACGGGATCGAGTTGAACGGCATCGTGATCGCCCGGAACGGCGAGCCCTCGCCGGTCACGCTCTCCGATCGGCTGCGTCCGCCGGGCGTCGGCTTCGGCGTCGGCTGGATCCACGTCTACCCGTCGTCGATCCCTGCCGAGCAATTGCGACTCGCCGAGCAGGTCGCAGTCGAGTCGGTGCGAGCGCTCGGCCTGCGCGACGCGATCGCGTTCCCGCAGCTGATCGCGTCGCCTGACGGCCGCGTTGCCGTCGTCGAGGTTGCCGCGCGCATCCCCGGAGGCCAGATGGCAGACCTCGTGCGCCATGCCGTCGGCGTCGACCTCGTGGAGGTCGCACTCCGGCAGGCGCTCGGCGAGGAGGTCCCCGACGACATTGCCCTCCCGCAGTTCACGCAGCCGCTCGCGATCCGCTTCTTCACTGCGCAGCCCGGCCCGCTCCCCACCGGCGAGGTGACGCGGATCGGCGGCCTGGACGCGGTGCTCGCCTCGGAGGGCGTCGTGCAGGCGGACACCTACCTCCAGGTCGGCGAGACGATCCGTCCCGTCCGCCGCGATGGTGACCGCCGCGGCTACGTCATCGCCGTCGCCGACACGCCGGCCGAGGCCCTCGCACGCGCCGAGAGCGCCGCGACGCGGCTCGACGTGGAGGTCGCTGCATGAGCTGCTCGTTCGACCTCACCCACTACGCGGAGATTCTCGAGGCCGCCAAGACCGGCGGCTACCGGTTCGCGCCGTTCGGGAACGGACCCGAGCGCGGCGAGATCTACCTCCGGCACGACATCGACCTCTCTCTCGACGCCGCGCTCCAGATGGCGGAGCTGGAGGCAGAGCACGACGTCGTGACGACGTATCTCCTCATGACCGAGTCGGTGTTCTACAACCTCGCCTCGAGCGAGGGTGTCGCGGCGATAGGACGCCTGCGCGAGCTCGGCCATACGGTTGGCCTCCATGCGGTGCATCCGAACGTCGCGCTCGACGACCGCTTCGATCGGGTTGTGTCGTGGCACAACCCCAAGGCGGACTACATGTCCCGGTCGATTCCGGGAGCGATCAACGTCTACGCCGAGCCGTTCTTCGATCCACCGACGTATCGCTCGGACTCGAACCAGCACTGGCGCTCCGGCTGCCCGCACGAGGAGCTGCGGGGCGGCGGCTTCCCGTGGCTCCAGATCCTCGTCCACCCCGAGATCTGGGCATATCAAGGCGCGACGATGGGGCTGACGATGCGCTCGATGCTGAACGCGGAGAAGGCCCGCCGCCTCGAGCAGCTGGCCGCCGACGGCATCGACCTCGACTAGTCGATGCGGGTCGTCCATTGCCCGGTGAACACGGCCGGCGTGCCGTGGACAAACGTCGAAGCACTGCGCCGCCGCGGCGTCGACGCGCAGCTCGTCGTCTTCAACCGCTACACCCTCCATTCCGAGGCCGACTGGTCACTCGAACGTCGCGGGGGCTTCGTCCGCAAGCAGGTGACGCAATGGTCGGCGCTCGCGCGGCTCCTCCCTCGCACCGATGTCTTCCACTTCTACTTCGGCCTCACGCTCGTGCCGCAGTCGGCGCAGTTTCCAATCCTTGCCGCGCTCCGCAAGAAGTCGGTGATGCACTACCTCGGCTCGGACATCCGCGGCAAGTCGCGTGAGGAGCTCGCGTCGGGGAAGAAGGCAGGGGCGGAGATCGTCGGCTCGTACGACGCGATCCGCTGGGTTCCCGAGGCGGAGATGATTCCGCCGGGAATCGACGTCAAGGCGATCGAGCCGTCGCTGCCCGGCGACCGCACGCGCCCGGTCATCCTCCACGCGCCGTCGTCGCGGCGACGCAAGGGGACGGAGGAGGTCATCGCCGCGTGCGAGGGTCTCGAGGCGGATCTCGTCCTCGTGGAGGGGCTGCACCACGACGAGGCATTCGAGCGCTACCGCGAGGCCGACATCGTCGTCGACCAGCTGAACGCCGGCTGGTACGGGCTCTTCGCCATCGAGTGCATGGCGCTCGGCAAGCCGGTCGTGACGTTCCTCCACGACGAAGCGGTCGCGCGCACCGAGCGCGAGCTGGACACGCGCGTGCCGATCGTGAGCGCGACGAAGGAGAACCTGCGCGCGCGGCTCGAGCCGTTGGTCGCATCGGCCTCCGAGCGCAAGCGCATCGGTGCGGAGTCCCGCGCGTACGTCGAGCGGGTACACGATCTCGACAGCGTCGCCGACCGCCTGCTCGCGCTCTACGCTCGCCTCTGATGGCTCTCGGCGCTGAGCTCAGACGGCTCGGGCGGCACTCGGCGATCTACGGGCTCGGCGGACTCGTCTCGCGCATTCTCGCCGTCCTCCTCCTGCCGCTCTACACGCGCTACCTCTCGCCGTCCGACTACGGGAAGGTCGAGACGCTCATCGCGCTGACCACGGTCATCGGGATCGTGCTGCGCATGGGGATTCACAGCGCGTTCTTCCGCTTCTACTTCGACTCGAAGGATCCCGTCGATCGGCGCCGGGTCGTCCGCACGTCCTTCTGGTTCACGATGGCGATGGCGACTGCGGGGCTCGCCGGCGGGCTCCTCCTCGCCGCCCCGATCTCCGATCTCCTCTTCGGCTCGTCCGGCGACTCCGAGCTCGTGATGGCTGCATTCGTCGGGCTCTGGGCGGGGATGAACTACGAGCAGATCACGTCGCTCTTCCGCGTCGAGGAGCGCTCGGTCGCGTTCGTCTCGGCCAGCCTCGCGAACGTCCTCCTGACGATCGGGGCGACTCTGCTCCTCGTCGTCGCGCTCGACAAAGGACCGATCGGGGTCATCGTCGGCAACTTCATCGGGACGCTGATCGTCTACGTCGTCCTCGTCGGCTATCGCCGCGAGCAGCTCGGGCTCGAGTTCGACCGCGGCCTGCTGCGCGAGATGAACCGCTTCGGCATCCCGCTGATCCCGACCGCGCTCTTCCTCTGGGTGACGAACTTCTCGGACCGCATCTTCCTCGTGAAGCTCGCCGATACGGACGAGGTCGGCCTCTACTCCGTCGGTGTCCGCATCGCCTCGGCGATGGTGCTGCTGCTGACCGCGTTCCGCCTCGCCTGGCCTGCATTCGCGTACTCGATCGACGACGAGCGCGAGGCGAAGCGCACATACGCCTACGTGCTCACCTACCTCGTCGCGCTCACGACCTGGGTCGCGACCGGACTCGCACTCCTGTCGCCCTGGATCGTCGACTGGATCGCAGCGCCCGCGTTCGCCGAGTCGTCGCGCGTCGTCGGCCCGCTCGCGTTCTCGACCGTCGCCTTCGGCGCATACATCGTGGTTGCCATCGGCGTGGGTCGCGCGAAGCGGACGCAGTTCAACTGGGTGGTCACGGGCGCGGCCGCGGCGGTGAACATCGCCCTGAACCTCCTGCTCATCCCCCGCTACGGGATGATGGGAGCCGCGATCGCGACCATTGCCGCGTACTCGACGATGTTCGTCGGAATGGTCTGGTGGTCGCAGCGCATCTACCCGGTGCCGTACCAGTGGCGCCGTGTTGCGACGGCCGCCGGCGCAGGTCTCGCGCTCGTCGCAATCGGGAAGCTGACGGACGCAGGGCTCGCGGTGGCGCTGCCGCTCGCACTCGTCTACCCCGTCGCGCTGCTCCCGCTCGGCTTCTACCTCCCCGCCGAGCGCAAGGCGATCGGGCGTCGACTGCGACCCACGGACTGAACTAGAGCGCAGCGATCGCTCGCACGGCCGCGTCGACCTGCTCGGGCGCGTTGACGATGCCCGGTCCGAGGCGCACGTACCGCGTCGCATACGGCGTGACGCTCGCGACGATCCTCCTCGACGCGAGACGGGCGACGACCTCGGACGGATCGCGGCCCCCGACCTCGAAGCAGACGAGGCCGGCAGACAGCCCCGGCGACTGCGGCGTGCGCAGCCGAACGCCTCGTATCTCCGCGAGCTGCGCCTTCAGGCGCGACGCGAGGCCGCGAATCCGCGCCTCGACGCGCTCGCGGCCGATGCCCTGGTGAAACGCGAACGCCTCGGGAAGCGCCCACCGGTGCTCGAAGGAGTGGAAGCCGCCCGGGGTGAGCGTCGGCCCGTCGGGGACGCCGCTCGGCTCGCCGCCCGCGACCCAGGCGCCGTAGCTCGAGCCGTCGAAGGACGGAATCGTCGGCCGCATGAGCTCGCGCACGCGCTCGTTCGCCCACAGCACGCCCGTCCCGCGCGGCCCGTAGAGCCACTTGTGACAGCCGGAGACGAACGCGTCGCAGCCGAGGTCGCCTACGGTCTCGGCGCGAGCGCCGAAACCGTGCACGCCGTCGACGGACACGAGCACCCGCTCAGGCAGCGCCTGTGCGATCGCCCGCAGGGGCAGCCGGACTCCCGTGCTCGAGTGCACCCACGTGAGCGCCACGACGCGCGTCCGCCCCGTGACCGCCCGCAGGACACGGCTCACGATCTCGTCCTCGGAGGCGCGCCTCGCGTCGTCGTAGAGTCGTATCCGTCGGACACGCACGCCCGAGAGCCGGAGCGACTCGTGCGTTGCGTAGAAGTCGTGCTCGGTCGTCACCACCTCGTCGTCCGGGCCGAGTGCGAGCCGCGTGTAGAGGAGCCCGAGTCCCATCGTCGTCGAGTCGGTGAGCGCAACCTCCGACGCCGGCGCGCCGAGGAAGCGACCGGCGGCCTCGCGCGCCGCGGCACTCAGACCATCTCCGGGCCCGTGCAGGTATTCGACGGGGTTCGCGTCGAGCCGCGCGCGGTGCGCTGCGATCGCGTCGCGCACGAGCCGCGGGTGCGTGGCGAGCAGGAAGGACGTCAGGTGGATGCGGCTCCGATCGAGCGCGAACTGCGATCGCACCGAGCCCCAGTCCCGCAGATCGGGAGCCGCGTGCGCCGACTCCGGCCGCGTGCCGAGCGCGAGCGCCCCGGCCGTGAGACCGGCTCGAGCGACGAGGTCACGCCGAGAGAGCTCGGCCATGGATCCAGGCTACGCGACGATGCGGTAGACCTGGAAGCACTCGGCGTACTCGCGATTCACGTTGACACCGTGGACGCGCGCGAGGTTCCAGATGTACTCGGGGTCGGCGTAGCGCCGGTGCTGCTGCGAGGCGTAGCGGGCGAGCGCGGCGACCTTGCGCTCGATGTGCCGCTTCTCGAGCGAGATGTATGCGCCGTACGAGAAGTCGAAGTTGTTCCAGGGCACCTCGTAGCCGAGGATCGTCGTCCGCTTGAACGCGCGGAGGCCTTCCTGCGCGATCGTCTGATGATCCTGGTGCACGTCGTGATGCGACGGCTGGAAGACGACGTCGGGCGTCCACTCCTCCCAGAGCGCGACGAGGAGCTCGAGGATGTCCTGCCGGCGCTCCGGAAACGTGCGCACGTCGAAGTCGTGCACCGTCAACTGCGTTTCCGGGATCCCGAGCTCGCCGGTCGCCTCGCGCACCTCGCGCGCCAGCGTGTCCGGCTCGAAGCCCGGCGGGAGCGAGCGGGTGGCGATCGAGAACGCCACGTAGCGCACCTCGCAGCCGCCGTCGACGAGCCGCGCCATGGTCCCACCACAGCCGAGCTCGCCGTCATCGGTGTGCGGCGCGAGCACGAGCGCTTTTCTCCAGGCCTCGATCACCGCGCAATTCCTACCAGCACGTAGGTTGCAGCGCGTGAAATCGACGAGGCTCTACGGGCTCCGCCGGCGCGTCTGGCGCGTACGCCGAAGCTTCCCTCGGATCGCGCGGCCGCTGTCGCGTGTCGTGTCGGCCGACCCGCCCAGCGATCCCGTCTTCGTCATCGGCTGTCCGCGTTCCGGGACGAGCATCCTTCTCGACGCGCTGCGCGCGGGCGGCGAGCTCTCGCTCGTTCAGAGCGAGGGCCACATCCTGTGGGACGAGTTCCACCACCCGCGCGATCGTGGCTGGGACTCGGATGCTCTCCGCGCGCCAGACGTCACGGATCGTGAGCGCGGCTACGTCCACCTCGCCGTCCGGCTGTTCGCGCGCGGCGGCCGGTTCGTCGACAAGACACCCGCGAACTGCCTGCGTGTCGACTACCTGGCAGAACTGTTTCCCGGAGCGACCTTCGTCTTTCTCCGGCGTCGAGGCGCTGACAACGTGAGCTCGCTGATGGAGGCCTGGCGCGCGCGGCCACGGTTCGTGCGCTATCAGCTGCCCGAGCCGTTGAACGGCCTCGGAGAGCTGAGCGGCGATCGCTGGAGCCTCGTCCTCGTGCCCGGCTGGCGAGACCTCCGCGAGGCGCCGCTGGAGGAGATCTGCGCGCGGCAGTACGTCGCCTGCAACAACGCCGTTCTCGAGGATCGCGCGGCGCTTGCCGGATCGAGCTGGGTCGACGTCCGCTACGAGACTCTCGTGGCCGAGCCGGTCGACGAGCTTCGCCGCGTCTACGACGTGCTCGGCCTCGCCTTCACCGAGCAGGCGGAACAATTCGCTCGGGTTCTCGTGGAGAACCGTTCGCGCACGACGCTGACGTCGCCGCGCGCCGAGAAATGGCGCGATCAAAACGCCGGCGCCGTCGCCCGCGTGGCGTCGCAGCTCGCAGAGACCGAGCGTCTCCTGGGCTACGCCGCCGAACGCCCGACGACGTAACGTACTCCCGCCGTGGAGCACACAGACGCCGCTCAAGTGGCTGCGCTCGTCGGAGCGCTCGGTGCACTCCTCGTCCTCGTGCCCAGGGGGGTCATCGCCCCCGTGTCCGGCCTCGTGCTGCTGGGCGTCGCGAGTGGTGGACTGGCGTGGTCTCTCGTCGGCGGTGACGATCTCCGCCTGCTCATCGACGAGCCGACGGGAATGGCACTTCTGGCCGTCGGGGTCGTCTCCGTGTCTGCAGGCGCCGTGCCGCTCATCCGCTACCCGCCCGTCGTGCCGGTCGTGCTGCTCGCCGTCGCTCCGTTTCGCGTTCCCGTGCAGCTCGGTGACGAGGAAGCGTTCCTCCTGCTCCCGCTCTATCTCGCAATCGCATCCGGCGTCCTCGCGCTCGCCTACCGGATCCTCCGAGGCGAGCGACCTGCGCCGCCCCCGTTCCTGATCGCGCTGCCTCTCGCCGCCTTCGTCACGCTCGCGGCGACGTCGTTCCTGTGGACGTGGGACGAGCGCGCCGGAGCGACCGCGCTCGCATTCTTCGTGTTCCCGTTCGTCGCAGGGCTTGCGGTCGTGGCTCGCGCGCCGCTCGCGGACTGGCTCCCGCGCGCGCTCCTCGTCACGCTCGTCGCACTCGGCGCGCTGTTCGCCGCGATCGGGATCTGGCAGGCGCACACACGCACGCTGTTCTTCGCACGCGACCTCGAGGTCGCGAATGCGTACACGTCGTTCTTCCGGGTCACGTCGCTCTTCAAGGATCCGAGCCTGTACGGGCGCCACCTCGTGATCCCGATCGCCGTCCTGCTCGTCGCGATCGTCGTGCGACGCGGCCGAACGGCGGACTGGGTCGTCGCGGCCGGCGTCGTCGTGTTTCTGTTCTGGGGCCTCTTCTACTCGTACTCGCAGTCGAGCTTCGTGGCGCTCTTCGTGGTGACGTTCGCGATCGCGATCGTAGGCAGCGACCGGCGCACGCGGGTCGTGCTCCTCGCGTGCACGCTGCTTGCGACACTCGTCGCGGCAGGGGTCGCGGGGGCCTCCGTCGGCGATCGCTCCGCACGCGACGTCACCAGCGGTCGCTCGCGCCTCGTTCGGATCACGCTCGACGCGTTCGAGGAGCGCCCGATCGCAGGCGTCGGCGTCGGGGGGCAGCCGCGAGCCAGCGCCGAGGCAGCGGGCCGCCGGACCACCAGGCGCAACGCGTCGCACACGACTCCGCTGACCGTGCTCGCGGAGCTCGGCGTCATCGGCTTCGCGATCTACCTCTGGCTTCTCGTCGCCGTCGGGTGGGCGCTCGTGCTCGTCACGCGCGGCCAGCGCGCGTTCGGAATCGGCCTCGCGGCCGTAGGTGTCACGCTCTTCGTCCACTCGCTGCTGTACGCAGGGTTCTTCGAGGATCCGTTGACGTGGGGCGTGATGGGACTGGCCGCCGCCGTGCTCGCGCACGCGCCCGCACGCGCCACCGCCCCGGGGCGTGTCGCCGAGGGCGCACCGCCGGCTCCGGAGGTGCTGGCACACTGACCGGCGGCCGGTTTCTCCGGCCGCTTCCATGCCGAAAGCATTCGTCTGGATCCTCGTTGCGGTCACCGTGCTCGTGCTCGCACTCATCGGACTCGCCATAGGGATTGCACTCACGACCAAGGACCCGCCGTCGGGCGCGCTCGACACGGAGCTCGAGGGCGTGACGGTCTCCGCGGAGACGACGACGCAGCCGGAACCGAAGCCCGAGCCACCTCCGGAGCCCGTCGGCGATCGCCGCTGCTGGCGCACCTTCGGCGCGGACCCGCAGCGGTCGCTCGCGCGTCCGGACGCGACGCTAGGGCTCCCGGCTCGTCGGTTCACATGGACGCGCGGGCTCGGCACCTACATCGAGTTCCCGCCCGTCTACTGCGAGAACGAGCTCTACGTCAACGGCTTCTCGGGCACGACCTTCGCGCTCGCGGCGGACTCCGGGAAGGTCCGGTGGAGGCGCCGCGTGGGAGGAACCCTCCCGTCGAGCCCCGCGATCGACGGGCCGCGCGTCCTCGTCGCCTCGCAGGCGGGCACGGTCACGGCCCTCGACCGGCGCGACGGTCGCACGATCTGGCAGGTACAGACGGCAGGGAAGGTCGAGTCGTCTCCGGTCGTCGTCGAGGGAACGGCCTACTTCGGCTCGCACGACGGGCGGCTGTTCGCCGTGCGCGCGGACACCGGGCGAATTCGCTGGGCCTACCAGACCGGTGGGCGCATCAACGCGAGCCCGTCCGTGTTCGGCGGACGTGTGTGCGTGACGACGTACGCAGGCTCGTTCGTGTGCCTCGACCGTCGAACGGGCGAGGAGGAGTGGACGACGTACTTGAAGCGCGACGCCTTCCGCTACGAGAGCTTCTACGCAAGCCCGTCGTCCGACGGCGAGCGCCTCTACTCCCTCTCGCGGGCGGGCACGGTGTATGCCCTCGATGCATCGAGCGGACGTGTGGTGTGGCGAGCCGGCGTCGGCGGTCTCGGGTACACGACGCCCGCGGTCGCCGAGGGCCGCGTCTTCGCCGGTGGCTTCGACGGACGGATGCGGGCGTTCCGCGCAACGAGCGGCGAGGAACTCTGGAGCACGGAGGTCAACGGCCGCCTGCTCGGCGCTCCTGCCGTCATCGGGCCGTACGTGTTCTTCTCGACCCTCCAGAAGCGCACCTACGCGCTCAGGGTCGAAGACGGCGAGATCGCGTGGCGCCTGCCGCTCGGCAAGTACACACCCGGGATCGCGACCGAGCGCACGTACTTCCTCTCGCTGAACGGCCGGCTCATCGCGACGCCGGGCCGCGACGCACCCAAGACCTCAGGCTGAAAGGCGGGGATGGCGGCGGCGCCAGAGCGGCGACCGCTGGACAGCCGAAGCGGCGACGTTCCAGGCGGTGAGGCGGGCCTCGTACCACGCGCGCTCGAGCGCCGGTCTCGTCCCGCCCGACGAGCGCGACTCCACGTCGTAGCCGAGCTCGGACAGGAGATCGCCGGCCACCGACTCGAACGCCACCACGTCGTCAGCCGACATGTCCTCGCGCCAGCTTCGAACCCCGCGGGTGGGAGGCGTCAGGAGCCGCTGCTGATGCGGCTTGGCCGAGACGTCGACCGCGCCCGTGTAATCGAGCATCGGCTGTTCGAACGGGATCGCGGCGAACGCGCAGACCTCGCGCACGGTCTCGTCCGGTGAGGCGACGAGATTCTCGTAGCGCACCTCGCGGTAACGGGACGCGCCGAGACGCCGCCCGAGCGCGCGGGCGTCGGCGACCTCTTTCCGCCATAGGCACGCGAAACCCGCGGCTGTCCGCGGATGTGCCCAGGTGCGCGTGAACGTTCCCTCAGGCATCTGCACGAACGAAAGCGCCGCATCGCGACCGTCGCGAATCAGGTGGAGGTACTGCGCGTCGGGGAACAGCTCGTCGAGCAGCTCGAGATGCCGCATGTACATCGGCGTCTTGTCACCCCAGCGCGGCTTGCCCGCTGCTGTCGCGTACGCCTCGAAGATCGCCGCAACGGCCTCGCCGATCGGCATCCCCGAGCGCACCCGGGCGGCGACGTCGTCGACGGAGAGTCCCCAGTTGGGGATCGTCGGGATCCGCGCCACGTCGTCGAGGAAGCCCTTGGCGTCGATCGTGCGGCCGTGACGACGCGCCAGCAGCGGAACGAAGAACGACTCGTCCGGGATCGCGATCCCCGGAGAGCGATCGAGGATCACGCGGAGCAGCGTCGTGCCTGAGCGGCTGACCCCGAGCAGGATGAGCGGCTGCCTCACTCCGCGGGCGCCGTAACGACCACATCGGCGCGCGCCGCTCGTCCGGCCGCCGTCACGTACAGGGTGTACGTGCCGGGCTCCTCGGGCGCCCGGAGAACGAGCACCTCTCGGCTCCCGCCTCCGCGGCGTGCGTCGAACAGCCAGCGATACGACGTCGCATCCGTCAGCACGCGCACCGAGAAGCGCTTCGCCGCAGCCGACCTCGATCCGCTCGCGGGAAAGCTCGACGAAGCGCACGCGTACGGGCACGGCGCGCGTGCGAAGGGATCGGTTCCCGGCCCGATCGACGGCGCGCAGCCGAACTTCGTAGAGGCCCGGCCGAACCACGCGGCCGTCGACGCGGCCGAACCAGACGAGGTTTCCCTCGACCCGCCGGAACTTGCTCTGCACGCGCTGTCGACCGTCGACGAGCATCACGGCCCGTGCCCGCTCGTCGATCCGGTACGACGCCGTCACGCGATCGCGGCGCCCGTCGGAGTCGGGCGAGAACACGCGTGGGAAGACACGGACGAGCCGGATCGCCGGCGCGGTCGTGTCCACACGCATCGGGTTCGGCAGCACGATCGTGCGTCCGTTGCGCTCGAGCTGGACACGAGGGCGATACACACCTTCGGGCACGACCCGGTCGCTGTTGTCACGCCCGTCCCACGTGTAGGAGACCCGCCCCGCTGCCTCGCGCCGCATTCGCACGATCGTGCGAATCGAATGTCCGTCGCGATTCAGGATGTCGAGGGTCACCGTCTCGCGCCGCCGCAATACGATCGAGATGACGGCCACGTCGCGCGCGCACTCGCAAACCGGAGAGAACACACGGTCGACGCGCGTGCCAGTGACCGGGCTCCGCTCGAGCTTCAGCCGCTCGGTGACCGCGAACGCGGCCGCCGTCGCCGCGAGTAGGGCGAGGACGATGAGGAGCTGGGGCCACCGCGCCATGGCGCGGTCATTCAACCGGCACGAGGCCGCGGACGAGTACGAACGGCTCGGCGTGCTCGCAACCACAGCTCGTGCCGTAGAACTCCGCGGCTGCGCGAATTGCCCGCTCGCTGCGCGGGTGTGGATACTCGCGCCGTTCTGTCTCGTAGTGCGCGAATGCGGCGACCTTGCGCTCGATCGTCTTCGAGATGTCCACGAACCAGTTCGGGACGAACCAGTTGAGTGGGGCCGGCGTCCACTCCGTGCTCGAGGTCGGCGCATAGGTGAGCACGCGACGCACCTGCTGGCCGGGCGTGGGCCGCGTCGCGACCGCGACCGAGTCGAAGAGGGCGCGATGGTCGCGATTCACATCAGGATGCGGCGTGTACACGACCTGCGGCGAGAAGTCGGCAATGTGATTCTCGACGACACGGTTGATCTCGACATGCGGCAGCGTGTCGAGTCGCATGTCGGGCAGGTCGAGATGGACGTAGTCGGTCACGCCCAGCTCCGCTGCGGCGCGCTGCGCCTCCTCCTCCTTGCGTGCGCGGATCTCGGCGTCGCCGGGGTACTGCGTGGACGAGCCGTCCGTCACCACGACGATGCGCACCGTGTCGCCCGCATCCGAGTGCACGGCGAGCGTCCCGCCCATTCCGAGCACCTCGTCGTCGGGATGCGCCGCCAGGACGAGAATTCGCATCATCCGAGCTGCGCTCCGACCTCGAGCTCGCCCGCACTCGTCTGGATCTCCTCGAGCACGAGCGCACCTTCGCCGCACGCAACGACGGGTCCTTCCGACCCGACCTCGACGACCGTGCCGGCGGGCGCTGGGTCGAGGAGCACGACGGGCCGTGCGCTCCACACGATGACCTTCTCGTCCCCGAGGAACGTGAAGGCGCCGGGATAGGGGCGCGTCTGAGCTCGGACCCAGTCGTACAGGTACGGCGCTCTCGTCTCCCAGTCGATGATCCCGTCGGCGGGGGTGCGCCTCGGCCAGGAACTCGCGCGACTCGGATCCTGTGGAAGGCGCGGAGCGGTGCCTGCGAGAAGCTGCGGAAGGAACTCGCGCGTCAGCTCGACGTGCGCGTCCGCGATTCGCGCGAAGAGCGTCGTTGCCGTCTCGTCAGGCGCGATGTCGAGCGTGACCTGGCCGACGATCGACCCGGAGTCGGCCGTCGCATCGACGATCTCGAAGAGCGTCACGCCCGTTCGTGCGAGCCCCGTGAGAATCGCCCACGGGATCGGCGCGCGGCCGCGGTGCCGCGGTAGCAGTGTCGGGTGCATCCCGAAGACGCCCTTGCTCGCCAGCGCGATGAACGACTCGTGGACGAGCTGCGACCAGCCGACGACCAAGATCAGTTCCGGCTCGAGCTTGCGGATGGCGTTGACGGTCTCGAGCGCGTTCACGTCCCGCGTCTCGATCAGCGCGGCCTCGAGCCGTCGGGCGACCTCGTCGTACGAGCACTGACCGGATCGGTTCGGGTCGATCGGGCCGGGCAGCGTGACGACGCCCACGATCTCCGCGCCGACGTCCGCAGCCGCCTCGAGGCAGTCGCGGCCGATCGTGTCGAAGCTCACCCAGACCGTGCGCATCGCCGCGCGATGCTATCTAGCTACTCCGCGGTGGCTGTACCCGCGCGGCCGCGGACGAAGCGGATCCAGCTGTGGCGAGCAAGCAACACGAGGAGGCCGACCGCCCCGGCAGCGAGCACGACCACCACGATCGTTCCCGCGAAGGGAACGTCGAGCAGCTTGATGCCGGCCAGACCGAGCACGCCGGCGAGAAGGAGCCGAAGCCGCTGCTCGGGGATGGAGAGCGTCAGGCGCCCGCCGAGAAGCACGCCGGGGATCGAGCCGAGCAGGAGCCAGCCGAGAATGCCGAAGTCGATGTTCCCTGCCGCCCAGTGCGCAGCTCCTGCGACGTAGAGCAGGATCGCCGCGTGGAAGATGTCCGTGCCGACGACCTTGTGAGCGCGGAGCGGAAAGATCACGAGCAGCGTCAGGCCGAAGAAGACGCCGCTCCCGACCGACGTGAGGCCGACGATGAAGCCGCCGAAGATCCCGATGAGCACCGCCGCGACGCGGTCACGGTTCGAGAGGCTCCAGTCGGGGTCGCCCGTCGGGGCACCCTGGACGAGGCTCTTCGCAATCAGGCCGACTGCGCCGAAGAGCAGCGCCGCACCGAGCACCTGACCCATGACCGACTCGACGTCGTCGCCGTAGCGCTCCGTCAGTTTGACGTTCAGCCAGACGCCGAGCAGCGACGCGGGTGCCGAGCCGATGAGCATCCACCCGGCAAGCCGAGCGCGGACGTTCCCCATCCGCCGGTGCTGCACCGCGGACACGGTCTTGAACGCCGCGCCGTGTGCGATGTCGGTGCCGATCGCCGTCGAGGGCGGGATGCCGAAGAGGAAGACGAGGATAGGCGTCATCAGCGAGCCGCCGCCCATCCCCGTCATGCCGACCAGAAGGCCGGTGAGGAGCCCGACGATCGTGAGCTGCCACGTCACGTCAGCAGCCCGCGCAAGGCCGGAATCCGCGGGTGCGGATTCCGGTCGCGCAACGATCCCTGAAGCCGCCCGCTTCGCGGTCGCTGCGCCTCATGCTCCAGCCCTAGCGCGTTCGGTATGCGTCGATGAGCACCGTGGCAACCTCGGGCCGCGTGAATTCCACGGGCGGAACCTCGCCCTCGCCGAGCATCTCACGCACCTTCGTTCCGGAGAGGAACACGCGATCCTCCGGCCCGTGCGGGCACGACTTCGTGCTCGCCATCGAGCCGCAGACGTTGCACCAGAACGTGTGCTCGAAGAACATCGGCTCGATGTCGAGCTCATGCGGTGCGAACTCGTCGAAGATCAGCTGCGCGTCGTACGTGCCGTAGTAGTCGCCGACGCCCGCGTGGTCGCGGCCGACGATGAAATGCGAGCAGCCGTAGTTCTTGCGGCAGATCGCGTGCCACACCGCCTCGCGCGGCCCCGCGTACCGCATCGCGGCCGGGAAGGCGGAGAGGAGGACACGATCCTCGGGGTAGTACCCGTCGAGGAGGGTTCTGTAGCAGTCGACGCGCACGTCCACGGGCACGTCGTCCGACTTCGTGTCGCCGACGAGAGGATGGACGAGCAGACCGTCCACGGTCTCGAGCGCGACCTTCGTGAGGTACTCGTGCGCGCGATGGATCGGGTTCCGCGTCTGGAACCCGACGACGCGCCTCCAACCCCGCTCCGCGAAGATCCTCCTGGTCTCGGAGGGGTCTCGGGCAAGCTCGGGGAACTCCGCCGCAGCCCGCTCGAATACCGTGACGCGACCGGCGAGGTAGAGGGGCTTCTGCGCGTACAGGCGCGCGACGCCCGGGTGCGCGTCGTCGGTGGTGCGGAAGCAGTGCTCCGCTTCCCTCTCCCTGTCGTACTCGTAGGTCTCTTCGACCTCGAGAACAGCGACGGGGTGACCCGCCTCGTCGGCGAGCGCGACGCGGTCACCGGCAGGGGCCGAATCGACCGCGAGACATACGGGAAGCGCCCACGGCAGACCGTTCGCAAGGTGCATCTCCTCGACGACGTTCTGGTAGTCGGCCTTGCCCATGAAGCCCTCGAGCGGCGAGAGCGCGCCCGAGGCGATCATGTCGAGGTCGGAGAGCTCCCGAGACGTGAGCATGACGACCTCGAGCGAGCCGAGATCCTCCGGAGCGTCTCCCGTGCGGTCGACGAGCGTGCCGCCGTGCGGCGCGATCAGGCGGTCCGTCGTGACGGCAGTCACGCTGTCACCTTCGGAGCGACGAGTCCGAGCTCCTCGAGCTTCGTGACGACGTGCGCGGCGGACTCCTCCGGGTCGAGGCCTTCGGTGTCCACGACGATCTCGGCATTGGCCGGCGCCTCGTACGGATCGTCGACACCGGTGAAGCCCTTGATCTCGCCGGCGAACGCCTTCGCGTAGAGGCCGTTCACATCGCGCCGCGCGCACTCGTCGAGCGACGTGCGGACGTGGATCTCGACGAACGGGCCGTGCTCCTCGACGAGGGCCCGAGCGTTCTTGCGCGCCTGCTCGTAGGGCGAGATCGCCGCCACGATGACCGCGCCGCCGTGACGGGTGACGCGGGACGCGACCCAGCCGAGGCGCTCGACGTGAGCGTCACGATCCTCCTTCGAGAAGCCGAGGCCCTTCGAGAGGTGGGTACGAACGGTGTCGCCGTCCAGGTACTCGACGACGTGGCCGCGGCGATCCAACTCGGGTCCGACGTGATGCGCGATCGTCGTCTTGCCCGAGCCGGAGAGACCGGTGAACCAGAGAGTGAATCCGCCCCCGCGATCCGTCTCGGACTCGGGGTGGTCGTGCGCATAGATGTGCTGACTCATGCTGTCCTTTCGAGTTTCGTGTTCTCGTGAATGCCGCACTCGAGCTTGTCCGAGCCGGCCCAGCGACCGGCGCGCTCCTCGTCGTCGGGGGTCGTCGGGCGGGTGCACGGAATGCAGCCGATCGAGCGGTACCCCGCATCGTGCAGCGGGTTGGAGGGTATCTCGTTGACGTCGATGTACGACCACACCCGCTTCTCGTCCCAGTCGGCGAGCGGGTGGATCTTGAAGACCTGGTAGCGCTCCGACCACTGCACCTTCGGCGTGTCCGCGCGGCTCGGCGACTGGTCGCGACGGATCCCCGAGATCCAGGCGTCGTACGGCCGAAGCGCCTCGACGAGCGGCTCGACCTTGCGGATGTGACAGCAGCGATCGGGATCGCGCTCCCAGAGATTCGGGCCCTCCGCGCGATGCTGCTCGGCGACGGTCGGAATCGCGGGTTGGATGAGCTTCAGCTGGTAGCGCTCGACGAGCGCGTCGCGCGTGTCGTAGGACTCGCGGAAGAAGAGATGGGTGTCGAGCTCGACCGTGTCCATGCGTAGTCCGAGCTCGGCGACCATGTGCACGAGCACCGACGACTGCTTCTGCCACGAGCAGGTGAGGCAGACGCGCGGCCAGAAGAACCGGTGCGTCCACGCGATCAGCTCCTCGGCACTCATGGCCTCGAAGTCGAGGTCAGGGAGTTGCGGCTGGTTCAGCGCTTGGACGGCCAAGGAGCACCTCCTTCAGCGTGTCGGCGCGAAGCCCGAGACGGAGCGTCTCGAGCGCGATGACCTCGTCCGGCGGGATGTTGCCGAGGTTCACCTCGGGCCCGAAGTGCCGGACGAACCACGCTTGTGAGGACTTGGTCGGCGCCTCCCAGATGAGGTCGTGGAACGAGATCGAGTGCTCGATCTCGTCGACGAGCCCCGTCCGCAGCTCGCCGGTCGGCCGGTAGATGCCGGCCGTGCCGCCCTCGCGGCCCTCGGCGATGACCTTCCACGATCCCGCGTCGAGCTCCTCGCGAATCCACTGCACCCACAGGTACGGCGCGATGTTGACCTCCGAATCCTTCGAGCCGACCTCCGAGAGAACGACGAAGTCGCGGGCAAACTCGGCGATGAGCTCCAGCTTCTGCTCGCGTGGGATGTCCAGGGTCCCGTCCGAGATCTCGACGTGCGAGAAGCGGAAGTGCTCGAGCCAGCGCTTGAACTCGTCCATCTTGGACTGCCCGTAGACCGCTTCGAAGAGCGTCCCCCCGCAGACCACGGGCGTCGAGAACGAGCGGTAGAGGGCGATCTTCTTCTCGAGGTTGTTCGTGACGTAGCTCGTGCCCCAGCCGAGCTTGACGATGTCGACGTAGTCGCCCGCGGTGTCGAAGAGGCCTTCGATCTCCCGCAGGTTCAGGCCCTTGTCCATGACGTGCGTGAGACCGCGCTCGCGCGGCTTGCCCTCGCGCGACGGGATGTCCAGGAACGAGTGCTCGCTAGAGGCGTGCATAGATCTCCTCCAACCTCTCGAAGGCACGGCTCTGCACGTCGCGATAGAGCGAGCCGCCATGGGCGTCGATTCCGACCGTGAGCGGGCCGAAGTCCTTCACGCGGAACTTCCAGAGGCATTCGGGCATGAGCTCCTCCCAGGCCACCTCCTCGATCTCCTCGATCTGGGTCGTCTCGAGCGCTGCCGCTCCACCGACGATGGCGAAGTAGACCATCCCGAGGCGCTGCATCGGCTCGATCGCCTCGTCGGGGAAGCCGCCCTTGCCGCAGATCGCGCGGACGCCGTACTGCGAACCGAGTGGCTCGGTGAAGCGCACCATGCGCGCGCTCGTCGTGGTCCCGATGCAGAGCTTCTCGTACTTGCCCGGGCCGAGCTTGCGAACGTTCGGCGCCGTATGCAGGAGAAACGCGCCGGAGAGATCCATCGGCGGCTCGACCCCCTGGTCGAAGATCCGGATCTGCGTGCGGTCGCGGATCCCGATGATGTGACCCTGAACGGTGACCTCGTCGCCGGCGCGGAGCTTCAGGATCTCCGCCGGATCCGTGACCGGGAACGTGACCTCGTGCGTAGCCATCAGGCGTCGCGCTCGTATTCGACGGAGCCGTCGGCGGCGACGTGCGCCGACGCACGCCTCGCGGCCCAGCACTGGTAGTTCACGGCGACGGGATTGAGGGTCATGTGCGTGTCGGCGTGCTCGACGTGCACCGAGAGCACGGTCACGTCGCCGCCGAGGCCCATCGGGCCGACGCCCGTCTCGTTGAGGAGGTCCTTGAGCTCGCCTTCGAGCTGAGCGACGAGCGGATCCGGGTTGTGCGTGCCGACCGGCCGCGCGATCGCCTCCTTCGCGAGATGCATCGCGTAGTCGGCCGAGCCGCCGATCCCGACGCCGACGATCCCCGGGGGGCACGGCTTGCCGCCTGCCCCGACGATCGACTCGAGCACGAACTTCTTGATCCCCGTGACCCCATCGGCTGGAACGCACATCTTCAGGAAGCTCATGTTCTCCGAGCCGGAGCCCTTCGGGACGCACTTCACGTCGAGCCCGTCCCAGTCGGCCACGAAGTCCCAGTGCACGATCGGGACGCGGTACCCGACGTTCGGGCCCGTGTTCTCGCGCGTGAGCGTGTGCACCGTGTTCGAGCGAAGCGGGTGCTCGACGGTCGCGCGCTCGGTGCCTTCCTTGAGCGCCGCGTAGATCCGTGCCGGATGCAGCGGGAAGTGCTCGCCGACCTTGCAGTAGTAGACCGCGATGCCCGTGTCCTGGCAGACGAGGTTCTTCTCGTCCTCGGCCACGGTGACGTTGCGGAGGATCGTCTGCAGGACGCGCTGGCCGGTAACCGAGGTCTCGCGTCCCGCAGCATCGGCGAGCGCGTCACGCAGGTCCTGCGGGATGTCCTTCAGTGCCCAGACGTAGAGATGCGCCGCGGCGTCCGCGACGGCGGCGTCGAGATCGGTTGCGAGCGTCGTCACGACCGCGACCTCATCGCCGCCGCCTTGCCGGCACGACGGCCGAACACGGCACACTCGAGCAGCGAGTTGCCCATCATGCGGTTCCTTCCGTGGGTGCCACCCGCGATCTCGCCGCAGGCGAAGACCCCCTCGAGGGTCGTCTCCGCGTGCTCGTCGATCACGAGCCCACCGTTCTGGTAGTGGAGGACGGGGTAGGTGTAGATCGGCTCGGCGAGGGGGTCGATGCCCGCTCCCCGGTACCGGCGAAGCATGTACGGAAGCGAGATCGCCGCGTCCTCGGGCGAGATGCGCGTCGTGTCGAGCCAGACCGCAGGACGGCCGTCCGGTGTCTCCACGCCCTTGCCCTTCGCGACCTCCGCGACGATCGCGGCAGCAACCGCATCACGCGGGCCGAGGGAGTCCGTGAACTCCTCGCCGTCCGCGTTATGCAGCACGGCGCCGTACGCGCGGGTCGTCTCCGGAATCGAGTAACCCTGCATCGTGGACGGCCACGCGCCGCCGTTGGGGTGGTACTGGAGCGCGTCGAGATCGCGGGTCTCCGCGCCCGCCTCCATCGCGATCCGCGTCGCCTCCCCGGTGGCGTTGGGGTGGTTCGTGGAGAGCTCGCCCAGCGTCTCCGCCTCGGCGAAACAGCGACCGCCGGCGGCGAGGACGACGCTGCCGGCCTCCACATCCGCGCGCCCGTCCTTCGTGTCGAAGGACGCGATCCACCCGTTCCCGGCCGGAGCCAGTGCCCGAAGCGCGTGGTGGGGGAGTTCGGTGCCGGCGCCGGCCTCGTACGCCTCGCGCAGCGCCTTCGTGATCGCGTGACCCGTTCGGTCGCCGACCTGCAGCAACCGGTGCCGCGTCGCGCCGCCGCAGCGCGCGAGCCGGTAACCGCCGACGCTCGAATGGCCTTGACCATTCGAGCCGGCAGAGTCCTGGCGGGTGAACTCGACGCCGAACTCCTCGAGCCAGTGGATCGCCGACGGGGCCTCGGTCGTGAGCACCTCGACGAGCCTCGGGTCGGCCGTGCCGTGAGAGCTCCGCATGACGTCCTCGGCGTGGATCTCGGGCGAGTCGTCCTCGCCGAACGCCGCCTGGATGCCCCCCTGGGCCTTCGCGGAGTTGCAGGCCTGCAGCGTCGTCTTGGTCGCGACCGCAACACGTGCTCCCGCGCGCTCGGCCGCGACACCGGCGGCGAGGCCCGCAGCGCCGCTGCCGACCACGAGCACGTCGAAGGAAGCGTTGGCGCGCACGAGCAGGATGGTACCGCACATCCTTATTCCTGTCATTACGCATCGTTATCGTGTTCGTGCCGGATCGACCCTCGAGGGCGACGGCACGAGTTCCCATCGAAGCGGTTACACTCCCCCGCTCATGGGAACCCTGGGCGAGATCGTCAAGCCGACCTTCATCACCGTCGCTCCCGAGGACACGCTCGGCGAGGTGGCGGAGCGGATGAGCGCCCAGAACGTCGGCGCGGTCGTCGTGAAGGACTTCGGTCGCCTCATTGGCATACTGACCGAGCGCGACATGCTCCGCGCGATGGCGTCCCGTGTGCACACGAGCGATGCTCGCGTGCGTCAGTGGATGACGGCCGACCCGATCACGGCGTCGCCGGACACCACGTTCGACGAGGCGCAGCAGGTCCTGCTCGACAAGGGCTTCCGGCACCTCCCGGTCGTCGACGGCGACACCATCCTCGGGATCGTGAGCCTGCGCCGGATCATGGGCGGCCGCCGACCGACGGCTGACTAGCGCGCGGCTTTACGCACAAGCAGAGACGACGCCCTTGGTGAGCGCCGTTGCGGCCGCGGACACGCTGACGGCTCGCTTCTTGAGCTGCGTCACGAGCTTCGTGTTCGAGCGCATATCGCGCGCCGCCTGCTCCTTCGCGGCATCCTGCCCGAGCAGCGTCAGCCCGCATTGCCCTGGGTTCTTCGTCCCGCCGATCCAGCCCAGCGCGTAGAGGTACTTCAGAGCGGGCTTGGCGTACGGGGCTCGCTGGTACGCGGCTTTCGCGCCGGCCGTGGAGACCTTCTGCGCCTTCGCTGCCTTGACAACCGAGGCAACACCTGCCGTGCTCGAGGCGAAGACCGCCGTGACCGTCTTCCCGTAGGCGCCGGTGAGCGTCGCTGCCATCAGCGCGACCGCTGCAACGATTCCTGCGTATTCGACGGCCATCGCTACATCGTCCGCTTCCGGCGCAGGTCCGTCAACCGCTCACCAGATCAAGCGGAAGAGCTCCTCGATGTCGTCCGGGGTCGCCGGCCGCGGGTTCGAGCGTGCGCCCGGGCGCTGGGCGGTCTCCGCCGCGGTTTCCGCGAGCTCGTCCTCCCGGATTCCGTGATCGCGAAGGCGCTCGAAGCCACCGAGCCGGGCGAGCTCTTCGACTCGCCCGGGAGCGTCACTGACACCCAATGCGCTTGCGAGCGCGCCGAGCGCGTCCGGCACGACAGCGCCGTTGAAGCGCAGCGCGGGCGCGAGACACAGCGCGTTCATGGCACCGTGCGACGCGCCGTACCGCCCGCCGAGGGCCTGCGCCATGGCATGCGCCAGGAAGAGGCCGCGCTCGGCGAGTGCGGTGCCGGCGTGCATCGCACCCTCGAGCAGCCGCGTTCGACCCTCGAGATCGCTCCGGTTCGCGGCCACGACGGGAAGCCACGTACCGATCAGTGCCGTGCCGGTGGACGCGTCGTCACACGGCCCGGCATAGAGCGCCTCCGCGCAGTGGGCGAGTGCGTTCAACGCCGTGCCGACGGTCTCGCCCTGGGGGAGGTCGAGCGTGAGCGCGGGCTCGTAGACGATTGCGACGGTGCTCGCACCGGATCCCCCGGTCTTGGCGCGCCTGGCCTCGTCCCGCATGCCGAAGTACGGTGTCCACTCGGAGCCGGAGTACGTCGTCGGCACTGCGACGAGCGGGAGGCGCGTGGCCGCGGAGACCGCCTTCGCCGTGTCGATCGCGCTGCCGCCCCCGAGCGCCAGGAGTCCGTCCGCGCTCGCTGCGGCGCCCGTCGCCGCCTCGACGACGTCCACGGGCGCATGGCGGCGCACGCCGGCGAAGCGCTGGGCGACGGGCAGCTCCAGGGCTGCGAAGCGCTCGCTCGTCACGAGTAGCGGGCGAACGATCCCGAGCTCGGTGAGAAGCGCGCCGAGCGAGTCGAGACCCCAGCGAACGATCACGGGGCCAGCCGCTCCCGGGCGAAGGCCACGAACGCGTCGGCCACGCGCGTTCGCGCCCGTCCGGTGGCCGAAGCGAGTGAGATCTCACGCGTGGCCTCGAGGCCCTCGACGCGCGCCTCGGCGAGGCGTCCGGCTGCGAGATCCGACTCGACTGCGGTGCGCGAGATGAACGTCACGCCGTAGCCGGCCTCGACGGCGCGCCGAACGGACTCCTGGAGTCCGAGCTCGAGCCGCACGTCGAGATCGCGAAGCCTGATCCCTTGCCTCCGCAGCGCATCCTCCACGATCTGTCGTACGCCGGCGCCCTCCTGCATGAGGATCAGCGGCTCCTCGCGCAGCTCCTCGAGCGTCACCGTCCTGCCGGAGAAGGAGTGACCGGGCGGACAGACGAGGATGACCTCGTCGGAGAAGAACGGCTCGAATCGAACGCCGCGGTGACGGCGCGCTGCTCCGACGATGCCGAGCTCGAGCTCGCGCGCCGCGACGCGCTCGACGACGGAGTGCGTGTCGGAGACCGTGAGGAACACGCGGACATCGGAGTTCAGGCGCTGGAACTCGCCGAGAACGACCGGCACGACGACAGCCGCCGGGCCCGTCGATGCGCCGAGGACGAGGTCGCCGGCGAGGTCGCCCTCGCCCGACGCGGCAACGTCGGCGACGAGCTGATCCTCGAGCGCAAGCATCCGCTGCGCGCCGCGATAGAGACGCCAGCCCGCCTCCGTCGGTTCCACGCGCCGACCCGAGCGGTCGAGAAGCTGCGTGCCGAGCCGCTTCTCGAGCGAGCGCACCTGCAACGACACGGCGGGTTGGGTGACGCCGAGCCGCTCCGCGGCCTGGGAGAAGCTGCGGCGCTCGACCACGGCACAGAAAGCCGCCAGCTGACGCGTGTCCATAAGCGAAGCTTATCCGTGAAACGGCTAGGGTCCGGCCCGTGCGCGTCTGGATCGACATCTCCAACTCGCCGCAGGTGCCGTTCTTCCGCCCTCTGATCGCGCTTCTCCACGCCCGCGGGCACGACGTTGACGTGACGACGCGGGAGTACGCACAGACGGTCGAGCTCCTCGAGCTGTACGGGATTGCGCACGAGGTGATCGGGCCCGGCCATGGCGGAGCCGGCGTCGTCGGCAAGGGCCGGGCGACCGCCGGCCGTCTCCGCGCGCTGAGAGGGTTCGCCAAGTCTCGTGACTTCGATATCGCGCTTTCGCACGCCTCGCACGAGCTGCCACTCGTCGCGCGCTCGCTCGGCATCCCCTCGTCCTACGCGTTCGACTACGAGTTCGCACGGGTGCAGCACGGGCTCGGCTGCCGCGCTGCGCGGCGCGTGATCGTCCCCGACGCGATCCCGCAGGACCGGCTCGACCGGCTAGGCGCGAGCGAACGAAAGGTGCGCCGCTACCCGGGCCTGAAGGAGGAGTACGCGCTACACGGCTTTGCGCCCGACGAGACGGTGCTCGACGATCTCGGCCTCGACCGCGAGTCGGATTCTCGTCGTCGATCCGCACCCCTCCCGACGTGTCGCTGTACCACCGCCACGGGAACCCGCTGTTCGGGGACGTGCTTTGGCGGCTTGGCCGAGGCGATGACGTCGATCGCCGTTGTCCTCCCGCGTACGACTCGGGCAGCGCGAAGACCTCCTGGCTCAGGGTCTCCCGTCGCTGGTCGTGCCCGAGCACGCGATCGACGCCCTGAGCCTCGTCGCGCTCGCCGATCTCGTCGTATCGGCAGGCGGAACGATGAACCGCGAGGCCGCTGCACTCGGAGTTCCCGTCTACACGACGTTTGCCGGTCGGCTCGGTGCTGTCGACGAGGGCCTCGTACACCAAGAGCGGCTGCGTCTGCTCACGGCAGCCGACGACCTCGACCTCGTGAAGCGCGGAAGGACGCCGAGCGCGAGGACGCGCGATCCGGCTGTTCTTCTCGATGTTCTGTTAGCGGCACTCGAGGGGTAGCACTCGTCGCAGTACGGGGTTTAGGGTCCAACGTTCCAGTCAAGGGAAGGGGAGAGCATGAGAAAGCGAGTGAGGATCGGACTCCTTGCGCTCGCGGTAGCAGCGGTCTCGGTGGCCGGTGTGACCGCTGCGCTCGCGGGTCCGAGCAACAACCAGAAGGCGGGGTTCAAGACAGCGCAGGGGTCGATGCTGACACCAGCGATGCAAGGCGTCCAGGTCGAGGCGCTGCTGACCGTCGGTGACGTGCTGCCGAGCGGCTTCAGGTTCGAGGCGATTCCGGACGGCATCTCGGTGCGCACGCGCGGAGAGGGTCGCGCCGACGTCTTCGTGAATCACGAGACGAGCAAGGTGCCGTTCCCCTACGTCACCGCAATGCCCACAGCGGCGAACGGCGAGAACGACTTCGACAACGCGCAGGTGAGCCATCTGGTCTTCAACCAGAAGTCCGGAGGAGTCCTCAACGGGATCGTTTGCGATCGAGAGCAGCGCGGGCTACCAGCGCTTCTGCTCGAACTACCTCGCAACGGCCAAGGAAGGCTTCGATCGGGACATCCTCTTCACGAACGAAGAGGCGATCGACTACGTGCTCCGGCAGGAGGACTCGTGGCCGCCCGCCATCGGCGACCCGAACGAGAAGCAGATCGGACTCGTGGTCGCTTTGGACGTCCGAACCGGCAAGCACACGGCCGTCCACGGAATGGGGAGGCACAACCACGAGAACGCCGTCGCCATACCCGGTTTCGAGGACCTCGTCGTCATGTCCGGCGATGACACGTTCACGAGCGGTCCGCTGACGATCCCGGCCGGCGGGCCCATCCCGGCAGGTTCGCGGCCGGCGCAGTCGCAGCTCTACTCGTACATCGCGTCGGATACCGACTCGCTGCTGGCGGACGACGGGAAGCTCTGGGCGTTCGTATCCGACACTCCGGGATACACCGACTACTACGACTTCGTCCCGGGCTCGAACCAGGTCGTGACCGGTCACTTCATCGAGGTGCCCAAGAACATCGCGACCGGCCTCAATCCCGACGGTTCCGAGATCAAGGCCGCGGACGTCGAGTATCCGCTTCCACCGACGAACGGAAGCTGGCAGCGCGACAACCGGACGACGATCGCCACGGGTCTCGACGGACCCCAGTGGGTACTCGAGTACTGGAGCCAGCTCAACAACGTGTTCCAGTTCGTCCGTGTCGAGGACATCGCCTACGACAAGCGGCCGGGCATGGAGAACGTCGTCTATGTGGTCGACTCCGGCCGCGGCACAGTGGGCGCTTCGGCCGCAGGAGTCTCGACGAACGGCCGGGTCTGGAAGATGGTGCTCGACCCGAGGGACCCGAAGACGGTGACGTCGCTCTCCGTGATCGTGGAAGGGGACAACAGTCCGGTCAAGACGCTCAACGAGGTGCATCAACCGGACAACATCGAGTCGACGCCGACAGGACTGCTCATCACCGAGGACCCGGGATCGAGCCAGCAGTTCCCGGTCGGCTCGACCGACCCGAACGCGACGACGGCGCGGCTCTGGTGGGTTCCGTTTTCCGGCGATCCTCAGGTCGTCGTGAAGGTCGACCAGTCGGCGGACGGAGGGCCGACCGACGTCGACGGACGCCCCGCAGGCAACTGGGGTGCGTGGGAGACGAGCGGCATCGTCGACGCGTCGGCGGCGTTCGGCCCCGGCGCGTTCCTGATCGACGTCCAGGCCGGCACGCTGTGGGTCGAGAAGGCTCCCGGCGACGACAAAACGGCGACGGTCAGCCGGACTTCACGTACAAGCGGGCCGGCGGGCAGCTCCTGCTGCTCCGGATCCCGGCTAGTAGGGACTACACGAACTCGGATGCGGGCGTCGCTTCGGCGGCGCCCGCGCCGTCTCCGGCCAGAACGCCGTTCCGCCGCGGTGCGGCGACGATCGTGTTGAGACGGCCGATGAGCTCGAGCGTCTCGCCGTCGTCGACGAGGCGACTGAGCTCGTCGAGTTCGTCCTCGAGCCAGTGCTGGTCGATCGGAGGACGCGTCACGAGCATGATCGCCTCGTGCGTCGACGGGGAGACGGTCTCCGTCTCCGACCACAGCTCCTCGTGGAGCTTCTCGCCGGGCCGCGCGCCGACGAACTCGATCGCGATGTCCCGTTCCGGCTCCTTGCCCGAGAGCCGGATCATGGTCTCCGCGAGATCGGTGATCTTCACCGGCTCGCCCATGTCGAGCACGTACACCTGTCCACGGCCGCCGATCGCACCGGCCTGGATGATCAGCTGGACCGCTTCGGGGATCGTCATGAAGAAGCGCGTCATCTCGGCATGCGTGACCGTGACCGGCCCGCCCCGCGCGATTTGCTTGCGAAAGATCGGAATCACGCTCCCGGACGAGCCGAGCACGTTCCCGAACCGCACGCCGCAGAACCTCGTCGTCGTGTCGTCTCGATTGCCCCATGACTCGACGATCCATTCGCAGAGCGCCTTGGACTGGCCCATGACCGTCTTCGCGTTGACGGCCTTGTCCGTGGAGACGAGGACGAAGCGCTTCGCGCCGAACTCGACGGCGATGTCGGCGACCGTACGCGTGACGAGCGCATTGTTCCGCACGGCCTCGAGCGGGTTGGCCTCCATCAGCGGCACGTGCTTGTACGCAGCGGCGTGAAATACGACCGCCGGGCGGTACTTCTCGAAGACCTGGCGCATCTTGGTCGCATTGCCGGCGTCCGCGAGCACGGCCGCGGTCGCGTGGAAGTCACGCTCGTCCACGAGCTCGCGCTCGATCTCGAAGAGGCCGGGCTCGCCGTTGTCGACGAGCACGAGTCGAGTCGGACCCATGCGTGCGATCTGTCGGCACAGCTCCGAGCCGATCGAGCCGCCCGCGCCCGTGACGAGCACGACTTCGCCGGAGAGATACCCGGCGATGGACGCGAGATCCGCATCGACGGGCTCGCGGCCGAGCAGGTCCTCCACCTCGACGGGCCGGATCTGTCCCGCCAGGTTGAAGTCGCCCGTGATGAGATCGTGGAGCGCCGGCAGTGTGTTGACCGGGACGTTCGCAACGCGAGCCACCTCGACGATGCGCTCGCGCACGTCACCCGCTGCAGATGGGATTGCGATGAGCAGCTCGTCGGGGCGCCGCTCGCGCACGAGCTCGCGGAGCTCGGCAGTCGTGCCGAGGACACGCACTCCGTGCAGGCGAAGGTTCTTCTTGCGGGGGTCGTCGTCGACGAGCCCGATCGGCGTGTAGCCGAGCGACGGGTTCCGCAACATCTCGCGCAGGATCAGCTGCGCCGCGTCTCCCGCGCCCACGATCAGCACTTCCTTGCCCCGCGCGACGATCGAGCGCGCGGCCGGGCGCTCGATGATCGTGCGTGCGAGAAGACGCACCCCCATCACGAACGCGAGCAGCAACAGCAGGTCGATGATCCAGATCCCGCGCGGCACGGAAGCCCGGTGGAAGTCCAGCAACGCGAAGACGAGGAAGACCGCGACGACCGCGGTCGCCACACCGCGCAGAACGCCCCACATGTCCTGCGTCGACACGTAGCGCCACCACCGGTTGTAGAAGCCGAAGGCGACGAAGACAGGGAGCGTGATGACGACGACGAGGAGGACGACATCCCACTCCAGGTAGCGGTCGTAGTAGCGGGGACGCGCGTCGAAGCGCACGTACCAGGCCGCGATCCACGCGAGCGCGATCAGCGCGGCATCGACGGCGACTTGCCAGAGGCGGTGCCGGCTGACCGGGAAGCGCACGGCTACGCGGGTACGCCGACCGCGGCGCGCACGGCCTCGACCACCCGCTCCTGCTGCTCGAGCGAGATGCCGCCCCACATCGGCAGCGCGAGATTCTCGGTCGCGGCGCGCTCCGTCTCCGGGAGTGAGCCCTCCGAGACACCGAGGTAGCGCATTGCCGGTTGCAAATGGAGGGGAGTCGTGTAGTAGGACGCGCTCGCGATGCCCGCCTCGCCGAGTGCCGCGGTGATCTCCGCCCGCCGGGACGTGCGCACGACGAACATGTGGTAGACGTGCCCCGGCTCGTCGCCCGGAAGCTCGACGATGTCACCGAGGCCGAGTTCGGCGTAGCGTGCGGCAGCTTCCCGCCGAGCCTCGTTCCAGCCGGTGAGGCGCGGCAGGAAGACCCGGAGCATCGCGGCCTGGACGGCATCGAGTCGCGAGTTCGTTCCGACGAGCTCGAAGGTCTGCTTGTCGCGCGAGCCGTGGAAGCGCAGCATCCGCACGCGCTCGGCCACGTCGTCGTCGAGACAGGTCACGAGCCCGCCGTCGCCGAGGGCGAAGAGGTTCTTCGTCGGGAAGAAGCTGAACGTGGAGCAGACCCCGGTCTGCGCCACGCCATCGGCGCCGAACGCCTGCGCCGCGTCCTCGATGAGCGGAAGCCCCAGCTCGGCGAGCTCGGCGAGCGGAGCCGGTCGTCCGAAGAGGTGCACGGGCATGAGCGCCTTCGTCCGCGGCGTGATCTTCGTAGCGACGTCCTCCGGGTCGAGGTTGAGCGTTGCCGGGTCGATGTCGGCGAACACCGGCGTCGCGCCGACGCGCGCGATCGCTTCGGCGGTCGCATAGAACGTGAACGCAGGACAGACGACTTCGTCGCCGTTCCCGATCTCGAGCGCCTCGAGTGCCAGGACGAGAGCGTCGGTGCCGTTCGCGACCCCGATCGCATGCGGCACGCCCAGGAACGCCGCCGCCTCGTGCTCGAAGGCCTCGACCTCCGGGCCGAAGATGAGGCGCCCGGACTCGAGTACGGCCGAGAACCGCTCCTCGAGCTCGGGGATGAGCGGCGCGTACTGCGCCTTCACGTCGATGAGGGGGATCTGCTGCGTCACGCGGGCGAGTGTAGCTCCGGCGAGGTCGATCTCTCGTTCGTCAGACGCCTTGAGACTCCTCGGCCAGGCGCCGTTTCCGCTTCTTGAGGTACCTCCAGCCGAACCAGGCGGCGCCGGCGACGAGCGCTGCCGCGACGATGTACTCGACGTAGCGGAACGCGTGATGGAAGTCCTCCCACGCCTCGCCCGCGGCGTAGCCGGCCCCCGCGAACGCGAAGCACCAGATCGCGGAGCCGAGGAGCGTCAGCAGGGTGTAGCGGACGAACCGCGCCTCGAACACGCCGGCCGGGATGGAGACGAACGAACGGATGACCGGCGTCAGCCGACCTAGGAACACGGCCCAGTCCTCCCAGCGCGCGAACCAGCGCTCCGCCCGGTCGAGCTTCGCCGGGCTCAGGTGGAGCCAGCGGCCGTGCCGCTCGAGGTACGGACGACCTCCGTAGAAGCCGATCGCCCAGCCCATCATCGAGCCGAGCGTGTAGCCGATCGTCCCAGCGAGCGCTATCGCCACGTACGCGCCGAAGCCGTCGTCGATCGTCCGTCCGAACAACGTGACGTTCTGGTTCGCGAACGCCCCGGCCGCGATGGCGCCGCCGTAGACCATGACGAGCTCGCTCGCCGCAGGAAGCACGGCGTCGATGAACATGAGCCAGAAGACGGCGTAGAGGCCGTAGTCCCCGACGACCGACGTGATCGCATCGGAGAGCTCGCTGAGGACGGAGGCGACGAGCACGGGCGGACTGTACTTACGCGGTTGGTCGGGCTAGCGCACGGCCCGGCGGACGGTCAGCGGCTGCGTGAGCGAGACCGCGCCGAGCTCGTTCGTCGCCGTCACGCGGGCGACATAGCGCACCACCGCCGACCGGCTTGCGATTCGCGCCGCGGCCGTCCCAGGTCACCGCCTGCTCGCCCGGCTGAAGCGGCGCACTCTTCACCGTCCTCACGATCACGCCCTCCGGGCTCTCGATCGTCACTTTCACGCGCGCCGCGCGCGTCTGCGACCAGCGAATGTCCGCGCGCCCCCCCGTCGGCCTGACCACGACACGTGTCGGAGCAACGCGCAGCGAGCCGAGCGTGGAGTTGACGGAGAAGCGACGCGTCGTCGTCGAACTGAGGCCCTGGTCGTCGAGAGCCGTCACCGTGAGCGTCCAGCGCCCTTCGGCTGTAGGCAGCGGCGTGGTCGAAGGAGGCGCAGCCGCGGGCGGGGGCGGCGGCGCGGGTGGAAACACGACGTCGTAGCTTCCAGGCGACGGACTGCCCGCTTCCTGCCAGGCGATGGACCCGTCGGGAGCGGTGAGCGTCGCCGTCACGGTCGACGGTCGGACGATCTTGTACGAAAGCTTCTGCGTCTCGGCGACGCCGTCGCCGTTCGGCGACACGACGGTCTCGAGCGGGGGCAGCGCATAAACGCCGTAGTACTGGAGCATCAGCGCGGTCGAGACGGCGCGCTCGCGTCCGTCCGACGGCGAGTTCAGCACGGTTCCCTCGAACGCGAGCGTCGACGATCCACCACCGTCCAGCCCCATCCCCCGCACGGCGCCGAAGCGGACCAGCGCCTGCGCGAGCTCGAAGTTCGTCATGCCGACCGAGAGGCCCGGCTGTCGTCCGTCGGTGGTGAGGAGCACGATGCCGCCGTCGGCGCGCTGGCCGACGGCGGTTCTCGGGCCGCGTGGCGCAAGCTGAGACGTCGTGAAGCCTTCGTTGGAGCGGTAGACCGGCGCGCCGTCCCGCACGAGAAGCGGGCCACCACCGATCGCGTCCGAGACGACCGACCAGTCGGGCTGGAGAATGAGCCGAAGCGTGACCGTGCTTCCTGGCAGCGCCTCCGTCTGCAGCTTCGCAGCAGCATTTCCGCGCGCGACGAGGACGGCTGTCCCCGGCTCGATTCGCATCGACGTGGCGGCGGACGCCGTCGTCACCGGCACGGCGAGATCCGTGTTCGGCGTTGCCGGCGGGAACGCGCCGAGCCCGACCATGAACGCGCCGGGAACGCGCGGCGTGGCGGCTCCCCAGTCCGGCGTGAAGAGCGAGATGCCGTTCGTCCCCGGTGCCTTGTTCAGGAAGTTCAGCGCGCGCCGCTGACCCGCTCCCCGCCAGGTGCCGCGAAAGCTGACCCTTCGGACGTCGAGCAGGCCGTCGAGCGTGACTCCGGCGCTCGAGCGGGCCGAGTTCGGCGGCGTGGCGAGCACGCCGTCGCGGAGGAGAATCCCGCTCGGCCGCCCGTCGGCGACCGCGAAGTAGTCGCCGTTGACACCGACCGAGGTCGCCTGCGTGGACAGGCGCTTCTGCATCGCGGAGACGGTTTCGCGCAGCACGATCGACTCGTTCGAGAGCACCGGCCTGAGCCGATAGAGACCGACCGGTCGCGGACCGCGCACGACGTGAAGCGACACCGGCCCGTGGGGCGTGAACTGGACGCTCTCCTCGTACGTCGCTCCCGGAAAGAGCGGCGTCGCCTGCGCGGCGGCAGGCCCCGCCGTCATGCACGCAGCCACAGTGGCGGCGAGCGCGGCGAGGACGGCGAGACGGAGCACGGCTCGGCGAGAGTAGCCGAACCCGAATCGCCGATTTGCAGCGTCTTACAGGATTCGAACAGCGGACTCCCGACTCCGGTTAGGCTCCGACAGCCGCTCGGGGAGCTTTGACCGAAAGAGGAATCTGCGTGCACGTCTCCGTCAACGGGACACGACTCTGGTACGACGTCGACGGACCGCAGCTCGTCCCCGCAGGGAGCACAATGCGCGAGCGGCCGACGGTCGTCCTCGTCCACGGCGGCCCCGGAAGCTATGACCACTCGTACTTCAAGCCCGACTTCACGCGCCTGACAGATGTAGCGCAGGTCGTCTACCTCGACCTGCGCGACCACGGCCGCTCGGACTGGGGACATCCCGATGACTGGACCTTCGAGCAGTGTGCCGACGACATTCGCGCGTTCTGCGACGCCCTCGGGATCGCCCGGCCGATCGTCCTCGGCCACTCCATGGGCGGCTGGATCGTCCTGCTCTACGGCGCTCGTCATCTTGATCACGCAGGAGCGCTCATAGCGCAGGGAACGATGGCGCGCTTCGACCTCAAGCGACTCGTCGAGGGGTTTCGTCGCGCCGGCGGCGACGAAGTCGCCACGATCGCACGCCGCCACTTCGGTGAGGCCCCGGTGGGTCCCGACGAGTGGGCGCGCGCCTTCGCAGCGTTCGGCCCCAACGTTCCCGACGATGACCAACTCGCCCGGAGACTCAGGAACCCGGACGTCGGACTCCGGGGAATGAGGCTCCTCCAGGGGCTGGACGTCCTCGGTCAGGTGCCACGTATCGACCGTCCGACGCTCGTCTGCGTCGGCGAGCTCGAGGCTGGGACTCCCGTGGAGGCCTCGCGGGAGATCGTCGAGGCGCTACCCGACGGGATCGGTCAGCTCGAGATCATCCCAGGGGCGGGACACTTCCCGTGGCTCGACGATCCCGAGACGTACTGGCGTGTCATCACGGACTTCGTGAAGAGCGTCGGAGCCGTACGCGGCTAGGCGAAGATCTTGACCTCTCGGTACAGCGTGTCGCGCTGCACCGGGGTCTTCCCGAGCGCCTTGATGAGGTGGACGAGCTCGTCCGTCGTCGTGCGATGCGTGGTGCCGGCGGCCGAGACGACGTTTTCCTCGATCATCACCGAGCCCATGTCGTCGGCGCCGAAGCCGAGCGCGACCTGGCCGATCTTCATCCCCTGCGTCACCCACGACGACTGGATGTGCGGAACGTTGTCGAGGTAGATCCGCGAGACCGCCTGCGTCAGGAGGTAGTCGAACGACGTCGGCATCGCCTCGTCCTGCACGAGGTCGTCCATCCGGTTCCCGTCGCGCTGGAACGTCCACGAGATGAAGGCGCGAAAACCGCGGGTCTCGTCCTGCAGGTCGCGGATCTTGCGCATGTGCTCGACCCGCTCCTCGAGCGTCTCGACGTGGCCGTACATCATCGTCGCGGTCGTCGACATCCCGAGCCGGTGGGCCTGGCGCATGACGTCGAGCCACTCCTCGGACTTCGTCTTCTTCGGAGCGATGATCGCGCGGACGCGGTCGACGAGGACCTCCGCGCCGCCGCCGGGGATCGAGTCCAGCCCCGCGTCGCGCAGCCGCGTCAACGTCTCTGGAACGGAGAGCTTCGAGCGCCGCGCGATGTGCTGGATCTCGGGCGGCGACAGCGCGTGCAGGTGGATCGTGTAGCGCGCCTTGATCGAGCGGAAGAGGTCCTCGTAGTAGTCGATCCCGAGGTCGGGATGGTGGCCGCCCTGCATGAGCAGCCCCGTCCCTCCGAGCGCGAGCGTCTCCTCGATCTTCTTGAAGATGACGGGCTTCGGCAGCAGGTAGCCCTCGCGCACGTCGCCCGGCCGGCGATAGAACGCGCAGAAGTCGCAGTCGGTGACGCAGACGTTGGTGTAGTTGAGATTCCGGTCGACGATGAACGTGACCTTCGACGGGTCGGTCAGGCGGCTGCGAATCTCGTTCGCGACGCGGCCGACGGCGACGAGGTCGCGCGAGTGCAGCAGCGCGATCGCGTCCTCCTCGGAGATCCGCTCGCCGTCGAGCGCCTTGTCGAGGACCTCGCGGGTCGAGGGCGAGGCAAGCCTCGCACCTTCGGCGGTGAGCGTCACGCGACGACCTCCTCGCGGACGAAGCGCAGCTCGGGCACGTGGTCGAGCTCGCCCACGTCGCGCGCCATCTCGAAGAACGTGTACAGACCCGCGCGCTCGCGCGGGCCGAAGCTGTAGCGGAGCTTCTCGAAGTAGCGGGCGAGGAAGCCGGGCGGGTACCCGTAGGTCTCGCTCGCCTGAACAGCCAGCCGCTCGGGCTCCGAGCGCGCGAGACGCACCGACGCGACGAAGGAATGCTCGAGATCGAGCAGGCCCTCGGCGAGCGGCTCCGGTGCGGCCCACACGGCGAACACCATCGGGAGCCCGGTCTTCTCGAGCCAGAGGCGCCCGAGATCGAAGTGCGGCGTCGGATCCTGGAAGGCGCTGTGCAGCGCGGCGTCGCCGATGAGCAGCTTCGCGTCTGCCTCCATCCCCAGCGGCACGATCTCGGCCTTCGGAAGCAGGATCCGGGTGAGGACGACGGAGGTCGCACTCTCCGGAGTCACCGCGACCGAACGCACCTGCGCGAACGGGAGTCGCGTCACGAGCTGGATCGAGTCGACCGCGCCCTCCGACGAGACGCAGAGACGAGGCAGGATCCGCAGCCGGTCGGCATTGCGCGCGTACTCGATGGACGGGATCGGCGCGATGTCGAGCTCGCCGTCGAGCAGCATGCGAGAGAGCTCCGTCGGCACGCCCGAGATCTCCTCCACGTCTGCCTCGAGGCCGTAGAAGACCGGCGCCATGTTGACGTACGAGATGCGCCCGAGCCTCATCGCTGCCTCCGGCGCACGACCCACGTCACCGCGGCCGCGAGGATGAGCGCGCCCCAGAGGACGATCGCGGGCGTCGACACGTCGTAGGTCACGCCGACGTCGTCGGAGAGGAGGAGCGCGCCGAGCGTGAAGAGGAGCGAGAAGGCGAAGATCGCCGCAGCGAGGATCCCGAAGGCGTAGACCACCCAGACCCAGATCGGCGTTCCCGTCGCACGCTGCCTCTCCGGCTGCTTGTCACCCGCGCCTTCGCGACTCACCTACCACCGCCGCAGCTCGTTGTACAGCGTGTCGCGCTGCACCGGAACGCGACCTGCCTCGCGGACGAAGCGCACCAGCTCGTCGATCTTCTGCTCCGTCTCGGTACGCGCGCCGGCAGCGTGGAAGATCTGCTCGCGCACGACCGTCCCCTGCACGTCGTTCGCGCCGAAGTGGAGCGCGACGGCAGCGAGCGGCATCCCCATCATGATCCAGTAGGCCTTGATGTTCGGGACGTTGTCGAGCATCAGCCGCGAGAAGGCGAGCATCTTGAGATCGTCCGCGCCGGTCGTGTGGCGCCAGCCGCGGCGCTCGAACACGGTGTTCTCCGGATGGAACGCGAGCGGAATGAACGCGAGGAAGCCACCCGACCGATCCTGCTGGTCGCGGAGGCGGAGGACGTGGTCGACCCGTTCCTCATACGTCTCGACGTGGCCGTACAACATCGTGCAGTGCGTCGGGATCCCGAGCGCGTGTGCGGTGTCGTGGACGTGGAACCAGATCTCGGGCGACTCCTTGCCCGGAGCGACGAGCCGACGCACGCGATCGGCGAAGACCTCCGCGCCGCCGCCCGGCAGCGAGCCGAGCCCGGCCGCCTTCAGCTCGCGGAGAACCTCCTCGTGCGTGAGCCCCGAGAGCGTCGTCATGTGGTGGATCTCCGACGCCGTGTAGCACTTGAGGTGCACATCGGGGAGTGAGGCGTGGAGCGACGCGATCGTGTCGCGGTAGAAGCCGAAGTCGACGTGCGGGTTCTCGCCGTTGACCATGTGGATCTCGGTGAAGCCCGTGACCTCGCGCTGGGCGAGCACGTCCTCGACGAGCTCCTCCGCGGTGAGCGTGTACGCGTGCTCCTGCTTCCGCGTCGCCGCGAATGCGCAGAACTTGCACTTCACCCGACAGACGTTCGTCTGGTTGAGGTAGAGGTTCTGGACGAAGTAGACCTCGTCCGTTCCGCCGCGGACGCGACGCGCGACGTCGGCGAGCGCGCCGAGCTCGAGCAGGTCGTCGGACTCGAGGATCGCGACGCCGTCGTCGAAGTCGAGGCGATCTCCGGCCTCGATCTTCTCCCGAATCGGCTCGAGTGTCTGTGGGGCGAGAACGGCGATCAGCTTCTCCTGTCGACAACGGCCCGCGTGAGCGCCTCGAGCTCGTCCCTACGGGGGGCATCGTCGAGGCAGGACCTGGCTTCCGAAGCGTAGTGCAGGGCCAGCTCGCGAGACCGGTCGAGCGCGCCGCTCGCTGCTACGCGGACGAGCACACCCTCCTTCGGCCCTCCCGCGAGCGCCTCGCGGACGACGGGATCCGCCTGCGCGGCGAGCAGCAGCGGCGCCGTCGGGGTTCCGTCCTGGAGGTCCGTGCCCGGAACCTTCCCGGTCTCGATCGTGTCGCCCGCGCAGTCGAGGACGTCGTCGGCGATCTGGAAAGCGATTCCGAGGAGGCGCCCGTACTCCCCGCTCCCCCCGCCGAGCAGGCACGCGGCCTCGAACAGCGTCCCGGTCTTGAGCGAGCACCGCTCGAGGTACGCGTCGATCGTCGTGTCCGGATCGTGGCGCTGCTCGCGCTGCAGCGCCTCACCGCGCGCGAGCGCGAGCGACGCGTCCGCGAGAACCGCAACTGCACGCGCATCGCCGGTCTCCGCAAGCACGGAGAACGCACGTGCGAAGAGATAGTCGCCCCCCGCCTTCGCGGCATCCTCGCCGTGCTCGCTCCAGGCCGACGTTCGCCCGCGCCGCACCGCTGCGCCGTCGATGAGGTCGTCGTGCACGAGCGTCGCCATGTGGACGAGCTCGACCGCGACACCGGCTGCGACTGGAGGAGCGCCGTCGGGCGACGACGAGAGAAACGCCAGAGCAGGTCGCAGCCTCTTCCCACCCGCCGCGAGAGCGCCTGCGCCGATCTCCGCGACGAGGCCGGGGTAGAGCGCGACCGCGCGGCCGAGCTCGGCTTCCACGTCCGCGAGGTACTCGTCCAGGCCGCGCGCGGCGCGGACGACCTCCAGCGCGGTCACGGCTTGGTGCCCACGTGCAGCGCCACGATCCCGCCGCCGAGCAGCCTGTACCGAACGTCCTCGAAGCCGGCCCGCTCGAACAGCGCGGAGAGGTCGTCGGGCCCCGGGAACCGCCGCACGCTCGCGGGGAGGTACGTATACGCCTGCCCGCCAGGGAGCACCCGACCCGCGAACGGGATGAGCACGTCGAACCAGAGCCGGAAGAACGGACGGAGGATGCCGTGTGGGCGCGTGATCTCGAGCACCGCGAGCTTGCCGCCCGGACGAAGCACGCGCGCGAGCTCGCGCAGACCGCCCTCGAGATCGGCCAGGTTCCGTACGCCGAAGCCGACCGTCGCCGCGTCGAACGCGCCGTCGGCGAACGGGAGCGCGAGCGCGTCGCCCTCGACCCATTCGATCGCGCCCGACTTCCTGCGTGCCCGCTCGAGCATCTTCGGCGAAAAGTCGAGCGCGGTGACGCGTCCCCCACGCCGCTCCGCCTCGACGGCGAGGTCGCCGGTGCCGCAGCACGCGTCGAGCACCCGGTCACCCGGCCACACGACCGCCTCGACGGCGAGCTTGCGCCAGCGCCGGTCGAGTCCGGCCGTCATCACGCGGTTCATCACGTCGTAGACCGGCGCGATGCGGTCGAACATGCCGCGCACCGTGTCGGGTGCGAGCGTTCCCGACTCGTACGTCACTGCGTATCGCCCCAGCGCGTGATCAACGTGTTGTCGATCCCGATCTGGTCGAGGCAGCGTGCCACGACGAAGTCGACGAGGTCGTCGATCGTCTCCGCGCCGTGGTAGAAGCCGGGCGCAGCGAAGAGGATCACCGCACCTGCGTCGTTGAGCGTCGCGAGCCCACGAAGATGGATCGACGAGAGCGGCGTCTCGCGCGGCATGAGCACGAGCTTCCGGCGCTCCTTGATCGCAACCGAGGCCGCGCGGTGGATGAGGTTCTGCATCGCGCCCGCCGCGAGTGTCCCCACCGTCGCCATGGAGCACGGGCAGATCACGTAGGCATCGACGCGCGCCGAGCCGCTCGCGTACGGGCTGCGAAAGTCGCTCTCTCCGTACACGGTGACCTGTGCGGCGTCTCCCACGAACCGTTCGAGAACCTCCTCACGCGCCAGCGACGGCTCCTTGTAGAGCTCGGTCGCGAGGACCTCGATCCCCGAGCGCGACGCGCAGAGCCCGACCTCGTGGTCGCTCGCGGCCAGCGCGCGCAGCAGTCGCGCCGCGTAGGGAGCACCGGACGCGCCGGTCACGCCGAGGAAGACCCGCACGCCCGAAGGCTACGTCAGTCGTCGCTTTGCGGGCCCTTCGAGGCTTCCAGGAACGCGCCAAGCGCCTCGAGGTTCTCCTGCCCGAGGTACGAGTAGGAGCCCATGACGTTGTTGTTGAATGCCGCCGGGTTCGCGAGGTAGCGCACGAAGTACTCGGCGTCGTTCGTCTGCCCTATCTCGGAGAGGTCAGGCGCGCCGAGGTTCCCCGAGCCCTGGCCGAGGTAGGTGTGGCAGTTGAGGCAGCCTGACTGCGCAAAGAGCTCGGCGCCCCTCGTCGCCTGCTCGTCGCCCGCGAACCCCTGCTCCTCCGCCCACGACGGAACGAGGAGGACGAGCTCGGAGCCGAGCGCCTCCTTCGCCGTTGCGCCCTTCCAGGTCAGCACGGCCATGGACAGGATCGTGAGCACAGCCGCAACCATCGCAACGGGTCGGTGCAGCGGCCGGCGCTCGCGCCGCCGGTCGTAGAACGGCAGGCCGAGCAGGAGGATGAGGCAGATCGTGGGAATGCCGACGGTGGCGATGAAGACCGTCTCCGGCCACTCGAAGATCCGCAGGAGGTAGAAGAGGAAGTAGAAGTACCAGTCGGGCCGCGGGATGAAGTTCGTCGTCCCCGGATCGGCCGGCTCGGTGTACCACGGGCCGAGCAGACCGGGCTTCGTACCGTCCGCGTCGAAGTACCAGATCGCCGCAAGACCCGCGATCACGCACACGACGACGAACGACATGACCGTGTCGTGCCACATCGCGAACGGGAAGAAGCCCTTGCCTTCCTTCTTGACGTCGTCCTTGTAGCGGGCGTAGTCCTCGCGGTTCAGCTCACCGAGATCGCGGGCCATCAGTCGCCTCCGCTTCCTCGAACGAGGCCCGCGCGCGCGCCTGCCGGTGCCGGAGCGGCGTCGCGCTCACGGCCGGCGGCTTCCTTCGACCACGGCGGCGACGAGACACCGAGCCGCGTGACGAGGTAGATGTGAATGCCGATCAGGGCGATCAGCGCGCCCGGGATCAGAAGCATGTGCAGCGCGTACCACTTCGGCAGCGTGTCGGAGCCGATCTCCGGTCCACTCGCCAGGAACTGCGCGAGCCAGGGGCCTGCGAAGGGCGCCGTGCCGTTCAGGTTGATCCCGACGACGGTCGCCCAGTACGCGGTCTGATCCCACGGGAGCAGGTACCCGGTGAAGCCCATGAGCATGCCCATCACGAGGATGAGCACGCCGGTGATCCACTGCAGCTCGCGCGGGTACTTGTACGCGCCGAAGAGAAAGACCCGGCCCATGTGCAGGAAGAGCAGGATGATGAAGACGCTCGCGCCCCAGCGGTGCATGCCGCGCACGAGCCAGCCGAGCGTGAGCTCGTCCGTGATCGCCTGAATCGAGGTGTACGCGAGCGGCTGCCCGGTGCTCGGGTCGATCTCGGACGAAGGCTTGTAGTACATCGCGAGGATCGCGCCCGTCAGCGCCTGGACGATGAACGCGGTGAGCGCCGCCGACCCCAGCGTCTGCATCCAGCTGACGTCGCGCGGCACGTTCCGGAACAGGAACCATTTCGTGCCACGCACCGCGCCGGTACGCTCGTCGACCCAGTCGAGCGGCGCGAGCACCGCCATGTCGATCATCTGCTGCCGCTTCGACGTGACGGCCATGCGCTAGCCGGTCACCTGGCTCGGCACGATCGGGTAGAGCCAGGCCTCGACGCCGTCCACGTGCGTGCCCGGCACCGACCACGGGTACCGCGCGATCGCCGCGTTCTTCCCGGTACCCGAGACGTTTCCGACCGCGTAGAGCTCGCCCAGAACCAGGCGCCCGTTCCTGATCGAGTACGTCATGCGGTCGAGCGAGCGAACCGGCGGGCCTGCCTGGCGGTTGCCCTCGGCGTCGTACAGGCCGCCGTGACACGGGCAGCCGAACGACTGCGCGAGCACCGGGCGAAGAGCGACCTCGCCGACCTCCGTGACGTTCTCCTCGTCGATCGGCCCGTTCGGCTGCACGGGGCAGCCGAGGTGGACGCAGCGGCTGTAGAGAATCGTGAAGCTCGGCTCGCCACCGTCGGTGAGTCCGTTGTTCCGGACGAACGTCGTTCGCCGGCTGATCTCGCCCGCGCTCTTGCTCGCGAGGAACGAGGCGATGACGTACTCGCCTTCCTGAAAGTTCTCGATCGGCCCGAGGTCGGCCTCTTCCTCGTCGAGGTTCGTGAAGGAGGGAAGCACGGTGAAGCCGAGCACCGGAAGCGTGACGACCGCGCCGATCGCCGCGCCGAGGCCCAGTGTCGATGCTTCGAGGAAGCGTGAGCGCGTGTAGGCGGGTAGCTGCTGCGGCGTCGCGACCGCTCGCGTCGTCGTCGCACTGGGCGCGTCGGCGACCGAACGCGTCTCCGGCTCGATCGCGGGCACCTCCTCGCGAACGTCACGCGTGACGTCGCGCGCCCACAGGAACCCGAAGACCACGGCGATGACGGCGCCGACCGCGGCGACGATCCAGCTGATGACGAGCCCGAGGAGGAGACACGCCACCCCGATCGCGAACGCGATCGGCCACACGCTCGGGCCGGGGACGTGCGGGGTGTCGTGGCTCGTATCGCTCACTGCGCGCCTTGCCCTGGATTCAATCGCCCTTCGGTCCCGCGTGTCAACGATGTGCCGTCTGTCGCGACGGGATGATTCTGCACTTTGCGCAGGACGCGTGTCACGACAAGTCGCCGATGCCGTACTCCACCCAGCGGCCCGTTACCCGCTCGCGGACATCCGCACTCATCACGATCTCGTCGGGCCAGGGGCGCGAGTCCTCCTCGGGCAGCTTGTGCGTCGCGTCGATGCCGAGCTTGCCGCCGTAGAACTGCCGGCCGGGCGCATGGTCGAGGTGGTCGAGCGGGCCCTCGGTGATGAGGATGTCCCGCTTCGGGTCGACGTTCGCCGTCACCCGGAAGAACACGTCCGCGTAGTCGTGCACGTCCACGTGCGCGTCGACGACCACGATCGACTTCGACAACGAGAGCATTCCGAGGCCCCACAGTGCGTGCATGACCTTTTGCGCGTGCCCGGGAAACGCCTTGCGGATCGAGACGATCACGCAGTTGTGGAAGGCCCCGGCGACCGGGAGGTCGTAGTCCACGATCTCGGGCAGCGTCATCCGCACGGCCGGCAGGAAGATCCGCTCGGTCGCCTTGCCGAGCCAGGCGTCCTCGGCAGGCGGCTTACCGACGACGATGGAGGAGTAGATCGCGCCGCGCCTCATCGTCATCGCCGAGATCCGGAAGATCGGGAAGGGCTCGGCGTGCGAGTAGTAGCCCGTGTGATCGCCGAACGGCCCCTCGATCCCGACGTCGTCCTTCGAGACATGGCCCTCGAGGACGATCTCCGCGTTCGCGGGCACCTCGAGGTCGACCGTCCTGCACTTCACGAGCTCGACCGGCTCGCCGCGAAGGAAGCCGGCGAGCATGAGCTCGTCGAGATGCTTCGGAAGCGGCGCGCTCGCCGAGTACGCGCTCACCGGGTCGAGCCCGATCGCGACCGCGACCGGGATCCGCCCGTCCTCGGCGGCGAGCAGGTCGGCGCGACCGTCCTTGTGCATTTGCCAGTGCATGAACGTCGACGAGCGGTCGATGACCTGCATCCGGTACATGCCGACGTTGCGGGTTCCCGTGTTCGGGTCCTTCGTGATGACCGCGGGGAGCGTGATGAACGGCGCGGGGTCACCCGGCCAGCAGCGCTGGATCGGCAGCCGACCGAGGTCGACGTCTGCGCCCTCGTAGAACACCTCCTGGCATGCGGCCCTGGACACGGTCTTGGGCCGCGAGTCCGCGACCGACTTCAGCTTGAGCAGCCCTCGAACCTTCTCGCGAAGCCCGTCCGGCGGCTGCATGTCGAGGATGTCGCCGAGCTTCGCCGCCGCGTCGTCGAGCTTCTCGACCCCGAGTGCGAGGCACATGCGTCGCTCGCTGCCGAACTGGTTGATGAGGAGCGGGTGCTCGGACCCCTTGGGGTTCTCGAACAGCAGCGCAGGCCCCCCGGCCTTGACGACGCGGTCGACGATCTCGGTGATCTCGAGGTCGGGGTCGACTTCTGTGGAGATGCGCCGAAGCTCGCCCTCGCGCTCGAGGAGCGCGATCCACTCGCGGAGGTCTCGGGGCGGCGCCAAGGCGAGCTCAGTCTATGGACGGCGACCCCGAGGTCGCACCTCTCAGCAGGTCGGGGAAGGTCCGAGCGTCCCACGGCGGGGTACGAGGCCGAGGCAGGTAGGCGGCCTAGTGGCCGGAGTTGTGCCGCTTGCGCGCGCCGCGCTGGTACAGGTCGCCGAGGAGCGTGACCCCGACGAAGATCAGGCCGACGACGAGCATCGCGAGGATGATGTCGCGCCCCTCTTCGGCAGCCGTCTTGTGCGCCTCCTCGACGGGCGCCTGGGCCAGGAGCTCGAGAAACACGGCGAGCATCGCGGCGACTCTATCCCACGAGCCGGGTGTGCGCGGCGAGGGCCGCGGCCACCTCGTTGTCGGTCGCGGCCGACCCGGCACCGTTCCCGAGCGCCCTCGACGTTGCCACCCACTCCTCCCCATCGCCGCCGAGGCCTTCCGCCCGCAGCTGGGCACACCGGGAGATGAGCTCGGCGAGGTCGGAGACGGCTTTTACGTCGCCCGTCTCCGCGACGCGTACGAGCCCGTGAGCGTAGAGGTAGTCGCCCAGGAGAAGCGCGGTGTCGCGATCGCCGGGCGCGAACAGTCGGGACCTGCCGTAGTGCGCGAGGTAGCCCTCGTAGATCGTCTCGAGTCCGAGTGCGTGACGCTCCGGGGCGAGCGGGGAGAAGACCGCCGTGCGCACCTGCTGCTCCGGTTGAAGGGCGGCGTCGCCCCAGAGCGGGCTCTCGCGCGCAGCGGCCTCGACGATCGAGTCGAACACGGGCTAGCGGCTCGCCGCGCGGGGCGGCTCGAGCTCGACCTCGACGGGCACCTCGCCGCCGCCTTCCTCCCAGCTCTCGAGCGTCACCCGCTCGCGGAAGAACTCCCAGATCGCGCGCCCGCCGGCCATGGTCGGCAGCGCGACCAGAACGCCGGCGATCCCGTACAGCGCCCCACCGGCGAGCAGCCCGAAGATGACGAGCAGCGGGTGGAGCCGCAGGGCGCTCGCCATCACGTTCGGCACGACGATGTGACCTTCCACCTGGTAGATGAAGAGGAAGAGAAGCCCGACCCAGACGACGCCCCAAGGGGGGTCGGCGAACAGCGCGAAGATCGCGGGCGGCACGGCCGAGAGCCACGGGCCGATGTACGGGACCACCTCGATGAACGCAGTCCACAGGCCGAACAGCAGGGCGTACTCCTCTGCCCCTTCGACGAGACCGGTGACGCCGAGGATGTACATGCCGACGCCCGCGCTCGTGCCGATGACCGTCGAGAGGATCGCCTGGCCCTTCAGGTAGCCCCACAGCGCGCTCTCGATCCGCTGCGTCAAGGGAGCCCCACCGTGCGGCGGGAACCGTGAGTCGATCGAGCTCTCGAGGCGCTGCATGTCGAGCAGCATGTAGATCGAGATGACGACGATCAGGATCACCGAGAACAGCAGGAGGACGAACGAGAACGCCGCCCCCTGGGCGAACGCGATCGCGTCCTGCGCATAGCCGGAGATCTCGCCCGCGCTCAGGGAGTCGAGCCACTCGTTGATCTGCTCGCGGACCTGGATGTCCTCGAGGCCGTTGTCGTCGAGCCATAACTGCAGGCGGTCGATGTCCACCTCGGCTGCCGTCTGGCCGGTGTCGAGCTCGTCGGTCACGTACTCGTCGATCCGGTCCGCAGCGTGGCGCGCCTGGTCGAATGCGACGACGCCGATCGCGACGAGCAGCGCGATCACGACTGCGGCGAAGACCGTGTAGACGATGAGGACGGACGGCGCGCGCGGCACCTTCAGGCGCGTGAGGTCGCGAACCAGCGGATTGAGCGTGAACGCGATGACGCTCGCCGTCAGAAAGAGGAAGAGAACGTGCCCGAGCTTCGCGGCCAGCAGGAACGCGAGGACGAGAAGAACGGGGAGGACGACCAGCTGGATCCATCTCGGGATCTGGATCGTCGGGCCGGAGCCGGCCATGCGCGGGATCGTACCGCGGAGTGTGTAGGCGCTCGAAGGAGACCTTGCTACGGTCCGAACATGGCGACTCCGCGATCACGACACGCTGCGCGCCTGCGTGCGGATCGTCGCCGGGCACAGGCCCGCGCTCGGCGGTTCGCGGTCGTTGCCGTGATCGGCGTGCTCGCCGTCGCGACGCTCGCGCTGACAGCGTTCGACGGCGAGAGTTCGGCGCCCGCCGTCAGCCGGCCTGCCCCCTTGCCCGTGACGTCGGCGCCGCCCGACTCGCAGGTGCTCGCGGCAGTCGGAAACCTGCGTATCGCGTCCCCGGTCGCGCAGGGCGGCGTCACGGCCGTCGGCTTCCACGGCAGCGCGGAGGGAGCGCTCGAGCTGAAGCCCGTCGGCCCGCAGCGAAACGAGGGACTGCTCGCGCGACTCTGGCGCCGAATCACGGGTGCGTCGAAGAGCGGTCTCCCGTGGTACCAGCTCTCGGGCGGCCCGCTCCGCACGCTCGATGTCGGCGCGGTTACGGGAACGGACGTCTACGCGCCGGTCGACGGGACCGTCGTCGCCATCCGCGACCAGGTCGTCTCCGGCAACGTCGTCGGGGCGGAGATCGAACTCCGACCGACGTTGGCGCCCTCGCTCGTGGTTTCGATCCAGAACGTGCGTCCCGACCGACAGCTCACGGTCGGTGCGAATGTCGCAGCGGGAGCATCCAAGCTCGGCACCGTGACGAACATCAGCCGCCACGAGCGCCAGGCGCTCGGGCGCTACGCCGCCGAAGGCGGCAACAACGTCGCGATCCAGGTCTACCCGTCAGCATCGCTCGGAGTGCCGTAACCTCTCCGCGCTCTGCGCATCCTCTTCATCGCCGACGTCGTGGGAGCCCCGGGAAGGCGGGCGCTCGAGCAGCGCCTGCAAACGATTCGCAGCGAGCACGCGATCGACGCGTGCGTGATCAACGGTGAGAACGCCGCAGACGGGATCGGGATCACGCCGCGCCTGGCCGACCAGCTCCTGGGACTCGGCGTCGACGCGATCACGCTCGGCAACCACGCGTTCCGGCGGACCGAGATCGGGCCATACCTCGAGGCATCCGATCGCGTCGTCCGCCCGGCGAACACGGCTCGCTCGACGCCGGGACGCGGACTCGCCGTCGTTCCGGCGTCGAACGGCACCCGGCTCGCCGTGATCAACGTCCTGGGCTCGCTCTTCCTGCACCCGGCAACGTCGATGTTCGAGGTGATCGACGAGCTCGTGGAGGAGGCGAGGAAGGAGACCACCGTCGTCCTCGTCGACGTCCACGCGGAGGCGACGAGCGAGAAGGCGGCACTCGGGCGCTGGCTCGACGGGCGCGTGACCGCGGTCATCGGCACGCACACGCACGTCCAGACCTCGGACGCGACGATCCTGCCGAAGGGCACGGCGTTCATGACGGACGCCGGCATGACCGGCCCGCACGACTCCGTCATCGGCGTCGAGGCCGAGCTTGCGATCCGCCGCATGCGCACCGGCCTGCCGGTGCGCTTCGAGACGGCTCAGGGCGGGGTGCGGATCGAGGGCGCGGTCGTCGAGTGCGACGCCGAGACAGGGAGAGCCTCCTCGATCGCAGCGCTCCGAGTTCCCGTCTCCTGATCAGCGCGCTCCGGGAGGAGCAGCCACAGGAAGACGAAGGGCACGAGCCACGGGAGGTAGAGGTAGAACCAGTGGGTCAGCGTGAGCTGGAACGCGGCCAGCACGGAAGCCGTCAGCGCGGCCAGCTGGAGCGGAGTCTTGCGCCTCGGCACGACGGCCACGAGCGCCGCGAGCGCCACCGCCAGCGCGACGACCACGGGTTGCAGGAAGCCGAGGTCGGGGATCCCTCGCGCGTGGTACTGGCCCCAGCCCCAGATCGAGAACGGCGAGTCGCGCCCCGACTGGAACCCGATCGTCCGCTCCCAGAACGTCCTCGCCGCCTCCCACAGCGACGGCTCGAGGAGCAGGATCGAGAACGCGAGCGCCGTCGCGACGACGAACGCGGCCGCGAAGCGGAGCACGCGGCGGAGCTCGAACACCGGGTACGTCGCCCACAGGGGAGCGACGAGCAGCGCACCGAACTTCGTCCAGCCCGCGAGTGCGACCGAGGCGCCGCGCGCCACGTCCGATGTGACGAGCCAGAAGCCGGCGAGGAGGAGCACGGGCATGATCGCGTCGTTCGTGTTCGCGTTCAGCGTGTACGCCGTAAACGGATACGCCGCCCACGCGAACGCGAGCAGCGCAGCGAGGCGACGACCGCCGAACCGCAGCCCGATGAGGACGAGCATGAGCACGGCGAGCAGGTCGAACGCGATCGACGTCGCGTGCGCAGCAGGTAGCGAGTCCCACTTCCCGCTCCACGGGAAGCTCGCGACGGCCGGCACATAGGCGAGGTACGAGACCGGGCCGTACGTGTCGCCGCGCTCGATTCCCGCCTCGCAGCGCCCGTTGGTCTGGATGCGCTCGCGCACCTGCCCCTCGGCGTCCTTCGGCCCGCACGGCTCGAGATCGCCACGCTGGGGCATGTTCCCGTACGGCGCCTCGCCGTCGAGAATCCTGCTCGCACCGACGACTCCCGCGAGCCCCACGTCGATCACGCCGCGCGGCGCTTCGAGATTGAGCCCGACACGAAACCCGAGCAGGAAGACTGCCGCGGCCGCGAGCACCCAGGTCGGCCAGACGGACGCGAGCGGTAGGCCCCGACGCCCGAAGCCGACCCACAGGCCGCGTGCGAGCAGGTATCCGAGCACGGGATAGACGAGCGGGGCGCTCGCGAAGATCTCTCCCCGGTCGAAGAATGCGAGCGAGAGCGTGAAGCCCAGGAGCGCGAGCAAGTCGAAGTTGCGGACGGAGAACGGCTTCCGCAAGTCCGCCAGGCCGACGAGGAAGACGAGGCAGAACCCGAGCCAGACGTACGCGCGCAGGAGCGTCTTCCCACCGAACGCCCCCTCGCGCCCGCGTGCCATCTTCCACGCGACCTGCGGTCCCGTCCACGCCTCGGTCACCCGCCCGGTCGTGTCCTCGACCACGGACTCCGCGATCTGCCCGGCCTCCCCCGACCACGCCTTCACGAGCCACGTGCGCGTCTCGGCGCGATAGTCCGCGTCCGTGGTCGGGTCGGGCGGATAGCGCTCGAGCCAGGCTTCGACCTTCGGGTGCGCGAGCGCGATCTCGACGGCCTCGTCCTCGGAGAGCCGCGCCAGATCGTCCTGCCCGGCGGCGGTCGAGGGGAGAGCAAGCGAGAGAGCCGCAAGCGCGGCGAGCGCGGTTAGCGTCGAGGTCCGAACGACCAGAGCTTATTGCCGACGAAGTTCACCGGCGTGACGAGCACGATCGCAATCGCCTGCGCATTGAACTCGCCGAGCCCGAGCGTGACGAGGACGTGCAGGACGGCGAGGTTCGCGACGAGAGCCAGGGTCGAGACGACGAAGAAGCGCATCCCCTGGTAGGCGACGTCGCCGCGCTCGGCCCTGAACGTCCAGAGGCGATTCCAGCAGTAGTTGTTCGTCACCGCGACGAGGAAGGAGCCGGCGGCGGCCGAGATGTAGTGGAGGCCGACGACGTTGAGGAGCAGCGCGAACACGGCCAGGTTGACGACGTACCCGCTCGCGCCGACTACGCCGAACTTGAAGAGCTGCTCCCAGTTCTTGCGCTTGCGCAGGCCGGCGCGCACGCGCGCAGGCGAGTACTCGCCGTGGACGGGTTCGACGTGCGACGACTCCACCGTCATCGCAGGGTAGTCGTGGCCCGAGTCGTCACCGCCCCCCATACGGTGGGTCCTCCCTAAACCCTTCATCGCCGAGAAGCGGCACGAACCGGCACGGGATCGATCGGCGCTCCACCGGGCCGCCCGGCGTCCGCACGACGAGCACGAGCTCCTGACCACGTCGCGTACCACGGGGCAGGACGATTCGCCCGCCCTCGGCGAGCTGCGAGTAGAGCGTGTCCGGAACGGTGGGAGCAGCGGCCGCGACGGCTATCCCGTCGAACGGCGCGCGCTCGGGAACACCGAGCGAGCCGTCGCCGACGCGCACGTCGATCTCGGGGTGACCGGCACCCACGAGCGCGACTCGTGCGGCCTCGGCGAGCTCGGGGATCCGCTCGATCGTGATCACGCGCGCGTCGAGCTCGGCCAGAACCGCTGCCTGGTAGCCCGAGCCAGTGCCGACGTCGAGGACGTGCTCTCCCCCTTCCAACGCGAGGAGGGAACAGATCGTCGCGACGACGAACGGTTGCGAGATCGTCTGCCCATGCCCGATCGGGAGGGCGCCGTCGTCGTAGGCGTGCGCCCACAGCTGCTCGGGGACGAAGAGCTCACGCGGGACTCGTCCCATCGCGTCGAGCACGCGGTCGTCGGCGATTCCGCGTCGACGGAGCTGCCACTCGACCATGCTCGCCCGCGCCTCGGCGCCGGCGACGCGCGAGCTCACTTCGCGAGCGTGCGAAGCCCGGCGAAGCGAGCGGCCTGGCGTCCACGCATGCGAGCGGCGAGTGCCGGCAGCGCCACGGCGAGGACGTAGCCCGCGAACGGCACCAGGGCGATGAGGCACACGAGGACACCGACTGCACCCAGGTAGGCGCCGACCCCGAACCGGGTCGCCCCGCGGCGGAGTGCGCCGAGGACGACCACCGCAGCGGACACCGCACCGAGGATGCCTCCGACGATGCCGGCGACGGTCTCCGGGTTGCCGGCAATGAGAAGACCGACAGCACCGCCGAGCGCCGCGCCGACCACGGCGGCCGCGCCGATGCCGAGGACGTTCGTGCCGAGGATCCCCGTGATCGCCACCGAGAGTCCGAGCCCGAGCCCGAGGCAGACTCCGATCGTGTACCAGCCGCCCACGCGGGGAGTGTAGAGAGGCCGGGGCCCGACGCCGGGCCCCCGGTCCTCCTTCCCCCGCCCTGTTGCGACTACGGGAGGTTGCCCCGGATCTCCCCCGGCGGGAACTGGCTCGTGTGCACGTTGACGTACGCGTTGCCCGCGTCGATTGCAGCTAGGAGCGACCCCAGCGACTGACCCGCGAGTGGGCCGACGAGACTCGCAGCAGTGATCGTGCCCTCGCCGAGCGTTCCACTCGACCGCCCCGGAATGAGCTGTGCCGGCGGCGCACTCGGATACAGCCAGGCCACGATCGGACCGTTGGTGCCTGCCGGCGCCATGTGGATGTGGGCCTGTAGGACGTTCTCGATGTTCGCGACGTTCAGCCTGTACGACAGGCTCGACCCGTCGTTCGACAGCTTGAAGTTCGCTTGCGCTTGCGCCTGCGAGGCGTTCGCAGGGACCTCGCCGTCGCCGGTGGGATGGGTCCCCCAGTGATCGTTCATGCCGGCAGTCGCGACACCAACTGCAGCCAGCCCGAGCACGAAGACGAATCCGACGATGCGTGCACGCATGTCTCCCCCTCCTTGATCGTGGGTACGAAGAGAACTACGCGGTCTGAGGCGCGCCGGATTGCACGCGCGCGATCACGGCGAGGCCGAATGCTGCCGCACGCGCGCCGTCGACGACGCGATGGTCGAAGGTGATCGCGAGGGCTCCGGTACGCCGCACGACGATCGCACCCTCGCGGACGACCGCGCGCGGTGCGACCCGGCCGATGCTCAGGATCGCGACCTCCGGATGGTTGACGATCGGGGTCTGGAAGAGGCCGGCGAGCTTGCCGGCGCTCGACACCGTGAACGTCGAGCCGCGGAGCTCCTCTGCCGCAAGCGCTCCCGCCCGCGCTCGCTCTGCGAGCGCGGCGATTTCGGTCCCGAGCTCGTCGACGGACTTCTCGTTCGCGTTCCGGACGACCGGCACCACGAGTCCGTCGTCGGTCTGCACCGCAACCCCGAGGTCATAGCGGTCGAGGTACAGGATCGCGTCGCCGTCGAAGCGAGCGTTCAGCTCGGGGAACTCGACGAGCGTGTCCGCGCAGGCCTTGACGACGGTCGCAAGCAGCGCGTCGAGTGGAACGCCCTCGAAGTCGCACTCCTCCACCCACGTCACGGGCGGCACCTCGCGATGCGCACGGGCCATGTGCTCGGCGATCACACGACGAACACCGCGGAGCGGCTCGCGTCGGCCGTCGACACCGGCCGCGGCGGAGCGGACGTCGTCCTCGACGATGCGCCCTCCCGGCCCCGAGCCGGTGACGCCGGCGAGATCGACGCCGAGCTCCTGCGCGATCCGGCGAACGACCGGGGTGGCTTGCACGCGCTCGCTCGCCGCGCCGCCACCCGTTCCTTGCAAGAGACTGCTACCTGACGCACTCGCGCCTGTGCCCGAGGCGGCAGAGGCTTCCAACGGACCGCTGCTCGGCGTTTCCTCGCCGGGCTCGCCGATGAGCACGAGCTCGGTGCCGACGGGTGCGATCTCGCCCTCGGGAACGAGGATCCTGAGCACGGTGCCGGCGTACGGAGAGGGAATCTCGACGGTCGCCTTGTCCGTCTGGATCTCGACGAGCGGATCGTCCTCGGCGATCTCCTGCCCCTCGGCGACGAGCCAGCGCGCCACCTCGCCCTCCGTGAGTCCCTCGCCCAGATCGGGCAGCTTGAACGAGCTCGCCACTACCCGCCATTCTCCCGCGCTCGCCTGAGGCGCCACCTGTCACCGCGCGCCGCGAGCATCGCAAGCGCCGACAGCGCGATGAGCAGCGGCGGCGCCAGAAATGCCACCGCGGAGACGTAGTGCACCGCCGAGCAGTCCGCGTCGCAGGTCGCGAAGCCGTTCGCATCGCCGACCTCCCCCGCGATCGCCGCGAACGCGACGACCCAGGCGACGAGAGCGACGATGAACAGAGCAACCGCCGCCACGCCGAGCCGACCGCGCATCCACGCGGCCGCGAGCGCGCCACATGTCAATGCGAAGAGCCCAACGACCACGACCTGCACGACCCAGGTGGACATCGCCTCGGATTGTCGTCTAGCGAAGCGCGTCGTGCGCAAGTCGCGCGTGAACACCGCGAGCGCCGTTCACCAGCTGTGTCACGCGCAGATCGACGACGACACTCGCGAGCGCCAGCGCCTCACGCCGCTCGACGCCGTGCTCGCGGCCCATGAGCTCGAGCATCCCGTCTATGGCAAGCGCAGCCGCTTCGTCGAGGTCCTCGTCGAACCCGAAGGTCAGCCACGCGTCCGGCGTCCACGCAATCGGGTCGTTCAGCGGGAGATCGTCGCGAACCGAGAGTGTGAGCTGCGCACGTTCCACGGGCGCCTCGATCGCGAGCTGCGAGACCTCACCGTCGCCCTGAGCCGCGTGCCCGTCGCCCGCCGACAGGAGCGCCCCGCCGACCGGGATCGGGAGAAAGAGCGTCGTTCCGGCGACGAGCTCCTTGCAATCGATGTTGCCGCCGCAAGAGCGCGGCGGCGCGGTTGAGTGGATGCCCGGCTCGTCTGGCGGCATGCCGATGACGCCGAGGAACGGGCGCAGCGAAACGCGACGCCCCTTCTGGTCGACTCCGGAAGCGGCGTCCGCGTCGAGCGTCCAGTGCAACGCCACGTTCTCCCCTTCGTGCACACCGAGACGCTCGTTGAGCGGCGTGTGCCAACCGCCGGCATCCGTGACGCCCCAGGAGCCGATCCGGATCTCGTCGATCCGAACTTCGAGCGTCTGACCGCCCCGCGCGCCGCGCACCTCGACCGGACCGATGAGAGCGTGGCCCGCGTCGCGCTCGTCGCCCTCCGGCAGTCGCTCCTCGAAGGGCCCGTGCGAGTCGTCACGCCAGCCCGAGTTGAGACAGGCAAACGCGATCGAGTCGCCGGAGTCGACGGAGAGAATCGGCGCCAGGTCGCGTGAGAAGTGCCCGTGCAGCGTTCGGCGCTCGAGCCGGATCTCGTGGTGCGCCACTACGCGGAGAGGACACGGCGAACGGCGTCGACGACGCGCTCGACGGACGGCATGTACGCGTCCTCGATCTGCCAGTACGGGTACGGCACGTCGTAGCCCGTCACGCGGATCACGGGACCCCGGAGGTCGAAGATCGCCCTCTCTGCGAGCACCGCGGAGACCTCGGCCGCGAAGCCGCAGACACGCGGTGCCTCCTGGACGACCACGACACGGCCCGTCTTCGCCACGGACTCGAGCAGGCTGTCCTCGTCGAGCGGCTTGAGCGTTCGGAGGTCGAGCACCTCGCAGGACACCTCGCTGCCCAGTGCATCCGCTGCCGCGAGTGCCACGTGCACCATCGAGCCGTACGCGACGATCGTCAGGTCGGATCCCTCCCGCGCGATCCGCGCCCGGCCGAGCGGAACGAGGTGCTCTCCGTCGGGAACGTCCTCCTTGGCCGTGCGGTAGTGCAGCTTGGGCTCGAGGACGACGACCGGATCCGGGTCGCGAATCGCGGCCGCGAGCAGACCCTTCGCGTCGGCGGGCGTCGACGGGATCGCCACCTTCACCCCAGGGGTGTGGACGTAGTACGTCTCCGGCGAGTCGTCGTGGAGCTCGGGCGCGCGCACGCCGCCGCCGTACGGCATGCGGATCGTGAGCGGGAACTCCATTCCTCCGCGCGTTCGCCAGCGATAGCGCCCGACGTGGTTGATGAGCTGGTCGAGCGCCGGGTAGCTGAACGCGTCGTACTGCATCTCGCACACCGGCCGCCAGCCGGCCATGCACAGCCCGACAGCGGTACCGAGAATCCCGGCCTCGGCGAGCGGCGTGTCGACGCAGCGATCCACACCGAACCGTTCCTGGAGACCGGCGGTCGCGCGGAAGACGCCACCGAGCGTCCCGACGTCCTCGCCCATGACCATGACCGACGCGTCGCGCTCCATCTCGACGTGGAGCGCGTCGTTGACGGCCTCGACGAGGAAGCGCTCAGCCACCGAGGATCCTCCGGAGCTCGTCGAGATCGCGTGCCTGCGAGGGCGGGGGGTCGGCGTACGCGTGGTCGAAGACGAGTGAGATGTCCGGTGGAGGCTCCGCCTCGGCCGCAGCGATGCCAGCCCGCATGAGCTCGAGCGCGTCCTGCTTGATCTCCTGCGCCCGCGCCTCCGTCAGCACGCCGAGGCGCTGCAAGTAGCGCTCGTAGCGACCCACGCACTCGTTCTCCCGCTCCTCCTCGACCCGCTCGGCATCGATGTAGATGGACGGGTCGTCCGCCGTTGCGTGCGGGGCCGCACGGTACGTGACCGCTTCGATGAAGGTCGGGCCCTCGCCTGCTCGAGCACGCTCGACGGCATCGCGTGTCGCCTCGTACACGGCGAGCACGTCGCCCCCGTCGACACGCACCCCCGGCATTCCGTAGCCGGCTGCCTTGTCGACCAGGGACTCCGCGGCCGTCTGCTTGGAGAGCGGCGTCGAGATCGCCCACTGGTTGTTGTTGCAGAGGAGAACGACCGGCGCCTTCATCACGCCGGCGAACGTGGCGGCCTCGTGGAACGCGCCCTCCGAGGTCGCGCCGTCGCCGAACAGCGTGAGCGCGACGCGATCCTCGCCCTTCAGGCGCGAGCCCCATGCGAATCCGACCGCATGCGGCACCTGCGTCGCGATCGGGACGCAAATCGAGGCGACGTTGTACTCCGAGGGGTTCCACCAGCCCGCCGGGTGCCCGCGCCACCAGGACAGCACCGTCGACACGGGCATCTCGCGCAGGAGCCCGATCGCCGACTCGCGGTAGGCCGGGAAGATCCAGTCGCGGTCGTCGAGCGCGAAGACCGAGCCCGCCTGCATCGCCTCGTGGTTCCAGAAGATCGCGTACGTGCCGATCCGGCCCTGGCGGTGGTAGATCACGGAGCGCTCGTCGTACGTCCGCAGAAGCACGAGGTTGCGGTAGAGAGTGAGAAGCTCCTCGGTGCCCAGTCCGTCGACCTCACCGTCCGGGATCGCTCCACCGTCGCCGATGACGCGGCGCAGGTCTCCTTCGGCGGGGAGCACCCGGCTCACGAGCACGAAGTCTATGCGCGGCTGTGAACAGTGATCGCTGTGGCAAGCAAGGGGTCGCCACCCGCGGGGCTGCAGCCCTAGACCAGAACGGTCACCGCGTCGCGCTCCGCCTCGTACACAGCCTCGACGACGTCTCCCGCGTCCTCGCCGTCGACCTGTAGCGGGAGGGGCCGGTCACAGTGCACGGCTATCCGATCGAGGTCGAAGGCGGCGAGTTCCTTGCCGTCCTTCAGGCCGGTTCCTCGCACGCCGTGGACGACGATGCGCGGGAGATCGCGCGCACGGACGGTCACGGGCGCCCAGTACGCGAGGCCCTCGTCGAAGCTCGCACCCGGGACGAGGTCGAGCGCAACCGAACCCGAGTACGTGTAGGGCGAGCAGTTCGCGACGAGCACCAGAGCGGCGCGTCCCGCTCCTTCGATCTCGACCTGCTCGTCGAAGCGCGCGTGACGTTCGCGGAGGACGGAGGCGGCGACCCGCATGAAGGTGATGTCCCCGGGACGACGCCCGTCGGGGCTGCGCCCGAGCTGGTCGACCCGACGCACGAGCTCGGCGTCGAAGCCGAGGCCGGCGCTGAACCCGAAGCGCCGCCCGTTGACGCGACCGAGCCCGATCCGCCGCGAACGCCCCTCGGCCACCCGCTGCGCCGCGGCGACCGGGTTGCGCGGAAGTCCGAGTGCCCGCGACAGCACGCTCGTCCCACCGCCCGGGAGGAAGCCGAGCGGCACGTCGACCTGTATCCCGTTCAGCACCTCGTTGTACGTCCCATCGCCACCGAGCACGTAGATCGCCTCGACGCTCCCGGCAGTCCGGGCGATCTCGGTCGCCTCGCCGGCGCTCGTCGTGAGCCGCGTCTCCGTGCCGGCGGGAAGCGCCGCCTGCACTGCGGCGAGCCGATGCTCGTCCACGCCGGAGGCAAACGGATTGACGATGAGGAGGCGGCTCACTGTGGAGTTGCGTACCCGCGGATTCCGTCGACGAGGATCGCCAGGAAGCGATCGGCCAGGTCGTCCGTGTCGCGGCCCGGCTCGAGCCAGGTGTACGCCCAGTTCGCCGCCGAGAGAAGGAGCAGCGTCGCCGCACCGGCATCGAGGTCGGTGCGAAGATCGCCCGACTCGACGCCCTCGCGGAAGAGCGCGCGCCAGCGTTCCTCGTACCGACGCCGCTCGGCGACGATCTCCTCGCGGTGCTCGCCCTCGAGGTAGCGCCATTCGCGTGTGAAGACGGTCGCGACGTCGAGCTGCTCAGCCACGACTCGAAGATGCCCGCGCAGCGCGTACCGCACGCGGTCGGCTGCGGGCGCTTCCTCGGGCGTCGCGTCGAGAGCCGCGTGGAACGCATTCGCCCCCTCGCGCATCGTCTGGAACAGGAGCTCCTGCTTCGAGCCGGTGAGCGAGTAGAGCGAGCCCTTCTGGACGCCGAGCGCCTGCGCGAGCGCATCCATCGACGTCCCGTGGAACCCTCGCTCCGCGAACAGCCGCGCCGCCTCGCGCGTGAGCGCCTCTCGTCTCGTAGCCATTACACTCGATGCTAACGACCGTTCGGTAGGGAGGCCACATCGTGGACACGCGCACGCAGGAGTTCCTCGACTACGTCCAGTCCGGCGGGCAGGTCGAGACCGGCGACTGGATGCCCGACGAGTACCGGGCACGGCTGATCAAGTTCATCGAGATGCACGGGAACTCCGAGCTCATGGGAGTCCTCCCCGAGCGCGACTGGATCCTCCGCGCGCCGACGCTGCAGCGAAAGCTCGCGCTCACGGCGAAGATCCAGGACGAGGTCGGCCACGCACAGCTCATCTACCGCGTCGTCGAGGATCTCGGCAAGCCGCGCAGCGCCTGCCTCGACGACCTCGTCTCCGGCAAGTCGAAGTTCCACAACGTCTTCCACTACCCGACGAAGACCTGGGGCGACGTGGGGGTCATCGCCTGGCTCGTGGACGCCGCCGCGATCGTTTCGCAGAAGGCGCTCCTCAAGTGCTCGTACGCACCGTACGCGCGGATCATGAAGAAGATCTGCTGGGAAGAGTCGTTCCACATCCTCCACGGCCGCGACGTCATTCTCACGCTCGTCACGGGGACGGAGGAGCAGTTCGGCCTCGTACAGGAGGCGCTCGACCGCTGGTGGGAGCCGCTCATGCAGTTCCACGGGAACCCGATCCCGGCCGAGGAGGATCCGATGTACGTGTGGCGGATCAAATCGCAAGGGAACGAGGAGGCACGCCAGCAGTTCCTCGAGGGCTACGTCCCGCAGATTCGCGAGCTCGGCCTCACGATCCCGGACCCCGCGCTTGCGCAAGGACGAGGAGACCGGGACGTGGCTCTACACCGAGCCCGACTGGGAGAAGCTCCGCGCGGTCGTCACCGGCCACGGCCCCGCCTCGGCGGAGCGCCTCGCGTTCCGGCGACTGTCGCGGGAAGACGTGGCCTGGGTCGAGCAGGCGGTGCTCGCGGAGGCCGCGTGATCTTCGAGGTCTTCCGGCAGGAGCGGAAAGGGCAGCCTTTCCAGCACGCGGGATCGGTCGGCGCACCCGACAAGGCATTCGCCGAGATCTACGCGCGAGAGCAGTACGCCCGGCGCCAGGAATCGGTCGCGCTCTGGCTCGTCCCGCGCGACGCGGTGAGCGAGATCGATGAGTTCCCCGACGAGTTCGAGATGAAGTACCGCCGCGTGGACGGCTACTCGATCAAGGCGCGGCTGCACGAGGCGCGCGAGCGGGCGGGCACGCTCGACATGGCGCCGGGAGCGGTCAGTGAGTGATCGCACCGCGCTCTTGCTCGCGATCGCCGACGACGAGCTCATCCTCGGCTGGCGGAACTCGGAATGGACCGGGATCGCGCCCTTCCTCGAAGAGGACGTCGCGTTCTCGTCGATCGCGCAGAACGAGATCGGACATGCAAGGGCGCTGTACGACCTCGCCGCGCGCGAGCTCGGGACGACGGCGGACGAGCTCGCGTTCGACCGCACGCCGGACGAGTACCGCTCGGCCCCGCTCGTGGAGCTCCGCCGCCTCGAATGGGCGCGGACGATCGCACGGCATTGGCTCTACGAGACCGCGGACGAGATCCGCATCGCCGCGCTCAAGTCCTCCGAAGACCCGGAGATCGCCGGCCTCGCGGCGAAGATCGATCGCGAGGAGGCGTACCACCGGATGCACGCGGAGATGTGGATCGACCGCCTGCTCGCAACGGACGAGGGACGTACGCGGCTGAACGAGGCGATCGACGAGCTCTGGCCGTACGCACTCGGCGTCCTCGACGACGGACTCCGCCCGGGGCTCGTCGCGCGAGCCCAGGAGCGACTCGGACGCGCACTCCCCGACGTCGAGCCCGTTCCTCGTGGCACGCACGAGGCCGAGCTCGCCGAGCTGTGGGAGGAGATGACGTCCGTGCGGCGCTCGGCGCCGGCGGGCTCCCGATGGTGACCACCGACGAGGTCTGGGACGCGCTCGCCGAGATCCCGGATCCGGAGATCCCGGTCATCTCGCTCGTCGACCTCGGCGTCGTCAAGGACGTCGCCATCGAGAACGGAACGGTTCGCGTCGACTTCACGCCGACCTTCATGGGCTGCCCGGCGCTCGAGGTGATGCAGCAAGCGATGGAGACCAAGATCGCGGCGCTCGGCGCGGTGCCCGAGGTTCGTGTCCTGCTCGACGACTCGTGGTCGACCGACCACATAACGGCCGAGGGTCGCGAGAAGCTTCGCGTGGCCGGCTTCGCGCCGCCCACCCCGAGGCCGGCCGAACGGATGGAGCTCGTGCAGCTCCAGCGCGGCTTTCGCTGCCCGTATTGCGGGTCGACCGAGACGAAGCTCGAGAATCTCTTCGGCCCGACCCCGTGCCGCTCGATCCGCTACTGCGAGGCCTGCCGGCAGCCGTTCGAGCAGTTCAAGACCATCTGAGCGACACGACGGACGTCAGGCGCGCGCCGCCCGGTGATCGGCGATCACGTCCTCGACGACCTCGCGCGCACTCACACGCCAGCCGAACCGGCGAGCCGCAGCATCGGCGCCGGGCTGCTGGTGCGTGATCAGCGCCTTCCAGAGCGCCCAGCCGCGCCCGCGCGCCCATGTCAGATCGTCGAGAGCGAGGCGACCTCGGAAGGCAGCGCGGCTCTCCCCCACGAGGAACGTCCAGGCGATAGCGACGTCGCAGGCGGGATCTCCGACGGCCGAGCACCCGAAGTCGACGACTCCGACCAGAAGCCCGTCGGCGACGAGGAGGTTCGACGCCGCGACATCGCCGTGAACCCAGACGGGCGGGCCGTGCCACGTCGCCTCGAGCGCCGCCTCCCACACCTCCGCCGCCGCACCACCGTCGATCTCGTCCGACAGCAGCGACGATCGCAGCTCGGGTCTCGTCGTCGTACACATCGACTGGCCCGCCGCGGAGGAAGTTGTGCTGGCCGGGCGGCGGCCCGCCTGCTGGATCGATCGCGTAGAGGGCCGTCAGGAAGCCGGCCAGGTCGACCGCGAAGCGCTCGAGGTCACCGACGCGTTCGGCGGTCGCGTGAACGCCGTCGAGCCAGGCGTACACCGACCACGGGCGCGGAAAGCCGCACCCCGGCAGGCCCTTCGCCACAGGAGTCGGAACCGGAAGCGGCAACCGAGGCGCCAGGACGGGTAGCCATCGCTGCTCCTTCTCGACCTGCGCCGAATAGACGTCCGCACTCGGCAGCCGCACGGACATGCTGTCGCCGAGACGGAAGGTCGTGTTGTCCCAGCCGTCCAGCTCGACCGGCCTCACCGGGAGGTGGGCCCACTGCGGGAACTGCGTCCGCACGAGCTCCGACACCAGGTCCGGTGTGATCGCCGCCTTCTCCACATCTTCAGTGTCGCGCCTCCGGACCGAGCCCAGACCCCAATCCGTGAGCTAGCGTCCGAACATGACCGTCGAGATCCTCTACTGCCCCACCTGAAGCGGGTACGACGTACGGGCCGCGAGTCTCGCGGCCGAGATCACTGACGCGCTCGGCATGTCTGCAATCACGACCCCGGGTGCGAGATCGCAGTTCGACGTTCTGGCGGACGGGCAGCTCGTCTTCTCGAAGCAGGCCAGGGGCCGTTTTCCCGAAGACGGCGAAGTGCTCGGGCTGCTGCGCTAGTCGTCTTGCTCCTTTTTCTTCCCGTTGCCCTTGCCGGGGCCGTCACCGCATTGCTTCTCCGCTTCGCGACGGAGCCGGTCGATCTCCGATCGGTCGCCCTGCACCTCCTCGGAGCGATCGAGGAGCTCGAGCACGCCGTCGCAGCTCCCGAGCGCGAGACGAGTGAACGCGAGGTTGTAGCTCGCGTAGGCCTCGGCTAGCGACCCGGAGCCGGCGAGCTGTGACACCGCCTGCTCGAGCAGCGGGCGCGCACCCTCGTAGTCCTCGGCCTGCATGCGCGCGAAACCCGCATCGTTGAGCTCGGAGCCGCTCGACCCCGAGCTCGGCGCGGACGTCCCGTCTTCCGGAACGGTCGCCGTCTCCGTGACGGTGAGCGTCGACTCCGTATCCGAGACGGTCGACACCGTCGTCGTCACGCGCGTGATCGTGCGGACCTGAGGGTCGTCTCCATTCGAGACGAACGCTGCGGCGCTCAACCCCGCGAGCGCGAGAACGAGCAGTGCGAGCGGGACGAGCCACCATCGCCGCTGTCTCGCGGGCGGAGCGGCAGGCGCCTGCGCTCGCGGCAGAACCGCGGTCACGGGTTCCGCGTCGCGGAAGACGTCGCCGAGCTCCTCGACGAGCTCGCCGGCGCTCGCGGGACGAGCGTCCGGCTCCTTTGCCAGCGCCCGCTCGAAGACGGCGTCGACGCCGCGCGGAAGCGCAGGCGCGACCTGTGCAGCGCTCGGGATCGGAGCATTGAGATGCGCGAACGCCTCCGTCACCGGAGTCTCGGCCGCGTACGGCCTCTCCCCGGTGAGCAGCTCGTACGCGACGACGCCGAGCGCGTAGCGGTCGCTCGCAGCCGTCGCCGATTCACCTCGGGCCTGTTCGGGCGAGAGGTACCCGGCGGTTCCCAGAACCGTGCCCGGAAGGGTCAGCGTGTCGAAGCCGGCCGCGGACGCGATCCCGAAGTCCGTGACGTGAACGCGGTCCTCGTCGTCCAGCAGCAGGTTGGCCGGCTTCACGTCCCGATGGACGATGCCCTGCGCGTGTGCGGCGTCCAGACCGGCGGCGGCTTGACGGAGCCACTCGACAGCGCGCCCGGGAACAACGGGCGCGGATCGGATCCGGTCGTACACGGAGCCGCCGTCGAGATACTCCATCACGATGAACGGCTGGCCCTCGTGCTCTCCGACGTCGAACACCGTCACGACACTCGGGATGCGCCGAAAGACGCGCCGCAGCGCGTGCCTCACGCGTGAAGCGCGCGCGCACGTCCGCGTTGCGCGCGTGCCGCTCGGCGAGCACCTTGACCGCGACGGTTCGGCCGAGGAGACCGTCGGTCGCACGGTAGACGTCGCCCATTCCGCCGCTCGCGAGGTGCGCGACAGAGGTGTAGCGCGACGGCAGTGCCCGATCGGCCATGCGTGAGGTGTACCCGCTGCGGGCGGTCCTCTAGCGCAGGAAGAAGCCGTCGGCGAGCGGGTCGTCCGGGTCGAGCGTGAAGACGTGCTCGCCCGTGCGGTAGGCGCTTCCTTCGACCTCGGTGATCACCGCCGGGATGCCAGCGACCTCGGCTTCGCCCACCACGCGCGCACGGAACTCCGTGTCGACGATGCTCCGGTGGCGAAGCTCCTCGCCACGCGGCAGCCGTCCCGAGCGGTCGAGCAGGGCGAGCCGCGCCGACGTGCCGCTCCCACACGGGGAGCGATCGACCTCGCCGTCCGCGAAGACCGTGACGTTGCGCTGGGTCAGCGGGTCCTCACCCTCCTCCTGCCAGAAGATCACGCCGTAGACGTCGCGCAGCTCTGGCTCGAGCGGGTGCACGACGTCCTGCCAAGCCGCGACCTCGCGCTTCAACTCGCGGCCGAGCTCGATCAGACGCGGGAGCTCGCTCGGCTCGACGCGCTCCTCGACCGACACGTAGAACGCGCCGCCGAAGGCGACGTCGACAGTGCGCTCAGCGAGCTCGACTCCCTCTGCCCAGACGAACGCGGGAACGTTCCGGAAGCGCACCGACCGCACGCGGCCGTCCTCCACCTGCGCCCAGGTGTCGAGGCGGCCGGAGGGCACGTCGACGACGACATGGTTCTCTCCTTCGCGCCGCTCGACGACGCCCGAGTCGAGGGCCCAGGTGGCGAGAGCGATGGTCCCGTGGCCGCAGGCGGTGGAGTAGCCCGCGTTGTGGAAGAACACGACGCCGAGATCGGCGCCGTCGTCGTCCGGCTCGACGACGAAGCAGCCGTACATGTCGGCGTGCCCACGGGGCTCGTTCACGAGCAGGCGCCGCACGTGGTCGAGCCGGTCGAGCGCGTCGCGGCGCTTGTCGAGGATCGTCGCTCCGCGCGGCGCCTCGACGCCGCCCGTCACGATCCGGAACGGCTCTCCGGCGGTGTGGTAGTCGACTGTGCGGATCTCCACAGCGCGACCGACTCCTACCTTCCCTTGAAGTCGGCCGGCCGCTTGTCGAGGAACGCCTGCACGCCCTCCGCAAAGTCTTCCGTCTGCGTCGCCGCTTGCTGGAGCTCCGCCTCGAGCTCGAGCTGACGGTCGAGCGTCGCGGTGTACGCGTGCTCGAAGAGCTGCTTCGTCATCGCGACCGCGCGCGTCGGAAGCGCGGCGTACCACGCCGCGAGCTCTTCCACCCGCGCCGCGAAGCCCTCGTCCGGAATCGTCTCGGAGACGAGACCCCAGGCCAGTGCCTCCTCCGCGCTCAGGCGCCGGTTCGAGACCATCCACTCGAACGCACGCGTGAACCCGAGCAGGCGATGGACGAACCACGTGCTTCCCGCGTCCGGGATGAGGCCGATCCCGATGAAGCCGGGCACGAAGGTCGCGTTGGACGAGCCCACGCGGACGTCGCACGCGCAGGCCAGCGAGAGCCCGGCGCCGGCGACCGGACCGTTGATCGCGCCGATCACGGGCTTCTCGAGCGAGCGCAGCGCGCGGATGTTCGGGTGGTATGTCTGCTCCAGCGCATCACGCACACCGCCGGGTAGCGACTCGAACTCACGCAGGTCCTGCCCCGAGCAGAACCCACGGCCTGCTCCGGTGAGCACCACGGCGCGGATCTCGGGGTGGGCCGCTTCGCGCAGGGCGGCTCCGAGACCCTCGTGCAGCGCACGGTTGATCGCGTTGTAGACGTCCGGACGATTGAGCGTGATCGTGAGAACGGCGCCGTCGCGCGACGTGAGAACCTCGTCGGGCATGACTACTCCTTCGTGTCGCGGTCGAGGAATGCACGGACGGCGCCCTGCGCCTCCTCGCCCAGCATGGACATCGCGAGCCAGTCGCGAGCGTGGCCGACCGTCTGGTGCCACGCAAGATCGCGCCAGACATTGAGCTGCTGCTTCGCGTAGCGCGTCGTCTGCGGGAGCTTCGCCGCGAGCTTCTCGACCCACTCGTCGACGGCTACGTCGAGCGCCGCCTCGGGCACGACTCGATTCACGAGACCCCACTCCTCGGCCTGGGCCGCAGGGATCTCGTCGCAGAGAAAGACGATCTCGCGCGCGCGGCGATCCCCGACCATCAACTGGAGCCACTGCGTGGCCCCTCCCGCCGGAACGGACCCGTGCTGGAGCCCGACGTGCCGGATGAAGGCCGAGTCGACCATGACGGAGAGATCGCACGCCATCTGCAGCTCGTTCCCACCCCCGACCGCGATGCCGTTGATCCGCGCGATCGTCGGCTTGCCGACCTCCCGCAGCCGATCGTGCATGTCCTTGAAGGCGCCGAACCACTTCCAGTACTCGGTCGAGTTGCCGAGCAGGTCCTCGCCCCACGAGCGCAGGTCGGCGCCCACGCAGAAGGCGCGGCCGGTCCCCGTGACGACGACCGCACGGACGTCGTCGTCCCACGACGCGTCCTCGCACGCACGCGCGATCTCGCGCAGCATCTGGAAGTCGAAGGCGTTCAGGACATCCGGTCGGTTGAGACGGATGGTCGCGCGCGGCGGCGCCTTCTCGTAGACGATCGTCTCGAACCCGAACTGCGCCGGATCGAGCGGGCGCGGATGCGTCGGCTCGGTCACTCGATCGACGCGAAGTTCACCGTGAACGGGATGCCCATGGCCATCGCATCCTTGCCCGCTGCCGCGAAGACCTCCGAGCCGACCGCGGCCTTGAACGCGTCCATATCGTCCCATTCGAACTCGGCGTGGTACTTGTAGGTGGGATCGCCGAACGGCGAGCCGAACACCTTCCCGTGCCGGAACGCCGAGCACTCGACAGGTCGGGTGAACTCGTCGAGGTGCTGCTGGTACCGAGCGGGATCGGGCTCGGACTCGAACTGGATGGTCGCGCGGATCACGTGGGCTCCTTCGTCGGGGGACGCCGGGGAGCGTATAGCGTCCTCGCGGTGAGCTCGACTGCATTCGCCACCACGCTCGCGTTCGTCGCGGGGCTCGGAGGAGCGGTGCAGATCGCAGTCCAAGGCAGGCTCGGAGACCGGGTGGGCGCGATCGAGGCGATGGCGACCGCGTCGGTCGTCGGCGCGGCTCTCGCGCTCGTGGTGCTCCTCTTCGCACGCCGGTCGGTGTCCGGGATCGGCGAGGCGCTCGGCGCCCCGAAGTGGATGCTCCTCGGTGGCGTGATGAGCGCGCTCATCATCCTCGCGATCACCGTCGCCGGCCCGCGAATCGGCATCGTCGCGACGACGTCCGTGCTGATCGCCGCCCAGTTCACACTCGCGACGGTCATCGACCGATACGGCTGGTTCGGCGTGGAGCGGATCGCGGTGAGCTGGCCTCGCGTGCTCGGCCTCGCGCTGCTCGCCGTCGGGGCGGCGCTGACCCTCAGACGGTGACCGCGCTCGAGTCGCTCGATCCGACGCTCCTCTGGGAGCGGTTCGCCGAGCTCACCCGCATCTCGCGGCCCTCGAAGGCGGAAGGACCAGCGCGCGAGCACGTCCTCGCGTGGGCCGCGGCGCGTTCGTTCGACGCGCAGGTCGATGGAGAAGGGAACGTCGTCGTTCGCGTTCCCGCAGCCGCCGGGCGAGAGCGGGCGCCCGTCGTCGTCCTCCAGGCGCACCTGGACATCGTGTGCGAGCGCGATCCGGCGAGCTCGTTCGACCCGCGCGAAGGGCGGATCGACGTCCGCGTGGAGGAGGACTGGGTGCGGGCCGACGGCACGACGCTCGGCGCCGACAACGGCATCGGCGTCGCGGCCGCGCTGGCCGCCGCCGACGACGACGGGGTCGAGCACGGGCCGCTCGAGCTCCTCTTCACCGTCTCGGAGGAGCAGGGGCTCGACGGTGCGAAGGCGCTCGACGCGTCGCTCGTGGCCGGCCGCCTGCTGTTGAACCTCGACGGGACGAGCGACGGCGCGCTCACGATCGGGTGCGCCGGGAGCGACCACACGCTCGTGCGTGTCCCGCTCGTACCCGAAGCTGTGCCGCCTGGCCACGTGGCGCTTCGCGTCGAGCTCTCGGGCGCGAAGGGCGGGCACTCGGGCGCCGACATCGCCGCCGGCCGCGTGAACGCGATCAAGGCGCTCGGACGTGTTCTCGCCGTGGCACCGATTCGGCTTCGAGCGCTCACCGGAGGAGCCAGCCGAAACGCGATACCCCGCGACGCGGTCGCCACGGTCGCGCTCGCGAAGGGTGACCAGCGCGGCTTCCGCGCGGCCGCCGAGGCCGAGCTCGAGACGATCGCCCGCGAGTTCGCGGGTACGGACGACGAGCTCGCGCTCTCGTTCGGCGAGGACGCGACGAGCGAGGCGGCCGGAGTCGACGAGTCACGTCGTGCGATCGATCTCGTGCAGGCCATCCCGACCGGCGTCCTGGCCATGGCTCCCGGCATGCCCGGTATCGTCGCGACGAGCACGAGCCTGACGACGGCGGCAACGGAGGACGGAACGCTCGTGCTCGGATCGATGACGCGGAGCTCGAACGCCGCCTCGCTCGACGGGGTCCTCTCCGTGATGCACGCTCTCGCCCGGCTCGGTGGAGCCGAGATCGCGGTCAAGCGCTCCTATCCGCCGTGGGAGCCGGACCTCGATTCGGCGCTCCTGGCCACTGCCCGGGCGACATACGCCCGGATGTTCGAAGCGGAGCCTGCGCTCTCGGTCGTCCACGGCGGCCTCGAGTGCGCGGTTCTCGGCCAGAAGCTGCCCGGCGTCGAGATGGTCTCGATCGGCCCGGAGATCGTCGGCCCGCACGCGCCAGGGGAGCGCGTGCGGATCTCGAGCACGCAGCGCTTCTACCGGCTGCTCGGCGCCCTGCTCGACGACATCTCGCGGTAGGGGCGAATACCTCTCACCTACGAGCGGCGGCAGCGACGTTCGAGGTCGCTCGCGTCGAGCACCTGCGTCCGCCCGCGGGCGAGCGCAACGGCGTCGAGCTTCTGCTCCTCGCGAAGCACCCGGTTGACCGTCGCCCGCGACGTGCCCGCCATCGCGGCGATGTCCTCCTGGGTGAGCGGAACGACACCGTCCTCGTACAGCGCGGCCAGCTCGAGGAGTCTCCGGCGCACGCGGGTCTCCGCATCCACGTGGTGCGCCTCCACGACGCGATCGGTCGAGCGGCGGAGCTGCTCCGCGAGCAGGCGGAGCAGCACGTCCTTCACGCCGGGGTGCTCCCGCTGCAGGAGCGAGAAGTCGTCGCGAAAGACCGAGCGCGTCTCGCCGGCCTCGAGTGCCTCGACCGTCGCCGAGCGCCGCGCGTCCGGAAGCAGCAGCGCAAGCTCGCCGAAGCTCTGCCCGGGACCGAAGACCTCGATGAGAACGCTGTCGCCGAGCGGTGTCAGAACGCGCGCGCCGAAGCGGCCACGGACGACGAGATGCAGTGAATCGGCGGGATCGTCGCGATGGAAGACGACCTCACCGCGGCCGAACGTCCGCCGTCGCGCGATCGTGAGCAGCTGGCGCACGTCCTCGAGCGGCAGATCGGCGAGAAGGGGCCACTCCATCGACCTCGAGTCTCGGGCACGGCACCGGTATTTGCAACGTGCGGAGCGTGGCCGACAGGCCCCGCTCCCGGCGAGCAACCCCTGTCCCCTAGTACAGCATGCGGTTCCCCACGCGCCAGACCTGATGGCCGCCGTTGTCGCGTGAAACTGTGTAACGGCGGTGACACTCGCAACGTCACGAACGCGAACGACAGCGAGCGGCGGCGCTCGTACTCTCGGGTCATGAGCACAACGAGACGGGAGATGACCATGAAGCGCATCGCCACTATTGGGGCCGTCGTCACCGCATTTGCAGTAGCGCCCTCGGTCGCCGCTGCCGGGAACGTCGCGGCACAGTCGAAGCCACAGGTGAAGGCGCAGGTCGTCGGCGTTCAGGTCGCGAAGGTCCAGCGGGCCCAGGCTGCGGTCTCCGTCCAGAGGCACCTCGTGCAGGTCGCACAGGCCAAGCGCGTCTCGCTGCTCATGCGTCCGCAGCTTCGCTAGTTCGCCCTCCATCCGAGTGGGGGAGTCGCGAGAAGGGAGCCGGGAGGCTCCTCTCTCGCGTGATCAGAGCCCGACGATGTCGTCGGGCCGAACCGGGACGCGGGCAAGGTCGCGGCCGGTTGCGTCGCGCAGGGCGGCGACGATCGCCGCCGTCGAGACGACCGTCGGCGGCTCGCCCACGCCCTTCACGCCGTACGGCGCATCGGGCTCGGGATCCTCGATCAGCTCGGAGACGACCGGCGGCATGTCGAGGAACGTCGGGATCAAGTAGTCGGTGAAGCTCGCGTTCGTGATCGCTCCGTCACGCGTCTGGATCTCCTCCATGAGGGCGAGGCCGAGGCCCTGTGCGGTTCCGCCCTCGATCTGGCCCTCGACGGCGGTGCGGCTGAGCGCCTTGCCGACGTCCTGTGCCGTTCCGATCCAGACGACGCGCGTGAGGCCGAGCTCGACGTCGACCTCGGCGACCACACGCATCGCCGCCACCGCGAGCGCGACGTGCGCGTTGCCGTCCACGATCTGGCCCGTCTCCGGGTCGAGCGGGAACGTGCGTGGATGGCGGTAGATCCGCTCGACGTCGACGGCTCCTCCCACGCGCCCGCGTTCCTCCAGCGCCGCGCGACACGCGGTCTGGACGGCTCCCGCCGCCATCCACGTCATCCGCGAGGCCGAGGACGAGCCCGCCGAACCGACGTGCGCCGTAGACCCGGACGCAACCGTGACGTCGTCGGTGCCGAGCTCGAGCCGCGCGACCTGGAGGATCACCTCGCTCACGCCCTGGCCGACCTCCGCCGCGGCACAGTGCACCTCCGCCGAGCCGTCCTCGGCGAGGACGACGCGCGCGGCGCAGAAGTCGTCGAAGCCCTCCGAGTAGCAGATGTTCTTGAAGCCGACGGCGAAGCCGACCCCGCGACGAACTCCCTCGCCGCGCGTGGTGTTCCCCGCGCCCCCGGGGAGTCGGATCGCCTCGCGTGGAAGCTCCTCGGGCTCGGGTGTCGGAAGCGCCGCTGCACGCCGGATGACCTCGCGCGTGGGCAGCGAGCCCGTGACCACCTGCCCCGTGGCGAGCGTACCGCCCGGCTCGAGCGCGTTCAGGAGCCGCAGCTCGATCGCGTCGATGTCGAGCGCTGCGGCGAGCTTGTCCATCTGCGCCTCGGCCGCGAAACAGGTCTGGACCGCGCCGAAGCCACGCATGGCGCCGCACGGCGGGTTGTTCGTGTACACGGCGAGCCCGTCGATGTGCACGTTGTCGACCGCGTACGGCCCGACGGCGAACGAGCACGCATTGGAGATGACCGCCGTCGAGCTCGACGCATACGCGCCCCCGTCCACGAGGATCCGCATCCGAACCGCCACGAGTCGCCCCTCGCGCGTTGCTCGATGCTCGGCCCAGATGCGCGCCGGGTGACGGTGGATGTGACCGACGAACGACTCCTCGCGGTTGTAGACGATCTTGACGGGCCGCCCCGTGCGGAGCGCCAGCATCGCCGCGTGGATCTGCATCGAGAGGTCCTCGCGCCCGCCGAACGCGCCGCCGACGCCGGCGAGATGGACGCGCACCTGCTCGGGCTCGAGACCCAGGCAGGGTGCGACCTGGTCACGGTCGACGTGGAGCCACTGGGTGGCGACGTGGATATCGACGCCACCTTCGCCGTCCGGAATCGCGATCCCCGATTCAGGGCCGAGGAACGCCTGATCCTGCTGCCCGATGTCGTAGACACCCTCGACGATGACATCCGCGTCAGCGTCGGGATCGCCGCGGCGAACGAGCATCGCGCGCACGACGTTCGGCCGCGGGTCGTCCTGGTAGCCATGGCCCATCGTCGGGCGGTCGGGATGGAGCGGCTCCATCTCGGTCGCGCGCTCGGGATCGATGACGGGCTCGAGCGGCTCGTACTCGACGCGCACGGCAGCGGCGGCGCGCCGGGCCTGCTCGGGCTCCTCCGCCGCGACGACCGCGACTGCCTCGCCGAAGTAGCGGACGCGGTCGATCGCGAGCACAGGCTGATCCGCGAACTCGAGGCCGTACGTCTTCGCGCCGGGAACGTCGTCGTGCGTGAGGACCGCGTGCACGCCCGGCAGCGAGCGCGCCTCGGTCGTGTCGATCGCGACCACGCGAGCGTGCGCGTGCGGGCTGCGCACCGTATGCCCCCAGAGCATCCCCGCCGCGTGGAGGTCGCTCGAGTAGGCGAACTCCCCGGTCACCTTCGGGACGGCGTCCGCGCGACGCTTGCTCGTCGCTGCGTGACCGCGGCGAAGTGTCCGGGTCGCGGTGCTCATCGCCCCGCCGCCAGCTGAACGGCGTCGAGGATCTTCTGGTACCCGGTGCAGCGGCAGAGATTCCCGGACAGCGCCTCGCGGATCTCGTCGTCCGTGGGATCCGGCACACGCCGCAGGAGATCGGCCGCAGCGACGACGAAGCCCGGCGTGCAGAAGCCGCACTGCACCGCGCCGGTGTCGGCGAAGGCTTCCTGCACCGGGTGCAGGCCGGCGTGCCCGCCGAGGCCCTCGACCGTCACGACGTCGTGCCCGTCGGCCTGGGCGGAGAGGACGAGACAGGCGCACACGAGCTCGCCGTCGTAGAGGACGGAGCACGAGCCGCACTCGCCCTGCTCGCACGCGTTCTTCGATCCGGGCAGCTCGAGCCGGTCACGGAGCGTCGTCAGCAGGCTCTCGCCCGCCCAGACCTCGGCCTCGCGCCGCTCGCCGTTGACCGTCAGCGCGATCCTCACGCGACGCACCTTTCGAGCGCGCGCTGCGCGAGCACGCGCAGGGCATGGCGGCGGTAGGCCGCTGTCCCGCGCACGTCGTCGATCGGGCTCGCGGCCGCGGCGACACGCTCCGGGAAGCTTGCTGCCTCGTCGAGCGGTGCGGAGACGAGTCGCACAACCGGTGACGACGACCCGAACGACGCCCTGAGCTCGCCGCGTCGACGATCGGCAACGACTGCGAGAGAGCAGACCGCGATGACCATGGCGTTGCGGGGGCCGACCTTCATGAACGTCTGGGGCTGGCCGCTCGGCTCGACGAGAACCGAGACGATCAGCTCGTCGGGCTCGAGGGCGTTCTGCTTCACGCCGACGAGGAAGTCGCCGAGAGCGAGGCGACGCCGGCCGCGCACGCTCGCGAGCTCGACCTCCGCGTTCTCCACGAAGAGCGGCGGAAGTGCATCGCCGGCCGGGGAAGCCGTCCCGAGGTTCCCGCCGATCGTCCCGCGGTTCCGGATCTGCGGCGAGCCGACCGTGCGCGACGCCTCGGCAAGCGCGGGCAGCGCCTCGGCGAGCTCGCCGCTCAGCGCCTCCGCGTATGTGAGTCCGGCGCCGAGCCTGAGCGTCCCGTTCTCGCGCGACCAGCCGCGAAGCTCGGAGACCTCGTTGAGGTTGAGGACGACGTCGGGTCGCGCGCGATCGAAGTTCAGCGCGACCATCACATCGGTACCCCCCTGGATCGGAACGGCGTCGGGGTGCTCGGCCTTGAGCTGCAGCGCTTCGTCGAGCGAGCGAGGAGTGAGGACGTCCACGCGTCCGTTCTACCGTTCTTCGCGCACGTACGGAACCCCGAGCGCCGCCGGCGCGCCGAGCCTGCGTCGGGCGAGGCCGGTCGAGACGAGCACCAGAACGACGATCGTCATGACGTACGGGAGTGCGTACAGAAACTCAGGCGTGACGTCCACCTCGCGTGCCTGTAGCGCGAACGGGAGCGCCGACAGCGCTCCGAACAGATACGCCCCGACGAGACAGAGCTCTGCGCGCCAGAACGCGAAGATCACGAGCGCGATCGCGATCCAGCCCGCGCCGCCGACGAGCGTGTCCCCGGCCGTCCAGCCGGGCGTGATCGACAGGCTGTAGCACGCTCCGGCGACACCCGCGAAGCCTCCTCCGACCATGACGTGCACGTAGCGGTACAGGGTCACGTTGACGCCCATCGCGTCCGCCGACGCGGGCGCCTCGCCGACGGCGCGGACGTTGAGGCCCCAACGGGTCCGGCCGAGGTAGAGCGCGACGAGAAGCGTGAGGATCCACGAGGCGTACACGAGCGCCGACTGGTCGAAGAGGATGGGGCCGACCACGGGGAGGTCTCCGAGTCCGAGCACGTCGAGGTCGCCGAACTGGTGGATCGCGGGAAGGTCGGCGAGGCCGAGTTCCGTCCCCAGATACGCGGAGAGGCCAAGCCCACCGGCGAAGATCGTGAGCGCGAGCCCCGAGACGATCTGGTTTGCGCGAAGCGTGATCACGAGGAACGCGTGGATCGCGGCCAGCGCCGCCCCCGCCACAGCCGAGGCGATGACGGCGAGGAACAGTGCCGACGCACCGGAGCCGTCGAACCGCTGCGTCACCCAGAATCCGACTGCTGCGCCGAAGAGCATCATCCCCTGAACGCCGAGGTTGAGGACGCCCGAGCGCTCCGCCAGGAGCTCTCCGAGCGCCGCGTACAGGAGCGGCGTGCCATAGAGAATCGCCTGCGCGAGCACGATCACGAGCAGGCTGTCGTTGACGCTCACAGCCCGGCGCCCTCTGCGGCCGGCCTCCCCGCGCCGAACCGGGTGATCCGCAGCCGGTACCGCACGAGCAGCTCGCCGCCCAGGGCACAGAAGAGGATGATTCCCTGCATCACGCCGACGAGGCCGGACGGGAAGTCCGGTCCCTGCAGCGTGTAACCGGCGTTCAGCAGCCCGCCGATGAGCACCGCCACGAGACAGACGGCGAACGGGTTGTAGCGAGCGAGCGCCGCCACGACGATGCCCGTGTATCCGAATGCCGCGGCCTGGAGACCGGTCGGGCTGCCGTCGAGTGTGTGCGTGAAGTCCCCGATCTGACTGGCCCCTCCGATGCCCGCGAGCGCGCCGGAGATCGCCATGACCGCGAGGATCTTCCGGCGTGTCCGCATGCCGGCGTACCGCGCAGCGCGCGGCGAGTCGGCGATGACGCCGACCTCGAACCCGAACCGCATCCGCGAATAGAGCACCCAGAGCGCGAAGGCGGCCAGGATCCCGAGCAGGAACCCCAGCGGGACGACCACCGACGAGCCGAAGGTCGGCCAGTTCGAGGCCTCGGGCATGGGCTTTCCCTGCGGGAATGCGCGCGCCTGCAGCGTCGACGTGTCGCGCCAGTACGAGGAGCTGTCGAAGATCAGGTAGGTGAGGAGAAGCCCTGCGACGTAGTTGAGCATCAGCGACGTGATGATCTCGTTCGTCCGGGCGAAGGCGCGCAGGACGCCCGGGATCAACGCCCAGAGCGCGCCGAGCGCCGCTGCTGCCACGCACATGGCGACGACGAAGAGCGGCGTCGACGTGGCGTCTCGGTCTCCGAGCTGGAGCGCGATCCACGACGCCCCCACCGCGCCGAGGTACAGCTGCCCCTCCGCGCCGATGTTGAAGAGCTGCATGCGGAAGGCAGCGGCCGCAGCCAGGCCCGTGAACAGAATCGGCGTCGCCGAGATCAGCGTGGCCGACATCGCGCCGTTGCCCGTGAACCCTGCCTCGACGATCTTCCGATACGTCTCCCAGGTGTCGTGCCCCGTGAGCGCGAGGACGACCCCGATGATCGCGAACGCGACGACGAGCGACCCGATCGGCACCGCCACCGAGAGCCACCACGGCTGCGCGAGGCGGCGCTCGAGCTTCACTCTCGCGCTCCCCCCGCCATGAGCAGGCCGATCTCCTCGATGGAGGCTGCCCCGGCGTGGAGCTCACCCGCGATCTCACCCTCGTACACGACGAGGATCCGGTCGGAGAGCGCGCGGAGCTCGTCGAGGTCTTCGCTCATCACGAGGACGGCGACGCCTCGTGCGGCCGCGTCGCGCAGGTACGAGTGCACCGTCTCGATCGCGCCGACGTCGAGCCCGCGGGTCGGCTGCGCGACCACGAGGACGAGCGGGTCGTCCTCGAACTCCCGGCCGAGGATGAGCTTCTGGAGGTTGCCTCCCGAGAGGTTGCGCACGGGGGTCTCCGTACCGGGGGTCTTCACGTCGTAGCGCCCGACGATGCGGACGGCGACTTCGCGCATCCGACGGAGCGCGAGGAGCGGACCGTGCGAGAGCGAGCGGCGCCGGTACGTCTTCATGACGACGTTGCTCGTGACACTCAGGCTCGGAGCGAGGCCGGTGCCGAGTCGGTCCTCGGGGACGTGCGCGACGCCCGCCAGGATCGCCTCGCGCGGATCGCCGCCCCGCAGAGTCCGCCCGGCGATGCGGACGCTCCCGGCGTCGATGTCCCGCATCCCGGACAGCGCCTCGGCGAGCTCGCGCTGGCCGTTGCCAGCAACGCCTGCGACTCCGACGATCTCGCCTTCGCGAATCGAGAACGAGACTCCGCGCACGGCGGTCTCGCCACGGTCGCCCGCGACCGTCAGCCCGTCCACCTCGAGCGCCGTGACGTCCGCAAGCTGTCTCGCATGCGCCAGTGGTCGCACGACCTCGATCTCGCGTCCGACCATGAGCGACGCCAGCGAGCGCAGGGTCGAGGGCGCGGCGTCGACGGTCGCGACCGTCCTCCCGCCGCGCAGCACCGTTACCCGGTCGGCGACCGCCTTCACCTCGTGCAGCTTGTGCGAGATGAAGATGACCGTCTTACCCTCGTCCGCCATCGCGCGCAGCGTCGCAAAGAGTCCCTCGACCTCCTGCGGCGTGAGCACGGCGGTGGGCTCGTCCATGATTAGAACCCGGGCGTCCCGATAGAGGGCCTTCAGGATCTCGACGCGCTGTTGCTCGCCGATCGAGAGCTGCCAGATCTTCGCCTTCGGGTTCACGGCGAGCCCGTAGCGCCGGCTCAGCTCGTCCACGCGCCGCTCCGTCGCTGCCGGGCGCAGGATGGCGCGACCGCCCTCGCCGCGGTGGTCGCCGAGGATGACGTTCTCCGCGACGGAGAAGGGCTCGACCAGCCGGAAGTGCTGATGCACCATGCCGATTCCGGCCTCGATCGCATCGCGCGGCGAGTGGAAACGAACCGGCTCTCCGTAGAGCTCGATCTCGCCGGCGTCCGGGCGATAGAGCCCGGTCAGGATGTTCGACAGCGTGGTCTTGCCGGCACCGTTCTCGCCGAGGAGCGCGTGCACCTCGCCCGCTGCCGCCTCGAACGTCACGCCGTCGTTCGCCACGACACCGGGAAACTGCTTCGTGATCCCCACCATGCGAACGGCGGCGGGAGGAGAAGAGGCGCCGGGCGAACCGGCGCCTCTCTCGACCGAGGATGCGGGGACCTGCCCCACGCGGCTAGCCAGGAGGCGCGACCGTCGAGACCTTCCCGATCACACCCCGCGAGAGCCACTGCATCGAGTACAGATCGGGGAGCACCTTCAGGGTCTGCCCCTTCTTCACCACCAGCTTGCCCTTCTGGTCGTACAGCGGACCCTGGAAGACGTCGAACCTGCCAGAGACGATCGCCTTGCGCTTCGCGGCAATCGCGGCCCTGGTCTTCGCCGTGACCTTCGGGCCGTACGGCGCAAGACCCGTGAAGCCGTCGTTGATCGTGCCGTAGTAGAAGCCCGACTTCCACGTTCCGTTGATCGCAGCTCTGACGCGCTTCACGTAGTACGGGCCCCAGTTGTAGGTCGCCGCCGTCAGCCACTGAGTTGGGGCCGACTTGCGGGCGTACGAGTCGTAGCCGACCCAGGGAACCTTCTTCGACTCCGCGACGACGCCGGCCGCAGGGCTGTCCACGTTCTGACCGAGCACGTCGACACCCGCTGCGATCAAGTTCTTCGCGGCAGCCGTCTCCTTCGGCGGCGAGAACCACGAGTTCGTCCAGAGCAGCCGCACCTTTGCCTTCGGGTTCATCACCTGCGCACCCAGTGCGAACGCGTTGATGTGGCGCACGACCTCGGGAATCCCGAACGGGACGATGTAGCCGATCTGTCCGTTCTTGGTCGCAGCACCTGCGGCCATTCCCGAGAGGTAGATCGTGTCCTCGCCGGCGCCGAAGTACTCCGACTGGTTCTTCTTGATCTGCAGGCCGGTCGCCTGCTCGAACTTGACGTCGGGATACTTGCTGTAGAGCTGACCGTTGACGCCGTTCTCGAACATGCCGAACGAGCAGCCGAAGATCATGTCGTAGCCCTCGCGTACGAGACCGGCGACGACCTGCGGGACCTGCGCGTTCGAGAAGATGTTCTCCTTGTAGGTCGTCTCGACCCTGTTGCCGAGCGCCTTCTCGATGGCGAGCCGCCCACGGTCGTGGGACTGCGACCAGCCGCCGTCGTTGTGGGGGCCCGGATAGATGAAGGCCACCTTGAAGGGCTCCTGCTCGGACCTGGCCGCACTGCCGCCGGCGAGCGCGAGTGCGCTCACGGTGAGCGCCAGCACGAGCCCGCCAACTACGAACTTCCGCCTCATCTGCTCCTCCTGTCCGCCTGCCACTCGACCCGGCGACTATACGACAGGCCGGCGCGCATTTACGCTCCCTCCGATGGAGGGGCTGCAACGCCGACTTGCGGTCGCTCGCGGCGACGAGCCCGCCGACCTCGTGGTGCGCGGCGGGCGCGTGCTGTCGGTCTTCACACGCGAGTGGCTGGACGCCGACATCGCGGTCGTCGACGGCGTGATCGCCGGGGTCGGGGCGTACGAGGGCCGTGAGACGCTCGACGCCTCCGGCGCTTTCGTCGTTCCCGGATTCATCGACGCGCACATGCACCTCGAGTCGGTGAAGCTCATGGTGGACGAGTTTGCGCGGCTCGTGCTCCCGCTGGGCACGACCGCGGTCGTCGCCGATCCGCACGAGATCGCGAACGTCCTCGGCGTCGACGGCGTGCACTGGTTGCTCGACGCATCGTCGGAGCTACAGCTGGACGTCTACTTCATGGCGCCGTCGTGCGTTCCCGCGTCGCCATTCGAATCGCCGCGGCGAGCCCTGACGCCAGGCGATCTCGAGTCGCTGATGCGGCGGCGGCGGGTGCTCGGGCTCGCGGAGATGATGAACTTCCCCGGCGTCGTCGCCGGCGCTCCCGAGGAGCTCGCGAAGCTGGCGCTCGACGGCGCTCGGCACGCCGACGGACACGCGCCCGGGCTGCTCGGATCCGATCTGCAGGCGTACGCCGCCGCGGGCATCTACTCCGACCACGAGGCGCTGACCGTGGAGGAAGGGCGCGAGCGGCTCCGCGCCGGGATGTGGCTGCTCGTCCGCGAGGCGTCGATGGCGCGCAACCTGCGCGCGCTGCTACCGCTCGTGGAGCAGTACGGCCCGTGGCGCATCGCCTTCTGCACGGACGATCGCGACCCCGAGGACATCGCCGACTTCGGGCACGTCAACGGGATGGTTCGCGAGTCGGTCGCCGCGGGTATCGCGCCCGAAGATGCAGTCCTCATGGCGTCACACCACCCGGCTCTGTGGCACGGCCTCTCGCAGCATGGTGCGATCGCGCCCGGGTACATCGCGGATCTGCTCGTGCTGCCCGATCTCGTGAGCTTCCAGCCGACGACGGTGTTGAAGGACGGCCGGGCGATCGAGGACGTGCCGCGTGTCGAGATTCCCGACTGGGTGCGTCAGTCCGTTCGCGTCGCACCCGTCTCGCCGTCGGACTTCGCGATTCCGTGGAGCGATGGGAATGCACGCGCGATCGGGCTCATCGAGGACCAGGTCGTCACGGAGTCGCTCGAGCGCGCGCCAGTCGTCGCTGACGGCCATGCGGTCGCGAGTCCAGAGCACGACCTCGCGAAGATCGCCGTCGTCGAGCGTCACCTCGCGACGGGTCGCGTCGGACTCGGCTTCGTCACCGGCTCGGGACTCGAGCGCGGTGCGCTCGCCTCGAGCGTCGCGCACGACGCGCACAACCTGGTCGTGGTCGGCATGTCCGACCGGGACATGGCCTTCGCAGTGGAGCGGCTCGCGGAGATCGGAGGCGGAATCGTCGCCGTGGACGGCCTGAACGTGCTCGCCGAGTGTCCGCTCCCGGTCGCCGGCCTGCTCTCGGACGCTCCGCTCCCCGACGTGATCGCCCAGAGCCGCGCCTGCAACGACGCCGCGCACGAGCTGGGCTGGACGGGCGCAACGCCGTTCCTCACACTCGCGTTCCTCGCGCTCTCCGTGATCCCGCACCTGAAGATCACCGACCGCGGCCTCGTCGACGTCGACCGCTTCGAGCTCGTCCCCCTCGAAGTGTTAAGAACGGTGTCTGACACCTTATGAACAGCGTGAGCACGCTGTACACGTCCGGTTGGGTCGTGACCTGTGACCACGCTGGCACAGAGCACGAGTCCGGGTGGCTGCTGGTCGAAAACGGCGTGATCGCCGCGGTCGGGTCGGACGACGAGCCGGACGCCGACCAGCGCGTCGATCTCGCCGGAGCCGTCGTGACGCCGGGTCTCGTCAACACGCACCACCACCTCTACCAGACCCTCACGCGCGCCCGGGCGCAGGAAGCCGACCTGTTCGGATGGCTTCGCGCGCTCTATCCGATCTGGTCACGGATCGACGCCGAGGCGGAGTACGCCGCAGCCCGCACAGGGCTGGCGGAGCTCGCGCTCTCCGGCTGCTCGACCGTCTTCGACCACCACTACGTCTTCCCGCGCGGGCGGAGCGGCCTCGTCGAGGCCGAGGTTCAGGCGGCCCGCGAGCTCGGGGTACGCATCGTCGCCTCCCGCGGCTCGATGGACCTCGGCGAGTCCGACGGGGGGCTTCCGCCGGACGAGCTCGTCGAGGACCTCGACACCGTTCTTGCCGACACCCAGCGGCTCGTGGCCGAGCTGCACGAGCAAGAGCCCGGTGCCCGCGTCCAGATCGCCGTCGCACCGTGCTCGCCGTTCTCGGTCACGAAGAAGCTCATGACGGAGTCGGCGACGCTGGCCCGCCAGCTCGGACTGACGCTCCACACCCACCTCGCCGAGACCGTGGAGGAGGAGGCGTACTGCATGGAGCTCTACGGCTGCACGCCGGTCGAGTACCTGACCGACCTGGACTGGCTCGGCCCCGACGTGTGGTGTGCGCACTGTGTCCATCTCTCGGCCGACGACACCGGGGACTTCGCCGCATCGCAAACGGGTGTCGCGCACTGTCCGACGTCGAATCTCCGGCTCGGCGCGGGCGTCGCACCCGTCCGCGACTACCTCGACGCGGGCGTCCGCGTCGGACTGGGCGTCGACGGTTCGGCCTCCAACGAGCGGAGCGACCTGCTCGCCGAGGTGAAGCAGGCGCTGCTCGTCGCGCGCGGCCGGGGCGGTCCGCGAGCGATGACCGCGCGCGAGGCGCTATCGCTCGGCACGCGCGGAGGAGCGGCAGTCCTCGGCCGCGACGACATCGGCTCGCTCGAGCAAGGAAAGCGTGCCGATTTCGCCGTGTGGCGCACCGACGGTCTCGAGCTCGGAGGCGCCGACGACCCCGTTGCCGGGCTCGTCTTCTCGGCGCCGCACCGCGTGGATCGTCTCGTCGTCGAAGGCGAGGACGTCGTGCGCGGAGGTGAGCTCGTCCACGCGGACGAGGACGAGATCGCGCGTGCCCATCGGGTGCAGGCGCGAAGATTCGCCGGATGAGCGCATCCGTCTCGACCCACGTGCTCGACACGGCGGCTGGAAAGCCCGCTGCGGGAGTGCGCGTCGAGCTGGCCCGGCAGCGAGAACTCCTCGCAGCAGGTGAGACGGACCGCGACGGACGCGTCGCAGAGCTTGCCCGTGACCTCGAGCCCGGCCGCTACGAGATCGTGTTCTGGCCGCCGTCGCCGTTCTTCACGCGCGTGGAGCTCGAAATCGAGCTCGGCGATGGCCACCATCACATTCCACTCCTCGTGTCGCCGTACGGATGCGCGAGCTACCGCGGCAGCTGACCGTCGAGGAGCTGAGCGAGCTCTTCGAGGGCCGCACGCGGCTGGTCGAGCGCCTTGCGGAGGTCGAGAACCCCCTCGAGCAAGCCGACGGCGTGATCACGACGCTCGACGAGCCGGAGAAGGTCGACGCCCTGGCGGCGCATCCCGCGATCGGTCAGCGCTCGGGTCTGTCCGCGCGCTCGGCGGCGGAGCAAGGGGACGACTCGGATCCGGTCGTGCTCTCCGACCTCGCCTATCTGAACCAGGTCTACGAGGAGAAGTTCGGCTTCCGGTTCGTCGTCTTCGTCAACGGGCGGCCGAAGGCCGAGATCCTCGAGGTCCTCCGCGGCCGGATCGCGAACTCCCGCGAGGAGGAGCTCGAGACGGGCTGCCGCGAGCTCGTCGCGATCGCGAGGGACCGATGGACCCGTACCTGAGAGACGTTCTCGACGTCCTCCTGCGGATGCTCCACGTGGTCGCAGGGATCGCGTGGATCGGCGCGTCGTTCTACTTCGTGCGCCTCGATCTGGCGCTGCGCGCACCGAAGCGCAAGGAGGACGCCGAGGCGGGCGTCGCCGGCGAGTTCTGGGGCGTCCACGGCGGCGGGCTCTACCACTCGCAGAAGTACCGGCTCGCTCCGGCCGAGATGCCCGAGCCGCTCCACTGGTTCAAGTGGGAGGCGTATACGACGTGGCTGTCGGGCTTCGCACTCATGGTCGTCCTCTACTACTTCGATGCCGGACTGCGGCTCGTCGACCGCGATGCGGCGGACCTCGACGAGTGGCAGGCGATCGCGCTCAGCGTTGCCGGGATCGCGCTCGCGTGGATCGTCTACGACCTCCTCTGCCGCACCGTCGGGCAGCGAAGCCAGGTCGCGCTCGCGGTCGTCGGCACGGGGCTCGTGGCTCTGGCGGCCTGGAGCGCGGGCGAGCTGTTCTCGCCACGCGCGGCGTATCTCCAGGTCGGCGTGATGCTCGGCACGATCATGACCGCGAACGTCTTCTTCGCGATCATCCCCGCGCAGCGAAAGCTCGTCGCAGCGATGGAGGCCGGCCGCGAGCCGGACGCGGCGCCGCTGCTCGAAGCGAAGAACCGCTCGGTGCACAACAACTACCTCACGCTGCCGGTGCTCTTCACCATGCTGGCCGGTCACTTCGCGTTCGTGTACAGCGCCGACGAGGCGTGGCTCGTATTCCTCGCCATCGCGGTGCTGACGGCGCTCATCCGCGTCTTCTTCAACCGCTGGCACATGGGGCGGCGCGACTGGTGGCTCCCCGCCGTCGCCACCGTCGGCGTGATCGCTCTCGCGTTCTGGCTGAAGCCGGAGGAGGCGGGATCCGACGTTCGCGGCCCGGTCGCGTTCGAACAGATCCAGCCGATCGTCGCGGAGCGCTGCGCGACGTGTCACTCGGGTATCTCCGCGCCGCTGGGCGTCCGACTCGAGACGCAGGAGCAGATCGAGGCGCGTATCGACGACATCGAGCGGCAGGCCGTGCTGAGCCAGGCGATGCCCCCGGGCAACGCGACCGGGATGAGCGCGGAGGAGCGCGAGCTCCTCGCCGCCTGGATAGCGACGAGTCGTTAGGGTCGGCCCGTGCTCGAAATCACCGCAGGCGGCTTCTCCTTCAGAGCCCGCTTCGAGGATGACGTAGCGCCCGAGACCGTCGCAGCATTCCGCAAGATGCTGCCGCTCGACTCGAAGATCATCCACGTGCGCTGGTCGGGCGAGGGCGGGTGGATCCCGATGGGCGACCTCGACGTGGGCATCGGGCCGGAGAACGCCACGAGCTACCCGAGCCCCGGCGAGCTGATCTTCTACCCCGGTGGCGTCAGCGAGACCGAGCTCCTGCTCGCGTACGGCTACGTCGCGTTCGCGAGCAAGGCGGGTGCACTCGCGGGGAATCACTTCGCCACGATCGTCTCCGGCAACGAGAACCTGCGTGAGCTGGGCCGGCGGATGCTCTGGGACGGCGCCCAGGACATCTCGTTCAGCGAGTCGTAGGGGCGACGCTCGCGTCGCCCTCGACGAGACGCGCGAGAGCATCACCGAGCACGTCGACGGCGAGCGCGACGTCCTCGTCCGACGAGAGCTCATCCGGCGAGTGGCTGATGCCTCCGTTCAGGCTGCGAACGAAAAGCATCGCCGCGTCGACACCCGCCGAGGCGAGAATGCCCGCGTCGTGCCCGGCGCCCGACGCGAGTTCGACGACCGGGAGACCCCGGGCGCCGATTGCGTCGCGGAGCGCCTGTGGAGCCGCCCCTGCGAACTGCGCAGGCTCGATGCGGCGCCCCGGCTCGAACCCGATCTCCCGAACCAGGTCGTCGAGACGCTCGGCGTCGGGGGCGCGCACGTCGAGGCTGAGTCGCACACGTGACGGGATGACGTTGCCCGCGCCCGGTTCGACCTCCACCTCTCCGATCGTCGCGACGGCGCCCTGGATCGCGAGTGCCGCATCTCGGACGCGCTGGATCTCAGCCGCCGCCGCGACGAGCGCGTCGTCGCGCCCGACCATCGGCGTCGTCCCCGCGTGGCCGGCTCGTCCGTCGAGGACGAGTTCTCCGTGCGCGTAGCCGACGATCCCGGTCACGACGCCCAGAGCCTCGCCTCGTTCGGCGAGCACGGGTCCCTGCTCGATATGCAGCTCCAGAAACACGCGCGGGAGTGGGCCGCCCGCAGCGACGGTCGCGCGGCTTCCGACGCAGCCGACCTCCTCGCCCCGGAAGACCACGACGGAACCTGCGCCGGCGCGGCCGACGACGTCCACTGCCGCGACGACGCCGAGCGCACCGTCGAACCTTCCGCCGCGTGGGACCGTATCCACGTGCGAACCGACCCAGACCCCACCTGACCTCGGGGCATGCCCGAAGAGGGTGCCGTGGGCATCGACCTCGACGGACAGGTCTGCCTCCTCGCACCACGACGCGACGAGCCGGTGCGCCTCGTCTTCTGCCGCAGACGGGTGCGGTCGGTTCGCGCCCGGCCCTTCGCCGATCGCATAGAGCTCGTCGAGCCTCTCGAGAAGTCGCACGAGCGGAGCCTAGTAAGCCCGCAGCGGCCGCAACGCGAGGCGCCCGGCGAGCGGCACGAGTGCCGCGAGCAGGAACGCGACCGCCCACGACGTGCCGGACACCGTCGCTGCGAACACGATCGGCGCAGCGATCGCGATCCCGGACAGCACCGACTGCTGGAAGCCGATCGCCGCGCCGCTTCTGGCCGGTCCTGCGAGCTCAGCGGCTGCGGTGAACGCGAGCGCGTTCCAACCCATCGACACACCGCCCGCCAGAGCGAGCATGGGAACGAGCAGCCACAGTGGCCCGCCCGCGAGCGCCGCGACCACAGCGAGACTCACCGCCACGACGATGCCGACGTGCCGCAACGGGCCGATCCGAGACCCCACGACGTCGGACCACCGGCCCGTCCCGATCCGGGTCCCGACCGCGAACACCTGGGCAGCGGCGATAACGAGCGCCGCATCCCGCTCGGAGAGCCCATGCTCGTCGTGGAGAAAGACGACGCCGAAGCCGATGATCGCGATCTGCGCGTAGACGTAGATGCCGCTGCCGAGCGCGAGACGCCAGAGCCGGCCGTCACGCAGCGTCCGTGCGAGCGTCGCCGGCTCGAGTTCGTGCTGCTCGCTGGCGCGGCTGCGGATGACTGCTGCACCGACGAGTGCACCGGCCGCGCACAGTGCCGCGAAGAAGAGGAACCCGCTCGTGGCATCTCCGGAAGAACCGAGCTGCGGAACGACGAGCGCCGCGACGAGTCCGCCCAGCGGAACCGCGGTCTGACGCACCCCGAGTGCGAGACCTCGCTCCTCCGCGCCGAACCAGTGCATCACGGCGCGCCCGCTCGCCGAGTTCACGCTCGCACCGGCTCCTCCGGCGAGCGCGAGCAGCACGACGAGCGACTCGAAGTCGGGCGCATACGCGGCGCCGACGAGGAACCCTGCGCAGCCGCCGAGGCCGAGGCCGAGCACGACCCGCTCCCCGAACCGATCCGCCGCGATCCCCCACGGAAGCATGGTCACGAGCGCACCGACCCACTCGGCCGCGAGCAGCACGCCGATCTGCGCAAGCGAGAGGTCGTACTCCTCGCGAAGGGTGGGAACGAGCACGGGAATCCCGATCGCGAGCGCGGAGAAGCTCGCCTGCGCCAGCGTCCCGGCGGCAAGCACCGCCCACCGGTAGGACCCGCCCGCTACAGCCCGAAGGGGTTGATCGGCCGCGCGCCCGTCGAGACGATCACGCTCTTCGTCTCGAGGTAGAGATCGAGCGTCTCGAGGCCGAGCTCGCGCCCGAATCCGGACTGCTTGTAGCCGCCGAACGGGATTCCCGGGAAGGCCGTGTACGGCATGTTGATCCCGACCGTGCCCGACTTGATCCGTGCGGCGATGCGGTGGCCGCGAGCCGGATCGCCCGTCCAGACCGTCGCCATGAGCCCGTAGCGCACGTCGTTGGCGATGCGGATCGCGTCCTTCTCGTCCTCGAAGGGGATCATCGTGACGACCGGGCCGAAGACCTCCTCCTGCGCGATCTCGGTCTCGTTCGTCGCCGCGACGACGGTGGGCGGATAGAACGCACCTGGCCCGTCCGGCAGCGACCCGCCGGCGAGCACCTCCGCGCCGTCGCCGGCTCGTTCGACGAAGCCGTGAACGCGGTCGCGGTGTGCCGTGGAGACGAGCGAGCCCATCTGCGTCTCGGGATCGAGCGGATCGCCGACCTTGATGCCGCCGGCGAGCTCGGCCATGCGCGACACCGCCTCGTCGTACAGCGGCTTCTCGACGAGCATGCGCGAGCGGGCCTCGCAACTCTGGCCGGCCGCGTAGAAGATCGACCAGGCCGAGCTCGGCAGCGCGCTCGCGAGATCGGCGTCCGCGAAAACGAGGTTCGGGCTCTTGCCTCCGAGCTCGAGCGTGACACGTTTCACCGGATCCGATGCCAGGCGCATGATCTCGCCGCCCGTCTTCGTCGACCCCGTGAACGCGATCTTGTCGACGCCGGGGTGCTTGACGAGGTAGGCGCCGGTCGTCGGACCGTCGCCGGGCACGACGTTCAGCGCGCCCGGCCGGGAACCCGACCTCCGCTGCGAGCTCTGCGAGCCGGATCGCCGTCAGCGGGGTCTGCGGATCGGGCTTCAGCACGACGGCGCAGCCCGCCGCGAGCGCCGGAGCGAGCTTCCACGTCGCCATCATGAGCGGGTAGTTCCAGGGGACGATCTGGGCCGCGACGCCGACTGGCTCCTTCAGCGAGTAGAAGAGGAGCGAGCCGCCGATCGGGTTGGAGCGGCCGGAGATGGTCGCGATCGCGGAGCCGTAGAAGCGGAAGTTCTCGACGGCCTGGTGGAGCTCGGCCTTGACGGACGCGATCGCCTTTCCGACGTTGCGCGACTCGAGCTCCGCGAGCTCGGCACGATTCGCCTGGATCGCGTCGGCGAGCGCGTGCAGGAGCCGCGAGCGCTCGGTTCCGGGAGTCCTGCCCCAGTCGCCCTCGACGGCAGAGCGAGCGGCCGCGACAGCGCGGTCGACGTCGGCCTCGCCCGCCATCGCGGCGCGCGCCAGCGAATCTCCTGTCGCCGGCTCGACGAGATCGCGAACCTCGCCCGCCGCGGGCTCGGTCGACTCTCCGCCGATGAACAGCCCGTACTCGCGGTCGGTCGCAACGGCCACGATCGGAATCTACCGGCCGGTCGGCGAAGCCCGTTCCACGAGCCGCGTCGCCGCCGCCTTGAACGAGGCCATGACGACGTCGCCTTCCGCGAGGCCGAGCCGCTCCACCGACGCAGCCGTCACCTCACCGACCAGACCTCGCACCTGCACTCGGGCACGGTTTCCGACCACGACGAGCGACGTGATCGGCCCGTGGACGTGGTTGAGCGCCGAATCGTGCGGCTGCTCGCGCGAGATCGAGACGTCCCACGGATAGACGGCGACCTCGACAGCCCCTAGCGCATCGTCGACGGAGTAGACGACCCCGCCGTCGGCGAGCGCCACCTCCGTCAGGCCGTCCGCGCCGGCTCGCGCCGCTCCGGCGAGCACATTCGCGCCTGTGAAGCTCGCGACGAACGCGTCGGCCGGCGCGGCGACGAGCTCGGACGGCGTGCCGATCTGCCGCACATGGCCGTCCGTCAGGGCCGCGACGCGATTGGCGAGAACGGCCGCGTCGTGGAAGTCGTGCGTCACGAGCAGGACGGGGAGGTCGAGCTCGTCGAGAAGCTCCTTCAGCTCGAGCCGGAGCGCGGCACGCGTGTGCGGGTCGAGCGCCGATAGCGGCTCGTCGAGGAGGAGCACGCCGGGATCGCGCGCGAGCGCTCGTGCGAGTCCGACCCGCTGGCGCTCACCGCCCGAGAGCTCGCCGGGCCGAGCTCGGGCGAGGTGAGCGATCCCGAAGCGCTCGAGGAGCTCGCCGGTGCCGTTCCGCGACCCGTACGCGACATTCTGCTCCACCGACATATGCGGGAACAGCGCGTAGTCCTGGAACACGAACCCGACTCGGCGATCCTCGGGCGGAAGGGCGACTCCCGACGCGGCGTCGAAGAGCACCTCGCCGTCGAGCACGATCCGCCCGCTCTCGGGGCGGACGAGTCCAGCAACCGCGCGCAGCACAGTCGTCTTCCCCGCCCCGGACGGGCCGACCAACGCGAAGGTCTCGCGACCGAGCGCGAGGGTCAGCTCGAGCCGGAAGGAGCGAAGGGGTAGACCGATGTCGAGCTCGAGCGTGTCCATGCGGGAAGGAGCTTCACGGTGAAGAGAATCGTCGCGCACACGACGACGAGCAGCGCGCCGAGCGCGAGCGCAACGTCGGTGTCGAGGTCGAACTGCGCGTAGATGGCCAGGGAGAGCGTCTGGGTGACGCCCTGGAGCGAGCCAGCGAACATGATGGTTGCGCCGAACTCGCCAATGCCGCGAGCGAACGAGAGCGCGGCAGCCGCGCCGAGCCCCCGGGCTGCGAGCGGAAGCGCGATGCGGACGAACGTCCTCGCCGGTCCCGCGCCGAGCGTGCGCGACGCATCGAGCAACGGCTGGTCGAGCGCCTCGAACGACGCGATCGCACCGCGGATGTAGAAGGGGCTCGACACGTACGCGACGGCGAGGACGACCGCGGCCTTGGTGCCCGTGCTGACCGTGACGCCGAGGACAGCGAAGGTGCTCCCGAGCAGACCGAGCCGGCCGAACGCGGCAAGAAGCGCGAGCCCCGCGACGGCCGGCGGAAGAACGAGCGGGAGCTCGATCAGCGTGATGGCGAGCGCGCGGCCACGAAATCGACGGCTCGCGATGAAGTACGCCGTGGGCGTTCCGACGAGGAGGATGAGCGCCTGTGCGATCGCATTCGTTTCGAGCGTGACGACCAACGCATCGACGGCGACGTCGCTCCAGAGCTGCGTCACGAGCTCGCCGAGCGGGACGCGGAGGAAGATCGCAACGAGGGGAAGCAGCAGGAAGGTCAGCGCGAGAACAGTCGCAGCGAAGAGCGTCGCCTCGAACACGCGACGACGACGTCTCACCGCTCCACCATGACGGAGGTCGACTTGACGATCGCAGCGGCACCGACACCTGGCTTCAGGCCGAGCTCCTCGACAGCCTCGCGCGTGATGATCGCGACGACCCGCGCCGGCTCGGTCACGTCGATCTCGACGCGCGCCAGGAACCCGTCGACCTCGACGCTCCGCACGACGCCTCGAAACCGGTTGCGGGCGCTCAGCTCGTCGTCGGCCTTGCCGCGCAGACGTTCGACCTCGGACGCGGGCACGAGTCGTCGGTTCGCAGCGTCCCGTTCGGTTCGGATGCGACCGCCCTTGTCCCACCGGCGCAGCGTGTCGAGGCTGATCCCCAGCGCACGGGCTGCCTCGCTCGCCGTGTAGAGCCCGCGCTCCGCGCTCACCGCGTCCCTCCGTGTATGGTCGGGCCCATATGCATAAGTATTGCATAGGCATAGCCCTCGTGCTCATAGGCTTCACCTCCGGGTGCGGAGGCAGCGATTCGGCTGACGGACCGGTGGACGTCTACGCTGCCGCGTCTCTCGCCGAGGTCTTCCCGCAGATCGACCCGGACGCGCGCTTCAGCTTCGCGGGCTCGGACGAGCTCGCGACGCAGATACGCGAGGGGGCACGGGCGGACGTCTACGCGGCCGCAAGCTCGAAGTACCCGCAGGAGCTCTTCGCGGAAGATCTCGTCGAGGAGCCCGTGACGTTCGCGTCCAACCGCCTCGTGCTCATCGTCCCGCGGGCGAACCCCGCGGGGATCGAGAGCGTCGAGGACGTCGTGCAGCCCGGAACGCGACTCGTCGTCGCAGCCGAAGGCGTGCCTGTCGGCGACTACACGCGAACCGTTCTCGAGACACTCGGACTGTCGGCTGCGCTCGACAACGTCGTGTCGAACGAGGACGACGTGAAGGGTGTCGCTGGGAAGGTCGCGCTCGGCGAGGCCGACGCAGGGTTCGTCTACGCCACCGACGTGACCCCCGTTGCCGATCGCGTCCTGGCAGTCGAGCTTCCCGACGACGCGCAACCGCCGATCGAGTACCAGGTGGCGGTGGTGGTCGGAACGGACGACGAGGATGCCGCCCGCGCTTTCGTCGAGACGCTACGAAGTCAAGGCGGGCGGGAGGCGCTCGAGCAGGCCGGGTTCGTCGTTCCTACGTAGACGGTGTCGGATTCGGCACCGGCGCGATCAGCGCCGGATCGACCCAGGCGCCGCCGGCCTTCGCCGCGAGGTCGGCGAACGTCACGCCCCCGAGGAGGGAGATGGTCGCGTCTCGCACTTCCTCCCAGACGTCGCGCAGCGTGCAGCCGACCATCATGGGACACGGCTCCGGGTTGTGCCGCGTCGCGCAGCTGATCGGCGCCAGCGGTCCCTGGAAGAGACGCACGATGCGCTCGAGTGTGATCTCGTCCGGCGCCTTGTTGAGCCGGTACCCGCCTGAAGGGCCGCGCTCTGAGCGGACGACACCAGCGGTGCGCATCGTCGGCATGACCTGCTCGAGCACGGACTGCGGGACGGCCGTCCGACGCGCGAGCTCCTCGAGCTTCAGCGGCCCCCCGCCCTCGAGTGACAGCGCGAGGATCGCCCTCGTGGCGTAGTCGGTCCTCCGCGATACCCACATTCCTTGCCTCCTCGATCGTTCGGGCTTGACAAACCTGCCCGGGATTCTCTACCTTCTTGGCCTACTTAGTAAGTCGACAAAGTTAGTCGAGATACTCAACCAGGAGGAAGAGCATGAGATTGAGGGCCCTGTCAATGATCGCCGCCTTGGGGGTGCTGGCCGCCGCGCTCGCCGCAACCGCGAGCATCGGCTCTGCCGCACCGAAGCGGAGCGCTGACACGAAGCTCAGCATCGTCGCGTACTCCACTCCGCGCGAGGCCTACGCGAAGCTCATCCCCGCGTTCCAGAAAACGGGCGCCGGCCAGGACGTCAGCTTCACGCAGTCCTACGCCGCCTCGGGCGAGCAGGTGCGGGCGATCAAGGCGGGCCTCGAGTTCGACATCGCCGCGCTGTCTCTCGCCCCGGACATGGACGAGCTCGTCGCCGCGAACCTCGTCGACGCGAAGTGGAAGAAGCAGTCCTACAAGGGAATGGTCCACAACTCGGTCGTCGTCTTCGTCGTCCGTGACGGCAATCCGAAGAAGATCAAGAGCTGGAACGATCTCCTTCGATCCGACGTCGAGGTGGTCACGCCGAACCCGTTCACCTCGGGCGGTGCGCGCTGGAACATCATGGCCGCCTACGGCGCGTGGCGGAAGGCGGGGAAGACGGACAAGCAGGCACAGGCGAACCTCCTGAAGTTCTGGCGGAACGTCGTCGTCCAGGACACGAGCGCGCGCGCCTCGCTCAACACGTTCAACAGCGGCAAGGGCGACGTTCTCCTCGCATACGAGAACGAGGCGTACTTCTCGCGCATGCAGGGACTGAACCTGCAATGGGTCATCCCGAAGGCGACGATCCTGATCGAGAACCCGATCGCCGTCAACAAGTCGAGCGGTGACAAGGAGACGGCGAACGCCTTCCTCCGGTTCCTGCGGACGCCGTCCTCCCAGCAGGTCTTCGCCGACTACGGATACCGCCCGGTCATGAAGAGCGTCGAGAACGCGAACCGCAAGAAGTTCCCCGCTCGCCCCGGCCTGTTCACGATCGACCAGCTGGGGCTCGGCGGCTGGACGAAGGTGCAGAAGCGCTTCTTCGACCCGAAGTCGGGAGTCATGGCTCGGATCCAGCGGCAGGTCGGCGGCAGCACCGGTTGACCGAGGTCGCAGTCAGCAGTTCCGCGCACACGCGCGCCTCGAGGGACAGGGCCGCAACGGCCCTGTCCCTCGGCTTTGTGACGACCTTTCTCATGGTCATGGTCGGCCTTCCCCTCGCGGCCCTCATGTGGGAGGCGACGAGCGAAGGGACGCAGTCGTTCTGGGACGCGGTCTCGAGCCCGGAGGCCATGGCTGCGCTGAAGCTCACCGTCGGCGCCTCACTCGCCGTCTCGATCCTGAATGCGGTCCTAGGCACGATCACCGCCTGGGTGCTCGTACGCGACGACTTCCGCGGCAAGACGGTCGTCAACGCGATCATCGACCTGCCGTTCGCGCTCCCGACGATCGTTGCCGGCCTCACACTGCTCGCGCTCTACGGGCCGACGTCGCCCGTCGGTATCGACGTCGCGTTCTCGCGCACGGCGATCGTTCTCGCGCTCATGTTCGTGACGCTGCCGTTCGTGGTGCGGACGGTCCAGCCCGTCCTGCAGGAGCTCGATCCCGAGCTCGAGGAGGCTGCGCAAACGCTCGGCGCATCCCGCGCGCGCACGTTCGTGAAGGTGATCCTGCCGAACATCCTTCCGGGGATCCTCTCGGGTGTCGCGCTGGCGTTCGCAAAAGCCGTCGGCGAGTTCGGATCGCTCGTGATCATCACCGGGAACATCCCGTTCGAGACCGAGGTCTCGTCGGTGCACATCTACGGACGCATCGAGAGCGGCGACTCCGCGGGCGCGGCGGCGGTTGCCGTGATTCTCCTCGCCATCTCGTTCCTGACGCTGCTCTCGATCGGCGTCATCCGCCACTTCGCGACGAAGCACGACCGTGACTAGCGTCCTGTCCCGTTTCGGTCTGCGTGCGATCGCGCTCCTCTACCTCGCGGTCATCCTCATCGGGCCGCTCGTGATCGTCTTCTGGCGGACGTTCGAGGACGGCTTCGCGCCGGCCTGGGACGCGCTCATGACACCCGAGACGATCAATGCCTTCAAGCTCACGCTGATCATCACCGCGATCGCGGTCCCGGTGAACACGGTCTTCGGAATCGTCTGCGCGCTCGCGATCGTCCGGAGACGCTTCCCGGGCAAGGGTCTGCTCAACGCGTTCATCGACCTCCCGCTGGCGCTCTCGCCCGTCGTTGTCGGGCTCTCGCTCTTCCTGCTCTACGGACAGGAAGGATGGTTCGGAAGCTGGCTGTCGGATCACGGCATCGAGGTTCTCTTCGCCCTGCCCTCGATGGTGATCGCGACCATCTTCGTCTCCCTCCCGTTCGTTGCGCGCGAGGTGGTACCGACGCTTCGCGAGATCGGCGACGACCAGGAGCAGGCCGCGTTCACGCTCGGCGCCAGCGGGTGGCAGACGTTCTGGAGGATCACTCTGCCGTCGATCCGCTGGGCCGTCATCTACGGGGTCATCCTCACGACGGCGCGCTGCCTGGGTGAGTACGGAGCGGTCGCCGTCGTGTCAGGCCGTCTCCAGGGACAGACCGAGACCGCGACACTCCGCGTGCAGGAGCGTTGGGATGCCTTCGACCTCGCCGGCGCCTACGCGATCTCGATCGTGCTCGCCCTGATCGCGATCCTCGTCCTCATCGCCATGACCGTCATCAGACCCAAGGAGGAGATCTCCTAGATGTCGATTCTCGTACGCAACATCTCCAAGCGCTTCGGCGACTTCGTCGCGCTCGACGACGTTTCCCTCGACGTCGAGAGCGGTGCCTTGACCGCGCTCCTCGGCCCGAGCGGCTCCGGGAAATCCACATTGCTCCGGATCATCGCCGGGCTCGAGACCGCAGATGCCGGCGAAATCCTGCTCGCGGGAAAGGACGCGACCGCGCTCGCACCGCAGAAGCGCAACGTCGGCTTCGTGTTCCAGCACTACGCCGCCTTCAAGCACATGACGGTCCGGGACAACGTCGCGTTCGGGCTGAAGGTGCGCAAGCGCCCGAAGTCAGAGATCGCCGAACGCGTCGACGAGCTCCTGAACCTCGTCCAGCTCCAGAGCTTCGGCCATCGCTATCCCGCGCAGCTCTCCGGAGGGCAGCGACAGCGCATGGGCCTCGCCCGCGCGCTTGCCCCCGAGCCGCAGGTGCTGCTCCTCGACGAGCCGTTCGGCGCGCTCGACGCACGTGTCCGCGCAGAGCTCCGCGAGTGGCTCCGCCAGCTCCACGACGTCGTCCACGTGACGACGGTCTTCGTGACGCACGACCAGGACGAGGCCATGGAGATCTCCGATCAGATCGCCGTCATCAACCACGGACGGCTCGAGCAGGTCGGCAGCCCGCGCGAGCTCTACGACGACCCGGCCAGCGAGTTCGTCATGACGTTCGTCGGCGACGCGCAGCCGCTCGGAGACGTGCTCGTGCGGCCGCACGACATCGAGCTCCTCCACGAGCCCGCCGACGGCGCCGTCGAGGCGATGATCGTGCGCGTCACGCTTCTCGGGCGCGACGCGAAGGTGGAGCTCCACGACGCGGCCGGCTCCGAGATCCTCGCGCTCATGACCCGCGACGCCTTCGAGGAGGCGGGCTTCTGGCGCGGCCAGAGCGTCTGGGTCAATCCGAGGCGCGAGCGCGTCTTCGCGAACGTGTAAGCGCGAGAGACGTCTCGCCCTACGGGCGTTCGAACAGCGCAGCGACGCCCTGGCCGACGCCGACACAGAGCGTGGCGAGTCCGTAGCGGCCGTGCCGGCGGCGTAGCTCGTGGAGCAGCGAGACGACCAGGCGTGCCCCACTCATCCCGAGCGGGTGGCCAAGCGCGATCGCGCCACCGTTCACGTTGACCTTCTCCTCGTCGAGTCCGAGCTCGCGCACGACCGCGAGGCTCTGCGAGGCGAACGCCTCGTTCAGCTCCACGAGATCGAGATCCGTCGCGGCGATGCCGCTGCGCTCCAGGAGCTTGCGGACTGCCGGGATCGGCCCGATCCCCATGACTCGCGGATCGACGCCGGCAACGGCGGAGCCGACGAACGTGCCGAGCGGCTCGACCCCGAGCTCGCGAGCCCGCTCCTCGCTCGCGATCACGAGCGCCGCGGCGCCGTCGTTGATCCCGCTCGCGTTCCCGGCGGTCACGGTGCCTTCGGAGCGAAATGCGGGCTTCAGCTTCGCCAGGATCGCGGCCGTCGTCTCCGGGCGCGGATGCTCGTCGACGACGACCTCGCCGACCGGGACGAGCTCGTCGTCGAAGCGACCTGCCGCGTTCGCGAGCTTCCAGCGCTCCTGCGAGCGCGCGGCGAACGCATCCTGATCCTCGCGTGACACGCTCCACCGCTCGGCGACGTTCTCGCCGGTCTCACCCATCGACTCGAGCGGGAACAGCTCCTCGAGTCGCGGGTTCGGGAAGCGCCAGCCGAGGGTGGAGTCCCACATCGTCCGGTTGCCGCGCGGAAAAGCCGCGTCAGGCTTCCCCATGACGAGTGGCGCGCGGCTCATCGACTCGACTCCGCCCGCGACGACGATCTCCGCGTCGCCCGCGATCACCGCGTGGCAAGCAGAAACGACTGCGGAGAGCCCCGACGCACAGAGCCGGTTCAGCGTCACCCCCGCGACGGACTCGGGCAGGCCGGCGAGCAACGCGGCCATCCGGGCCACGTTGCGGTTGTCCTCGCCCGCCTGGTTCGCGCAGCCGAAGTACACGTCGTCGATCGCACCGCCGTCGACGGCTGCACGCTCGACTGCCGCAGCGATTGCGACGGCCGCGAGGTCGTCCGGCCGAGCGCCCGACAGTGCGCCGGCATAGCGCCCGATCGGAGTGCGGACAGCGGAGAGGACGACCGCGCGCATGCGCAGTGGAGTGTAGGGCGAGTTCTCTCTCGCCCTACGGGACGAAGTCGATCGCGACGGGCTCCGGGAAGGCGCCGAGCGCCTCGCCGCGGCGAAGCAGCTCCGTAACGGCCTTGCGCCCCTCGTCACCGTAGTCCTGGGTGAGCTCGTTCACGTACATCGAGACGAAGCGGTCGGCAATCGCCGCGTCGATCCCACGGCCGAACTCGAGCGCGTACTCGAGCGCCTCGCCGCGGTTGTCCAGCCCGCACTGGATCGCCTCGCGCAGCACATGTGAGACGTCGACCACGACATCCTCGCCGAGATCGCGTCGAACGACGTTGACACCGAGTGGCAGCGGAAGCCCAGTCTCGAGCAGCCACCATTCACCGAGATCGAGCACCTTGACGAGGCCGTAGTCCTCGAAGGTGAGCTGGCCTTCGTGAATCAGCAAGCCTGCGGTCGCTCGGCCCGAGGCCACCTCGTCCGGGATCTCGTCGAACGGGAGCTCGCGAGACGCGAAGTCGCCGAGCACCAGGCGCAAGGCGAGAAACGAGGTCGTCATCGCTCCGGGCACGACGATCTCCAGGTCCCTAAGCTCGTCGACCGTCAGCTCCTCGCGTGCGACGACGATCGGGCCATATCCGGTGCCGATGCTCGCCCCGTGCGGCAGGAGCGCGTAGTCCTCCTGCACGAACGGGTACGCGGCGAGCGAGATCGCCGTCACCTCGAGCCGCCCGCAGCGCGCCCACTGGTTCAGGGTCTGGATGTCTCCGAGCACCTGCTCGAAGACGTGACCTCTCGTGTCCACGAGGTCGGTGGTGAGCGCCCAGTACATGAACGCGTCGTCGGGGTCCGGGCTGTGTCCGACGCGGATCCGCAAAACGCGCGGACGCTAGCACCGCCGTGTCGGCTAGCGGTCGAAGAACCAGCGCTCGAGGAGAGGCAGCACTTCCTTCCGCGTGAACGGCTTCGCGTCGACAGCGAGCCCGTCTCCCTCGAGGACGCTGACGTCGTCCTCGAGCGTCTCGTTCGCACGGTCGAGTGCGTCGCCGAGCTCGAAGCCCTCGAACACCACGTCCTCGGGCCGCGGCTCGTCGGAGTCGCGTAGCTGCGGATTGACGACCCGGCCGACGGCCCAGACCGCCCCCGGTCGCCGCTCGATCCAGATGACGATGCGCTCTTCCGCGCCCACGTCGTCGACGCCGGCGAGCGTGCGCTCGGCATATCGCCTCTCACGCGAAGTGCGCCTCATCCCACCGGGATACAATCGCGTCTCGTGTCCGGATTCAAGAACATGTTCTCGTTCCTCTTCTCCCGCGGGTCGGCCGAGGAACACGTCGCGAGGTACGTGATCCGCGAGCACGACCGCGGTCGAACGCTGACGGAGATCCTTGAGGACAAGTACGTGCAGAACCGCCTGACGGCCGAGCAGCAGAGGCGACTCCTCGATCGACCGGAGATACTCGAGACCTTCTCCGGCGACACGGTCGAGGCTGCGAAGGCCTCCGTCACCACCTAGAGCTCGGTTCCAACTCCCTGCTCGCGAGCAAGCCGCACTGCCTCGGCCCCGAGTGCGACGTCCCAGGCAGCGAGCCCGTTCGACTTGAAGACGACGATGTCGTCGTCCGACTGGCGACCGGGAATTTCCCCGGCCACGACTTCGTGCAGCTCGTGCACCTCGAGCCAGTCGAGAACACCCATCTGAACGGGCTCGACGAGATCACCCGACTCGAGCCTGGCCTGTTCGAGGAGGTCGCAGCAGACGAAGCTGGCGCGTTCGAGGACCGTGTTGTCGAGCTCACGCCGCGTCACGACGTTCGCTCCTGCGGCGGCGACGAGCGTGCCCGGCGCGAGCCACTCGCCTCGGAGCACGGGGTCGCGCGAGTTCGTGATCGTCACCACGACGCCGTTGGCGGCGGCGTCGCGGTGGCTGGCGCCCGGCTCGGCGGCGGTTCGCTCGCAGAACGCAGCGAGCTTCTCGGGCGTCCGGCAGAACGCGACCACGCGCTCGATCGCCGGCAGCGCAGCGCGAATGCATGCGACCTGCGTTTCAGCCTGGTGGCCGCAGCCGATGACGCCGAGCGTCCGTGCGCCGCTCCTTGCAAGATGCCGGGCGGCGACGCCGCTCGCGGCCCCGGTTCGAAGCTGCCCAAGCCGATCGGCCTCGATGACCGCAACGAGCTCGGAGGACTCCGCATCGAACAGGCATACGACGAATGTCGCGCCATTCGAGGTCGCCGCGTAGAGCTTCCCGCCCGCCAGCCCGAGCTCGCGGTCCACTGCCGCCATGTCGGCGAGAGCTCCCTCGCGCAGCGGGAGCCGGCGTCGCGGCGCGATCTGGATCTCGCCGGCGGCCATTCGCCGGAAGCACGCCTCGACGGCCTCGACCGCGTCTATCGGCGAAACGAGCCCCGCGATGTCGGACTCAGTCAGATAGAGCGGCATCACCTGCAAGTCTAGGAACGTTGGAAGACCGCCCGTAAACTCGCCGCAGCGTGGACAGCGACTACCTGGAACTGCGGCTGGGTGACCTCCTCGACCGGCTTTCGGCCGACGGGCTCGCGCCCGGCGGAGGCTCCGCCGCGGCGCTCACCGTGGCGTTCTCTGCCCGGCTCGTCACGATGGTCGCGCGCTGCTCGGTGGGATGGGACGAGGCGGCGGGAGTCTGCGCGCAGGCGAATGCGATCGGCGAGCGCGCGGTGGAGCTCGCGCACACCGACGGCCACGTCTGGGAAGACGCACTCGCGGCGCTCCGCGATGCCGGGAGCGGAGGCGTCGAGGATCCCAAGCGGGACTTCGCGCTCGAACGCAAGCTCGAAGCCGCTGCCGCGGCACCTCTCGAAATCGCCTCCCTCGGTGCGGACGCTGCCTCGCTCGCCGCCCTGGCCGCCGAGCACGGCGACGCGACGTACCGCGCGGACGCGGCGGCAGCGGCGGCGCTCGCAGCAGGTGGAGCGTCCGCAGCTGCCCATCTCGTCCGCGTGAACCTCGGCATCCGCAACGCGGATCCGCGACTCGGCCGTGCACTCGCGAGCGAGCAGGCAGCGCAGGACGTCGCCGCACGACTGCTCGAGCCTCGACGGTGAGCGGCTACTCGAGCCTGACCGACGCCGAGCTCGTCCGACGCTGTCGCGCCGACGACCCCGACGCGTGGAACGAGCTCGTCGAGCGCTACTCGCGCTACGTCTACGCGATCGCCGTGCGCGGCTTCAGGATGAGCGACGAGGACGCGGAGGATGTCTTCCAGGACGTCTTTACGCGCATCTACACGCGACTCGACAGCCTCCGGGACGACTCGGCACTGCGGCCCTGGATCGCACAGCTCACCCGGCGGCGCTGCCTCGACGCCATCGCGGCGAAACGCGATGTGCCCGTCGAGGACGTGACCGAGGAAGGATCGAGCGACCTGAGCGAGGTGGAGGAGGCGTACGAGGTACGCGAGGCGTTATCCGGTCTCTCGGACGCGTGCCAGGACATCCTCGACCGCTTCTTCACGCGCGACCAGAGCTACAAGACGATCGCCGACGAGCTCGAAATCCCGTCCGGGACAATCGCGAGCCGGATCGCGCGCTGCCTCGGCCGACTTCGGAGCGAGCTCGAGGGAAGAAACGACACCCCAGATGGGTCTAGGGGTTAGATGACGCGTCTCTACGACGAAGAGCGTCTCGGAGTGCTCCTCCGAATCCTGCGGCCCGCACCCACTGGTTGGGTGCGGGCTGCGCAGGAGCTGCCCGCCGCGCGCCGGAGCTTCGACGACATCGTCTCGCGTGCCGAGGCGGATCTCGTCTTCCGCGCGGCACTGATCGCAGATCTCGAGCAGGCGCTCGCCGCGGAGGGCTACGAGCCCGACCGGCGGATCCTCGGCGAGCTTCGCGATCGTCTCGCCGAGAGCTGAGCGGCCTCAGACCGACGGGTCTGACGCCGTAGAGTCCGCTCGATGACCGGCGCACACGCCTGGGACGCGAGCAAGGCGGCGCTTCCTGCGTGGAGCCTGCCCAAGGACGCGGTCGACCGGATCGCGCTGCCGGTCGAATGGCCGGAGCAGGTCACACGCGACTGGGCCCTCGGCGGCGCCACCGGCACGGGCGTGCGCATTTGCATCCTCGACTCGGGCGTCGAGGCGACCCATCCGCTCGTCGGCGAGCTCGAGAGCGCGGTCGCCATCTCGATCGGCGACGACGACGAGGTCGTGGCCGAAGAGGACACGGAGGGCGACGTCTCCGGACACGGCACGGCCTGCGCCGGAATCGTGCGCCGTCTCGCGCCGGAGTCGAGGATCTCGAGCGTGCGCGTGCTCGGCTCGAGCTTCACCGGCTCGGGAGCGGTACTCCTCGGCGGCCTTCGCTACGCGATCGAGCAGGGATTCGACGTCATCAACATGAGCCTCTCGACGACGAAGAAGCCGTTCGCGAGCATCCTGCACGAGCTCGCCGACAGCGCGTACTTCAGGCGAACGGTGCTCGTCGCCTCGGCCCACAACATGCCGGTCGAGAGCTATCCGTGGCGCTTCTCGTCCGTCATCTCCGTCGGCAGCCACGAGGAGCCCGATCCGCTCGACTTCTTCTACAACCCGAATCCGCCGGTCGAGTTCTTCGGCCGGGGCGTCAACGTCGAGGTGCCCTGGCTCGGCGGCCGCGTTCTCACCGTCTCGGGCAACAGCTTTGCAACCCCGCACATGTCCTCGATCTGTGCGTTGATCCTCTCGAAGCATCCCGAGCTGACGCCCTTCCAGCTCAAGAGCGTCCTCTACCTGACCGCGACGAACGTCGGAGGTGCACCATGACCGAACAACCCGATCTCCGCGCAGCCGTGGCCGCAGGCGTCGTCGGCTCCGAGGAGTCTTATCGCGCGCTGCTGTCGGCAATCGTCGAGGTCGCCCGCTCGATCTTCGGCGCGACGGCGTCGTCGATCCTCCTGCTCGACGAGGAGACCGAGGAGCTCGTCTTCGAGGCGGTCGTCGGCGAGGGCGAGGACACGCTCCTCGGCACGCGCTTCCCCGCGGGAACCGGAATCGCGGGCTGGGTGCTCGCGACCCGCACGCCGCTCGTCATCGAGGACGTTCACAACGATCCGCGGTGGTCACGCGACGTGGCCGAGGACACGGGCTACGTCCCCAAGGGGCTCATGGCGGCTCCGCTGCTGCACGAGGAGGGAGCACTCGGGGTGCTCTCGGTGCTCGACCGCCCGGAGCAGACGCTCTTCAGTCTGCAGGAGATGGAGCTGCTCGGCCTCTTCGCAAACCAGGCTGCGATCGCGGTCGACCTGCTGCTCAAAGCGCGACGAGCCGAGGCGCTGCTCGGTGAGGGGGACGGTGACCTCGCCGTCGTGGCGCGCCTCGCGACCGCGGTCGACGCGCTCGAGGACGAGCAGCGCGAGTCGGGCCTGAAGCTCCTGAACCACCTGGCGCGCACGCTCGGCGCATAGCGAAGAGAGGCCCGGGAGTGCCGGGCCTCTCTAAACCTCCGTGGTGCGCGACGCGCTACTCGTTGAACGGACCCTCGTTGAACGGACCCTCGTTGAACGGACCCTCGTTGAACGGGCCGTGAGCCTCGACGTCGGGCTCCTCGTCTTCGGATGCCCCGGTCTCGGGACCCTCGTTGAACGGACCCTCGTTGAACGGACCCTCGTTAAACGGGCCGTGAGCCTCGACCTCGTCCTCTGGGCGTGTCGTCTCTTCGGACATTCTGTGCTCCTCCTTTCGGGCGCTTTCGCGCGGTTCTATCGAACTAGACCGCGCACGCGCGTGAAATCTTCCCTTCCCGATCATTCCACTTTCATTCAACAGTGTCCGGTGAGATGCTGTGCGCCGTGGGAAGAATCTGGAGGCGCTTCAGTGACTCGCTCGCCGCCTTTGCGGCCGTCTGGGGGAACGCCAATCTCCGCTGGCTCGAGCTCGCCTGGACGGCGTCGATCGTTGGGCAGTACGCGTTCCTCGTCGCTGTTTCCGTTTACGCGTACGGCGTGGGCGGCGAAGAAGCCGTCGGGCTCATCTTTCTCGCGCGGCTCCTACCGGCTGCCCTTCTCGCGCCGTTCGCCGGACTCCTCGGCGACCGCTATCCACGCGAGCGCGTGCTGCTCGTCACCAACGTCGTTCGGATCGTTCTGGTCGGAGCTGCCGCACTCGCCGTGTTCGCCGACGCTGATCCGTGGGCCGTATACGCGCTTTCGATCGCAGCGACCATCGCCACGACGCCGTTCCGCTCGTCCCAAGCCGCCCTCACACCAAACCTCGCGCGATCGCCCGAGGAGCTTACGGCTGCGAACGCCGTCGCGAGCGGCGTCGAGAGCGTCGCCGTGTTCGCTGGACCAGCTCTCGCCGGCGTTCTCTTTGCGGTCGCCAGCACCGGCCTCGTCTTCACCATCACGGCGCTACTCGTCGTGGTCTCGGCGTTGTTCCTCCTGCTCATCCAGCTGGAACATGCAGAAGCGCCGCGGCGCGAGCTCGAGGCCTCGACGATCATGGCCGAGCGGCTCGCAGGCTTCACGACGCTCGGCAAGGATCGCTCTCTCCGCCTGATGATGGTGCTCCTGACCGCGCAGACGGCCGTGTTCGGCGCCGTCCAGGTCTTCATCGTCGTCGTAGCGTTCGAGCTGCTCGACCTCGGCGAGGGCGGGGTCGGCTACCTGAGCGCGGCGATCGGCATCGGTGCGTTCGTAGGCGCCGTCGGCGCGCTTTCGCTAACGGGTGCACGACGCCTAAGCCCCGCGTTCCTCGTGGGCATCGTGCTGATCGGGGTTCCGCTCATGGCGATGGGCATCTGGCAGGAGCTCCCGGTTGCGATCGTCGCGCTCGCGCTGATGGGGATCGGGAGCTCGCTCGTCGACGTCGCCGGCCTCACGCTCGTGCAGCGCGCCGTTCCGGATGACGTCCTCGCCCGGGTCTTCGGCGTCATCCAGATGCTCTGGCTCGCCTCGATCGGCATCGGCGCGGCAATCGTTCCCGTCCTCATCGCGTGGCTCGGGATCGAGGCCGCATTCGTCACGGTCGGTGCGTTGCTCCCGATCCTCGTGATCCTGCTCGGCGCGCAGGTCGCGCGCATCGACGCGGCGGCGCCCGCGCCCGAGGCCGAGGAGCTGCGCGTCCTCGCGTCGGTTCCCATATTCGCGCCACTCCCGGGCGGCTCGCTCGAGCATCTCGCGGCACGGCTCGTACCGCTCCGGGTCGAGGCCGGCACGGTCATCGTGCGCGAGGGCGACGCCGGCGACCGCTTCTACATCGTCGCCGAGGGTGAGATCGAGGTCTCGCAGCACGACCGCCCCGTCTCGGAGCTCGTTGCCGGCGGCTACTTCGGAGAGATCGCGCTGCTTCGGGACGTCCCACGCACCGCAACGGTTACCGCGCGGACCGACTCCGTGCTGTACGCGCTCGATCGAGATGACTTCCTCGCTGCCGTCACGGGCCATCCCCAGAGCGCGGAGGCCGCGGAGACGGTGATGAGCGCCCGACTGTCGGGGCTGGCGTCGACCGGATACCGCTCGTCCGCCACGTGACCGCTCGCTCTGCGGTCGAGGCCGTGCTCGACGAGTTCCACGCTGCGGCGGCGGACGCCGACGAGGAGCGTTACGTCGCGACACTCGCGTCGGGAGTCGTATTCCTGGGCACGGCACCAGGCGAGCGCTGGGCAGGCGAGGCGTTCCGCGCGTTCGTGCATTCGTACTTCTCGCGAGGAAAAGGGTGGAGCTACGTGCCATCCGCTCGCTCGATCGACGTCGCGCGGGACGGCCACACCGCGTGGTTCGACGAAACCGTCGAGAACCCCCACTACGGCGCGTGCCGCGGCACGGGAGTGCTGCGACGCGACGGCGAGGAGTGGAGGATCGAGCAGTACAACCTCACGATCCCGGTGCCTGACGAGCTCGCGGCCGAGCTCGTGGAGCAGATCCGCTCGCTGACCGCCTAGCCGGACTTCGCGATAAAGCTGATCCGCCCGCCGGTCTCGAGTACCGCCCACTCGACATCGGCCAGCCGCGCGATTCCCTCGAGTCGCGCTGCAGCCCGCAACTCGTCGACGGTGATCCTGTTGCGGTCGAGGTTCTTCATGACGGGCTCGCCGTCCTGCAAGACGATCACCGGCTCCCCTTCGAGCACCGGCCGGAGCCATGGAAGCTTGAAGCCCCCGTACGAGACGGCGACCGTGAGGACGGCGATCGTGCCCGCGGCGAGCACCAGCCCGGTCACGGAGAAATCGTTCTGCGTGATCCCCTGCTGAACGAGGTCGCCGATCATCACGAGCAGGATGAGGTCGAACGGCTGCATCGACGACAGCTCCCGCCGTCCCACGATGCGCGCGACGAAGAGCACGAACAGGAACCCGAGCGTTGCGCGCGCGACGATGTCCATCAGGGCCAGATGAAGGCGTCGCGCTCGATGGATCCGAGTAGGCGCTCGCCGTCGTAGAGGTCGACGTCCTGTGACCGGCGGCCGACTGCCGTCGGGTTGACCTGGAAGTGCAGGAAGAGGAGGTGCTCGTCGCCTGCCGGAACGTGGCCGAGCTCGAGCGCGATCTTCCCGTCCCGACTCGCCTCGCCGACGGGTGCCGGCTCGACGGTGTTCAACGTGATGTCCTCGAGCCAGCCGGGGTCGAGAACGACAGTCGCACGCTCGATCTCCTCGGACCCGGTGACGGTGAGCCGCGCCTGGAAGAAGAGGCCTCCGCGCAACGTCCGCGGAGCGTCGACGACCAGGCTGCCCGCCGACGACTCGACCGTCGACTCGAGCGAGTGCTGGCCGAAGACGTTCGCGAGTCCGAGCACCAGGATCAACGTGAGGGCGCCGAGGAGAACCCAGCGCACGACCTGCCGGCTCCCGCGCGCCGGGCGGTCGCGATGCTGCTCGAGCGTGAGCCCCTCAGGGACGGCCACGCCTGTCGTTTCTGCGCAAGCGACCCCGCCCCTCCCAGCGCCTGGTTGCGACTCTTCCTGCTCGTGGGAACGATCAACCTTCATTCCGCTCTGCTGCTGTTCGCCCCGATCCCCATAGCCGTCCCCGCCTGAACCCCGGCACCAACGCGCTCGACGAGCGAGGCCCGCGGGCATGCCTCCCTTGTCGTTGGTGCTGCGCATCTTCGCCGGGTCGGGGAACGGCTATCTCCACGTACTACGTATGCCCGGTCGGCGCGTAACGGACGGTCGTACCCGGAGACGTATGTCTCGGGAGGCCGTGGACTTCAAGACAACTGCGAACACTGCCGATTGAGGTGTCATGCGACGTCTGGCGGCAAGCGATGGTCAGAGCGTCTTGGCGGTCGTCTTCGTCGTCGTTGCCTTTGCGGGCCTGGTGGCCGCGTCAGTACCGGCATACCTCGGCTTTCAGGATCGCAGGGCGGAGAAGGCGGCCCAAAGCCACCTGCTTGCCGCTGCCTGGACGGCGGAGGCGTACGGTCAGGCGCATGGGTCATACGTCGGCATGGATGCGGTTGACTTGCTCAAGATCGACCCACGCGTCCCGCGGACCCTGGCCGTTGTCTCTGCGGAGCGCGGCAGGTACTGCCTCGCGGACTCCGTTAGCGGGAGCAGTTGGAGCATCGCCGGCCCCTATCGGGGAGACGCCACATTCATGGCGAACGGCTCCTGCTCCTGACCGTTCGTATGCCCGATCAGGGCGCAGGGCGCTACGAGTGCTAGTACCTGGGCCGCTGGGCCTGTACGAGGGCATACAGCGAAGACCGCTTCTCTCCGAGGAGGATCACGTCGAGAACGCCGTACTCCCGGTGCTCCGGGAAGCTGATGTCACCCGTCTCGACCGGCGTCGGGACGTGTGCGATTTCTAGATCGTCCCCGGTCATGTCATCGACGCGGACCGGGCCGCCGAACACGGCGGAATCGTGCCACGCGGCGCTTACCCCGTCTGAGGCTTCTGATCCCCCAGGACTCCGGCCGATATCTCGAGGCATGTTGGCGCACTGGCAGGAGCGGTGGCCGACCCTCGTACGGGTCGCACTTACGGTCGCGATCGTTGTTGGGCTCTGGGCCCTGCAAGACCCCATCGGGTACGTGTTCGCTGTGATCCTGGTCGCGGTCGTCTGGCTCTGGGACAGGGACTGGAGAGCCTAAGCGGGGCATCTTCACGGCGTCATGGAATCGTGCCACCGAACGAACCTAAGGCTCAACCAGGAGCGGAGGAAGTTACCTACTTGCCCCTCTCTTTAACCCTGCGGGACGGGACCACGTGTGAGTACGCGCGGGGAGGGAGGATCATCGCTGGTGAGGCAGTCGAGAAGCGCTTAGGCGTGGAATCGGTGTCGCGGCGAGACGGCCCCCAAGCCCCAGGAACGACGAAAACTCCGTGCCAGCGGGGTTCCATGAGTGCGCCCGGCAAGATTCGAACTTGCGGCCTCTGCCTCCGCAGGGCAGCGCTCTATCCCCTGAGCTACGGGCGCGGGGAGGGCAAGTCTAGCTGTGTGACGGCTCGGGCTCCGAGCCTCAGCGCTGCGTTGCGAGGAACTTCGACACGGACGTACGCGAGCGCCACGACGGCGTCGCCATCGCGAGTCGCACTCGTCACGCGGCCGACGACCTTCCCGTCCAGCTCGAGCTCGGCGTCATATTCGGGCAGCCCGTCGCCTTCGAGCTCGAGCACGCGCAAGGTGCGATTGACGCGGCCACGGTAGTGCTGGCGCGCGACCGGCTCCTGGCCCGGGTAGCAGCCCTTCTCGAAGTCGATCGCTCGCTCGTCGAGCCCGGCCTCCGCCGGCAGCACACGATCGTCGAGCTCGCGCCCGAAGCGCGGCGTCCTGGCGCGGATCCGGAGCACCTCGAGCTCGTGGTCGTCGATCTCGCGCCAGCTGGGAAGCTCCTCGTCGAGCACCTCGTAGGCGGCGACGCCGAGCTCACGGTTCGCGATCCCACCGGCAGGCGTCTCCCGCCCGACGACGAGAGTGGACTCGTGCTCCTCCAGCTCGACGGTGACCTTGGCGGCGAAGCGGCTTCGCAGGAGCTCGGCGCGGACACGCTCGGCCAGCTCGGGCTCGGTCAGGAGCAGGAAATCGTCGGCGCTTCGCCGGTAGACGGTCATCGGAGCGACGATGCGAGCTTTCGCCGTGAGCAGGAGCGCCTCGCACGACTCGTCCGGCCCGAGTGCCTCGACGTCGTTGGACAGCATTCGCTGGAGATACGACGCCGCATCAGGGCCGACCACGCCCACGAATCCCCGCGGTCTCTTGCCGACCCGTGCCGCCGTGCCTGGCATCGGACTAGTGTTGCAGCCGTGTTCCGGGGCAGAGCGGAGCGAAAGGTCGTCGATTCCGGCTACGACCCGGCGCGCCTGCCGCCCGGTCAGTACCTGACCGAGAAGTGGCCGGTGCTTCATGCAGGATCGATCCCGGCAACGGATCTCGGGACGTGGGACTTCGTCGTCGAAGGCGAGGTCGAGAACCCGCTGCGGCTCTCCTGGGACGAACTCGACGCGCTCCCGCGCACGAGCCACACGCAGGACATCCACTGCGTGACCCGCTGGAGCCGCTTCGACGTGACGTTCGAGGGCGTCCACTGGAGCGACATCGAGCCGCTCGTGAACCCGCTTCCGTCGGCGCACTACGTCGTCGCACATGCCGAGCAGGCCTACACGGCAAACGTGCCGATCGCGTTCCTGCGCGATCCGCTGTCGCTCCTCGCCACACACGCCGACGGCGCGCCGCTCACACCCGAGCACGGCGGACCGCTGCGCCTCGTCATCCCCCGGAAGTACTTCTGGAAGAGCGCGAAGTGGCTACGCGCGATCGAGCTGACCTCGACCGACCGCCCCGGCTTCTGGGAGCGCTACGGCTACCACAATGACGCCGACCCGTTCGCAGAGGAGCGGTACGGCTTCTGAGGGACTCGCGATTCCCCCCGAAAGGGGGAGGATCCACGGCGGCAGATCGACGACAACCTGGGTACCCAATCCTCCCCAGTTCTTCCCCCTTGAGTGGCCGTCCCAGCGGCCACTCTTCTTTCAGGGGTAGAAACGCGAAAGGGCCGGCACTCGCCGGCCCTTTCTCGTGGGGCAGGACGATCGGGCGACTACGACAGGTCACGTGAAATGCGAAGGGCCGGCAGAGCCGGCCCTTGCGCGGTGGATCAGGGAAGGGAACTCCCAGTCTAGGCGCTCGGCCTAGAAGTCCATCCCTCCGCCGGGCATGCCTGCGGGCATTGCCGGCTGCTTCTCCGGCATCTCCGCGACGACCGCCTCGGTGGTGAGGATGTTCTTCGCGATCGACGCTGCGTTCTGCAGCGCCGAGCGGGTGACCATGGTCGGATCGATGATCCCGGCCTTGACCAGGTCCTCGATCTCACCCGTCTCGACGTTCAGGCCCTGGCCCTTCTTGGCGCGGCGGACCTGATCGATGACGACGGAGCCTTCGAGGCCCGCGTTGTACGCGAGCTGGCGAAGGGGCTCCTCGAGCGCGCGGACGATGATGTTCGCACCCGTGCGCTCGTCGCCTTCGAGCTTGTCGAGGGCGGTCTTGACCGCGTCACCGGCATTGATGAGCGCGACGCCGCCGCCCGGAACGATGCCCTCCTCGAGGGCCGCCCGCGTGGCCTGCAGCGCGTCCTCGACGCGGTGCTTCTTCTCCTTCATCTCCGTCTCGGTGGCTGCGCCGACCTTGACGACCGCGACACCGCCCGACAGCTTGGCGAGGCGCTCCTGGAGCTTCTCGCGGTCGAAGTCGGAGTCGGTGTTCTCGATCTCGGACTTGAGCTGCTTGATGCGGCCCTTGATCGCGTCGGAGCCACCGGCCCCGTCGATGATCGTGGTCGTGTCCTTGTCGATGACGATCTTGCGGGCCTTGCCGAGCTGCGAGATCTTCGTGTTCTCGAGCTTGAGACCCAGCTCCTCGGTGATGACCTCGCCGCCCGTGAGGATGGCGATGTCCTCCAGCATCCGCTTGCGGCGATCACCGAAGCCCGGCGCCTTGACGGCGACGGCGGAGAACGTTCCGCGGAGCTTGTTCACGACGATCGTCGCGAGCGACTCGCCCTCGACGTCCTCGGCAACGATGAGGAGCGGCCGACCGGCCTGGATGACCTGCTCGAGCACCGGAAGGATGTCCTTGACCGCGCCGATCTTCTGGTTGGCGATGAGGACGTACGGCTCCTCGAGGACGGCCTCCATGCGCTCGGCGTCCGTGATCATGTACGGGCTGAGGTAGCCCTTGTCGAACTGCATGCCCTCGGTGAACTCGAGGTCGAGACCGAAGGTCTGGCCCTCCTCGACGTTCACGACACCGTCCTTGCCGACCTTCTCGATCGCGTCGGCGATGACGTCGCCGATCTCGCGCTCGCGCGACGAGATGGTGGCGACGCGGGCGATGTCTTCCTTGCCGTTGACCTCGACCGACTGCGTCTTCAGGTTCTCGACGACCGCGTCGACGGTCTTCTCGATGCCGCGCTTGAGACCCATCGGGTTCGCGCCTGCGGCGACGTTCTTGAGGCCCTCGCGGACGATGGCCTGACCGAGCACCGTGGCGGTCGTCGTGCCGTCACCGGCGACGTCCGTCGTCGCCGTGGCGACCTCCCGCATGAGCTGCGCGCCCTGGTTCTCGAACGGGTCCTCGACCTCGATCTCGCGAGCAATGGTCACGCCGTCGTTCGTGATCGTCGGCGCGCCGAACTTCTTGTCGAGGACGACATATCGGCCCTTCGGGCCGAGGGTCACCTTGACCGCGTCGGCAACGGCATTCACGCCGCGCTCGAGCGACCGGCGAGCGTCCTCGTTGAACTTGAGCTCCTTGTGAGCCATCTATTCCTCCTGGAACGAGCTAAGCGGCCGCGCCGGCAAGCTTCTTCTTGCCCTTGCTGCCTGTGGTTACGACCTTCGCGAGAACGTCCGACTCGCGCAGGATGAGTACGTCGTCGGCGCCGACCTTGATCTCCGTTCCGCCGTACTTGGAGAAGATCACCTCGTCGCCGACCTCGACATCCATCTTGATGTACTCCCCGTCCTCGTCACGCGAGCCGGGGCCTACGGCTAGGACGTTGCCGCGCTGCGGCTTCTCCTTCGCCGTGTCGGGCAGCACGATGCCGCTCACCGTGATCTCGTCCTCGTCGAGGACCTCCACGATCAAGCGGTCGCCAAGGGGCTGCAGATCCATTCGACAGTTCCTCCTTGATACGGAGTTTGTGACAACACTGGCACTCTCAAGGTGAGAGTGCCAGAGGCACCATAGCACCCCGCGCGTGTCTCGCCAAGCCGAATTGAGTCTATGTCGCTCACATCTCGTGACGCTGTCGCAACAGCCTGTTACAAAGTCGGTATGCGCCGCGAGTTCTCTGCCGGTGTCGTCCTCGTGCGGCGGATGCGTGGGCGCTGGTGGTTCGCGGCAGTGCAACCGCAGGGAAGGCGTACCGGCACATGGGCCTTGCCGAAGGGCCTCGTCGATGCAGGAGAGAGCCCGGCCGAGACCGCGCTGCGCGAGGCCTTCGAGGAGACTGGCGTCCAAGCGCGCCTGTCCTCGAAGCTCGGCGACGTTCGCTACGTCTACACCTGGGACGGGGAGCGCGTCTTCAAGGTCGTGAGCTTCTTCCTCGCGCACGCGCTACGCGGGCGGATCGGCGCGCTTCCGCCGGGAATGGAAATCGAAGTGGCGGACGCGCGATGGCTTCGGCTTGCCGACGGGCCCATGCTTCTCGCGTACAAGGGCGAGCGAGAGATGGCCGCGATGGCCGCCGAAAGGCTCGCGAGCGACCCTCTATAGTTGCGCGGCCGCGACATGCCGACGTTCGCCCTCAACTTCTACAACCCCGCGGTCGCCGAGCAGCTTCGCACGGGCCGGAAGACCGCGACGATTCGGCTTGGCGACAAGGCTGCGAAGTACCGCAAGGGGATGATCGTCACCGTGCTCTGCGGCGCGCGCTACGGCCAGCGCGAGCGCATCTTCGACGCCGTGATCGACAAGGTCGAGGTGAAGGCCCTTCGCGATCTCTCACCGCGCGAGATCGAGCACGACAACCCGCAGATCCGCCGCGTCGACGAGATGGTGTGGTTCCTGAGCCAGCTCTACAACCGCGAGGTCGACGAGGAGGAGATCGTCACACTCATCCGGTTCTCGCAGATCACGTAGAGGCGGGAAGTATCTCCGCCCTAGCGCCCGGGGCGGCGGATCGCGGTGCCGAAGAGCTCTGCGTCACGGACGGGGACACCGCATTCCTCGCATTCGACGGCGAAGGCAGACGCGATGGGCGCGTCGCAGCTCGGACAGCGGTGGCGCAGCGCGCCCGCACACTGCGGGCATGCGTCGGCGAGCTCGTTCTCGTCTTCGAGGAAGTAGCGCAGCGTGTGCCCGCAGGAGAGACAGAACGCGACCCAGTCGCCCAGCGTCTTGCGTCGCTCTTCCTGGATCCAGTTGCGCTTCGGCTTGGCCACCTCGGGGCACTGTAGACCTGTAGGGGAGGCGTGCAAGCCGACAGCTCGGACGTCGGGGGCAACAGACGCAGTCGTTAGAGTGGGGAACCGTCAACCGGACGACGGGAGATCGCCGAATGGCAGTACGTGAAGCCGAGCCAGTGGGCTCGCTGCAGGAGGTCAAGGAGGCGGGGCTCGACCGTGAGGACCTCCTCGGGATCTACCGCACCATGTTGATCACGCGAGGGATCGAGGAGCGCGGTCACATCCTCTACAAGCAGGGCAAGGTTCCCGGGTCCTTCTACACCGGACGAGGGAACGAAGCCGCGGCGGTCGGCGTCGCGACGGCCATGGGGCCGAACGACGTCGGAGCACCGCTGCACCGCGACATGGGCGTTCACGTGGCGCGCGGCGTCGAGCCGTGGCGTGTCTTCGCCCAGTACATGGGGCGTGAAGGAGGGCCGACGCGAGGACGGGACGGCAACGTCCACATGGCCGTCGCCGAGCTCGGCCTGCACGCGCAGGTCTCGCATCTCCCCGCGATGCTCCCCGTCGCGACGGGTATGGCGCTCGCGTTCAAGATTCGCGGCGAGCGCAGAGTCGCGCTGGGCTGGTTCGGCGACGGCTCGGCGGCACGCGGCGACGCCCACGAGGCGATGAACCTCGCCGGTGTCCGGCAACTGCCGATGGTCTTCATCTGCGACAACAACCAGTGGGCGTACTCGACACCGACGTACCTCTCGTACCCGGTCGAGCAGATCGCCGACAGAGCGGCCGCGTACGGGTTCGAGGGCGTCGTCGTCGACGGAACGGACGTGCTCGCCGTCTATCGCGAGGCGAAGCGCGCGATCGAGCGCGCGCGAGACGGTGGAGGCCCGACGCTGCTCGAGTGCGTCACCCTTCGCATGGAGGGCCACGCGGTGCACGACGACGCGTTCTACGTCCCGAAGGAGATGTTCGAGAAGTGGGCGGCGTACGACCCGATCGAGCGCTACCGCACGTGGCTCCAAGCCAACGCCGACATGAGCGACGACGAGGAGGGCGAGCTCACCGCGTTCGTGAAGCGGTTGCTCAACGACGCTCTGGACCGCGCGGAGGAATCGCCGCTTCCCGACCCGTCCACGCTCGAGGCAGGCGTCTACGCCTCCGCCGAGGACCTCGACACTCCGCACCACAAGTAATGGCCGAGATGACGTACATCCAGGCGATCTCGGACGCGCTGCGTCTCGAGATGCGGCGCGACCAGCGGGTGTTCCTGCTCGGCGAGGACGTCGGGGTGTACGGAGGAGCATTCAAGGTGTCGCTCGGGTTCCAGGAGGAGTTCGGGCACTGGCGCGTGATCGACACACCGCTGTCCGAGACGGCGATCGTGGGCGGCGCGACGGGGGCCGCGCTGATGGGAATGCGGCCCGTGGCAGAGATGCAGTTCGCAGACTTCATCTCGTGCGCGTGGGACCACCTCGTCACGGTCGCGGCCAAGCAGTACTTCCGCGTCCGCACGCCGATCCCCATCGTCGTTCGGCTGCCATCGGGGGGCGGCTTCTCCGGCGGTCCCTTCCACTCGCAGAATCCCGAGAGCTCGTTTGCACACATCCCGGGACTCAAGATCGTGTGCCCTGCGACTCCGCACGACGCAAAGGGCCTCCTCGCGAGTGCGATCGAGGATCCGAATCCGGTTCTCTACTTCGAGCACAAGCACCTGTACCGGCGGATCAAGGGCGAGGTGCCCGAGGATCGCTACACGATTCCGTTCGGACAGGCCAACGTCCATCGACCCGGCGACGACGCCACGGTGGTGACGTGGGGCGCCATGGTTCACACCGCAACCGATGCGGCGGCGGAGCTCGCCAAGGAAGGGTTCGAGGTCGAGGTGCTCGACCTCCGCACGCTGATCCCGTGGGACAAGGAGCGCGTCCTCGAGGGCGTGCGGCGCTGCTCGAAGGTGCTCGTCCTGCACGAGGACACGCGTACGGGCGGCTTCGGCGCCGAGATCGCCGCGACGATCGCCGAGGAGGCGTTCGAGCATCTCGACGCCCCCGTCATGCGACTCGCAGCGCCCGACACGCCCGTGCCGTTTTCGCCCACGCTCGAGAAGGCCTTCATCCCGCAGGTCGAAGACGTGGTGACAGCTTTACGAGATCTCGCCGCCTACTAGGAGGGACCGTGTCGACAGGAACGCAGACCGAGGTCGTGATGCCGCAGATGGGCGTCTCGGTCTCCGAGGGAACGATCACGAAGTGGCTCAAGCAGGTCGGCGACTCGATCCAGCGTGACGAGCCGCTCCTCGAGATCTCCACGGACAAGGTCGACACCGAGGTGCCCAGCGCAGCCGAAGGCGTCGTCATGCAGATCCTGGTGCAGGAGGGCGAGACCGTCGAGGTCGGAACCGTGCTGGCGATCATCGCCCCGGCCGGGGCCGAGGTTGCACCACCCGAGCCCGAGCCCGTCGCGCCTGAGCCTGCTGCGACTCCTGCTGCCGCTCCGGCCGAGCCCGAGCCGGTCGCGGCCGTGACACCACCCGCGCCCGAGCCGGTGCAGGCCGAGGCGGCGCCCGCGCCGCCCGCAGCACCCGTGGCACCGGAGGCGGCCGAGAACGGCAGGACCTTCGTGTCGCCGGTGGTCGCCCGCATCGCGGCCGAGCACAGTGTCGACCCGGCGGCCGTGCGTGGCACGGGTACGGGCGGCCGTGTGACGAAGAAGGACATCCTGAGCTTCATCGAGTCGGGCGCGGCAGCCGCGCCGGCAGTCGAACCAGCTCCGGCCCAGCCGGCAGCCGAAGCACCTCCAGCCCCACCGCCGGCGCCCGAACCGACTGTGGTGGCCGACCCTGCTCCGGAGCCAGCACCGCAGGTCACCGCCGAGCCGACGCCCGTCGCCGCGGCTGCGCCTGCTCCGCCAGCTCCAGCACCGGCCGCTCCGGCTCCCGCTGCTCCAGCTCCAGCCGCTCCAGCTCCCGCTGCTCCAGCTCCCGCTGCGCCGGCTCCAACCCCGGTCGCCGCTCAGGCGGAGCTCGCACAGGGAGAGGCGCTCGAGCCGATGTCTGCGATGCGACGCGGCGTCATGGAGCACATGCGCCGCTCCGTGGACACCGCGGCGCACGTTACGAGCGCGATCGAGGTCGACATGGCGCGCGTCGTCGCGCTCCGAACGAAGCTCAAGCCCGAGCTGGCCGCCCAGAAGGTCAACCTCACGTACCTCGCCTTCATCGCGAGGGCGACCGTCGACACGCTCCTCGACTATCCGTGGGTGAACGGTGAGCTGCGCGGGCAGAGCATCGTGACGCGGCCGAACGTGAACCTCGGCATCGCGGTCGCGCTCGACGAGGGCAAGGGGCTGATCGTCCCCGTCATCCGTAACGCGCAGGACCTCAATCTCACCGGCACCGCTCGTGCGATCCAGGACATCGCAGAGCGGGCACGGACGAAGAAGCTCTTGCCGGACGACGTCCAGGGCGGAACGTTCACGATCACGAACCCGGGCAGCTTCGGGACGTTCCACGGGACCCCGATCATCAACCAGCCGCAGTCGGCGATCCTCGGCACGTACGCGCTCGTCAAGCGGCCGTGGGTCATCCAGGACGATCTCGGATCCGATGTCATCGCCATTCGCCCCGTGATGAACCTCACGCTGACCTACGACCACCGGCTCGTCGACGGGGCGTACGCCGGCCTGTGCCTGCGCGACATCCGCGACCGGCTCGAGAGCTGGGACGAGGCCGGGTATTGAGCGCGATCGAGGGCACGTGCCTCTGCGGAGGGGTTCGCTTCGAGGTGACCGAGCCGTTCAGCAGCGTCTCGCAGTGCCACTGCGAGTTCTGCAAGAGGATCGCGGGCGGGTACGGAACGGTGAGCGGACGCGCGCGAACGGACGCGATCAACGTCCTCGCGGGCGAGGAGCTGCTGACGTCATACACACCTGAGGGTGGATCCGCGAAGACGTTCTGCTCTGTCTGCGGGTCGAACCTCTTCGGCGGAGGCTGGCCGGAGTCCGAGGAGTCGAGCGTACGGCTGAGCGCATTCGGTCTCGACTACGACCGCAAGCCGGAGGCGCACACCTTCGTCCGCTCCGTCGCCGCCTGGGAGATCCTCCCGGAGGACGGTCTCCCGCGGTACGAGATCCGCGCAACCTGACCGTGGCCAACGACCTCGTCCGACTCACGGTCGTGGCGAACGAGCTGGAGGCGGAGATGGTTCGATCGCTGCTCGCGACGGCAGGGATCCAGTCGATGCAGCGGTACACCAACTTCGGAGCGGCCGCGTTGGATGGCATGCCGTCGGGAGTCGGACCGCGCGAGATTCTCGTCCACGAAGAAAATCTCGAGGCAGCCCGCGAGCTCATCGAGTCCGACTAGCCTTCCGCGGGTGGCACGCGGCGCATATCTCATGGATCTCGGCCTCGTGCCGTACGCCGAGGCATTCGAACTGCAGCGCTCACTCGCGGGGGCGGTGTCGCAGGGGGCGATTCCCGAGACCGTCGTCTTCCTCGAGCATCCGCCCGTCATCACGATCGGGCGGCGCACGGAAACCGACGTCGAGCTGCACGTTCCCGACGATGCTGCGGTCGACATCGCCGAGACGGATCGCGGCGGCAAGTCCACATTCCACGGACCCGGGCAGCTCGTCTGCTACCCGATCCTCGACCTGACGAAGCACGGCAAGGACGTGAAGCGGTACGTGCGCGATCTCGAGGAGGCGCTCATCCGGACGCTCGGCGCATTCGACCTCGACGGCGTGCGTTACGAGGGGCTGACGGGCGTCTGGATGGCCCCTGCTCGTGGCCAGGGACCGCGGAAGATCGCGTCCATCGGCGTCCACGTCTCGCGGTGGGTGACGACACACGGGTACGCGCTCAACGTCGACCTCGATCCGGCGCCGTTCACGGAGTGGATCACGGCCTGTGGGCTCGAGGACGCGCAGTTCACGACCATGGCGCAGGAGCTCGGGCGACCGACCGGGGTCGAAGAGGTGCGCCCTGCGGCGATCGAGGCGGTCGCCGAGGTGTTCGACCTCCAGCTCGAGGAGCTTCCCGCCGACGACGGCGCCGGCCTCTGGAAGCAGTCGATCCACGCTTCGCTCGCGAACCGATGACCGTGGACATCCGCCCGTTCCCGCGGTCCGGTTGGGATCCGCTGCCCGACGGTGTGGGCATCGTCGGCCGCGTGCTCGTTCGCGAGGAGAACTTCTTCGTGGCGCAGCTCCGCTTCTCCGAGCATGCGGCGATCACCGTGCACCCGGGCGAGCGCGACGCGATCGTCGTCTGCATCGAGGGCGAAGGGTTCACGTCCGTCGCCGGCGAGACCGCCGAGCTGCGAGAAGGTCAGCAGGCTCGCTGGCCCCGAGACATCCCGCACGGCCTCTGGACCGAGGGCTCGACCATGACGACGCTGATGATCGAGCACTTCGACTGAGTCAGTCCGGCGGAAACTCCGGCGGGCAGACGATGGGCCTGTCCTCGGCGAAGCGCCCGTAGGCGACGCGCGGATCGGAGGTCTCCTCCTCGACCCCGGCGCCGTATTTCAACGCCGTCTCACTCACCGCGTACCGGAGCGCTCGGCCCTTGCGACGGGCGCCGATGCCCACGACGACACACGGGCCGGCGCCCGCACCGACGAAGACGTGCTCCGTCATCGGAGGGCAGTGCACGAAGTCCCATGCCTTGAGACGTCGCTCCTGTCCCTCCACGACGAGGAGACATTCGCCTGAGAGCACGAGGAAGTCCTCTTGCGCGTCCTCGGCGTGATACATGCAGTTCGGCTCGCCCGGGCGGAGGATCCCGATGTTCACGCCGACCTGTTCGAAGCGCGCTTCCTCGCTGTCGAACATCGTGTACAAACCGAGCTCGCTCTCGAACCAGCGTAGGTCGCGTGCATTGACGACGAACCAGCCCTCGCCGGCCGGGTACAGGCCGACGTCGTTCCGCACGAGAGGAGCCTCCGGGACCACGATGCCTAGACTAATCGCGATGGAGAGATCGCTTCCCGTCGCCGAGCGCCCGCGCCGCCCCGAGTGGATGAAGGTTCGCGCGCCGAGCACCACCTCCCAGTACTTCGAGGTCAAGAACCTCATGCGCGAAGGCGGCCTCGTGACCATCTGCGAGGAAGCGCGTTGCCCGAACATCGGCGAGTGCTGGGGTCGCGGCACGGCGACCTTCCAGATCCTCGGTGACACGTGCACGCGCGCGTGTCGCTACTGCTACGTGCACTCGGGCAAGCCCGACGGGCCGCCCGATCCGCTCGAGCCACTCCGGCTCGCGCAGGCCGCGGCGCAGATGAAGCTCTCCCACGTCGTCGTCACCTCGGTCGACCGCGACGACCTTCCCGATCGGGGCGCCGCTCACTACGCGGCGACGATCCGCGCGATCAAGCGCAAGCTGCCCTCGGCGAAGGTCGAGATCCTCACGCCGGACTTCCTCGGATTCGAAGAGGAGGCGCTCGCGATCGTTCTCGCGACGCGCCCCGAGGTCTTCAACCACAACATCGAGACGGTTCGCCGCCTCCATGCGCGAATGCGCGGCGCGAAGGCCAGCTACGACAAGGCGCTGTGGCTGCTCGAGCGGGCCAAGGAGGTCGCGGACTATCCGGTGCTGACGAAGTCCGGCATCATCGTCGGCCTCGGGGAGACGAACGACGAGGTCGTCGAGACGATGCGCGACCTACGCGCGCACGGCGTCGACGTCGTCACGATCGGCCAGTACCTGCAGCCGTCGCCGAAGCACGCGCCGATCGACCGCTGGGTGCATCCCGACGAGTTCCGCTGGTTCCGCGAGCAGGGCGAGGCGCTCGGCTTCGGTTCGGTGTTCTCCGGCCCGCTCGTACGCTCGTCGTATCGCGCGGACGAGCAGCGCCACGCGGCGGAAACCGGGCGCGGCGCGGTCGCGTACTGAGAGACGTGGGCCGATACGCCGCCGTCCTGGTCGCAGCCGTACTCGCGGCAGGAACGGCAAGCGCTGCGCCGTCGAACCAAGGGCAGCTACGCGTTCGGGAGTTTCCCGTCCCCGCGGGCACCCATCCACACGACGTCGCTCCGGCCCGTGACGGCGGCGTTTGGTACACGGCTCAGCACACGGGCCAGCTCGGCTGGCTGAACCCGAAGACCGGGAAGAGCCGGCTCACTCGGCTCGGCACCGGATCGGCACCACACGGAGTCATCGTCGGCCCGGACGGAGCGCCGTGGATCACGGACGGCGGCCTCAACGCCATCGTGCGCGTCGACCCCCGCACGCGGAAGGTTCGACGCTTCCCTCTGCCGGGCGGCGCGTACGCGAACCTGAACACGGCGACGTTCGACAACCGAGGTGTGCTCTGGTTCACCGGGCAGAACGGAATCTACGGCCGCCTCGATCCGAAGATCGGCAAGGTGCGCGTGTTCCAGGCCCCGCGCGGCGAGGGCCCGTACGGCATCACGACGACGCCGTCGGGCGACGTCTACTACGCGTCGCTCGCGGGCAGCTACCTCGGCCGGATCGACGTTCGCACGGGCAAGGCGACGATCCTCCAGCCGCCGACCCGTGGCCAGGGGGCGCGCCGCGCATGGTCGGACTCGCGCGGCCGCATCTGGATCAGCGAGTGGAATGCAGGCAAGGCCGGCGTGTACGACCCGCGGCAAAAGCGCTGGCGCGAATGGCGGGTTCCCGGAGCAAGCCCGATGATCTACGCGGTCTACGTCGACGAGCGCGACAAGGTCTGGCTCACGGACTTCGGCGCCAATGCGCTCTGGCGTTTCGACCCTTCAACCGAGGCTTACGCCAGGGTGGATCTGCCTAGCGCGACTGCCGAGGTACGGCAACTGCTCGGTCGCGAGGGCGAGGTGTGGGGCGCCGAGTCCGGCACGGACAAGCTCGTCGTCGTCTACACGCGCTGAAACGAAGAGGGCCGCCCGGAGGCGGCCCTCTTCTGAGTCATTCGCAGCGTCTCGAGTTCACGAGGGCTCGAGCCCGAACTCGTCCTCCAGCCACTCGAGATCGTCCGGCTGGTCGACGCGGTAGGCGCCATTGTGCCCCTTGCACGTGCTCGTCGTTCCGAACGATGTCACCCCGCCGACGACGTTCGAGTCGCCGATGAAGTTCGGCCCGCCCGAGTCTCCGAAGCAGGTCCCACCTCTACTCGCGTCGTGGGAGGTCGTGAACGCAAAGTCCCCCACGTAGTTGTTGTCGATTCCACTGATTCGCGGAGTCGCGACCATGCGGATGCGCAGCGCTTCGTTCTTCCACGACGCCTTGACGGGGAAGCTCGCCTGGAGCCCGTACCCCACAGAGGTGATGGAAGCGTGCTTGGGCAGGTCACTCAGCGCGCCCTCGGACGGAAGAGCACCGAAGCCCCTCCCTGTAACCGGCGCGTCGAGCCTGACGACCCCGAGGTCGTGAAGGTAGAAGGCGTTCGGGTCGTAGTCCGGATGCGTGAAGACGTCACCCGTGACGGACGTGCCGCCTCCGAATGGGTAGCAGTTCGGCGCCGTCAATCCCGGCAGGCCACAGGTCAGCGCCTGAACATCTGTATCGAACCAGACGCGCGCCGACAGCGCAGGTGCCTCCGTGCAGTGACCGGCAACCATGAAGACCGTCTCGGACATCAGGGTTCCGCTGCACCGCCACAGGGGCTGTGTCGCGTTCGCGTCGGCGTACGCGACCATCAGCCCGACGTAGGGATGTCCTTCCCCGTCGGGTGTTCCGTTCGTGATCGCTCCCGCTGGTACGAGCCCGATTGCGAGTGCTCCCACGAAAGCGGCCGACAATGCAAGAAGCCTTTTCACTCCGTTCCCCTCTCTCCATGCGCCCGGCCTACCCGGGCACGGAATCACCGTATCCCGCTCCGCCAATTGGTAAACGCAGAACCGGTCAGCCGTGCGGCTTGGCCATGCCGTGATAGTCGAGCGCTTCGTCGAGGATCGAGTCGTCGACACCCGCCTCTCGAGCCACCTCCCGCAGGGGTCTTCCCGATGCGGTCGCTTCCTTCACGATCTCGGTCGCCTTGTCGTAGCCGATGAACGGGTTCAGCGCAGTAGCCGCGGCAAGCGTGCTCTCGGCGTACTGCTCGTTGCGCTCGCGATTCGCCTCGATTCCGTCGACACACCGCTCCGCGAGCAGGCGTGACGCGCTCGAGAGCAGCTCGATCGAGTCGAGCAGGTTCCGCGCCATGAGCGGGATGTAGACGTTGAGCTCGAAGTGGCCACCCATGCCGCCGACGGTGATTGCGGTGTCGTTGCCGATCACCTGCGCAGCCACCTGCGTCACGACCTCGGGGATGACCGGGTTCACCTTGCCGGGCATGATCGAGCTGCCCTTCTGGAGCTCGGGAAGGAAGATCTCGGAGAGGCCCGCGCGCGGGCCCGACCCCATGAGGCGGAGGTCGTTCGCGATCTTCGTGAGCGAGACGGCGACGACCTTGAGCGCGCCCGAGGCCTCGACGAGGCCGTCACGGGCCGCCTGCGCCTCGAAGTGATCGACCGGGGCGGAGATCGTCAGCCCCGTGTCTGCCGCGAGGAGGTCGCGCACGCGTGCCGCGAACTCGGCGTGCGTGTTCAGGCCGGTCCCCGTCGCGGTGCCACCGAGCGGGATCTGTCCGAGTCGCGGCATCGCGTCCTCGACCCGTGCGATCCCCTGCCGGATTTGCGCCGCATAGCCACCGAACTCCTGGCCGAGCGTGACGGGGACGGCGTCCATGAGGTGCGTGCGTCCCGACTTCACGACGTCGTCGAACTCCGCGGCCTTCCGCTCGAGCGCCGTGGCAAGGAGCTCGAGCGCCGGGAGCACGTCGTTCGCGAGCTCCCCCAGCGCCGCCAGATGAACGGCTGACGGGAAGACGTCGTTCGACGACTGGCCCATGTTCACGTGGTCGTTCGGATGCACGTCGTCGCCGGCGAGGGACGCGATGACCTCGTTGGCGTTCATGTTCGAGCTCGTGCCCGATCCGGTCTGGAAGACGTCGATCGGGAACTGGTCGTCGAACTCGCCTGCCGCGATGCGATCTCCGGCCGAGGCGATGCGATCGGCGAGCTCGTGGTCGAGGAGCCCGAGGTCCGCGTTCGCGCGGGCAGATGCGGCCTTGATCCTGCCGAGCCAACGCGCCACCGGAATCGGGATCGGCTCACCCGAGACCGGGAAGTTGGCGATCGCCTTCTCCGTCTCTGCCCCCCACAGAGCCTCGGTCTCGACTGCCTTGGCCATCACCACGAGTCTAGCTCCGACCCGTCAGACTCCCCGCGGTGGAGCCGCTCTCACTCGCAGAAGCACCGCGGCTCTGGAAACCAGCCGGCACGTATCTCAACACCGCGTCGTACGGCCTCCCTCCGGAGCCGGCGTGGGACGCTCTCCAGATGGCACTCGCCGATTGGCATGGGGGAACGACGAGCTGGGAGCACTGGGGCATCCCCGGGGAGGAGGCTCGCGCCTCGTTCGCCCGGCTCGTCGGCGTCCCGTTCGAGACGGTCGCAATCGGAGCGAACGTCTCGACGTTCGTCGGCCTCGTGGCGGCCTCGATTCCCGACGGTGCACGAGTGCTCGCGCCCGACGTCGAGTTCACTTCGCTCCTCTTCCCGTTCCTCGTGCAAGAACACCGCGGGGTCACGGTTCGGCTCGTTCCGGCCGCCGAGCTCGTTGCCGAGATCGGGCCGGAGGTCGACGTCGTCGCGTTCAGTGCCGTCCAGATGGCGTCGGGGGAGGTCGCCGAACTCGAGGCCGTTGCAGCCGCCGCTGCGGAGAATGGAGCGCTCACCGTCGTCGACGCGACGCAGGCAGTCGGCTGGCTCCCGTTCGCCAGCACGCGGTTCGACGTCGTCGTGGCGCACGCCTACAAGTGGATGATGTCGCCGCGCGGGACGGCGTTCATGGCAATTCGGCCGGAGTGCATGAATACGGTCGTTCCTCATGCCGCCGGGTGGTACGCCGGAGAGGACCCGCTACAGACGTTCTTCGGCGGACCACTTCGCCTGGCGGCGAGCGCGCGCCGGCTCGACACCTCGCCGGCCTGGTTCATGTGGGTCGCCACCGCCGCGGCGCTCGGCGTGATCGAGCAGGTCGGAATCGACGCGATTCACGGGCACGACGTTGCGCTCGCGAACCGCTTTCGTGCCGGGCTCGGGCTCGAGCCGAGCAACTCCGCGATCGTGTTCTGTGACGTCGCAGATGCAACGGAGAAGCTCGAGCGGGCCGGCATCCGCGCGGCAGTGCGCGGTGGCCGGCTGCGCACCTCGTGGCATGTCTACAACACGCCAGCGGACGTCGACCGCACGCTCGATGTCCTGCGCGGCTGAGGCCTGCGGGAATCCCGCAGCGCGATCGGTGAACACCCCCTCGAACGAGGGAACTAAAGGGCTCAAGCTCGACCCACCGGCCCGGAGGGGGACGGGGTAGAGGAAGGGGTTCCCGATGCGAAGCGCGCAGCAGTTCTCACGGCGTTCGTTCGTGGCCTGGGTCGGAGGGGCGAGCGCGGGGTTCTATCTGTTCGGACGACTCCCCGGCACCAGCGGTCCGGTGGCTATGGCCCAGATTCCGGGCGGAACGCTCGATCCGACTGTCGTCGAGAAGTTCGTCACACCGATGCTGGTGCCGCCGGTCATGCCCAGCGCCGGCACGATCGTGGAACGGGGCGGGAAGAACATCGACTACTACGAGATCTCGATGAAGCAGTTCCAGCAGCAGATCCTGCCGCAGGGGCTACCTCCGACCACGGTCTGGGGGTACGGCGCGAAGGTCGCCCAGAGCAACCGCGGCCTGCGCGTCCACAACGCGCCCTCGCTCACCATCGAGGCGAAGTGGAACAGACCCGTCCGGGTGAAGTGGATCAACGAGCTGGTCGACGAAGACGGCAACTACCTGCCCCACCTGCTCCCGGTCGATCCGACACTGCATTGGGCGAACCCGCCCGGGGGTGTGGACGGACGGGACTCACGGCCGGACTTCGAGAAGACACCCGGTCCCTACACGGGCCCGGTTCCCATCGTCACGCATGTTCACGGTGCAGTGGGCGTCGCCGACGACAGCGACGGCTACGCGGAGGCGTGGTACTTGCCCGACGCGAACGACATTCCGGGCAGCCATGCCCGGGAAGGGAGCTGGTACGGCTTCTTCGCCGGCAAGGCCGCCGCGTCCTACGGCGTCACCTGGGGACGCGGCTTCGCGACCTTCCAGTACCCGAATGCGAACCGGGCATCGACGATCTGGTACCACGATCACGCGCTCGGCATGACCCGGCTCAACGTCTACGCAGGCCCCGCGGGCTTCTATCTCATCCGCGGAGGACCCGACGACACCGTCACCGACGCGCGTACCGGAGCACAGGCCGTGCTTCCCGGCCCGGCGCCACGAGAGAACGACAAGTTCCCGCCGAACAAGCGGTACCGAGAGATCCCGATCGCGATCCAGGACCGGTCCTTCGAGGCGGACGGCTCGCTGTTCTATCCGGACACTCGCGAGTTCTTCGATCGAATCGTCGACCCCTACGTTCCGGTCGGGCCGTTCGCGCCGATCTGGAATCCCGAGTTCTTCGGGAACACGATCATGGTGAACGGGAACACGTGGCCGTTCCTCGAGGTCGAGCAGCGCCGCTACCGATTCCGCCTCCTGAACGGCTGCCAGTCGCGCTTCCTGATCCTCGACTTCAACGACATCCCAGGGGTCGAGGTGTGGCAGATCGGCAACGAAGGCGGGTTCCTCGCGGCACCGGTGAACCTCACCGCCGGAAACGGCAATCGCGTACTGCTGGGCTTGGCGGAGCGGGCCGACCTGATCGTCGACTTCACGAACGTTCCCCGAGGGAGCCACGTCCTGCGAAACGTCGGACCTGACGAGCCGTTCGGCGGGGGCACTCCGGGTGTCGACTTCCACGAGTCGGATCCCGACACCACGGGGCGGGTCTTGCAATACCGCGTCGTGCCGGCGATCGACGCCGACGACTCGACGCCGCCCCGATTCCTCCGATTGCCCGCGACCACGCCGCTTCCGCCGGAGACGTATCACGCGACGCCTCGCTCTCATCGAGAAGGCTGCGGAAGGCGCCACCGAGACGGAGGAGGAGCTTGAGGGCCCGGTCGAGGCCCTCCTCGGGACGGTGGCTGCCGGTATCTGGACCGAGCGGAAGTGGCACGACGCCGTGACCGAGAACCCGGTCGTCGGCGCGACCGAGGTGTGGGAGATGTTCAACCTCACGGGCGATGCGCACCCGATGCACATCCACGAGGTGACGTTCGAGGTCGTGGGGCGTGAGGGTCTCGTGCTCGACGGCGAGGAGGTCGCGTCTCCTCTCCGGACGGACGGGGTGACAACGCCGCCCGAGCCCTGGGAGTCCGGCGTCAAGGACACCGTCATCGCGTATCCGGGACAGGTCACGCGGGTGCGCGCGCGATTCTCGACGCCCGGCCAGTTCGTCTGGCACTGCCACATCGTCGAGCACGAGGACAACGAGATGATGAGGCCGTACCGCATCGGGCCCGAGCAACCGGGGCAGCCGGGCTCGTAGAGGGTGCTACGAGGACGCGTTCCTCGCTGCCTGGAGGAGCTCGTCCCGGGTCACGAGCTTGATCCGCGGGCGGCCGTGCTCGGCGCCACGGCTGGTCTCCACCGCATCGATGGCCTCCCAGCCCTGGTACGTCACGATCTGCACGCCACGAGCAGCGAGGAGCTCGTCGACGCACTGATCCGAGCGCTCCGGGAGCCGTCCGGCGCGGGCATCCTCGAGGAGGAGCTCGACGGTCTCGGTCGCGTCCTTCTTGTTCGTCCCGATAACACCCGTCGGGCCGCGCTTGATCCAGCCGGCGCAGTACAAGCCCCGAATGGGAGCTCCACCCTCATCGAGGACGCGCCCCTCGGCGTTGGGCATCGTGCCGGCCGGCTCGTCGAACGGCACCCCGGACACGCCGACGCCGCGGTAGCCGACGCTGCGGAAGACGATCCCGCACGGGATCACGTCCCGCTCGTCGGTCGCGACCGCACGAACCGATCCTCGACCGTCCGACTCCAGGCGGTTGTGGACGAACTCCACCCCCTCCACGCGTTCCTCCCCGAGGATCGCGACGGGTGAGGTGCAGAAGCGGAGCCGCAGGACACGTGGCTTGCCCTCCTGGTTCGCGAGACGCGAACTCGCGCAGGATCTCGACGTTTCGCTTGACGACGTTCGACGCGGCTTCGAGCTCCGCCTCGCTGAAGGGATCGAGATCGAGCTCGGTCGGATCGACGACGACGTCCGCTCCCGCCAGCTCGCCCAGCTCGCCGAGCTCGGTCGACGTCCACGCCGCCTGAACGGGACCGCGCCGCCCGAGGACGACGATCTCGCGTATGCCCGACGAGACGATCGCGTCGATCGCAGCGTCCGTCGTATCGGTCGGCGCGAGCTCCTCCCGGGTCAGGGCGAGCATCCGCGCGACGTCGAGGGCGACATTGCCGTTCCCGATGACGAGCGCGCGCTCGTGGGAGAGGTCGAACTCGAGGTGCTGGAAGTCGGGGTGGCCGTTGTACCAGGCGACGAACTCGGTCGCCGCCCACGACCCGGGCAGATCTTCCCCGGGGATGCCGAGGCGCCGATCCGTCTGCGAGCCCACGGCATAGACCACCGCGTCATAGAGCGACGCGAGCTCGTCGTGCGTGACGTCGCGCCCGACCTCCACGTTCCCGAAAAAGCGAAAGCCCGGCCGAGCGGCGATCTTTTCGAAGGCGCGCGAGACCGTCTTGAGCTGCGGGTGATCGGGCGCGACACCCAGGCGGACGAGCCCCCAGGGTGTCGGCAGCCGCTCGATCATGTCGACCTCGACACGAGGCTCCTGGCTCGCGAGGAGTGCTCCGGTCGCGTAGAAGGCAGCCGGCCCGGAGCCGACGACGGCGACACGCAGCGCTGGCTCCCCGGTCATCGGCGGCCAATGCTAGGCGCCACTGCGGCTCCGGGGCGTGCGACGATTGCGCGGCGTGAGGCGTCGCATCGTCATCCCAGCCGCCGCGGCCGTCTGCGTCGCGGTCGTCGGCGTCCTTGCCGTGATCGGAAACGCGTGGTGGGACAGCCGGATCCCGGCGACGTACAGCGTCATGTCCTACGGCGCGCACGACTTCGGCGGAGGCTCCGAGCCCACGGCCCACGACGCACACGGACCAGGAGGGCTCAGCGTGACCGATCTCCATGGAGCACAGGTGGCTGCCCCGGACGCGCGCTTTGCGCTGGTCGCGAGGAGCGCGACGATCCGACTGGCGTCGGGTCGCAGCGTCGAGGCGCTGACCTTCAACGGCATGTCGCCGGGGCCGGAGCTTCGTGTGCGACAGGGCGACGACGTCGAAGTGGTCCTCGAGAACGACGATGTCGACAAAGGGGTGACGATCCACTGGCACGGTGTGGACGTCCCGAACGCCGAGGATGGCGTGGCCGGCGTCACGCAGAACGCTGTCCTCCCCGGCCAGCGGTACACGTATCGATTCCGAGTCGACCAGGTAGGAACGTTCTGGTACCACACGCACCAGGTCTCGTCGAAGGAGGTCCGGCGGGGCCTCTTCGGCGTCTTCGTCGTCGAGCCACCCGAGAAACCGCCGGGAGTCGACCTCGCCGTCGCGGTGCACACGTTCGACGGCGTTCCGACCTTGAACGGGGACGACTCCTCGGGGCGCCAGACGATCGCAGCAGCCACGCCCGTGCGTCTGCGTCTGGTCAACACGGACAGCTTCGGCCAAACCCTCACGCTCTCGGGGACACCGTTCCGCGTGCTCGCGATCGACGGCACCGACCTCAACGCGCCGACCGAACTCGAGAACATTGCGCTGCCGCTCGCCGCGGGCGGGCGATTGGACGTCGGCTACGTCCAGCCGCCGGGGTCAGTGCGGCTCGCCATCGAAGGGTCGGACGTCTCCATCGGGTTGAGCCCACACCGCGCGCCTGCGCGCGGCGAGCAGGTGCCCGCCGGCGAGTTCGACGCGCTCGCGTACGGCACTCCGGCGCCGACCCCGTTCGGCGCGATGTCGTCGTACGATCGCCGCTTCGAGCTGAAGGTGACGCGGAAGCCCGGGTTCTTCGACGGTCGGCCGGGTCGGCAATGGGCGATCAACGGAGGGATCTACCCCGACGTGCCCACGTTCATCGTCGAGGAAGGCGATCTCGTCGAGATGACCGTGACCAACGACACGAACGTGGTGCATCCGATGCACCTCCACGGCCATCACGTCCTCGTGCTGAGCCGCGACGGCGTGCCGTCGACGGGTAGCCCGTGGTGGTCCGACACGCTGAACGTCTCACCCGGTGAGAAATACGTGGTGGCGTTCCGCGCCGACAACCCGGGTATCTGGATGGACCACTGCCACAACCTCCCTCACGCGGCCGAGGGCCTCACCATGCACGTCGCCTACGCAGGCGTCAGCACACCGTTCCTCATCGGCGCCGAGCACCACAACGAGCCCGAGTAGCTACGCCGGCTCGGGTGGGACCGGCCCGGCCCCCGCTTTCCTCGCGCGCCAGAGCTGCCACTCGTCCCAGACGATCCACCCACTCAGCCCCGCGATGAGAACGGCGTTGATCGGATGCAGGAAGCCGACCGGGAACGGCAGCTCGAATCCGATCCAGGCGAGCCAGAGCTGGATGAAGAGCAGCGCGAAGAGCAGGCCGTGCCGACCGAGGCGCCACTTCCCGATGCCGGCGATGAGGCCGACGACCATGAAGAGCAGCCCGAGCAGCATCACGAGGTACCCCCAACCGGCGTGGAGCTCGAAGCCGTCGAAGAATACGTCTTCGTCGATGGTCGACCCCTCGTCCTCGAGCTTGTTCGCCGCGTAGAACGCGCCGTATCCGGCGAGCCCGATCTGCACCACGATCGCTACGAAGAGGATCATCGCCCACGCCCAGTAGAAAGTCCTCACGTGTTCCTCCCGGTCAGCTGACGGCGCGAGCCTACGACACCGCTACGACGAACTCAAGTGTGACGGCGCCGAGAGCGAGACGTCGTCAGTGCGAGCAGCCCGAACCGCAGCCGCCCACCTCGGTGCCTTCGGGCAGTTCCTCGCCCTCTTCCACCTGGAAGGAGTGGCCGCAGCCACACGAGGAGACGGCGTTCGGGTTGTCGATCTTGAAGCCCGACTCGGAGATCGAGTTCAGGAAGTCGATCGTGGTTCCGCGCAAGTACGGCGCCGAGTACGGATCGACGACGACCGGGATGCCCTCGAGCGAGAGCTCCAGGTCACCTTCGGCCGCACCGGCATCGAAGCCGAGGCCGTACTGGAACCCGGAGCATCCGCCACCCTGGATCGCGACGCGAAGCACGAGCGTCGTCGCGTCGTCCTCCTCGGCCATGAGTTCCCTGATCTTCTCCGCCGCGACGGGCGTGAGGGAGATCAGGGTGTCGGTGGGATGCTCGACGGTTGCCATGGGCTGATGGTAGCGGACGGGGTCGCGGGGTCCAGCTGCGACTTTGTAACACTCGTATCGCTCATTCTGTGCGGGTTTCTCGAACCCTTCGTGCGCCGGAAGGGGGAGTGCTAGGCTCGGCGCAGTCTCGACGCTCCGGGGGTCATCGTGCTTTCGAACTGGCTGCCCTTCCTCTTCTACGCCATCTTCGCGGCAGCCATCCCCGCAACGATGATCTCCGCGTCGTTCATCCTCCCGGGCCGGCCGGTTTCCCGTACGAAGGCGCGGATGCTCCCGTTCGAGTCGGGCGTCTCGGAGGGCGCGCCGAGCCGTGAGCGCCGCTTCACCGTCAGCTTCTACCTGACGGCGATCCTCTTCATCCTCTTCGACATCGAGATCGTGTTTCTCTACCCGCTCGCCGTGCAGCTCGACGCACTCGGTTGGTTCGGGATCGGGGAGTTCCTCGTGTTCATCGCGATCCTCGGCGTCGCCTACGTCTACGTGTGGCGGAAGGGGGCACTCAACTGGCAGTGAGACGAGAGCTGCCGGTCGTGAGCGACCGCCCGCTCGCCAAGGCAGGCCTCCAGTCCGAGCGCGTGCTCTGGCCCGAGCGCGGGCCGGGGGTGTTCGAGCGCGAGGTGCAGGAGATGGAGGATGCGCTGCTCCTCACGACGGTCGAGAAGGCCGTCGCCTGGGCGCAGTCGAACTCGATGTGGCCGGACACCTTCGGGCTCGCCTGCTGTGCGATCGAGATGATGTCGATCGTCTCGTCGCGCTACGACATCGCGCGCTTCGGGATGGAGCGGTTCTCCTCGTCGCCGCGCCAGGCCGACCTGCTGATCATCTCGGGGCGGGTGACGCACAAGATGGCGCCGCCGCTGCGCCAGGTGTACGACCAGATGCTCGAGCCGAAATGGGTGATCGCGATGGGCGCCTGCGCGAGCTCCGGCGGGATGTTCAACAACTACACGATTCTCCAGGGCGTCGACAAGATCGTCCCGGTCGACATCCACGTGCCCGGCTGCCCGCCACGACCCGAGGCACTGATGGAGGGGATCGTGCGGCTGCACGAGAAGATCCGCGGCGGCGTCCCGCCCGCATACGAGATCCGCGGGGTGGCGGAGTGAGCGCCTACGCATCCGTGCCGGGCGTGGTCGAGACGCGCGAGTCCTTCGGCGAGACGACGCTCGTCGTCGATCCCGCGCGGCTGATCGAGGCGTGCACGTCGCTGCGCGACGAGCACGGCTTCAACTTTCTCTCCGACATCGCGGCGGCCGACTACCTCGGCTGGGGCGAACAGGAAGTTGCCGGCTACATCGGCACGACGGCGGGGCGCGACATTCACGCTCCCGGCTCGCAGGGTCTCGAACGCGTGCCGGATCCGAAGCCGAAGCGCTTCTCGGTCTCGTACCACCTGCTCCGCGTCTCCGACGATCCTGTCCGCTTGCGAGTACAGGTGTGGCTCGACGACGGCGAGCCGATCGCGAGCGTCCTTCCCGTCTGGCCCGCCGCCGACTGGTTCGAGCGCGAGGCCTGGGACATGATGGGTATCCGCTTCGAGGGCCACGCGAACCTCGTGCGGATCCTCATGCCCGAGGACTGGGAGGGACACCCGCTTCGCAAGGACTATCCGCTCGGCGGCGAGCCCGTCCGCTTCTCGGACGAGGACTGATGTCGGTCCTTCCGTCCACGCGCGTCTACGAGGGAACGCGCATCCCGCACCCGGTCCCGACGATCCTCGAGGTCGATCCCGACAAGCACCGCCTCGAGGACATCCTGCGGGTCAACTTCGGGCCGAACCACCCGTCCACGCACGGCGTCCTCCGACTCGTCGTCGACCTCGACGGCGAGACCGTCGCGGGCATCCGCGCCGTCATCGGCTACCTCCACACCGGCTTCGAGAAGAACATGGAGCACAAGTCGTGGTGGAAGTCGGTGACGTACGCACCCCGCATCGACTACGTCTCGTTCCACGCGAACGAGCTCCTGTACGTGCTCGCGATCGAGAAGCTGCTCGAGATCGAGGTCCCGCGGCGCGCGACCTGGGCGCGGATGGCGATGGCCGAGCTCAACCGCATCCACTCGCACCTCGTCTGGCTGGGCACGTCCGCGCTCGAGCTCGGAGCGATTTCGCTGTTCTGGTACTGCTTCGACGACCGCGACCAGATCCTCGACCTCTTCGAGATGGCGGGCGGAACGCGGATGCACACCCGCTACGTCCAGGTAGGCGGCATCGCCGAGGATCTGCCGCCCGACTTCACGAGCGAGGCGCGGAAGTTCTGCGACTCGATGCCGAACTCGGTCGACGAGTACGAGGCGATTCTCGACCGCAACGCGATCTGGCTCGAGCGAACGAAGGGTGTGGGCTTGCTCTCCGCCGACGACGCGCTCGCGCTCGCGCAGTCGGGGCCGATGCTGCGCTCGACCGGCGTCGACTGGGACCTGCGGCGCGACATGCCCTATCTCGCCTACGACGAGGTCGACTTCGAGGTCCCGGTCTACGGCGGAGGTGACGTCTACGACCGTTACCGCGTGCACATGGACGAGATGCGCGAGTCGGTGCACATCGTCCGCCAGTGCCTCGACCGCCTCGACGCAATGGACGGCGAGCCGTGGATCGCCGACGACCGCAAGGTCGTGCTGCCACCGCGGCACGAGCTCCACACCTCGATGGAGTCGCTCATCCACCACTTCAAGATCGTCACCGAGGGGTTCAGGGTGCCCGAGGGCGAGGTCTACGTCGCGATCGAGTCGCCCCGTGGCGAGAACGGCTGCTACCTCGTCTCCGACGGCGGAGCGCGGCCGTGGCGCGTGAAGTTCCGTGCGCCGAGCTTCGCGGCGTTGCAGGCGACCGCGACGATCGTGCAGGGCCTGCTCATCGCCGACCTCATCGCGGCCGGCGGCTCGCTCGATCCCGTCATGGGGGACGCCGACCGATGAGTGTCACGTCGGAGATCAGGTCGCTCCGCAAGCGCTACCCCGACCCGCTGTCGGCAGTCATGCCGGCGCTGCGGATCGCGCAGGAGCAAAACGACGGGTGGCTCTCGCCGGACGCGATTCGCGAGGTCGCCGACGCGCTCGAGCTGACGCCCGCGTACTGCCTCTCGATCGCGTCCTTCTACGACCAGTACTACCTCGAACCCGTCGGGCGCAGGCGCGTCGAGGTGTGCACGAACGTCTCCTGCGCCCTTGCCGGTGCGCAACAGGTGCTCGAAGCTTTCGAGCGCGAGCTCGGCGTCACCGCTGGCTCGACCTCGGAGAACCGCGAGTACACGCTTGGAACGATCGAGTGTCTCGGCGGCTGTGGCTGGGCGACGATCGTGGCGATCGACAACCGACACCGGCTTCGGGTAAAGGCCGAGGACGTGGCGGGGATCGTCGAGGAGCTGCGCGGTGCCTGAGCGCCCGCAGATCGTCTTCGCCGGGACCGACGGCGGCGCCGTGCTCGACATCGCGGCGTACGAGCGGGCTGGCGGCTTCTCCGCGCTGCGCAAGGCGCGTGCCATGGCACCCGACGAGGTCATCGCAGAGCTGGACGCCTCGGGCCTGCGCGGCCGCGGCGGCGCCTTCTTCCCGACGGGCCGCAAGTGGTCGTTCGTGCCCAAGCCCGACCAGCTCGCGAAGCCGCACTACCTCGTCGTGAACGCCGACGAGTCGGAGCCGGGAAGCTTCAAGGACCGGGAGATCATGCTGCGCGTCCCGTTCCGCTTCCTCGAGGGCTGCCTCATCGCCGCGCACGGGATCCAGTCGCAGCACGTCTTCGTGTACATCCGTGGCGAGTACGAGCGCGAGTTCGAGGTCCTGCGCGACTCGCTCGAGGCGATCCGCGCAGCCGATCTCCTCGGCGGTGTCACCGTCGTCATCCATCGCGGCGCGGGTGCATACATCTGCGGCGAGGAGACGGCGCTCCTCGAGTCGCTCGAGGGCAAGCGCGGACAGCCGCGGACGAAGCCGCCGTTCCCCGCGATCGCGGGCCTCTACGCCGCACCGACCGCAGTGAACAACGTCGAGTCGATCACGACCGTGACACCGGTGTTCGAGATGGGCGGCGCGGAGTACGCGAAGCTCGGCGTCGAGAACTCGACCGGCACGCGCGTCTTCTCGCTCTCGGGCGACGTCGTGAACCCCGGCAACTACGAGCTTCCGCACGGGATCTCGATGCGAGAGCTGATCTACGACGTCGGCGGCGGCGTCCCGAGCGGGCGCGCGCTGAAGGCGGTCATCCCGGGCGGCTCGTCGACGTCGGTGCTCACGGCCGACGACATCGACACGACGATGGACTTCACCTCGCTCGTCGAGGCGGGCTCGTCGATCGGGTCGGCGGGCGTGATCGTCATCGACGACCGCTGCTGCATGGTGCAGCTCGGCATCCGCGTCTCGCAGTTCTACGAGCACGAGTCGTGCGGGAAGTGCACGCCGTGCCGCGTCGGTACGAAGTGGGTCACGCAGATCCTCCAGAAGATCGAGGACGGCCGCGCGTCGCAGGCCGATCTCGACCTGCTCCTCTCGGTCTGCGACCGGATCATGGGCAAGTGCCTCTGCCCGCTCGGCGACTCGGACGCGATCGCGGTGCTCAGCTACGTCGACCGCTTCCGCGACGAATACCAGGCGCACATCGACCTCGGCCGCTGCCCTTTCGACGGCGAGTCCTCGCTCGAGGGGATCCTCGCGCCGTCCGAGATGCACGAACAGCACGGCCACGAGGCGGCGCATGTCTGAGCTCGTCTCGGTCACGGTCGACGAACGCCAGGTCGAGGTACCGAAGGGAACGGGCCTCGTCGAGGCGGCGCAGGTGGCCGGAATCGAGATTCCGGTGTTCTGCTACGAGCCGCGTCTCGGGCCTCCCGTCGGCGCGTGCCGCATGTGCCTCGTCGAGATCGAGGGAATGCCGAAGCTCCAGGCCGGCTGCACGCTCACCGTGACCGACGGGATGACCATCAAGACGAGCGCGACCTCGGCGAAAGCGGCGGAGGGGCAGGAGGCGACCCTCGAGTTCATCCTCGTGAACCACCCGCTCGACTGCCCCGTCTGCGACAAGGGTGGCGAGTGCCCGCTCCAGGACCTCACCTTCCGCTACGGGCCGGGCAACACGCGCATGTCGTTCGCGAAGCTCACGGTCGACAAGCCGATCCCCGTCTCGCCGCTGATCGCGCTCGACCGCGAGCGCTGCATCCTCTGCTACCGCTGCACGCGGTTCTCGGAGGACGTTGCCGAAGACGGGCAGCTGATCGCGAGGAATCGCGGCGCGCGCACGGAGATCGCGACCTTCGAGGACGAGCCGTATCGCTCGCCCTTCTCCGGCAACGTCGTCGAGCTCTGCCCCGTCGGCGCGCTCACCTCGACGCTCTACCGTTTCGACGCACGGCCCTGGGACATCCAGAACGTGCCGACCGTGTGCACGGGCTGCGCGGTCGGCTGCAACACGTCCGCGACGATCCGCGAGGGCAAGGTCAAGCGGATCCTCTCGCGCAACCATCCCGAGGTCGATCGTGGCTGGCTCTGCGACAAGGGCCGCTACTCGTACCCGCACCTGCGAGCCGACGACCGCATAACCGCGCCGCTACGCCGTGGGAGGAAGGGACTCGAGGAGATCTCCTGGGACGATGCGCTCGACGAGGCCGAGACGATGCTGCGCGAGTCCGCCGGGTCGATCGTCACGGCGCTCTCGGGCTCGGAGACGACGGAGATCGCGTACGCGCTCGGGCGCCTGCTGCGCGGTGGCGCGGGCGCTCATTCGGCCGTCCTCCCCGAGGCCACGTCGAACGTGCTCGAGGCGTTCCGCCTTCCGCTCAGCGGGATCGCTGAGGCGGAGATCGTGGTCGTGGTCGGCGACGATCCGGTCGTCGAGCGCGCGCCCATCGTCGACCTCTGGATCAGGGAAGCGCGGCGACGTGGTGCCGAGGTCGTCACCTTCTCTCCGACGGGCACGGAGAAGGTCCCGCCTGGCTCGGGCGCGGAGGTCTGCCGTACGCTGGCGGCAGGACGCAGTCGGCTCGCACAGAGACTCGCCGCCTCGGAGCGCGCCGTCCTCGTCTGGTCGGGCTCCGGCGGAGGCGGCGGAGCGCGAATCGCAGAGCTCGCCCACGACCTCGGACTCGAAGCAAAGGCGGGAAGCGGCGCCTTCCATCTGCCGGCTGCATCGAACCCGCATGGCGTCGCGCTCGGGTGGGCGGTCGCCGCGGATGCCGACGAGACGAATCCCGAGCCCATCGAGCTCCTGCTGGTCTCGGGCGACGAGGCAGCGGCGAATCCCGACGTGCGCGTACTCGCCGAAGGCGCGAAGCGCGTGATCGTGCTGACCATGTTCCACGAGCTCGCCGGCGGCTGGGCCGACCTGATCCTGCCGGCGACCGCCTCGCTCGAGCGCGACGGGACCTCCATGAACCTCGAGGGACGCGTGCAGCGCCTGCGTCGCGCCGTCCCCCCTCCGTGCCCCGACGAGCTCGCCTGGATCTCGAAGCTCGCGGCGCGCTTCGACGTCGAGGTCGCGCCCCATGCGGCAGGGGTGTTCGCGGAGCTGGCCGAGCACCTCTTCCGCGATCTCACCCTGGACGACCTCGGCCCACACGCCCCGCTACCGGCGCGTCATGCGTACTCCGTTCCCGCTCCCGCAACGACCCCGTCGTCGACCGACGAGGCCGCGAGTGGCCTGAAGCTCCAGCGCTACCGCCCGCTCTTCTCGGGCCCGGCCGTCGACCGTGTCCCCGAGCTCGGCTTCCAACGTCCCGGGCGGGAGGTCGAGCTGTCCCCGGCCGACGCTCGGACGCTCGGCATCGGAACCGGTGACGACGTCGTCGTCAGGTCGAACGGAACCTCCGTCGCTTTGAGCGCACGCGTCAACCGGCAGCTGATCGAAGGCGTCGTGCGCGTCGCCGACGAGAACGCGGGCGATCTGCACCTCACGGTCGAGGTCGCGAAGGCATGACGCAGCCCGTCGACTGGTGGGTGAGCCTCATCCAGGCCTTCGTGATCATCAACCTCGTGATGGTGACCTTCGCCTACCTCACGCTCGCCGAGCGCAAGGTCATGGCGCGAATGCAGCTCCGCTACGGGCCGAATCGCGCTGGCCCGCGCGGACTGCTGCAGCCGATCGCCGACCTCCTGAAGCTGCTGAACAAGGAGAGCTTCCAGCCGACCGAGGCCATCAACTGGGCGTTCATCCTCGGGCCGTTCCTGGCGACGTTCACCGCCCTCGTGACCTTCTCGGTGATCCCGTTCGGACCCGGCTGGGAGATCGGCGGCGTGTACATCCCGGGCCAGGTCGCCGACCTCGACATCGCCCTGATCCTGATCTTCGCCGTCGGCTCCATCGGCGTGTACGGCTTCATCCTCGGCGGCTGGTCGTCGGACTCGAAGTACGCACTGCTCGGCTCGATGCGGACCTGCGCTCAGCTCGTCTCGTACGAGGTCTCGCTCGCCCTCTCCGTGCTCGGCGTCGTGATCATGGCGGGGACGCTCTCGCTGACGGAGATCGTCGCCGCGCAGGACGACACCTGGTGGTACGCAGCCCCGCAGTTCATCGGGCTGATCGTCTTCCTGCTCGCGGGCACGGCGGAGACGGCGCGTGCGCCGTTCGACCTTCCGGAAGCCGAGCAGGAGCTCGTCGCCGGATACCACACCGAGTACGGCGGAATGCGCTTCGGGCTCTTCTCGATGTCCGAGTACATCAACCTGATCACGCTGTCGGCGCTGTGCGTGACCCTCTTCCTCGGCGGCTGGCACGGCCCGGGGTTCGACGGACCGTCGTGGACGGGCCCGCTGTGGTTCATCGGCAAGCTCGTCATCCTTCTCTTCCTCTTCATCTGGATGCGAACAACGCTCCCGCGGCTGCGCTACGACCAGCTGATGTCGTTCGGCTGGAAGGTGCTGCTCCCGGTGGCCACGATCAACGCCGTCATCACGGCCATCCTGGTGGTGGCGCTGTGACCTCCCGCTCGATGGGCACGATCAAGGGGTTCGGCGTGACCTTCCGGCAGATCTTCCGGAAGCCGATCACGCAGCAGTACCCCGAGTACAAGCGGCCGGTGTATCCGCGTTTCCGCGGCCGGCACCGGCTCTGGAAGCACGAGAACGGCCTCGAGAAGTGCGTCGGCTGCTCGCTCTGCGCGGCCGCGTGCCCCGCTGATTGCATCCGCGTCGTCGCGGAGGAGAACACCGCCGAGGACCGCGTCTCCGCCGGCGAGCGCTACGCGCGCATCTACGAGATCAACATGAGCCGCTGCATCTTCTGCGGCTACTGCGAGCTCGCGTGTCCCTTCGACGCGATCACGCTCGGCAACGAGTTCGAGATCGCCGAGTACTCGCGCGACGACCTCATCTACACCAAGGACATGCTCCTCGCCGAGCCGATCAAGCGCGTTCCCGTCGCGGACGCCGCCCGCTTCGACACGCCCGAGCCGTCGTACAAGACGGACAGCTGATGGGAAACGTGATCGTCTGGATCGTGTGGTTCGTCGCCGCGGGCGCGTGCCTCGGTACGGGCGTCGCCGTGGTGAGCATGACCAACCCGTTCTATTCCGCGCTGTCGCTCATCGGGAACCTCGCCTCGCTCGCCGTCCTGTTCCTGCTGCTCTCCGCCGAGTTCCTCGCCGCCGCGCAGGTGCTCGTCTACGCGGGCGCAGTGATGGTGATGTTCCTCTTCGTCGTCGCCTACCTCGGCGGACGCGCGGACGCTCCGTGGGCCGGCGGGCCGCCGCTGCTGCGAGGAGCCGCCATCGTCGCGGCAGTCGCTCTGCTCACGGAGATCGTCGTCGTGCTCGGGCTCGCCTGGGGGGACAACCTCACGGACCCCGCCGACGTCTCGGCGTCGTTCGGGAGCCCGGCCGCAATCGGAGAGGCGTTCCTCACCGACCACCTGCTTGCGTTCGAGATCACGTCGATCGTGCTGCTGGTCGCGGCGATCGGCGGCGTCGTCCTCGGGACCACGCGCGAGAAGGAAGAGGAGCTCGCGTAGGTGGACGGGCCGGACGTCGGCTGGTACCTGATCGTCGCGGCGATGCTGTTCGGCATCGGCGCGCTCGGCGTGATGATGCGACGCAGCCCGCTCATCGTCCTCCTCTCGCTCGAGCTCATGCTGAACGCGGCGAACCTCACGTTCATCGCGTTCGCGCGCCAGCAGGGTGATCTGAGCGGCCAGATCTTCGCGCTCGCCGTGATGGCGGTCGCTGCCGCCGAGGTCGCGATCGGCCTCGGTCTCATCGTCGCGATGGCGCGACGCGGCATGCTCCTCGACGTCGACCAGGCGAGCGCGCTCCGCGGATGACCGGATGATCGCCGGCGCCTGGATCTGCCTCCTTTCGCCGCTCGCCGGGGCGCTGTCGATCACGCTCGCCGGGACGCGGATCTCGCGCAAGACGGCGGCGTGGATCTCGACGCTGACGACGTTCATCGCGTTCGGAGGCGCGCTCGTCGCCTTCTTCGGGCTCTGGGCCGAGGGACACGGCGACCGCGAGATCGTCTCGACCGCCTACACCTGGCTCGAGTCGGGCGACTTCCGGGTCGAGGTGCAGATCCTGCTCGACACGCTCTCCAGCACGATGATGCTCGTCGTCTCCGGCGTCGGCGGGCTCATCGTCTGGTACTCGATGGGCTACATGGAGGGCGACGACGAAGAGCGTCGCTTCTTCGCGTACATGTCGCTCTTCGTCTTCTCGATGCTGCTGCTCGTGCAGGCGGGGAACTTCCTGCTCCTGCTCGTCGGCTGGGGCCTCGTCGGTCTCGCGTCGTATCTGCTGATCGGCTTCTGGCACCACAAGCCGGAAGCGGTCGCCGCCGCCAAGAAGGCATTCGTGATGAACGCGATCGGCGACGCGACGCTCGCGCTCGGCCTCGTGCTGCTCATCTGGGAGACGGGCACCCTGGAGTACCTGGGCGTGTTCGAAGACGTCGACTCGCTGTCGTCGACGACCGTGAACCTCGTCGCGCTGGGGCTGCTCGGCGGCGCAGTAGCGAAGTCCGCCCAGATTCCGCTTCACACCTGGCTTCCCGACGCGATGGAGGGCCCGACTCCAGTCTCCGCGCTCATCCACGCCGCGACGATGGTGACGGCGGGCGTCTACCTCCTGGTCCGCGCGAGTCCGATCTTCGAGGCAGCACCCGATGTGCAGCACCTCGCCGCGATCCTCGGCGCGGTCACGCTGCTCGTGGCCGGTGTCATCGCGCTCGTGCAGTGGGACATCAAGCGCGTGATCGCGTACTCGACGATGTCGCAGATCGGCTACATGTTCCTCGCGGCCGGGATCGGAGCCTACGGCTACGCGATCTTCCATCTGATGACACACGCCTTCTTCAAGGCGCTGCTCTTCATGTCGGCCGGCGTCGTGATCCACCATCTCGGCGGCGAGCAGGACATCCGCAAGATGGGTGGGCTGAAGTCGGTCATGCCACGGACGCATCTCGCGTTCCTTGCTGGAGCCCTCTCGCTCGCCGGGATCCCCATCTTCGCGGGGTTCTGGTCGAAGGACGGCATCGTCGCGGCGGCATTCGCGAGCGGAGACGCGCTCGGCTACACGCTCTACGCCGCCGGATTGATCGGAGCGCTGCTCACCGGCCTGTACACGTTCCGCCTCTACTTCGCCGTCTTCCGCGGCGAACCGAGCGAGCTCGTGCAGAAGCACACGCACGAAGGGCACGGCGAAGGGCCGCTCTCCATGCTCATCCCGGTCGGCGTGCTGGCGGTGCTCGCGACGATCGGCGGGCTCGTCGTGATCCCCGGAGTGTGGGAGCCATTCCTGCACTGGATCGACGAGACGGCCGAGCCGCTCGTGCACGCCACGGTCGCGGAGGACTACTGGACGAGTGCGATCGCCGTCAGCCTCGGCCTCATCGGCTTCTTCTTCGCACGGCGTGCGTTCCGGGCCGGACGCGAACTCGTCACGAGCCCCGGCACGTGGCGCGTCCTGGAGCACAAGCTCTACTTCGACGAAGCGTACGACGCGCTCTTCTACCGTCCGGCCGCTGCGCTGTCGGTGGCGCTCCGGCGGAACGTCGAGGAGCCCGTCGTCGAGCGCTCGCTCGACGAGATCGGATCTGGGACGATCCAGGTCGGAGGCGAGGTCGCGCGCGTGCAGTCCGGCCTGCTCCGCACGTACGCCATCGCGATTGCCTTCTCCGTCGTCGTCCTCGTGATCGTGTTCGTGGCGGTGCGCTGAAACGTGCTGACGACCGCACTCATTCTCCTACCGCTCGCAGGCGCGCTGGTCGTGGCGATCCTGCCGCTTCCGCGCCAGACGACCGCCGGGCTCGCGTTCCTGGTGGCGCTCATGGAGGTCGGGCTCTGGATCGTCGCGGCTGCACGATTCGACTTCGACGACGGCGGCTTGCAGCTCGGCACGTCGCGCGAGTGGGTCGAGAGCGTCGGGATCTCCTACTCGGTCGGCTTCTACGGCTTCTCGCTCTGGCTCGCGGGCGCGACGGTCGTCGTCTTCGCCGCGGCGATCGGCTACGCGCTCTGGGTCGGGCGGGAGCGCACACGCGCGTACCACGCGCTGATGCTCTTCCTGCTCGGTGCGGTCGTCGCCACGTTCGCCTCGCAGGACCTCCTGCTCTTCTACGTCTCGTTCGAGGCGATGCTCATTCCGCTGTACGTGCTCGTCGGCGTCTGGGGAGGCGAGCGCCGGCAAGCCGCCACGGTGACGTTCGTCATCTACACGATGGCGGGCTCGCTGCTGATGCTCGCCTCGGTGGTCGCGTTCGGGGTGACGCAGGGGACGTTTTCGCTGACCGAATCGGGGACGAGCGACAACGTCTGGATCTTCCTCGGCTTCGCGGTCGCCTTCGCGGTCAAAGCCCCGCTGTTCCCGTTCCACGGCTGGCTGCCGCTCGCGTACCGCGAAGCGCCGGTCGAGGTGGCTGCGGTGCTCTCCGCGGTCGTCTCGAAGACGGCGATCTACGGCTTCGTGCGAATCGGGATCCCGAAGTTCCCGGAACCCGCGGACGATCTCTCGGGGCTCATCCTCGTCCTCGCCTGCGCCGGCCTCGTCTACGGCTCGCTGCTCGCGTTTCGCGCCCCCGACCTGCGCGGTGTGATCGCGTACTCCTCGATGGCGCAGATGGGGCTCATCACGATCGGCGTCTTCGCATTCGACGACCTCGGGCTCGACGGCGCAGTGCTCCAGTCCGTCGCGCACGGGCTCATCTCCGCGAGCATGTTCCTCCTCGTCGGGATGGTCGAACGGCGGTGTGGCACCGGTGACCTCGATGCACTCGGAGGCATGGCTCGAGGGCGTCCGACGCTCGCAACCGTCGTGCTCGTCGCGGGGATGATCGCCCTGGCCGTACCCGGCTCGGCGACGTTCGCAGGCGAGTTCCTGATCATGGCCGGCGCATACGACCAGGGCTGGGGGTACTCGGTCGTCGTTGCCCTCGGGATCGTGCTCGCGGCGATGTACACGCTGCGTGTGATCTCGGCCATCCTGCACGTGAAGCCTGGACGAGCGGTGCGCGAGGAGGCCCTCGACCTTCGAGCCGGGGAGCTCGCCCTCGTGTTGCCGTTGCTCCTCATCCTGCTCGGCCTCTCCGTATGGCCCGCGCTCGTGAGCGAGAGCGCGTTCGCCGCCGCGACGATCGCGGAGTTCCTCCCGTGATCGACACGCCGACCGTCGACTGGCTCGCGCTCTCACCGACGATCGCGCTACTCGGCGCCGCGGGAGTCGCACTCCTGTCCGCGCTTCTTCCGGCCTGGATGCGGAAGGCAGTCGCCGCAGCCGCTGCAATCGCGGGGTTCGTCGTCGCAGCCGTGCTCGCCGGCTACGTCTTCGACGACAGCTCGACTCCCGACGTCCTGCTCGAAGGCACGATGGTGCAGGATCGGCTTGCCGCCCTCGCGCAGGTGATCCTCGGAGCGACCGGAGCCGTTGTGGTTCTCGCCTCCTGGGGCGAGCGGCGGCGCGAGAACCACTCCGAGTACTACGCCCTCCTCGCCACTGCGGGCGCCGGAATGGTGTTCTTCGTCGGCGCCGAGAACCTCATGACGCTGTTCCTCGGGCTCGAGTGGTTCTCGCTCTGTCTCTACGTCCTCGTCGCCATCGACTCCGAGCGCGAGACGTCGCTCGAGGCGGGGCTGAAGTACCTCATCGTCGGCGGGTTCGGATCGGCCGTGCTGCTCTTCGGCTCGGCGCTCGTCTACGGCGCGACGTCCGAGCTGAGCTTTCCCGCGATCGCCGCCGCCGACCCCTCGAGCGACTCCTTCCTCTTCGCCGGACTCGCGATGATCCTCGCCGGGCTCGCCTTCAAGGTCTCCGCGGCGCCGTTCCACATGTGGACGCCGGACGTGTACCAGGGCTCCCCGACCTCCGTGACCGCGTTCATGGCGGCGGCAACGAAGACGGCAGCGATGGTCGTTCTGCTCCGCGTCCTCGTCACCGCATTTCCGGAGCAGAGCGACGTGTGGACGATCGCCGTCGCCGTGCTCGCTGCGATCTCGCTCGTGTGGGGCAATCTCGGCGCGCTCGCTCAGCGCGACCTCAAGCGCATCCTGGCGTACTCCTCGATCTCGCACGCCGGCTTCATGCTCATGGCGATCGCGGCCAACTCCGAGCTCGGCGGCGAAGCGCTCCTGTACTACCTCGTTCCCTACTCCGCGATGTCGGTCGGCGCGTTCGCGGTCGTCGCAGCACGTGAGCGCGAGCTCCAGGCCCCGGTGACCCTCGACGCGCTCGCGGGGTTCGGGTGGGAGCGCCCGTACCACGGCATCGCGCTGTGGATCTTCATGCTCGGGATGGCCGGCTTCCCGCTCACGGGCGGGATGTTCGGAAAGCTGTTCGTCTTCTCGGCCGCCTACGACGCGGGCGACTGGTGGCTCGTCCTCATCGGAGTCGCGGCGACTGCCGTCTCGCTCGGCTACTACCTCAACGTCGTTCGCTGTCTCTACATGCGCTCGGGTACCGAGCTGCGGCTCGTTCCCGCCGGCGGCTCCCCACCCCGCGACTCGGCGCTGAGCGTTGCGATCGGCGCGGCGGTTGCCGTCACGGTCGGCTCGTTCTTCGTCGTGCAGCCGATTCTCGATGCCGCCTCGGACGCGGCCTCCTCGCTCTTCTGAGGGAGGAATTCGTTCGGCCGATCGAGAAGGATCGCTGCGGGAGGAAGCCGTCGATAGAGGAGAGCAAATGAGAGCACGCCTGATCGTCACGACCATCGTCATGGCCGGCCTCGCGCTTGCCGTGGGCGCGATCGCGCTCGCGGGAAAGCCCGCACCGCCGAACACGTCGCAGTATCCCGATCTCAGGGCGGTGGTGCCGGATCACCTCAACCTGGTGAACCAGCAACAGCGCGAGTTTCTGCGCTTCTCGAACGGCATCGCCAACACCGGTCCCGGCCCGTGGGCACTTCGACCGGATCCGCCGATCGGGACGGCGGAGATCACGAACGCCATCCAGGAGATCCGTTCGTCGAACGCGCAGTTCCTCTGCAATACACAGCCGAAGCCGAGCGACCCCTGCTACACGGTGCTCTCGGAGAAGATCGTCTCGACGTTCGAGTACCACGCAACGCACAACCACTGGCACACCGCCGACGTCGCGCGGTTCGAGGTTCGGCAGGGGAATCCGACAACCGGACCGGTGGTGGGCGAGAACTCGATCAAGGTCGGCTTCTGCCTCCTCGACCTCTACAAGCTCGACGGAAATGCCCCGACGAGCGAGAAGGTGTTCTGGGACTGCTACACGAGCTACCAGGGCGTTTCGTCCGGTTGGGTGGACCAGTACCACCAGGCGACGGACGGCCAGCAGGTCGAGCTGACCGACGTCCCGAACGGAACGAACTACTACCTCGTCTCGACGACCGCCCCGGACGGGTCGTTCCTCGAGCTGGACAAGACGAACAACAGCGCGTGGGTGAAGTTCACGCTGTCCAGCGACTCGAACGGGAACCGAAAGGTCACCGTCACGGGTCACTCCCCATGCGAGAGCCCCGGCATGTGCGGCGAACTGTCGCCGAACCGCTGAGACGGCTGAGCGTGCGGCCGGGTCGCGTGGCCCGGTCGCACGTGATCCTGCAAGATGCACGCCGATGCGTGAACGCTGGTTCGGCGCAACCGGTCGCAAGGTGCCGGCAATCGTCCTCGAGGGCACCGTCGACATCGAGGGTGCCCTCGTGCTCGACGATGTCTCCGACGTCGCGGCGATTCACGAGGCGCACGACTCGGGCATTCCGGTCGTGGTGCGCTGCTCGTCGCCCGAGGACGTGTACGCGGCGCTCTCGCTCGGCCCCGTCTCCTGTGCGCTCGTGACCGACGAGTCGGCGCTCGCCGTCGACCTCACGGGGATGACGTACGGGACCGAGCAGCCGGCCTAGCCGGCTGGCGGCCAGGAGTCCCCGGGTAGCCGGTGACCCGAGGCGAGCTCCCGAAACGCCGGAACCGGATCGTGATCCGGCTTCGCCACGACGAGCACGGCGCCGTGCTCGGGTCCGGCGAGCGCCGAGACGAGAAGCTCCAGCCCCACCGCGAGCGCGAAGGCCTTGTGCGCGAGCTCGCCGCCGAACGGGACGAGCTCGTCCTCCGTTGCGCGCCCGGCAAGAACGTCGCCTGCCGTCACCGACCCCATCGAGACGTCGGCGACGACGGGCGGGCCGTCGTTCGAGGGGATCGCGATCGCAAGAGGATTCGTCCCCGTGAGCGGCGTGCCGCCGTCGGGGTGCGACAGCCGACGCGGCGATGTCGCCGTCAGCGCGGCCACCAGCCCGCCCTCGGCGAGCCGGCGCGTCCAGTAACCGAGCGAACCGGTGGGAAAGCAGCGTCGCGCAACGACCACGCGCGCACGCTCGGGCGGATCGTCGAGCGTCGCCCGCACGATCTCGTCCAGTACGAGATAGCCGAGCGCGCCGTGACCATCCCACCGCTCGAACCCCTCCTCGGACTCGACGAGCACCGGCCGCGCCGCGGGATCGAACCCCAGCGTCGCCAGCCACTCGACTCGGACGAAGCCGTGCCCGTCCTTGCCGCGCCGTTCCGCGTCCGCAAAGTGCGCGACGAGCGTGTCCACGGCCCCGGACTCCAGGCCGAGGTCTCCCAGACGCCGCCGGGCGTCGTCCTCGGTCATCGTCCCCGGAAGGCTTTCGCGCGGAACCTGAGCACGCGCCAGCCGCGCTCGGCAGCGATCTCACGCAGCCTCCGGTCGGGATTCACGGCGACGGCACGACCGACAGCCTCGAGGAAGGGCACGTCGCTGGCCGAGTCCGAGTACGCCGTCGACTGCCGAAGGTCGATGCCCTCGGTCACCGCGAGCTCCTCCAGCGCTGCCGCCTTGGCGGATCCGTCGAGGCGGCGCTCAATGCGCCCCGTGTACACGCCGTTCTCGACCTCGGCCGCCGAGCCGAGTCCTCCGTCGAAGTCGAGCTCGGAGACCAGCGCGTCCACGATCTCCTGGAGTGCAGCGGACAGGATGAACGAGCGCTCGCCGCGTTTCCGATGCAGCGCGACGAGGCCGAGTGCGTCCCGGTAGACATGTGGCCTGAACGCGAGCTCGACCGCCTCCTCGACGATCTCCCGCATCTCCTCGACGGGCAGCCCCTTCAGGAAGACGATCGCGGTCTCCGCCGTCTGGCCGACCCGCGACGTCCCCGCCCCGTACCGCATGAAGACGAGCTGGGCGATCATCGCCTTCGTACGGTCGCGGCGACGGAGAAGACCCCGTCGGTGGAATGCCGGAGCGAGTGACAGCGAGCTCGAGCGCGAGATCAGCGTTCGATCGAGATCGAAGAACGCGGCACCCGACACGCGGTCTACGAGAGAACCGTGAGCGGCTTGCGGATCGTGCCCGCACGCGAGGCGGCGACGGATGCAGCCAGTGCGCCGACAGCGAGCGCCGCTTCCGAGTCGGGTGCAACCTCCGCGACCGGTGAGCCGTCGTCGGCGGCCTCGCGCATCGTCGGATCGAGCGGGATCCTGGCGAGGAGGGGAACGCCCATCTCGTCCGCGAGCGCCTGGCCGCCGCCGGCGCCGAAGAGCTCCTCCCCGGTTCCAACGAGGTACGACATGTTCTCCACCACTCCGAGGACGCGCATGCCCGTCTTCTGCGCCATCTGCGCGGCGCGCACGGCGACCTGCTGCGCCGCGGGCTGAGGGGTCGTGACGACGAGTGCCTCGGCGCGCGGGAGGAGCTGGCCGAGCGACATCGCGACGTCCCCCGTCCCGGGCGGCATGTCCACGAGCAACGTGTCGAGCTCGCCCCAGTGCACATCCGAGAGGAACTGCTCGAGCGCCTTGTGCAGCATCGGCCCGCGCCACATGATCGGCGCGTTCTCCTCGAGGAAGAAGCCGATCGACATGAGCTTCAGGTCGCCGCGCACCGGGGGCACGATCATCTCGTCGACGGCGATCGGCTTCTGGTGGACGCCGAGCATGTGCGGGATCGAATGCCCGTAGATGTCTCCGTCGAGGACACCGACCTGCTCGCCGAGCGCAGAGAGGGCGTACGCGAGATTGGCGGTGAGCGTCGACTTCCCGACGCCGCCCTTTCCGGAGGCGACCGCGATCACGCGCGTTCCCGGCGAGAGCGAAATCGTGCGCTCCGTGCTGTTACCGCCACGAAGTCGCGTGACGAGAGCCGACTTCTCCTCGGGCGTCATGACATCGAAGCCGAGCCGCACGCGCGTGACACCCGGAACCTCACCGACGAAGCGCGACACCTGCTCCTGGAACGAGTCGCGCAGCGGACAGCCCGCGACCGTGAGAGCGATCGTCACCGACACCGAGCCGTCGTCGTCGACCAGGACGTCGCGCACCATCTCGAGCTCCGTGACAGGACGCCGCAACTCCGGATCGATGACGTTTTCGAGAGCTTTCAGGATCGCGTCGCGGTCGGGCTTCATCGCGGCGAGCGTACCTGCAGCGCCACCGCAAGCCTCTCCACGAGCGTGCGGGAGCCGGCCGCTGCGAGACGCGAGCGGGCGCCGAGATCGAGCGGGGCGTCGACGAACGGCGGATCCTCGAACAGCTCGATCGCGAGGCCGCACTCGCGGACGAGCAGCTGCGCGGCGGCGATGTCGACCGAACGAGCAGGCTTCAACGAGACGACGCCGTCGACGCGACCGGCCGCGAGATGGCAGAGCGAGAGTGCGAGCGAGCCCATGACGCGCACACGTTCTGCGACGTCGAGCATGGGGGCGATGCGGTCGGAGATGATCGGCGTCGTCGTGCCCTCGAAGGACAGGATCTCGATCGTCTCCTTCGGTCGTAGCGCTCCCAGCCTCTCGCCGTCGAGGAACGCTCCTCGCTCGCGTTCCGCCGTCCATTCCTCGCCCGAGCCGAAGTCGTAGACGTAGCCGAACGTGACGTCGCCCATCGTCGCGCCCTCGGCGACCGCGAGCGAGAACGAGAAGAACGGGATCCCACGCTTCGCATTGACGGAGCCGTCGATCGGGTCGACGACGACTCGCGCCGTCCCGCCGGCGCCGAACACACGCTCGCCGAGCTCCTCAGAGACGAGCACGAAGTCGCCGTCGAGCGCAGCCAACCGCGCGACGACCGCGTCCTCCGCCGCCTGGTCGATGGCCGTCGTGTCGTCGCCGCCGACCCCGCGCTGCAGCACGGGCTCTCGCTCGACCCGCGTCGGCAGGCTATCGAGCACCTTCCGGATATCCGCAACGCACAGCCGGCACAGCTCGAGCCACGGTGTCACGTCGTCACCGGATGGAACAGAAGCCCGGACAGGGGCTTGGGATAGAAGTACGTGCTCTTCGGAGGCATGCGCTTACCCCGCCGAGCCGCCTCGAACACGTCGGCCACGCGGGGCCGGCGAAGGACGAACGCAGCGTCGGCGGCGCCGCTGTCGACGGCTTCGACGGCTTCGTCCAGTCGCTGCGTGTACCGGATGCCGTCGAGGCCGTAGCGATCGACGAGCTCGACGTCGAGCTCGGCCGGCATGCCACGAAGCAGCCCGACCTGGCCCTGCCGATATCTGATCGCCGCCGCGCTCTCGTACGTCACGTCCTCGAGCCGAGCAAGCGCGCTCTCCAGGCTGGACGCAGGCTCGTCGTCGGCCCCGCTCGCCACATCGGGTCGGTTCACGAACACGCGATGCGTGGGATAGAGCTGGAGGCCCGCGTCGTGCGTCGGCACGACGAGCGCCATGATGCGAACGGCGGAGCCGAGCTCTTCGCCGAGCGCGACCGCGCTCTCGTAGCGATGGTGACCGTCGGCGATGAGGAGCTGTGCCTCCCTGAGGTCGGCAGCCACCTGCGGCGCGAGCCGCCACAGGCGCGTGCCGTCCACCTGCAGCACCGCAGGCTCGTTCGGAACCGCAAGCGCCAGCTGGACGTCGGCGAGCAGGAGGATCGGCTCGGGCTGGACGCGGGTCTCGCGAAGCAGCCGGTGCCGTTCGTCCCGGACGGTCGGACGCGTGCGCTCGTGCGGCAGCACCGCGCCCGCCTCGTACGGCTCCGCCGCGACCGAGGCGATCACACCGTGACGCTCGCGCGCGACGCCGTCCGGGCCGACGAACTCCTCGACCGCGAGCCAGACTGCGGGCTCGTCGTCTTCGACGAGAACGCCCTCGCGGAGCCACTCGCGGTAGAGCCTCCCGGCCTCGGCTATCGACTCGGGGAGCGTCACGTGGAGGACGTTGTACGGACTGCGCGTGAAGAGCGCCGCCCGCTCCTCGTCGTCGACCGCGTCGTACGGCGGAGCGACCAGGTCGGCCAGCGAGCCGGCCGCGCCGGCGTAGCGGACGGCGCGAAACGGCTGGATGTCGCCCATCGCGGCGAGCGTACCAATGGGCTCCCGCCCTATAGTCGAGACGTGACGACCATCGCCGAGCTCGTCGAGGACAGGACCGTCGAAGGCACGTTCGCAGTGGCCCGGAAAGAGCGGCGACGCACGCGCGCAGGTGCTTCGTACCTCGCCCTCGAGCTCGTCGATGCGAGCGGTCGCGTCGAGGCGCGGGTATGGAACGACGTCGATCTTCTCGACCAGCGCTTCGACGAGGGCGACGCCGTTCGCGTGCTCGGACGCGTCGAGCGCTTCGGCGGGAGGCTCCAGGTCCAGGTGCGCACCGTCGAGGCGGCGGAGGACGCCGATCCGTCGGCGCTCACCCCTTCCCTGCGACGGGATGCGGACGAGCTCGACGGATTCTTCGAGTTCCTCGCCTCAGAGATCTCGCACGCGGGCCTTGCCGCAGTCGTCGACTCGTTCGTTCGCGACGCGAACGTCCGAAAGGCGCTCCGCTCGCTGCCGGCCGCCTCCGCCGACGGTCACCACGGGTATTCGGGCGGCCTCCTCGAGCACACGGTCGGAGTAGCCACACTCTGCCGGGAGACGGCACAGCTCCACCCGCGGCTCCGCCACGACATCGTCCTCGCCGCGGCGCTCCTGCACGATCTCGGCCGGATCCGGGAGCTCGGGCCGGGCCCGGCCTTCCGGCAGACGGACGAGGGGCGCCTGCTCGGACACGTCCACCTCGGCCTGCGGATGATCGAGGAGCGCGGGCGGGACCTCGATCCGGCCGTTCTCGCCGAGCTGCTGCACGCGGTTGCGTGTCACCACGACCGACCAGCCGCGCGAACTGCCGAGGCAGCCGTTCTCTACCACGCGAACCAGCTCGACGCGCAGGCCGCAACGCGCCCTGTCGGCGACTGACGCGTGGCGGCACTCCTGGCGCTGGCCGGCGCGCTCGGCTGGGGCGTCGGCGACTTCCTCGGAGGACTCGCGACGCGGCGCCTGGCAGTTCTCACCGTCCTCGCGGTCTCACAGGCCGTCGGCCTGGTCGGCGTGCTTGCGTGGGCGATCCTTTCGGGTGATGCCCTGCCAGGTGGCACTGAACTGCTCCCCGCAGCAGGGGCAGGCATCGCGGCGATGGTCGGCCTTGCTGCGCTCTACCGCGGCTTTGCGATCGGGGCAATGGGGATCGTCGCTCCCATCTCGGCAGCGGCACCGATCGTCCCGCTCATTGTCGACGCGTCGCGCGGAGACGTGCCGGGTGCGCTGCAGTGGCTCGGAGTGGCACTGGTGCTCATGGGCATCGCTGTCCTGTCACGGGAACCACGCGCCGGTGGACAGCGCGTAGTTGCGGCGGGAGCCGGCCTCGCCGTTGTGGCGGCGCTCGGCTTCGGATTGTTCTTCGTCGGCATCGATGCGGGTTCGGACGAGAGCGCCGCGTGGGCAGTGACTGCAGCCCGCTCCGCGTCGGTTCCGCTCGTGATCCTGGCGGCACTCATCACCTCGACAGCGCTCAGGCCGCCGCGGGCGATGCTCCCGATCCTCGTCGGCGTGGGTGTGTTCGACACGCTCTCCAACGTGTCCGTCGCGGCCGCAACGACGTACGGGGCGGTCGGCATCGTTGCCGTGCTGAGCAGTCTCTATCCGGTTGTCACGGTCGTGCTGGCGTGGATCGTGCTCCGAGAGAGGCTGAGCGCGGTGAAGCGCGTGGGCGGCGCGGTCGCGCTCGCGGGGGCCGCGCTCGTCGCGGCGGGCTAGACGTTGAAGCGCACGTTCACGACGTCGCCATCCTCGACGACATAGGTCTTCCCCTCGAGGCGCTGGAGGCCTCGCCGCGCCGCCTCCGCATGCGAGCCGCACTCGAGGAGGTCGTCCCAGCGGATGACCTCGGCACGGATGAAGCCGCGCGCGATGTCCGTGTGGATCGACTCGGAGGCGTCGAGAGCGGACTGACCGTGCCGAAGCGTCCACGACCGTGCCTCCGTATCGCCGATCGTGAAGAACGTGATCAGCCCGAGCGCCTCCTTCAGGCTCTCGACGACGTCGTCGAGAGCCGACGGTCCGGAGCGAAACTCCGCTGCCTCCGCGTCGGAGAGCTCCGAGAGCTCCATCTCGAGCGCGCAGTCGATCGCGTTCGGGCCGTTCTCGAGCGGGATGAGCGCCTTCGTCGTCAGCGGCTCGAGCTCTGACGGCAGCTCGCCCGTCCACTCCGAAAGCGGGTGCCCTTCGTCGAGGTGCGCGAGCAGCCGCTCTGTGAGCTCAGCCTCCTGTCGCTTCGCGCGATCGCCCGATTTCGCTTCCTTGCGGACGCGCTCGAGCCGCCGGTCGACGTGCTCGCGGTCGGCGACGATGAGCTCGAGGCGGAGTGACTCGAGATCGGCGCCGGGATCGGCCTCGTCGGAGAAGCCGTCGAGCACGGCGAGGAGGGCATCGGCTTGACGAAGCTCGCCGGGAATCTCCGCGCGCCCGGCCACATCCACGATTCGGATCGCGGCGGGCGTCGTCTTCTTCGAGCCGATGACCTCGGCGAGTCGGTCGAGCCGGTCGTCGGCGATCACCGCCATCCCGAGATTAGGCTTTCCGGCGACGTCGGCGTAGGCACTGACCTGCGCGCCCGCATGGGTCAGCGCGTTGAAGAGCGTCGTCTTCCCGGAGTTCGGGAGGCCGACGATGCCGACCCGCAGCGCCACGGTGCGCTAGGCGTCGAAGCCGACGCGGGTCTCGCGCGCGTAGCGCTTCGCGTAGAGGACGCGTGAGACGACGAGGAGGAGCGTCCCGTCCTCGGCCTGCAGCTCGACGGTCGTGACCGCGCCGGCCCGGAGTGCAGCGTCGAGCGACTCGGCGCTCGAAGAGGACACGAGTGCGCTCAGGATCTGACCACCGTCGAGGCCGACCTCGATCCGTACGAGATCGTCAGCCACTCGCAACCACCTCCGTGAGAACGCCGTGTAGGGAATCCGGATGGACGAACGCGACCTCGAGCCCGAAGAGACCCTGCCGCGGCGTGCGATCGATCAGCTGCGCGCCCGCCGACTCGAGCTCGTCGAGCGTTCCGTGCAGATCGTCCGTCTCGAGCGCAACGTGGTGCATCCCTGGACCGCGCCGTGCGAGAAACCGCCCGACCGGCGTGTCGTCTCCGGTCGGGCTGACGAGCTCGAACCTGCTCTCGCCGACGAGCATTGACGCCGCCTCGACCCCCTGTTCGCGGAGCGGCTCGCGATGCTCGAGCCGTGCGCTGAAGAGGCGCTCGTACGTCGCGATTGCCTCGTCGAGGTCGCTCACCGCCACGCCGAGATGATGGATCCCGCGCACCGGGGCGATGCTACCCGCGTCCTGGAATCAGTCGCGCATGGGGAGAGCGCGCACCGTGCCTACCGTCTCCGACGACTGCGACTCGCGCTGCACATCGGCAAGCAGCGCCTCGAGCTCGTGCCGGTCGAGCGTCTCCTTCTCGAGGAGCGCTGTCGCGACGCGGTCGAGTGCCGGCCGATGCTTGACGAGAAGCCGGACCGCCTCGTCATATGCGTGATCGGTGAGACGTGCCTGCTCGGAGTCACGGAGGCGCTTCGTCTCCTCGGAGAGCGCGTAGTTGTCGGCCCGCATCGTCCGTGAGGGCGCGACCTCGGACATGCCGTACTCGAACACCATCGAGCGCGCGATCTCGGTGACCCGCTCGAGATCGTTCGCGGCGCCGTTCGTGATGCGACCGAACACGACCTCCTCGGCGGCCCGCCCTGCGAGGAAGACCTTCATGAGATCGACGAACTCCTCGCGGGTGTGCATGTAGCGATCCTCGTTCGGCGTGTTGAGCGTGTAGCCGAGCGCCTGTCCGCGCGAGACGATCGTCGCCTTCTGCGCCGGAAAGAGATCGCCCACGAGATGCGACATGACTGCGTGGCCGCCCTCGTGGTAGGCGAGGATCCGCTTCTCCTTCTCCGAGACCACTCGCCGCTGCTGCAATCCGGACACGACACGATCCATGGCCGCGTCGAAGTCGACCTGGCGGATGTACTGGGCGTTCGAGCGCCCGGCGAAGATCGCAGCCTCGTTGCACAGGTTCGCGAGATCGGCGCCCGTCAGGCCTGCCGTCTGCCGCGCGATGACCCCGAGGTCGACGTCGCTGGCGAGTGGCTTGTCGCGCGTGTGGACCAGGAGGATCGACTCGCGACCGGCGACGTCCGGTGCCGAGACGAGCACCTGGCGATCGAAGCGGCCGGGGCGCAGGAGCGCCGCGTCGAGATCCTGGAGGCGGTTGGACGCAGCCATGACGACGACCTCGTCGCGAGCGTTGAAGCCGTCGAGCTCGACGAGGAGCTGGTTCAGCGTCTGGTCGTGCTCGCGATGGAACCCGCCGCCCATGCGCGCCGTGCCAACGGCGTCCAGCTCATCGATGAACACGATCGCGGGGGCGTGCTTGCGGGCCTCTTCGAACAGCTTGCGGATGCGCGCGGCGCCGAGCCCCGCGAACATCTCGACGAACGACGACGCGCTCTGCGAGTAGAAGTTCGCGCCGGACGCGCTCGCAACAGCCTTCGCCACGAGCGTCTTCCCGGTGCCGGGAGGCCCGTGGAGCAGGATCCCGCGCGGAACACGTGCGCCGAGCCGCTCGAACCGCTTGCGGTCGCGCAGGAACTCGACGACCTCGCGGAGCTCCTCCTTCGCCTCGTCGAGGCCCGCGACGTCGTCCCACGACACCTCGACCTGCGATCCGCGCACGACCGGTGCCGGCTTCGCCCGCGGCATGAACCTGAGCGTGTAGAGGAGCAGGAGAATGACGATCCCGAAGAACACGATCGGAAGCCAGGTGAGGAGCGTGTTCTCGAGATCCACCTCCGCTGCTATCGGCACAGCGCTGACCCCGCTGAAGCCGATCTGAGTTCGACCCTAAGGCTGGGGCGCGGACCGCTGACGAGCGTAGGAGTTGCGCCTCCGGCGCCGGCGACGCTAGGCCGGGCGGCGCTCGAGCGCGAGACAGGCGTCGCGTGCGGAGTTCGCGACCTCGAGCTGCTCGGCGGACGGCTCCGCCGTCGAGAGGTGACGCTGAATCTCGAAGCCGGGACGAGCGAGGACGCGAGCGACCGAGTTCGTCGGATTGCGCGCAACCCAGGAGAAGACCTCGACGGATGCCCCGATCGCGCCGGCGGTGCCGACCAGTCGCGCGAGCGAGCGCGTTCCGGCCGGGGCCTTCGCCGCGACGACGTTCGCAGCGAGCGACGAGGCAACCATCGGCGCAATGAGCTGCGAGCCACAGCGAGGATGTTCCTTCGGTGCTGGCTCACCGCCCTGCTCGTAGGTGCCGATCGAGATGTGCTCGGCTCCGTGATATGCCGCGAGATCCGGCCCGCGTAACGCGAGGGCGGCCGGGAGGAATGCGACTCCCGCCGCGGCAACCTCACGCACTCCCGCGGAGAGTCGCGACCGCCGCAGCGCACGAGCTGCGACCGCCGTTCCGAGGATTGCGCCGAGCACGCTGGGCCGCTCGAACGGGAACCGGGCCTGCGGGATCGAGCGCCGGACCGTCGGGAGGAGTGCGAAGGCCTCGGCGAGCGCGATCGGCCCACGCAGGACCGGCACGCGCTGACGGGCAGCCGGTGCGAGCTTGGGCTTGCGGCCCGACGCGACTCGAAGCTCGCCGTCCACGTCGCGCACGGCACATCCCCACGACGTCGGCCCGTGCACGAGGACGCCGTTCTGCAACGCCATGCCGCCGAGCCGGACTGGTGCCTCGCTCACGCTCATACGGTAGCGGTGAGCTTGCGGAGCGCCGCTTGCAGCACATCCGCCGCAGGCCCGCGTCCGAGGTCGTGGCCGTCGATCTCGACGAGCGGCATGAACTCGCGCACGGACGACGAGGTGAACGCCTCTTCCGCCGAGAGGAGGTGCGCGAGCGAGAATGCACCCTCCTCGACAGTGAAGCCGCACTCGGGCGCGAGCGCGATGACCGTCGCACGGGTCACGCCCGCAAGGATCCCGAGGTCGAGCGACGGGGTGAACAGCGTCGAGCCGACCCGCCACCAGACGTTCGTGACCGTGCCCTCGAGGACGATGCCCTCGGCGTCGACGAAGAGCGCCTCGTCCACACCGCGCCGCCGCGCCTCGGCCTCCGCCGCCATGTTCACGGCATAGCTCGTCGACTTCACGCCGGGGAGGAGCCACGGCGCGGAGGCACGGAGGCCAAGCAGCGAGACCGCCGTCGCGCCCCGCTCCCGGGCAGAGTCGATCCACTCCGGAATCTCGTTCAGCAGCGCGAGCGCCGAAGGGATACCTCCGGTGGGCCCGGCCGTCCAGACGAGCCGTAGCGAGGCATCACCCCCTCCCGCCTTCGGGAGCACGAGCCCGACGAGCACCTGCAGGCGACGACGCTCGACCGCGGGCAGGCCGATGCTGGCCGCGGACGCCGTCAGCCGGTCGAGGTGCGCTTCGAGGCCGAATGGCCGACCTCCGTACACGCGCAGGGTCTCGAACGCAGCCCGACCCCGGAGCAAGCCCTCGTCGTCGGCCCGAATGACGGGCTCCGTCGGATCGACGAGGCCGCGTCCAGTCACGGCCAATGCGAGAACCGTCAAGCGAGCAGCTCCTCAGGCATGCGCATTGTCGGTGAGGTCGACGAGCTCCCGGTAGGCCGCCGCCGGATCGTCCTTCCAGAAGATCGCGCTGCCGGCGACGAGCAGGTCCGCTCCGGCGCTCCGGGCGGCATGAACCGTCTCCCGGTTGACTCCCCCGTCCACCTGCACCCGCACTTCGTCGGGCAGAAGCGCGCGCAGGCGTGCGATTCGGTCGAACGCGTCCGGCATGAACTCCTGGCCCGAGTAGCCGGGATGGATCGACATGCACAGCACGAGGTCGGAGCCCTCCGCCGCAGCTGCCGCATCCTCGACCGCCGTCTCGGGGTTGAAGGCGACCCCCACTCCCAGCCCGAGCGACCGCGCGCGGCTGATCGCCCGCGCAGGCTCGTCGCACGCCTCGACGTGAAACGTCACGCTGTCGCCCCCGGCCTTCGCTATCGCCTCGAAGTGCTTCTCGGGCTCGCCGACCATGAGGTGGCAGTCGAGGCGCGCCCCCCAGCCGCGTACGAGCGGTGAGATGGACGCGGCGACGATCGGGCCTATCGTGATCTCGGGGATGAAGCGCCCGTCGCCGACGTCGAAGTGGAAGACCCGCGCCCCCGCTGCCCGGACCGCTCCGAGCTGCTCGCCCAGACGCGAGAAGTCCGAGGCGTAGATCGACGGCTCGATCTCAACCTCGCCTGCCCACTCGGCCCAGCTCATGTCCTCAGGGTGCCACGTCGAGGCGAGATGTCTCGCCTACGAGGGCTCGCGCCAGCCGCCGTACGCGCCAGCGAGCGCATGGGACGACGACGGACCCCAGCTGCCCCGCTCGTACCGCTCGATCGGCGGCGCTTCGTCGAGCAGAGGCTGGACGATGCGCCACGTCTCCTCGATCACGCTCCAGCGCGGGAAGAGCGTCGGGTCGCCGCGGAGCGCATCCGAGAGCAGGCGCTCGTACGGCTGCGGCGGCTCGCCCAACTCCTCCGCGAAGTCGAGATCGAGCGAGACCGGCTGGGAGACCGCCTTGCCCGGCGTCTTTGCGCGCACGTAGATCGAGATGCCCGCGTGGCGCCCGATGCGCAGGACGATGTCGTCGTGGCCCGGCGAGTACAGACGGTGGCCGCCCCACCGCAGCTCGGGGACACGCTGCAGGCGGATGACGATCTCCGTCGCGGCTTTCGGCAGCGCCTTGCCGGCGCGAACGAAGATCGGAACGCCTGCCCAGCGCCAGTTCTCGATCTCGAGCTGGAGCGCGACGAAGGTCTCCGTGTCCGAGTCCGGCTTCACACCCTCCGTGTCGCGATAGCCGATGTACTGGCCGCGCACCGCCTGGCGCGGGTCGACGGCCGGCATCGCCCGAAAGACGTCCTCGCGCCGACGGGGAATCGCGTCGTGGTCACCGGAAGGCGCTTCCATGGCGACGAGCGCGAGCACCTGGAGCAGGTGGTTCTGCACGACGTCGCGGATCGCTCCGACCGGATCGTAGAAGGCGCCGCGATCCTCGACGCCGAAGTCCTCGGCCATCGTGATCTGCACCGAGGCGACGTGCTCGCGGTTCCAGATCGGCTCGAACATGGCGTTCGCGAAACGCAGGTACATGATGTCCTGCACCGGCTCCTTTCCCAGGAAATGGTCGATGCGGAAGAGCCGCTCCTCGGGGAAGATCGCGGTCAGCTGGCGGTTGAGTTCACGCGCGGAAGCAAGGTCGGTCCCGAACGGCTTCTCGACGACGAGTCGGCTCGCATTCCCGACGAGGTCGGCACGTGCGAGCTCCCCGGCGATCTCGTCGAACATCGAGGGAGGCGTCGCGAGGTAGAACACCGGAAGCTCCGACCCTGCAAGCGCCTCGCGTAGCGCCGAGTACATCGCACCGTCCTCCGCGTCGCCGCCGACGTACCGCAGACGACCCAGGAGCTCCGTGAGGACCGCTTCGTCGACGTTTCCCTCTTCCGCCGCCTGGATCGACTCCGTCGCGTGCGCTCTGAGCTCGGCGTCGGACACCGGCCGCCTCCCGACACCGATCACGGCGCACGTGAGGAGGCCCTGCTGCGCGAGTGAGTAGAGCGCGGGCAGCGTGCTTCGCCGAGCGAGGTCTCCCGTGATCCCGAAGACGACGAGTGCGTCGGCGACCCCGGTCATCACGCTGCCAAGCTCTGAGCCGCGAAGCGAAGCAGGTCGACCCCGAGCTCGAGGTCGTCGACCGGGATTCGCTCGTTCGCCGAGTGGATGAGCGTGGCTGCGAGCTCCGAGTCCATGGTCCTGAGAGGGAAGTACCCGTATGCCGTCGTCTCGAACGCCTGTCGGAGGAAGTGACTGTCTGTGAACCCCGGGCACGCCATCGGCGCCATCCTCGCCCCCGGCTCGATCCCGGCCGTGAACTGCTCGAGGACGTCCCATAGCGGCGTCTCGATCGCCGAGCGGGTCCCGCCGACTGCCTCGAGAAACTCGAGGTCGTAATTGTCGTTCCCGAGCGCTGCTCGGATCAGCGGCTCGACGTCCGCCGGCGTCGTCTCCGGCAGGAGCCGGCAGTCGACCGTGATCTCGCAGAGCGCGGGAATGACGTTTCGCTGATGCGACGCGTCGATCATCGTCGGCGAGAGCGTGAACGAGAGCAAGGGCTCGACGAGGTCGCCGAGCACCGGGTCGAGGGCGCGTGCCCGCGCGAGCGCCTCTTCGAGTGGTGGCATCTCCGTCAGGGTCGCCTCGAGGAGGCCCTTCGCCTCGGGGATCAGCTCGCGAGGCGGCTCGTACGCACCCAGCGCCTCGAGGTACCGGGCAGCCTTGACGAGCGCGTTGTCGCCGATGCCGGGCATCGACGCATGGCCGCTTCTGCCGTGGACGCGGACCTTGAACGGAGCCGACATCTTCTCCGCCGTCGCGCAGAGGTAGATCGGCGCTCCGCCGATCACGATGCGCTCGCCGCCGCCCTCATTGAGCGCGTAGTCACAGCGAGCCGCATCGGGATGCTCCTCGACGAGCCAGCTCAGGCCGTACCCGGCACCGACCTCCTCGTCGGCGACGACGAGCAGCACCAGATCTCCCGCGGGGACGAAGCCCTCGCTGGCGAGCGAGGCGAACGCGACCGTGCTCGCCGCCACCTGATCCTTCATGTCGAGCGCGCCGCGCCCCCAGACCTCGCCGTCGACGAGGTCGCCCGACCAGGGATCGCGGTCCCACTCGGCGGGGTCCGCGAGCACGGTGTCGGTATGGGACAGGAACGCGAGGGACGGACCGTCGCCGCCCTTGATCCGGGCGACGAGGTTCGCGCGGTGCGGCTCGCGGGCGAAGAGCTCGCACTCCACGCCGTGCTGGCCGAGGTAGTCGCGGAGAAGCTCGGCGGCCTGCGTCTCGTTCCCGGGCGGGTTGACGGTGTCGAGCCGGAGCAGCGCCTGCAGGAGCGCTGTGACCTCGTCCCGTCGCGACATCGGCCGGGAGCATACTTCGCGCGTGGCCGACCTCTTTTCCGAAGCGGCACGCGAGCGGCAGGCCGAGAATGCGCCGCTCGCCGTGCGTTTGCGCCCGTCGTCGCTCGACGATCTCGTCGGCCAGCAGCACGTCCTCGGCCCCGGTTCGGCGCTGCGCCGAGCGATCGAGGACGACCGGCAGCCGTCGATGATCCTGTTCGGGCCACCCGGCACCGGGAAGACGACGATCGCCCGCATCGTCGCCGCGCGGACTGGAGCTACCTTCGAGGAGATCTCGGCCGTCTCGGCTCGCGTCGACGACGTGCGTGCCGTGATCGCACGGGCGCGCGACCGGCTCGGCGGCAACGACGTGCGGACGATCCTCTTCATCGACGAGATCCATCGCTTCAACAAGGCGCAGCAGGATTCCGTGCTGCACGCGGTCGAGGACGGCTTGATCACGCTGATCGGCGCCACCACGGAGAATCCGTATTTCGAGGTGAACGCGGCGCTGCTGTCGCGGTGCACCGTCATCGAGCTGACAGCGCTCTCCGACGACGAGCTCGTCGAGATCCTCCGGCGCGGGGCGGCGACGCTCGGGGCGGAGGCCTCACCCGAGGTGCTGCGGCTCCTCGCGACCCGGGCGGGAGGCGACGCACGCGCGGGACTCCAGATGCTCGAGCTCGCACACGCGACCGCCGAGGCCGAAGGCGCGACCCTGACCGAGGAGCACGTCCAGGACGCAGCCCGCAAACGCCCGCTCCTCTACGACCGCAAAGGCGATCAGCACTACGACTTCGTCTCCGCGTTCATCAAGTCGATGCGCGGCGGTGACGCCGACGCATCCGTCTACTACCTCGCGGCAATGCTGGAGGCGGGTGAGGATCCCCGCTTCATCGCGCGCCGGATGGTCATCCTCGCGTCCGAGGACGTGGGCAACGCCGATCCGAACGCCCTCGTCGTCGCGGTAGCGGCAGCCCATGCGCTCGAGCACGTCGGCCTTCCGGAGGCGCAGCTCAACCTTGCCCAGGCGGCGATCTACCTCGCGCGTGCTCCGAAGTCGAACGCGTCCGCGGTCGCGATCTGGGACGCCCGCCGCGACGTGCGCGAGCACGGGAACGCCCGTCCTCCGGCCATGCTCCGCTCAACCGGGCACGAGACCGCTGCGAAGGCGCGCGGCCACGGCGAGGGCTACGCCTACCCCCACGACGACCCCGCCGGGTTCGACGTCTCGTACCTCCCGGAGGAGCTTCGCGGACGGCGGTACTATCGGCCGTCCGGTCAGGGAGAGGAGCAGGCGGATGGCGGTGAAGACGGGTGACGTGGCACCGGAGTTCGACCTCGAGGTCGGCTACCGCGAGCGGGTGACTCTCGCCGACGTTCGCGGCCGCGCAAACGTCCTCCTCGTGTTCCACCCGTTCGCGTTCACGCCGGTCTGCGAGGACGAGGCGCGCGACCTCCAGGAGAACCTGCAGTCGTTCCGCGACGCGGGGACGGAGATCGTCTTCGTCTCGTGCGATCCGTCCGCCGCCCGTCAGGCGTGGAAGAAGGAGCTCGGTGCCGAGTACACGTTCGCGTCCGACTTCTGGCCGCATGGCGCCGCCGCGAAGGCGTACGGCGTGTTCAACGAGACGACCGGCGCGCCGCATCGCGGCACGTTCCTCATCGACCGTGGCGGAACCGTCATCTGGTCGCTGGTGATGGAGCGCGACGAGCGACGGACCGAGATGGTGCCGGACTCGCTCGACGTGCTCGCCGCCTCGGAGTGACGCTCGCGCTCCACGAGTGGGGCGATCCCGGCTCGCCACGCGTTGTCTGCCTCCATGGCGTCCGGAATCACGGGAGGCACTTCGCGCCTCTCGCGTTGCGGCTCTCGAGCTACCACGTCGTCGCGCCGGATCTGCTCGGCCACGGCCACTCGCCCTGGGAGCCCCCGTGGGACATCGGCGCGCACCTCGACGCGATCGTCCGGACGGTCGGCGCCCGCGAGTCGATCCTGATCGGCCATTCGTTCGGAGGACGGCTCGCGTTCGAGCTGGCCGCACGCGCGCCGAAGCTCGTTCCGAAGCTCGTTCTCCTCGACCCGGCCATCCTGCTTCCCGGCCACGTCGCGCTCGCGGCTGCCGACAACGCGCGTATGGACAAGTCGTACGTGTCTTTCGACGAACTGGTCGACCGTCGCTTCGACGAGAGCCAGCTTCACTTCGCGCCCCGCGAACTCGTCGTCGAGGATCTCGCGTCGCACGTCGACACGGGAGACGACGGCCGCGTGCGCTACCGCTTCAGCCAGTCGGCCGTGGTCGCAGCCTACGGCGAGATGGCATCGACGCCTCCGCGCTTCGAGGACGTCCGTGTTCCGACGCTCCTCGTCCTCGGCGAACGCTCGTACCTGCCGTACGACCATCTGCTCGATGCGCACCGCGAAGCGCTCGGAGACCTGCTCGAGGTGGTCGTCGTCCCGGGCGGCCACTCGGTGACGTGGGATGCGCTCGACGAGACGAGTGCAGCCATCGCCTCGTTCCTCGCCCGCTAGCTACAGAGGCCGGCCGCGACGCGGGAGTAGATCTCGACGCACTGCTCGAGCGACGCGAGGTCGACCCACTCGACCTCCGAGTGCAGGCCCTCTCCGGTCGGACCGAAGACGACGGTCGGAATACCCACGGCAGCGAGTAGCGCCGAGTCCGCCCAGAAGGGCACGCCAACGATCTCCGGCTCGCGGCCTAGCACCGCTTCGCCGTGGCGGCGCACGAGCTGAACGATCTCCTCCGTTTCGGATACCTCGAACGGCTCGCGTGAGATCGGCGCCCGGACCTCGGCGCTGAACTGCGGATCGCCTTCACCGGCACGAGCGACGATCTCGCGCAGCTCCTGCTCCGCCAGCGCCGCGGTCTCACCAGGGATCGTCCGCCGCTCGCCCTGAACGCGACAACGCGCCGGGTAGCTGGAGAACTCCTGCCCGCCATCGATCAGCGACGCGTGGACGCTTCCGCTTCCGAGCTGAGGGTGCCCCGGATGGGCACGCAGACTGCGGTCGAGCTCCTCGATGCCCACGAGAACGCGTCCCATCTTCGCGATCGCGTCGATGCCGACGTCCGGACGCGAGCCGTGCGCCGCACGCCCGGTCACCTCGACCTCGAGATGGACGAACCCCCGATGCGCGACTGCGACCCTGAGATCCGTCGGCTCCGTCACGATCGCGGCGTCGGCGGAGAGAGTCGCCGCGATCGCCTGCGTGCCGATACTCGCCAGCTCCTCGTCCGCGACGGCGGTCACGATCACGTCCCCGCGCAGGCGACGTCGCTTCGCATCCGCCGCCGCGAGCATGCATGCCGCAAGACTCCCCTTCATGTCCTGCGCGCCACGCCCGTAGAGCCGTCCGGCTTCGATGCGAGGCACGAACGGATCCGTCATGCCATCGACACCGACCGTGTCCAGGTGCGCGTTGAGCATCAGCGAGCGGCCACCGCCCGAGCCGCGGGCTGCAGCGACCACATTGGCGCGGCCCGGGCGAAGCTCTGTGAGCGTCGTCTCGAGCCCCGCACGCTCGCACCACTCGGCGACGAACCGCGCGAGCCCGAGCTCACCCGAGCCGCCCGCGACCACGCCGGGGTTGATCGACTCGATCTCGACCAGCCGGCCGGTGAGCTCGGCGACGTCGCTCATGGTCGCGATCCTAGAGCGACGCCGCCTCGCCCTCGTTCAGCCGGCGTCGTCCTCGTCGACCTCGCGCAGGAACCCTTCGAAGAGTCTCCGATGTGCCTGCTCGTCGCGCAGGATGTCGATGACCATGTCCTGCGTGACCGGATCGACCCCGTCCGTCACCTCGATCAGCCGCGTGTAGTGCTCGATCGCGCCGGTTTCGGCGGCGATGACGCCTTCGATCACGTGCCTGATGTCCGTCTGCTTCTCGGGCGGCTGGAGGAAGGTCTGCTCCGCCGTGAACTCCAGCGAGCCAGGCACGACGCCGTAGAGCTCCTTGATCCGCCGCGCGAACTGGCGCGCATGCCCGAGCTCCTCCTCGATGTCCTCCTCGAGCGCCTCCACGACCTCACGGGCGCGCAAGCCGTCCGGATTCGTCGAGCCCGCCACGTAGGACATGACCGTCTCGATCTCCATCCAGTACGCCTTCGCGAGTAGCTCGATCACCTCGTCACGCGTGTCGCTGGCCGAATCGGCCAGAATCCCGAGCGTCTCGGTCTTCGTCGCCATTTCATCCTCCTCGTCGTTTCACGGAGACATACCCGCGCACCCGGCGGAGTGAAACGAACGGGTGGCTGACGTGGACTACGCCGCGGCGTACTCGTCGGCGATCGCGAGGGTCTCGTCGAGGATCTCGAGTCCCTCGTCGACCTCGTCGCGCGTGATCGTCAGAGGCGGCACGACCATGACCACGTTCCAGTGCGTCATGAGATAGAGACCGCGCTCGAGCGACGCCTTAGCGAGCCGCGCGACCGGGGCCGCGGCATCGCCCGCCGCGTTGAACGGCACGAGCATCTCGCGCGTCTCTCGGCTCTTCACGAGCTCGACGCCCCAGAAGCAGCCGAGCCCGCGCACCTCGCCGATCGACGGGTGCCGCGCGGCCAACGCGCGCAACCCGTCCCCGAGATACGCGCCGACCTCGGCAGCGTTCTCGACGACGCCCTCCTCCTGGAAGGCCTCGATCGAGGCGACTGCCGACGCACATGCGAGGGGATGGCCCGCGTAGGTGAGCCCGCCGGGGAAGTACCGGCTGCGCACCCATTCCTTCAGGTGCTCGCGGATGATCATCGCGCCGAGCGGCACGTAGCCCGAGTTGATGCCCTTCGCGACCGTGATGATGTCCGGGACGACGTCCCAGTTCTCGCACGCGAACCAGCGGCCCGTGCGCCCGAAGCCGGCCATCACCTCGTCGAGGATCAGCAGGATCCCGTGCCGTTCACAGACCTCGCGGATCGCCTGCAGGTACCCGGGCGGGGGCGGGATGATCCCGTTCGTCCCGGTCACGGTCTCGAGGATCACCGCCGCGACCGTGTGCGCTCCCTCGTACTCGAGGATCTCCTCGAGATGCGGCGCGCCCGAGCACACAGGGCACGGATCGGGATGCCCGGCCGGGCAGCGGTACGTATACGGATCGAGCATCCGCACGACGCCGCCCATTCCCGGCTCGTTCGGCCAGCGGCGCGGATCGCCCGTGAGGACGATCGAGCCGTGCGTCGCACCGTGGTACGAGCGGTAGCGCGCGACGATCTTGTGTCGCCCCGTCGCGAGCCGCGCGAGCTTGATCGCGTTCTCGTTCGCCTCCGCGCCCGAGTTCGTGAAGAACGACATGCAGAGATCGCCCGGGGTGACCTCCTCGAGCAGCCGGCCCAGGCGCGACCGCGACTCCGAGGCCATCGGCGGGCCGATCGTGCAGAGCTTGTCGGCCTGCTCCTTGATCGCCGCGATGATCTTCGGGTGCTGGTGGCCGATGTTGACGTTGACGAGCTGGGACGCGAAATCGAGGTAGCGCTTCCCCTGGTAGTCCCAGAAGTAGCGACCCTCGGCACCCGCGACCGCGACCGGGTTGATCGCGTCCTGCGTCGACCACGAGTAGAGGACGTACTCCTTCGCGTCCTCGACGATCTGCGCCCCGAGGTTCGGGTTCGTCTCGATCACGGCCATCGGCTCGCCTCCTTCTCTCGGTCGCGATCCTAGCTCGGCCGGGTTGCGGCAGCCCCCGAGAAGGAGGACGATCAGCCTGTGACCATCGCATCTCAGGCACGCGCGGCGACGACGGTTCTTCTCGAGCGCGACGACGCACTCCGCGCGCTGCTCAGAGCGCACACCGAAGCGAGACGCGGGACCGGACGGCTCGTGCTCGTCTCCGGCGAGGCCGGGATCGGCAAGACGTCGCTCGTCCGCGCGTTCACGGAGGGCCTCGGACCCTCGACGCGCGTTCTCGAAGGCCGCTGCGACCCGCTGGTGATGCCCCGTCCGCTCGCCCCGTTCGTCGACGTGGCACGCAAGACGAACGGGGCGTTCGCAGATGTCCTCGAGGGCGCGGGCGCGCACGAGGTGTTCGACATTCTGCGCGACGAGCTGTCGTCGGCTGACACGGTGCTCGTGCTCGAAGACCTCCACTGGGCCGACGAGGCCACGCTCGACGTCGTACGTCTGCTCGGGCGTCGGATGGAGGCACTCGGTGCCCTGGCAATCCTCACCTACCGCGACGACGAGTTCGATCGTGCGCATCCACTTCGGAGCGCGCTCGGCGAGATCGCCTCGCGCACCGAGTCTGAGTACATTCGGCTCGAGACCCTCTCCGCAGAGGCCGTCGCGGAACTCGCGCAAGGCCACGACTTCGACGCAGCCGAACTTCATCGCCGAACGTCGGGCAACCCCTTCTTCGTGCACGAGGTGCTCCGTGGTGACGGCGACATCCCCGAGACGGCTCGCGCCGCAGTCCTGTCCCGGCTCGCAGGACTCGGCGAGCAAGCGACGGAGGTCGTCGACACTGTCGCGCTCGCGCCTCCCGAGACACCCGTGTGGCTCCTCGAGCGCGTTTGCGACTGCGACCTCGCGTACCTCGAGGAGGCGCTCTCGACGGGCGTGCTCGTGGCACTCGGGGACGACATCACGTTCCGGCACGAACTCGCACGGGAGGCCGTCGTCGAGACGCTGACTCCGTCACGTCGACTTGCGATCCATCGCCGAATTCTCGAAGCGCTCGTCCAGCCCCCTGTGGGCGCACCCGACGCGGCTCGCCTCGCAAACCATTCCGAGGCTGCGCTCGACCGCGACGCCGTGCTGCAATGGGCGCCGGCAGCCGCGCGAGAGGCCACGGCTGCACGCGCCTATCGAGAGGCTGCCGCACAGTACGCGCGCGCGCTCCGTTTCGCCGATGAACTCTCGCCCAGCGAGCGGGCGGAACTGCTCGAAGGCCGCTCGAGGGCGTGTTACCTCGCCGACGACCAGGTCGAGGCGATTGCCGTGATCAAGGAGGCGATCGCGTGTCGTCGGGAAGCACGATCGCCCCAGGAACAAGCGCGAGCGATCTCCGAGCTCACGTCCTACCTGCTCTGTCGAGGCCTGCTCACCGAAGCGGAGCGCGCCGTGTCCGAGGCGGAGCGTCTTGTCGCCGACCAGCCGGCGAGCGTGGGCACCGCGAGCGTGCTCTCGTCCCGGGCGCAGTTGGTCTGGACTGACGACATCGACCGGACAATCGGGCTCTGCCTGAGGGCAGAGGCCGTTGCGACAGCACATGGGGACACGCGCACGGCGACAGACGCCCGCATAACGATCGGAACCGTCGAGCTGCGACGCGACCCGGACCTCGGCCGCCAGATCCTCGAGGAGGCGGCCGTCGAGTGTGCGGAGGCTGGGCTGAAGGAACAGGCGGCGCGAGCACTGAACAACCTCGGCGGCTACGGAGCACTCGTCCACGACCACGGCCTCGCGAACGAGTTCCTCCCCGCTGCGCTCGAGTACTGCGTCGACCACACGCTCGATCTCTGGCGCATCAACGTCCTCGCGCTTCTGTCGCGTTCGCTGCTCGACCAGGGTCGCTGGACCGAGGCGACTGACGCCGCGAGGTGGTTGCTCGAAGACCCGCGCGAGTCTCCGTGGCCACAGCACGAGGCGCTCGTGGTGCTTGCTCTCGTTCGCGCAAGACGCGGCGACCCGGGCGCTCTGGAGGCCCTCGACGCAACCGCAAACGTCGGTCTGTCCCCGGAAGAGAGGCTCGCGCTGGTCGATCTCGCCGCTGCTCGAGCGGAGCTCGCCTGGCTCGCGTCGCGACCGGACGAGGTCGACCGGGCAACGCACGCCGAGCTCGAGCTCGCAGTCGCACGGGGGTCGGCTGAGGATGCCGCGCGGCTCTCGTATTGGCGGCGACTCACCGGTCTCGAGCCGGTCGTCCTTGGCGAGGCACATGGTCCATATGCGCTCGGAGCGAGCGGTGACTGGCACAGTGCCGCCGCAGAGTGGTCCCGCCGCGGCTGCCCGTACGAGACCGCAATCGCACTCGCCGAGACGGGAGACGTCGAGGCACTCACGAATGCGTACCGCGGCCTACGCGATCTCGGCGCGAGGCCCGCGGCGGAACGGGTCGCCCAGCAGTTACGCAAGCGCGGGGTTCGCGGGCTCCCCCGTGGCCCTCGGCGCACGACGCGTGAGAGTCCCGTCGGCCTCACGGCTCGCGAGACGGAGGTCCTGAGCCTCGTCGCCGACGGTCTCCGAAACGGGGAGATCGCCGAGCGCCTGTTCCTCTCACGCCGAACGGTCGATCACCACGTCTCTACGATCCTCCGCAAGCTCGAGGCGAAGACTCGCGGCGAGGCCGTCGCCAGCGCCCGCCGCGCAGACCTGCTCCAAGCAGGTAGCGACAGCGCAATTTAGGCACTTCTTCCGATGTCGGGGAAGGAGTCCACTCGTACCCTCGAGTGTGGTTGCTCGTCGACCTCAGGAGGTGCGAGTGGAGACGTATGTCGTAGTGCGACGGCGTGCATGGCAGAGACACGCGGATGCTTGGGAAGCGGTAGCGCGCGCATCTCTCGAGGCCACGCGGCTGTCCGGAATCGTCACCTGGGCGCAGAGCTATGTCGTCGAGGAGACCGACGGCACTATCGGCTCCATCTGCATATACGACGCCGTGAGCCCTGAGGCAGTTCGGCACCACTCGGACGCAGCCGAGCTTCCCATCGACGAGATCGTGAAGGTCGGCGACACCATCGTCGCGCGATCGGACCCCGCCGCGACTGCGGCATCACAGAGGGGAGAAGACGCATGAGTACTCGAAGAAGACTGCTGGTTGCAGGGATGGCCTTGGTGGCGGCGATCGTGCCACTCGCGGCGAGCGCCGCACCACCCGCTGGCGCGCCTGGAGATCCCGAGCTGCTCGCAACGCTCCAGGGTGGGGCTGCCTCGGGCAGCGCGATCGGCCCGGGCGGAGCGCTGTATGTGCCCCAGCCGGCTACCGGGGAGATCTGGCGGATCGACCCCAAGAGCGGAGACCAGACGCTCGTCGCGAGCGGCCTACCGCGACGCTTCGTCGAACTGCCGTTCGGCGGCGTCATGGACGTCGCGTTCTACGGCTCAACTGCATACGCTCTCGTCAGCGTCGTGGGATCAACCTTCCCGGCGGACCTGGTCGCCTGCCACCCGGGCACGATCGGGATCTACCGCATCGACGGGGCTTCGAGTTCGACCGTCGTCGCGGACATCGGCTCGTTCGCATGCGACAACCCGCCGACGGGCTTCCCTTTCGTCGTCCCAACCGGAGTCCAGTTCGCGCTCGAGCCGTACCAGGGCGGATTCCTCGTTACAGACGGGCACCACAATCGCGTCCTCCGCGTGTCGCTCGACGGCACGATCACTGAGCTCATCGCGTTCGGCGACGTCGTCCCGACGGGGCTCGAAGTACACGGGAACACGATCTATCTCGCTGAGGCCGGCCCTGTGCCGCATGAGCCGCAGAACGGAAAGATCGTGTCCTTCGAACCGGGATCGCCGACGGCGGCGACAGTCGCCTCCGGCGCTCGGCTCGCCGTAGACGTCGAGATGGGCCGCGGGCAGACGCTGTTCGCCCTTTCGCAGGGCCTCTTTCCCTGCGGCGGAGATCCGGCCTGCGCCGGAGCTCCGGCGTCACACGACACCGGAGCGCTCATGCAGGCGAACGGGGCCGGCGGCTTCACGACGATTGCGGAGGAGCTCGATCAGCCGTCGTCGCTCGAGATCATCGGGAACACCGCGTACATCGTCACCCTCGGCGGAGAGGTATGGACGGTCGACAACGTCGCAGGGCCGCCCTATCGCTAGCGGGAGACTTGCGCGGAGGGCGCCGGACAAGGGGGAAGGTGTCCGGCGCTCCTCCGCGCACTGATCGTCTAACGAGCGGCTGTGGGCAGGAGTTCCTGCCCGAAGGCGGCCCGCTCGACGAACTCGCCGACACCCGGCTCCGCGACGAGCTCGCCTCCGTCGACGAGGACGTTCCCGCGGAGCAGAACCGTTTCCGGCGACCCTGTGACCTCGGTGCCCTCGTAGAGGTTGTAGTCCACCTTCGAGTGCTGAGTCGCCGCAGTGATGAGGTGCCGCCTCTCGGGGTCGAAGATCACGATGTCCGCATCGGAGCCGGGCGCGATCGTGCCCTTCCGCGGGTAGAGGCCGAACAGCTTCGCAGGATTCGTCGCGAGCAGCTCGACCATCCGGTTCAGCGAGAGCCGGCCGGTGCGAACTCCGAACTCGTGGATCATGTGCAGCCGGTTCTCGAGGCCCGGCCCGCCGTTCGGGATCTTCGAGAAGTCGTCACGCCCGAGCGACTTCTGCCCGTCCCAGAGAAATGCGCAGTGGTCGGTCGAGATCGCGGAAAGGATGTCCGAGCGCACTGCGTGCCAGAGGACCTCCTGATTCTCGATTGCGCGCGGCGGAGGGGTGTAGACGTACTTCGCGCCCTCGAAGTCGGGCTGCTCGAGGTACGTGTAGTCGATGAAGAAGTACTGCGTGCACGTCTCGCCCCAGACGTCCCAGCCCATTTCGCGCGCACGCGCGATCGGATCGACGGCCTCCTTGCACGAGACGTGGACGACGTAGAGCGGCGCGCCGGCGACGCGCGCGAGCTGGATCGCACGGTTCGTGGCTTCGCCTTCCGTCTCCGGCGGCCGCGTGAGCGCGTGGAAGTGCGGCGCCGTGTTTCCGGCCGCGAGCGCCTGCTTCACGAGAACGTCGATCGCGTCGCCGTTCTCCGCGTGCACCATCACGAGCGCGCCCGTCTCCGCTGCCACCTCCATCGTCCGGAAGAGCGTCTCGTCGTCGACCATGAGCGCGCCCTTGTAGGCCATGAACAGCTTGTACGACGTGACGCCCTGCTCCGGCAGCCGCGCGAGCTCCTCCAGCGAGCCGCCCTCGCGCAGGTCGGTGACCGCGATGTGGAAGCCCATGTCGATCACCTGCTTGCCCTCCCGCTTGCCGTGCCAGGTGTCGAGCGCCTCGGCGAAGGAGCTCCCGGGCGACTGGATGCAGAAGTCGACGTGGCACGTCGTGCCGCCGAACGCGGCTGCGGTCTGCCCCGAGGTGACGTCGTCGATCGTGGTCGTTCCCCCGAATGGCATGTCGAGATGCGTGTGCGGGTCGACGCACCCCGGCAGGACGTACTTGCCCGAGGCGTCGATCACGCGATCGGCAGCGACGTCGAGCGACTCGCCCAGCATCGCGATGCGCTCGCCGTCGACGTAGACGTCGCCGACGTAGTCGTCGGCGGCCGTGATGATCCGCCCGCCCTTGATCAGTGTCGACACGTCATCTCACCTCCTCTTCAGGGAGAGCTCCGGACCGGACCGTCGAGAACCGGCCCGGAGCCCATGCCTCGTTGCTACTTGCCGCCCTCCTTGAGAACGACGACCTTCTTCTTGAAGCTCTTGCCGGTCACGTCGAGGCCCTGCCTCCTGAGATTCGCGAGCGCCTTCCTCGCGAGATCCGTCCGGTAGGAGGCTTTCGTCGCCGGCTTCTTGATGACCTTGTAGGTCTTCGCGATCGTGGCCGTCCGCTTGAACTCGACCGGATCCATGAGCCCGACGCCGAGCTTGTTCGGCCAGATGAGCGCGTTGACCTCGTTCATCTGCCAGCGCTGATGTCCCTTCGGCAGCGCCGGCCCGTTCTTCAGAACGATGTTCGTGCACTCGGCCAGGTGGTCACGGCAGTAGATCCAGCCTTTGAACGAAGCCTCTAGGAACTTGACGGCCGTCGCCTGGTTCGCGGCGTCCTTGATCCAGTCGCCGCGGACGATGACGCCGTCCTGGAGCATCCCCGTGCCGAGGTCCGAATACTTGTAGACCTTCAGATCGGAGAGCTTGTAGAGCTTGCCCGTGTCCGGGTTCTTCGTCTCGAGCACCTGCGCGAGCTCGTTGTACGTCATCGCCGACGCAGCGTCGATCTCACCGCTCAGGAACGCGAGCATGTCGAAGTTCTGCTTGACGAGCGTGACGTCCTTGTCCGGGTTCATGCCGTTCTTCACGAGCGCTGCGCGCTGCTCGAACTCGTTCCCGAAGATCCAGACGCCGAACTTCTTGCCGCGCATCTTCTTGAACGTGTTGATCCCCGCCGACTTGAACGTCACCTCCGTCGTGCCGCTCCGGGAGTAGACCTGGCCGATGTTGACGAGATCGTTCCCGGTGTCGCGCTGCGCCAGCGTAGACCCCATCCAGTTGATGCCGAACTCGGCCTGCTTGCCGAGCACGACCTGCTCGGGGAGGATGTCGGGCCCGCCGGCCTTGATGTTCACGTCGAGGCCGACCTGCTTGTAGTAGCCCTTGGCCTTCGCGGCGTAATAGCCGGCGAATTGCGACTGCACGACCCACTTCGACTGGAGCGTGACCTTCGTCAGCCCCTGCCCCTGGCTCGAGCCTGCCATCGCGAGCCCGGCCGCGATCGCGATCGCCGTCACGAGCACGGCTGTCGCCGTGATCGTCCACCTTCGTTTCCTCATGTGCCCTCCTTGGGTCACTCGACTCCTGCCCTGATTGCTGGATGCCAGCTGAGAACGACGCGCTCCGCGAGCGCGACCACGGCGTAGAACGCGATGCCGATCAGGCTCGCGACGAGTATCGCCGCCCACGCCCTCTCGTACTGCGCGACCGAGACCGACGACACGATCTGGACGCCCAGCGCCTCCGTCGATCCTCCGAAGTAGTCCCCCACGACAGCGCCGATCATTGCGAGTACGGACGCGATCTTCAAGGCGGAGAAGAGAAACGGGAGGCTGTTCGGAATCCGAACGCGCTGGAAGACGACGCGCTGGGGCGCTGCGTAGGAGCGCATGAGCTCGAGCGACTCGGGCCGCACCGAGGTGAGGCCGCGCAGGGTGTTCACGAGCACCGGGAAGAAGCACAGCACGGCCGCGATCACGACCTTCGACCACGGCGAGAGCGTTCCGAACCACGCGTTGGTGATCGGAGCGAATGCGACGATGGGCACCGCGTTCGCAGCGATCACGTACGGCATGAGCGCGTTCCCGAGCGGGCGCCAGCGCGCGAGCACGAGGGCGAGCACGAACGCGACGGAGCATCCGAGGACGAATCCTCCGAAAGCCTCCTTGAACGTGATCCACCCTCCGCGCAGGAGCTCGGTGCGCGCGTCCCAGAACGCCTCCAGCACGTCGGAGAGCGGCGGGAGCAGGTAGCGCTCGACTCCGAGAGCCGGAAGCAGCCACTGCCACGTGGCGAGTCCGATCCCGAAGACGAGCAGCGCAGGCCCCCACTGCCGGGCCTTCCGCGTCGCGTCGCGCTCGACGAGCGGCGCCGGCGACTGCGCGATGGTGCTCACTCCACGCCCCCTGCGTGCAGTGCCTCGCGCACCTCCGTGACGAGCTCGAAGAACCGCGGATCCTCGCGCGTCTCGAACGTCCTCGGCTGCGGGAGCTCGATCGGGATGACGGAGGTGATCCGCCCGGGGCGCGGCGACATGACGACGACGCGGGTCGACAGGTACACGGCCTCCGAGATCGAGTGCGTCACGAAGATCACCGTCGAGCCGGTCTCGGCCCAGATCCGCAGGAGCTCCGCGTTCATGCGCTCACGGGTCATCTCGTCGAGGGCGCCGAACGGCTCGTCCATGAGCAGAAGTGCCGGCGAGAAGGAGAGCGCTCGAGCGATCGAGACCCGCTGCTGCATTCCGCCCGAGAGCTGCCACGGGTAGTGCTTCTCGAAGCCCTCGAGCTCGACGAGCTTCAGCATCTCGCCGACGCGCTCCGCACGGCGTGCGCGGCTCCACCCGAGGAGCTCGAGCGGGAGCGCGATGTTCTTCGTGACCGTGCGCCAGTCGTACAGCACCGCCGCCTGGAAGACGATCCCGTAGTCGCGATCGAGGCGCGCCCGATGCGCCGTCTTCCCGTTCACGAGGATCTCGCCCGCGGAAGGCTCGACGAGGTCGCCCACCACGCGCAGGAGCGTCGACTTCCCGCATCCCGACGGGCCGATGAGCGAGATGAACTCGCCCGGCCCGACCTCGAGATCGATGTCCTGGAGAGCTGTCACGCCCCGCTTTCCGAACGTCTTCGAGATGCCCTTCGCGGAGACCACGGGCTCGGGCGTCATACGAGCTGCTCCGGCGGGCGATGGACGACGAGCTTCTCCACCACGACGACCACGAGGAAGAACGCGATGCCGAGCAGCGCCGCGACGAGATTCACGGCCCAGAGATTCTCCGGATCGAGCGCGTAGTACTGGTTGAAGTTGATGATCCAGCCACCGAGCCCGTCCTGGATCGACGACGGCAGCTCGCCGATGACCGCGCCGACGACACACGCCGTGGCCGCGACCTTGAACGCGGAGAACAGGTACGGCAGCGCGGCCGGGACCCGCAGCTTCCAGAAGACCGACCACTCTCGCGCGGCGTACGACTGCATGAGCTCGACAGCCGCAGGGTCGGCCGACCGTAGCCCGCGGACCGTGTTCACGGTGACGGGGAAGAAGGTCAGATACGCGGCGATGACGGCGACGCGCATCCAGTCCTTCGGCGTCCAACCGGCGATGCTGACGTTCCCGAGCCCGACGACGACGATCGGAGCCAGCGCGAGGATCGGGATCGTCTGCGACGCGACCACGTACGGCATGACTCCTCGCTGGAGCACCGCGAAGCGGGCGATGAGCGCTCCCAGGAGAAAGCCCACCGTCGCACCGATGACGAACCCGACCGCCGCTTCCTTGGCGGTGAAGAGTGCCGCGTCGAGCATGTAGCGCGCGAGGAGCGGCTCGCCCTCGCGAATCGGGTCGAACAGCGCCCCCACGATGTCGTGGAGATGCGGCATGGTCGTCGAGTTCACCGGGAACGGCCGTGTCCAGCCCGTCGATTCCCACAGCTTCCGATACCCCTCCCACAGCGCCCACAGCCCGAGGAGAACGAGCAGGAGAGTGAGCGTGCGAGCGGCAATCCCGCGTGTCCTGTCCAGCACGCGCAGAGCATCCCACACCCGGAGCGCCGCGTTAGAGTCGTGCCGTGGCGCTCGATCCCAAGCGAACCGTCACCGAGCTGAAGGAGCTGCGCGGGCTCACGGGAGACGAGGACGGCGCGCAGCGCGTCGCCTGGACGGAGACGTGGGAGCGGGCCCGCACGTGGCTCCGTGAGCTGGTCGTAGGCACCGGGGCGGAGGAGTCGACGGACGCCGCCGGCAACCAGTGGTTCACGCTCGCCGGTGAATCGGATCGTGCCCTGCTCATCGGCGGTCACATCGACTCGGTGCCGAACGGCGGCTGGCTCGACGGCTGCCTCAACGTCGTGGCCGGCGCCGAGGTGCTCCGACGCGTCGCGGACGAAGGAATCCCCCCGGTGACGCTGCGGCTCGTCAACTGGGCGGACGAGGAGGGCGCGCGCTTCGGCAGGAGCCTCTTCGGCTCGAGTGCCGCCGCGGGCTCGATGGCCGACCAGAACGAGCTACGCCAGCTCGCGGACGGCGACGGCGTTGCGCTTCCCGACGCGCTCGCCGCGTACGGCGTCGACCTCGACAGAGCGCTCGACGCACGGTCCGAACTCGAGAGCGCCGCTGCCTACCTCGAGCTCCACATCGAGCAAGGGCCCGTCCTCGAATCTCTCGATCTGCCACTCGGAGTCGTGCTCGGCACCTTCGGCGTCGAACGGCACCGGATCACCTGGCGCGGCCAGGCTGCTCACGCGGGGTCGACGCCGATGGCCACGCGCCGCGATGCGCTGGCCGGTGCCGCGAAACTCGCGCTGGAGATCCGCGACATCGCCGACAGGACGGGCGACGGTGCCGTGTGTACGTCAGGCGGCGTCGTCTGCAAGCCCGGAATCGTCACCTCGGTCGTCGAGACGGCCGAGCAGCTCCTCGACCAGCGTCATCTCGACGCCGCCAAGCTCGGTTCGATGCTCGCCGACGCGAAGTCCGCGAGCGAGCGCTTCGCCGCCGAGGAGTCCATCGACGTCGAGTGGGAGAAGATCTGGTCGATCGAGCCGATTCTCTTCGACGAGACGCTCGTGGGGTTCTGCGACGAGGCGATCCGCGAGGTCGCCGGCACGGCGCACCGCCTCCCGTCCGGCCCGCTGCACGACGCAGCCGAGGTCTCCCGCGCCGGGGTTCCCACCGTGATGCTCTTCGTCCAGAGCCTTCGTGGCCTGTCACACACGAAGCTCGAGGACACGAACGAGGAGCACCTGGAGCTCGCCGTAGCGGCTCTCGACCGGCTCGCGTCGAAGACGATCGACTGGGTCGCAGCCGGCGGCGGTCGCTGAGCTGACGGCGTCAAGTCGCGGCGTCGTCGCAGGGCTCGCGGTCGGCGGCTGCCTGACCTGGAACATCTCCAACGTCGGCGCGGTCGCCGATCCGCTCGCCGACCATTACGGCGTGTCACTCGCGGCGGTCGGTCTCCTGACGACCGCGCTCTTCGTGACGCACCTGGCCGTACAGCTTCCGGCCGGGCGTGGCGCGGATCGATACGGGTCGCAACGCATCGCTCTCGCGGCGATCGCTGCCGCGGTCGTGGGCAACGGGATCCTGCTCCTCGACGAAGGCGTCGAGCTCGCGCTGCTGGGCCGTGCCGTCGTCGGAATCGGGTCGGGCGCGGCATTCGTCGCAGGTCTCGACCTCGTACGGGCCGGCGGCGGTAGGTCGGCACTACAGGGCCTCTACGGCGGCGCAACCATGGCGGGCGGCGGGCTCGCGCTGATGGTGGTGCCTCCTCTCACCGACGCGACGAGCTGGCGTGCGGCCTACTGGAGCGCCGCGCTGCTCGCGATCCTCGCTGCCATCCCGACGCTCATGGCCTCCGGCCTTCCCCGCGTCGGCCATGCCGGCGACTGGTTGCTCCGCGATCGCGAACTCCTGCCGATCGGCATCCTGCAGGCGGCGACGTTCGGACTCGCAGTGATCGCGGGAAACTGGGTCGTACCGCTGCTCGAGCGCCAGGGCGTGTCGTCCACAGCGGCGGGGCTCGCCGGCGGGCTCGTCCTCTTCATCGGCATCCTCACGCGCCCGCTGGGAGGCGTGCTCGCCGGTCGCGTGCGTGGCGGCGTGCTCGTCGGCATTGCGCTCGTCGGAACGTCCGTCGGCGCGCTCCTCCTCGCACTCGGCGGCCCTCTCGCACTCTCCGCGCTCGGGGCGCTCGTGCTCGGACTCACGGCGGGAGTTCCCTTCGCCGTGATCTTCGCTGCCGCACAACGCACGCGTCCCGACGCGCCGGCAGCGGCAATCGCGCTCGTCAACGCTTGCGCCGTTCTGACGATTCTCGTCGGGACACCGCTGGCCGGGCTCGCCTTCGAGCTTCCGAGCGACGGTCGTGTCGCATTCGTCGCCATCGCGCTCCTCGCCGCGACTGCACTCGCCCCGTTGCGCGTCGCGCGCCTCTAGCGTCGATAATCCGCTTTCCGAGCGAGCCAAGGAGAACCCGAGATGGCACTGAGCTTCGGCGTTACCGTCCTACCCGACCCTCCGTCGAGCCGGTTTCTCGAGCTGATCACCCATGCCGAGAGCAACGGCTTCGAGTACGGCTGGACCTACGACTCGCATGTGCTGTGGCAGGAGTCGTTCCCGCTGCTCACGATGGCCGTGCAGGCGACGACGAAGATGAAGTTCGGGCACTGCGTGACGAATCCCGGCACCCGCGAGCCGACTGTCCTCGCGAGCGGATACGCGACGCTCCACGACATCTCGGACGGCCGGATGGTGATGGGAATCGGTCGCGGAGACTCGGCCGTGCGCTACATCGGCGACAAGCCCGTTCGCGTTGCCGAGTTCGAACGTCGCTGCGCGATGATCAAGGAGTTCATGAACGGCCGCGAGGTCGAGTGGAACGAAAAGCAGCTCAAGCTCGCATGGGTGCGGCCGGAGCTCCCGGAGATCCCGATGTGGGTTGCCGGCTACGGGCCGAAGGCGCTCGCGGTCGCCGGTCGTGTCGGTGACGGCGTGATCATCCAGCTCGCCGATCCCGTGATCATCGAGTGGATCATGGACACGGCTCGAAAAGCCGCCGAGGCGGCCGGTCGCGACCCCTCCGAGCTCAAGTGCATCGTGTGCGCACCGAGCCACATCACGGACGACATCGCCGACGCGCGCGACCAGGTGCGCTGGTTCCCGGCGATGGTCTCGAACCACGTGATGGACCTCATCGAGCGCTACGGATTCGAGTCCGAGATCCCGCACGAGCTCACCGAGTACGTGCGCGTCCGCAAGTTCTACGACTACGACGAGCACTCGCGCGTCGGCGCGAAGCACGGCGAGTTCGTCACGGACGAGATCTGCGATCGGTTCTGCGTTCTCGGCAACGCCGAGCAGGCCACCACGAAGCTGAAGGAGCTCGAGGCGGTCGGCGTCGACCAGTTCAACATCTACCTCATGACGCACGGACAGGAGGAAGACCTCGCCGCCTACGGCAAGGACATCATCCCGCAGTTCGCCTGAACATACGCCTACGCGGGCTGGTCACACGTCGGGTGCCGTACTTCAGTGCCGCGCCGCGACGAGCTCAGATGATCGTGGCGCCCAGCGCACTCGCGACCAGCTCGACCGCCGTCATCGCAGTCGTGTTCTCCCGGTCGAGAATCGGGTTCACCTCGACGATCTCGAGTGAGCCGGCGACACCGGACTCGGCGACGAGCTCGAGTGCCAGATGCGCTTCCCTGTACGTGAGACCACCGCGAACGGGTGTCCCCACGCCCGGTGCGACGTCGGGGTCGAGCACGTCCATGTCGAGCGAGACGTGCACGAACCCAGGCCCGGAGATCCTGTCCAATGACTCCCGCACGGCACGCTCGATTCCGATGCGGTCGATCTCGCTCATCGTGAACACACGTACTCCGGCGTCACGCAGGAGCCGGCGCTCGCCGTCGTCGAGGAGCCGTGTCCCGACGAGCGCCACCCGCTTGGGGTCGACCGCGGGCAGCGGCCACGCCTCGCTCTCGAAGCCCGGCCCGGCAAGGCCGAGCGCTGCCGCGAGCGCCATCCCGTGGACGTTCCCGCTCGGGCTCGTCTCGGGCGTGTTGATGTCCGAGTGCGCGTCGATCCAGAGAACGCCCCCTGGGCCGTGCACCGACGCGAGCCCTCCGAGCGTGCCCAGCGCGACCGAGTGATCCCCGCCGAGCACGAGAGGCACCGCGCCACGAGCAGTCGCCTCGGCGACACGAGCCGCGATCAGTTCACACGTGTCGTGGATCTCGGGGAGGAAGCGCGCGCGTTCGTCCCGGAGAGCGGTCGCCTCGGCGACCGCGGTCTCGACGTTCCCCTCGTCGTGCACCGCGTAGCCGAGGCCGACGAGTCGCTCCTCGAGACCCGCGTACCGGATCGCCGAGGGCCCCATGTCGACGCCGCGTCTTCCCTGCCCGAGGTCGAGCGTCGCGCCGATGATCGCGATCTCTCGCTTCGTGCTCACGCCCAGAACCTAACGGCAGCCGCGGCTACACTGGTCGCCGCGGCGAGGTAGCTCAGCTGGTAGAGCACACGGCTGAAAACCGTGGTGTCGCCGGTTCAAGTCCGGCCCTCGCCACTGTCGACCTGACGACCGCAGAGCGGCCGCTCTTCTCGTGATCAACCCGCAACCGTGATGCGGATGTCCTGGCCGGGCGACGCGTGCAGCATGCGCGCGGCGCTTCCACGGGAGATAGCGAGCGACATGTTCTTGTAGCTGTCCTCGTAGAGGATCACATCGCCTGCCCGTGCGTCTGCGAACGTACGGGCCATCACCGCGTAGTAGCGCTCGCCCGCGAGCTCGAGCTCCACGCGGGTTCCCGAGACGATCCCGAGCGCTTTCACGTCGTCGCGGTCGAGGTTGAGCGCGATGTTGCCGAAGCTGTCGACGTACAGCAGCGTCGCGGAGATGGCGTCGTCGGTAATCGTCGGCTGGGGAAGGTCGAGACGGACGAGACCTTCGGGATCGACCGACGGCCCGAGCTCGGCGAGCGGTACGCCGCTCGCGAGATGGGCTGCGGCGGGAGCGAAGAGGTCCCGGCCGTGGAAGGTCCGCGAGATCGAGTCCAGCGCGTACGCCGGATTCGCGAGCTCGTGCGCGGCATCGATCCCGGTGCGACTCGCCGCTGGAAGCAAGAGCCCGTTGTCGGGGCCGACGTAGGTGCGCCCCTCCGCGTCGCGTAGTGCGAGCGCACGTCGAGGGCCGCCCACGCCAGGGTCGACGATCGCGAGATGAATACCGACCGGCATGAAGCCGATGGTGTTTGCGAGCACGAGCGCGCCCTCGAGAATCGAGGTCGCGGGGATCCCGTGCGTGATGTCGATGATCTGTGCATCGGGCGCAATGCGCTTCATGACCCCGTGGCAGGTGCCGACGAAGTCGTCCTTGAGCCCGAAGTCGCTCAGAAACGTGATGAACACGCGCGGAGCGTAACGCTGTTACCGCACCGCGCCTAGCGGCGAATGGCGACAGCCGCGACGCAGCGGCGGGAGCGCACGCGCCGGGACTCGCCGCAGATCCGGACGCCGCGCGGCCGGATCCGAACGAACGCCGTCGGCGCCTGCACGGGCAACGGGCGCCCGACGAACAGCGGGCGCGTCACGATGCCCCGACCTCCCCTTCGCGCGCCCCGGACACCGTCGCAGCATAGTCCGGCTCCCGGTCACTGCCAGCTCGTGTACGCGCGAGCTCGACGAGCTCGGCCGTCTCGCGCTGCAGACGAACGAGCTTCGCGGCGATGATCGCAACGTAGACGAGCACGAAGACGAAGACCACCGCATACGCGGCCGCCACGAGCTCCTCCTGGCTCCAGCTCACTCGAGCGCCTCCCGCAGCTCGCGCAGATCCGCATCGAGGCGCTTCCCGGCGAGCTCGACGCGATAGAGAACGTACGCGAGAAGCGTGACCGCGCCCCAGGCAACGACGAAAGTGGTGAACATCGAGCCGGTCATCTGCGGGCCCTCTTGCGTGAACACGGTCGGGTGGATGAAGTCCTCGGCGAGGCGGATCGCAAGAAAGCTCACGGGGATCAGCGCCACCCCGAAAAGCGCGTAGACCGCCGACGAGCGCGCGCGTCGCGGGCCGTCCTCGAGCGAGAACCGCAGCATGAAGTACGCGCAGTAGAAGAGGAACAGGACGAGGAACAGGACGAGCTGGTTCGAGCTCCACGTCCACCACACCCCCCACGACGCCTTTGCCCAGATCGCCCCTGTGAGGAGCGTCAGCGCGCCGAAGATCGTGCCCTGATGAATCGCGACGTAACTCTCGAGGTCGTACCGCTCGTCGCCGCGCCAGAGCAGCAGGAGAGCCTTCACCGCACCGAGCCCGAAGCAGAAGTACGCCGTCAGCGCGATCGGCACGTGGATGTAGAAGATCCGCTGCGAGATGCCCTGATCCGCGTCCTCGGGCGCGACGATGAGCGCCAGCACGAGCGCGAGGCCCATGGCTGCCACCGCGATCCAGGCGAGGCCTTGCAGGCTGCGAAGGGACGAGAGAGTCAGGCTTCTACTCCGTGACGACGTACTCGAAGGACGCCCACGAGAGTACAACGAAGACCCCGTCATACAGCAGGAGAAACAACAGAAAGCGTTCTCCTTCAGCCGAGACTGCCGCGCCGACCCCGCCCACGATCAGTGGGATCGCCAACGGGAGCATGAGGAGTGGGAGCAGCACCTCGCGGGCTCGACCCGCCGCTGCCATGGCCGACATGAGCGACCCGACAGCGCAGATGCCGATGTCGGCAAGGAGCACGCCGGCAAGCGCCGTCGCATCGAGCGGCTCGAAGAACAGTACGAATGCGGGAAGCGCGACCACCTGCGCCGCGAGCAGGAACGCGAGTGTTGCGAGCGTCTTGCCGAGCCAGATCGCACTGCGGTCGCAAGGCGCGAGAACGAGCGCATCCAGGACGCCGTGCTCCTGCTCCGGCACCCATGCCCGCGCGAGTCCGAGGAGTGCCGTGAAGACGATCGCGACCCACAGGAGCCCGTACGCCGCGTCGTCTCCCGCACCCTCGGGGATCGCGAAGTGAAAGACGACGAGGGTCGTGAGAACGAAGAGGAGCATCGCCGGGAGCGTGTCGCGCCCGCGCAGCTCGACTCGCAGATCCTTGCGGGTGAGCGCTACGACGTCGGCGAGATATGTCATGCGAGGACGAGCCGAGCAGTCTGGAGCGCCGCGACCCGCTCCGGCGCGTGCGTCGTCAGCACGACGGTACACCGCCCCGCGAGGCCTGCGAGCTCGCGATCGAGGAGCGTCGCACCGCTCTCGTCGAGGGCCGAGAACGGTTCGTCGAGGACGAGCAGGTCGGGATCGTGCAGCAGGGCACGGCAGAGCGCGAGTCGTTGCGTCATACCGCGCGAGTACGTCGACACGCGCTCGTTTCGTGCCTCCCAGAGCGTGAAGCGTTCGAGCAGCATCCCGATGCGCTCTCGTCGCTCCGGGACACCATAGAGTCTGCCGAAGAGATCGAGGTTCTCCACTGCGGTGAGCTCGCGATAGACGAGAGGCTCGTGGGCCAGGTACCCGATCCGGGAACGATCGGCGTCCACGAGGAGGTCGCCTCGAGTCGGGTGCGCCAGCCCCGTGAGGAGGCGTAGAAGTGTCGTCTTCCCGCTGCCGTTCGGTCCGGTGACGACGGCGAACCCACCTCGTGGCACCGCGATGTCGACTCCGCGCAGAACACGCTTTCGTCCGTACCGCTTCTCGACCCCCCGCCCGCGGATCATCCGACGAGGACGTCCAGCGCCGCGAACGCGAAGAACACGACGCTGATCACTCCGTTGAGCGTGAAGAAAGCCGCATCGAGTCTGCGCAGATCTCCCGGCCGGACGATGGAGTGCTCGTACACGAGCAGACCTGCAGTTGCAGCGACGCCGAGCCAGTAGTAGAGCGACACGCCGAGCCCGATGCCGGCTACCGCCAGCAACCCGACAGCCGCGGCGTGAAAGGCGCGCGCGCCGACGAAGACGCCACGTTCCCCGAAGCGGACCGCCCACGAATGGAGGCCCTCTGCACGATCATGGTCGAGGTCGAAGAGCGAGTAGAAGAGATCGAATCCGGCCACCCACAACGCGACGGCGCAGCCGATCGCCCAGGCTTCCCACGGCGCCGTCCCCGAGACGGCCAGCCAGGCACCGACCGGCGCGAGCCCGAGACACGCGCCGAGCCAGAGATGGCACAGCCACGTGACCCGCTTCAGGTACGGGTACACGACGAAGAGCACGACGGGGATCGGCCAGAGCCATCGGACGATCGGGTCGAGCTGCGAAACGGCGAGGAGAAACACTGCAAGCGATGCCACGCAAAGACCGACTACCTGTCCGCGCGACAGCGCGCCCGACGGGAGCTCACGACTCGCTGTTCGTGGATTCCGCGCATCGAGCTCCGCGTCGACGAGCCGGTTGACCGACATGGCGAGCGTTCGCGCACCGGTCATCGCGACCGTGACCCACGCGAGGTTCGCGAGGCCGGGCCAGCCGTCGACTGCGAGAAAAGCGCCAACGTACGCGAACGGCAGCGCGAACACCGTGTGCTCGATGCGAACGAGCGACGCGAGCCGTCGTGGAAGCGGAACCGTCGCGACCGTCACGTCTGGCGGTGGGGCGTCGTGGTATCGCCCGCGGCGAGCTCGAGTCCGTGCCGAAGCGCGGGCTGGATCACCGCGAAGCCGTCGCGGCACCCGCCTGGCGAGCCGGGGAGATTCACGACGAGCGTGCTCCTGCGGAGCCCCGCGATCCCGCGCGAGAGCAGCGCATGCGACGTCCGAGCGATCGCGTCCGCGCGTATCGCTTCGGCCAGGCCTGGCGCTTCGCGATCGATTACCGTCCGCGTCGCCTCGGGGGTGACGTCGCGTGGAGCGAATCCGGTGCCTCCAGTTGTCAGCACGAGCAACGCCTCGGAGTCGGTGAGCTCCTCGAGCGCGGCGGCGATGAGCGGCGCGTCGTCGGATACGACTCTGCGCTCGACCACGAACCCGTCGGCGCGCAGGAGCTCCTCGAGGACGTCGCCACTTGCATCGTCGCGCACGCCTGCGTTGACGCCGTCGGAGATCGTCAGCACCGCGGCTTTCACACGCTCTCCTTCGTCTTCTCGACGAGCCGGATCTCCTCGATCACCATCTCCTTGTCGACGGCCTTGGCCATGTCGTACAGGGTCAGCGCCGCAACGGACGCTGCGACGAGCGCCTCCATCTCCACGCCGGTCTGTGCGGTGGTCGACGCTGTTGCCTCGATCTGGACAACGCCTTCGCGCACCTCGAGATCCACGTTCACATGGGTCAGCGGCAACGGGTGACAGAGCGGAATGAGATCCGACGTCCGCTTCGCCGCCATGATCCCGGCGAGTCTCGCCGTCCCGAGCGCGTCCCCTTTGGGCAACGCTCCGAGCTTCCCCGTCGTTTCAGGCGCCATCCGTAGACGTGCGCAGGCCCGCGCGTGACGCCGCGAGAGCGGCTTGTCGCCGACGTCGACCATGCGAACGTCTCCGGACGCATCGACGTGGCTCAGCTCTCCAGCGCTCTCGGGCACGCCGAGATCGTAGTCGGCTGCTCGATCGAGGGAACGCCGACGAACCCGGGCGAGACCGCGTGCGCCTAATGGCCGCTGACGCGCTCGGGCAACCGCGAAGCGTTTTCACGTGAAAACGGAGCGGCGCCCTCGGGAACGGCCTCGCCGGGCAGATCGACCACGAAGACGGTCGGCCGTGCCTCGGACTCCAGGAGCACGTCGCCGCCCATGAGCCGCGCGAGCTCGCGCGCGATCGACAGTCCGAGACCGCTTCCTGAAGCCTTCCCGCCCTCGACGCGGTAGAAGCGCCCGAAGACGGCGTCGCGCTGGCTCGTCGGGATCCCAGGCCCGTCGTCCTGGACGACGAGTTGCGCGCGGTCGTCCCTGCGTCGCGCCGCGAGCATCACCTTCGTTCCGGCTGGCGTGTGCGTGATCGCGTTCGTCGCGAGCGCCCGGCCGATCTGCAGGATTCGCGTGCCGTCGCCGAGGCACCACGCGCCGTCGTCGACCTCGACGGCGAGCTCGTGCCCGCTCGACGCCGCGAGATGCTCGATCTCGCCCGCAAGCATCCGTACGACGGCGCCGAGCGCGACGGGTTCGCGCCCCACGTTGAGCTGGCCTGCGTCGACGCGAGAGAGGTCGAGGAGGTCGACCGACAGCTTCCCGAGGCGCCGCACCTGGCCCTGCATCGTCTCGATGAACCCTCGACGCGTCTCCTCGTCCAGCTCCTCGTCGGCGAGCAGCTCGAGGAACCCGCCGATCGAAAAGAGTGGGGTACGCAACTCGTGGGACGCGTTCGCGACGAACTCCTTGCGGGCGTTGTCGAGCTGCGCGAGCTGAACGCGCATCTGGTCGAACGCGCGGGCCAGCTCCCCGATCTCGTCGTTGCCGTGATCGACTATGGGTGCCCCGAAGTCCCCACCGGCGATTCGCTCCGCCGCGGACTCCAGCCGCAGCAGCCTGTGCGAGAGCATCCCCGCCGCGGTGAGCCCCAGGACGAGTGCGAGCACGAGAGCGAACGCCGTCGCCAAGAGCAGGCGCTCACGGACGAGTCGAACGGTTGCGAGTGAGTCTGCGAGCGGTGCCTGGAACAGCACGACGGCCTCGCTCCCGAGCGGAACCGCGACGTCCGCGTAATCGCCGCCTGCTTGCAGAACTCGTCCGCGCTCCACCTCCTTGCTCACCAGCGCCGCAAGCGCGATGGGATCCTTGGCCACGTCGGGTCCGTCGCGTGCCTGCGAATCCGCGAACGAAACCAGTGCCGGACGTGTCGTCGAGAGCACGTCGAGGGCCACCACGCGCGTGCTCGTCACAAATGCGAAGCTCTCGATCCGCTCCTGCCACAGCACGCGATCCTCCGACAGCGACCGCGCGAGCTCCGTTGCGCGGGGCTCGAGCTGATCGAGCCGAGCATCGACGAGCCGCCGCTCGAGCGACGGAACGACGATCATGTAGGCGGTTCCCAGCGCGCCGGCGACGATCCCGACCAGAACGAGCACGATGCGGATCCGGATACCGCCCGGGAGCGACACGCGGGTTCCTACTCTGGCCTGAAGCGGTATCCGGCGCCACGCATCGTCAGGATCAGCTCCGGCTCGCTCGGATCGCGCTCGATCTTCTCGCGCAGATGCCGGACGTGGACGTCGATGGTGCGCGGCTCCCGGTAGTCGGCCCCTCCGCGCAGGCGCTCGAGGAGCTCGCGACGAGAAAACACCACCCCCGGGCTCTGCGCGAGGACAACGAGCATCTCGAACTCGATGAAGGTCAGCTGCGCTGGTTCTCCGCGCACCTCGACGGTCCGTCGGGGTACGTCGATGCGAAGCTCGCCGCGCTCGATGAGCTCCTCACGTTCCCCGGCGAGGTGCGGAGATGCCGCGCGGCGGAGGAGCGCCCGTACCCGGCTTCGAAATTCGCGGATCGAGAAGGGCTTCGTGATGTAGTCGTCCGCGCCGAGCTCGAGCCCGAGAACCTTGTCGAGCTCTTCCCCCCGCGCAGTCAGCATGATGATCGGGACGTTGCTCTGACTACGTAGTCGCTTGCACACCTCGAGCCCGTCGAGGCGTGGGAGCATGACGTCGAGTACGACGAGATCGAAGGGCTGCTCACCGAACAGACGGAGCGCCTCCTCGCCGTCACGCGCCTGAACGACGGCGTAACCATCCCGCTCGAGCGGATACGTGAGCAGGGTCTGGATCGATTCCTCGTCGTCGACGAGGAGAATTGTCGAGGTCGTGGGCATCGGAGCGTTCGCGCGGGCTCGCGGTCGCCGGCGCGCTTACTATAGCCCGGCGATGGAAGCCGCTCGGCCCCGGACGCGCGGTCGCCGGCTGCGTCGCGGCACTGTTGAACGCCCGCTTAACGCGCGCCTGGTCCGGGTCGGCTTCCTGGTCGTCGCACCGGCGATCCTCGCGTTCCTGTTCTCGATCTCGACAACGGCGGCACTTCCTCGGTTCCCCCTCGCCCCGCTCTTCGATGCGGAGTCGGCCGCATCGTTCTCCGAGTCGCTGACGACCGTCTACCCGTCGCGAGTGCCTGGCTCGGAGGGAGCAGCGGAGGCGGCCCGGTGGTATCGAGAGACCGTCGGTGCACTCGGGCTGGAGACCGAGGAGGACGTATGGACCGAGGACCTCGCGGATCTCGGGTCGGTCGAGCTCCGAAACGTGACTACCGTCGTGCCCGGGCGATCCGACGAGACGATCGTCCTTGTTGCTCATCGCGACAACGCAGGAACCGAGCAGCGGCTGGGAGAGAACGCCGCCGGCACTGCGATCCTCATCGAGCTCGCACGCGGGTTCGCGCCGCAGGAAGTCGGGCCCGATCCACGCTTGCAACACACCCTCGTGCTCGCGTCCACCGACGCAGGTGCGTTCGGAGGCGCCGGGGCAGCGCGTCTTGCCGCGAAGTCACCACTCGCTCAGGGCGCTATCGCGGTCGTCGTTCTCGACGACCTGACTCGCGGCCGCCCGCGCCTGGCAATCGCCGGCGATGACCCGGTGTCTCCGGCGCGCACGCTGGTCCGTACCGCGGCCGACCGCGTATCGGAGGAGGTGGGAGTCAGTCCGGGACTCCCGTCCGTCGCGTCTCAGCTCGTCGATCTCGGCATTCCGTTCGCGCTCGACGAGCAGGGTCGCTTCCTCGCAGCCGGACTCTCCGCCGTCACGCTTACGACCGATTCCGACGGCGAGACCGCAGCAGCGCCGGCCACGGATCGGCTCGGGCAACTCGGGAGAGCGACGGAGGCGCTCGTCGGCTCTCTGGACACCAGCGTCGGTGGTGCGTTCCGCACGCCCGACAGCATCTTTTTCTCGGATCGCGCGGCGAGCGGATGGACAGCGCGGCTTGTCCTCATCCTCGGGGTCGTCCCGTTCGCTCTCGGTGTGGTGGATCTGATCGTCCGCGGGCGTCGGCGTGCGCTCCCGTTCAAGCCTGCGCTGCGAGCACAGCGCTCGCGTCTCGGCGTCTGGGCGTTCGGCGGATTCATCGTGGCGATCGGAGCGATTGGTGGGATCCTGCCGAGCGGCGCCCCGCTCCCACTGGCCCCGTACTCAGCGTCCTTCGAACAACGCCCGGTCTTCGGGATCGTCGTTCTCCTATTGCTGTTCGTTCTCGGGTGGCTCGTCGCGCGACGACATCTCGTGCCCGCAGCGCCTGCGACGCCCGACGAGCGGCTCGCCGGATTCGTCGTCGCTCTCACGACGCTGGCCATCGCCGCGATCGGGCTCGCCGTGCTTCAGCCCTACGCGCTCGTGTTCGTGCTGCCGTCGCTCTACGCGTGGCTCTGGCTCCCACTCGACGGCCGCCGCGCCATACGAGCCGTCGTCTTCGCGACGGGCCTGCTCGGTCCGATTCTCGGACTGCTGCTGCTGGGGCACGAGCTCGGACTGTCGGTGCTCGACACGATGCTGTACGTGATCAGCCTGTTCACCGTCGGCTACCTGCCGCTGAGCTCGGCGCTCCTCGGCATCGTCTGGGTGGCCGCAGCAACCCAGGTCGGCGCGCTGTCACTCGCGCGCTATGCGCCCTATGCCGCGGGACGGGAGCCGCCGCCTGCGGGCCCGATCCGTCGGTTGGTGACGCGCTCGCGCTAGTCGAGCGGGAGAAAGCGGACGAGGCTGCCCGGCTCGAGCTCACCGTCGCCGCGCGGCACGTGCACGAGTGCGTCCGCCGCAGCGGCGCGCGCGATCATGTGCGACTCCTGACCCACGATCGCTTCGAGCCGTACCACGTCGGCGCCGTCGACCCGGACCGCGCGGACGAACTCGTCTCGGTGCGGATTTTGGCGCAATGCGGTCGCTGTGAGGCCCGCCACGTATCGCGGCAGAGCGTTCGACGCGCCTTGGAGCGCCAGGAGCGCCGGCGTCACGAAGACGAGCGCCCCGACGAGCGTCGACACAGGGTTCCCGGGAAGGCCGAAGACGAGCGTACGCTCGCGTACGCCGAAGGAGAGGGGCTTCCCGGGCTTGACCGACACGCCCCAGAAGACCTCACGCACCCCGAGGTCGGAAGCGATTCGGCGTACGAGGTCGTGCTCTCCCATCGACACGCCGCCGGAGGTGACGAGCACGTCCGCCTCGAGACCACGCGCGATCGCATCGCGGTGAGCGTCTGCGTCGTCCGCGACGACGGGCAGCACGTCGACTTCGGCGTTCGCTCGCGTGAGGACGGTGGCGACCATCCCCCGGTTGGACTCGTAGATCTGACCCGCGGAGAGCACGTCGCCGGCCGAACGCAGCTCACTACCCGTGGCGAGAACGGCGACCCGCGGACGTTTCGAGCAGACGACCTCGTCCACGCCGGTCGCGGCCAGCGCACCGATCTGTGCGGCACCGAGACGCACGCCGGCGGCAGCCACGACCGCTCCCGTGAGGATGTCGCCTCCGCGCGGACGCACGTGCTGGCCGGCGACGACGGACTCGCTGATGACAACGTTGCCGCCGCGGTCGTCGACGATCTCGACGGGAACGACCGCGTCGGCGTCCGCTGGAACGGAACCTCCCGTCGATATCCCCGCGGCCATGCCAGGCGGAAGTGGGCCGGGAGCCGGCGTTCCTGCGGCCACGCGGAAGGCGATCGGAAGCTCACCAGGCGTTTCGGATGCGCGCACGGCGAAGCCGTCCATCGCCGAGCTCGGGAACGGCGGAAGATCGACCCGGGCGATCGCGGGCTCGCGCAGCACACGCCCGACGGCGTGCGCCACCGCCAGACGCTCCACGGGCAAGAGCGACGCGCTTTCGATGATTCGTGCGAGCGCCGCGTCGATCGTCAGCAGATCGGACACGCGTGGCGTCAGCGACTGGCGCCCGGTGGCAGAGGCGGTCGCTTCGTGGAAGGCTCCGTGTCGACGGTCGTGGAAGGCTCCGTGTCGACGGTCTCGGTGTCTGTGTACGCCGGAGTCGGGTCGTAGTCCAGCGCGTACTCACCACGCGTGAAGGGCTTCCATTGCGGCCACACGTTCGGCTCGGGAAATGCCGCGGGCTCGATGTTCGCGAGCGCCGGCTCCATGAAGAGGCGCCACATCTCGGCCGGGAAGCTACCGCCGGTCACGGCGATTCCGTGAACGCTGTCGAGCGGGATCTCGGCCCGCGTATAGCCCATCCAGACCGCCGTCGCGAGCTCGGGCGTGTAGCCCGCGAACCAAGCGTCGACGTTCAGCTCAGCCGTGCCGGTCTTGCCCGCTGCCGGCCGGCCGAAGGCTGCGCGCGTGCCCGTGCCGGATTGGACGTTCTGTTCGAGGATGCGCGTCACGATGGCCGCAGCGCCCTCGGAGATCGCGCGGCGGCGCCTGGGCACGCCCCAGCCGGCGTCGGTGTCGACCGTCCCGTCCTCGAGGACGACGCGACGGATCGCCATCGGCTCCGCGTACACGCCTCCGGCGGCGAGCGTAGCGTACGAGGACGCGATGTCGAGGGGTGACACTGCGATCGAGCCGAGCCCGATCGACGGGACGTATGCGCCCTTGACGTCCAGCTGCGAGCGCACGCCCATGCGACGGGCGACGTCCGCGACCTTCTCGGGAGTCACGTCGAGTGTGAGCTGAGCGTAGACCGTGTTGTCCGAGCGCAGCGTCGCGCTGCGAACGGAGCTCCAGCCGTAGTAGTCGTTCGCGTAGGTCTTGACGCACCACCAGCTTCCGTCGTCGCAGTTCCCGGCCGGGTGCACCCTGTACGTGAAGGGCGCCGAGACGTAGTACGTCGAGTCGGGATTGACGCCCTGCTCCACGGCGGCCGCCAGCACGAACGTCTTGAAGGTCGAGCCCGGCTGGCGACGGGCCTGTGAAAGAAGGTTGAACTGGTTCTTCGGCCGATTCGGCACGACCGCCGCCATCGCGCGGATCGCGCCGGTCCGAGGGCTGATCGAGATCAGCGCCGCCGCTGGGTCGTCCGACTCGTCCAGCGTGTCGCGGATCGCACTCTCGGCGAGACGCTGGTAGCGCGGGATGATCGTGGTGTAGACCTTGAGGCCTCCCTCGCGGACGTCCTGCGCGCCGTAGACCTCGATTAGCCTGTCACGGACGTACCCGAAGAAGTAGGGCTCGCGGATCGCGTCATAGAGTCGACCGCGTCGTAGCCCCAGTTGCGCGTCGACGGCCTTGCGATAGATGCGACGCGTGATGGCGCCGGTGTCCAGCATCGCGCGGAGCACTTCCTGTCGCCGAGCGAGCGCTCGTGCCGGAGCCGTGAACGGGTCATGAATCGACGGCGCCTGCGGGAGCCCTGCCAGAAGCGCCGCCTCGGAGAGCGTGAGATCGGCAGCCGGCTTCGTGAAGTACGTCTGCGCTGCGGCCTCGATGCCGTACGCGCGATTGCCGTAGAAGCTCTGGTTCAGATACGAGGTCAGGATCCACTGCTTCGTGCGCGCCCGATCGAGCTTCGTCGCCAGGCAAGCCTCCTTGACCTTGCGCTGGACGGTCTGCTCCCTCGAGATGTACAGGTTCCGCACGAGCTGCTGCGTGATCGTCGACCCTCCCTCGACGATCTCGCCGGCGCGGAGGTTTTCGACCGCTGCGCGGGCGATGCCCTCGACGTCGACGCCGTCGTGCTCGAAGAAGCGCCTGTCTTCGATCGCGATCGTCGCCTTACGGACCCACAGCGACATGTCCGCCGCGGTGACGGGCTCGCGATTCCGCTCGGCAGGGATCGAGCCGAGGAGCGAGCCGTCGGCCGCATAGACGAAGGTGTTTGCCCCGATGTCGACCGACCTGAGCGAGTCGAGGTCGCACGACGATCCGTATGCGACCACGGCTGCGGTGCCACCCACGCCGGCGGCGACCGCAACCGCGGCGATCACGGCGACGGCAACGATCGCGCCCTTTCGCCTGCGACGCTTGCGCAGCGCTCGCTGGTGCCGTCCGCGGGGGCGCAGCGTCTCAGGATCGAACGGCGTGCGCCTGCTGGGAGGCGGGCTCATGACGGGATGCTAGCCACGCTGCGACGCAGCTTCGGCGACGGCGGCCGCGCTCCTCGTGCTGGAATCCCGGCGTGTCCGACACCGCGAGCCACCAGCGTCACCCCGGTCGGCTCGCCGCCTGGCTCGCGTTCGTCATCGCGCTCACGCTGCTCAACTACCTCGGCAGGTACGCAAGCGACGAGACGCCGGACGACGTGGCGTACCAGTGGGCGTCGTCGGTCGCGATACTGGTGCAGTTCGGGCTCATGCTCGGAATCCTTCTGCTCATTGCGAGGGGGCTTTCCAAGCGAGAGCTCTTCGCACTCAGGCGGCCCGACTCCTGGAAACGGTCGCTCGGGCTCGCGCTCCTCTGCCTCGTCCTCATCTACGTCGTGTCGCTCGCCTACACCGGTCTGCTCTCGCTCCTCGGCGACTTCGACCCGACAGAAGAACAGGGCCTCGTCCCGGACGGATGGGACCCAAGCCGCGCCGCCCCATTCGTCGCGTTCTTCCTCGCGGTGACCTTCCTGGCGCCCTTCGTCGAGGAGATCACCTACCGCGGTCTTGGCTTCTCCCTTCTCAGGCCGTACGGCGCGACGCTCGCGATCGTCGCCACCGGGTTGCTCTTCGGCCTGGCGCACGGCCTCCTGATCGGGCTCCCCGTGCTCGCCTTCTTCGGCATCGTGGTCGGCTGGCTGCGCTCGCGGACCGACAGCGTGTACCCGGGGATCGCGCTCCACTCCGTGTTCAACGGCATCGCGCTGCTGGTGTCGGTCAGCGGCGCTGGGTAGCTAGGTCGCGGCGACGTCGTCGTCGTCGGAGAGCTCGTCGTCGGGATCCTCGTCCTCGCCGTCCTCGAGAACCTCGCGAAGGCTCGAGGCGAACTCCTCCGGAGTGACGCTCTCGATGAACTTGCTGAACTCCTCCGGATCGAGGTCCGCGAGGTTCGAAGCCGTGACGAGGCTGACCTGCTCGTCGTCTCCGGCCTCGAACTCGATTCCCAGCTCCTCGACGACATCGTCGGCTGCGAAGATCTGCGCCTCGCAGCGGACTGCGAGGGCGATCGCGTCCGAGGGGCGGGAGTCGATCTCGAGCTCATGGCCGTCGTGGACGATCGTGATCTTCGCGAAGTACGTGTTCTCTCGAAGCTCGGTCACGGTGACACGGACCACCTCGCCCTTGAGCTCCGAGACGACATCGGTCAGCAGATCGTGGGTCATCGGGCGCGGCGGGCTGGCGCCCTGAAGCTTCATGAGAATCGCCGCCGCCTCCGGATGACCGATCCAGATCGGAAGGAAGCGCTCCTCGTCGAGAGCCTTCAACAGCACGATCGGCTGCTTGCCGATCGGTTCGAAGCTCACGCCGTAGAGAGTCATCTCGCGCATCCCTAACCCAGCCCATCTTAGTCAGGGGCTGCTGTACAGTTTTGCCCTCGGGCGATTAGCTCAGTCGGTTAGAGCGCCGCTCTGATAAGGCGGAGGTCCGTGGTTCGAGTCCACGATCGCCCATGCTTGTCCGCAGATCGGGAATCTGCGACTGCAGATTCCCGATCGCGAGGATCCCTGAAGGCGTTCGCTTTCGCGGCCGCGGCGCACCTACGCTCGGCGCGCGAGGTGGTTCTTCAAGCCGCGCGATCCTGGGCGATGCGCTCCGTTGCAGCTTCGAGTGCTTCGACGAGTTCTTCGAGCCCCTTTTCGTCGTCGAAGCGAACCTGCAGCGTGCCGGAGCTCACGCGTGCGGGCATCCCCGTGATCGCCTCCGCCGCTCGCCGCGCCCTGTCGACGAGTGCGGGGTCGACCGCGGCGACCCGGCGCGGTCGACGCTTCGCGCCACCCTCGCGTGCAGCCCGCTCGGCGGCACGCACGGTCAGGCCCTCCTTGACGATGCGGCGTGCCAGCCGGCGGCGGGCGTCGTCGTCGGGAAGCGAAAGGACCGCGCGTGCATGGCCCTCGCTCATGTCCCCGCGCGCGAGCATCCAGAGCACCTCCTCGGGCAACTCGAGCAGCCGCAGCCGGTTGGACACGACCGGCTTCGACTTTCCGACCCGATTCGCCACGTCGCCGAGCGAGAGCTCGAACTCGTCGACGAGAGAGGCGTAGGCTCGCGCCTCTTCCACCGGTGAGAGTTGCTCGCGGGCGACGTTCTCGACCAGTCCGAGGAGAAGCGAGTCGCGGTCGCCGACGTCGCGCACGACAGCTGGAAGCGTTGCGATCCCTGCCGACCGCGCGGCACGCCAGCGACGCTCGCCCGCGATGAGCTCGAAGCCGCCTTCACCGCGACGTCGGACGACGATGGGCTGGAGCACGCCCTCGAGCCGAATCGAGCTGGCAAGGCCGTCTGCCGCTTCGGGCTCGAAGCGGCGACGCGGTTGGCGTGGGTTGGGATGAATGGTCTCGACAGGGAGGTGCACAAGCTCGGGCTGGCCTGCCTCTCCCAGCAAGACTTCGAGGCCTCGGCCGAGCCCTCTCCGCTCCTTAGGAACGCTCGACAAGCTCCATCGCCACCTTCCAGTAGGCCTCCGCGCCGGCGGAGCGGCGATCGTAGGCGATTGCAGGAACACCATGGCTCGGGGCCTCGGCGAGCCGCACCGAGCGGGGGATGGTCGTCGTGAACACGAGCGACCCGAAGTGCCGGCGCAACTCGGCCTCGACCTCGCCCGCGAGCCTTGTGCGTCCGTCGGCCATAGTGAGGAGAATCCCTGCGACGGCCAGCCGCGGATTGAGCTGCGCCTTGACGAGGTTGATCGTGCCGAGCAGCTGCGAGAGGCCCTCCAGAGCGTAGTACTCGGCCTGAACCGGGACGATTGCGCGATCGGAGGCAGCAAGGGCATTGACAGTGAGCGGGCCGAACGACGGCGGGCAGTCGAGGAGGACGTACGAGTAAGCGTCGAGCTCTCCCGTCAGCGCGTCCGCGAGGTATCGCTCCCCGCCCGCGCGGCTCGAGAGCTCGACGGCGGCAGCGGCGAGATCACTCTTCGCCATGACGACGTCCAGGTTCTCGAAGGCAGACGGCTTGGCGAGCCTCGTGAGCGGTACGCCGTCGAGAAGATCGTGCGTCGACGCGCCGTTCGCGCGCATTCCCAGCCCGGACGTCGCATTCGCCTGCGGGTCGAGATCGACGAGAAGCACACGCTCTCCTGCCTCCGCAAGGCACGCGCTCAGGTTGACGGCGGTTGTCGTCTTCCCGACGCCGCCCTTCTGGTTTGCAACGGCGTAGATCTTCGCGGCGCGCATGACCCGGGATCCGCTAGCGCGGACACTCCGGTTGCGCGACAACTCCTTGCGCCGGCACGTGGCCAGACTAGAGACGGCCCCGGCTAGAGTCGGTGCATGCGCGAACCGGCGCCGCCGTACCTCGGCGAGGGTCCGCACGCGCTCTGGCATGTGAGCGAGAACGCCTCCATCGAGCGCTTCGAGCCACACGTGAGCGCAACAGCCGCGAGCAGAGAGCCGCGCGTGTGGGCGGTCGACACCCGACATCTGCCGCTGTACTGGTTTCCGCGCGAGTGCCCGCGTGGCACGTTCTGGGCAACGACGCTGACGACACATCGAGACGCGGAACTACTGGGCGGGGCGAGCCGCGTGCACATCGTCGAGACCGCATGGTTGAACGCCATCCGTGCGGCTCGTGTCGTCGCCTATCGCCTACCCGAAGCGACCTTCGCGCCGGATCCCGACGTCGGAGGGTACTGGCTCAGCCGAACGGCCGTCGAGCCGCTCGACGTCGTCGATCTCGGTGATCTCGTCAGGCGGCACGGCGCATCCGGGATCGAGCTCCGAGCCGTGTCGAACCTGTGGCCGACCTGGAATCGCGTCGTCGCGTCGTCGCTCGAGTTCAGCGGCATTCGCCTTCGGAACGCGCTGCCGCCGGCTGGCTCTTAGGCGAGGGGTCGCTTCTTGGCCATCCCGGGCCGACGCGGGAACCCGGTCGGTGTCGGATTCACCTTGCGGAGGACCACGAGACCGCCCAGGTCACGCTCCAATCGCGCGCCGAGCTGCTTCGAGACCTTCTCCACCGCGTCGAGGTCGGCCGATTCGCCGAGCCAGAGGAGTGCGACGCCGTCGAGCGCCACGAGTGGGAGGCAGAGCTCGGCGGCGACGGGCGGCTTGGCCAACGCTTTCGCCAGCGCGACGCCGTATGAGTCGATCGACTGCTCCTCGGCCCGTCCCCACACCACCTTGACGTTCGCAAGCGGTGACGTGGCGCGCTCCAGGAAGTCGCACTTCCGGCGTTGGGCCTCGAGCAGGGTGAAGGGACGCTCGGGAAAGGTGACGGCAAGGGGGACTCCGGGCGATCCACCGCCCGAGCCGACGTCGACGACCGAGCCTGCAACCTGAGTCACGATCGGCACGGCCCGGAGCGCATCGTCGAGCAGCGTTCGTCGAGCGCTCGCGAGATCGTCGATCCCGGTCATGCCCGGAGTCGCAACCAGCTCCTCGAGCCAGCGCTCGAGGTACGGGGCCACCGGCTCAGTCCGCGAGGTGTCGCGGCAGGACGACGACGAAGCGGTTGGGCTCGGAGCCTTCGCTCGCGGTTTCGACCTCCGGATCCTCCTTGAGCGCCTCGTGGACGATCTTGCGTTCGATCGGCGTCATCGGCTCGAGCTCCGACCGGCGGCCCGTTGCAGCGACACGCTGTGCGGTTCGGCGGGCGAGCCCCTCGAGCGTCGCGGTTCGGCGGGCTCGATAGCCGGCCGCGTCCACGACGACTCCGTACTCGCCGCCGTGCGCACGGGTGATCGCGTTCGCCAGGTACTGGATCGCGTCGATCGTCTGGCCGTGCTTGCCGATGAAGAGGGCCACATCGGGCCCGGAGCAGCTCACGGTGACGACGCCGTCGCGCTCCCGAGCGGAGATCGAGACGTCAACCGCGATTCCGGCCGCGATCCGCTCCACGATCTCGCGTGGACCCGCGGACGCCTCATTGGATACGAGTTCGACGGCAGCGTCTCCGGGCTCTGCGCTCGCGATCACGTGGGCCGGAGTGAAGCCGACGCCGAGCAACCCGCGCTCTCCCTCGGAGACGACCTGGAACTGCACCCGATCGCGATCGAGACCCGGCACGATCGACTCGAGCTCGCGTAGCGCAGCCCATTTCGCCTCGCCCACGGTCTCGCCGGTGGCCTCGACGGTGATTGCGTTCGACTCGCTCATCTGCGGGGACGGCCGCCGCGCTTCCGCTTCACCCGCTTGGGGGCGCCGCTCGACGCCGCGGGCGGCCGTGGTTGACCGTCGTTGGAGCTCTCGCCGTTCGCGGACGGCGGTGCCTCCTTCGGCGGTGTGCGGCTCGACCGCTTCGGCGGAGCGACCGGCCTCGGCATGAGACGGCGCGTCACCAGTCCCTGCCCCGTCGTCCACAGGTTCGTCGTCAGCCAGTAGATCATCAGCCCGGACGGGAAGCTGAGGATGAACGGGAGGAAGACGATCGGAAGCACCATGATCATCCAACGCTGTGCCTTGCTCTGCATGGCGGTCGACATCAGGTACGTCGAGGTCAGCTGGCTCGCAACGTAGACCGCGATGAGCACCGGTCCCCACCCGTCCTTCGTCGGCTCGGTGATGTCGACGAGCCCGATCCACTCAAGTGACGATGCGGGAAACTGCGGGAAGATCTCGTCCTCGAAGTCCCGGAGCACGAAGAACAGCGAGATGAAGATCGGGATCTGGAAGACGATCGGAAGGCAGGAGGCGTACGGGTTGATCTTGTTCTCCTTGTAGAACTTCATCAGCTCTTCCGATTGCCGCTGGCGATCGGCCTTATAGCGCTGCTGGATCGCTTTCATCTCCGGCGCGTGGATCTGCAGGCTCTGCATGGAGTGGATCTGCCGGACCGCGACGGGGACGAGCAACACGCGGACGATCACCGTGAGCGCGACGATCGACCACGCCCAGGTGAGGCCGCCCGTGTCGTGCAGCCACGTCAGGAGCTCGGTGAGGACGTTCTCGAGCGGAGACAGAATCCCGCCGAGGATCACGTACGTGCCTTCCGCGAGCCGGTCACGGGAAAGACCCTCTGATCCTTGGGATAGTCGACGCCGCCATGACTCCACGGGTTGCAGCGAAGAAGTCGCCACCCGGAAAGAACGGTGCCGCGGAGCAGCCCGAACTCACGGAACGAGTCGAGCGCGTATTGCGAGCAGCTCGGGTGGTACTTGCACGTGCCGGCGGGGGTCAGGAGCCCGAAGGTCCACCGCCACGCGTGTACGACCCCGATGCCGAGGTACCTCACGGACGCGCCTGCTCGAGGATCTCGCCGATCTCGGCCACGAGCCAGTCCTTGCCGCGCGTGTCGGCCGGTTCTGCCAGTCCTGGACGCGCAGCAAGCACGTAATCCTGGCCCGCCGGAACCGACGGGAGCAGCTCCCGCCACGCCTCGCGAAGCAGTCTCTTCACACGGTTTCTCGCAACCGCTGACCCGACCGAACGCGGCACCGCGAGACCAAGCCTCGGCTCGGCATCGAGCTCGTCGTCGCGCGCGAACCAGTGAAGGACGAGGTACCGGCTCGAGGCGGAGCGACCGCGGCGATAGACCGTGTCGAAATCCTTCGACCGTGAAAGCCGGTTGCGGCGTTGCACAGGTGCGTCTCAGGCCGAGAGGCGCTTGCGGCCTCTCGCGCGGCGGCGCTTGAGAATCGCGCGGCCTCCACGCGAGGACATGCGTGCGCGAAACCCGTGACGCCGCTTGCGACGGCGGACATTCGGTTGATAGGTGCGTTTCACGTGGTGATCTCGGCTGGCTCGGGGTGCGGGAGTCGCGAGTATAGACAACCCACCTCGCACCCAAGTTTTCCACAGTGCCGGCGAAGGTCTGGCTGCTCGAAATGGCTGCTCGTAGAGCCTCCGTGTTGCCCGCGTCTGCAACGGCGTGATGAACTACCCACAGCTGGGGAAAGAAGTGTGGATGAGAGGAAATACCTGCAAAATCCCGGTATTTTCATCCACAGGAGGCCCTATCCGCTCGTTGAGGCGGGGTCACGATGGTGCTATGCTCGCCGCCTTCTCCGACGACCCCTACGGACCGCGAGGACGGGTGGAACACCCCGCCGAGACACGAGCAGACGATCTCTGGAACGCCATAGCAGGCCGCCTTCGGGACACCCTCACGGAGACGACCTACGACACCTGGTTCGGACAGGCCCATCCGCGGTCGTACAACGGTGAGCAGCTCGTCGTCGAGGTCCCCAACGACTTCACGCGCGACTGGATCGAGGGGCACTTCAGCGACCTCGTGACGCAAGCCGCCGGTGAAACCGCAACGACGGGCGCAGCCGTGAGCTTCACGGTCGGCGAGCGCATCCACGGCCGGCCGCAACCTGCGCAACCGGAGCCCGCAGTCCCGAGCCCTCCGCCACCAGCCGTCACGAAGGCCGAGACGCCGCACCGGGAGTCGGCGGAAGTCGAGCTCAATCCGAAGTACACCTTCGACCTCTTCGTCATCGGCTCGTCGAACCGCTTCGCGCATGCGGCAGCGCTCGCTGTCGCAGAGGCGCCCGCGCAGGCCTACAACCCGCTGTTCATCTACGGCGGTACAGGGCTCGGGAAGACTCATCTGCTTCAGGCGATCGGCCACTACGTGCGCCAGCACTCGCGTCGTCTCACGACGCGGTACGTCACGAGCGAGACGTTCATGAACGAGTTCATCGACGCGGTTCGCGATCGCGGAGCTCGCATCGAGGGCTTCAAACGCCGGTATCGCAACTACGACGTGTTGCTCGTCGACGACATCCAGTTCATCGAGGGCAAGGAGCGGATCCAGGAGGAGTTCTTCCACACCTTCAACTCGCTCTACGAGGGCGGCGCGCAGATCGTGCTCTCGTCCGATCGCCCTCCTCGCGAGATCGCGACGCTCGAGGAGCGACTCCGCTCGCGGTTCGAATGGGGGCTTCTGACGGACATCCAGGCCCCCGATCTGGAGACGCGGATCGCGATCCTCAGAAAACGCGTCGAGACCGAGGGGATCGCGATCGACGATCCCGAGGTTCTCACCTTCATCGCCGGACGCGTGTCGGCGAACATCCGTGAGCTCGAGGGTGCGCTGACCCGCGTCGTGGCGTTCTCGTCGCTCACGGATCGTCCGCTCACGGTCGAGCTCGCAGAGGACGTTCTTCGCGACGTCTACCCACAGGGCGAGGCGGCACCGGAGGTCACGATTCCGCGGATCCAGGAGGCGGTGTCCCAGCGGTTCGGTGTCACGCTCGACGAGCTCGTCAGCCCGCGGCGGTCACAGGCCGTCGCGTACCCGCGACAGGTGGCGATGTACCTGTCGCGCGAGCTCACCGACTCCTCGCTGCCGATGATCGGCAAGCAGTTCGGAGGCCGCGATCACACCACGGTGATCCACGCGAAGGACAAGATCACGCGTCTCATCCGCGAGGACCGCACTGTGTACAACCTTGTGCAGGAGTTGACTGCGCGCATCAAGCAGGCCCGCTGATGTTGGGGGTCCAGAGCATCGGGTCGCGCGAGGCTGTGGAATGCGTTGACGGGGACCCACAGATCCGTCAACACACGTTTTCCCCGCTCCTCGGGCTTAAATGGACCGTCTTCCCCGCTACTCACACTCCTACTACTTCTACGATCTTGTTTTTCCAGTAATGAGTACAGACATGGCGACCGACACCGCGCTTCGCATCACCTGCTCGAAGACCGAGCTCGCATCTGCGCTCGGCGTCGTGGCTCGAGCCGTGTCGACGCGCGGCGCCGTGCAGGTCCTCGGCGGGATCCTGCTGCGTGCCGAGGACGGACGGCTGACGCTCGCTGCGACCGACATGGAGATCTCGCTGCGTTCGTCGCTCTCCGGAGACGTCACGGGTGACGCGAGCGTCGTGGTCCCGGGACGTCTGCTCACCGACCTCGTACGCCTGCTTCCCGACGACTCCGTGACGCTGACGCACGAGGAGGGCGACGGCGTGCTCGCGGTGACGTCAGGCAGTCACGCGTCGCGTCTGAACGTCTACAGCGCGGAGGACTTTCCCCGGCTCCCACCGCTCGACGTACCACTTCACCGGATCGAGGCCGGCGCCCTGCTCGAGACGATCGACAAGGTCGGTCGTGCCGCATCGCGGGACGAGTCGCGACCGGTGCTCACCGGGATCCTCGTCCGCTTCGAAGGCGACAAGCTCGTCATGGCTGCGACCGACTCCTACCGGCTCGCGGTCAAGGAGACGCCGCTGTCGGCGAGCGGCGTCGATCTCGAGGCGATCATCCCGGCACGCGCTCTCCAGGAACTCGTCCGCATCGCCGCCGGCTCCGAGGAGATTGAGCTCGGGGTCCACGAGAATCACGTGATCTTCCGCGCCGGCGACGTCTGGCTCACGAGCCGCCGCATCGACGGGCAGTTTCCGAACTACAAGCAGCTTCTTCCCGAGACCTTCGAGATCGAGATCACGACGCCGCGGGCAGCGCTGCTCGAGGTTGTTCGCCGTGCGGGCCTCATGGCGCAACGAAATGCGCCGCTCAGGCTGAAGTTCGCGGAGGGCGAGCTCACCATCTCTGCACAGACGCAGGATGTGGGAGAGGCAGTCGAGTCGCTGCCGGTGGAGTTCGCAGGCGAGGAGCTCGAGATCGGCTTCAACCCGGACTTTCTGCGCGACGGCCTCGAGGCAGTCGCCGGCGACACCGTGCAGCTGAGGCTCATCAATCGGCTACGACCCGGTCTCATCGCGGCGCCGGAGGAGAGCTTCTCGTACCTGATCATGCCCATCCGGCTCGCGGGCTGATCGTCCGAGACGTCACGCTCCGCGACTTCCGTTCGTACGCCTCCGCCGAGCTGAGCCTCGAACCGGGAATCGTGCTTCTCCACGGCGCGAACGGCGCCGGCAAGACCAACCTGCTCGAGGCGCTCCATGTCGGGACGCAGGGATTCTCTCCGCGCTCGCGTCGTGACGGGACGATGATCCGGTTCGATGCGAATGCCGCTCGGGTCCAGCTTTCGGGCAGCCTCGGGCACAACGCGTTCGCGACGGACGTCGTGCTCGCCCGCCACGACACGAGGCGGATCGAGCTCAACGGCGAGCGCCTGAACTCGGGCGACCGTCTTCGGCGGGAGCTCACGACGCTCGTGTTCACGCCGGACCGACTTGCGGTCGTCAAGGGAGGACCCGCGACCCGCCGCGCGTATCTCGACCGCGCCGTAGGCCGCCTGCTGCCCGCACGGGCGTCGCTCGCGAACGAGTACGCGAGCGCCGTCGGGCAACGCAATGCCGGACTCCGGCGCGTCCGCTGGGGCTCCTCGACGCGTGCCGCACTCGAGCCGTGGACGGACAAGGTCGTCGAGCTCGGAGAAGCCCTCGTGCTCGCGCGCCTCGCGGCGCTCGAACTCCTCGCGGCACCGTTCGCCCGGAGTGCAGGCGAGCTCGGCCTGGAGACAGCCTCACTGCGCTATGAGGGCGAGACGCCGACGGTGAACGACTTCGCAGCGCGGCTCGACGCGGATCTGGAACGCGGCGTCACGAGCCTCGGTCCACACCTTCACGACCTGCGTATCGAAGCCGGGGGGCGAGACCTGCGGTCGTTCGGATCGCAGGGCGAGCAACGGATGGCAGTGCTGGCGCTCGTTCTCGCCGAAGCCGCCGCCCTCCGAGAACGCGCGACTCTCTCACCGCTCGTGCTGCTCGACGACGTGCTGTCGGAGCTCGACGGCGATCGCCGTCGCTCGTTGGCACACATGCTCGAGCGCGGCCTGCAGACCGTCGTCACCGCGACCGCCACCGCTGCTCTTCCGATCGAGCCCGCGCAGGCGCTCGCCGTCACACCGGGACAGGTGCGGTGATGGAGCGCATCGGACGTGAGGTCGAGCGCGAGCTCGGCCGGGGTGGAAGTAGTGACGCGCTTCCGCTCGCCGCTCTGACCGCGGCGTGGCCCGAGGTCGTGGGAGACGCGGTCGCCCGGAACGCGTGGCCGCTCAGGATCTCCAAGGACGGGACGTTGCACGTCGCGACCGCGTCAGCGACCTGGGCGCACGAGCTGGCGTTCCTCGTGGACGAGATCCTGGAACGACTCCGGGCGCGCCTCGGAGCCGACGCGCCCACGAAGATGAAGTGCGCGGTCGGCCCGGTCCCGGCCCCCGGGCGTGCGCACGAGGCGGCACCGGAGCCAATTCCGGCGGTGGACGACATGCCGGCCGAGGTTCGTTCCGAGGCTGCTGCCGTAGCCTCGGCGATCAGTGACCCGGAGCTCCGTGAGGTCGTCGCCCGCGCGGCGCGGGCGAGCCTCCTGAGAGCCCGCTCCGGCCGCGACTTCTGATAGACTTACCCGGCCCCGCAATATGGCTATTTGCAGGGCTTTTTTAATGGCCGAAGCAGCCTACACCGCAAAAGACATCACCGTTCTCGAGGGCCTCGAGCCCGTCCGTCTGCGGCCCGGGATGTACATCGGCTCGACGGGTTCGCGGGGCCTGCATCACCTCGTCTACGAGGTGGTCGACAACGCGGTGGACGAGGCGCTCGCAGGCCGCAACGACCTCGTGGACGTGACGATTCATCCCGACAACTCGGTGACCGTCCGCGACGCCGGCGCGGGCATCCCCGTCGACGTCATTCCCGAGCAAGGACTGCCTGCGCTGACGGTGGTCTTGACCAAGCTGCACGCGGGCGGCAAGTTCGGCGGCGACGGCTACAAGGTCTCCGGAGGGCTGCACGGCGTCGGCGTTTCGGTCGTGAACGCGCTCTCCGAGTGGCTCGTGGCAGAGGTGCGGCGCGACGGGAAGGTCTACCGCCAGGAATTCGCGCGCGGCGAGCCGACGACCGACATGAGCACGGTCGGCGTGGCGGCGAAGGGCGAGTCCGGCACGGTCATCACGTTCCTGCCCGATTCGGACGTGTTCGAAGAGACCGAGTTCGACGCGGCGACGCTGCTCCAGCGACTGCGAGAGACCGCCTTCCTCACGCGCGGACTGCGTATCGTCGTGCGCGACGAGCGGGCGGGCGGGCGAACGGACGAGTTCTACTACGAGGGCGGGATCAGGGACTTCGTGGCGCACGTCAACGAGGCGAAGGATCCGGTGCACAAGCACATCGTGTACTTCGAGGGCGAAAGCGACGAGGGCGCCGTCGAGGTCGCGATGCAGTGGAACAACTCGTACGTCGAGTCGGTTTTCTCGTTCGCGAACAACATCAACACGACCGAGGGTGGAGCGCATCTCCAGGGCTTTCGCGCCGCGCTGACGCGCACGCTCAACCAGTACGCGCGGCAGGAAGGGCTGCTCAAGGAGAAGGACGACAACCTCGAGGGCGAGGACGCCCGCGAGGGTCTCGCCGCAGTGATCTCCGTGAAGCTCCGCAACCCGCAGTTCGAAGGGCAGACGAAGACCAAGCTCGGAAACCCCGGTGTGGCAGGTCTGGTCGAGAAGGTCGTCAACCAGCGGCTCGGTGAGTTCCTCGAGGAGAACAAGACGGAAGCCCGCCAGATCGTCTCGAAGGCGATCGCGGCACGGAACGCGCGTCAGGCGGCACGGAAGGCGCGCGAGCTCACCCGCCGGAAGAGCGCCCTCGAGAACGCGTCGCTTCCCGGAAAGCTCGCCGACTGCACGATCAAGGATCCCGAGTCGGCCGAGCTCTTCATCGTCGAGGGCGACTCCGCCGGCGGCTCTGCGAAGCAGGCGCGAGACCGCACGACGCAGGCGATCCTCCCGCTGCGCGGGAAGATCATCAACTCCGAGAAGAACCGCATCAACAAGGTGCTCTCCAACACCGAGATCCAGGCGATGATCACCGCGATCGGCACGGGCTTCGGCGACGAGTTCGACATCACGAACCTGCGCTACGGGCGCGTCATCGTCATGACGGACGCCGACGTCGACGGCGCGCACATTCGCACGCTGATCCTCACCTTCCTCTACCGGACGATGCCCGAGCTCTTCGAACGCGGCCACATCTACATCGCCGTTCCGCCGCTCTACCACGTGAAGCTCGGAAGCAGAGGGATGTACTTCGAGAAGGACGCCCAACTCGAGGACCTGCTCGTACGCGAGCGCGTGAAGGACATGGCCGTCACGGCCCGTGACGAGCGAGAGACGACGCTGACCGAGGCACGCTGGGTCCGCCTCGTTCGCGACGTCGCCCAGCTGGAGGCGTGGACCGCGAAGCTCGAGGTCGAATTCGGCCCGGCCGCTCGGTTCGCGATCTCGCACGGGCTGGTCGAGGCGGAAACGGGCGACTCGCCCGACGCCGCCGCGCTCGTTGCGGCGATACCGGCGAACGGGTACGAGCTGACGGTCGAGCAGGAGGTCGACGCGACGCTCCACGTTCGCGTTGTCGAGACGGAGACGAACACCGCGCACCACGTGGAGCTTCCGACGGCGATGCTCTCTTCGCCGACGTATTCGGCCGTCCAGCGCGCCTATGCCAAGGTCGGCGAGATCGTCGGTCTGCCGCCGTTCACGGTCGCGTTCGGCAACAAGTCCGCGCGGGCGGAGACGTTTGGCGATCTGCGCACGAGCTCTCTCGACCTCGCGAAGGAGGGTATGACCATCAGCCGCTTCAAGGGTCTCGGCGAGATGAATCCCGAGCAGCTCTGGGAGACGACGATGGATCCCGCGAAGCGCATGCTCATCCGCGTCGAGGTCGAGGACGCCGCGGCCGCAGACCGGGTGTTCTCGACGCTGATGGGCGACCAAGTCGAGCCGCGCCGGCTCTTCATCGAGCAGAACGCGAAGGACGTGAGGTTCCTCGATGTCTGACGTCCTCGAGCCACTGGGCGCCGGACGCATCGAGCCGCGCGAGCTCGAACAGGAGATGCGCTCGAGCTATCTCGACTATGCGATGAGCGTGATCGTCGGCCGCGCACTGCCGGATGTGCGCGACGGCCTGAAGCCCGTTCATCGGCGAATCCTCTGGGCGATGCACGACGCCGGGCACCAGCCCAGCCGGCCGTACGTGAAGTGCGCTCGCGTGACGGGCGACGTCATGGGCAAGTACCACCCCCACGACTCGAGCTCGATCTACGACGCCATTGCACGTCTCGTCCAGCCCTTCTCGTTGCGCTACCCGCTCGTCGACGGACAAGGGAACTTCGGATCGGTCGACGACGACCCGCCGGCGGCCGAGCGCTATACGGAGTGCCGGCTCGCGAAGCTCGCCACGGAGATGCTGCGCGACATCGACTCGGACACGGTCGACTTCGGACCCAACTACGACGAGTCGCGTCGCGAGCCGCAGGTGCTCCCGTCGCGCTTCCCCAACCTGCTCGTCAACGGATCGACGGGAATCGCGGTGGGCATGGCGACGAACATCCCGCCGCACAACCTCTCCGAGACGATCGACGCCGTCGTTGCGCTCATCGACAAGCCCACCGCGAGCGTCGAGGACCTCATGAGCTACGTGAAGGGACCGGACTTCCCAACCGGCGCCATCGTCGTCGGACGATCAGGCGTTCGCGACGCATACCGAACGGGCCGCGGGCGGATCGTCATGCGCGCGCGTGCCCACGTCGAGGAGCTGCGCGGAGGGAAGAACGCAATCATCGTCACGGAGCTGCCCTACGGCGTGAAGAAGGGCGGAGACGGCGGCGTGATCTCGAAGATCGCCGACCTCGTCCGCGAGAAGGTCATCACGGAGGTCTCGGATCTTCAGGACTACTCGGACAAGACGGGCATGCGCATCCAGATCGAGCTGAAGCGAGAGGCGGTGCCGCAGGTCGCGCTCAACAAGCTCTTCAAGCACACCGCGCTCCAGACGACGTTCGGCTACAACGCCGTCGCCCTGGTCGACGGCGTGCCCCGGACGCTGTCGCTCCTCGAGTTCGTCCGCTACTACCTCGACTTCCAGCGCGAGGTGGTCACCCGCCGGTCACAGTTCGAGCTGCGCAAGGCGCTGGCGCGGGCCCATGTCCTCGAGGGCTACCTCATCGCGCTCGACAACCTCGACGAGGTCATCCAGCTGATCCGCGCCTCCGACGACGCGGACGAGGCGCGCACCGGGCTGATGGAGCGCTTCGGGCTCAGCGAGCTGCAGGCGCAGGCGATTCTCGACCTGCGGTTGCGCGCGCTCACCGGGCTCGAGCGCAAGCGCGTCGAGGACGAGTACGCCGATCTCCAGGAGCGGATCGCCGAGCTCCGCGTGCTCCTCGGGGACGAGGCGAAGATCGCCGCGCTGATCAAGGAGGAGCTCCTCGAGCTGAAGGAGATCTACGGGCGGAACGACGAGCGGCGCACGGAGATCGTGGCCGGCGATACCGACCTCGAGCTCGAGGACATGATCGCCGAGGAGGACATGGTCATCGCGATCACCAAGTCCGGCTACATCAAGCGTCTGCCCGTGACGACGTACAAGGAGCAGCGCCGCGGCGGGATCGGCGTCATGGGGATGGACATGAAGGACGACGACTACATCGAGCACCTGTTCGTGGCCTCGACACACGACTACATCCTCTTCTTCACCACCGTCGGCAAGGTGTATCGCCTGAAGGTGCACGAGCTTCCGCTCGGCTCGCGCCAGTCGAAGGGGCGCGCGATCGTGAACCTGCTCCCGTTCAGACAGGACGAGGACGTGCAGGCGGTCATCGCGACGCGCAACTTCGAGGAGGCCAAGTACCTCGTCTGCGCGACGCGCAAAGGGATCGTGAAAAAGACCGAGTTCGGCGCCTACAACACGCCGCTCAAGGCGGACGGAATCATCGCGATCAAGCTGCGCGAGGACGACCAGCTCATTGGTGTTCGCCTCGCCGGCGACGCAGACGACGTGCTCATGGTGTCCAGGATGGGTCAGGCGGTGCGCTTCCACGCGAAGCAGGCGCGCGCGATGGGCCGCGATACGACGGGCGTCGCAGGTATGAAGCTTCGGCCCGGCGACGAGGTGATTGAGCTCGACATCGCCGACGACGAGGCCGACCTGCTCGTGGTCACCAAGAACGGCTATGGCAAGCGCACACGCGTCGGCGACTACCCCGTCAAGGGGCGTGGGACGATGGGCGTGAAGACGGTGCAGCTCGTCGAGAGCAAGGGGCGACTCGCGGGCGCGCGCATCGTGCGCGAGGGCTACCAGGTGATGCTGATCTCGGACGGCGGTACCGTGATCAAGATCCCGGTCGACGGCATCCGCCGCGCCGGTCGATCCACGCAGGGCGTGATCGTCATGCGTCTGCGCGAGGGCGAGCAGGTCGCCACACTCGCCCCCGTCGTCGGCGCGGAGGACGTCGACGATGTCGGCGAGCCGCCCTCAGGCGACCCGCTGCCCGACCTCCAGCCTGAGGCCGACGAGCCTCAGGACTGAGGCTCGCCCGTGCCCGCGGCGTTCGACAGCGCCGTGAGCAGGTCGATCGGGATCGGGAAGACGATCGTCGAGTTGTTCGACGCTCCGATCTCGAGCAACGTCTGCAGGTAGCGCAGCTGCACGGTGATCGGCTCCTTCGACATGACGGCCGCAGCGTCCTTGAGGCGCTCGGAGGCCTGGTACTCGCCCTCGGCGGAGATGACCTTCGCCCGCCGCTCGCGCTCGGCCTCGGCCTGACGCGCCATCGCTCGCTGCATGCTTGCCGGGATCTCGACGTCCTTCACCTCGACGACCGAGACCTTGATTCCCCAGGGTGAGGTCGCCTCGTCGATGATCGACTGCAGGATCGCGTTGATCTTGTCGCGCTCGGAGAGAAGCTCGTCGAGCACGTGCTGACCGAGCACCGATCGCAGTGTCGTCTGCGCGATCTGTGACGTCGCGACCATGTAGTTCTCGACCTGCGTGATCGCGTTGTTGGGCTCAACGATGCGGAAGTACGCGACGGCATTCACGCGAACGGGGACGTTGTCCTTCGTGATGACCTCCTGCGGCGGGACGTTCAACGTCACCGTGCGCAGGTCGACCTTGACCATGCGATCGACGATCGGGATGAGTAGGAAGAGGCCTGGGCCCTTGGGGGTCGGAAGCAGCCGACCGAGTCGGAAGATGACGCCGCGCTCGTACTCCCGTGCGATCTTGACCGCGGCGAAGAGGAAGAGCAGAGCGAGAACGAGGACTACGACGAGCACGATCAGGCCGGCGGACACGTTCATCAGGCGGGTTCCTTCCCGGTTGACGTGGACATCATCCTACGACGAGCCGGAGGTCCTCCTCGACCTCCTTGACGCGCACGTGCCTGCCTGCGACGAGGGCCTCGCCGTCCGCGCTTCGTGCGCGCCAGAGCTCCCCGTTCACCTGCACCATCCCCTCGCCGCGAACCACGGCCTCGTTACCCACCATCCCCTGGACGCCCACCGCGGCCGGCATTCGCGCTGCGCGGACGGCGCGTGTCATTGCGAAGCCGAGGAGGAGCGCGAGCCCAGCGGCGATGCCGATGGCGACCGGCATTGAGACCTGGTACGCATCGCCCGCGGGGTCGAAGAGGATCAGCGCGCCGAGGACGAACATGATCGCTCCCGCGACGGAAAGTGCGCCGTGCGTCGGCACGAAGGCCTCGGCTATGAAAAAGGCTGCGGCGAGCAGCATCAGCAGTAGGCCAGCCAGCGAGACCGGGAGCACTTGAAGGCCGTAGAGCCCGAGGATCAACGAGATTGCACCGACGGTGCCGGGGAAGACGAGACCGGGGTTCCAGAGCTCGACCACGATCCCGATCAGCCCGATCGAGAGCATGAGCGTGATGAGGTTCGGGTCGACGAGGAAGTCGCGAGCGCGCTGCCAGAAGCTCATCTCGACGTCCTCGATCTGCGCACCGGCGGTCTCGAGCACGAACCCCTTCGGCACCGTCTTCATGCCGTCGATCTCGTCGAGCAGAGCGGGAAGTGTCGGCGCGATCACTTCCACGAGCCCGATGCGCTTCGCCTCGCGTGCGCCGTAATTGGACGCTTCCGTGACCATGTCGCGCGCCGCTTCGACGTTGCGATCGTGCTCACGGGCGAGTTCGCCGACATACGCGGCGGCGTCGTTGACGATCTTGCGACGGAGATCCTCCGAGATGTCCTCGCCATTCAATGAGATCGGGGTCGATGAGCCAATGTTCGTCTGGGGCGCCATGGCGGCGATGTCGGAAGCCATCGCGATGACCGCACCGGCCGAGTCCGCGCTCGAACCGGGCGGCGCGACGTAGACGACCACGGGCACCTCGGCTGCGAGGAAGCGCTTCACGATCCCGCGCATCGACGAGGCGAGCCCTCCCGGCGTGTCGAGCACGAGCACCATGGCGGCGTAATCGCCATCCTCCGCACGATCGACCGCGTCGGCCACGAACTCCTGCGTGACCGGGTTGATGTCGTTCGCGAGATGGACGGCGAGGACCCGGGGTGAGCCTTCCTGCGCGAGCACAGCCGGCGCGGCCACAAGCGCTCCGACGACGAGCGAGAGGGCAAGAACTCCCCGCAAACGAGTGCCTGTCACCGCTGTAAGGATTCTATCTGCGGAGGTTCCACGCCCTTGTCGACGAAGTCCGCACGGGTCACCCTGGAACTCTCGTGCGCCTCCTCCTCCTGATCGCAACGGCCCTCGCCGCTCTCGGCGCGGCGCCATCCCTGCACGCTGCGACGGGCGAGAGGGTCACGACGGTAGAGCTGAAGCGCGTCGGCTCGCGCACCTTCGAGCCTACCGGCCCGATCCCGCGGTTCACGCTCACCGGGATCCACTGGCGCGGATCGGGACGCGTGGTCTTCAGAACGCGCTCGCGGGGCGGCACGTGGAGTCCGTGGCGTGCAGCGGCGCCCGAGGCCGAGGACGGTCCGGATCAGGGCTCGCGCGAGAGCACGCGGAACGGCTGGCGTACGGGCAATCCGTGGTGGACGGGCGTGTCGGATCGGATACAGGCGCGAGTGACCGGACGCGTCGGGCGGGTCCGTGCGCACCTCGTCTGGAGCCCGGAGACGCTCGTCCCGCTGCGAACGCCGACCGCGACGACCACGCCGCCGATCGTGCCGAGGTCGTCGTGGGGCGCGGACGAGAGGATCCGGCGCGGTCCGCCGACCTTCGCCTCCGACGTTCGCTTCGCGATCGTGCACCACACAGCAGGCCGCAACGCGTATTCGCGAGCAGAGGCGGCCGCGATCGTCAAGGGCATCCAGCTCTTCCACGTGCAGGGGAACGGCTGGAACGACATCGGCTACAACTTTCTCGTCGACCGCTTCGGGACGATCTACGAGGGCCGCCACGGAGGGGTCGACCGGAACGTCATCGGTGCCCATGCGCAGGGTTTCAACACCGGCTCGGTCGGCATTGCGCTCCTCGGGAACTACGAGGGTGTGTCACCGACTCCCGCCGCGCAGGATGCGATAGCGCGGCTCATCGCCTGGCGGCTCGACCTCGCGCACGTCGATCCGACCGCGTTCCTCACGTTCCTCTCGGGTGGAAGCGACCGGTATCCCGGTGGGGTGCCCGTTCTCCTGAACGGTGTGTCGGGTCACCGCGACACGGGTTTCACCGCGTGTCCGGGAGACCTCCTGTACGGCCGCCTCGGCGCGATCGCGGCGGCAGCACGGAGCGTGGGAGGGCTCAAGATCTTCGAGCCGAGGGCGACAGTGAGCGGCTCGTCGGTCCGGGTCCGGGGGCGACTCTCGCAGGCGCAGAGCTGGTCGGTGGCGTTCGAGAGCAGCGCCGGCGCCGAGGTCGCTCGCGGGAACGGCACGGGAACTGCGGTCGACTGGACGTGGCAGTCAGCGGGAGCGCCGGCAGTCTCGTACACGTGGACCATCTCGGCCGCCGCTGCTCGCCCGGCCTCGGGAACGCTGCGAGCCGGCGGCGGGTCGCCGCCTCTCACAATCGAGACGCTGGTGACTCAGCCGACGGCGATCAGCCCGAACGGCGACGGGCAGGCTGACACGTCGACCCTGACTTACGGCCTCTCGGCACCGGCGAACGTCACCGTCGAACTCACGGACGCCGTCGGAGCTGTCGTCGCGACTGCGGTCGACCGTGTGTGGACCGTTGCCGGACGGCACACGCTCGAGCTCGATGGCGACGCACTGGCTGACGGGACCTACAACGTGGTCGCCACCGCCAGGACTGCGGCGGGCGTTGCTGTCCAGAAAGTGGCTCCACTGAGTGTGAATCGAACGCTCGGTTTCGTGTCGGTCGCACCCGTGCCCTTCTCGCCCAACGGGGACGGGCGCAACGATCGCCTCACGCTGAACTTCGAGCTCGCGACCCCGGCGGACGTACGCGTTCGCATCGAGCGCGACGGACGGTGGGTCGCAAGTCCGCTGGCGGCGAGCTATCTCGCCGGAACGCAGCGCTTCGCATGGGATGGCGCTCGCACGACGGGGGTGCTGCGCGACGGTGCGTACGACGCCGTGGTGGAGGCGACGGGCGAGATCGGCACCATCTCCTACGCAGTGCCGTTCGTCGCCGACACCACCGCTCCGCGTGTGCGATTCCTTCCGGCGACCGGCATCCGGCTCGACCTCAGCGAGCCGGCCGTTCTGACGTTCGTCGTGGATGGACAGACGTTCAGGCGTGAGGTGAAGCGCGCCGGCATCGTCCGCATTCCCTGGGCGGGCTCAGCCTCGCGCGTTCGCGTCGTGGCCTGGGACGCCGCCGGGAACTCGAGCGGCCCTGTATTGCGCATTCGCCGCGGTTAGAGGCGCTGGGACGGCGAGTAGACTCGGCCCGTGCAGCCGCCTGCCGTTCCGTTCGGGAAGAACGCGATCGAGTCGATTCTCCCGCATCGCGACCCGTTCCTGCTCATCGACGAGGTAATGGAGCTCGAGCCCGGCCGGCGTGTGGTCGCCCGTCGCATGGTGAACGCGGACGACTGGTGGTTCGCAGGCCACTTCCCCGAACGGCCCGTCATGCCGGGCGTGCTGATCGTCGAGGCGATGGCGCAGACGGGCGCGATCGCCGTTCTCGTCGAGGAGGAAAACCGCGGCAAGATCGCGTTCTTCGCAGGGATCGACGACTGTCGCTTCAAGCGCGTCGTGGAGCCGGGCGACGTGCTCACACTCACGTGTGAGATCGACACGATCCGAGGACCGATCGGGCGCGGCAAGGCGACGGCACACGTCGGCGACGCACTCGCAGCACGCGGAACGCTGACCTTCGCGGTAGAGCGGTAGTGGCCTGATGCTCGGCGCCGTGCAGGGTGCGCGAATCGGGATCACCGGCCTCGGTGTGTACGTGCCCGAGAAGGTGATGACCAACGAGGAGCTGTCGACCATCGTCGAGACCTCGGACGAGTGGATCCAGGAGCGGACCGGGATTCGCGAGCGACGCATCGCGGCCCCTGACCAGGCACTGACCGACATCGCGCTTCCGGCGGCGCGCGCTGCGCTCGAGGATGCCGGTGTCGACGCTACGGACGTCGACTTCCTCGTGTGCGCGACGGTGACGCCCGACATGATGTTCCCGACCTCGTCGGCGCTTCTCGCGGACGAACTCGGAATGTCCCACGCCGCGGCGTACGACCTGCTGGCGGGCTGCACCGGCTTCGTCTACGCGATCGCGCAGGCGTACGCGATGCTTGCCTCGGGCCTTTCGCGCCGGGCGCTCGTCGTGGGCGGCGACGTGCTCTCGAAGATCCTCGACTGGGAGGATCGCTCGACGTTGGTGCTGTTCGGCGACGGGGCCGGAGCGGTGGTGATGGAGCCGGTCGAACGCGGCGGTTTTCTCGGGTTCGAGCTCGGCGCGGACGGCGGCGGCGGCGAGTACCTCTGGTATCCGGGCTCGGGCTCGCGGCACTTCGAGAATCCCGAGTCGTTCGTGAAGATGAACGGCCGAGAGGTCTTCAAGTTCGCGACGCGGGTCATGGTCTCGTCGGCGAGAGACATCCTCGCCGAGTGCGGGAAGACGGTCGACGACATCGACGTCTACGTGCCTCACCAGGCGAACAAGCGGATCATCGACTACGCGGCCGCTAAGCTCGGCGTCCCTTCGGAGAAGACCATCGTGAACGTCGATCGCTTTGGAAACACCTCGTCCGGCTCCATCCCTCTCGCGCTCGCCGATGCGCGCGCGGACGGGCGGCTGCAGGACGGGGCGCTGGTGCTGATGACAGGCATGGGTGCGGGCCTCACCTGGGGATCCGCGCTCATCGAATGGACGAACGGGAGGGCCCGATGACCAAGGTTGCGTTCTGCTTTCCCGGCCAGGGGTCGCTCGAGGAAGGCATGGGCCGCGAGATCGCGGAAGCCTTCCCCGCCGCCCGCGAGGTGTACCGCGTGGGATCCGAGGCGACCGGGCTCGATCTGGAAGCCCTGTGCTTCTCGACGCCGCTCGACCAGCTCGTCGAGACCGAGATCCAGCAGCCGGCGCTCGTCGCGACGAGCCTCGCGATCCTCGCCGCGATGCGCGAGCGTGGTCTCGAGCCGGACGTCGTCGTCGGGCACTCGGTGGGCGAGTTCGCGGCGCTCGCGGCAGCGGGTTCGCTCGAGACGGGCGCGGCCATCGGGCTCGTCCGTGAGCGCGGGCTCGCGATGGCGGAGGCGGCCCGCCAGCGCCCCGGTGCGATGGCGGCGATTCTCGGACTCGCCGACGAGGAGGTCGAGAAGCTCTGCCGCAGGATCGTCGGCGTGTGGCCGGCGAACTACAACTGCCCGGGTCAGATCGTCGTCTCCGGCGAGCACGAGGCAGTCGAGGAGTGCTGCGCCGAGGCCGCAAGCCTCGGCGCCCGACGAGCGGTGATGCTGAAGGTCTCGGGTGCGTTCCACAGCCCGCTCGTCGCCAAGGCGGCCGATCGGCTGCGCCCCGCCCTCGAGCGCGTGCGCTTCACGGAGCCGCTCTCGCCGTTCATGTCGACGGTTACCGCCAAGATCGAGCCTGCACAGAGGATCGCGGCGCTCCTCGTCGACCAGCTGACCGGCCCGGTGCGCTTCACGCAGGCGGCGACCGAGCTCATCCGCTCCGGTGCGACGACGTTCGTCGAGGTCGGACCCGGAAACGTGCTCTCCGGGCTCGTCAAGCGGATCGATCGCGGTGTGAAGACGATGTCCGTCAACTCACTCGACAGCCTCGACCGGGCCCACGAGGCACTCGCGCGGTGAGCTTCTGTTCGCTCGAGGGCCGGACGGCGCTCGTGACGGGGGCGTCGCGCGGGATCGGGCGCTCGATCGCGACCGAGCTCGCTGCCGCGGGTGCGTCGGTCACGTTCTCCTATCGCTCCGGTGTCGACGAGGCTGCCGCGCTCGCATCCGAGATAGGAGCTCAGGCGGTGCACGCCGACGTCTCCGATCCGGCGTCCGCCCGGGCGCTCGTCGAGGAGGCGGGTGACCTCGACATCCTGGTCAACAACGCGGGCGTGACACGCGACGGGCTGCTCGTACGCATGTCGGACGACGACTGGGACACCGTCATCGACACGAATCTCGCGTCGTGCTTCTACACGTGCCGTGCGGCGGCGCGGGGGATGATGAAGAAGCGCGGCGGGACGGTCGTGAACATCTCCTCCATCGTCGGCATCCACGGCAACTGGGGCCAGACGAACTACGCGGCGTCGAAGGCCGGCATCATCGGCTTCACGAAGTCGCTCGCGCGCGAGCTCGGCAGTCGGAACGTCCGCGCCAACGTGGTCGTTCCCGGGTACGTGAAGACGCAGCTCACGGACGTCCTTCCCGAAGAGGCGACCGGAGCGATGCTTCAGAACACGCCGCTCGGCCGTCTGGGCGAGCCCGACGACGTTGCCGGTGCGGTTCGCTTCCTGTGCTCGGACGAGGCCGCGTTCATCACGGGCGCGGTGCTGCTCGTCGACGGCGGGCTGGGGATGTAGCGATGGACGGCTCGCAGAACGGGCGCCGCCGCGTCGTCATCACCGGGGTAGGCATGGTTTCTCCGCTCGGAAGTGATGCGGAGTCGACGTGGACGAGCCTCGTCGCGGGCGAGTGCGGCGCCGGTCCGATTACCCGCTTCGATCCAAGTGAGTACGCGGTGAGGTTCGCGTGTGAGCTGAAGGACTACGAACCGACGACGTGGATCGATCGAAAGCAAGCGCGACGGATGGATACGTTCTCGCAGTTCGCTGTCTCGGCTGCGCGGATGGCGGAGGCGGACAGCGGGATCGTCATCGCGGATGAGCCCGACCGTGTCGGTGCGGCCATCGCCACGGGGATCGGCGGTCTCACCGCATTCGAGGACTGCGTCAGGAGGCTCATCGAGCGAGGTCCGGACAGGACGAGTCCGCTTGCCATCGTCCAGATCATCCCCAACATGGCAGCGGCCTGGGTGTCGATGGAGCTGGGTGCGCAAGGGCCACTAGCCGCCGAGTGCACCGCTTGCGCAGCGTCGAACATGGCGATCGGGGACGGGCTGGACGCAATTCGCCTTGGCCGCGCCGAGGTCATGCTCTGCGGAGGAACAGAGGCGCCAGTGACGCACGTCGGCATCGCCGGTTTCAGCGCGATGCGGGCACTTTCGCAGCGCAACGACGATCCGAAAGCCGCCTCGCGGCCGTTCGACTCCGGCCGCGACGGGTTCGTCATGGGGGAGGCCGCCGCCGTGGTCGTCCTCGAGGAGCTCGAACACGCGCGCGCCCGCGGCGCGAAGATCTACGCGGAGCTGCTCGGCTACGGCGTGTCGTCGGACGCGACGCATGTCACGGAGCCCGATCCGAGCGGCACCAATCCGGCTCGCGCGATGAAGATGGCGTTTGCCGACGCCGGGATCTCGCCCGACGAAGTGGGCTACGTCAACGCGCACGGCACGTCGACGCCGCTGGGCGACTCCTCCGAGACGCGCGTGCTCAAGCTGGCGCTCGGCGAGGAGAAGGCGTTCGCGACCCCGGTCTCGTCGACGAAGGGCGCGACGGGACATTGCCTCGGCGCAGCAGGAGCGGTCGAGGCCATCTTCACGATCTTCGCCGTGCAGCGAGGAGTACTCCCACCGACCATCAACTACGAGGTGCCAGACCCGACCTGCGACCTCGACTACATCCCGAACGAGGCGCGTCAGCAGGAGACCGAGGTCGGTGTGTCCAACTCGTTCGGCTTCGGCGGACACAACGCGTGCGTCGTTTTCCGTCGCTGGGACGAGAGCGCGTAGCCCTCACGCTCGCCGTTCGAGCAGGATGGTGTCGCGCCAGACGCCATCGAGTTGTGCGATCCGTTCCCGGCGGCCGACGACGCGGAATCCGAGCTTCTCGTGAAGCGCGAGACTCGCCTCGTTCTCCGGGAAGATGCTCGTCTGGATCGTCCAGAGGCCCGCGTCGTCCGCGCTCCGAATGAGAGCGTCCACGAGCATCCGACCGACGCCTCGGCCTCGCGCGTCCGAGCGCACGTACACCGAGTGCTCCACGACGCCCGCGTAGCAGTCTCGACGCGAGGTGGGCGAGAGCGCCGCCCAGCCGACCACGCGGCCCTCGCCGACGGCGACGAGGCGGTGCTGGGGGACGTGATCGGCGTCGAACTCCGCGAAGGTCGGCGTGGCCGTCTCGAACGTGGCGAGACGTGTCGCGATGCCCTCGGCGTAGATCTCCTCGACCGCGGGCCAGTCGTCTGCGCCCATCGCGCGGATCTCCATCACGACGCAGACTAGGCTTGCCACGTGGACAGGTGGGCGACATTCGACTGCTACGGGACGCTCGTCGACTGGAATGCGGGCATCCACGCCGAGCTCGAGAAGCTCTTCGGCGTCGAGCTGTCTGATGGGCTCCTCGTTCGCTACCACGAGCTCGAGCCTCAGATCCAGGCGGCGAATCCCGGCGCGTCGTATCGCGAGGTGCTCTCGATCGCGCTCGAGGCGCTGGCCGCCGAGACCGGGCTGACGCTTCCCGAGGGCGAGACGAGCGCACTCGCGCGGTCGCTCCCGGACTGGCCGGTCTTCGACGACGTGCGCCCCGGACTCACCGAAGCGCACGAGCGCGGATGGAAGCTCGGGATTCTCTCGAACACGGATCGCGACCTCATCGACGCATCGGTCGAGGCGCTCGGCATCCCCTTCGAGCTCGCGATCGTCGCGGGCGAGATCGGCTCGTACAAGCCGGCGCACAAGCATTGGGAGGTCTTCTACGAGACGACCGGGGCCGATCGACGTGGACACGTGCACGTCGCGCAGAGCCTCTTCCACGACATCGATCCGGCGAACGAGCTCGGCATCCCGTCGATCTGGATCAACCGACTTGGTGAGCCCGACGATCCACGTCCGACGGTGACGCTCACGGGGGTCGGCGAGCTCGCGGACGCGTTGGACGGGCTCGCGCCTGCATGAACGAGGAGACGCTGCGCGTCCCGAACGAGAACGACGCCGACCAGGTCGCACGGCTCCTGAGCGAAGGCTCGCCCGAGCCGGTCGGATCGGACAGTGTCCTGCGCGATTGGTCGTTTCCCGGTGTTCGGACCGAGCTGGATGTGCGGCTCGGGTCCGGCTCGTACGCGTTCGTCGACGGCTTCGGCGACGGACGGGTGTGGATCGAGGTCGCCGGTCGTCCGACGGCCGAGCTTCTCGACTGGGCGGAGATGCGGGCGCGCGAGCTGGGCTCGCGACTCCTCTCCGGCGGCTGGACGACGCAAGAGCCGGTTCTGCGCGAGCTCGAGCGACGCGGATTCAGTCTTGTCCGCACGTCGTACCGGATGGGGATCGACCTTGCCGAGCCCGCCCCGGAGCCCGTGTGGCCCGACGGCGTCGGCGCGCGTGCGTTCGAACCCGGAGATGAGCAGATCGTCTACGACCTGCACCAGGAGGCGTTCAAGGACTCGTGGGAGCCGATCGAGGAGACGTACGACCAGTGGGCCCACCAGTTCCTCGTGCCCGAGGTGCTGGCACCGACACTGTGGACGCTCGCAGTGTCGGGAGACGAACCCGCCGGCTTCGCGATCTGTCATCCGCACGCCGTGCGCGGCGACCTCGGCTGGGTACGCGTGCTCGGAGTCCGCAGAACCTTCCGAGGACGCGGGCTCGGGCGGGCGCTGCTGCTCCGCGCGTTCGCGCAGTTCCGGCACCACGGCATGACGCGAGCCGGGCTCGGGGTGGACGCGACGAGCCCTACCGGCGCGAACCGGCTCTACGAGTCGGCCGGGATGCGCGTCTACGCACAGTTCGCGGTCTACGAGAAGGACGCCTCGTGAGCGCATTGCGAGCACGCTGCCCGAACTGCCGGACCTTCACGGCGGTGGCGATCGGCGACGGCTACGAGTGTCACAGCTGCGGGATGACGTTCTCGGCCGGGCTCGTGCGGGTGCCCGCCGCGTGGGGTTCCGGCGGAGAGGCCATGGCCGAGGGCGCACGTATCGACCTTCCGTATCCGGAGGTCGCCGTCGTCGAGCGCGCCACGCTCGACGAGCAGAGCGCTGTGGTGGCCGAGTCGCTCTCCGCCCGCCCGATCGTGGTCGGCGGGTGCTGCTGCACCCATGAGGGTGCCGTGCGGGGCCTCTCTCGACGAGTCGGGCGCCTCGGCATCGTCTGGATCGACGCTCACGGCGACCTCAACACACCGGAGACCTCACCGTCCGGTAACCAGTGGGGCATGCCGTTCCGGATGATTCTCGATGCAGGCCTCGTCGGGCACGAGGACGCTGCGCTCGTCGGGGCACGAAGCCTCGATCCGCCCGAAGTCGAGTTCATGGCCGAGTGCGGGATCGACGCCTCCCTCGACCGCGCGCTCGCCGGGGTCGACGCAACCTACGTGGCGCTCGATCTCGACGTGCTCGATCCGAGTGAGGTGGACGTCCTCATCCCCGAGCCGGATGGACCTTCCGCGGCCGAGATCGAGGCGCTCCTGCAGAGCATTGCCGGGAGGACGCCGCTCGCGGGAATGGGCGTCACGGGGTTCCTCGCCACCGAGCGCAACGCCGTGCTCGCGACGCGCATGCTCGCCGCGGCTGGCTTCTGAGAGCCGGCACTAGTATCCAGCGCATGTCTTCCGGGCAAGGTGGCGTCGACGTCGAGGTCGAGAGCAAGCGCCCGGACGAGCCGTCGCAGGGCAAGGCTCATCCCAACACCTGCCCGAGCTGCGGCTCGCACTACCGCGACGACGAACTCGCGCAGACGCTCCGGGTCTGTCCGCAGTGCGGGCATCACTTCCGGGTCGGAGCGCGCGCTCGAATCGAGCAGCTCGTCGATCCGGGGTCGTTCGTCGAGGGCGACACCGACCTGCGCTCGGCCGATCCGCTCGAGTTCTTCGACCTGCGCCCGTACACGGAACGTCTCGCCGAGGCGGAGATCGAGACCGGGCTCGGCGACGCGATCGTGTGCGGCGCCGGAGCGATCGAGGATGAGGCATGCGATCTCGCCGTCATGGACTTCGCATTCATGGGCGGCTCCATGGGGAGTGTGGTCGGCGAGAAGTTCGTCCGATCGTGCGAGCGGGCGACCGAGAACCGTGTACCGCTCGTCTCGGTCTCGGCCTCGGGTGGCGCGCGCATGCAGGAGGGAATCCTCGCGCTCATGCAGCTCCCCAAGACGATCTGCGCTATCGACGAGCTGCACGAGTCAGGTGGAGCGATGCTTTCCGTGCTGACGCATCCCACGACGGGTGGCGTGCTCGCGAGCTTCGCGAGCCTGGGAGACGTCGTGCTGGCGGAGCCCGGTGCGCTCATGTCGTTCGCAGGCCCTCGCGTCGTCTCGCAGACAACCCGCGAGAAGCTCCCCGACGACTTCGGCCGCGCCGAGTCGAACTTCCGGTACGGACACCTGGACGCGATCGTCCCGCGCACCGAGCTGCGTGCGACGCTCGGCCAGCTTCTCCGCCTCTTCGCGCGCACCTGATGCCGAACGAGGCCGAGATGCGGCTGCGCGAGCGCCTCAGTAAGCTCGGCGGCATGAAGCTCCTGCGCGGTACGAAGCTCTCCGGTGAGCTCGCGCGGCTGCAGGATCAGCTCGACCAGCTCCAAGCGGATCCAACTGCCGAGGAGATCTGGCAGTCGGTCGAGCTCGCGCGTCATCCCGACCGGCCGTACACGCTCGACTACGTGGAGCGAATCTTCGACGACTTCTTCGAGCTGCACGGAGACCGTGGTCGAGCGGACGATCCCGCGCTCGTGACGGGTCTCGGGAAGCTCGACGACCAGACGGTCGTCCTTATCGGCCATCAGAAGGGGCGCGATCTCAAGCAACGCGCGAACCGGAACTTCGGAATGGCGTATCCGGAGGGATACCGCAAGGCGATGCGCGCCATGGCGCTCGCGGGGAGGCACGGCTTTCCGCTCGTGACGATGGTCGACACACCGGGGGCGTACCCGGGAGTCGCGGCGGAGCAGCACGGGCAGGGCGGTGCCATCGCGCGCTCGCAGGCCGCGATGGTGCGCCTGGACGTCCCTACCGTCGCCTGCGTCATCGGCGAGGGCGGATCCGGAGGCGCGATCGCGATCGCGGTCGCCGATCGCGTGGTGATGCAGGAAAACGCCATCTACTCCGTCATCTCTCCGGAAGGCTGCGCGGCAATCTTGTGGCGGGATGCGGGCGAGGCACGCAAGGCCGCAGCCGCGTTCAAGCCGGACGCGGCGCACTGCCTCGAGCTCGGAGTCGTGGACGCGATCGTGGCCGAGCCCCTGGGAGGTGCTCATGCGGATCCCGACGCGGCCTCCGCGCTCCTCGAACAGGCCATTCTCGCTGCATTCGAGGAAATCGAGGCACTCGAGCCCGACGAACGCCGCCGCCGCCGCCGCGCGAAGTACCGCGTGATGGGCGTCCTGGCCTCCTCCTGACGTTTTCCCCAACTTCCACAGGCTTATCCCCTGCCCGTATTAGGGCCTGAGCAGGGAAAAGGGTCATCGTGCAGCCAGTTGGTAAAGAACGCGTTGCGAATCGGGCGACAATCCACAGGTGAGCCTCGACGAATACCGGCGGAAGCGTCGTCCCGGAAAGACACCGGAGCCCTTCGGAGAGCCGCGACAATCCGATGCCGCGCCGCGATTCGTGATCCAGCGACACGACGCGAGGCGCCTCCACTACGATTTTCGGCTCGAGCGCGAAGGCGCGCTTGCGAGCTGGGCGGTTCCGAAGGGCGTTCCTCTCAGGCGCGGTGAGCGGCACCTCGCGGTCCACGTCGAGGATCACCCGCTCGAGTACGGCGACTTCGAGGGTGAGATCCCGGCCGGCCAGTACGGCGCCGGCACGGTCGAGCTCTGGGACCGCGGAACGTACGAGCTTCTCGAGGAGAAGCGCGACGGAGGTCTCACCGTCCGCCTGGACGGCGAGCGTCTCGAGGGGGTCTGGACGCTCGTGCCGGCCTCGCTCGACGGTGATCCGAAGAACTGGCTGCTCCTGCGGAAGGAAGGCGGCGTGGGGGGCGGGACGTATCAGCCGATGCTCGCTACGGCGACGGACGCGCTTCCCGTCGGTCAGGGGTGGGTCTACGAGCCGAAGTGGGACGGGTTTCGCGCGATCGTGACGGTGGCGGGTGGCGAGGTGACGCTCACGAGCCGTAACGGCAAGGATCTGACGGGCAGGTTCCGCGACGCCGCTCGTGCCGTTGCTCTCGCGATTCGCTCGTCCGACGCAGTGCTGGACGGAGAGATCTGCGCGCTCGACGAGGACGGCCGTTCCCGCTTCTCACTGTTGCAGGAGAACGTCGGCACCTCCATGCTCATCCTCTTCGACCTGCTCGAGCTCGACTCCGAGCCCCTGCTGGCCCAGCCGCTCGCCGAGCGGAGGAAGCGCCTCGAGCAGCTGGTCGCAGGCAGCGCCGGCGTCATCGTCTCGCCGCAGTTCGACGACGGGCAAGCGCTTCTCGCGGCGGCGCGCCAGCAGGAGCTCGAGGGCGTCGTCGCCAAGCAGGTTGCGTCTCCCTATCGTCCGGGACGGCGTACGCCCGACTGGCAGAAGCTGAAGCTCAGGCAGACGCAGGAGGTGGTGATCGCCGGGTACACGCGCGGGCAGGGGCGCCGAACGGGAGGGTTCGGCGCGCTCGTCGCCGGAGTGCAGGAAGCGGGTGTGCTGCGCTGGGCGGGCAACGTCGGCACCGGGTTCTCCGACGACGAGATCAAGCGCCTGCGCAAGTTGCTCGCTCCACTCGAGCGGCCCGAGTCGGCGTTCGCCGAGGTTCCGAAGATGCCGCGTGTCCGCCGTTCCGACGTCACGTGGGTCGAGCCCGTTCTCGTCGCGGAGGTCGAGTTCGTGGAGTGGACGCACGAAGGACGCCTGCGTGCGCCCTCGTATGTCGCACTTCGTGAGGATCGAGCCGCTCCCGATGTTCGTCGAGAGCGCGTGCCGCTGCCGCCGCTGATAAAGCGCGGGCGGCGAGAGCTGCGCTTCTCGAACGTCGACAAGCTGTTCTGGTCGGAACTCGGAATCACGAAGGGTGATCTCATCGCCTACTACCGCGACGTCGCCGAGGCGCTCGTCCCGCACCTTCGTGGGAGGCCGTTCACGATGAAGCGGTATCCCGACGGCTGGCAGGGCAAGAACTTCTTCCAGAAGAACGCGCCATCGCACATGCCCGACTGGATCGAGCGCTCGCCGTTCCCTGCGTCGACGCGCGAGGGCGAGAAGCGGATCATCGAGTACGCGGTCGTGAACGACGACCTGGCGCTTCTGTGGATGGCGAACATGGGGTGCATCGACCTCCACACGTGGGCCTCCCGCGTGGACAAGCCCGAGCGACCGGACTGGGTGATGTTCGACCTCGACCCGTCGGAGGGCTCCGGGTTCGAGGAAGTGATCGAGGTCGCACAGCTCGTCAAGGCGACGCTCGACCTGCTCGAGCTCGAGAGCTACCCGAAGACATCCGGCTCGCGCGGGATCCACGTGCTCGTCCCGATTGCCCGGCGCCACACGTTCGAAGAGGTGCGCGAGTTCGCGGGCATCGTCGCTGGCGCGCTCGCCCGCGCGCACCCGGGGCTCGCGACGACGGAGTGGACGAAGCAGAAGCGACGCGGCGTGCTCGTCGACGCGAACCAGAACGGGCCGGGGAGGACGAACGCGACGGTCTACTCGGTGAGGCCGCGCGCCGGAGCTCCGGTCTCGACACCGCTTCGCTGGGACGAGGTGAAGGCCGGGCTCGACCCGCTCGGATTCACGATGGAGGCCGTTCTCGACCGGGTCGCACGGCACGGCGATCTCTACGAGGGCGCTCTCGCCGGCAAGCAGTCGCTGAAGGCTGCGCTGAAGTCGCTTCGCTAGTCGCCGAGCTTCTTCGCGTGTCCGAGCATGGAAAGCTCGACGATGTCGCGGCGGAAGAAGAGCGCCACCGTCCAGTCGACGACCACGCGGAGCTTCCGGGTGAGCAGCGGGAGCTGGTACAGGTGGTACGTCCGCGTCACGAACCAGCCCGGGAACCCCCACAGGTGCAGGCCCGGTAGCTCGGCGATCCCCTTGAAGCGCCCGAGCGTCGCGACCTGGCCGAGCATCCGGTAGCCATAGGGCTTGCGCTCGCCGGTCAGGTTCTTCGCGAGCCGCCGCGCCTGCCGTAGCGCGTGCTGGCACGTCGGCGGGTCGGTGATCCCAGGGGTCTTGCAGTTCTGCACGGCCGCGCAGTCACCGAGCGCCCATACGTCGTCGCTGCCCTCGACCTGAAGCGTGTCGTCGACGACGACCCGGCCCCGCCCGTCCAGCGGGAGGCCGAGCTGCGCCAGGAGCGGGTTCGCGCGTACACCTGCCGTCCACACGAGCGTCCTCGCAGGAATACGTGTGCCGTCGGCGAGCACGGCCTCCTGGCCGTCGTACGACTCCAGCGTCGTGCCGACATGGATCTCGATCCCACGACGAGCCAGGCGACGTGACGCGTACTCCCCGAGGCGCCGCGGGATCTCCGGAAGGATCTTCGGTGCGGCGTCCACGAGCACCCATCGCTGCGGGACATCTCGCAGCCCTGGATACGAGCGGAGCGCCGCCTGCGCCATGTCGTGCAGCTCGGCGAGCGCCTCGACGCCCGCGTAGCCGGCACCGACGAAGACGAATCCGAGCTCGGCCGGATCGTTCGGATGGATCGACGCGCGTTCGAGCTGCAGGAGCACGCGGTTTCGCAGGGCGATCGCGTCGGCAAGATCCTTGAAGCCGAGTCCGTGCTCGAGCAGGCCCGGTACCGGGAAGGTGCGCGTGGTGGCTCCGAGTGCGACGACGAGCCGCTGGTATCCGACCGCGAGCTCACCTGCGAGCGACTCCACGACGATCGCTTTGCCTCCGCGATCGTGGCCCTGGATTCGGCCGAGGACGAGCTCGGCGTGCGGGCACATCTCGCGCAGTGGGACGACGACATGGCGGGGCTCGAGCGTTCCCGACGCCGCTTCGGGCAGGAGCGGCGTGTAGAGCATGAAGTTCTCGAGTGAGACGATGGTCGCGCCGCGTCGCTTCAGGAGTCGCGCGACGTAACTGCCGGCGAAGCCTCCGCCCAGGACCAGCGTGCCTCCGCGTGCCTCCCGTCGCTCCACGGATCATGCTTACCACGATGGCGCGGCAGGTGGCGGTGATCGGGAGCGGGGCCGAGTGGGAGAGCGCAGCCGAAGAGGTCGGGCGACTGCTCGCCGAGCATGGGTGCACGGTGATCACGGGCGGGCTCGGCGAGGTCATGGCCGCAGCGCATCGCGGCGCGAAGTCGGCGGGCGGGACGACGATCGCGATTCTCCCCGGCGAGGATCGGACCGCGGCCAATCCGTGGGCTGATCACGTGGTCGTGACCGGGATCGGCCACGCGCGGAACCTGGCCGTGGCCGCGACCGGCGACGCCGTAATCGCGATCGGAGGGAGCTACGGCACGCTCGCCGAGATGGCGCTCGCGCTTCGGCTCGGTCGTCCGGTGGTCGCGCTCGCCGGTGCACCTGAGGTCGACGGAGCTCTCCGTGCCACGAGCCCGGCCGACGCGGTCGAACTCGCTCTACGACACCTCGGCTAGACGCTGCTCGAGGAAACGGCTCTCCGACTCGTTCGTCACCAGTTCCAGCGCCCGCCGGTAGGAGCTCGCGGCCTCGTCGCGGCGCTCGAGACGGCGGTAGAGATCCGCCCGCGCCGCGTGGAAGAGGTGGTACCCGTCGAGCCCCTCGATGCTCTCCAGCAGCGCGAGGCCACCTTCGAGATCGCCCGCGAGCGCAACAGCGACCGCGTGATTGAGCTCGACGACGGGTGACGGATCGAGCTCCGCGAGCGCTGCATAGAGCGTGACGACCTCGGCCTTCGGACGACCTTCTGCGTGCGCCGCGGCGATCGCTGCCTGGAGCTGATACGGACCGGGTTGCCGGAGCGACACCGCGCGCTCGAGGACTCGCGTGCCCTCTTCGATGCGCCCGCGATTCCAGAGCGACCGATCCTGATCTCCGAGCAGGACGATCCCTCCGTCACTGGCGACGCGCGCCTCGCGACGCGAGTCCTGCAGCAGCATCAGCGCGAGCAGGCCGAGCACCTCGGGCTCGTCGGGCATCAACACGGCCAGGAGCTTCGCGAGCCGGATCGCCTCCTCGCACAGGTCGTCGCGCACGAGGGTCGATCCCGCACTCGCGGCGTAGCCCTCGTTGAACACGAGGTAGAGGACGGCGAGGACCGAGCGCAGCCGCTCGGGGAGGAGGTGGTCGGGCGGAACGCGGAACGGAATGCCCGCTCCGCGGATCTTGCGCTTCGCGCGTACGAGCCGCTGCGCCATTGCCGGCTCGGAGACGAGGAACGCGTGCGCGATTTCGCCTGTGGTCAGACCTCCGACCTCGCGCAGCGTCAGCGCGACGCGGCTCTCCGCCGCCAACGCGGGATGGCAGCACGTGAACACGAGCGCGAGCCGCTCGTCGGGGATCGCGCTCACGTCGTCCTCCTCCGCCGGAAGCTCCTCGAGCCGGCCGATGAGCTCCGCCTTGCGCTGGAAGACCTTCTCTCGGCGAATGCGGTCGATGGCGCGGTTGCGGGCGGTCGTGACGATCCAGGCACCGGGCGTCTGCGGGACCCCGTCGCGGGGCCATCGCTCGAGCGCGGTTGCGAACGCGTCCTGCACGGCGTCCTCGGCGAGCTCGAGGTCACCGAGGATGCGCGTGAGGATGCCGACGGCGCGCCCCCATTCCTCGCGGAAGACACGCTCGACCTCCAGCTGCATGCCGCCGTTATTGCAGAACCGGGCGGATCTCGATGGCTCCGGTTCCAGCGGCCGCCGGAATGAGCGCTGCGAGCCGGATCGCCTCGTCGAGGTCGGGAAGCTCGGTGACGAAGATGCCTCCGACGACCTCTTTCGTGTCGGCGAACGGGCCGTCCGTGACGATGCGCTCGCCGTCGCGGACACGGACGACCTTTGCCGTAGACCGTCCGTCGAGCTCCTTTCCCGACACGTTCGGGTCGGCCTTGCCGAGCTCCTCGAAGAGCGCGACCCACTTGGGCATCTCGGCGGCGCGAAGGGCCGCCCGCTCGCTCTCGGGAAGGTTCGTCCAGGTCGAGTCGTCGTCGTAGATGAGCAGCGCGTAGGTCACAGCTGTACCTCCTCCGGGTCGACGTGAACCGGACGCACCTCGACGGCTCCGTGCTCGGCGCCGGGGATGCGCGCGGCCCAGTCGATCGCCTCGTCCATGGACGCGCACTCGAGGATGTAGAAGCCGCCGAGCGCTTCCTTCACCTCTGCGTACGGCCCGTCCGTGACGAGTGTCTCGTCGGCGCGGACGCGGACGGTCGTCGCGTCGGTCGTGGGCGCGAGCTCGCTGCCGTCGACCAGCACGCCGGCCGCCTGGGCTTGCTCACCGAATGCCCGGTACAGGTCGTACGCGGCCTTACGCTCCTCGTCCGAGAACGACGCCCACCGGTTCTGGTCGCCGTAGATCAGTGCCATGTACTGCACGCGCGCCTCCTTCTCGTCGCTTGTACACCAGTGACGAACGCCACCACGCGCGATCGACACGCTACGCGAGCATTCGTTCGAGGAGAGCTCGTGCCCCGGCCTTGTCGAGAGGCTCGTTGAGGTTTCCGCACTTCGGGCTCTGGACGCACGACGGGCAGCCGGCGGCGCACGGACACCGCTGGAGGAGATGCGCGGTGTCCTCGACCCAGTCCTCGAAGCGCTCGAATCCGCGCTCGGTGATCCCCACGCCGCCCGAGTGGCCGTCGTAGACGAAGATCGTCGGGCGACCCGTCTGGTAGTGCAGGTTCGTCGAGAGGCCGCCGATGTCCCAGCGGTCGCACATCGCCCAGAGTGGGAGCAGCGCGATGAGGCTGTGCTCGGCGGCGTGCAGGGTTCCGAGGAGCTTGGGCATCTGCTCGAGACCTTCCAGCTGCGCGGGCTCGGGACAGAACCAGACTGCCTCCGTCTCGAAGGTCGTCTCGGGCATGAGCAACGGGACGACGTCGATCGTCGCTCCGTCGCGCACGGCCTTGCGCGCGTAGCCGACGACCTGCTCGGTCACGGAGACCCGTCCGAAGTGGAGATCGACGCCGAGCCGCGCGGCCGACTTCACCGACTTCTCGATCGTCGTCTCCGACTCCTTCTTCACCTGCGTGTACCAGTCGACTCGCGCCGGGCTGACCACCGCGACCCGATCCTCGAGCGATAGCGCATCGACGAGGTACTGCTCCCCGAGATGGAGGTAGACCGCGCCCTCGTGCACGGTCGAATACGCCCGGTCGCGCTCGACGAGCCCGAGGAGCGAGCCCGTCTCGCCGTCCACGACCGTGAACGACTCCATGTCGCCCGACCGCAGCGAGATGCGTGCCGCCGGGTAGTCGCGGCCCTTCCAGACGTATCCGGCCGGAGTGTGCTCGAGCTCGGGAAGCAGCGGCGCGCGGCGCAGCGCTTCGCGGCCGAGCGTCTCGGAGTCTTCCGCGGCGATCGGTGCCTCGAACGCGGCCGCAAGGACGTGCGGGTCGAGGATCCGGGGGTTCGCGTGATCGACGATCGCGGCCTCGACTCGGCGTGACAGGAGCGCGTCCGGTTCGCGCGCGAAGAACTGGTCGAGTGCGTCGTCCGACGCGACGAGGATCGCGAGGCCTTTGTCGCGCCGGCCAGCGCGTCCCCACTGCTGGCGGAGCGACGCGACCGTTCCGGGAAAGCCGACCGAGATCGCGCAGTCGAGGAGGCCGATGTCGATGCCGAGCTCGAGCGCGTCCGTCGCAGTCACGCCGAGGAGCTCGCCCTCGACGAGTCGCCGCTCGATCTCGCGCCGCTGCTCGGGTGTGTAGCCGGCGCGATAGGGCGCAAGCCGGCTCGCCGTGGCCGTGTCGACGCGCTCGGCGGCGAAGCGATGGATCAGCTCGGCCGCCTTACGGCTCTTCGCGAAGCAGATCGTCCGCAGTCCTCGAGACGTCAGCTGGGAGAGGAGCCGTGCCGCATCACCGAGTGGACTGGCGCGAAGGCCGAGCTCCTCGTCCAGGAGCGGCGGATTCCAGATGACGACCTCGCGTTCGGCGCGCCCGGAGGTGTCCGTGTCCACGACGGTCGCCGCCTCGCCGGTGAGCTCGAGCGCCAGCTCGCCGGCGTTCGCGATCGTCGCGGACGCAAGCAGGAACTGAGGTTCGGCACCGTAGATCCGCGCGAGCCGGCGCAGGCGTCGCAGGACGTTCGCCACGTGCGAGCCGAAGACTCCGCGGTAGACGTGCGCCTCGTCGACCACGACGAAGCGCAGGTTCGAGAGAACGTCTCCCCAGCGATCGTGGTGCGGGAGCACGCCGACGTGGAGCATGTCCGGGTTGGTGAGCAGCGCATTCGACCACTTCCGGATCTGCCAACGGCGCTCGGTCGGCGTGTCGCCGTCGTAGATCGCCGGCCGGAGCCCCTTCAGCCGGAGCTCCGCGAGTGAGCGGGCCTGATCCTGGGCGAGCGCCTTCGTGGGGTAGAGGTAGAGCACTCGCGTCTTCGGCTCGCGCGCGATCGCGTCGAGCACCGGCAGGTTGAACGCGAGCGACTTCCCCGAGGCCGTGCCGGTGGTGACGACGACGTTCTCACCGCGCTGCGAGGCCTCCCAAGCCTCGGCCTGATGCCGGAAGAGCGCGGTGACCCCCGTCGCGATGAGCGCGGACGCGACGAGAGGGTCGAGATCGTTGGGGAGTGGTTCGAGCGTCGGGTCGCGCGCGGGCTCGATACCCGAGTACGCGATCTCCTCGCCCTCGAGCAGATCAGCCCAGCTGACCGCGACCGTTGTCACAGGTGCGGGGCGAAGTCGCGCTCGAACCGGGCTCGCGGCTGAGCGCCGTAGACCGTCGCCTGCGGCTCCCCATCGGCGAAGAGGATCACGGTCGGCAGCGAGAGCACGCCGTAGCGCGACGAGATTCCGGGCTCCTCGTCGATGTTGACGCGAACGAGGCGTGCACGCTGGCCCCACTCCTCGACGAGGCTCAGCAGATGCGGTTCGATTGCTTCGCACGGCTTGCACCAGGGTGCCCAGAAGTCGACGACGACGGGTACGGGCGACCCGAGCACCTCGGCCTCGAACGTCGCCGCGCCTACGTCGACCATGCGCTACAGCTTGCCGACGAGCGAGCGGAGTCGGAGCAGAGGAACCCTCCAGATGGCCTCCGCGACGATCGAGCCGGTCATCTTCGAGTCCCCGGCCCGTCGCTCGACGAACGTGATCGGAACCTCCTGCACACGGAGGCCGGCTCGCTTCACGCGGTAGGTCGTCTCGATCTGGAACGCGTAGCCGTGCGCGGAGAGTGCGTCGAGGTCGATCGCCTCGAGCGCCTCCCGTCGGAAGCACTTGAAGCCCCCGGTGAGGTCGCGAACGCGGAGGCCGAGGATGGCCTGCGCATAGAGGCAGCCTCCCCGCGAGACGATCCGGCGCAGCAGCCCCCAGTTCGCCGTCCCACCGCCCGGTGCGTAACGCGAGCCGAGCACGAGGTCGGCATCTTCTGTCGCGGCGATGAGGCGTGGCACGTCGGCCGGATCGTGCGAGAAGTCGCAGTCCATCTCGAGAACGAGCTCGGCCTCTGCTGCAAGCGCGTGGCGGAATCCCGCGACATACGCCGGGCCGATCCCCTCCTTGGTCTCGCGGTGGAGAACGGAGACCCATGGGAGCTCAGCGGCGAGCCGATCCGCGATCTCTCCCGTCCCGTCGGGAGAGCCGTCGTCGATGACGAGGACGCGGTCCGCCGACGTATCCAGGACCTCGCCGAGCGCCATGATCATCGCCTCGAGGTTCTCGCGCTCGTCGTACGTGGGGAGGCACAGGACGGCGCGAAGCATCGCCGTATCATCGCGGGATGCCCAAGACGTTGCCTCGGAACGGCGCGCTCGCGGATCAGCTCGACCTCCTCGCCGACCTCTCCGAGATTCTCGAGGAGGAGTCGTTCAAGGTGATTGCGTACCGACGGGCGGCGGGGCGGATCAGAGAGTCGCCGCTGCCGATCGCCGAGCTCGCGCTCGACGGGAAGGCAAAGGAGCTCCCGGGGATCGGGAAGACGATCGAGGCGAAGGTCGTCGAAGTCGTCGAGGACGGAGAGATGCACGCTCTCACGAAGCGCCGCGGGCTCGTCCCGGACGGTGTTGTGGAGTTTCTCCGGCTTCCCGGCGTCGGTCCGAAGACGGCTGCACGGATCTGGACCCAGCTCGGCATCACGTCCCTCGACGGCCTGAAGACCGCCGCTGAGGCGGGCAGACTGCGCGATCTGTCGGGCATGGGCGTGAAGAGCGAGGAGAAGATCCTGAAGGCGCTCGAAGCCGGCGTCGGCGACAAGGCCGAGGAGCGACGCCTCCTCGCCGCGGCGTTACCGGCCGTGCGTCGTGTGGTCGCCGAGCTGCAGGCGCACCCGGCGGCGATTGCCGTCTCGGAGGCCGGAAGTATCCGGCGTCGCCGCGAGACCGTGCGCGATCTCGACGTCATCGCGACCTCGAGCGATGCGACCGCGCTGATCGAGTCGTTCTGCACCGGCGACTGGGTGGCCGAGGTCGTGGCGCGCGGTGAGACGAAGGCGACGGTCGTCGCGCACGACGCCCTTCGCTTCGACCTACGCGTCGTACCGGCGCAGTGCTTCGGGAACGTCCTCCAGCACTTCACGGGCTCCAAGGACCACAACGTCGCGCTTCGGGAGGACGCGCAGCGGCGGGGGCTGTCGATCTCGGAGTACGGCGTCACGACCGTCGAGACCGGGGATGTCGTCACGCACGAGAGCGAGGACGAGCTCTACGCGTACCTGGGGTATCGAACCCCACCGCCGGAGCTCCGTGAAGGAACGGCGGAAATTGCCGCGTCTCGAGACGGGGAGCTGCCCGCTCTCGTCGAGGCCGGCGACCTCACGGGCGAGATGCATTGCCACTCCACCTGGTCGACGGACGCGAGGGGCACCATCGAGGAGATGGCGCGCACGGCGAAGGGTCGCGGCTACACGTTCCTCTGCATCACCGATCACTCCCATTACCTGCGCGACGGTCGGCTCCAGGCGCAGTGGGAGGAGATCGACGAGCTCAACGGCCGGTTGAAGTCGTTCCGCGTGCTGCGTGGGATCGAGGCGAACATCCGGGCGGACGGCTCTCTGGACGTCGACGACGACGTGCTCGCCCAGCTCGACTGGGTCGTAGCATCGCTCCACACGTCGTTCGACCGCAGCCCCACCGAGCGAATCCTCGGCGTGATGGACAATCCGCACGTCGACTGCATCGGGCATCTCACAGGGCGCCGGCTCCTGAAACGTGCGGGCGCGCCGGTCGACGTCGAGCGGGTCGTCGCCCACGCTGTCGAGACGGGAACAGCGCTCGAGATCAACTCCCAGCCCGACCGCCTCGACATGCGCGATACGCATGCGCGGCTCGCAGGCGAGGCCGGCGTGTCGATCCCGATCACGACCGATGCGCACTCGGTCGGCGCGCTCGACTACGCGGAGCTGGGCGTCGCGCAGGCGCGTCGCGCATGGCTGACGAAGGAGCAGATCCTGAACACGCGCTCGTGGCGCGAGATCCAGAAGCTCGGCAAGAGGTGAGCGAGACCTTCCGCGAGGACGGTGCACTGGCGGTCGAGTGGGTGGCGTCGTACCTCGAGCGTGTGCGCGAGCTCCCCGTGCTCTCGCAGGTCGAGCCCGGCGACATCCGCGGCGCGCTGCCTGCGTCGCCGCCGGACGAGCCCGAGCCGTTCTCGGCCGTGCTCGCCGATCTCGACTCGATCCTGGCTCCGGGTCTCACGCACTGGCAGAGTCCGCGGTTCTTCGCGTACTTCGCCACGACGGGCTCCGAGCCTGGCGTGTTGGCCGAGCTGCTCATCGCCGGCCTCAACCAGGTCGGAATCCTGTGGCGCACGTCCCCCGCGCTGCAGGAGCTCGAGGAGCTGACGGTCGACTGGCTTCGGCAGCTCAGCGGGCTCCCCGAAGAGTTCCACGGCCACATCGAGGACACGGCGTCGACGGGAGTGCTCGCCGCCGTCATCGCGGCGCGTGCCTTGCGACCGGACCGTCCTCTCCTCGTCGTGTCCGAGCACGCGCACTCGGTGGGCGAGAAGGCAGCGAGACTCCTCGATCTCGAGCTCCAGAAGGTTCCGACGGACGACGAGTTCCGGATGAGGCCCGATCTGATGCGCGTCGACGAGGCATGCGCGGTCGTCGCCACCATTGGCACCACGGGCATGGCGTCGATCGATCCGGTACCGGAGATCGCCGACCGCTGCGCGGCTGCGGGCACGTGGCTTCACGTCGATGCTGCCTACGCGGGTTCGGCGGCGATCCTTCCGGAGCTCCGATCTCACTTCCGCGGTTGGGAGCGCGCCGACTCGATCGGCGTCAACCCACACAAGTGGCTCGGAGTTCCGATGGACTGCTCGGTGCTCTGGACGCGCCGTCACGAGGACTTCCGCAACGCCTTCAGCCTCGTGCCCGAGTACCTGCGCTCGCCCGACGACGCCCTCAACCTCAGCGAGGTCTCGATCCCGCTCGGTCGTCGATTCCGCGCGCTCAAGCTCTGGGCCGTGCTGCGCTGCTACGGGCGGGTGGGGCTCCAGGAGCGTCTCCGCGAGCATCTTCGACTCGCCGAGCTCTTCGAAGGCTGGGTCCGGGCCGAGCCCGGGTGGGACGTCGTCGCTCCGCGGCACTTTTCACTCGTCTGCTTCCGGCTCGACGCCTCCGACGAGGACAATGAGCGGCTCCTCGAGCGTGTGAACGACTCGGGTGAGATCTTCCTCTCGCATGCGCGACTCGACGGCCGCTACGTGCTGCGACTCGCGATCGGGAACTTCCGCACCACGGAGGACGACGTGACGCTCGCCTGGAACGTGCTCAGGCGCGAGGCTGCGGCGCTCTGAGATAGAGCCGCAGCGCCCGGAACATCCGACCGCCGTCCGCGGTTCGGACGAAGCGGCCGCGCGCGAGCAACCCGGCCTTCGTCGCCACCGCTCGCTCGGCGCGGGCGATCGCGGTGGAGGACGCCCCGGAGGCGCGGAGGTCGAGACTCGAGACGGTCGTCCGTGTCGAACCGTTGACCTGTGTCACTCGCAGCGAGAAGCACGGTGCGCGCACGCACCGGATTCCGGTGTCCACCACGCGGTAGTAGCCGCCGCTCATGGGTGCCGCTCCAGCCGGCGCGAAGACTGCGACGACGTCGAGAGCGGCGAGCCTCACCCCAGCGAACGCGTACTGCGTGAGCGACCCGCGGACGAGTGCGCCGTCCTCCACGCGAGCTGCGTCACCCGAGGCGACGACGGCCTTCGCGACGTAACAGCGATCGCGAGTCGTCCCGTCGGCGCACCGTGTTCGTGCGCCGTTCGCAAGCGCGACCCAGTAGCCGCCACACGTCGGCGACGGGCAGAGGCGGGGGTCGACGCGCACCGTGTAGAGAGGGCTCGGGCTCTGCGGCCGTCCCGACGCGAGTCCCGCGACGACGCATGCGCCGAGGGCGAGCAGTCCGACGAGGCCGACCCGACTGGCCATGCTCGTACGATACGCACGTGCGCCTTGTCGCCATCGGGCTCGCGGCGGGGGTCTTCTCCGCATTCTTCGGAGTCGGGGGCGGCATCATCGCCGTCCCGCTGCTCATCCTCGTCGCCGGCCTTCCCGAGCGCGCCGCGACTGCGACCTCGCTCCTCGCGATTGCGGTCACGGCCTCGGCAGGTGTGGTCGTCTTCGGACTGCGAGGTGAGGTCGAGGTCGGATACGCGGCGCTCGTCGGTATTCCGGCTGCCGCGGGAGCGGTGGCAGGCTCGGCGTGGCAGCAGCGCATCCGTACGAGCACGGTGACCTACGGGTTCGCCGTGCTGCTCAGCGCACTCGGCGCCTGGCTGCTCGCGTCGTGAGCGCCACGACCATCCTCGTCGCCATCGTGCTCGGCGTCGCCGCCGGGGTGCTCGCGGGCATGTTCGGAGTCGGTGGCGGCATTCTCTTCGTCCCGGTGCTCGTCGCGCTCGGACTGGGCCAGCTGGAAGCTCAGGGAACGTCGCTCCTCGCAATCCTTCCGACGGTGCTCGCGGGCTCATGGAGCCAGCGGCGCTACGGAAACCTGCGCGCCAGGACCGCCCTCGTGGTCGGCGTCTCGTCGATCGCCGGCGTCGAGGTCGGGGCCCGCCTCGTCACCGGACTCCCGGAGACCACGTTGCGCCGCCTGTTCGCCGTCCTCCTCTTCGCCGTTGCCGCACAACTCGTGTGGAGAACGCGACGGAGGTCCGCGCGCTACCCTGACTCGCCGTGATCCGCCTCGCCGTAGCGATCGCAGCTGTGCTCGTCGGCTCGGCGACGCTCGCAGCCGCGGCGCCTCCTCCACGCAGTGCGACGACGGGCGCAAGCGCGTTCCTCTTGCGCATCACGGTTCCGGGGCAGGACACCGTCGTTCTCGGCGATCTCGAATGGCCGACGTCGACGACGGCCGACGTGCAGTCGTTCCAGTACCCGGCGGACGGCTCGATCGTCAGCATCGGACGCTCGCGTGCCGCGGTGTTCGCGTCGCCCGGTGCAGCCGCCGCGACCCAATCCTTCGCCGAGGCGATCGTCGTCTCGCTCTTCAACGGCGAGATCGTGGCGGGGAAGATCACGGCATCCGCGTCCGCGGGCGCGAGCGCGCGCTCGGCCGGGGCCGAGACGGAGGCCTCCGAGGTGCAGGGACTGCGGGCGCTGGGCAGCGACATCTCGAGTGGTGCCGGAAGCGTGCCGCTCGACGATTGGGGCACGCTGACCGTGCTTTCGTCCGACAGCGGCAGCCGCAAGGCCGGCCCGCCGGGTGCGCAGGCCTCGGTGACGGCGCTTCGCGTTCGCGTGGACGCCGCACACGGCGGCCTCCCTGCGGGGAGCGAGATCGTCATCGGCAGCGTGCAGGCGACGTCGGTGGCGAACCTCTCGGCTCCACCCCGTCTGCCCGCACCGAACGCTCCGAACGCTCCGACTGCTCCGAGTGCCCCGAGTGCCCCCGTTCGTCCGAGCGGCCCCGACGGACGCCCTGACAGCTTGCCGCGCGCGCCCGAGCCGGATGTCGGTGGCGAGGTCGCGGGAGGACCGGTCAAGGTTGCGCCGGAGGTTTCGGCGAGGCTGTCGTCCGGCGGCTTCGTCTTTCCCATCTACGGCACGGCGTCGTTCGGCGACAGCTTCGGCGGCCCGCGAACCAATGTGCCAGGGGGTTGGCATCACGGCGAGGACATCTTCGCCGCCGAGGGGACACCGCTCCTCGCGGTCGCGGACGGGACCTTGCACACGATCGGCTTCAACAAGATCGGCGGCTACCGGCTGTGGCTGCGAGACACTCAGGGCAACGAGTTCTACTACGCCCACCTTTCCGCCTACTCGCCGCTCGCCGTCGAGGGACGCAGCGTTGAAGCAGGAGACGTCGTCGGGTTCGTCGGCGACACCGGGGACGCCGAGGGCGGCTCGCCGCATCTCCACTTCGAGATCCATCCCGCAGCGATGGTGGGGCTGGGATACGACGGCGTGGTCGCGCCCTACTCGATTCTGCTGGCCTGGCGTCGCGCCGACGACATCTCGTTCTCGGCCGGCAGGATCTTCGTGCCGACCGGGCCGGGAAGCATCACGCTGCCACCGCCAGGGGCGGTGCTTCTCGAAGCCGATGACATCGCATCGACGAGCGGCCTCGTACCCGGCGCACTCGAAAAGGCTCTCAGGAAGTAAGGAGTCGACCGGAGCCCGGCTCGAGCCGGGCTCCGGCCATGTCTCCTAGAGCTCTTTTCCGTTGCCTGCGGCGTCGGTCTGCGTGCCGAGCTCGGCTTCGAACTCCTCGAACCCGTCACTGTCTCCGCCTGTGACGCGCTCCATGATCCACTCACGAGTCGACTCGCCCGTCCACGGGTTGTAGAGGACGCCGAGCGTCACGCCGGTGAGCAGAATCACGCGATTCCGCGCCTTGTGGTCCTTCTTCTCCTTGCCCTGAAGCTTCTCCGACGCCTCCGACAGGTCGTCGACGAGCGACTGGAGCTGCTTCTGGAAGTTCTTCTCGGAGACCTTCTCCGCCTTGCCCTTCACTCCCTGACCCTTCGCCATCTGGCCGTAGAGGCTCCGGGCGGCGACGAACGCGGCGAGAAGGTCCTCGCGGAGCTCCGGGTCGTTCATCGCGCGCTGGACGTACGGCTTGAGCGCGTCGGTCGAAAGCGCCGGGCTCTTCGTCTTCGCCATTGCAATACCACCTTTCCTTTGAATCTGGTTCCAGAGTATGTCGGCTACGATCGCCCGCGTGCCGGCCCTGCTGTCCCTTCTCCTGCACCCCAGGCGACTCTTCGCGGTGCTGGGGGGACTGCTGGGAGCCGTTCTCTACGTGTGGATCGCAGCTGTACGTGCAGTACCCCGAGTGCACGCACGCAAAACGGCGCGGCGCCGCGCATGGCGCGCACGCCCACGAACACGACCATAGTCACCGTCTAGGCTCCCCGCGTGCAGCCCAAGGGCCTCATCTGCGCAGGCGGCGAAGCGACGCGTCTGGGGGAGCTCACGCGTGTCGCGAACAAACACCTCCTCCCGGTCGGCAGCTGGCCGATGATCTACTACCCGCTCCAGCTCCTGCAGCTGGCGGGCATTCGAGACGTTCTGCTCGTGACCGGCAAGGGTCACGCGGGCCAGATGATCGACTTGCTCGGAGACGGCCGGCTCGCACCTCGCGGCGGCGGCGACCCGATTCTCGAGCTCGATCTCACCTACAAGGTGCAGACGGAACCGGGGGGCATCGCCCAGGTCGTCGGGATGGCGGAGGACTTCGCCGGGGGAGCGCCACTCGTCGTCGTTCTCGGCGACAACATCTTCGAGTACGCGCAGTCCGCCGGCCTGTACGAGTGGGCGGCGAACCCGACCCGGGCGCGGATCTTCGTGAAGGAGGTCGACGATCCCGAGAACTTCGGCGTGGTCGTCTACGGCGACGATCGCGACGTCGCGGACATCGTGGAGAAGGCCGGCATCGTCGACATGCGGTACGACACGCCTCCGACTCGCGATGCAGTGGTCGGCCTCTACTGCTATCCGCCCGACGTGTTCGACGTGATCGCAACGCTGAATCCCTCGGCTCGGGGAGAGCTCGAGATCACCGACGTCAACCGGCACTACGCCCTTGCGGGGCGCCTTGATGCCGCCGAGGTCGTGGGCTGGTGGGAGGACGCCGGCAAGCACTGGCAGCACCTCGCGGATATCGGTCGCCGCATCGACCAGACAGGCGCCAACAAGGGAGAAGCCACGTGATCGACGGCGTGATCCGCATCCCGCTTCGTCGCTACGAGGACGAGCGCGGCTGGTTTTCCGAGCTTCGCCGCGACAGCGCGCTCCCGAAGCCGATGCGGCAGACGAATCTCTCGTTCTCGCGTGCAGGGGTTGTCCGAGGGCTCCACTTCCACGAGCGCGGCCAGGATGACCTCTTCGCGTGCCTCCGCGGAACGGCTCGGGTCGTGGTCCTCGATCGGGCGACCGGCGAGACGTTCACGGAGGACATCGGAGACGACAACCCGGTCGCGATCTACATCCCGGGAACGAACGCGCACGGGTTCGAGGCGTTGACGGACATCCTGTTCTGCTACCACGTCACGGTCGAGTACGACCCGTCCGATCCCGACGAGCAGACGATCCCCTGGAACGATCCGCGCGTCGCACACCTATGGAGCTCGGAAACGCCGATCCTGTCCGCGCGGGACGCAGCCGTCGAGTCCTGATCACGGGCGCCGGGGGCCAGCTCGGCCACGCGCTCCGGCAGGCCTTCGCGTCTGATGACGTGCTCGCGCTGACGCACGCCGACTGGGACGTCGCCCAGCCGGCAAGCAGCAGCCTGGTGCAACGCGAGTTCGACCTCGTTCTGCATACGGCCGCGTGGACGGACGTCGACGGCGCCGAGGCCGACCCGCAGAGCGCCGCCGCCGTCAACATCGGGGGCACGGCCCATGCGGCCGCGCTGCGTGCGCCGCTCGTGACGTATTCGAGCGACTACGTGTTCGATGGCCGCAAACGCTCGCCGTACGTCGAGTCGGACGGCCCGAACCCGGCATCTGCCTACGGACGCACCAAGCTCCACGGCGAGGCAGCGGCGGGGCACGGGGCCTGGGTGATCCGGACCTCGTGGCTCTTCGGTCCGACGGGCCGCAACTTCCTGCGCACGATGCTCCGCCTCGGCGCGGAGCGTGAGGAGGTCGCGGTCGTCGACGACCAGCGCGGCTGTCCGACCTTCGTCGGCCATCTCGCCGCGGCCACGCGGGAGCTCGTCGACGACGGACTCCCCACGGGCCTCTGGCATCTCGCGGCCGACGGCGACTGCAGCTGGGCGGACTTCGCCGAGGCCATCTTCGAGGAGGCCGGGCTTGCCACGCGCGTTCGGCGCATCGCGACCGCGGAGCTCGAGCGGCCGGCACCGAGGCCTGCGTACTCCGTTCTGCGCAGCGAACGAGCGGGCGCTCCGCAGCTCCCGCACTGGCGCGAGGGTCTTCGCGCCTGCCTGCTCGAGATGGACGGCTAGCCTTCCGCCCCATGCGCCTTCTCGTCACCGGCGGAGCCGGGTTCATCGGCTCGAACTTCGTGCACTACTGGCTCGACCGTCACCCCGACGACCACGTGGTCGTCTACGACCTGCTGACGTACGCCGGCAATCGCGAGAGCCTCGCACCCGTCGAGAACCGCATCGCCTTCGTCGAGGGCGACATCTGCGACCGCGATCTCGCCGAGACGGCGCTGCGGGAGAACGACGTCGACACCGTCGTCAACTTCGCGGCGGAGTCGCACAACTCGCTCGCCGTCGTCGATCCGACGCGGTTCTTCCGCACGAACGTCCTCGGCACGCAGACGCTGCTCGATGCGTCACGCGCCGCCGGAGTCGCGCGATTTCACCACGTCTCCACCTGCGAGGTCTACGGCGACCTCGATCTCGACACGGACGAGGTATTCACGGAGGACTCGCCGTATCGCCCGCGCACCCCCTACAACGCGTCGAAGGCGGGGGCCGACCACGCCGTGCGTGCGTACTTCGAGACATTCGGGCTCCCGGTGACGATCACGAACTGCTCGAACAACTACGGGCCGTTCCAGTTCCCCGAGAAGGTGATCCCGCTCTTCACGACAAACGCGCTCGACGACGAGCCGCTCCCGATGTACGCGTCGACCCAGAACAAGCGTGAGTGGCTGCACGTGCTGGACCACTGCGAGGCGATCGACCTCGTGCTCCAAGAAGGTCGCCCGGGGGAGACGTACAACGTGGGCTCGGGCGTCGAGGCGACGATCGAGGAGATCGCGGACCGAGTGCTCGAGCTCACCGGCAAGCCGTCTTCTCTCAAGACGATCGTTCCCGATCGGCCCGGCCACGACCGGCGCTACCTCCTCGACGCGACCAAGATCCGTGACGAGCTCGGGTGGACGGCGTCGCGCGGGTTCGACGCGGGGCTCGCCGAGACGATTGCCTGGTACGAGACGAACCGTGACTGGTGGGAGCACCTGAAAGCCCGCGCGCCGGTCGAAGAATCGGCCTGGAAGTAGCGGGTTTCGCTCAAGGTCGGGTTCGTTCGGCCGAAAAGTGAGTACAGAGCAGAGGTCGGACCGAGTCTGACCCCGGCACAATTTTCATAACCCTGCGGAGCTACCCTGGATTTCCTCGTGCGCCCACTTCTCGCTGCATTCGCCGTCGTTCTTACGCTCACCGCCGCCGCGGCCTCGGGGCAGCAGTTGCCGTCCGCGTCGTACGGTGAAGCGGTGTTCGCCGTCTCGGGACGCGGATACGGTCACGGCGTCGGGATGAGCCAGTACGGCGCCTACGGGCAGGCGCTCGCGGGGCGGACGTACCAACAGATCCTCGGCCACTACTACACGGGAACGGAGATCGGAAAGGCCGGCAGGAAGGAGGTGCGCGTGCTCCTCGCAGAGGGCCGCCGCGCGGTGACGCTCTCGTCGGCCGCGCCATACGTTGCGGTCGACGCGACGGGGACGACCTTCAAGCTCCGGAAGGGCACGTTGACGCTCGGACCCGAGCTCGAGTTGCCGTCCGAGGCAGGTCCGGTGAAGGCCGTCGCTCCAGTCATCGTCAGGCCTGCGAAGAAGGCACTCCTCATCCTCGACGGGCGCGCCTACCGCGGCAAACTCGAGCTCGTTGCGGCGGGCGGGTATCTGCGCGTCGTGAACATCGCGGCACTCGAGAGCTACCTCCAGGGCGTCGTCGCAGGCGAGGTGCCGTACAGCTGGCCAGCCGAGGTTCTGAAGGCGCAGGCCGTGGCCGCGCGCTCGTATGCGCTCGCGAACCTGGTGAAGGGCAAGCCCTTCGATCTCTATCCGGACGTGCGCAGCCAGGTCTATCTCGGCGTCGCGGGCGAGCGCGCAGCGACCTCCAGAGCGGTCACGGAGACGGCCGGCGAGGTCGTGCTGTACGGCGGCAGCGTCGCGACGACCTACTACTTCTCGACGTCCGGTGGAAAGACCGCGAGTGCCGCCGACGTCTTCGGAACGAACGTCCCCTATCTCGTCTCGCGACCGGATCCATGGGACAAGGCCTCGCCGTATCACCGCTGGGGCCCAGTCCTCCTCGGCGCTCGAACGCTGCAGTCGAAGCTCGGTGTAGACGGACGCGTCATCGACGTGACCGCGACGGCGACGCCCTCCGGCCGCCTTCGCTCGCTCGTCGTTCAGACGATCGAGGGCCCGGAGCCGGTTTCCGCGTCGCTCGTGAGGACGGCTCTCGGCCTCCGCTCGACGTGGATCTCGGTCGGGGTGCTCCGACTCGACAGGCCGTCGCCGACCGCCGTGACGTTCGGCTCGACCGCGCGGCTCGGCGGGGTCGTTCGAGGTCTCGGCACGCCGCGGCTCGCCTCGTCGCCCGACGGCACGGCCTGGTCGGGCGCGACCGAGGTCACGTTCGACAAGACGGGAGTCGTCATTGCGGACGTCAAGCCGGTGCGCACGACGCGATATCGCCTCGACGCGGAGGGCAGCTCGTCTCCGGCCGTGCTCGTTCAGGTTGCGGCGCGCGTCGAGCTCGCCAAGCCGGGTCTCCTCGAGCCCACGATCCTGCGCGGAACGGTCCGACCGAAGCTCGTCGGCGCAACCGTCGTCGTGGAGCGGCGCAAGGGCACGGCGTGGGTGATCGTCGGCGACACGGCCACGAAGGAATCCGGCGCGTACGTCCTCGAGCTCGATGCCGTCGTGCCGAGAGGGGCCTACCGCGCTCGCGTCGCTGCGGTCTCGGGCTTCCTAGAGGGAACGTCACCAGTGGTTCAGGTCACGGGATGAGACGCACAGTTCTCGCCGTCGTCCTCGGCGTCGTATGGCTTGCGTTCCCTGCCGGCGCGAACGCGGCTCGCGTCGCGGTCGGGCTTGCGCCTGGGGCCGACGCGCGCGCCGTCGCCGTGGCGATGGCGCAGCGGACCGGAAACCGGCCAGAGAGCCTGCGACCGATCCCGGCTCTCCTCATCGACGTCCCCGCCGGCGTCTCGCTCGCGGGAATCCGCGGAATCCGCTACGTCGAGCCCCTGATCACGCGTCATCTCGCGTACACCCCGAACGATCCGCTCGTGGCGAAGCAGTGGTATCTCGGGTACAGCGGCTTCTACGAGCCATGGGTCACGCTGCCGTCGTTCGAGCCGATTCCGGTGGCGGTCATCGATTCGGGAGTCGACGCGTCGCACCCCGACCTCGGAGGGAGGATTCTCGACGCGGAGAGTTTCGTCGGCGGGTCGGCCAAGACGGACGCGCTCGGGCACGGCACCTTCGTCGCAGGCCTCATCGGCGCCGAGGTCAACAACGGTGTCGGTATCGCCGGCCTCGCACCGTCGGCGCAGCTGCTCGTCGCGAAGGTCGTCACGAAGTCCCGGACGATCCCCGTGGAGGCGGAGGCGAAGGCGATCCGCTGGGCCGTCGACAACGGCGCGCAGGTCATCAACATGAGCCTCGGCGGGATCCGGGATCCTCTCGACCCGGAGCGCGACACGTATTCGAGGCTCGAAGCGGATGCGGTCGCATACGCGGTCTCGAACGGGGTCGTTGTCGTCGCCGCCGTCGGAAACTCCGACCAGGCGCCCTCCAGCCCGTGGAAGTACGCGAGCTATCCGGCGGCGCTTCCACACGTGCTGGGCGTCAGCGCGACGACCGACACGGGCGGGATCCCGACGTTCTCGAACCGCGACTCGATCTACAACGACGTCGCGGCACCGGGCCTCCGGATCCTGTCGGCGCTTCCACGGCCGTTGACCTCACGTTTTCCGGCCTGCTCGGAGCAGGGGTACTCGAGCTGCGGCCCCGAGGAGTACCGCGAGGCACAGGGAACGTCGTTTGCCGCGCCGCAGGTGAGTGCGGCAGCCGCCGTCCTGCTGAGCCTCCGTCCGACGCTGCGGTCGGAGCAGGTCACGCAGCTGCTCCAGTCGACCGCCGTCGATCTCGAGACCTCCACCGGGTGCGCGGCGTGCGGGGTCGGACGAGACGCGTACTCGGGCTGGGGGCGGCTCGACGTCGCGGCTGCGATAGCGGCGCTCGGAAGCGCTTGCCGGAGCGCGACTTCTACGAGACGAACGACGACCTCGGAACGAGGGCGTACACCACGTACGGCTCCAACCGCCGCATCCGGGCCACCGTCGACTTCTGGGACGACCAGGACGACGTCTATGCGATCGAGCTCGGCCGGAACCAGCCCGTCTACGTCGGTCTCACGGGAACCGACCCGAGCGTCGATCTCAGTCTCGCGTTCTGGCTTCCCCAGGCGCGATCGGTGGAGCGCGTCGCGGACTTCCGCTACCGCATCCGGACGTCAGCTCGCACGGGCTCTCGTCAGTACTTGTCGTACAAGCCGCGCCTGGGCGGGACCTTCTACGTCCAAGTGCGCATGTCGAGCCCCGGCAGGACCCACTACCGGCTCACCGTCATCAAGGGCTGAAGCCTCTACAGAAGCTCGTCTGCCGGAACGTCGCGCAGCACACGCGCTGGGTTCCCGACGACGATCACGCGCGGCGGCACGTCCTTCGTGACGACAGCGCCCGCTCCGACGAACGCCTCCTCGCCGATCTCGACACCGGGGCAGAGGGTCGCGCCGCCGCCCACGCGCGCGCCACGTCGGATCGTCGGCCCGGCGACGAGCTCGTGCCGGCGCTCCGTGCGGCCCATGAAGTTGTCGTTCGTCGTCACGACGCACGGAGCGATGAAGACGTTTTCCTCCAGCGTGGAGTAGGCGGTGATGTACGCCTCCGCCTGGATCGTCGTCAGCGCACCGATCGTCGTGTCGTTCTCGACGAGCGAGCCACGCCCGAGGACGACGTCGTCCCCGATGGTCACGCGCTCACGCACACACGATTGATCTCCGAGGATCACCCGAGCGCCGACGCGGGTGCCGGCGAAGACGATCGCGCCGGTCGAGACGATCGAGCCGGCGCCGATCTCGGCCGGGGGGAGCGGATCGCGCTTGGCGGTGGAACGCGGAGAGAGGGACGGCTGCTTTCCGACGACCGCGTTCTCGAGCACCTTTGCGCCGTCTCCGAGCACCGTGCCCGGGTACACCGTCGCGGTCGGGTGGACCTCAGCTGCCATTCAACGACATCGTGAGCATGTCGAGCGCGCGGACGACGCGCGCGCCGTCCGCTGCGACCTTCCTGCGGTCGCCCTCGCCCGAGACGAGACGCAGGAACGCTCGGCACTCGAGCCTGAGCGGCTCGTCGGTGGCGATCTTCGGGATATGGATGTCGCCTGTCCGCGTCTGCCATTCACCGTAGGTGTTGACGGGCTTCCACGGCGACTTCTCGTAGACCGTGACCTTGCGGTCGAGCTCCATGTCGTCGAACACGGCCATCTTCTCGGTGCCGACCACGGTCATCTTCCGCATCTTGTGCGGGTCGAGCCACGAGAGGTGCATGTGCGCGATGCGGCCCGACGGGAAGCGGAGGTAGCAGAAGACGACGTCCTCGACGCCCGGCTGGAGGAAGTCTCGCCCGAGCGCGGTCGCCTCGACCGGATCCTCGTCGAGCAGGAACAGGATCACGGAGAGGTCGTGTACGCCGAGCGACCAGAGCGCGTTCTCGTACGGGCGGATGCGGCCGAGGTTCTGGCGGTTGCCGTAGACGCAGAGCACCTCGCCGAGAGCTCCCGAGTCGACGAGCTCCTTCAGCTTCTGCACGCCGGGGTGGTAGAGCAGCAGGTGCCCGGGCATGAGCACGAGGTCGCGGTCCTGCGCGATCGCGACGAGCTCGTCGATCTCCGCGCCGGTCATCGCGGGCGGCTTCTCCACGAACACGTGCTTGCCGGCCTCGAGCGCCAGCTTCGCGAGCTCGAAGTGGGTCGGAACCGGTGTGGCGATGACGACGGCGTCGAGCTCGGGATCGCCGAGCATCTCGTCGAAGCTCTCGGCCCAGCGTGCATGCGGATAGCGCGACTGGAACTCCTCGTGCTTCCCGTTCGCCGGGTCGCAGAGCCACGTGAGCTCCGTGAGATCGCCGAAGTTCCGCGCGAGGTTCTTCCCCCACTCACCGAGGCCGGCCTGGCCAACGCGAACCGTCACAGCTTCCAGACCTTGCCGGAACGCCGGCCCTTTGCGCCGGTGGCGTTCCGCAGATCGACGACGAGGACGGATTCGTCGACGAGCGCGCTGTAGTCGATCCCGGAGTGGTTCGTCACGACGACCACGCAGTCGTATCCCGCGGGCTCGAGCGGCGACGAGCTCATCGAGACGCCGTTCTCGGCGAACGAGGGGACGTGCGGGTCGTGATAGGCGACATCGGCGCCGGCGTTCTGAAGGAGTGCGATGAGCTTGATCGCCGGCGACTCGCGGGTGTCCGCGATGTCGGGTTTGTACGCCACGCCGAGCACGAGGATCTTCGAGCCCGAGAGCGAGCGCTGGCGGACGTGGTTCAGCGCCTGGGAGACGAGCGAGCGACAGAAGTACGGCATCGACTCGTTGACCTTCCCGGCGAGCTCGATGAACTCGGTGTAGAAGCCGAACTCGCGTGCCTTCCAGGTGAGGTAGAAGGGGTCGATCGGGATGCAGTGCCCTCCGAGCCCCGGCCCGGGCTTGAACGACATGAAGCCGAACGGCTTCGTCGCAGCAGCCTCGATGACCTCCCACACGTCGATGTCCATCCGGTCGCAGAGCTGCGCCAGCTCGTTGACGAGCGCGATGTTCACCGAGCGGAAGATGTTCTCGAGGAGCTTCGTCAGCTCGGCTGCCTCGGGCGACGAGACGGGGTGCACCGCGTCGATCGCCGCCGAGTAGAGCGCGACGGCGGCCGCGGTCGAGCCCTCGTCGATCCCACCCACGACCTTCGGCACCGATTTCGTCGTCCAGTCCTCACGACCCGGGTCGACGCGCTCGGGCGAGAACGCGAGGTGGAAGTCCCGCCCGGCCACGAGACCGCTGCCTGCTTCGAGGATCGGCTGCACCTGTTCGCGGGTCGTTCCCGGATACGTCGTGGACTCGAGCACGACGAGGTGCCCCTCGCGAAGACGCGTGGCGATCTGCTCGGCGGCCGAGACGAGGATCCGCAAGTCCGGCTCGCGCTGCCGCGAGAGCGGCGTCGGAAGCGCGACGAGGATCGCGTCGGCCTCGCGCAGCTCGTCGTAGTCGGTCGTCGCGGCGACGAGGCCGGCTTCCACGAGTGGCTTCAGGACATCCGTCGGAACGTCCTCGATGTAGCTCTCTCCGGCATTGAGTTGTGCGACGCGGCCCGCGTCGACATCGACCAGCAGCACGGACTTGCCTGCGTCGGCGAAGGTGCGTGCGAGAGGCAGGCCGACGTAGCCCGCCCCGACGATGGCTACATCGCGCTTCATCGGCTCGGGATCGTAGCGGCGAGTACCTGGGCGATCCGTTCCGAGGCGTGGCCGTCGCCGTAGAGGACCGGGCGATTCGCGGGCATGGCGGCGACGGCGACCGCGTTCACGATCGCCTCGGGATCGGCGTCGACGAGGACGTTGGCACCCTCGTGGACGGTGTCCACCCACTCGGTCGACGGTCTCACCGTGACGCAGGGCACTCCGTACCAGTACGCCTCCTTCTGCAGGCCGCCGGAATCGGTCACGATCACGCGCGCCTGCGAGGCGAGGGATGCCAGCTCGAGGTAGCTGAGCGGCTCGATCAGGCGCACGTGGGGGGCGAGTACGAGACGTTCGTCCTGCATGCGGGCGCGCGTCCGTGGGTGCACGGGAAAGATGACCATCTCGTCGATCCTGTCGAGACCGCCGACGATGGCGCCGAGTCGCGGTTGTTCGACATTCGCCTGGCGGTGGATCGTCGCGACGACGTACGAGCGCGGCTCGTGCGGCACGGGAAACGCCGAGCGTGCGACCGGCGCGAACAGTCGGGTCGCGTCCGCCATCACGTCACCGACCATGTAGATCCGCCCCATCACGCCTTCGTCTTCGAGCGTCCGGCGCGAGCGATGATCCGGGCAGAAGAGCAGCCACGCGAGGCGGTCGGTCTCGATCCGGTTGTGCTCCTCGGGCATCGAGAGATCGCCGCTGCGTAGCCCGGCCTCGACGTGCGCCAGTGGTATGGATGCGTCCGCCGCCGCTCGCGCGCCCGCCAGCGTCGAGTTCGTGTCGCCGTACACGAGCACGATGTCGGGGGACTCTGCGGCGATCCGCTTTGCGATCTCCGGCTGCATCCGCTCGATGTCGCCCGTGTGTAGATCAAGGCGGTACTGCGGCTCGGCAAGACGTAGCTGGTCGAAGAACACCTGCGACAGCGTGTGGTACCAGTGCTGCCCCGTGTGCAGGACGACCTCGTCGATACCCACCTCGCGCAGGGCGGCAGAAAGCGGCGCGGCCTTGATGAACTGGGGGCGGTTTCCGACGACGGTGAAGACCTTCACGCGCCGAAGCCTACGAGCGAGCGAACTTGGAACGGTCGTGACCCTCGTCCGAGGGATACCCAGATGGGGGGTGACGGCCTAATGTCAACGAGAGGTGGCCAGCATCTCCGTTGTTGTTCTCGATCCTCAGATCGCCCCTCACAATCAGGCGACGTGGGCGTTCACCGACGGTGACGACGCGTTGGCGATGGCCGGGTTTCTCAACGCCCGCGTGGGCGGTGGCGAGGAGATCGCCTGGGTGGAGGTCGTGCCGCTCGCCCGCAGTCTCAACAAGAAGACCCTGCGCTACCTCGATCGCTGGGCGTCCCTGGCGGAAGACACGCGTCCGGAGGACGAGCGCAGCGACTGAGACGCATCGTGCGATGTGCAGGCAGTCGCATGGGCCGTGAAGGATTCGAACCTTCGACCTTGGGATTAAGAGTCCCCTGCTCTACCAACTGAGCTAACGGCCCGCGGCGCGGAATTGTAGCCCCGGCCCCGTTGGGGCGAGATACAGGTCGCGCCTACGGCGTGAGGCCCGTGCAACCGCGGAGCGAGCGCCAGCTCGCGAGCTCGGCGCGGCGCTCGGCGCCCTGCAGCGGGCGCGGCACGCCATCCACGATTCGTGCGGGTGCCCAGCGGTACGAGAGCACTCTGCGGCCGTCGACGGTCACGAGCAGCACGCCCGTCTGCGTGGAGAGCTCGCTCGTCCCGTACCAGACGAAGTTTCCGAGGCCGTAGCCGACGAGCGCCTTGCCCATCCTGCCCGCGCCCTGGACGCGGTGTGCATGCCCTCCGACGACGACATCCGCTCCCGCGGCGACGAGCTGTTTCGCGAGCGTGCGCTGGTCGGTCGACGGGCACTGCTCGAGCTCGATTCCCCAGTGGAGGAACACGACGACGGTGTCCGAGGTCCTTCGTGCCGCGCGCACCTCCTGCAGCAGTCGGGGCACGTCCTTCGCCGACGCGAGCCCCGGCTTCCGCGGCCCTGCCGTCCAGGCGGAGACGAGCTCGTCGTCGAGGACCTGCGTCGCGCCGATGACGGAGATCCGCTGGCCATTGATCGTGCGGCGGAACGGGCGATATGCCTGCTTCGCGTTCAGGCCGATGCCGACGACCGGAAAGCGATGCCGCTTCGCGGCAGCGAGGGAGTCCCGGAGACCCATCTCGCCGTAGTCGAGGCCGTGGTTGTTCGCCATCGACGCAACGTCGACTCCACCACCGCGCAGCGCGGCGAACGCGCTCGCAGGTGCTCGAAACACGAACGCCTTCGACGTCGGCGACCCCCCGTTCGTCACCGCGGTCTCGAGGTTCACGACGGACAGATCTGCCTGGCCGAGTACCGGCTCGATCGGATCGAGCACGCCGGCCGCGCCTGCCGCCAGCTTCGAGCCGAGGACGCCTTCGAAGTGCACGTCTCCGCCGAACGCGAGCACAACGGGCGCACCGTCGGGCGAGGTCTCGCGCTCCGCGGCCTGAACGTCCTGCGGCCTGGTCTCGTCACCGACGCCGAACGCGGCGCCTCCGACCGTCAGGCCGGAGAGGACGATGGCGACGCCGAGAGCTGCGAACCGCGGCACGCGATCCACGATAGCCCGCGGCTTGTCCGGGATCGCCAAGGGTCGGGCGTGGGCCCGACCCTTGGCGCCTGGAGGAGTGCTACCTGGGAAGGCCCTTCTGCTTCGCGATTGCGCCGGCGAGCAGATCACCTGTCATGAACATGTGTGCGTAGGCGTCCTGGTAGAGACCAGCGGCCTTCGCGTACTGCTTGTTGGCGTATGCATCGAGCTGGCCCTTGAGCTCGAGGACGTGAATGAGCAGGTCGGCCTGGACGGCCTTCGGGGGCAGGCCCGTGGCGCCGCCGAGCAGCTTGCCGTGCTCGACCGTGTAGCGCTTCAGGTTCGCGACGGCCTCGTTCTGTCCGGCCTTGTCCTTCTTCGCGACGGCGACGGTGTAGTCGACGAAGAAGCCGATGTGGGCGCGCCACTGGAACTTCCCGTCGAGGAACGCCTTGCCGGCGGGCTTGCCGTAGACGGCGGCGATCGACTTCGAGAGTGCGACCGAGTTGCGGTCGAGAGCCTTCGCGGCTGCCGGGAATGCCGGCGAGCCGATCACGCCGAGGTTGGTGGCGTTCATTGCCAGTGCGGCATGCTCGCCGAGCTGCCGCCCGAGGAGCGCACGGAGGTCGGACTGCGTGAGCCCCTGCGCCTGCGACGCGTGGGACGAGTGGTCATGCGCAGCAGCAGGCTTCGCCGAGCCGGCGGTCGCCGAGACGACGCCGACCACGAGGAGCGATAGCGCAGCGACGAGTGCCGAGATCGCGTATGTCGTTCTCTTCACGAGGAGGTCCTTCCTGTCGTTGGTTGACACCCCTCATTCGACGGTGGTGGTGAGTCGGTTCGACCGTCCGATCGTCGGTTCGTTGGAGTAGGCTCGGAGCCGGTGCGCAAGGGGATCGTGCAGCTGGTCGCGATCGGCGTCGTGATCGGCGTTGCCGTCGCGCTCGTCGCGGTCCTCTTCCAGTGGCTCCCGACCTCGGCGAGCGAGGAGTTCGACCGGATTCAGAACATTTACTGGTTCGCGACGTGGATGTCGGTGGTCATCTTCGCCGTCGTCGGAGCCGTCGTGGTCTTCTCGGTCTGGAAGTGGCGTGTGCCACCCGACGACGACGCCGAGGGCCCACCGATCCATGGTCACACCGGACTCGAGATCGCCTGGACGGCCATCCCGGCGATCCTCGTGATCGCGCTCGGAGTCGTCAGCGCCGTCGTGATGTCCGAGAACGGAGAGGCCCGCGCCAATGCCCTTCAGGTGAAGGCGATCGGCCAGCAGTTCGCATGGAGGTTCGAATATCCCGAGCACGGCGACTTCCAGTCCGGCGAGCTCGTCCTCCCGGTGAACGAGCAGGCGCAGTTCACGATGGAGGCCGTGGACGTGCTCCACTCGTTCTGGGTCCCGAACTTCGGCCAGAAGATGGATGCCGTCCCGGGCATCGAGACGTCGATCCTCGTGACACCGACGCGAACCGGTGAGTTCGAGGTCGTATGCGCCGAACTCTGCGGGCTCGGGCACGCGACGATGCGCGCGAAGGCACGAGTCGTGACCCAGAGCGAGTTCGACGCCTGGATCGAGGAGCAGCGCACGTGACCGCGACCCAGCACGAGACCGGCGTCAACCAGTATCCGGCGCACTTCGAGCCTCCGCACGGTTCGACGTGGAAGGTGTTCTTCGGACCGGGTCTCGTACGCGGAGCCTGGATGGCGCTCGCGGGGTTCGCGGTCGGCGCGCTTCTCGTCATGGCGCTGCGCGCCTGGTGGGGGTGGGACCCGGTCTGGACGACGGAGGTGATACTCGTCGTCGGCGGAATGGTGCTCGCGCCGCTCGGTTTCCTGGCCGGAATCGGGTCGTTCGACTACTGGCTCCATTACATCGCGGGCCGGCCCACGGAGCCGGAGGATCACTCGGGACACGGCGCGCACACCTGGCGCGACTACTTCCGCGTGAACACGGATCACAAGGTGATCGGGATCCAGTACCTGGTCACCACGTTCGTCTTCTTCACGATCGGCGGGCTCATGGCGATGTTCTTCCGCGCCGAGCTCGCGCAGCCGGGCCTCCAGTTCGTCGACTCGCAGACGTTCAACGGGCTCGTATCGGTGCACGCCACGCTGATGATCTTTCTGTTCATCATCCCTGCGTTCGCCGGGCTCGCGAACTTCGCCGTGCCGCTCATGCTCGGCGCGCCGGACATGGCGTTCCCGCGCTTGAACGCGCTCTCGTTCTGGCTCCTGCCCATCGCCGGGCTCATGTTCGTCGCGAGCTTCCTCGCCCCGGGCGGCGCGTTCGGGGCCGGGTGGACGGGCTACGCGCCGCTCGCCGAGGGGCAGCCGCTGGGCCAGACCTTCTTCAACATGGGGGTCCAGTGGGCGGGTGCATCGTCGATCATGACGGCGCTCAACTTCCTGGTGACGATCATCACGATGCGCGCGCCGGGGATGACGTTCTGGCGGATGCCGCTCCTCGTGTGGGCGAACTTCACGACATCGTTGCTCGTGGTCCTCGCGACGCCGTTCATCGCCGGCTCTCAGTTCTTCGTGATGTTCGACCGCATCATGCACACGAGCTTCTTCGTGCCCGAGGACGGCGGCTACGTGCTCGGCTACCAGCACATCTTCTGGTTCTACTCGCACCCGGCCGTCTACATCATGATGCTGCCCGGCTTCGGGATCGTCTCCGAGGTCATCTCCTCGATGTCGCGGAAGCCGATCTTCGGCTACCGCCTGATGGCTCTCTCGCTGCTGGGGATCCTCGTCCTCGGCTTCTCCGTGTGGGCACACCACATGTTCGTCGCGGGCATGGCCGACTGGCTGCGCGTCCCGATGATGATCACGACGCTCCTGATCGCGATTCCCACCGGCATCAAGGTCTTCTCGTGGATTGCGACGCTGTGGCGCGGCCGTATCCACATGACCACCCCGATGCTCTTCGCACTCGGGTTCGTCACGATGTTCGTCATCGGCGGCCTTTCGGGGATCTACCTCGGGTCGGTGCCGATCGACATCGCCGCGTCGGACACGTACTTCATCGTCGCGCACATCCATTACGTGCTCTTCGGGGGATCGGTGTTCACGATCTACGCGGGCGTCTACTACTGGTTCCCGAAGATGACCGGGCGGATGTACTCGGAGACGCTCGGCAAGTGGCACTTCTGGCTGACGTTCGTCAGCTTCAACGCCACGTTCTTCCCGATGCACTACGTCGGTCTGCGCGGAATGCCGAGGCGCGTGTTCGACTACGACTCGGCCTTCGGGAGCCTGAACCTCTTCATCTCGATTGCGTCCTTCGTCCTCGGCGCCTCGTTCGTCGTGTTCGTCTACAACATGATCACGAGCTGGCAGCGCGGGCCGATCGCCGAGGCGAACCCCTGGCGCGCGAGGACGCTCGAGTGGCAGGTGTCGTCGCCGCCGCCGATCTTCAACTTCGACGAGATCCCGCAGGTCGTCGGCGGGCCCTACGAGTACGGCGTGCCTGGCGCTCGCCACGCGATCCTGAGCCCCGCCAAGGAGGCGCAGGAGGTGCAGGAGGAGGTGCACGCGTGACCGACGAGACGACGACGTCCGTGCTCGTCGTTGCGAACGAGACGCTCGTCGGCGCCGAGCTCGTCGACGCGCTGCGCGCGCGGGCGGAGCGAGGCCCCATTCGCGTCTCCGTCGTCGCACCGGTGACCCAACCTCGAGAGGGCTACGTGGTCTATCGCGACTCCCGTCGCGCTGCCGCCGGCCGCAGGCTCGACCGCGTGCTCGCGGCGTTGCGCCTCGCCGGCATCGCTGCGCACGGTCAAGTCTTCGACGACGAGCCGCTCGCCGCCGTGAAGGACCTGCTCGCCTCGGAGCACGTGGACGAGATCGTGGTGTGCACCCACCCCGAGACGAAGTCGGGATGGCTACGGAAGAACCTCGTCGACGAGATCGGCAAGGTGGCCGGCGATCGTCCCGTCGAGCACCTCGTGTCCGACGTCAGCGGGCGAGCGGGCGCGAACGTGCTCGTCGTCGCGAACGAGACCGTTCTCGGCGAGCCTCTGCTCGACAGGATTCGTCAGCGTTCCAACGAGAGCCCGGCGAGCTTCCTCATCGTGTGCCCGCAGAGCGACCCCGGGCGCGCAGAGCACCCCGAGGCCGAACGGCGTCTTCGAGCGGCGCTCTCCATCCTCCGCTCGGAAGGTCTCGACGTCCACGGCCAGATTGCGCATCCCGATCCGTTCGTCGCTGCGATGGAGCACGTCGAGGACGAGCGAACCGACGAGATCATCGTGTCGACGTTCCCGGGCGAGCGTTCCGGCTGGCTCCGCCGAGACCTCGTCGGGCGGCTCCGCGCGCAGACCGGGCTCCCCGTCCAGCACGTCGTCGTCGAGGAGCTCGTGGGGGCCGGTGTATGACGGCCCACGCCGAACCGCTGCACGGCCACGACGACCACCACGGCCCGCCGCCTGCGAACCAGAGCTCGCGCGTCGACCCGCGCACGCTCGGGATGCTCCTCTTCATCGGGTCGGAGATCATGCTGTTCGGCTCGTTCTTCGCCGCGTACTTCTTCGTCCGCGTCGTAAACCCCGGCGCACCGGATCACTGGCCGCCCGAGCCGTACCACTTCCCGGTCTTCGTGGCGGGGGTGAACACCGCGATCCTCGTGACCTCGAGCTTCACGATGCACTGGGCGCTCCAGTGCATCAAGCGCGGGGAGCGGGCCGGGTTCCTCGCGGGCATGGTGCTCACGTTCCTCATGGGCTTCGCGTTCCTGTTGACGCAGGTCGTCGAGTACCTGAACGTCGGCTTCAACACGAGCGACGGTGCGTTCGCCTCCGTCTTCTTCGGACTGACCGGGCTCCACGGTGCGCACGTCTTCGTGGGACTCAGCCTGCTCTTGATGGTCATCATCCGCGGGTTCCGCGGCCACTATTCGCCCGAGCACCACCACGGCGTCGAGCTTCCCGGGATCTACTGGCACTTCGTCGACGTGATGTGGATCGTCGTCTACGCGACGGTCTACCTCCTCTAGTCGAGCATGGTCGTCCAAGGACGCGTCCAGCGCTGATGGAAAGCCCGTTTCGAAGCGAGGCTGCGGCCTTCCGGTTCCTGCTGATCACGATCGGCGCCTTTGCGCTCATCGTGATCATGTCGTCGCTCTCGACGGTGCTCGGATTCCTCACGTTCCTCGGGCTCTCGGCCGCCGCGGTCGCGATGTATCTGCGTCAGCGCGGCCCGGCTCCCGACCGTGAGCACGTCGCCTCCCTCGGCGGGCCGGATGAGCGCCGCGTCCTCGTCGTCGCGAACGAGACGGTTCGCGGCGAAGAGCTCCTGAGCACCATCAGCACACTCGCGCTGACCGAGCGCACGCAGTTCCTCGTCGTCTGCCCGGCGCTGAACTCGCGCCTCAAGACGTTCACGTCGGACGAGGATCCCGCACGCGAGGCGGCGCAGGCGAGGCTCGACGTGACCCTCGCGCGGCTACGGTCGGTTGGAATCGAGGCGCAAGGAGAGGTCGGTGACGGAGATCCGCTCGTCGCCGTGGACGACGCCATGCGCACCTTCGGCCCGAACGAGATCGTCATCTCGACACATCCGCCGGGAAGGTCGAACTGGCTCGAGCGAGGCATCGTCGAGTCCGTGCGTGCGCGCTACGACGTGCCGGTGACGCATGTCGTCGTCGACCTCGCGACCGACGACGGGGAGTAGCGCGGGCGAGCTCGGCCCGCTACCGGCCGGCGGCGCCGGCGACGTAGTCCGCCACGGCGTTGATCTGATCCGCGTCGAGCGAGTCCTTGAAGGAAGGCATGGCTCCCTGGCCGTTGGTCACGCGGTCGACGGCGAGCTCCGCCGACGGCATCGACTCGTCGAGGTTCGGTCCGACGGCTCCGGAAGTGCCTGCGTCGGCCAGCGTGTGGCAGGAGCCGCAGTTGGCCGTGAAGATCGACTTGCCGTCCGTCGGTTGCTCCGTCGTGATGCCCGTTCCGGCCACAGCACCGACATAGGCGGCGATGTCCGCAATCGCTTGGTCCTGATCGTCCACGCAGAACGCATCGCCCTCGACGTCGTCGCAACTGGGCAAGGTCCCCTGAGAGCCGTCGGGGCCGGGCATCCCGGGCGCCTGCGTCACGGGATCCTCGATCGGGTACCGAATCTGGCCCGCGACCACCTGTGTGAACGTCTCGGACGTCATCCCCGCCTCGCGCGCCTGTGCGAAGGCATCGTCGAGATCCGGGCCGATGTTTCCGTTCGTCCCCGCGTCGGCGAGCGTGTGACAGCCGCCGCACCTCGCGATGAAGAGATCCTTTCCTGCGCCCTGGCTGCCGTCGCTCGTGTAGCCACCCGTCCCGCAGCCCGAAAGCGCGAGTGCGAGCGCTCCCGCGCACACGGCGACGACGAGTACGACGGGCCTCACGAGGGCCGAGTCTAACCGCGTGGTGCTAGCCGCTCTGCCCGAACCGCTTGTACTGCTTGAGGATGCGACGAACTTCCGACGCAGTCGGATCGTCCGGTGCGAGCTTCAGGAACGCCTCGTACGCCGCGATCACCGTCGCGATGTCGTTGGCCGACTGTGCGGCCTGGGCGAGCTCGAGCTGGACGGTCGGATCGGTCGGCTGGAGCTCCGTGATCTTGCGATACGCCTCGACTGCCTGCGCGGAGGCGGCCTGGATCTCAGAGGCCGCGGCGGAGATCTCGCGCTCGTACGACGTGCTGACCGCGTTCGTGATCGGATCGGGCGCGAGTGGATTGCCGTTCAGCTGGAAGATCGTGTCGCGGATCGACCCGGGCGCGAGATAGTCCGAGCGCACCTGGTAGATCTGGGCTCGCTCCTGCGCGGTCGACGCCTTCTGTAGGTACAGCGCGGCGAGCTCGCGCAGCGCGTCCGTGTCCTTCGGCTTGAGCGCGATGTAGCTCTGCATCGCTTCGACGGCTTGGTCGATGTCGCCCTCGGCCTGGTACGCGGTCGAGAGATCCTTGAACGCCTGCGCGTCCTTCGGGTTGTCGAGCACCTTCTGCTCGGAGTCCGAGATCGACGGGACGCCCGTACCACCGGCCGCGTCGCGGAAGGCATCGCCGATGCCGATCCCGCCCGCACCGACCCCGAAACCGACGAACCCGAGACCGAACGCGAGCGCGAGGAACAGGAACATCCACTTCGCATGCCTGCGAAGACGGGGGAAGAACATGGTGTCCTCGATTACGACCTCGGATCTGCGTGCAGCAGCCGGGCGCGCGCGCTGCGCGCTTCGCCGATCAGCTCGAGCCATGCCTTCCCTCCCTTCTCGTAGCGTGGTTTGCCGGACACGAGAGTAGCGACGACGCTCTGAGGCGATCCGCCGAGGACAGTTCCCGTAACGGGATCTTCCCACGGAATGAAGGACGTGTCGGCGAGGGAGAGGATCGTCAGGTCAGCCTTCTTTCCGGGCACGATCGACCCCACGTCGGCGTCGCGCCCGAGAGCGCGCGCGCCGCCGAGCGTCGCGAGCTCAAGCGCATCGCCTGCGGTCAGCGCGTCCGGACGGCCCTCACGTGCCCGCGCGCCGACGATCGCGGCGCGCATCTCGTCGAACATGTCGAAGGACGGCGTCGACGCGGGGCTGTCGGTGGCGATGCAAACGCGGATGCCCGCTTCGCGAAGTGCAGTGAGGGGGGCGACTCCGCAGCCGAGAGCTCCGTTCGAGCGCGGGCAGTGTGCGACCGCGACGTCGTGCTCGGCGAGGAGCGCGATCTCCTCCTCGTCGGCCTTGACACAGTGGGCAGCGACGACGTCGGACTGGAGAAGTCCCGCCTCGGCCAGCGCGCGAATCCCCGTCGTTCCCGGGGGCGGCACGAGCATCTCCGCGAAGGATTCCCAGGCTCCGCTGCCCGTACGGAGGAACTCGGTCTCCGCGTCACTTTCCGCGAGGTGGGTTGCGACCGGAAGCCCGAGAGCAGCGCATGCCTCGTACAGCTCGATGGTGCAGGTGTACGGCGCGTGCGGCGAGATGCCGAGGCGGACGTCGTCGGAGAGCGCTCCTGCGATCCGCTCGTGCATCGGCTCGAACTGCTCGTGGATCGGGGCGGTTGTCGTACCGAAGACCTCGAGGTAGACCGTCGCGCGGAGGCCGAGGTCGGCGCAGGCCGTCGCTGCAGCGCCGCTGAAGCTGCAGTCGCCAACGGTCGTGACACCCGAGCGGAGACAGTTCAACGCGCCCAGCCGCGCGATTGCTTCCATGTCCTTCAGGTCGATCCGCTGCTTGCGCTGGACGTGCAATCCGATCCAGTCGGCGAAGCCGAGCCCGTCCCCGAAGCCTGCGTACATCTCGTACTCGAGGTGCGTGTGCGCATTCACGAATCCCGGGAGGATCACTGCCTCCTCGTAGTGCACGGAGTCGCCGAGCTCCTCGCGGAGTCCGACCGCGGCGATCGTGCCCGTCATGTCGTCGATCTCGACGGCACCGTCCCTGAGAGGTGGCCCCTCGACGGGAACCACCCAGTCCGCCGAGAGAACCGTCACGGGAGTCCGGCTTCGGCGTACTCCTCGTCCCAGCCTCGATCCCAGCGGCGCTCCATGAGCACGGAGAGCCAGATGGACAGCTCGAAGAGGATGAGCAGCGGGACGAGCTCGAAGGCGAGCGAGACGGGGTCCACCGTCGGCAGCAGGATCGCGAAGCAGAGGAGCCCGACGAACGCAATCCTGCGGTTCTTGCGCAGGCGATCCGACGTCAGGACGCGCAGACGTACGAGCCCGAGGACGAAGATCGGCATGAGGAAGGCGAGACCGCCGGCCAGCAGCGTCATGGCCGCGAAGGTGTAGTAGTAGCTCGCCCGGATCTGAATGTCGTACAGCTCGTCGTCGTACGACGTCAGGAAGTCGAGGGCACGCGGCAGGACGACCGTGTACATGAACGCGACCCCGCCGACGAAGAGAGCGGTGCCGAGGACGACGAGCACGAGGACGACGCGCTCGAAGTGCGGTTGGACGGCCGGCGCGAAGAACGCCCATGCCTGCCACAGGAGGACCGGCAGACAGAAGGCGAGCGCCGCGATGAAGCTGACCTTGACCGACGTCGTGAACGGCTCCGTCACGCCGAGCGTGACGAGCCGCCTGTCGTCGGGAAGCGGCGCAGTCAGCCACTCCATGATGTGCTCGTGGAGCGCGAAGGTGACGATGAAGATCGGGATGATCGCGACGAGCGCGATGACCAGCCGTGAGCGGAGCTCGTCGAGGTGCTCGACGAGCGTCGCTTCCTCACCGTGGTCGAGACGGCGCGGGAGCCACCGGCGAAACACGCGGAGGAGCTCCTAGCTGACGGTTTCCCGCTCGGTCCGGGCTTCCGTCTCGTCCGACGGGGTTCGGGTGGCGGGCGTGGCGGAAGGAAGCTCGACGTGCGTGGGGGTCGGTGTGGTCGTCGAGACGGGCTCGTCGATGCCGGATACCGAGTCCTTGAACTCGCGCATGCCCTTTCCGAGCGAGCGCCCCATCTCGGGCAGTCGCTTTGCTCCGAAGACGAGCAGAAGAACGACCAGCAGAATCAAAAGCTCGGGCAGTGAGATGCCGAACGGCATGCGTCTCACCTTACCACCCGGGCGGCGCGCGGAAACGAGCGGCTACCATGGGGCAGGCGGGCGATAGGCCTGCCGATACGACTCGGAGGAGGCTCCTTTTTCGCATGGCTCAGCTCGAGATCAGGAATCTGCACGTCGCTCTGGAGGACGGCACCGAGATCGTCAAGGGTGTCGACCTCGAGGTCGACCTCGGGCAGAAGCACGCGATCATGGGCCCGAACGGGTCGGGCAAGTCGACGCTCGCGTACGCACTCATGGGTCACCCCGCGTACGAGATCACCGAAGGACAGATCGTCTTCGGCGGTGAGGATCTGACGGAGCTCGGAGCCGACGAGCGCGCGCAGCGTGGCCTCTTCCTCGCGTTCCAGTACCCGCACGCGATCCCCGGCGTCACCGTGACGAGCTTCCTGCGGAGCGCGATCAACGCGAACCGTAAGGCGGCGAGCGGTGGCGAGGAGGATCCGGTTCCGATCCCCGAATTCCGGACGAACCTGCTCGCGGCCATGGAGGAGCTCAAGGTTCCGCGCGAGCTCGCCTCGAGATACCTGAACGACGGCTTTTCCGGAGGCGAGAAGAAGCGTGTCGAGATCCTGCAGATGGCGATGCTGAAGCCGAAGATCGCCGTGCTCGACGAGACCGACTCCGGTCTCGACATCGATGCGCTCAGGATCGTCGCGAACGGCGTGAACAAGCTCGTCGGGCCGGAGACGGGCGCGCTCGTGATCACCCACTACCAGCGCATCCTCGACTACATCACGCCGGACTTCGTCCACGTCTTCGTGGACGGCCGCATCGTCGCCGACGGTGGACCCGAGCTTGCGCACAAGCTCGAGGCCGACGGCTACGAGGCATTCATCCCGGCCGGCGTGGGAGGTGGCGAATGAGCAGCGCGCACGAGACCGAGGTCGTCCGCGACATCCGATCCGAGTACAAGTACGGCTTCTCGAACCCCGACGCCGCCAAGGACTACTTCTTCAAGTCGGGGAGGGGCATCTCGCACGAGGTCGTCGAGGCGATCGCGGAGCACAAGCAGGAGCCCGACTGGATGCGCCAGTTCCGGCACAAGTCGCTCGACTACTTCTTCGCGCGCCCCATGCCGAGCTGGGGGGCGGACCTCTCCGGGATCGACTTCGAGAACATCTACTACTACATCAAGCCGACCGAGAAGCAGGCCGATTCCTGGGAGGACCTGCCGGCCGAGATACTCGACACCTGGGACAAGCTCGGGATTCCGGAAGCCGAGAAGAAGTACCTCGCCGGTGTCGGCGCGCAGTACGAGTCCGAGGTCGTGTACCACAAGCTCCAGGCCGATCTCGAGGCGAAGGGCGTGATCTTCCTCGACATGGACACGGCGCTCCGTGAGCACGAGGACATCGTCAAGCAGCACATGGGCACGATCATCCCGCAGAACGACAACAAGTTCGCGGCGCTCAACTCCGCGGTCTGGTCGGGCGGATCGTTCATCTACGTGCCGCCGGGAGTGCGGATCGAGATGCCGCTCCAGGCCTATTTCCGCATCAACGCCGAGAACATGGGTCAGTTCGAGCGCACGTTGATCATCGTCGACGAGGACGCGTACGTGCACTACGTCGAGGGCTGCACGGCGCCGATCTACTCCTCCGACTCGCTCCACTCCGCGGTCGTCGAGATCATCGTCAAGAAGGGCGGCCGCTGCCGTTACACGACCATCCAGAACTGGTCGAACAACGTCTACAACCTCGTCACGAAGCGCGCCGTCGCCTACGAGGGCGCGACCATGGAATGGGTCGACGGGAACCTCGGCTCGAAGGTCACCATGAAGTACCCGGCGATCTGGCTCATGGGCGAGCGCGCGCACGGCGAGGTGCTCTCGATCGCGTTCGGCGGAAAGGGCCAGCACCAGGACGCGGGCGGCAAGGTCGTCCACGTCGCACCGCGCACGTCGTCCGTGATCACGTCGAAGTCGATCTCGAAGGACGGCGGCCGCGCCGGCTACCGCGGGCTCCTGCAGGTCGCGAAGGGCGCGGTCGGCTCGAAGTCGAAGGTCGTCTGCGACGCGCTCATCCTCGACGACGAGTCACGCTCGGACACGTACCCCTACATCCAGGTCGACGAGTCCGATGTCGACCTCGGGCACGAAGCGACGGTGTCGAAGATCGGCGAGGAGCAACTCTTCTACCTCATGAGCCGCGGGCTCTCCGAGGCCGAGGCCTCCGCGATGATCGTCTCGGGCTTCGTGGAGCCGATCACGAAGGAGCTCCCGCTCGAGTACGCCGTCGAGATGAACCGCCTCATCCAGCTGCAGATGGAAGGCTCTGTTGGCTAGCGCGCGGTCCGCAAGTGGACTGCGACGTGTCGGTTAGAGCTCCGGTGGCTAGCCCGATCAGCAAGGTCGACGTCGTCGGCATCCCGTCCTCGGACGCCGAGCGTTCGCGGCAGTTCTACGTCGACACCCTCGGGCTGCGTCCCGACGACAACGCGCGCTACGAGTTCTGGGTCGGTGACACCTGCTTCGCGATCTGGCAGCCCGCGCAGTTCGGCATCGAGTACCAGCCACAGGCGAACAGCATCGTCCTCCTTCATGTCGAGGACGTCGCCGCCGCACGCGAAGAGCTCCAGGCGAAGGGTGTCCAGTTCGACGGTGAGACGTTCGACACCGGTGTCTGCCACATGGCCGGATTCAGGGACCCGGATGGGAACGAGCTGACCTTGCACAAGCGCTATGCGCCGTACGCGCACGACCCCTCGGCTCGATGATCGACGTCGAGCGCGTCGACTACATCCGTGTGCCGGTGACGGACATCGACGCGGCGAACCACTTCTACGGCGACCTGCTCGGCCTCCGGCGAAATCCCAACTCGCCCAGCGACGACTGGGTCGAATACGAGGCCGGCAACGTCACGCTCGCGGTCATGACGCCGCACACGCACGACTACGAGTTCACGCCGCTGCCACCGTCGACGATCGCACTGCGCGTTCGGGACGTCGCGGCCGCGAAGGCCGCGCTCGAAGCCGCCGGCCTGGAGGTCGGTGAGATGTGGGACTCCGGCGCCTGTCACGGCGCGGGAGTAAACGATCCCGCCGGAAACCGCATCCTGCTGCACCGCCGCTATGCGCCGTACGCGGATGGGACGACGCCGTGATGCAGGTCGAGCACGTCGACTTCGTGTCCTTTCTCACCGAGGACATTCGGAGAGCGAAACGCTTCTATGCGGAGGTGCTCGAGCTCGAGATCGAGACCGAGGGCGAGAACGACATGGAGTTTCGCGCCGGGCAGGTGACACTCGACATCTTCGACCCGTCGAGCGTCGGGCAACCTTTCGCACCGAGTCCAGCCGGCCTCGCGCTTCGCGTGCCCGATGTCACGCAGGCCAGGGGCGAGCTCGAGGCGAAGGGAGTGGCGTTCGACGGCGAGACCGTCGACACGGGTGTGTGCCACATGGCGTTCTTCAAGGATCCCGACGGAAACGCGCTCATGTTGCACCGGAGGTACGCGCCTCGTGGCTAGGGACGCGATCCGCGAGCGTTACGCAGCGCTCCCTCTGCCGACGACGAAGGACGAGCACTGGCGCTTCACCGACCTCAAGGACTTCGACCCGGACTCGTGGACCGCGAACGGCGCGACCGAGATCGCCTCGCCTCCGACGATGCTCGACCTCGATGCGTCCGGCGTCGTCCACGTCGGCGAAGCCGGTCTCGAGATCGTCTCCGCACCGGTGGGCATCCGCTTCGAGACGCTTCCGGAGGACCATGAGCTCCTCTACTCGCTCGTCGGGTTCGACGAGAAGTTCGCTGCGCACAACGCCGCGATGTGGACCCACGGGCTGCTGGTCCACGTGCCCCGTGGAATCGTCCTCGAGAAGCCGCTCTACGTGCGGATCGCGAACTCCGTCGAGGGTGGCTCCGTCTTCTGGCGACTTCTCGTGGTCGCTGAGCCCGAGAGCCGTTTCACGCTCATCGAGGAGTACGTGTCCTCGACTCCCGAACTGGACGCGTACACGAATGCTGCGGTCGAGATCGTCGTCCGGCAGGCCGCGAAGGTCGAATACGTCTCCGTGCAGAACCTGTCGCGCGGCACGTGGCACTTCGCCTCGCATCACGCCACGGTGGGGCGCGACGCCGAACTCGACTGGGTCGCCGGCGGGTTCGGCTCGGCGAAGGGGAAGATCCGGATCCAGAACGACCTCGCAGGACAGGGTGCGACGTCGCGTGTGACCGGGGCGTACTTCGCGGATGGCACGCAGCACCTCGACTACGACACCTTCCAGGAGCACATTGCGCCGTCGACGACGTCGGACTTCGCGTTCAAGGGGGCCCTCCGCGACACCGCGCGCGTGGTCTGGCGCGGAATGATCCGGGTGGAGGAGGGTGCGCAGAAGACGAATGCGTACCAGGAGAACCGCAACCTGCTCCTCTCGAAGGCGGCCCATGCCGACTCGATTCCAGGGCTCGAGATCATGGCCAACGACGTGCGCTGCACGCACGGAGCGACGCTCGGCCAGGTCGATCGCGAGCAGCTCTTCTACCTCATGGCGCGTGGGCTCTCCCGCTCGGAGGCCGAGCGCCTGATCGTGCGCGGCTTCTTCCAGGACGTCCTCGATCGCGTCGAGCTCGAACCGGTGCGCGAGGCGCTCGCGGCGGCGCTCGAAGCGCGTATTCCGCAGGCATAACGCCTATCGGGCATCATCGGCCCATGTCGCACGTCGACGTGCCTCGCCTACGCGGTGTGTTCCACCAGTACGCGTTCGTCGCGGCGGTCGTCGCTGGGACGTTGCTCGTCGTCCTCGCCGACGGATATCTGGAGCGGTTCGCGGTGTGGGTGTACGCCGTGGCGCTCGCAGCCATGTTCGGGGCGAGTGCGCTGTACCACCGCTTCCCCTGGCGCACCGCGACCGCCCGGCTTCGGGCGCGCCGGCTCGACCATGCCATGATCTTCGTCTTCATCGCAGGCACGTACACGGCGTTCGCGCTCGTCGCGTTCGACGGGACAGCACGTCTTGTCGGGCTCGCCACCGTGTGGATCGGGGCGGCATTCGGGATCCTTCTGAATCTCGTCTGGATCGATGCGCCGCGCTGGCTCATCGCGTTTGCATATCTGGGCGTCGGCTGGGTCGGCCTGATCCTCGTCCCGCAGCTCTTTCCGTCGCTCGGCGTGGCTGCGGCGGTCCTGGTGATCGTCGGGGGAGCGCTCTACAGCGTCGGAGCGCTCACGTATGCGACGACGTGGCCGAATCCGTTTCCCGGAACGCTCGGATTCCACGAGATCTTCCACCTCCTCGTGGTCGCGGCCGCCGTGACGCAGTTCATAGCCTTGTCGCTCGTCGTCCTCTGACGCGCGGCTACTCTCGAGGCATGGAACCGAAGACCGAGCTCACCGACGAGGAATGGCGGGCGCGCCTCACGCCCGAGCAGTACGAGATCCTGCGGCGCAAGGGCACCGAGCGTGCGTTCACCGGCACCTACTGGGACGAGCACGGCGACGGCGTGTACCGCTGTGCCGGATGTGGCGCCGAGCTCTTCCGCTCCGACACGAAGTTCGAGTCCGGCAGCGGCTGGCCGAGCTTCTACGAGCCGACGTCGCTCGACAGCGTCGTCACCGAGTCCGATACGAGCTACGGGATGACGCGAACCGAGGTGATGTGCGCGACCTGCGGCGGCCACCTCGGGCACGTCTTCGACGACGGACCGCAGCCCACCGGCCTTCGCTACTGCATCAACTCGGCCGCGCTCGACCTCGACCAAGCGCCCTAGGAGCTCGATTCGACAGCGTCCGCGTAGGCTTTCGCCGTGGACGAGCTCGGCCTCTTTCCGCTCGGCATCGTCTTGCTCCCGACCGAGCGGCTCCCGCTCCACATCTTCGAGGAGCGCTACAAGGAGCTCGTCGGCGAGTGCCTCGAACACGAGGCCGAGTTCGGCCTCGTCTATGCGGACGACGACGGCTTGCGGGACGTCGGAACGCGTGCGCACGTCGTCGAGGTGCTCACCCGCTTCGAAGACGGCAGGCTCAACATCCTCGTCGAGGGTGGCGAGCGCTTCCGGCTCACCGAGCTGACCGACGGCAGGGCCTTCAACACCGGGCTCGTGGCGCCGATCGAGGATGCCGACGATCCCGCCGAGACCGCCGCCGTGGACGAGGCGCTGCGGCTGTTCGAGCAGCTCCGGGAGGTCACCGAGAGCGAGGTGGACGCGCCCGACCCTGGCGACTCCCAGCTCTCCTTCGCTCTCGCCGGCAAGGTCGAGCTTCCGAGCGACGAGAAGCTCGCCCTCCTCGCCGAGACGTCGGAGCGCGTGCGGATCGAGCTCGTGCAGGAGTTGCTCGCGCATGCCGTGCTCACGGCGCAGCGGGTACGGCGAGCAGCGGAACGTGCCTCCACGAACGGCAAGGTCGACCTCGGGTAGTCCGACGCGCCAGGGGTACGATGCCTTCGTGGCCGTGACGCCGGAGACCAAGCTCGACGCGAACCGCCTGCGGGCCGACTTCGCGGTGTTCGACGAGCTCGTGAACGGACGCTCGGTCGCATTCCTCGACTCCGCCGCCTCGACGCAGAAACCGCGTCAGGTGCTCGATGCGATGCGCGACTTCTACGAGCACTCGTACGCGAACGTCCATCGCGGCGTCTATCGGCTCGCCGAGCGGGCGACGACGGGCTACGAGACCGGGCGCGGGAAGGTTGCAGGCTTCGTCAACGCGCCGTCGGAGCGCGAGGTGATCTTCACGCGGAGCGCGACAGAGGCACTGAATCTCGTCGCGTACGCCTGGGGGCTCGACAACCTCGGTCCCGGGGACGTCGTCGTCGTGACCGATCTCGAGCACCACTCCAGCTTCGTGCCGTGGCAGTACGTCGCCGGCCGGACGGGCGCTTCGTTCAAGGCGATCCCGATCGACGAGTCCGGCGAGCTGCAACTCGGCTCGCTCGACGAGATCGAGCGCGCAGGGAAGGTGAAGGTCGTCGCGTCCAACCTCGTCTCCAACACGCTCGGAACCGTGAATCCGGTCGCCGAACTCGCAGCCTGGGCGCACGAGCGAGGCGCGATCATGGTCGTCGACGCGGCACAGGCGGCCCCGCACCGGCCGCTCGACGTGCAGGCGCTCGATTGCGATTTCCTCGCCATCTCCTCGCACAAGATGTGCGGCCCGAGCGGCATCGGTGCTCTCTGGGGGCGGAAGGAGCTGCTCGAGTCGATGGCGCCCTTCAACCTCGGCGGCGAGATGATCCGCTCCGTCTCCATGGAGCGCACGACGTGGAACGAGCTCCCGTACAAGTTCGAAGCCGGAACGCCCGCGATCGCGGAGGCCGTGGGCTTCGGCGCGGCCGTCGACTACGTGCTCGACGCGGGCCTCGACGCGATCTCGCAGCACGAGCACGACCTGGTCGAGTACACGCTCGAGCGACTCGGCGAGCTTCCGTGGGTCACGACGTACGGACCGCCGCCGGACCGCCGCGCGGGGATCGTCTCGCTGAACGTCGACGGCGTCCACCCGCACGATGTCGCGCAGGTACTGGACTGGGAGGGTGTCGCGATTCGCGCCGGCCACCACTGCACGCAGCCGCTCATGGCCAAGCTCGGCGTCTCCGCGACCGTCCGCGCGAGCTTCTACCTCTACTCGATCCCCGAGGAGATCGACCGCCTCGTCGACGGTCTCCACAAGGCGAAGAGCTCGCTCGGCTGATGAGCGAGTTCGACCAGCTCTATCGAGAGCTGATCCTCGATCACTACAAGAACCCGCGGAATCACGGGCTGCTGGATCCTGCCGACGCGCAGGCCGAGGGTCAGAATCCGCTCTGTGGTGACGAGATCCTCGTCTCCGTGCGACTTGGAGACGGTGACGTCATCGAGGAGGTCGGTTTCGACGGCCGCGGCTGCGCCATCAGCCAGGCAGCCACCTCGATGCTCAGCGATCTCGTCAAGGGAAAGACGGCCGACGAAGTTGCCGTCATGCGGAAGGAGGAGCTCCTCGACGAGCTCGGGATCCCGCTGACGCCCGTCCGCCTCAAGTGCGCCATCCTCGGCCTCGGCGTGCTCAAGCTCGCCCTGCACAAGGCGCGGGGCACGCCTCTTCCCGAGGAGTGGGGCACGTCGAGCCGCGATCTCGTGCTGGAGTGAGCGCGCTCGAGGTCGGCCCGCTCTCGGAGCTTCCGTCCGGCTCGATGCGTCTCGTCGTCGCGGGGCCGCTCACGATCGGGGTCTACAACTGCGCGGGGCGCCTGTACGCGATCGAGGACCGCTGCTCGCACGACGACGGCCCTCTCTGCGAGGGCGACTGGGAGCCGGAGGCGTGTGTCGTGGTCTGCCCGCGCCACGGGTCGCGCTTCGACCTCGAGAGCGGCATTCCCATGTCGCTCCCCGCGTTCGCGGCGGTGGAGACGTTCTCCGTGACGGTCCGCGAGGACGGTGTGGTGGTCGTCGAGGTGCCTGATGCTTGACGAGCGCGTTCAGTCCGTGCTCGCCCGTCTCGAGGAGGAGGATGCCGCCGAACGCGACGCCGGTTTGCCGGCGATGCAGCGCTCGCGTCAGGTCGGTCCGGCGACCGGCCGCTTTCTCTTCACCCTCGCGGCGTCCCAGGCCGGCGTCGAGGTGCTCGAGATCGGTGGCTCGCGCGGCTACTCGTCGATCTGGCTTGCCGCAGGGGCGCGCATCCTCGGCGGACGTCTCGTCTCCCTCGAGCTGGATCCTTCCAAGTGCGAGACGTGGCGAAAGAACGTGTTGGACGCCGGCCTCGACGAATGGGCGGAGCTCGTGGAGGGCGACGCGCAGGCAACTCTCGCCTCGACGGAAGACACGTTCGATCTCGTCTTCCTCGACGCCGAGAAGGACGAGTACGAGGCGCTCTTCGCCCTTGTCCGGCCGTTGCTCGAGCCAGGTGGCATCGTGCTCGCCGACAACGTCCTGTCGCACGTCGAGACGCTCGGCGCGTACTCGGCCGCTCGTCAGGCCGACACGTCGCTCTCGAGCGTCACGGTGCCGCTCGACAGTGGTCTCGAGCTGTCCCTGGTTCTCAGCGCGGCTACCTGACCTCGCTCATGAGGCCGTGCAGGTTGCGGTCGGGGTCGCGGAAGAACGTCATCCACAACTCGTGGTCGGGCATGCGAGCGATGAGGTGCGGCTCATCGTCGAATGGAACCCCTCGTTCGACCAGTTCCGCGCGTGCTGCCTCGATGTCGTCGACGCGGAAGTACAGCGTCGAGCTCGGGTGGTCGAACTCGTCGCTCTCGGGCTTCGTGAGCATCAGACGCACATCGCCGCACGTGAGGAATGCCAGCGGCCCGCCGTCGAACAGGAAGTCGAGTCCGAGCGCGTCGCGGTAGAAGGCGACGGCGCGGTCGATGTCGTGGACTCTGATCGAGATCTGCCCGACGCTCGTCACTGGGGTGGTCATCCGTCCTCCTCGCGTCCGTATTTCTGAGCCTAGGGCAGCTTGCAGGGCCGAGCAGGTGAGTGCGCCGACGATGAAGCTAGCTCGTCACCGCGCTCGAGCGTGACGGGCTCGCCGAGCGCAAGCCGCATGCGACCGGTGCACGATATTTCGGCCTTTCCTCCATCCGCTCGTAGCGCGTATGCTGGCGCTACCGCGGAAAGGAGGTGGTCCGGCTTGAGCGATGACAGTACGGGCAGTGGAGGTACCGGCGGGTAGAGGCGTGTCCCCGGGACCACCGGGAATCGTCTAGCCAGCGTAGGGGGCTCGCGACTCGCGCCGTGCGTCGTCTCTTCCGAGAGGCACGCGCCGGAAGCGCCTCTACCAAATCCAACGCTGGTATCCGTTTCGAGGGGCCGCGGAAACGCGGCCCCTCGGCGTTCTCGGCCGGCGCAAGACCGGACATTGGTCAGGCAGCGACAGGAAGCGGCGCGGCCTCGCGGACGAGCTCGGCCACGTGGGTGCGCAGCCGCTCGGCAACGAGCGCGCTCGGGCCGGACGGATCGCACACGACCTCTGCGCGTGCGACCGGGAGGTCCGGGCAGACGACTCTGGCACCTGCGACACCGAGAACGCGGCGAAGGTCTTGCTGCGCCCACATTGCGCCGTACTGGCCGGTGCTCGCGCCCGCAACGGCGACTGTCTTGTCGCGCAGCGCCGCGTCGACACGCGGCCGCGACGCCCAGTCGACGGCGTTCTTGAGGACGCCGGGAATGGAGCCGTTGTATTCCGGGGTCACGAAGAGCACGGCGTCCGCGGCGTCGATCTCGTCGCGAAGATGCTGCACCGCCTCATGCGTGTGGGCTTCGAGGTCTGCGTCGAAGAGCGGCAGGTCGCCGAGGCCGTCGAACACCTCGACGTCGACGCCCGCGGGTGCAAGGTCTACCGCCGCCCGGGCGAGGGCCGTGTTGTACGACCCTGCCCGGAGGCTGCCGGAGATGACGAGGAGGCGCATCGCGCTACGCGGCCCGCACCGCGGCGAAGTAGGCCCTGAGGACGACGTCGTTCGGAAGGAGGAAGGCGCCACCTGGAAGCGGGGCGTTCCAGTTCAGTCCGAAGTCGGTACGGTCGACCGAGCCCGAGAGCTCGAGCCCGATGCGCTCGTTACCCCATGGGTCGTTGGCCGGGCCCCCGAGCGTGCCCGTGAGCTCGACCGGCTTCGTGATGCCCTTGATCGTCAGGTCGCCCGTGACGATCACCGAGTCGCCGTGCGCGTGGATCGACGTCGAGTCGAAGCGAAGCTCCGGGTATCGCTGAGTGTCGAAGAACTCGGGCGACTGGAGGTGAGCGTCGCGGTCGCCGTCGAAGGTGGTGATGCTCGTGGCGTCGACGGTGCCCTCGATCGAGGCGGTCTCGCCTCCTTCGAGGGTGCCCGTGAATCCCGGGCACGCGGCCCTTGATGGTCACGAGCCCGAGCTTGCGAACCTCGAACTCGAGTGACGACCACGAGGGGTCGATCGACCATGTGCCGGCCGGGATAACGGTGGCCGAAGTCTCTGCGAGGATGGACATGGACATCTCCTTTGCGTCCGCTACTATTGAGTACGCAAACAACTGTACAGGAAAAAGATGACTAGTCAAGTATTGAGCGAGCAATCAACTGGCGTAGGGGCGTTCGTCTCGCTGCTCCGCGCGCATGCAGGGATCACGCGCGACCTGAACACCCAGCTGACGGTCGAGCACGGCCTTACCCTCAGCGACTTCGAGGTGCTCCTCCGGCTGTCGCGATCTCCGGACAGGCGCATGCGACGCGTCGATCTCGCGGATCAGGTCCTGCTCAGCGCGTCGGGCGTGACGCGTCTCCTCGACGGGCTCGAGCGGCAGGGGCTCGTCGAGCGTGCCGCGTGCTCCACGGATCGGCGCGTCGTCTACGCGGTGCTAACGGACACCGGGCTCGACCGTCTCCGGACCGCGGCGGAGAGCCATTTCGGCCAGGTCGACGCGGTCTTCGGCGCGCGCTTCGACGACGAGGAGCTCGCGGCGCTGACGGGACTTCTCGACCGTCTCGGATCGGGCGAGACGCCCGATTGCGAACCGGGCTGATCTCGCGCGCGGAGTCAGTCCTCGCGGAAGTTCTGCCAGTAGCGGCTCGGTGTCGGGCCGCGCTGCCCCTGGTACTTCGACCCGATGCCCGCTGAGCCGTACGGGCGTTCTGCCGCCTCGGTGAGCTGCACGAACGAGACCTGGCCGATCTTCATCCCCGCGTAGATCGTGATCGGAAGATTTGCGACGTTCGACAGCTCGAGCGTCACGTGGCCGTCCCAGCCGGGGTCGATGAAGCCCGCAGTCGAGTGGATGAGGAGCCCGAGCCTCCCCAAACTCGATTTGCCCTCCAAGCGGGCGACGAGATCGTCCGGGAGCGTGACGCGCTCCAGCGTCGAGCCGAGGACGAATTCGCCGGGGTGGAGGATGAACGCCTCGTCGTCAGCGACCTCGACGAGCTCGGTGAGGTCCTCCTGCTGCGCTTTCACGTCGATGAACGGGTACCGGGAGTTGCGGAACACGCGGAAGTAGCGGTCGACGCGGACATCGAGGCTCGACGGCTGCATGAGCGCCGGCTCGTACGGATCGATGCCGATTCGTCCTTCGCCGAGCAGGCGCCTGATCGTGCGATCGGAGAGAACCACGCACCGATTCTACGAGGGCTGCGGTAAGGTCCACGCCCCGGTGTCGATGCTATTCCCACCCATCGACCCGAATGAGCGGTTTCGCTCGCGTCGGGCCGCGGTGAGGCGGAGAAAGCGCCTTCGGCGCAGTGCTGCGGTCGGAAGCGTCCTCGTCGGTGTTCTCCTGCTCGGAATGGGCGCGCAGTTCGTGGGCAGCGAGTCGAGCGCGGAGCCGGTGACCGATCTCGCAACGCTGGCCGCGACTCCCGGGAGCGGGCCGCGCACGCTGCCCATCGAGCTTCGCGGCGTCCACGTGACGATGGGCCTCGCATCCCTCCCGGGGAAGTTCGAGGAGTACCTCGAGCTGGAGAGCGAGGGCTTGACCGCGGTCGAGCTCGACGTGAAAGACGAGAACGGCGAGGTGGGGTTCATGACCCACTCCGTGCCCCTGGCCGTCTCGATCGGAGCGGCGCGCGACTACTACGACGCGCGTGAGGCCGTACGGAAGGCGCACGCCCGCGGCATCTACGCGATCGGACGCATCGTCGTCTTCGAGGACCCGGTGCTCTCTCGCGCGCGACCCGATCTCGCGATCCGCCGTACGGACGGCTCCGTGTGGCGCGACGCTGCAGGGCTCGGGTGGACGAATCCCTACGACCGGCGTGTGTGGAGCTACAACGTCGGCATCGCAGCCGCCGCGGCCAAGGCGGGCTTCGACGAGATCATGTTCGACTACGTCCGCTTCCCGTCCGACGGCGACGTCGCGGGCGCCCTCTATGGACGCAAGGGGTCGCTCGACAGGCGTGAGGCGATCCCGGCCTTCCTGCGCTACGCGAAGAGTCGCCTCGAGCCGTTCGGCGTGAGGATCTCGGCCGCGGTCTTCGGCCTCTCCGCCGCCCGCGATCTCGGGATCGGCCAGCTGCCGCGGCAGATGGCGCCGCATCTCGACACCGTCTACGCGATGACCTATCCGTCGCTCTTCGGCGCCGGCGAGCTCGGCCTCGAGGATCCGAGCCGTGCGCCCGGCGCGACCGTCTCGCGCGCGCTCCGCCGGTTCGAGCTCGCGCTGCGAGGACGCGACGTCCTCGTCGTGCCGTGGGTGCAGGACTTCAGCTTCTCCGTGCCGTACGACATCGACGAGGTGCAGGCCCAGATCCACGCCGCGCGCATCTCCGGCGCGAAGGGCTACATGCTGTGGAACGCCGAGGGCCTGTACACCGACGGCGCTCTCACCCCGCCCTAGGGGCTTCGCATTTGAGCGTCCGAGTGCACGTGGTGGGTGCAGGGCCCGTGGGTCTCATGCTGACGGCTCTGCTCCAGCCGCTGGAGGGGTTCTCCGTGCGGCTCTACGAGAAGCGTCATGAGTACAGCCGCACCCGGATGGTCCAGCTCGCGCCGTACCTCGTGGCGGATTCGGTCGAGAGCTACCGCGCCGACCACATCGACGGAGACAACGTCGACGCCGTCTTTGATCCGGCCGAGCTCGACGAGGGGCTCGCGTTCAGGCAGGCGATCCCCGAGGACCTGACCGCGCTCCTGCGCAACTGGACGATGGGGTTCTGCCCGCTCAACGCGATCGAGCGTGGCGTCAGCGACCTGATCGACGCGCGTGCGTCGAACGGCGTTCAGCGCACGGCCGCCGTGGTGACGGCAGAGGAAGCGATTGCGATGCTCGAGCCGGGCGACATCCTGATCGACTGCACGGGCAGCAGGTCGCTTCTCCGCGACCAGCTGGCACCACGTTCAGGCGAGGCGATCGAAGGCGCGAACACGCTCAAGATCCGGCTCGAGTACGCGCTCGTCATCACCTTCCTCTACGGCCAGAGCTACGACTGCAACGAGTACTGCAAGTACTACAAGAACGCCGAGAACGCGCGAGTACAAGTTCATCCCGATGGTGAATCGGACGCACTACGACGGCAGCGTCAGCCACGTGACCGGCATCGTCAACATCTCTGCCGAGGAGTACGAAGCGATGCCGTCGCGGTTCGACGGCGAGTGGCTTCGCGGCAACTTTCCGGGCGTCGCTCAGTCGATGGATCGCTTCATCGGCAAGATCACGGAGGAAACCAACGGCGCGATTCTCGGCGACCTCGAGATCGTCCGGATTCCCCTCGATCTGTATCGGGCTCGCAATGCGACAAGCCGGCAGTGGCTTGCAGCGGGGCCACGCGACCACCCGTTCGCCGGTTCACCCGTGTTCCTCGCCGGCGACTCCGCCATCGGCTCGCCGTACTTCCAGTCGATCTCGCTCGGCTTCGAATGCGCGATGTACCTGGCGGGGCTCATCGCGCAGCGTGACCTGCCGCCGAGGGACATGCTCGATCGCTACGAGCTGTACAGCTACAAGCAGTGGCTCCGCGTGTACATGCGCAGCAAGATGATCAAGCACAACAAGGATCTCTTCGAGTCCATCGACGATCCGCTCGCGCTCCTGGACAAGCTGCACATCTACTAACGAGGCACCTACGGCGCCAGGCGCAGCCTGTGCCAGCCGGCGTCCTCGCGCACGTAGAGGTGGCGGTCGTGAAGGCGGTTGTCGCGATGGATCCAGAGCTCGATCGACTCCGGCACGAGTCGGTAGCCGCCCCAGAAGGGCGGAAGTGGAACAGATTCTCCCGCGAACCGCTCCTCGAGCGCGGCCACGCGTCTGTCGAGCTCGTCGCGGCCGCTCAGCGGCCGCGACTGCGGTGACGACCAGGCGGCAATCTGGCTGGCTCGTGGACGCGTCTCCCAGTACGCCTCAGACTCCTCCCCCGGCACATCCTCGACGAAGCCTTCGACGCGCACCTGCCGGCCGAGCTCCCACCAGTGGATCGCAACCGCCGCTTGCCGGTTCAGGCGAAGCTCCTCACCCTTGCGCGAGGTGCGGTTCGTGAAGAACGTGAGGCCATGGTCATCGAGCCCGCGCAGCAGAACGACGCGCACGGACGGCTTCCCGTCCGGGGTCGCCGTGGCGAGCGTCATCGCCTGCGGCACGTCCGTGACGTCGCGTGCCTCGTCGAGCCACGCGCGAAGTTGCGCAATCGGATCGTCGCCGAGGTCGTGATCGGCCATCGCGCGACAGGATGCTTCACCGACAGGTCGGACGGATAGGCTCCCGCGCGTGGCGGCCACCCGTGTGATCGAGATTCGCACGGAGATCCCCGGCCCGCGCAGCCGCGAGATCCTCGACCGCGAGCGGCACGCAGTCGCCCGACCGCTCATCGTCCACGAGCCGATCGTGGCGGATCGCGCGCGCGGGTCGACGATCACCGATGTCGACGGGAACACGTTCATCGACTTCGTCGGAGGCGTCGGTGTCGCGAACGTCGGTCACAACAATCCCCGCGTCGTCGAGGCGATCTCCGAGCAGGTCGACCGGTTCCTCCACACGGACTTCACCGTCGTTCCGTACGAGGGCTACATCGAGCTCGCCGAGCGGCTCGGCGCCCTCGCTCCAATCGGCGGCGAGACGCGCGCCGCGTTCTTCAACGCCGGCGCAGAGGCCGTCGAGAATGCCGTCAAGATCGCGCGCCTCTACACGAAGCGACAGGCGGTCATCGTGTTCGAGGGCGCGTTCCACGGCCGCACCTGGATGGCCCTGACGATGACCTCGAAGACGCACCCGTACAAGAAGGGGCTCGGGCCATTCGCGCCCGAGGTCTACCGCACGCCGTATCCGAACGCGTATCGCGGTCCGGACGCCGCGACCGCGCTCCGGGCCCTCGAGCGCCTGTTCACGACGACGGTGTCGCAGGATCACGTCGCGGCGATCGTCTTCGAGCCGCAGCAGGGCGAGGGCGGCTTCCTCCCGGCACCCGCGGAGTTCGTGGACGGCCTGCGCGAAATCTGCGACAGGCACGGGATCCTGCTCGTGGCGGACGAGGTGCAGACCGGGTTCGGGCGCACCGGGCGGATGTTCGCGATGGAGCACTTCGATATCGAGCCGGATCTCGTGATCGTCGCGAAGTCGATCGCGGGCGGTCTGCCGTTGTCGGGCGTGATCGGTCGGGCGGAGATCATGGACGACCCACACCCGGGCGCGATCGGCGGGACGTTCATCGGCAATCCGGTCGCACTGGCGGCCGCCTGTGCCGTGCTCGACGTGTTCGCCGAGGAGCAGCTCGTCGAGCGCGCGCAGCTCCTCGGGGACGCGATCCGCGCGCGCATGCTCGACTGGCAGTCGCGCTGGCCGCAGATCGGGGACGTCCGCGGCATGGGTGCGATGCTCGCGATCGAGCTCGTCCGAGATCCGGATACGAGGGAGCCGGCTCCGGAGCTCGTCGAGGCGATCATCGCCGAGGCGCTGCAGCGAGGGTTGCTGCTGCTGAAGGCCGGGCTCGACGGGAACTGCATCCGCGTGCTCTGCCCGCTCACGACGTCTGACGCCGAGCTCGACGACGGTCTCCACGCCTGGGAAGAGGCGCTGGCCGCCGTTCTCGGCGCGTAGGGCTCGCTCCACATCAGCGGGCCGCGTTCGCAAGACTCTGCGTCGTGCATGCGGGTGAGGAGCGCAAGCTCGTCACGGTTCTCTTCGCCGACCTCGTCGGCTCGACTGCCTTCGCCGGCGATCGTGATCCGGAGCGCGTTCGTGTCCATCTCGAACGCTTCTACGTACGCAATGGGTGAGGAGATCGAGCGAACCGGGGTCGGCGATGTGGTCGATCCGCCTGAACATGCAGCTCATCGAGGGCTGGGCCGCGAAGGCGCTCGAGCTCGCGGCGGACGGGAGTGAGACCGATCGGCTCGGCGCCGGCCTGTAGACGACACGTCGCCTTACGTTTCAGTACTCGAGGCGGCTTCGTCTCTCGTGGCGCTCGAGCGCGAGCGCGATGAGTCGGTCGAGCAGCTCGGCGTACGGGACGCCAGCCGCCTCGAAGAGCTTGGCGTAGACGCTCGTCGACGTGAACCCCGGGATCGTGTTGATCTCGTTGACGACGACCTCGCCGTCCGGCCGCACGAAGAAGTCGATGCGCGCCATTCCCTCGCACTCGGTCGCGACGAACGAATCGACCGCAAGGCGGCGGACCTCCGCGTCGGAGGCCGCGGGAATACGGGCCGGGATGACGAGATCCATCCCGCCCTCGTCGTACTTCGCGGCGTAGTCGTACCAGTCCGCGTGGGCGACGATCTCCCCGACGACCGACGCGATCGGGTGGCGGTTGCCGAGAACCCCGCACTCCACCTCGACGCCGTCGATGCCTTCCTCGATCAGCACCTTGTCGTCGTGGCGACGCGCCAGCTCGATCGCAGCGACGAGTTCCTCGTCACTGCGCACTTTCGAGATGCCGACGGACGAGCCGAGGCGTGCGGGCTTCACGAACACGGGGTACGCGAAGTCGTGCGCAGGCTCGTCGCCATCGCGCAGCGTGACGTTGCGTGCGACCGGGATGCCCCGGTCGCGGAGGACCGCCTTGAAGAGGTCCTTGTCCATGCAGAGCGCCGACGCAGCGACACCAGCGCCGACGTACGGCACGCCTGCAAGTTCGAGCAACCCCTGCACCGTTCCGTCCTCGCCGAACGGGCCGTGCAGGATCGGGAGTACGACGTCGACCTGGCCGAGGGTTGCTGCGGCGGCCGACTGCGCGACCACGGGGAGCGTCTCCACGCTGGCAGCGGGAAGCGCGTTGTCGCCGCTCGCGAGCTCCCAGCGGCCCGCCTTGTCGATCCCCACGACGACGGTCTCGTACCGCTCGGGGTCGAGCGCGGCGACCACCGAGCCCGCCGACGCGAGCGAGATCTCGTGCTCGCTCGAACGACCGCCCGCGAGCACGGCCACGCGAACGCGTGGGCTCACGGGATCGGCGTGGTCTCGGTCGTGGTCTCCGTCGTGGTGGTCGGCTCCACGAAGCGCCCGACGAAGAGGGTGACGATCGTGTTCGGCTCCGCCTGCGACCCGCCGACCGGATCCTGCGCATTCACGATGCCGTCCAGCGTGAAGTCGTCCGTGTCCTCGTAGACGATGCGGAACCGGAATCCTGCGGCCTGCAGTGTCGTCTGTGCGATGGCGATGTCCTGCGTCGTGACGTCGGGGACGGCCGATGTCGACGGTCCCTTCGAGACCGAGACCGTCACCGTCGATCCTCGTGAGCCTTCCGACCCGCCGCTCGGCGTCTGGCGCGTGACAATGCCCGCAGCCTGGTCGGAGTCCTCGTCGATGCGCGACACGACGAAGCCGGCGCGCTGCAGCTCCGAGGCCGCCTGGTCGTAGGGGAGGCCCACGACGTTCGGGACGTTCACGGGTCGCGGCCCCTTCGACACGTTGACTCGAACCTGCGTGCCCTCTACGACCACGGTGCCCGCGCTCGGCGACTGCGCAGTCACCGTGCCTTCGTCCCGATCGGAGTTGACCTCGACGACCTGCGCGATCAGCCCCGAACGCGTGATCTCGGCGACCGCGTCCGCAACGGACTGGCCGACGACACTCGGGATCGCCACCTCGGGCTTGCCGGAGGAGACGTCGATGCGCACCACGTCCCCCTCGTCGACGCGCGTCCCCTCGGTCGGCGTCTGGGAGAAGACGACGCCCTCCTCGACATCGGAGTTGGACACGGGCCTGACGTTCGGGATGAGCCCCGCCTCCTCGATCTGCTGGACTGCGAGGGCCTGCGGGATGCCGACGACGTACGGGACGGCCACGGTGTCGCTTCCCTGGAACTGATCCTTGATCGGTTCGAACAGGAACCAGCTGGCGACGGCCAGCGCGAGCAGCAAGCCGATCGCGAGGAACCATGGCCAGATCGGCCTCGAGCGGTCGGGCGGCTCGTACTGCTGCAGCTGCGCCCGCCGCACGATTTGCGTCGCCGCGGTCGCGTCAATGGCACGCTCGCCGGCGAGCACCATCGTGGCGGCCTCGGCGGTCTCTGCCGCGACACGTCCGCCACGCGCGACCGTTTCGAGGTCGGCGTCCATGGCGGCGGCGGACTGGTACCGATCCGCGGGCTCCTTCGCGAGCGCCCGCACGACGACGAGATCGAGGTCGCCAGGGACGTCGGGCCGGAGCTCGGACGGTGCCGGCGGCGTCTCCGAGAGGTGCTTCATCGCGATCTCGACCGGGCTGTCGCCCGTGAACGGCACTTCGCCCGTGAGCAGCTCGAAGAGCACGATGCCCGTCGAGTAGAGGTCGGACGTCTGGTCGACCGGCGCGCCGCGTGCCTGCTCCGGCGAGAGATAGTGCGCGGTGCCGATGATCGCACCCTCCTCGGTCATCTGGCTCACACCTGCGCGCGCGATCCCGAAGTCGGTGACCTTGACGACGCCCTCGGAGTCGACGATGACGTTGTGCGGCTTGATGTCCCGGTGGACGACGCCATTGCGGTGCGCATAGCGAAGCGCGGCGAGGATCTGCCGCGTGTAGGCGATCGCGACGGGCACCGGGCAGAGCCCGCGCGAGCGGATCAGCTCCTTGAGCGTGCGCCCCTCGACGTACTCCATGACGATGTAGTACGAGCCGTCCGCCTCGCCGCGGTCGAAGATCGAGACGATGTTCGGGTGCGAGAGGCCGGCCGCATGGGTCGCCTCTCGGCGGAAGCGCTCGACGAACTGCTCGTCGTTCGCGTAACGCGCGTGGAGCATCTTGACCGCGACCCTGCGTCCGAGCTCCTGGTCCTCGGCGAGGTAGACGTCGGCCATGCCGCCACCGCCCAGCTTGCGTGACATGCGATAGCGCCCTGCGAAGAGGCTGCCTGAGAGTGTGTCCTGTGTCGTCATGGGTTCACGGGCGTGTCTAGAGGTTAGGGATTCTCCGCGCCCTGCAGGATTGCCTGCATGACCTCGCGGGCGATCGGGGCGGCCGTCGAGCCTCCGGTGCCGCTCTGGTTCTGCAGGACGACCGCGAATGCAAGCTTCGGAGGGCTCTCGTCGTCGTCGCCGGCGAATGCGATGAACCACGTGATGTTGGAGCCCGGGACACCGGTTTCGCCCGTTCCGGTCTTGCCGCCGATCGAGTAGCCGGAGATCTGCGCGGCCGTTCCGGTTCCGCGCTCGACCGCGAGGCGCATCATGTCCGCGACCTCGTCGGCGGTTTCCTTGCTGACGGCGTCGCGGATGAGCCGCGGGCGCTGCCGGTCGATCACCTTCCCGCCCGGACCGACGATCCGGTCCACGACATGCGGCTCCATGAGGCGCCCACCGACGCCGATGGCACCCGCGACCATCGCATTCTGGAGCGCGGTCACGAGCATGCGCTCCTGCCCGAACGCCATGCGCCCGGCGTCGACGTTCGCGTCGACGCGCGGATAGAAGAGCTGGCCGTTGCGATAGAGACCGCTTGCGATCCGCTCGTCCGCCGGCGTCTCGAGCGGCGGCCGCTCGTAGAAGCCGAAGCGCTTCGCCGTGTCCAGGATCTTCTTCGCCCCGAGCTTCTTCCCGATGTTGCAGAAGACGGAGTTCACCGAGTACGTGAGCGCGGTCCGGAGATCGACGGTGCCGAACGGGCTCGACGTGTCGAAGTTGTTCACGCGCTTGCCGTACACCGTGCAGTACCCCGGGTCGTGGAACGTCGAATCGGGCGTGTACTTCTTCGACTCGAGCGCGGCGGCGGCAGTGACGACCTTGAAGGTCGACCCGGGGACGTAGAGGCCGGCGCTCGCCCGGTTGAGCAGCGGCGCGGCGGGCGTGCACTCCGCCGTGATGCGCTCGATCTGCCCGAAGCTCTCCTCCACGAGGTTCGGATCGAAGCCGGGCGACGAGGCCATCACGAGAACCTTCCCGGTACGCGGGTCGAGGGCCACGATCGCGCCGCAGTTCGTCCCCAACGCCTCGTTCGCGACCCCCTGCGCGTCGAGGTCGAGCGTCGTCACCACGTCGTTTCCCTGCACCGGCTTGCCGCGCAGCTCGTCGAGAGTCTTGTCGACGACCGTCGTGAGGCTCGAGTTCGACGCCGTGAGATAGTCGTTGAGCGAGCGCTCGAGGCCGGTTCGCGAGCGCCCGACTGTCGAGTAGCCGACGACGTGCGCGGCGAGCGGGCCGTATGGATATCGGCGGAAGAAGAGCGTTTTGCCCTCGACTTCTCGCTCGCGGTTGCGCGCGAGCCGCCTGCGCGGCTCGAACGAGAAGATGAGCCCACGATCGATCGAGAACTCGGCGACCCGCCGGATGGAGTTGTCCTGTCGCGCCGCGAGTCCCGCTGCCGCCCACGTCTGCCAGTAGGTGGTCATGACGACGAGCGCCGCCACGAGCCCGAGCGCGACGTAGGTGAGGCGGACGATCTGCCCGTTCATCGCGGTTGGTTGGCCCGGTCCGAAACGAGGAGGAGGAGCGCGAGCAGGATGAAGTTCGCGACGATGCTCGTCCCGCCGTAGGAGACGAACGGCAAGGTGATCCCGGTCAGGGGGACGACGCGCAGGACGCCGCCGACGATGATGAACGTCTGCAGAGCGAAGCCGAACGTCAGCCCGGCGGCGAGGAGCTTCGAGAAGCCGTCGTCGGCCTGGAGCGCGACGCGCATCCCGCGGACGACGAAGAGCATGAACACGAGGAGCAGCGCCGCCGCCCCGATCAGCCCGAGTTCTTGCGCGATCGCCGAGAAGATGAAGTCCGTCCGCAGGTAGGGAATGAGTTGGGAGCCGTCCACGGACGTGAACGTCCCCCGACCGAGTCCCGTGCCGCCGAAGCCGCCGTTCGCGATCGAGTAGAGGCTCTTCACGAGCTGGTACGAGGCGCAGTCCTGTCGCAGCTCGAGCTCACCGTTCAGGGAGCAGTACACGCGCTCGTCCGTCCACGGCTGCAGCCAGATGGTGATGCGATCCTGGACGTGGTCGATCGCGTTGTAGAGAACGGCAGCGCCGGCAACGAACAGCACGAGCCCCATCGCGACGAAGAGCGCCCGGCCCGTGGCGACGTAGAGCATCGCGAGGAAGATCCCGAAGTTGAGAAGCGCGCTCCCGAGGTCGTTGGTCACGAGGATGACGAGCATCGCGGCGCCCCAGATCGCGAGCAGCGGCCCGATGTCCTTCAGCTGCCAGCGGGCGAGCGACTCGCGCTTCTCGCGCAGGTAGCCCGCGAGGAAGAGGATCAAGAAGATCTTCGCGAGCTCGCCCGGCTGGAACTGGATGACGACGAGGTCGACCCAGAGGCGTGCTCCGTTGACGGTTTGGCCGATCCCCGGGACGGAGGGGAGCAGCAACAGTGCGATTGCGGTGACGCCGAAGAGGTAGCGGTACGACTCGAGCACGCGGTAGTCGTGGCGGAGCCAGGTGAGCGTCGCAGCGAGGGCTGCGACGCCGACGGCTACCCACACCGCCTGGCGTCCCCCGTCGTCGGAGTCGAGCCGATAGATGGTGATCACGCCGAATGCGGTCAGCACGGCCGTCAGCGGGAGGAGCGCGCCGTCCGCATACGGGGCCGTGCGGCGAACCACGATGTGGGCCACGACGTAGAGGCCGAGGAAGAGCGCCCCCCAGACGGCGACATCCGGCGACAGCGCAGCGTCCCGCGCGAGCGTCACCGTCGCGAGCGCCACGCTGGCGATGAGACCGGCGAGGACGAGCCCGAAGAGCTCGCGCCGCCGCGCGTTCACCGACTGATGCCCCAGTACAGGACGAGGACGCCGACGGTGACGACGAGCGCGATGAGCGCGATCGCCGCGATCCGGCCGCCGGGTCCGGGGCCGTGCGTCCGCACCTCAGCGACTGGTTCTTCGGCTGGGGCCGGGTCGACGACATCGGGTTCCGACGCGGTCTCCACGGAATCAGCCTCGCGCAGTGGCTCGGGGTCGCCGTCCACGACCTCGAAGAGGACGACCGTGATGTTGTCCTCGCCCCCCTGTGCGTTGGCGGCGGCGACGAGGGCGGTTGCTGCGGCGTCGGGGTCGCGGTCGGCGCCGACGATGACCGCGGCGATCTCGTCCTTCGACAGCATGTCCGTGAGCCCGTCCGAGCACAGCAGCACGAGATCGTCGAGCTCGGCGGGCGCCGTGAACACGTCGACCTCGATCGCACGGTCGGTTCCGACGGCGCGCGTGATGGCCGAGCGCTGGGGATGTCGCTCGGCTTCCTCCGGGGTCAGGACGCCGCTCTCCACGAGCTCCGCGACGAGAGAGTGGTCGGTCGTGACCTGCTCGAGCACGTCTCCGCGCAGCCGGTAGGCGCGCGAGTCGCCGACATGGCCGAAGACGATCTGCGCCGTAGGGGCATCGACGAAAGCGACCGTGACCGTCGTTCCCATGCCCGCTGTGGCCGGATCCGCGACCGAGCGCTCCCAGACGCGCCGGTTGGCCTCGGCGATGGTGGCCTCGAGACTCGCCTCGTCCACGACGCCGAGTCGTTCGTCGCGTAGCGCAGCGGCCGCGATGCCGGCGGCCACCTCGCCCGCACGCGCGCCGCCCATGCCGTCCGCGATCGCGAACAGCGGAGGCTCGAAGACGTACGCGTCCTCGTTGCGCATCCGTCGCCGACCCGTGTCGGTCTTCCAGGCCGCGCGTCCGATCCTCACGCCTGCACCTGGAGCTCGGTCTCGCCGATCCGGATGACGTCGCCCGCCTTTGCGAGCCGTGCCTTCTTCAGCCTCGTGCCGTTGAGGAACGTGCCGTTGGTCGATCCGAGATCGTCGACCCACGCTCCCTCGGGCCGAGGCTCGATGCGGGCATGTCTCGAAGAGGCGAACTCGTCGTGCTCGAGGCGGATGCCGCTCGTCGCGTCGCGCCCCACGACCGTCGGCGCCGTCACCTCGATGGTTCGTCCCTCTCCGAGCTCCGAGCCCGCCAGGACGAGCAGGCGTGTCGGAGGCAGTCCGTGCTCGACGCGCAGGGCATTCGCCTCCGCCGCGCCCAGGATGATGCTCTCCTGCGGCGCCTGCGTCATGCCCTTGGTCGCCGACCGCATCACGAAGAGGATGAAGGCGTAGAGCAGCACGAGGAATGCGATCTTCCCGATGAGAAGCGTCTCGTCGGTTTCGAGAGCGAGCACCGTCACGACGGCAGCGAACGCCCGAATACGACCTCCGTGGAACCGAGCACGATCCGGTCGCCGTCGCGCACTCGCGCGCGGTCGACCCGCTTTCCGTTGACCTCCAGACCGTTGGTCGACCCGAGGTCGACGATCCAGTAGCCGGCGCCTTCCTGGCGAAGCTCCGCATGGCGGCGCGAGACGTTGACGTCCGAGACACGCACATCGGCTTCCCGTGAGCGGCCGAGTACGACGCTCGTCTTCGTGACCTCGTGTTTTCGTCCGGCGACGGTGAGCGTGACCACCTCGCGCTGCGGCTCGGGCGGTGGCGCGTCGGCTGCGACCGGCTCGACCGGAGCGGGTGCCTTGTAGATCATGGTCTGCGCAGGCGTGTCGACCGGGAGCGAGGGCGGAATGTCGGGCTCAGGCGATCCCTCGCCGGCGACGAGGCGAGTCGCGATTCCGAACTCGCCGACCGCGAGGTCGTCGTCGACTTCGACGAGCACACTCGGAGTGTCCAGCAGCGCGTAGTGCTCGCGCCGCGCGTGTTCGGCGAGGTACTCCTGCAGCTCTCCGACGAGCGCGTCCTCGTAGCCCTCGAACTGCTTGCGGTCGTCGGGAGAAAGGTAGACGGTGTACTCGTTCGGGACGTACACCTTCGAGACGGAGACGCTGCGGTGGTCGTCCATCTCCTTCACGAGCTTTCGTGCGAGCTCGATCGGCTGCACATGGGTTCGGAAGGCACGCCCGAACACGCCTTCGAAGAGGCCCTCGATCTTCGATTCGATGGTGCGCAGGACAGCCATGAGCGTGCGTCGCGGACGAGTGTAGTGGTCGCCTCGGTGCGTTCGGTCAGGCGCGGCGCGGTGCTGCGGCGGCGAGGCCGAAGCCGGCCCACACCAGCATGACGACGACCGTGGTCGCGACACCCGCGCCGGCGAGAACCGACGCCGCGGTAACGGCGAACCCGATCGCCGCGATGCCGAACGGCGGGTGCCGCCGGGCCCACGGGACGATCGCCGCGGCCGCTCCGACGACGATCGCGGCGGCAATCACGACGGGCTCGTGCACGAGCCAGCTCCAGAGCGCCGCCGCCGTCGCGCTCACCGACTCGAGTGGGCCGACGCCCAGCCGGGCAGCGTCTCCTCCGGCAATCGGGACCTCCGAGCCCGAGACCCCGGCAAGGACCACGGTCGAGAGCACTGCGAGGACGCCGTGAGCGGCACGCCGCGCCGTGTTCCGGACGGGAATGAGAGCGAGCGGCACGAGCGGGAGGAGCCCGACTGCGGCGAGGAGCGGTCCCGTCACGAACCACAGTCCGTGCCGCGAATCGCGCCAGTTCGCCGCGAGCCAGCCGACCGCGATGATCCCGTAGAGGACGGCAACCGCGACGGCGACGTTTCCGAGGGGGAAGATCGGGATCGCCAGGGCGACTGCGAGGCCCAACCGTGGATCGAGCCAGCAGGCGAGGCCGGTCGCGAGTACGAGGACCGCGACGAGCTCGGGCGGCCAGAAGGGAAGGAACGTCGCACCGAGTGCGGCCGTCACGACACCGAGAGCCACTGGAAGGACGCGTCGAGCGTGGCGGCGTGCAGGTGCGACCGACTCCTCGACCTCCGGCTCGGCGCGCTGCCTCCGGCGCGGTTCGCGACCCTGCGGCTTTCGCGACGCGTTGCGCAGCTCGGCGGCCAGGTCCGACGCGCTGGGTCGCCTGCTCGGCTCGATCGCGAGCGCTGCATCGACTGCGGCGATCAGGCGGCGGGGCAGACCGCGCCGCTGCGTGGCGAGCGGGGGCGCGCCGGCCTGGATCGCCCGCGCGACCTCCTGGATCGGCATGCCCCAGAACGGGTGCCGGTCGGTGAGGGTCTCCCAGAGCAGGACGCCGACCGACCAGACGTCGCTCTGCGGGCTCGCATCCGCGCCGGCGAGTCGCTCGGGCGCGATGTACGCGAGCGTGCCGGGGACGTCGCCGACGGCGGTCAGCGTGTCGGCGCCGTCGAACTGCGCGAGCCCGAAATCGAGCAGCCGCACGGCGATCTCGTCGCGATCCTCGAGCAGGATGTTCGCCGGCTTCACGTCGCGATGGACGATTCCGGCGCGATGTGCGTGCGCGAGGGCATCGAGCACCTGCGCGGCGGCGGTAATCGCATCCTCGTCCGAGAGAGCACCCGAGCGGATCGCATCGCGCATGGTGCGACCCGGCACGTACTCGTACGCGATGTAGACGTGGCCCGAGTCGTGCCCGACGTCGTAGGCGCGTACGCAGCGGTCGTGGCGCAGCCGGCGGGCGGCGAGGGCTTCGCGCTCCGCGCGTGCCGCAGCCTTGCCCTCGCGCGGGATGATCTTCAGCGCGACGTCGAGGCCGTTCTGCTCGTCCAGTGCGAGCCAGACGGAGCCCGAGCCGCCCGTTCCGAGCGGCCGCATGGGCCGATAGCGGCCGAGGACGAGCTCCTGGGTGGATGGGACAGCCGCGACGGAGGACACCGGTAGACACTCTTTGCCGCGGCGGGGCCGACTCCTTGCCGTCGCCTCATGCTCCGATCGAGCATCTAGAGTGGCGGTGCGGCGCAATGAGTACGCGCGACGAAGACATCCTGGATTTCGACTTCTTCGAAGAGGAAGACGCGACCGCCTGGGAAGAGCCCGAGGGGATCGAGCCGCTGCCGCCGACCGACCGGGGACGACGTGGTGGAGGCTCTGGATCCCGGTTCGGTGGGTCGCGCAACCTCACGCCGCTTCTGCGGCTCATCGGACTGGTCGCGCTCGCGATTCTCGTCGTCGTCCTGCTGGTCGTCTGGGTCGAGGGCTGCACCGCGGACGCGAAGCGTGATCGGAACGAGACGTATCTCGCCGAGATCGGCGCGATCGGCAATGCGTCCGCGCGACTCGGGCAGCAGCTGAGCACGCTCCTCACGACTCCCGGGCTCAACCAGGAGGACCTCGACGCGAAGCTCGGCGGGTTCGCGCAGACCGCCGACAACCAGGTGCAGCGCGCAGAGGAGCTGAACGCGCCCGGCCCCATGGTGGGTCCGAACACGGGCGCCGTCGAGGCGCTTCGCTACCGGGCGAACGGACTGCGCGGGCTGCAGAACGCGTTCCAGGAGACGGTCGACGAGCCGGACGCAAGCGTGGCCGGTGAGACGCTCCTCGGCCAGACCCAACGTCTGCTCGCCAGCGACATCATCTGGACGGACTCGTTCCAGGAGCCGGCCGCGGCGGTTCTGCAGGAGGAAGGGATCGAGGGTCTCGACGTCCCGTCCTCCGAGTTCCTCACGGCGGACGATCTCGTGACCCAGAGCGACCTGGCTGCGGTCTGGCAACGGGTCCAGGGCGCTTCTACCGGGGGAACGCCCACGGGCCTGCACGGCAACCAGGTCTCCTCCGTCAAGGCGCTTCCGGGCGGCCAGCTGCTGTCGACGACCACCGAGACCACCATCGAGGTCACCGATCAGCTCGCGTTCGAGGTCGGTATCACCGACTCGGGCGAGAGCCAGGAGGTCCGCGTCAAGGTCACGCTGACCATTCCGAAGCAGCCCGATCCGATCGTGAAGACCGCGACCATTCCGATCATCGACCCGGGCGAGACGAAGACCGTGACCTTCGCGATCGGCGCGCTCGTGCCGTTCGGCGAGCAGACGACCGTGCGCGTGGACGTCGACCCCGTTCCGGGCGAGACGAACACGTCCAACAACTCGTACGAGTACCCCGTCATCTTCACGCTGTGACCGCGTCGCTCGCGGTCGCGACAGCAGCCTGTGTAGCGGCCGGGATCGCGCTCGTCGTCGCCCTCTTGCTGTGGCGCCGAACCTCCCGGCTCGCCGCGGCGCAGTCGGTGGTGCTCGGAGAGGCGTCGGGCGATCTCCTCGAGTTCGCGGTCTCGCTCCAGGGGCGGATCGACGATCTCCACCGGGCCGTCGACGAGGTGGCCGCCGGCTTGTCGCGCGTCGATCGGCGCGTCGACGGCGCCGTGACGAACACCGCCGTTGTGCGCTACGACGCGTACGAGGGGACGGGCGGCCAGCAATCCGCCTCCGTCGCGCTGCTCGACGCCACGCGCACCGGCACCGTCGTCACGGCGATCCAGGGGCGCGACTACGCCCGCATCTACGTGAAGGATCTCGACCGGGGCCGTTCGTCGGTCGCGCTCTCGCCCGAGGAGCAGGAGTCCGTCGACCGCGCGATGGCGCGCTGAGGAGGAGCTCTACGCTGCGGCGACGGCCGCTTCGAGCCCGGGGAGGTAGCGGCGCCACACGTCAGGCACGTGCTCGGTCGCGAGGCGAATGAAGAGAACCGGTGTCGGCGGTCGCGGCGGAGAGTGCAACTTCATCGACGTCTCCTCGAGCAGCCGATCGCCCTTGCGATGGTTGCAGGGCGCGCATGACGTGACGACGTTCTCCCAGACGGACGTGCCACCTCGCGAGCGAGGGATGACGTGGTCGAGCGTGAGCCGGTTGCCCTCCGTCCCGCAGTAGACGCACTTCCAGCCGTCACGGGCGAAGAGGACACGCCGCGAGATGCGCTTCGTGACGCCGCGAGGAACCCGGACGTACGTCACGAGCCTGATGACGTGGGGCCGCGTGAAGTTCGACGTCGACGTCCGCAGCGGCTGGCCATGGCTCTCGAGCACCTCTGCCTTGCCCTTCCACACGAGCACGTGCGCGCGGCGGACCGAGCACACGTTCAACGGCTCGTAGCTCGCATTCAGGACGAGAACCCGCTCCACCGCGCGCGCAATGTAGCACTCCCCTTGGCGCTCACCTAGGCGGAGTCTCTGCATGATACGCGTTTGATATGCATAATACGTCCCATGCCGAGCGTGGCGATAGTCGGAGCTTCGGGGTATGCCGGTCAGGAGACGCTCGACCGGGTGCTTGCGCACCCGGCGCTCGAGCTGTACGCGCTGGGGTCGGACTCGCTCGCGGGGCAGCCGGCCGGCACGCTCGATCCCCGGCTCGGCCGGAACGGCTGGAGTCGCATTCCCCGGTTCATCACGAACGCCGCAGCGCTCGCTGCCGGTGCGGACGTCACGTTCGTATGCCTTGCCCATGAGGACGCCGCGGCCCTCGACGTCCCGCCTCGCGGCGTGGTCGTCGATCTCTCCGGAGCGCATCGGTTCGTCGATATGGGCGTCTACGCCGAGTGGTACGGGTTCGAGCATCCGCTCCCGGCTGCGCTGGCCGCGTGGTCGTATGGGCTCCCCGAGTTGCGCCCACCAGACGGCCGGCTCATTGCAAACCCCGGGTGCTACGCGACCGCGGCGTTGCTCGCGCTCGGCCCGATTGCTGCCGAGATCGAGCCGACGGGCGTCGTCGTCGATGCGAAGTCGGGGATGACGGGTGCGGGCCGGGCTCCGCGGGCATCGTCCCATGCGGGAGTCGTGCTCGAGAACGTCACGCCGTACCGCGTCGGCGAGCACCAGCACGCGCCGGAGATCGCCGCGCAGCTCGGTTTCCCGGTGACGTTCGTTCCGCACCTACTGCCCGTTCGGCGCGGCTTGCTCGCGACGTGCTTCGTTCGCTCGCGTGGCGCCGATCTCCGGTCGCTTCTCGAGGAGCACTACGCGGAAAGCCACGTGGTGGATGTCCTGCCGGACGGCGTCGTCCCCGAGTTGGCGCGCGTGCAACAGACCGATGGCGCCGAGATCGGTGTCTTCGAGGATCGGCTGACGGGCGCGACGATCGTCATCTGCGCGCTCGACAACCTCGGCAAGGGTGCGGCGGGCCAGGCGATCCAGAACGTCAACCTGCTCTTCGGGCTCGACGAGACGACGGGGCTTCGGCTCTCGGGTGTGCTCGTCTGATGTCGGTCACGGCCGCGCCGGGCTTCCTCGCGAGCGGCGTCCATGCCGGCATTCGCCGGTCGGGGCCGGACCTCGCGATCGTGCGCTCGACGGTTCCCGCTGTCGGCGCGGCGGTCTGGACGACGAATCGCGTGCTCGCAGCGCCGGTGATCGTCTCGAAGCGCCATCTCGAGAACGCAGAGCCACAGGCGGTCGTGATCAACGCGGGCGTCGCCAATGCCGCGACCGGTAGCACCGGGATCGCCGACGCCGAGCTGACTGCCGCCGAGACCGCATCAGCCCTGAGCCTTGCGCCGGAGCAGGTCGTCGTCCTCTCGACAGGCGTCATCGGGGTTCCGCTGCCGATGGATCGGGTGCTCGCCGGGGTGCAGGCGGCCTCGGCGGCGCTCGCTCCCGACGGCGGCGATGCTGCGGCCGCGGCGATCCTCACGACCGACCGCTGGCCGAAGCAAGCGGTCGCGGGGGGAGACGGGTTCGTCGTCGGCGGGATGGCGAAGGGAGCAGGGATGATCCATCCGCGGCTGGCGACGATGCTCGCCGTCGTCACCACGGACTACCCGCTCGAGCCCGGCGAGCCGGCGACCTTCCTGCGCGCCGCCGTCGACGCGAGCTTCAACCGCATCTCGGTCGACGGCGAGTGCTCGACGAACGACGCGGTGGTGCTGCTCGCGAACGGCGCGAGCGGCGTCGAGCGGACCGCGGAGCGGGACGAGCAGCTCGCGGCCGCCCTGGGCGAGGTGTGCGCAGGGCTTGCGCGCGAGATCGTCGCCGACGGAGAGGGCTCGACGGTGCTGCTCGAGATCGCGGTGTCCGGTGCTGTCTCGGACGCCGAAGCCGAGGCTGTGGCGCGCAGGATCGCGACGTCGCCGCTCGTGAAGACGGCTGCGTTCGGGCGCGACCCGAACTGGGGGCGCGTGCTCGCAGCCGCGGGGTCGGCGCCCTGGAACGGCGGTTTTGCGCAGGTGGACGCCGAGCGGCTGTCCGTCTCGTTCGACGGGTCGCCGGTGTTCGTCCGGGGAGAGCCGACCGGCGCGACGCCCGTGCTCGGGGGCACGGCGGTGACGATCGACCTCGACCTCGGCCTCGGTGCCGGTAGCGCGTCGTACCTCGCATCCGACCTGACCTACGACTACGTGCGTCTGAACGCGGAGTACACAACGTGACGCGCGTCGTCTTGAAACTCGGCGGCCGCGTCGCCGGCGACTCGATCGGCCTCGCGCTCGAGCGCCATACGGCCGGTCACGAGGTCGTCGTCGTCCACGGCGCCGGGCCGCAGATCACCGCCGAGCTCGAGTCGCTGGGGCTCGGTACGACCTTCGTCGCCGGTCGTCGCTTCACCGATCCGGCGACCCTCGCCGTCGTGCGCAGGTCGCTGGTCGCTGTCGGGGCCGAGCTGTCCGCCGCGCTCGGCCCTGCGGCGCTTCACCTCGTCGGCGACGAGATCGGCCTCGTGGCGACGCGGTTGCCGGAGCTCGGACTCGTCGGCGAGCCGCTTCCCTGTCGCCCCACCGCGGTCGAGGACGCCCTCGCCGCGCGCTCCATCCCGGTCGTGACGCCGATCGCGGTCGGGCCGCTGAACGTCAACGCCGACGAGGCGGCCACCGCGCTTGCGGCAGGACTCGGCGCGGACCGGATCGTCTTCGTGTCGGACGTCCCGGGCGTCTACGTCGAGGGCGTCGTCGCCGCGAGGCTTCATGCCGACGACGCGGACGACCTGCTCGACGCAGGGGCCTTCGACGGAGGGATCGTTCCCAAGCTGCTCGCGGCAGCGCACGCGGCACGGCTCGGTATCGCCACGCAGATCGGCGAGACGGCGGTCGTAGCGTGAGCCTCGCGGCAGGGCTCGACCGGCTCCTGCCGACCTACGCGCGCACCGATCTGACGTTCGTGCGCGGGGAAGGCTGCCGGGTCTGGGACGACGCCGGCGGCGACTACCTCGACTTCGCAGGCGGGATCGCGGTCGTCTCGCTCGGCCACTGCCACCCCGCGCCGCTCGCAGCCGCGCAGGCGCAGCTCGAGAGGCTGTGGCACGTGTCGAACCTCTACCGGACGGAGCCGGCGGAGGAGCTCGCGTCGCTGCTCTCCGCACGGTTCGGCGGCGCGCAGGCCTTCTTCTGCAACTCGGGCGCGGAAGCGATCGAGGCCGCCCTGAAGTACGCGCGCAAGGCGACCGGCAAGTCCGGCGTCGTCGCACTCGAGGGAAGCTTCCACGGGAGAACGCTGGGAGCGCTGTCGGCGACGGGCCAGCCGGGAAAGCGCGCCGCGTTCGAGCCGCTCGTGCCCGGCGTGCGCTTTGTCCGGCCGAACGACACAGCTGCGTTGCAGCTCGCGGCAGACGCGGACGTGGGGCTCATCCTCCTCGAGCCGATCCTCGGGGAGGGCGGCGTCGTGCCGCTCGAGCCGGGGTTCGTCGCTGCGGCGGCGGCGTTGCCCCAACTACTCTGCTTCGACGAGGTGCAGACCGGAGTCGGCCGTACCGGCTCGTTCTTCGCGTTCGAGCAGCTCGACGTGCGGCCCGATCTCGTGACGCTCGCGAAGGGCCTCGCGAACGGCCTTCCGATCGGTGCGCTGCTCGTCGCGGATCACGCGGCCGGCGCCTTCGCGCCCGGTGACCACGGCTCGACCTTCGGCGGGAATCCCGTCTCGTGCGCCGCCGCGTGTGCCGTCGTCGACGCGATCGATGCCGATCTGCTCGACAACGTGCGGCTACGAGGCGCCCAGCTCGCCGAGGCACTTTCGGGTCTGCCGGGCGCCCTGTCCGTGCGCGGGCGTGGGCTGCTCCTCGGCATCGATGTCGAAGGCGCTGCGGTCGACGTCGTCGACGCGGCCCGTGAGAGCGGCCTCCTCGTCCTCACCGCGGGCGAGAGCACCGTTCGCCTGGCGCCTCCGCTCACCGTGACGGCTGGCGAGGTCGACGAGGCTCTCGTAATCCTGCGCCGCATACTTTGCTAAACTGCCGCATACTATGAATCGCCGCGAGAGGCAGAACGCCATCCTCGAGCTCGTCCGCGAGCGGGCGCTCTCGACCCAGGCCGAGGTCGCATCCGCGCTGAAGGAGAACGGCTTCGCGGTCGTCCAGACGACGGTCTCGCGCGATATCGCCGACCTCGGTCTGGTGAAGGTGCGCGCGCCGAGTGGGCGGCTGATCTATGCGCCACCCGGAAGCACGGACGGAGACCGCCTCCGCGCGCTCGGAGCCGCGATGCGCCGGTATGCGATCACGGTCGAGGCCGCCGGATCCCTCGTCGTCGTGACGACGCCGTCGGGATATGCCAACGCGCTCGCCCAGGCTGTCGACGAGGCAGCGCACCCTGCGATCGCGGGAACGATCGCGGGCGACAACACGATCTTCGTCGCCGCCCGCGACGGCATCTCGGCGCAGTCGCTGAAGGACGAGCTGGCCGGCTACCTCCTGCAGGGCGCAGCGTGAGCGGGACGGCGGTCGTCGCCTATTCGGGCGGGCTCGACACGAGCTGCATCCTCGCGTGGCTGAAGGAGGACTGGTACGGCTTCGACGAGGTCGTCGCCGTGCTCGTCGACGTCGGCCAGGAGTTCGATCTCGAGGAGTCGATCACGCGTGCGAAGGCGGCAGATGCCGACGACGTGCTCCTCGTCGATCGCAAGGACGCGTTCGCCGACGAGCAGTGCGCGCGAGCGATCCTCACGAACGCGCTCTACGAGGGGAAGTATCCGCTCGTGTCGGCGCTCTCGCGGCCTGTGATCGCGCAGGCGGTGGCGGAGATCGCACTCGAGATCGGCGCCGAGGCGGTCGTTCACGGGTGCACCGGCAAGGGGAACGATCAGCTCCGCTTCGAGCTCGCCTTCAAGGCGCACTACCCGGGCGTGAAGGTCATCGCTCCGCTGCGCGACAGGATCTGGACGCGCGACGAGGAGATCGAGTACGCGATCGCCAAGGGTATTCCGGTCGTGCAGACGGCCGCGTCGCCCTTCTCGATCGACGAGAATCTCTTCGGTCGTGCGATCGAGGCCGGCGTTCTGGAGGATCCGTGGAACGCGCCGCCGGAGGAGCCGTACGCGCTCACGTCCGACCCGGCGAGTGCCCCCGCGCCGATCGAGATCGTGCTCGGGTTCGAGCGGGGCATCCCGGTCTCGCTGGACGGCGAGGAGCTGTCGCTCGCCGACCTCATCGCGCAGGTGAACCGACTCGCCGGCGCGTACGGGATCGGGCGGATCGACATGATCGAGAACCGCGCGGTGGGCATCAAGAGCCGCGAGGTGTACGAAGCACCGGGTGCGATGACGCTCATCGCGGCGCATTCGGCGCTCGAGGACGTCGTTCTCACGAAGGACGAAGCGCGCATCAAGCGTCCGCTCGAGCAGCGCTGGACGGAGATCGTCTATGAAGGCCGCTGGTTCAGTCCGGCACGGGAGGCCATCGACGCGTTCGTCGACTCGACACAGGAGCTCGTCACGGGCGAGGTGCGTGTCGAGCTGCGGCCGAACGCCGCGGTCGTGACGGGGCGGCGTTCTCCGCACATGATCTACGCGGCCGAGCTTGCGTCGTACGGCGCCGGCGAGACGTTCCCGCACGACGCCGCGGAGGGCTTCATCCGGATCTCGTCGCTCGAGACCGAGCTCCACGCCGCCAGAGCGCGCGCCGCCAGCAGGGCATAATCGTCCGCGTGACGACGTGGGCCGGCCGGGTCGAGGGTGCTCTCGACCCCGACGTATGGCGATTCCTGCGCGTCGACGACGTCCAGCTCCTGCCGTACGACTGCGAGGCGACCGCCGAGCATGCGCGACGCCTCGCCGCTGCGGGTTTGCTTACCGATGCGGAGCTGGACGAGGCCGAGTCGCGGCTCGCCGAGATCGCGCAGGATCCCGACGCGTACCTCGACTCGGACGAGGACGTGCACTCGGCGATCGAGCGCCTGCTCGGCGATGTCGGACGGAAGATCCATGCCGGTCGCTCACGGAACGATCAGGTCGCGGCGGCGTTCCGCATGTACGTGCTCGACGCGTGCGCCGAGGCGCGCGAGGCGATCGACGCGCTCGCGCTCGTTGTTCTCTCTTTCGCCGAGTCGGAGGCCGCGACGGTGATGCCCGGGTACACACACCTTCAACGTGCGCAGCCCGTGACGCTCGGCCACCACCTGCTCGCATGGGTGGAGATGCTCGACCGCGACCGCACGCGCTTCGCCGCCGCCGCGGAGGCGGCGTCGGAGAGCCCGCTCGGCGCCGGGGCGCTCGCGGGCTCGACCCTCGAGCTTCCGTCCCCTCCACGCCAGTTGCGGAACTCGATCGATGCCGTCGCCGATCGCGACTTCGCACTCGACTACCTGTACGCGGCGGCCGTGCTCTTCACGCACCTCTCGCGGATCGGCGAGGAGATCGTGCTCTGGGCGACCTCGGAGTTCGGGTTCGTGAGACTGCCCGAGTCGGCCGCGACAGGCTCGTCGATGATGCCGCAGAAGCTCAATCCCGACGTGGCGGAACTCGTGCGGGGCAAGGCCGGAACCGCGATCGGCCGGCTCACCGGCCTCCTCGCGACGGTCAAGGGCCTCCCGCTCGCCTACGACCGCGACCTGCAGGAGGACAAGTCGCCGGTCTTCGCCACGCGACACGAGACGCGGCTCGCCCTCGAAGCGCTCACCGTGCTCGTGAGCGGGCTCGAGGTGAGCCGTGACCGGATGGCCAAGGCGGCCTCCGATCCGCTGCTCCTCGCGACCGACGTTGCGGAGGCCCTCGTCCGGGAGGGCGTCCCGTTCCGCGACGCGCACGAGCAGGTCGCCGAGAGCGTGCGTGCGGGAACGTTCAAGAAGCCGCGCAAGGGCGCGAAGCGCCCGTCACCGGGCCCCGACGGCATCACGGATGCGCTCGAGGAAGCGCGCCATCGCTTCCTGGACAATCTCTAGCGCAGAACGAGATGCACGCCGTCGAGAAGCCACGCGGCAGCCGTGAGCTTCTCGCATGAGCGAGCGGACGCCGTTCACCGCCGCACATTCTCTCCATTTAGGATCGCCAGCCATGTCCCATGAGAAGCGTGTCGAGATCCGCTGGAGCGACGTCGACGCGTACATGCACGTCAACAACGCCGTCTACGCAACGTACCTCGAGGAGTGTCGCGACGAATGGGTCGAGCGGACGCTCGGTGCGGCAGGCGACACGTGGGATCTCGTTCTCGCGCGCGTCGCCATCGACTTCCGGCGCGAGCTTCGGCTCGAGGACGAGGAGGTCACCGTCTCGTGTGCGCTCGAGCGCATCGGCAATTCGAGCCTCACGCTGCGCGAGCAGATCCGCACGCGCGACGGCGAGCTCGCCGCGGAGGCCGAGGCCGTCCTCGTCGCGCGCGACCGGACGCTCGGTAGGTCGCGGCCGCTGAGCGATGCGGAGCGCGAAGCGTTCGAGCGCGCGCTGTAGCCTGCCGCGCCGCGATCGTGCCCGAGCTTTCCCGATGACGTCCGTGCGGCGACCCGCGCCTGTGACAAGACGCCGCTGCGGCGGCGTACTCGCTTCGTCACCAACTCAGCGGAGGTTCCGATGAAACGTCTGCTCTTCCTTACTGCCGCAGGGCTCACCGTCGTCGCGCTCGCGGGCGCCGTCGGGCTTCCCGACCTCGCCGGCGCGCAGGACGCCGCTCCTGCGGAAGACTCGATCACCGTCGCCGGCGTCGGTTCCGTCGACGCGGTGCCGAACGAGGCGTCAATGTCGTTCGGAGCCGAGACGCGCCGGCCGACGGCCCAGGCAGCGGTCGCCGCCAACGCCGATGCCATGCGCACGATCATCAACGCGCTGCGTCAGGCCGGCGGCCGGGAGCTCGCGACGCAGTGGGTCAGCGTCTACCCGTACACGGACGAGACCGGTCAGGTGAACGGCTACGCCGCGTCGAACAGCGTCTCCGCGACGAGCGATGTCGGCGACGCGCCTGCGCTCATCGATGCGGCGGCCGGGGCCGGCGCGAACCAGATCTCCGGCCCGGGCCTCAGTTCGACGAATGCCGAGGCGCTCTATCGCCAGGCTCTGGCGAAGGCCGTCGCCGATGCACGTCTGAACGCCGAGGCGCTCGCGAAGGCAGCGGGACGCTCGCTCGGAGCGATCACCACCATGGTCGAGGGCGGTGCTTCGCAGCCCACGCCGCTCTACCGCGAAGCCGCGCAGGCGGCGGACTCGTCGACTCCGATCGTTCCCGGCGAACAGGAGACCTCGGCGACGGTCAGCGTCACCTACTCGCTCCGCTGACGGTCCGCGAGACCGGAACTCTGCTTACGCGGAGTTCCGGTCTCGCGACACAATCCCCGAAGGCGTTGCGCGTGGGCTGAGCGGCTTCCCAACGCACGTCCGAAGTGGACTTCGACAGCGATCGAGCGACATCCCGCTGGTCGACGATGATCCCGGCATGTCGGAAACCATCGATCGGAGCGCACGCGTCTCGACGCTCGAGCTCTTCTTCGACCTCGTCTTCGTCTTCACCATCACGCAGCTCACGGCGGTGCTCGTCAACGGCAACGGCGCCGCCGGCGCACTGCAGGTGGTCGTGATGCTGGCGGTGATCTGGTGGATGTACGACGGCTACGCGTGGCTGACGAACGCGATCGCAACCGACCTGCTGCGGTTTCGACTCTTGCTCCTCGGTGGAATGGGGGCCTTCCTCGTCGTTGCTCTCGCGATTCCGAATGCGTATGCAGGGAAGGGTCTCGCGTTCGGCATCGGCTACGCGGTGGTCGTGATCCTTCACGCCGGCATGTACGTGAAAGGGACGTCGGTCTCGGAGGTCACGGCGATTCTCCGGCTCGTGCCGTTCAATCTGACCGCGGCAGCGCTCGTGCTCGTCGGCGGTGCGGCGGGCGGAGGACTGCAGAACGCGCTGTGGGCAGGCGCAGCGCTACTGGTCTGGTTCACGCCCTGGTTCACGAGTACCGAAGGCTTCGTCATCGCCGCGGAGCACTTCTGCGAGCGGCATGGTCTCGTGATCATCGTCGCGCTCGGCGAGTCGATCGTCGTAATCGGCGCGGGCGCGGTCGGAGTCCCGCTCGATCTCCGGCTCGCCGTGGTTGCGCTCCTCGCCCTCGGGCTCTCGGCGTCGCTCTGGTGGATGTACTTCCGCGACGAGGACGGTGTCGAGCACGCCATGGTTTCGACCGCCGAGGCGCGGCGCCCACGGCTCGCGCTGATCGCCTTCGGTTACTGGCACTACGGACTCCTCCTCGGCGTCGTCGCGATAGCGGCCGGAATGAAGAAGGCCATAGGCGATCCGTACGATCCGCTCGACGAGTGGATCGGCATCGAGCTGGGAGTGGGGGTCGCCCTCTTCGTCGCCTCTACGGTGGGTTTTCGCACCACGCTCGGACTCGGAGTCAGCCGTGGGCGCCTCGTTGCGGCCGCCGCCGCACTCGCCACGATTCCGATCGGGACGGAGTGGTCGGCCGCGGGACAGCTCGCAGCTTTGTCGCTCATCGTCGGTGCCGCGCTCGCCGTCGAGGCCAGGCCTGCCGAGCTCCGCTCGGCTGATGCTTAGACTCACGCTGTGTCCACGACGGTCGAGCAGACGGATGTTCTCCGCGCGCTCGAGTCGGCGCGCCCGGTCATCGAGCGGATCTGCGCGGAGGTGTGGGAGCTCGCCGAGCTCAGCCTCGAGGAGGTCGAGTCGGCGAAGGTGCACGTGCGCGAGCTCGAGGCGGCTGGCTTCGCGGTAGAGACGAACGCGGCTGGAATCGAGACCGCGTTCATTGCCGAACGGCGCTTGGGCGACGGTCCGGTCGTCGGCTTTCTCTCGGAGTACGACGCACTCCCGGGTCTCGGCAACGCCGCCGTCCCGCGCCAGGAAGCGCGCGCGGACGGAAACACGAACGGGCACGGCTGCGGCCACAACATGCTCGGCGCCGGGCTGACGGGCGCCGCGATTGCGGCGGCACGCGTCCTCGAGGACGGCGGCATCCCCGGCACAGTGCGTGTGTACGGCTGCGCGGCCGAGGAGTCCGAAGGCGCGAAGGTCTACATGGCGCGCGACGGTCTCTTCGACGACGTCGACGCCTGCCTGCACTGGCATCCCTGGTCGTTCGCATGCGTCATGAACATGCGGCTCGCCGCCGTGAACACGATCCGGATCGCGTTTCGCGGGCGGACGGCACACGCGGGGATGCAGCCGTGGAGCGGGCGGAGCGCGCTCGACGGGCTCGAGCTCGCGGCCCATGCGATCAACCTCATGCGCGAGCACGTCGAGCCGACGGCGCGAACCCACTACATCTACGAGGCCGGCGGCGAGGCGCCGAACGTCGTCCCCGACTATGCGCGCATGCTCCTGCTCGTCCGCGACATCGACCGTGAGCATGTGGTCGCGACGACCGAATGGGTTCGCCAGATCGCGGAGGGGGCCGCCCTCGCGACGCAGACGACGTCGGAGGTCGACGTCTTCTTCGGCATGCACGACCTCTTGCCCAACACACCGCTGGCCGAGAGGATGCAGGAGCACCTCACGCACCTCGGCGCGCCCGAGTGGACGGACGAGGAGCAGGCGTTTGCGCGCGAGTGCCAGGCGAACATGGATCTCCCGCAGCTCGGGCTCTCGAGCGACGTGATTCCGCTGCAGCCCGAGGTGGCGATCGGCGGCTCGTCGGACGTGGCCGATGTCAGCTGGAACACGCCGACGATGGGCGTGGTCATGCCGACTGCGCCCCTCGGCGTGAGCATGCATACCTGGCCCGTCACGGCGTGCGGTGGGACCTCGATCGGCGTGAAGGGCGCGCTGGCCGCCGCGCAGGTGCTCGCACTGACGGCGCTGGACGTGCTGACCGACGAGGCACTTCGAGACGCCGCACGGGCCGATTTCGAGCGGCGGACGGAGGGATTCGAGTACGTGTCGCCGATCCCCGCCGAGCAGATCGGCCCGCGCGGCTATCGCCTGCCCGCCACGCCGCCCTGAGCGCGGCGCGGTTGACCTCGTCCAGCGAGATCGCTAAGGTGCTGCAGTTGTGAAGCTCCTCGCGCGTATCTGAGACACCGGTTGCCGGGGCCCACCGGTGGCTCCTTTGAGACTTCTCGAAGGAGTCTGGGCCAGGCACTGGCTTGCACGTTTCTCGCTACGCACAAGACCGAAGGAGCATCAGGTGATCGACGTACAGGAAGTAGTCATGGAGGCTGTTCCCGTTCGAAAGGGCGCAGCCGTCGAGGTGCACGAGCTGCGCAAGGAGTTCACGATGCGCGACCGCAAGAAGGGTCGCTTCGGAAAGCGCACGCGGACGGCCCTCGACGGCGTCACGTTCTCGCTCGAGCGGGGTGAGACCGTCGCCATCCTCGGCCAGAACGGCTCGGGGAAGTCGACGCTGGTCCGCCTGCTCTCGACGCTCCTCTTGCCGGACGGAGGCTCGGCGAGCGTCCTCGGCCACGACGTCGTCGCGGAGCACCGCGCCGTGCGGCGCTTGGTGAACCGCGTCTCGGTCGAGGCGTCGTTCTTCAAGAAGATGTCGGCGTCCGAGAACCTGAGCTACGCGGCTCGCTACTACGGCATGACCTCGGGACAGACCCGCGAGAAGATCCCGGCGATCCTCGAGCGAGTCGGCTTCCCGCGGGACCGACGCGACGAGCCGATGGAGAACCTCTCGCGGGGCATGCAGCAGAAGGTCGCGCTCGCGCGGGCGCTCCTGACCTCGCCGGTCGTGCTGCTGCTCGACGAGCCGACGACGGGCCTCGATCCACGCTCGAAGCTCGAGGTGCAGGATTTCATTCGCGAGATCAGGACCTCGCACGACTCCACGATCCTGCTCTGCACGCACGACCTCGCCGAGGCAGAGGTCCTGGCCGAGCGTGTCGGGATCCTCGACCGCGGGCGCCTGCTCGCGCTCGAGCCGGCCGACGAGATCAAGCGGCGCTACGAGGCGACGACGCTCGAGGAGGCGTTCTTCGCTGCGACGGGGCGTGCATTCGAGGCGGAAGCAGATGACGAGGACGACGATCGGGAGGTGATGGCATGAGGGCCCTGATGGGAACGATGCGAGCGGAGCTCGTCGGCGCCGGCGGCGTCGTCGAGCGGAACGCGTACCTCACGAAGCGCTACATCTGGTGGGACGTCGCCTGGTTCGTCTGGACCGTCGCCAACACGCTCACGATCGTCTTCATCGCGAAGGGCATCGAGGCGACCGGCGGCTCGCTCGACGTCAACGCCACGATGACGACTCTGCTCATCGGGGCCGTCGTCTGGGCGTACCTCGGGATCCTGTTCGAGTTCCTCATGGAGACAGTCGCATGGGAGCGCTGGGAGGGGACGATCGAGTACACGTTCATGGCCCCGCTCTCTCGTGCCATGCACCTGGCAGGACAGGGCGTGTTCGCGATCCTCTACGGGCTCGTGCGGGCGACCTTCCTCTTCGTGATCTGCGCGTTCCTCTTCTTCGACCTCTCGATCCCCGACGCGAAGTACTTCGCGGCGTTCGTCGTCCTCCTCGTCGCCTCGGTCTCGTTCATCGGCATCGGGATGATGATGTCGGTGTTGCCGCTCATCTCCCCGGAGAAGGGCACACAGCTGGGATTCGTCGCGCAGGGGACCCTGCTCGTCGTCTCGGGCGTCTACTACCCGGTCGAGGTGCTCCCGGAGTGGATGCAGGCAATCGCGACGATCTCTCCCGCGACGTACGCGCTCGACGGCATCCGCGAAGCGATCCTCGACGGTCAGGGCCTCTCGGCGATGTGGGACGAACTCGTGCCGCTCATGATCATCGGCGCAGTCTCGATCCCGCTCGGTCTGTGGGTCTTCTCCCGCGGCGAGCAGTACGCGAAGAAGCACGGAAAGCTCAAGCGGTCCGGATGACCGAGCCAGCCGTACACGTCGACGGGCTGTTCAAGGTCTTCGACGTCCCGGAGCGTGACGAGGGACTGAAGGCGGCCACGAAGAGCCTCGTTCGTCGAAAGACGCGCGAGGTGCGAGCCGTCGACGGCATCTCGTTCGAGATCGCACCGGGCGAGATCGTCGGCTTCCTCGGCCCGAACGGCGCAGGGAAGACGACGACGCTCAAGATGCTGTCCGGGCTCCTCTACGTGTCCGGCGGCGAGGCCCGCGTCCTCGGCCATGTCCCGTCGAAGCGCGAACGCGACTTCTTGCGCCGGATCTCGCTCGTCATGGGGAACCGGAACCAGCTGCAGTGGGACCTTCCCGCGCTCGACTCGTTCGAGCTGAACCGCTCGATCTACCAGATCCCCCGCGCCGACTTCCTCGCGCTGCGCGACGAGCTGATCGAGCTGCTCGAGGTCGGCGACCTCGTCCGCAAGCCGGTGCGCCAGCTGTCGCTCGGCGAGCGGATGAAGGTCGAGATCGTCGGCTCGATGCTCCACCGCCCACAGGTGCTGTTCCTCGACGAGCCGACGATCGGGCTCGACGTGACGATGCAGAAGCGCATTCGAGAGTTCGTCGCGGAATACCGGCGCCGACACGAGGCGACGGTGATGCTCACGAGCCACTACATGGCGGACGTCGAGGCGCTCTGCGAGCGCGTCATCGTCATTCATCACGGCCGGATCCTCTTCGACGGAGATCTCGCCGCCCTCTCGGACACCGTTGCCGCGTGGAAGACCATCGCCGTCGTGCTCGAGGACGGCGCCGGCGACCTCACGTCGTACGGCGAGGTCATCCACCGCGACGGCGATCTCGTCACCCTGCGTGTCCCGAAGGCGGAGACCGCTCGCGTGACGGCGCGGCTGCTCGCGGAGCAGGAGGTGCTCGACCTGAACGTCGAGGATCCACCGATCGAGGACGTCATCGAGCTCGTGTTCGCGCGCGACGCGGTCGAGTGAGCGTTACGCCCTCATCGCAGGAGCTCGGCAGGGTCGGCCGCCTGCGTTCGCTCGCCGACTTCTACGTGACGACGATGCGGACGGAGATCCAGACCCAGTTCCAGTACCGCGCGGCGACGTACATGTACCTCCTCGGGATGGTGGCCGAGCCGGTCATCTACCTCGTCGTCTGGTCGACGATCGCGGATTCCTCGGGCGGCGAGGTCAACGGGCTCACGGCCGGAGACTTCGCCGCGTACTACATCGTCTGGACGCTCGTGCGGACGATGAACATCGTCTTCACGCCATACGGCTGGGAATGGAGGATCCGCAACGGCGAGCTCTCGGGACAGCTCCTGCGCCCGCTCCATCCCATCCACTACGACGTCGCCCAGTTCGCCGGTGGGAAGATCCCGTGGCTCCTCTACTACCTTCCGATCGCGGTCGTCCTGACCCTGATCTTCAAGCCGACGTTCGACGTGCGTCCGGCGGAGGTCGTGGTCTTCGCGATCGCGATCTGGGGCGCGTACCTCATCCGCACGTTCAACCAGACGGCGCTCGGACTCGTCTGCTTCTGGACGACTCGCGTCGGTGCGCTCTTCTCGCTGTACATCGTCCTCGAGCTGTTGCTCTCCGGCCGGCTCGTGCCGCTGACCCTCATGCCCGACTGGGTGCAGACGCTCGCGTGGTTCCTACCCTTCCGCTGGACGTTCTACTTCCCGATCGAGACGCTCGTCGGCGACCTGACGAATGCCGAGCTCCTTGCCGGACTCGGGATGCAGCTCCTCTGGACGCTGGTCGGCATCGGGCTCTTCTCGCTCGTGTGGCGCTTCGCGATTCGCCGGTACACCGCGGTGGGGAACTGATGACGACGCTGCGAGTCGCGCTCCTGCATCTACGTGTCGGGGTGATGAACGACCTGCAGTACCGGGTCAACTTCGCACTCCAGGTGCTGCAGTCGATCCTCGCGGTCGCCGTCGGGCTGATCGTGTTCCAGCTCGTCTTCTCGCACACGCAGGAGCTGAACGGCTGGACGCACTCCGAGCTCCTCGCGATCCTCGGAGTCCAGTCCGTGATGGCAGGCGTGGTGCACGCGGTGATCCAGCCGAACATGATGCGGCTCTCCGAGGAGGTGCAGGACGGCAAGCTCGATCACGCTCTGACGAAGCCCGTCGATGCGCAGATGCTGATCAGCGTTCGCCAGGTCCAGCTCTGGCAGGCGGTCGACATCCCCATCGGCGCGGTGATCATCGGCTTCGCACTCGCGCGACTCGGCGGCAATATCGGCGTGCTCGACGCGCTCGCCTTCGCCGTGGCGCTCGCGTTCGGAGCCGTGCTTCTCTACTGCTTCTGGCTCGTCCTCGCGACCGGTTCGTTCTGGGTGGTGCGGATGTGGTTCCTGCCCGAGCTGTTCGAGGGCATCTTCCAGACGGGTCGCTTCCCGATCGGCATCTACCCGGACTGGTTGCGTTTCGGGATCACGTTCCTCGTGCCGATCGCGTTCGCGATCACCGTGCCCGCCGAGGCGGTGACCTCCCGGCTCGACTGGCAGACGCTCCTCTTCGCGGCAGTCTTCACCGTGGTCGCGTTCGCGTTCTCGCGCTGGTTCTGGCGCTTCGGGCTGCGGCACTACACCGGGGCATCCGCGTGACGTCGGACGCCGCGCAGACCTGGCACTACGGTCTCGTCGCACGCTGGTGGGCCGAGTTCAACCTCGACGGTCCGGAGATCGAGTACTTTCGTCGCTTCGTCGAGGCGGGCCAGCCGGCGCTCGATGCCGCATGCGGCACCGGCCGACTGCTCGTGCCGTACCTACGTGCTGGATTCGACATCGACGGCTGCGACATCTCACCCGACATGCTCGGGTTCGCTCGTGCGCGCGCCGAGCGCGAGGGACTCGCGCCGCCGAACCTCTACGCGCAGGCAATGCACGAGCTCGACCTTCCGCGCGGCTACCGGACGATCCTCGTCTGCGGCGGCTTCGGGCTCGGCGGAAAGCGTGAGCACGACGTCGAGGGGCTGAAGCGGATCTTCGAGCACCTCGAGCCCGGCGGCACGCTCGTGCTGGACAACGAGGTTCCCTACGCGTATGCGCACCAGTGGAAGTATTGGTTGGACGGCGAGCGAGCAGCGCTGCCACGCCCCTGGCGTGAAGAGGGAGACCGCCGCACCGGGTCGGACGGAACGGAGTACGAGCTCCGCTCACGCCTGGTCGCGTTCGATCCGCTCGCCCAGCGCGTGACGATGGAGCTGAAGGCGGCGATCTGGCGCGGTGGCGAGCGCGTGGTCGAAGAGGATCACGAGCTGCGAATGACGCTGTACTTCACTCACGAGATCGAGCTCATGCTCGGTGCCGCCGGCTTCGTCGACGTCGAGCTCCGGGCCGGATACGAAGACCGGCTGCCGACCGCCGACGACGACTTCGTGGTCTTCATCGCAAAGAAGCCGGCGGCCGTGAGCTGACCTCGTGGCCTGCTAGAGTCGCGCGGTCTGTTTGTGGGGCGACGTGGCCTCGGGCGGCTTTGCCGTCCGGGGCTTTTTCCATTTCGAGGGAGGTTTCATGGCACGACCGAGGACACAGGCGCCGCGGCGAGCGGCGCGGAGCACGATGGTGAAGAGCAAGGACCGTGCGACGTCGAGCGTCGCCGCCCGGCGCGCGGTGCTCAAGCGCATCAAGGACGAGGGTGTCGAGCACATCCTCTTCTGGTTCACGGATCTCGAGGGTCATCTCAAGTCGTTCGCGGTGACGCCGTCCGAGATGGGCGAGGCGCTGAACGACGGGATGGGCTTCGACGGCTCGTCGATCACGGGCTTCAACGCGATCGAGGAGTCCGACATGGTCGCGATCCCGGATCCGGCGAGCTTCCAGCTCATGCCGCGCCCGGAAGACGACCACGGCCACCCGATCGGCGCGAACGTCGCCCGCATGATTTGCGACGTCGTCACGCCCGACGGCGCGCCGTACGAGGGCGACCCGCGCTACATCCTGCGCAAGGCGCTCGACCGGATGAAGAGCATGGGCTTCGACGCGTTCAACGTCGGACCGGAGCTCGAGTACTTCCTCTTCGAGGACGACAAGGGCACGGAGACGATCGACGAGGGCGGCTACTTCGCGATGACCGCGCAGGACGCGGCGACCGAGGTCCGCAACGACACGATCCATGCGTTGGAGGCCGTCGGCATCCCGATCGAGTACCACCACCACGAGGTCGGCCCGTCCCAGCACGAGATCGACATGCGCTACGCCGACGCGCTCGCGATGGCGGATTACACGGTGACCTATCGCCTGATCGTCAAGGAGGTCGCCGCGTGGCACGGCTACTACGCGACGTTCATGCCAAAGCCGCTCTTCGGTGAGAACGGCTCGGGCATGCACACGCACATGTCGCTGTTCAAGGGCGCGCGCAACCAGTTCTTCGACCGGCGCGACGAGTACCACCTGTCCAAGGTCGCGAAGAGCTTCATCGCCGGCCAGCTCGTGCACGCGCGCGAGATGTCCGCGGTCTTCGCGCAGTGGGTGAACTCGTACAAGCGCCTCGTGCCCGGCTACGAGGCACCGGTGTACGTGGCCTGGTCGCAGCGAAACCGCTCGGCGCTCATCCGGATCCCGCTCTACAAGCCCGGGTCGGAGCAGGCGACGCGTGCGGAGATCCGCTGCCCCGATCCGGCATGCAACCCGTACCTCACGTTCGCGGCCCTGCTGCACGCCGGTCTCGAGGGGATCGAGAAGGGCTACGAGCTCCCCGAGCCGATGGAGCGAAACCTGTACCGCCTCACCGCGACCGAGCGCCGCGAGCAGGGAATCGTCGCGTTGCCGGAGTCGCTCGGCGAGGCGATCGAGGAGCTCGCGGGCTCCGAGCTCATGAAGCGGGCGCTCGGTGAGCACATCTTCCCGCGCTACGTCGAGCTGAAGCGGCGTGAGTGGGACCAGTACCGCGTTCAGGTCACCGAATGGGAGAAGGACAAGTACCTGGCCGCGCTGTAGGAGGCGAGGTACATCGCCCTTGCGACGGAGGGTCGGCTCAGTGCGGCCGGCCCTCCGCGCGACTCGCTCCACAACGACCACGGGCTCCACACCAGGGAGCCCGCGATCGGCCGTCAGATACAGGGCTCACCGCTCGCCTTGCGGCGTTCCCTGCGGCGCACATCATCCGACTTCCGACGGATGTGTGCAAGTGGGAAACGTCAATCGGGCTTGCCGGCCATCGCCCAGACGGCCACGAGGGCTGCGGCGAGCACGAGCCAGGAGATCGCCATGCACGCCTTGAGGAGGCCTGCGCCTCTGCCACTGCGCAGTCCGCGAACGCCGATCCCGCCGACGATCAGCGCGACCAGGACGAGCAGCGCGCCGAGGTCGGCCACGATCCAGCCGATCCCGAGCCACGCCGGCTCGTCCGCTCCCTCCGGAAGATCGTCCCACGGCCCCTTCGCGTACAGCCAGTGGGCGCCGATGCGCATCGCGACGTATCCGGGAGCCGCGACGGCGACGAGCGTCCAGTATCCGAGCCTCAGAAGTCGCGCGTCGCCACGTGCGAACGCGATCGAGCTCGCTCCACTCAGCAGTCCACCGACGAGGATCATCGCGCCGACGACGTGGACGAGCAGCGGAACGTTCCAGCTGTCCGGCCGGGCGGCGGCGAGGACGCTGCTCATGCTCCCGGCTTCCAGATCATGTCGACGATGATCAGCAGCACCACCACGCACGACACGACGTGGAAGAGCACGCCGGTCGACGTCCGGTTGAGTGCGAGCAGCTCGGCGCTCGATGCCGTCTCGCCCGCCACCTCGAGGTCCTTGGCCTTGTTCATTCCCTGCATGTACGCCGCGCCCGTTCGTTGCCCGAGGCCGCCGGCGACGGCCCACAGCACGAGCGCCGCGATGATCCAGGGGTCCCAGATGTCATATCCGCCGTACGAGAAAGCGAGCCAGACGCCGAGGATGATGGTGCCGCCCGCACCGATCGCAGCTGCCCCGTTTCCGATCTTTGCCAGCGGTTCCATCCGGATCGTCTCCGCCGGCGTGTCGGCGCGCCGCACCGCGACGATCAGCACGGAGAAGAGGACGAGCGCAGCGACGAACGCGAAGGCGCTCAGGACGTGCAGGGCGAGCAGCCACTCGTCGAGGCTCATGGCCACGATCGTAGGACAATGAGTCTTGTGGACGCGACGGCTCGCCACCTGCGGCTCCTGACCGAGACGATCGCTGCGGTCAATTCGTCGCTCGACCTCCAGGAGGTGCTCGAGCTCGTCGCGAGCAAGGTCGCCGACGCGCTCGCGACGGACGCATGCTTCGTCTACCTCTACGACGAGCGTGCGGACGAGCTCGTGCTCCGAGCGACCCACGGGACGCGTGTCGATGAGCTCACGCGCACGCCGCGCATGCGCCCGGGCGAAGGGATCACCGGGGTTGCGGCGGCCGAGCGCGCCCCGGTCATGATCGCCGAGCAGGCGCATCTCGACCCGCGCTTCAAGGGGTTCCCCAACCTCCCGGAGGACGAGTACGAGTCGATCCTCGCCGTTCCCATCGTCGCTCGCGAGACGCTCGAGGGGGCGCTCAACGTCCGAACGCGCGAGCCACGCGCATTCCGCGACTCCGAGATCGAGCTTCTCGTCGCCATCGCCGCGCAGGTCGCGCAGACGATCGAGCACGCGAAGCTGTACGAGCGCGCGCAGCGGCGCGTCGCGGAGCTCGAGGCGCTCGCGCGCATCTCGGAGGCCGTTTCCGAGTCGCTCTATCTCGAGGAGTCGCTCGAGGCGATCGTCAAGACGACCATGGAGTCGCTGCGCGCGACGGGCGCGGCGCTCGTGCTCGAGGACGGGAAGATCGCGTGGCCGGAGGGTCGTTCGGGCGCCTACGCGGTGCGATTGCCGCTGCGCTGGAAGCGACGACAGATCGGCGAGCTCGTCTGCGACCGCGACACGCCCTTCTCACCGGACGACGAGGCGCTCCTGGAGGCAATCGCACACCACGCCGCCGTGGCGCTCGAGCACGGCCGGGCGGTAATGCGCGGTGTCCTCGCACAGGAGATCCACCACCGCGTGAAGAACAACCTGCAGGCGGTCGCGTCGCTGCTTCGCGTGCAGGCGCGTGCGGAGAACGTCGACGCGCGGAAGTCGCTCTCGGACTCGGTGAACCGCGTGCTCGCGATCGCGGCGGTGCACGAGGTCCTCACGGAGCATCGCGAGGACGACGTCGATCTCGGGGAGCTCGTCGAGCGGCTGCGCGCGATGCTCGTCCAGGGGCTCGTCGCCGGGAAGGACGTGTCCGCCGAGCTCGAGTCGGTGTCGCTCGCCGGGCAGCGCGCCACTGCGCTCGCGCTCGTCTTCACGGAGCTCTTCGGGAACGCGCTCGAGCACGGCGGCAACCATGTCTCGATAACGCTCGGGCAGCGCAACGGCGAGGTCGTCCTCGCGATCGCCGACGACGGCGCCGGCTACGAGGGCGAGACGGGCACGGGGCTCTCCATCGTCCGGGCGCTCGTCCGAGACGAGCTGCGCGGCGAGCTCGTGCTCGAGAACGAACGCGGCCTGCGCGCCGAGGTGGTGTTCCCCGCGTGACGCGTGTCCTCGTCGCCGAGGACGAGACGTTGATCCGCCTCGATCTGGTCGGGCTGCTCGAGGCGGCCGGACTCGAGGTCTGCGCGGAGGCGCGCGACGGCGAGGAGGCCGTCGAACTCGCGCGCGCCACGCAGCCCGATGTCGCGCTGCTCGACGTGAAGATGCCGCGGCTCGACGGGATCGAGGCGGCGCGGCGCATCCTCGAGGAGCGGCCTCTCCCGATCGTCATGGTGACGGCGTACGGAGAGCGCGAGCTCGTGTCGCGTGCGGTGGAAGCCGGAGTCTTCGGCTACCTCGTGAAGCCGTTCCGCGAGAACGATCTGCTACCCGCGATCGCGACCGCGACCGCGCGCCATGAGGAGCTTCGGGCGCTCCGCGAAGAGGCCGACTCGCTTGCCGAAGCGCTCGCGGCGCGGAAGGCGATCGAGCGCGCAAAGGGGATTCTCATGCAGCGCGAGGGACTCTCGGAGGCAGAGGCATTCGCGCGGCTGCGCAAGGCGAGCCAGATCTCGGGGCGTCCGCTCAAGGTCGTCGCGGAGGCGCTCGTCGCGACGCTGGCCGACTAGACACTGACAGCGACGCTGCGCACACGTCCTGACCGGGCAGTGCGGCCGCGCGACGTGCCTAGGCCGTGAGCAGCCGCTCCTCTTCGTGGCGGCGATAGATCCGGCGGCCGAGCCAGGCGGCGAAGCCGACGAGTGCGAACGGCGCGAGGACGATGAGCATGCCCAGGACGATCACGGCTTCCCAGGCGAGGATGTTCAGCGCCTCGTCGACGACGCGGTCGATGCGGGAGGGCGGCGCGACGGCGCCGAATGCGCCCGGCGTCACGACCGTGAGCTGGATCGTCGACATACGGGCCTCGGAACGCACCAGGCCAAGGCTCACCCGCGTGCTGCGGAGATCCGCCCGGAGGTTCTTCAGGCGGGCTTCGAGCTTCGCCCGGGTCTCGTCGTCGAGCGAGTCGGTTGCGAGACGCGCGTTCACGAGCGCGATCTGCGACCGGAGCGACCGGCTGCGCTGCTGCAACGCGTCGATGCTCTCCTGCCTGTCCTCGACCGTGACCTGCTGCGTCACGATCCGGCCGAGGCCGGACAGTCCAGTGATCGCCTCCTGAACGCGATCCACCGGCACGCGCAGCGTGATCGAGGCGCTGCCTTCGTCTCCGGTCACGACGGACGAGGAGACGACGAATCCGCCGAGCGAGCGCGTGAGGTCGAGTGCGCCTTGCGTCGCACGGGAGACAGCCTCCGAGTCCGAGACCTCGACGGTGAGTGTCGCGCTGATCTTCTGCGCGCGAGGCCCCGACGCGTCCGTCGCGCCTTGCAGTGGCGCTGTCAGCGCACTGCCCGAGGCCGGCGTGCCCGTGTCGGCCTGTGCTTCGAGCGACTGCGCGCGTTCGCGCTGGGCGAGTGACTCGGACACGGGGGCATCGGAGCGTGCGAGCCCGAGCACCCCGGCGCTCGCGAAGGCGAGCGCGGCGGCTGCCGGAACGGCGACGAGCAGACTGCGTCGCACCGGGAAGCGCCAGCTCACTCGCGGTGCGCGAGCCGGCTTCTCGGCCGCGATCTCGCGGACGCGGGATCGCAGAGCGCGCGGAGCCGACGGGCGCGAAGCACGCAGCTCGTGAATCAGTTCAGGCGACGGCGTCATGGTCTCTCATCCTCTCTTCGAGCTTCGAAAGCGCGCGACTGAGCCGGGTCGAGACGGCGGTCGCGGAAATCCCGAGCAGGCGTGCGGTCTCCTCCGAGTCGAGGTCGAGGACGATGCGGAGCGCGACGACCTCGCGCTCGCCCGCGCTCAGCGCCTGCAGGCTCTCTTGCAGTTCGGCGGAGAAGCCATCTCCGAACGAGTCCGCGTCGCCGCGACGCTCAGACGCCTCGGCACGCTCCTCGCGCTTCCGGCGCCGCGCATCGGCGCGAAACCAGTCGAGCGCGGTGGAGCGTGCGATGGCGAGAAGCCATGCGCGCGGCGTTCCTCTGCCGGGATCGAACCGCCGCCACTTCTTGAACGCGGTCTCGAACGTCTCGCCCGTCAGGTCCTCTGCGACTGCCCAGTTCTTCGTGAGATAGAGGAGGTAGCCATAGACGTCGTCGAGGAGCTCTTCGGCGACCGCAGCGAAGCTCGAAGGGGCCGCATCGAGGGGGCGGGGTGTGTCGAGGGTCACCGCGTGCACGCTCTCTGTACGCCGCGGCACGCCGCACACGTCACGTCGCGTGCGCCTCCTCGAACAGCACCTCCCACCGTGCGATGAGAGCGGCGAGCTCGTCCCGTGCCGCGCGATGTGCGCCGAGCACGTCCATGTTCGTCCAGTCGCCTGCGAGCTTGCGCTCGAGCTCGGCGATGCGGGTCTCCACGGCAGCGATGTCGGCTTCGAGCCGCTCGAGGTCAGAGGGTGTTCGCTTCCTCGGCCTCGGTCGAGCCGGCTTCGCTCCGCGATCAGGCTCGGGTTCGGCCTCGGGCTGCGCGACGACCGGAACGGATGCGCTGCGCTCGCGCTCCATGTCGGCCCAGCCCCCGTCGTAGGAACGCAGCAGGCGATCCTCGAACGCGACGATCCGGTCGGGGACAGCGTCGAGCAGCGCACGATCGTGCGATACGAGCAAGACGGTTCCCGGGAAGGCCTCGAGGGCGGCCTCGAGCGCCTCGCGCGACTCCACGTCGAGGTGGTTGGTGGGCTCGTCGAGAACGAGGAAGTTCGCGCCCGACGCGACGAGGAGCGCCAATGCGAGACGTCTGCGCTCGCCGCCCGAGAGCGCCGTGACCGAGCGCTCGTGCGTCTCCCAGCCGGAGAAGAGGAAGCGGCCGAGGAGCTTCTGCGCTTGCGGGCGGGGCAACCGCGTCGCCGCGGCGGTCGCGTCGAGCACCGACCCCGATGTGGGCAGCTCGAGCGCGTGCTGCGAGAAGTAGCCCGGCACGACGCCGTGGCCGAGCCGAATCGTCCCGTGCTCGAGAGGGTGCGCAGCGAGCAGCGCGGCGAGGAGTGTCGTCTTGCCCGCACCGTTCGGCCCGACGAGCCCGACCTTCTCGCCACGCTCCACCACGAACGTCGCGCCGTCCAGCAGCTGTTTCTCGCCGGCGGACAGCGCGACGTCGTCGGCTTCGAGGACGATGCGCCCGGTCCGTGGCGGGTCGAGGAACTCGAATCCGAGGGAGCGGCGCTTGGTCGTCAGGGATGCGATCTCCTGTCGCGCTGCCGAGCGCTCCTTCTCGAGGCGTGCGATCTGCGTGAGCTTCGCCTGCGCCTGCCTCGCCTTGGACTTCTTGTAGCGGAACCGCTCGACGAAGCGCTCGAGCCGCGCGATGTCGACGGACACACGTCCTGCGGTTTTGCCGGCCGCCGCAGCGCGCGCCGCCTTCTCCTGTCGCCACTCGTGCCACGGGCCGGAGAAGTAGTGCGCGCCGCCCGGCGTGAGCTCGAGCACCGACGTCGTCACCGCCTCGAGGAACCAGCGGTCGTGCGCGACGAGAATCACGGCCGCGTCGATGGTCTCGAGCTCTCGCTCGAGCCATTCGAGGTTGACGACGTCGAGGTGGTTCGTGGGCTCGTCGAGAAGAAGGAGATCGGGACTGCCCGCGAGCGCGCGGGCCAATGACGCGCGCGTCAGCTCGCCGCCCGAGAACGTCCCCAGTGCACGGTCGAGATCGGCCTCGACGAACCCGAGGCCGCGCACCGCGGCCGCCGCGCGATCGCGCCACGCCCAGCCGCCCGCATGCTCGAGGCGCGCCTGCGCTTCGGAGTACCGGCGCAGTGTCGTGTCGTCGTGCGCCCCCTCGGCCATCGCCGTCTCGAGACGCCGGAGCTCGGCCTCGACCTCCAGCAGATCGCGTGCGCCCGACAGCGCGTACTCGCGGAGCGTGATGTCGAACTCGAGTGGCGGGCGCTGGTCGTGGAGCGCGACGCGCGTGCCCTTCGCGAACGCGAGCTTCCCGCCCTGCAACGAGGTCTCTCCGGCGAGCGCGCGGAGCAGCGTCGTCTTGCCGGCACCGTTCGCGCCGGCGAGCGAGAGCCGGTCCTTGCGGCCCACGGTGAACGAGACGTTCTCGAACAGCGGATCGCCAGAGAACTCCTTGCGCAACTCCGACGCGATGAGCACGGCCATGACGGCCGAAGGGTAGTGCTGCCCGCTGCTAGGCGGTCTGCGCGGACTTCGCCACGAGCTGCCGCGCTGCTGCAGCGATGTGCTCGGCGTCGATCCCCGCGCGAGCGAGGAGCTCCTCGGGCTTTCCCGACTTCGGCAGCTCGCGCACGGCGAGCTTGATCACGTGTGGCGGCTCGTCCATCTCGGCGAGTGCTGCGAGGACGGCATCGCCCACGCCGCCTTCGGGCCAGTGATCCTCCACGGTCACGAGGCGCCCCGCAGTTGCCTCGGCCGCAACGCGGAGCGTCTCGCCGTCGATCGGCTTGATCGAGTAGAGGTCGATGACGCGCGCAGCAATGTCTTCCTCTGCCAGCACGTCCGCGGCCTTCAGCGCCTCGTGCACGGTGATGCCTGCACCGATGAGCGTCACCTCGTCGCTCTCGGAGGAGCGCAGGACGCGGCAGCCCCCAATGGCGAACTCCTCATCGGGCGAGTAGAGAACCGGCGTCGCAGGTCGTAGCGTGCGGAGGTACGAGATCCCCTCCGTCTCGGCCATCGCCGCGACGAGCTTCGCGGTCTGGTTCGCGTCGCACGGGTGCAGCACGGTCGATCCGTGGATCGCACGGAGGGACGCGATGTCCTCGAGTGCCATCTGCGACGGGCCGTCCTCGCCGATCGAGACGCCGGCGTGCGAGCCGCAGAGCGAGAACGTCGCGCGGCTGATGGCCGCCATCCGGACGAAGTCGTACGCGCGCGAGAGGAAGGCGGCGAACGTCGACGCGAACGGCCGCCAGCCGACGGCCTGGAGGCCGACGGCGGCGGCGACCAGCTGTTGCTCCGCGATGTACATCTCGAAGTAGCGCTCGGGATGCGCCTTCGCGAAGGTCTCGGCGAACGTCGAGTTCGAGACCTCGCCGTCCAGAGCGACGACGTCGGGTCGAGCGGCGCCGAGCGCTGCGAGCGCGTCGCCGTACGCCTTTCTCGTGGCAACCTCGGTGCCGAGCTCGTAGCGGGGGAGCTCGAGCGTTCCGCGCGCCGGCTTCTCGGAAACGGCTGCGTCGGGCTTCGCGACCTCGATGCGAACGTCGGTCACGCCACCGAGCTCGGCGATCGCGGCATCCGCGTCGTCCAGCGGCTTGCCGTGGTAGCCGTTCACGTTCTCGACCGCTGCGACGCCCTTGCCCTTCGTCGTCCTCGCGACGAGAACCGTCGGCCGCCCAGTCGTGGTGACCGCCTGGCCGAGCGCGGCGTCGATCGCGTCGAGGTCGTGCCCGTCGAGTGCGATCGCATTCCACCCGAACGCCTCGGCACGCGCGACATACGTTTCGAGGTCCCAGCCGACCATGGTCTCCCCACGCTGGCCGAGGCGGTTGACGTCGATGATCGCGGTGAGGTTGTCGAGTCCGAAGTGCGCGGCGTGTTCGAACGCCTCCCACATCGAGCCCTCGGCCATCTCGCTGTCGCCACACAGCACCCAGACGCGGCTCGGTAGGCGCTCGAGGTGCTTCGCGGCAAGCGCCATCCCGACGCCGATCGGGAGGCCCTGACCGAGCGAGCCGGTCGCGACGTCGACCCACGGGATGGCCGGTGTGGGATGGCCCTCGAGCATGCTTCCGAGCGTGCGGTACTCGAGGATGTCCTCCTCCGAGACCACACCGGCCGCGCGATAGATCGCGTACAGGAGGGTCGACGCGTGGCCCTTCGAGAAGACGAGCCGGTCGTTGGCGGGGCTCTTCGGGTCGTCGAAGTCGAATCTGAGGTAGCCGTCGACGAGCACGGCGGCGAGGTCGGCTGCGGACATCGCGGACGTCGGATGACCCGACTTCGCGGCGGCGCTCATGCGGACCGAGTCGACCCGGAGCTGCTGCGCGAGCTCGCGCCGTCTGCCAGCCGTGGTCACGCGGCCATTCTACGGTGGCGCTCCACGCGGTAACGTGGAAGCGTGGCGCGCAGCAGATTGCACGAGCTGTCCGAGCACGGCGTCAGCGTCTGGGTCGATTCGCTCTCGCGCGAGATGCTCGAGACGGGCGAGCTCGCACGTCTGATCGACGACGATGCCGTGGTCGGCGTCACGTCCAACCCGACGATCTTCGAGAAGGCGCTGTCCACCGGGGACTGGTACGACGAGCAACTTCGCACGGAGCTCGACCGGACAAACGACACGCGCGAGGTCTTCTTCGCGCTCGCCGTCGAGGACATCAAGCGCGCATGCGACTTACTGCGCCCGGTGTGGGAGCGAACCGACGGCGTCGACGGGTTCGTCTCGCTCGAGGTCGATCCCGACCTCGCGTACGAGCGCGACGCGACCTTCGCGCAGGCGAAGCTCCTCACGGATCTCGTCGATCGGCCCAATCTCTTCGTGAAGATTCCGGCCACGGTTCCAGGGCTCGGAGCGATCGAGGACTCGATCGCGGCCGGGCGCTCGATCAACGTGACCCTCATCTTCTCGCTCGAGCGCCACGCCGCAGTGGCCGAGGCGTACGTGCGTGGCCTGGAGCGTCTCGTCGAGGCCGGCGGCGATCCGACGCACGTGGCATCGGTCGCGAGCTTCTTCGTGTCTCGGGTCGACACCGAGGCCGATCGGCGGCTCGAGGAGGTCGGTCGCGAGGATCTGCAGGGGCGGCTTGCGATCGACAACGCCAAGCTCGCGTACCAGCACTACCTGGACGTGTTCTCCGGGCCGCGCTGGGACGCGCTCGCCGCCGCGGGTGCGCGGCCGCAGCGCTGCCTGTGGGCCTCGACCTCGACGAAGAACCCTGCGTATCGCGACGTCCTCTACGTCGAGGAGCTCATCGGCCGCGACACGGTCAACACGATGCCGTTCGAGACCATCGCGGCGTTCCAGGAACACGGCGAGTCGCGCGAGACCCTCACCGGCGGCGTTGACGAAGCACAGGCACTCCTTGCCGAACTCGATGCCGCAGGCGTCGACTACGACGACGTCACGGACACGCTCGAGCGGGAGGGCGTGCAGAAGTTCTCCGACTCGTTCGCGTCGCTGCTCGAAGGCATCGACGCGAAGCACGCAGCGCTCGTTCGCGGCTAGCCCTCGGCGACAGCGGCGAGCAGCTCGTCGTGAATGAGGCCGTTCGACGCGATCGCACTCCCGCTGTCGATCCGGGTCGCGCCGGTGAAGTCGGAGAACCGGCCCCCGGCCTCCTCGATGATGACCTGCATCGCCGCGAGGTCCCACTCCTTCACTCCGGGCCCGTCCATCGCGCCGTCCACGCTCCCTTCCGCAATCAGCATGTACGACCAGAAGTCACCGAAGCCGCGTGCGTGCCACGCTCGCCGGGCGATCGCCGGCACCTCGCTCTCGATCGCGAACGAGAGAACCGAGCTCTCGATGCTCGAGATCGCCGAGACGTGGATCTGGCCCCAGTTCGCAAACGCTCCGGCTCCGCGCTCGGCCCACCAGCGGCTCGCCAGCGCGGGGGCCGAAACGACGCCGAGCTGCACGACTCCGTTCACTTCGAGCGCGATGAGCGTCGCCCACACCGGGATGCCTCGCGAGTAGTTCCGCGTTCCGTCGATCGGATCGACGAGCCAGCGGCGTGCGCTCACGCCCTCGGCACCTTGCTCTTCACCGAGGATCGCGTCGTCGGGCCGTTCGTCCGCGAGGATGCGGCGAAGCTCGGCTTCGACCGACCGATCAGCCGCGGTCACCGGAGTGAGGTCGGGCTTCGTCTCGACGACGAGCCCGGAGCGGAAACGTGGCAGCGAGAGCGCGTCCGCTGCGTCGGCAAGCGCGAGGGCGAGAGTGAGGTCGGGGCTCACGGCCTCGACCCTAGCGCGACACTATCCGCCGGAGTTGCGGAAAGTCGGGCGCGCGACCTTCACCAGAGAGGCAGAAGCGACCGCACGCACCTCAGCGCCCGGCCTAGGCCAAACCCGGCGGGGGTCAGTCGAGCTGGAGGTACAGAACAGCGACCAGCACCGTGCCGGCGAAGAGCAGCCAGAAGAGGAGGAACAGCGCCCAGCCGAAGCGGAGATTGCGACGTCCGAGCTCGGGATCCATCAGAGAAGCACCGGGTCGAGCGCCGCAGCCGTGAAGAGCAGCGCGAGGTAGAGGAGCGAGTAGTGGAACAGCACCTTCGCCCGTCCCCGTGTGAGGTCACGCCGCAGCAACACGGCGAGCGCGATGAAGACCGCGCCGAGGACGACCGCCGCGATCGTGTAGATCGGCCCGAGCCAGAGCCCGACGACGACGGTGAACGCAACCATGACGAGCGAGTAGAGGACGATCTGGCGTGCCGTCTCGCGGTCACCGCGAACGACCGGAAGCATCGGCACGCCCGCAGCGGCGTAGGCGTTCTTGATCATCAGCGCGAGGGCCCAGAAGTGCGGAGGCGTCCAGAGAAAGACGATGAGGAACAGCCAGAGCGCCGGCAGCGCGAGCGATCCGGTAGCTGCTGCGTAGCCGACGAGCGGGGGGACCGCGCCGGCTGCTCCGCCGATGACGATGTTCTGCGGCGTCGTGCGCTTGAGCCAGCGGGTGTAGACGAGGACGTAGAAGAGATTTCCGACGAGCGCCAGCACCGCCGTGAGCACGTTCACCGCCGACGCAAGCAACGCGAACGACGCCGCCGAGAGCACGATTCCGAACTCGAGCGCCTGCTCGGGTGAGACGCGGCCCGTTGCGACAGGCCGTTTCTCCGTGCGGCTCCCCATGAGCGCGTCGATGTCGCGGTCGAGGACGTGGTTGAGCGCGGAAGCACCCCCGCAGGCGAGTGCGAGCCCGAGCATGGTGATGCCGAACAGGCCGACCGGCGGAACTCCCTGCGCCCCGACGAACATCCCGGCCGCACCGGTGAGCAGCAGGAGGGTCATGATCCTCGGCTTCGTGAGCGTGAGGTAGTCGCGAGCCGAAGCGAGCGGCGGAGCGTCTCGCCGGAGTGCACCCGCAACCACGACGAGAGCCACTCCGAGCGCGACCGCAGCAGCTCCGACGTGCAGCGCCGCGGCCCACGTCGCGTCACCGCTCCACGCGACCACGCCGCCGAGCCCGATCGCGAGCAGGAACGCAGCGAGCGCCGCGCTCGCACGCACCAGGAGAGCCGGATAGGCGAGCCGCGCCAGGACGACGTCGGCGACGAGAAGCGGCAGCGCAACGAGGGCGATTCCCCAGTGCGTCGTCCCGAGCTCGAGCACCGCGCTCACGACGACGAGGCCGACCGCGACCGCGCTCGCGACGGCCGAGACCCGGAACAGCGCCCCGGGCTCGACGCGCGCGGCGCTAGGCAGGCTCGCGCTCGCCGCGCTGCTCACGCAGCCTCCTGCGCAGGTCGTAGAGGGGTCTCGCGCTGGTCACGTACGGCACCTCGTCGAAGTTGTGCGGCGGGGGAGGCGAGGTCGCGTACCACTCGAGCGTGTCCGCCTGCCAGGGGTCGTTTCCGACCCGTTGCCCGGTCTTCCTCGTCTTCAACACGTTGACGGCGAAGAGGAGGATCGCGATGGCCATGACGTACGAGCCGATGGTCGAGGCCAGGTTGTACCCCTCCCAGCTCTCGTCGGCGTACGTGTAGATCCGCCGCGGCATTCCCTCGAGCCCGGCGAAGTGCTGCGGCATGAACGCGATGTTGAAGCCGATGAAGAGCAGCCAGAACTGCCACTTGCCGAGGTTCTCGTTCAACGTCCTGCCGAACATCTTCGGCCACCAGTAGAAGAGGCCCGCGAAGATCGCGAAGACCACGCCGCCGAGCAGCGTGTAATGGAAGTGCGCGACTACGAAGTAGCTGTCATGCACCTGCCAGTCGATCGGGAACGCCGCGAGGTAGATCCCCGTGAGGCCGCCGATGACGAACAGCGAGAGGAAACCGAGCGAGTAGAGCATCGGCGTATCGAAGCTCAGGTTCCCGCGCCACAGCGTCGCGAGCCAGTTGAACACCTTGATCCCCGTCGGCACCGCGATGACCATCGACGCGATCATGAAGAAGGCCTGGAGCGAGATCGGCAGCCCGACCGTGAACATGTGGTGCGCCCACACGAGCATCGAGAAGAACCCGATCGCGACCGTCGATGCGACGATCGCCTTGTAGCCGAAGATCGGCTTGCGCGCGAACACGGGCAGTACCTCCGAGATGATCCCGAAGGCGGGCAGGACGATGATGTACACCTCGGGGTGTCCGAAGAACCAGAAGGCGTGCTGGTAGAGAACGGACGAGCCACCGCCCTCGGGGTTGAAGAAGTTCGTCTGGACGTCCCAGGGGCCGACTGAGATCCCGCGGTCGAGCAGGAGCAGCGTCAGCGCGGCCGAGAGCACCGGCATCACGGCCATGATCAGCCAGCCGAAGAGCAGGATCGACCAGACGAAGAGGGGCATGCGTGTCCAGGACATGCCGCGCGCGCGCATGTTCGTGATGGTCACGATGAAGTTCACCGCGCCCGCGACCGTCGACACGGTGAGCAGATGGAGCGAGAGAATCCAGAGATCCTGTCCCGATCCCGGCGCCTGGATCGAGAGCGGTGGATACGCCGTCCAGCCCGTGTCGGCCGCGCCGCCATCGGTGAAGAAGCTCAGCATGAGCACGACGCCGCCGAACAGGAAGAACCAGTACGACAGCGCGTTCAGCCGTGGAAAGGCCACGTCTCGGGCGCCGATCATGAGCGGCACGAGGAAGTTCGCGAAGCCGGCGAGGATCGGAACGCCGACGAGGAACACCATCGACGTACCGTGGATCGTGACGAGCTCGTTGTAGCGGTCGGCGCCGATGACGTCCGCGTTCGCCTGGGCGAGCTGGAGGCGCATCACGAGCGCCATCAGCCCGGCGAGGATGAAGAAGACGAGCGCGGTCGCGATGTAGAGGATCCCGATCCGTTTGTGGTCCGTCGTGACGAGCCAGCTCGCGACCTTGCCGCGCTGCCAGGCTGGAGGCGTCTCCGCTCTAGCTACCACTGGGCGGATTCTCCGTCAGGTAGTCGGCGAGCACAGCGACCTGTTCGTCGGTCCAGCCCGAGCCGACCGCGGGCATCGTTCGCTTTCCGTTGCGGACGAGGAGCGCGAGTGCTTCGGGATCGGTGAGCGTGGGTGAGCCGGCAATGCGTGGACCGATGCCACCCTCGGCGTTCGGGCCGTGGCACTTCGCACAGACGCCCTCCCACTCCTCCTGCCCGAGCTCGCCGGAGCCCGCACTCTGCTCGGCGCGCCGTGCGTCGAGCCATGCGTCGAACTCGTCGGTCGACAGCACCTCGACCGACGCCAGCATCTGCGCGTGCTCGAGGCCGCACAGCTCGGCGCACTGTCCCGTGTAGACCCCTTCGTTGCTCGCCTGGAACCACGTCTCGTTCGTGATGCCCGGGATCGCGTCGATCTTGCCCCCGAGCGCCGGGATCCACCACGAGTGGATGACGTCCGCATCCGGCGCCGTCACCTCGAGGCTCACGGGCACGCCCACAGGTGCGCGCAGCTGGTCGATCGCGATGACGCCGTTCGGATACTCGTACTGCCAGTAGAACTGGCGGCCCGTCACCTTGATCTCGAGCTGCTCCTCTCCGGCCGTCGCTTCCGGGATGTCCTTGATCCCCGGCAGCTCGATGAAGACGAACGCGGCGATGAGGAAGAGCACGACGACCGGACCGGCGGTCCAGGCGAGTTCGAGCTTCGTCGCACCGTGTGCCTGCGCGCCGTCCTCGAACCGCGGACGGCCGCGGCGCCGGTACTTCCAGATGAATGCGACGAGCAGTCCTTCGACGAGCACGAAGATCGCGAAGACGAAGATCGAGACGAAAAGCCAGCTGTCACTGATCCCCTCGGCGTTCGGCGACTCGGGCGTCACCGGCGCGAACTGGGCCAGGTAGGAGAGGAACGGCACCGACTGCCATTCTATGAACGTGCCGGAGGGCTCGTATCGGGGAACGCGCGTGCGGCTGCCCGCCGACGTCGTTCGCCCCTTCGAGGTGTTCGTGAACGGCGTCGGCCAGCGCGAGGGGGCGGACTACCGGATCGACGGTCGCACGCTCGTCTTCGAGCGCGACCTGAAGACCGAAGGCAAGCTCGGATTCTGGCGCTGGCTGTCGCTCTGGGTCGGCATTGCGGGCACGTATCGGCAGAACGACTCGGTCGACGTCGCGTATCAGCGGAACGGCAAGCCGGTCGTCGCGACGCGCCTTCCGCTGGAGCCGCTGGACTGAAGGGGCGCCGGGTACCCACGGGTAGTGTGAAACGGTGAAGGCCGAGAACGGGATCGAGGTCAAGGGCCTCGTCCGCGAGTACAGGAAGGGTCCGCGCGCGGTCGACGGAATCGACATCTCCGTCGCTCCGGGTGAGATCTACGGCTTCCTCGGGCCGAACGGGGCCGGGAAGTCGACCACGGTCCACGTCCTGACGACGCTGCTGCCACCGACCGCCGGAACGGCGCTCGTCGGGGGCTACGACGTCGTGAAGGACGGACCCAAGATTCGCGGGCTCATCGGCGTCGCGCTGCAGGAGGCGGCGCTCGACCCGCTTCTCACCGCTCGCGACCACCTGCGCCTCCAGGCGACGCTGCAGAGCGTCCCCAAGGAGCAGCGCGGATCGCGTGCCGAGGAGCTGCTCCACCGCGTCGGTCTCGTCGACGACGCCGATCGCAAGGTCTCGGGCTTCTCGGGCGGGATGAAGCGACGGCTCGATCTCGCGCTCGCCCTCGTCCACAGCCCGAGGATCCTCTTCCTCGACGAGCCGACGACGGGCCTGGACCCGCAGAGCCGAACCGACATCTGGAACGAAGTGGCCCTGATGCGGCGCGAGGCGGGCGTGACCGTGTTCCTGACGACCCAGTACCTCGAAGAGGCCGATGTTCTCGCGGATCGCGTCGGGATCATCGACTCGGGCAGGATCGTCGCGGAGGGCACGCCTGCCGAGCTGAAGGCCGAGATCGGCCGGCCGAGCGTGCACGCGATTCCCCGCACCGAGGACGATCGCCCCAAGATCGCCGCGTTCCTCGCACAGTTCGGCGAGCCGCTCGCGTCGACGCGCGACGTCGCGGTCCGTCTGAACGAAGGGCTCGGGCTCACCGACATCGTTCGCGCGGTGGACGCGAACGGCGTCGACATCGCCGACCTCGAGCTGCACGCACCGACGCTCGACGACGTCTTCCTCGCAAAGACGGGTCGCACGCTCGAGGGTGCGGCAGAGGAAGCCGAGACGGCCGGCCAGGAGAAGCGCCAGCGGTGAGCACTGCGACGACGCAGGTCGGCGCGATCGCGCGGCGATCCGTCGTGCGCACGTCGCGCCAGCCCGCGAGCATCATCCCGCCCCTCGTCTTTCCGGTCGCACTCATGGCGGTAAACGCGGGCGGGCTCGCGTCGTCCACCGAGCTTCCGGGATTTCCGACCGACTCGTTCCTCGCCTTCGCGCTCGCCGTGCCGTTCATCCAGGGCGCGCTCTTCTCGACGATGAACGCCGGTACGGACATCGCCCGCGACGTGCAGACGGGCTTCGTGAACCGCCTCGCGCTCACCGCGCTGCGCGACTGGGCACTCCTGAGCGGCCAGCTCGCGGGGATCGTCGTGCTCGGCGTCCTGCAGGTCGTCTTCTACATCGTCGTCGGGCTCGCGGCCGGAGTCAGGTTCGAGTCGGGGCCTGCGGGAATCGCTGTCCTGCTCGTCTACGGAGCTTTGGTGGCGCTCTCGTTCGGCGCCCTCGGCGCGTGGCTCGCGTACCGAACCGGCTCGGGCGAGACGATCCAGGCGCTCTTCCCCGTGCTCTTCGTCTTCCTGTTCATCTCGTCGATGAACGCGCCCCGCAACCTCATCGAGGTCGGCTGGTTCCAGACGGCTGCGACGCTCAACCCGGTCTCGTACATGATCGAGTGCGTTCGCAGCCTGATCATCACGGGCTGGGACTGGCAGGCGCTCGCCCTCGGGTTCGGCTTCGCCATCGTGCTCGGAGTCGTCTCGTTCTGGCTCGCCGCTGGCGCGCTTCGGACGCGGATGACGAGGACGTGAGGTCGTGAAGACCTGGAACGTCATCTGGGGCGTCGCGCGGAGGACGTTGAAGAACGCTCTCACGAATCCGCAGATCCTTCTTCCGACGCTGATGTTCCCTGCCTTCTTCTTCGTCGCGTTCGCGGGCGGGCTGTCCCAGGTGGCGCAGGTCCCGGGCTTCGACTTTCCGCCCGGCTACACGGCGTTCCAGTTCGTCTTCGTACTCCTCCAGTCGGCGGCGTTCAGTGGCGTCTTCACGGGATTCGGCGTTGCGCGCGACTTCGAGGGTGGATTCGCGAAGCGGCTCATGCTCGCGGCGCCTCGTAGGAGCGGGATCGTCCTCGGGTACGCGCTCGCAGCGCTTCTCCGCTGGTCGGTCGTCGCAGTGCTCCTCACGGTGGGCGCGTTCGTCGCCGGGATGAACATCGGCGGCGGTCCTGTCGGCCTCGTCGGGCTCTTCACCCTTGCGGCCCTCGTCAACTTCTGTGGATTCTTCTGGTCGGGCGGGATCGCGATGCGCTTTCGCACGATCCAGGCGGGGCCGCTGATGCAGATGCCCGTGTTCCTGATCCTGTTCTTCGCGCCCGTCTACGTGCCGCTCGAGCTGCTCGAGGGATGGATTCACGGCGTCGCCGCTCTCAATCCGCTCACGTACATCCTCGAGACCGGCCGCGGATTCGTCGCGGGTGACGCGCCGCACATCGCGGGCGCGTTCGCGATCGCGCTCGGGCTCGGCCTGGCGTTCTGGGCCTGGGCGTTCCGCGGCTTGCGGAACGCCGAGGCCGCGGGCGCGTAGGCCGAGTTCCCCGCCCCTACAGCCAGCTGAGGACGCGCAACAGCGCGTCCACGACCTGCGGGTCGAACTGCGTTCCCGACGCCTCGACGAGCCGCCGTCGTGCTTCCTCCTCGCCGAGCGACTTGCGGTACGGGCGGCCGGTCGTCATCGCGTGGTAGGCGTCACAAGCGAGGACGATGCGGGACTCGAGCGGGATCTGCTCGCCGACGAGGTGGTCGGGATACCCCGTGCCGTCGTAGTGCTCGTGCGCGCAGCGGACGATCGAGCCGACCTCGCCGAGCTGCTCGATCGGCGCGAGGATGCGTTCTCCGAGGAGCGGGTGGGTCTCGACCAGGGCGCGCTCCTCGGAGGTGAGCGGGCCTGCCTTCGTGAGGATGCGTGACGGGATTCCGATCTTGCCGATGTCGTGGAAGAGCGCCCCGAGCTCGAGGCGCTTCAACTCCTGCGCGCCGAGACCGAGCTCCTCGCCCACGCGCAAGGCGAGGTCGGTGATCCAGCGCGCGTGCGTCGACGTGTACTCGTCGTTGGCCTCGAGGGCGTTCGCGAGCGCCTCGACGGTGGAGAGGAACGTGCGCTCGAGCCTCTCGTAGCTGGCGGCCGTCTGCAGGGCGAGCTGCGTCTGGCGCGCGAGGCTCGCGAGAAGCTCCATCTCGCGATCTTCGGGTACGAGGCGCAGGTTGGTCGCCGCCGCGATCACGCCCCAGCGGCCGTCGACGGTGAACGGAGCGATCGCGAACCTTCCCTCGGTCCCCTCGGGCACGGACGCGATCCCCGCGTAGTCCTCCGGATCGACGGTGTACGGCTCGGTGCGACTGAGCCAGGGCTCGAGGTGCTCTGCGGGGATCGAGACTGCGACCTCGCCGGTGGGGCGCGGGATGCCGGCGAGCCGTGCGAGCGCTCCGGTGGCGGCGTCCTGTAACCACACGGAGATGCTGGCACTCTCGAGGATGCCCGCTGCTCCCGCGGTGGCGCGCTCGGCGACGTCGGCGATGGTCGATGCCTCGGCGAGCTCGCGGGAGAACTCGAGAAGCGCCTTCGCGCTCTCGGTTTCGCGTCGCTGCGCCTCGTACAAGAGTGCGTTCTCGAGTGCGACGGAGGCGTGTCCGGACAAGACCTCGAGCAGCCGAAGATCGCCCGCGTCGAACTGATCGAGACCGAGCTTCGAGATCACGATGACGCCGGTGACGCGTGCCCCGTACTTGAGCGGCACTGCGAGGAGCGACTCCTCGATCTCGGCGGTACCTTCGATCTGCTCGCCGAACTCGTGCTGTGCGGCGTCGCCGATCAGCAAGGACGTGCCGGTCTCGGCCACGCGACCCGTGATGCCGCGGCCGATCCGCGTTGGCAGGAGCTCCGTCGGATCGCCTGTCAGTGCGCCCGTCAGGTCTCCTCGGAACGCGACGAGCACGAGATCGTCGTGGTCGCGGAGAAACACGCGACAGTTGTGGTAGTCGATAAGAAGTCGGAGCTCGTCGGCGATGGTGAGCCCGATCTGGGCCACGTCGTTGAGTCGCGACAGCTTTCCGGAGAGGCTCTGCAGCATCTTCAGATGAGCGATCGAGCGCACGTCGTCACGGCGGATCGTCTCCTCGGTGGGACGCTCACGGTCGCTCTCGTCGAAGGGAACGACGAGTCCTTTCCCCCTCGACTTGGCGGTCATCATCGCGGCCTCGGCGCACGCCACCAGCTCGCGCGGGTTCGCCGCGTTGTCGGGCCCGACTGCGATCCCCGTCGACGCGCTGAGACGTCCGACGGCTTCGGCGTCGAGCCTCGCCAGCTGCTCACCGATTCGCTCGGCGAGCGCGGTCGAGCTCCGGAGGTCGCCTCCCGGGAGGATGATCGCGAACTCCTCGCCGCCGACGCGACACACCACGTCGCTCTGGCGAACCGAGGCACGAAGAACCTCTGCGACCTGCTGGAGGAGGTGATCGCCGACGCCATGTCCGTAGACGTCGTTCACCTTCTTGAAGTCGTCGAGATCGAGCATCACGACGGCCACGGTGGCGTGTGTCTCCGATGCGGACAGGAGTGCCTGGCGCAGGCGGTCGTGGAACGCGCGGTGGTTGTAGAGACCGGTGAGCGCATCCGTCTGGGCCTGGTGCTCGAGGCGCGCGCGGATGTGGGCGTTGTCGATCGCGAGCGCGGCGGCGTCCCCGAACCGCCTCGCCAGCAGAAACTCCTCGTCGGAGAACGCGGCGTCCTCCCCGACTCGGTAGATGTTGAGCGTGCCTTGCAGCCGTCCGCGCGCGATGAGGGGCACGGCGATGAGCGCCTCCGGGTCGATCGGCGTTCCCGGGACGAAGCGCACGCGAGGATCGAGGTGCGCACGGTTCGCGAGCACGGCCTCGCGATGGTCGACCGCCCAGCCCGTGATGCCTTCCCCGAACGAGAACGTCTCGCGCAGCACCTCGTCCGCCCACTCGCCGCGGGCGAGCACGGCATGAAGCTCGCGCTTCGCCTCGTCCGCCTCGTAGATGTGCACGTCCTCGTAGGGGACGAGCTCGGCGAGCGCGTCCGCGATCCGCTCGAGAAGTGCGTCGAGGCTCTGCTCGGAGAGCACCTCGTGGAAGATCTCGGCGAGCCGGCGGTACGGCTCGGCGGAGCCGCCCGTGACCAGGCTGATGTGAGGCCGAGGCGTCGGCTCGATGGGGGCCGGATCGGGCATGCCGACTCGAAGGTCATCGGACGGTCGCGGAACGGGCTTGAGAGCGCCTCTGCGAAGATCGGCGCGGCCATGCCGTACACCGACGCGCGTCACGCGCTGCTCGCACGCCTGATCGATCACGCCCCGATGTTCCCGCCTGCGTCGCTGAGCCCGGCCGAGGCGCTGGTCGAGGACGCGCGCGCTGCCGCCAGCCCGCATGCGTTCATGCTCGCGCGTCTCGTCTGGCCGGCGTCGCGGCTCGTGGAGCTTCCTCCGTCGGAACGCGCGATCAGCGCCGTTCTCGACGCGCCGATTCCGTCCGGCTTTCGCGTCGAGGCCGTCGAGGCTCCGCCGTCCGTCGACCCGGCTGCGGGTGATGCAGTCCTCCCCATGGGCGAGGTGTACGTCGAGACGCCGATCGACGGTGGCGTCGAGGATCGGCTCGACCAGCTCGCGGCGCACGGGCTGCGCGCGAAGGTCAGATGCGGCGGCGCTTCCGTGCCGAGCGTCGGCGCGCTCGCCGCCTTCGTGCGTGCGTGCCGCGAGCGGCGTCTCGTCTTCAAGGCGACGGCCGGGCTCCACCATGCGGTGCGCTCGAACGGAGGGCACGGCTTCCTCAACCTGCTCGCAGCGGCCACTTTCGCAGGCGAGGAGGAGAGTGCCCTCGCGGAGACCGATCCGGCGGCGTTCGCCCTCGACAGCGGCTCGTTCGCCTGGAGAGAACGTTCGGCGTCCTCCGAGGAGCTCGCGCGCGTCCGGAGCGACCTGATCCACTCGATCGGGAGCTGCAGCTTCTTCGAGCCCGTCGACGAGCTCGTCTCACTCGGGATGCTCCCGCAGTGAAGGGCGCGGTCGGTTTCGGCGTCTTCTCGGTCGACGGCGACGCGCGGCGCGTCGGGTTTCGCGTGGCGGAGGGAATCCTCGACCTCGCCGCGGCCGGTCTCGGCGCGGTGTTCGAGGCCCCGACCCTCAACGCATTTCTCGCGCTGGGCCGCTCCTCGTGGGAGGACACGCTCACGCGGGTCGACGAGCTCGTGTCGGGCGGAGCCGATCTGGTTCCCTTCGAGACAGCCGCTGCGCACCTGCCGTTCGACGTCGCCGACTACGTCGACTTCTACTCCTCGCTCGAGCACGCGACGAACCTCGGGCGTCTCTTCCGCCCGGACGCGGAGCCGCTTCTGCCGAACTGGCGCCACCTTCCGGTCGGCTACCACGGGCGTGCGGGCACGGTCGTGGTGAGTGGAACGCCAGTGGTGCGTCCATGCGGCCAGACGAAGCCGCCGTCCGAGGATGTGCCGCGGCACGGGCCGAGCAGGCGGCTGGACATCGAGCTCGAGCTCGGGTTCGTCGTCGGCGTCGGCAGCACGCTCGGCGAGTCGGTCTCGACCTCTGCCTTTCGCGAGCACGTCTTCGGGGTCGTCCTCGTGAACGACTGGAGCGCGCGTGACATCCAGGCCTGGGAGTACGTGCCGCTCGGCCCGTTCCTCGGCAAGTCGTTCGCAACCTCGATCGGCGCGTGGATCACGCCGCTCGCGCTGCTCGAGGATCGTTTCGTCGCCGCGCCGGAGCAGGATCCACCGCCGCTGTCCTACCTGCGGGCCGAGGGCGACTGGGCGCTCGATCTCGAGCTCGAGGTCGAGCTTTCCGGCACGCGCGTCTCACGGACGAACGCGCGCGGCCTGTACTGGACGATGCCGCAGCAGCTGGCGCATGCAACCGCGAACGGCGCGTCGATCCGCACGGGCGACCTGTTCGCCTCGGGAACCATCTCGGGCCCGGAGCCGGGGTCAGAGGGATCGCTCATCGAGCTCACGTGGAACGGCGAGCGCCCCGTGCGGCTCGACGACGGGACGGAGCGGACGTTCCTCGAGGACGGCGACGAGGTCGTGCTCCGGGGCCGCGCGGGCGAGAACGAGCTCGCCGAGGTGCGCGGCACCGTTCTCCCGGCACGCTAGGGCGGGAAGGTGCCGGCGCGGTAGAGCTGTCCGTCGAGCTGCCGGCCGAGCGTCTCGGCGACCCACGCCGCCACCTCGACCAGGGCGTCGAGGTCTACTCCGGTCGTGACGCCGTCGCGATGGAGCGCGTACACGAGGTCCTCCGTCGCGATGTTCCCCGTCGCGTTCGGCGCGAACGGGCAGCCGCCGAGCCCTCCGATCGACGCGTCGAGCACCGTCGCGCCGGCCTCGAGTGCGGCGAGCGCATTCGCGTAGCCGGTGTTTCGCGTGTTGTGGAAGTGACCGCCTACGGGAAGGCCGAGCGCGGCGACGCGCGCGACGAGTTCGCGGGTGGCACCCGGTACAGCGACTCCGATGGTGTCGGCGAGGACGAGAGCGTCGGGGCGGGTCTCGGCGACGAGCCCTGCGACCTCGAGAACCCAGCCCGGATCCACCTCGCCCTCGAACGGACAGCCGAAGGCGACGCTCAGCGTCACGGTCGCGCGGAGTCCGTCCTCTCGCGCACGCTCGACGGTGCGGCGGGCGTCCTTCAGCGACGCTGCGACGGACGCGCCCTGGTTGCGCTCGTTGAACGACTCGGTGACGCCGAAGGCGAACCGCACCTCGTCGAGCCCCGTTGCGACGAGCCGTTCGTAGCCACGCTCGTTGAGGGCAAGCCCTGCGCGAACGACACCGGGCGCGGCCCCGACCGCCTCCACGACCTTCTCGGCGTGCGCCATCTGCGGGACACGCCGGGGGTCGACGAAGCTCGCGACCTCGATCGCCGGCAGGCCGGCGCCGACGAGCTTCCGGACGAGCTGGGCGCGTGTTGCGGCGTCGAGGACCTCCGGCTCGTTCTGCAGGCCGTCGCGCGGGCCGACGTCGTACAGCGTGACGCGCGGCGCAGCCATCACGCGGCCACCATACCCACGTAACAAGCCGGTACAAGCGCTGCACCCCACGAACGACGGGCTGCCACGCACCAGACTGCTACCGGGGCGAGAGCCGCGGTACGCTGGGCGCCGTGGCCAACGCGATCGTGGTCGGCGTCGACGGATCGGAAGCCTCGCTCGAGGCGCTCCGCTGGGCGGCCGACGAGGCGCGTCTGCGCGCAACGTCGCTGCGTGCTGTTCACGCCTGGTCGTTCATTCCCGCGCAGCCCCTCGGCGATCCGGGGATGCTTGCGATGCCCGCCGGAGATCTCGCTGGTCAGCTCGGCGCCGAGAGCGACGCGGCGCGGAGCGCCCTCGAGACGGCGCTGTCGGATGCGCTCGGCTCGGATCCCGATGTGGAGCTCGAACAGAAGCTCGTCGAGGGCGATGCAGGCGACGCGCTCGTCGCCGAGAGCGCGACGGCGGACCTCGTCGTCGTTGGATCGCACGGACGCACCGGGCTGAAGGCGGCCCTGCTCGGCTCCGTCAGCCGACACGTCGTCAGCCACGCGGCGTGCCCGGTCGTGGTCGTCAAGTCCGCGGCGAGCTAGAGCTTCGCGGACTTCTCGGCGAGCTCGCGGTCGCGATCCGTGATGCCGCCGGCGGTGTGCGTCCACCAGCGCAACGTCACCTTGTCGTAGTGGATCGCGATGTCGGGGTGATGGTCCTCGGCTTCGGCGAGCTCACCGACCCGGTTCACGAACGCCAGGGAGTCGACGAACGAGTCGAACTCGAATGTGCGCTCGAGAGCCTTGTCGACTTCTGTCCAGCCTTCAGGGGTCACGGCAGCAGTATCTACGATCGGTTGCGATGACGGATCCCAGCGAGGACGCTCCGAGCTCGATCGAAGAGCGCAGAGCAGGTCGTGAGCTGCTCCTCGAGTCGGTCTTCCGGCCGCTTTCGAACGTCTTCGTGCCGCTGCTTCAGCGGATCGGCGTGTCACCGCCTGCCGTCGTCCTAGCGAATGCGGCAGTAGGGCTGCTCGCTGCGCTTGCACTGGGACGCGGCCAGTTGATCGGCGCCGCGGTGCTGCTGCAGCTGAAGACACTCCTGGACAACATGGACGGACAGCTCGCCCGCGCCTCCGGCAGGGTCACGCTCACGGGCCGGTATCTCGACACGGTCGCCGATCTCGTCGTGAATGCGGCTCTCTTCGCGATGCTCGGCTACGTCACCGGACGGCCGTTTCTTGCAGCGGTCTCGTTCGTCGCGCTCACGCTCGTCCTTGCGGTCGACTTCAACGTGACGGAGCTGTACCGCGAGGCGCACGACATCCCGAGGCGACAGCCCGTGGCGACGGGCGGCCCGGCCGAGCGGGTGCTCGCTTCGCTCTACGCCATGCTGTTCGCGCCACTGGATCGCGCGGTGCGCTCGGTGTCGGAGTGGCGCTTCGGCGGGCGAGCAGCCTACGACCGCTTCAGCGTCACGTTCCTCGCGAACCTCGGGCTCACGACGCAGCTCGCCCTGCTCGGCCTGTGCCTGCTTCTCGGTACCCCGAGCGCCTACCTCTGGTTCGCGCTCGTGTGCCTGGTCTCGCTCGTGCCGCTGCAGCTTCGGGCCGAGCGACAGGCGCGAGCCGCTGTCGTCTAGACGCCCTCTGTGGGTTAGACGCTCGTAGCTCAGACTGCGCCGCGAAGTGTGACGCGCTGTCCGTTCATCGAGGACGCGGCGTCCGAGCAGAGATACGCGATCGCCGCGGCAATCTCCTCAGCGGGCGTGAACGTGGAGAAGTCCTTGTCGGGGCTCTCCTCGCGCATCGCGGGCGTCACGATGGATCCGACCACCACGATGTTCGCCGTCGCGCCTGTTCCCGTGAAGCGGTTCGCCAGTGCGAGCGTCCACGTCTCCGAGGCGGCCTTGGCGGCGGCGTACGCGGCGTTGGTATGCGTCGGAGCCTGGGCTTGCCCGGCCGAGACGAGGACGAACCGTCCGCGCGTGCTCTTCATCAGCGACGGCGCGAATGCCTGCGTCGCGTGCTGAACCGTTCGCACCAGCAACGCGCTGAGGAAGTCCCAGTCCTCGAGCGGAGCCTCTTCGATGGGGGTGCCGCCGCGCCAGCCGCCCACGAGGTGGACGAGCCCGTCCACGTGGCCGTCGTGCCGCGCGGCCAGATCTGCCGCCCACGACCTGGTCGCGACGGGATCGAGGAGGTCCACGACGTCGGTTTCGATCGGCTTCTCGATCTCCGACGCGAGCGCCTCGAGGGCCGCGCGGTCACGACCGCAGACGCACGCGTGCGAGCCCGCGTCGGCGAGTCGCCGAACGACCGTCGGACCGAGGTTGCCGGCTCCGCCCGCGACCGCGATGACCCGTCCGTCGAGCGCCGTCCCCACGTCGCCACGCTAGCAACGGTGAGCGGCGCGAAGTAGCGTCCACCACCCATGGCAGAGCAGACGTTCGCCGAGCTCCAGGCGCAGTTCCGCAACATCTGGCCGACCGTCACGTTGCGCTCGATCGGCGACGTCGAACGGACCGTCGTCGTCGTCCACTCGATCAGCTTCGACGTGCCCGACCAGCTGATTCCGGTCTTCCCCGCCTACGAGGAGCGCTTCCTCTGCCTGGTACTGAGCCTGCTGCGAGCACCGCGGTCGCGCGTGATCTATGTGACATCGCAGCCGATTCACTCTCGCGTCGTCGACTACTACTTCTCGCTCGTTCCAGAGCTCGACACGCCTGAGGCGCGGAGCCGGTTCGAAGCGGTCTCGCTCGTCGACGGACGGAACGAGCCGCTGTCCCGGAAGCTTCTCGCGCGGCCCGGTGCAGTCGAACGGATCAGGCGGCTCATCGGTCGGCCCGAGGTCGGGATGATCATCCCGTTCAGCATGACCGACGACGAGGCGCGACTCGCCGAAGAGCTTCAGCTTCCGATCTACGGCTGCGACCCGGCGTTGAACTGGCTGGGCTCGAAGACCGGAAGCCGGACGGTGTTCGCCGAGGAGGGCGTCCAGCATCCGGTCGGACTCGACGTCAGGGGTTCCGACGACCTCTCCGGCGCGCTCGACGAGTTGCGCGCGAGAAGCCAGGCGGCACGCTCCGCCGTCCTCAAGCTCGACCTCGGCGTGAGCGGTCTCGGGAACGCGGTGCTCGACCTCGACACGGCATCACGAGATCTACGTGCGGCGATCGAGCTCGAGGACGAGACGGCGGATCTCGACCATTACCTCGCGATGGTCGACGAGCAGGGCGGCATCGTCGAGGAGCTGATCGAGGGCGAGGACTTCCGCAGCCCCAGCGTCCAACTGCGCATGAGCCCCGCGGGACAGGTCGACATCATGTCGACGCACGACCAGGTGCTCGGCGGCGCCCATGGCCAGACGTACTTCGGATGTCACTTCCCGGCCGATCCCGGCTACGCGTCGCTGATCGCGTCCGAGGCTCTCAAGGTTGGTCGGCGACTCGCGCGCGAGGGCGTCATCGGCCGAGCAGCCGTCGATTTCGCGGCGGTGCGCAGGGACGGCCACTGGGAGCCGTACGCGCTCGAGATCAACCTCCGCTCCGGAGGCACGACGCACCCCCTGTTCGCGCTCACGAGCCTCACGGACGGCGTGTACGACCCGCTCGCCGGGGAGTGGCGCACCCGTTTCGGAGACATCAAGCACTACGCGGCCACGGACCATCTCCACTCGCCCGCGTACCAGTCGCTGACGCCGGACGACCTCCTCGACGTCGTCCAGCAGCGTGGGCTGGGGTGGGACGGCGAGCGCGAGGTCGGTGTCGTCCTGCACATGGTGAGCGCGATCGCGGTCGCCGGCCGCGTCGGGCTGACCGCCATCGGCGACACGCTCGACGAGGCGAGGCAGCGCTACTACGGCGTGAAGGCCGCGTTCGACGTCGCCGCACAGCGGGCGTGAAGCGTTCGGTCCGCCGATCCGTGTCGACGACTCTAGGCTCGGGACGGACGTTGGGCTTCGTCCGACCCTGGGCGACCCGAACGGAGGTAGACGAACCAGTAGATCGCACCGACCATCAGCGCTCCGCCGACGACGTTGCCGATGGTCACGGGGACGAGGTTTCCGACGAGAAATCGCTCCCAGGTGAGGTTCGAAAGATCCGGAACCGACGGCTGCGACGAGACGAAGGCCTCGTCGCCGGAGATGAACAGGCCCATCGGGATGAAGAACATGTTCGCGACGCAGTGCTCGAAGCCGGCGGCGACGAAGGCGGCGATCGGCGGGACGATCGAGAGGATCTTGTCCGTCGTCGTACGAGCGCTGTAGCAGAGCCACACCGCGAGACAGACGAGCCCGTTGCAGAACGCGCCGAGTGCGACCGCCTGGACGAAGCCGAGATCCGTCTTTGCGGCGGCGATCGACAACGCCTGGACGCCGACCGCGCCTTGACCGAGTTCGTACTGTTTCGACACGTAGAGGATCAGCGCCGTCGCGATGGCGCCCGCGAAGTTCCCGAAATAGACCAGCGTCCAGTTGCGCGCGACGCGCATCGTCTTCACCCGGCGACTCGCCCAGGCCATGACGATGAGGTTGTTGCCAGTGAAGAGCTCGGCGCCGGCGACGATCACCAGGATCAGACCGAGCGAGAATGCGAGGCCGCCCAGCAGGCGAACCACGCCGAACGGCACATCCGATGCTCCAGCCGTGACCGTCGTGGCGAAGATGGCGCCGAGGGCGATGAAGGCACCGGCCAGGACGGAGAGCGCCAGCGTGTCGGCGGTGGACATCTCGGCCTTGCCCACGCCGACCTGCTCGGCTCTCCGCGCCATCTCGGGAGGAGGGAGAGCATCGAGGCCGGTAGGTGTGAACACGGGTTCGGCCACGGCTCCCGAAGTGGTATCGGGCCTGGCGGATGGCACGGTCTCCGGAGGTCGAGCGCCGGTTCCATGGCTGTCGCGGCTCCTCTAGTCGGCTAGAGGTCTAGGTCAGCGCCGATGCGAGTGCGCCGATCGAGTAGGCGACTGCCGCGGCCAAGGCGCCGACGCAGAGCATCTCGAGCCCGCTGCGGATCCAGCCGAGACGGGTGACGAGCGCGCGAGCAGCGCCCACCGCGAACAGCGCCGAGAGCGTGAGGACGATGGCGAGTGGGAAGCGATAGTCGTCGGAGAGGGGGACGACGTACGCGACGAGAGGAACGATTCCTGCGATGAGGAAGCCGACCAGCGTCGCCGCGCCATGACGCATCGCCTCGGGACGATCGGCGCGGTCTTCCGCCTCCGCGTACGAGCGACGGGCGAGGAAGTTGCTCGCTCCCATGGAGAAGCCGTCCGCGACGAGGTTCGCGAAGCCGAGGATGAGAATGATCCGCTCGGAGAGGTTGGCGCCGACTACCCCCGAGACGACGGCGAACGTCGTGATGATCCCGTCGTTCGCTCCGTAGACGAGATCCGGCAAGTAGTCGCGCACGACGCCTGTGAGCCGTCTGACGATCGGGCGTCGTGTCATCCGGGGACCCCCTCGAGTCTCCAGCCGGCACGGCGAGCGACCGCCTTGCCGGCCTCGACCCATACGAACGGCATCAGCGCGAGAAACGCGACGACAGCAAGCTCGCCGGAGCGAAGCGACACCGTGCCCAAGGGCTCGTGGAGGAACGGCAGATACACCGCTCCGAACACGAGAGCGACCGACGCGACGACGCTTCCGAGCAGATACCGGTTGCGCGGCGCCGACCACGCCGACTCGACGGGCGACCGCACGGCGAACACGAGTGCGAGCTCGGCCAAGGCGAGGGTCGTGAACGCCATCGTCTGGGCTGCCTCTCCGTCGCCCTCCCGGCCGACGAGGAACGCGCCGAACGCTGCTGCTCCCACGAGGGCACCGATCGCCGCGAGCGCGCCCCAGGCGCGCGGCGGGAAGAGACGATCTCCGCGTTGCGGTCCTCGGACCATCGTCTGCGGTGCGGCCGGATCGCGTGCGAGGGCGATCGCTGGCAGGCCGTCTGTGAGGACGTTGACGAGAAGCACCTGCACCACGGTCATCGGGGCGCCGAGACCGGCGAAAATCGCGGCGCTGAACAGAGCGACCTCGCCGAGGTTGGCGGAGAGCAGGAACGCGACGAACTTCCGGATGTTGTCCCCGATCGCTCGACCTTCGCGAATCGCTGCGACGATCGTGGCGAAGTCGTCGTCCGTCAGGACGAGGTCGGCGGCCTCTCGTGCCGCCTCGGTTCCGCTCTTTCCCATCGCCACTCCGACGTCCGCCCGCCGAAGGGCAGGAGCGTCGTTGACGCCGTCGCCGGTGACCGCGACGACTTCGTCCCGCTCCTGAAGCGCCTCGACGAGCTTCAGCTTCTCCGCGGGGGTCACGCGAGCGTGCACCGCCGTGTCCGGCAGCTCCAGTCGGCGCGCGATCGCGCGTGCGGTCACGGGATGGTCACCGGTGACCATCTCTACCCGCAGGCCGGCCGCAAGAGCGTCGCGAATGGCCCCGTGTGCCGACGCGCGCAGGGGATCGTGGAGCGCGACGACGCCGACGAGCTCGAGATCGCACTCGACCGCCTCGTCGTCCAGGGACGCGTCGGGCAGCCGGCGCTCCGCGATCGCGAGCACCTTCAGGCCGTCGGCCGCCCACGAGTCCGCGACCCGTTCCAACTCGGCGAGCTCCCGTGCTCCGGTCGTCGCGCGCTCGAACACCACTTCGGGGGCACCTTTCACATAGGCCCGGAACCCGTTGGGTTCCTCGTAGACGAGCGTCATGCGCTTTCGAACCGAGTCGAAGGGAAGCTCACGGACGAGTCGTCCGCTCGGCGTGAGCGCTTCGGGCGAGAGCCCCCGCTCTCGTGCGGCGAGAACGAGCGCACCGTCGACCGGGTCGCCCGTGTACCCGAGCTCGCCTCCCTCGACGGGGTGGGCGCTCGACGCGAGAACCGCCGCGACGAGAAGGCCGTCCGTCTCTCGATCCGAAGCCGGCCGCAGCGCGGCGACGCGCAGCCGGTTCTCGGTGAGCGTCCCCGTCTTGTCGGAGGCGATCACCGTCGCGCTGCCCAGGGTCTCGACTGCGGTCAGCCTGCGCGCGATGGCTCCGCGCGCGGCCATCGCGCGCGCGCCGAGCGCCAACGCGATGGTGACGGTCGCGGCGAGTCCCTCGGGCACCGCTGCGACGGCTACCGAGACCCCGACGAGAAAGGCCTCCTCGAGCGTCGATCCCTGAGCCAGCATGGCTCCGCCTAGGGTGAGTGTGACCACGATCCCGAGACCGACCATCAGTTGCGAAAGCCCTCGCACGCGGCGCTGGAGCGGCGTGGGCGGCGGCTCTGCCTGCGCTGTCAGGCCGGCGATGCGGCCGAGCTCCGACAGAGGACCGGTGGCGGTGACGAGAGCGCGGCCGCGGCCGCGCGTGACGGCAGAGCCGGCGTAGACCATCGAGGATCGCTCGGCGAGCGGTGCGTCTCGCGGCACCGGCTCGACCAGCTTGTCGACCGGCACCGACTCCCCTGTGAGCGCGGACTCGTCCACTGCCAGTCCCGCGGCTGAAACGACCCGCGCATCCGCCGGGACACGTTCGCCCTCTCGCAGAACGACGAGGTCGCCCGGAACGACGGCCTCGACGCCGACCTCGTGCTCGAGCGCGTCGCGGACGACGTTTGCGCGGCGCTCCAGCACGTCGCGCAACGCGAGCACGGCGTGCTCTGCACGCGCCTCTTGCGTGAAGCCAAGGCCGGCGTTCAGCAGAACGATCGCGCCGATTGCGATCGCTTCGACGTACTCGCCGATCAAGCCGGACACCACCGCCGCGCCGACCAGCAAACCGACGAGCGGATCGGCGAACTGCCGGAGAGCGATCGCCGCGTACCGGGGCCGCGCAGCGCGCGCGAGCCGGTTGGGACCGAACCGCGCGAGCCGGTCCTCCGCCTCCCGGTGCGTAAGGCCTCGCTCGAGATCGCTGTCGAGCTCGCGACTTACGTGCTCGACGGATCGGGAGTGCGCAGCGTTCCCCGGCTGCACGGGCAGATCACTCGTGCCGCGGCGTCTTGCCGAGTTGAGGAGCGTGCTGCCGGCTGAGATCGAGCGCAATCGCGAGGAGCAGCGTCCCGGCCCACCAGCTCACGGGATCGAACGTCACCACCTTCTCGTCGCCGACGAACCAGATGAGTGTCACCGTGACTGCTTCTCCGTCATGTCGCCGCCTCGGCGAGGGCTACCTCGTCGATCGAGACGTCGACGCGAACCGGGACATCGAGGGCGTTGCCGACGAGGCATCCCTCGTGCGCCACCTGGACGATGTGCTCGATGTCGCCTCGTCGCCCGACGTCCGTCTCGGCGTGGACGTCCAGTTCGAGCAGGATCAGCCTGTACAGGTAGCCCTTCCGTTCGACGTGGCCGGTCGCGTCGACGCGAACGTCATGAAGCGGAACATCTCTGTACTGCGCGACCGCGATCATGGTGAGCTCGAAGCACGTCGCCAGCGAAGCGATCAGCAGCTCCTCGGGGCTCCAGACGCCCGGCACCCCGTTCTTGAAGTCCGACGGGAGCGCGGCGTCCAGAACCGGCTTCCCCGGTGCCGACACGGTGACGCGCTTGCCATCGTGCCACTCCGCCCGAACTCCGTAGCGGTGGCTCTTGAAGATGCTCATGTCGGTCTCCTCTCTAGTGGTGCGCAACTGCCTTCTCGGGTTGGACCGTCACTACGGAGCGCACGGCGACGACACCGGGGACCTGCGCGACGAGCTTCGCGAGGACGTCCGCGTCGGCCTGGGTGTCGAGCTTTCCGGCGAGATCGACTTCGCCGTCATGGACGTCGACGGCGATCGCGTCCGGCGTCAGCCAGAGCACCCTGCGGAGCACCTCGTCGCGAATCTCGGCCGCGATGACGTGGTCGGGGCGCACGAACGCGCGGATCAGGTCTGTTCGCGTGAGGATCCCGACCAGACGACCGTCCATCGCGACCACCGGAAGGCGGTTCACTCCCTTCTCCGTCATGCGCCGCGCGGCTGCAGCGGCCGACTCGAAGGGCACCGCGGTGACGGGCGGGTGAGTCATCGCCTCGCCGGCGGTGCGCGCCCGCGCCTTCTCGAGGTCGGATTCGGACGGCGCGTCGAGGAGCCATCCGAGAAGACCGTCACGGGTCTCGATCGGGCCCTGCTCCTTGAACAGGATGTCTCCCTGGCTCACGACTCCGACGACAGTGCCTGCGTCGTCACAGACGGGCAGGCCCGAGACCTTGTGCTCGACCAGCATGCGCGCCACGTCCCGCAGCGTCGCGTCTGGTGTCGTCGTCACCACATCTGTCGACATGAGATCGCTGATCTTCACTAGATCCTCCTTCGTCGCGTTCCGTCCGATCGTGCGTGCTGGTCGCGATCCGCTCATCGGTGCCGCTACTGATTCGCTCGCGGAGAACCCGTAGTGCCTGCGGCTACCAGGTCTTCGCGCGAGCGACCGGCTCGGGGTGACGCACCCGGATCCGCGCATCGACCGCGACGCAGCGGTCGGGGTGAGCGATGACCGGATTCAGGTCGAGCTCGACCACGGCCGGCAGTGCCTCCCCGAGGCGGCCGAGGCGATGGACGAGGTCGATGATCGATCCCGCGTTCGCGGCCGGTGCGCCGCGAAACCCGCGAACGAGCCGTCCGGCCTTGCCGCCGAGGACGAGCTCTTCGGCATCCTGATCCGTGAGCGGCGCGATCCGGAAGGCTGCCTCGCCGATGAGCTCGGCGAGCACGCCGCCCGGCCCGACCGCCACGAGGGGGCCGAACACGGGATCCTGGACGACGCCGACGAGGAGCTCGGCACCTGCGCGCACCATCGGCTGCACGAGGACGGGGGTACCGATGGCCTCGACGGCCTGGCGTACGGCATCGTCGTCGGCAAGATCGAGTGCGACGCCCCCGGTGTCCGTCTTGTGAGCGCCGGGCTCCGCGGACTTCACGACGACCGGGTAGCCGAGGTGTCGGGCCGCCTCGACAGCTGACGCGGCGTCGTCTGCGACTCGCTCGTCGACGAGGGGAATTCCGTACGCCTGAAGGAGTTGGCGTGCCTCCCGGGGCTCGAGCCAGACGTCCTCACCGCGCTCGAGCGCCTGGGCGACGACCTGCGACCCTGCCTGCCGGTCGACGTCGTCGAGTGTGGGGATGGCCCCGTGCGGCCGGTGAAGCCAGTCGGCACGCCCGGCGACGCGCCCGAGCGCCCGGGCGGCAGATTCGGGATACGCGAACGCGGCGACACGGCTCTCGCCCGAGCGGAGCGCTTCCGGCACGCCCGCGCCGGCCATGAGCACGGCGAGCAGCGGCTTTCCGACGGCCTCGGCAGCCGCGACGTCGTCGATCGCTCGGGCGACGTCATCGGCGAGCGCCGTCACGGTCGGCACGAAGAGCGTGATCACCGCATCGACGTGCGGGTCGTGCAGCAACAGCCGGAGAGCGTCCGCATACGTCTGGGCGGTCGCTCCGCCGAGCATGTCGACCGGGTTCGCGAGACTCGCCTCGGGCGACAGGAGCGCCGCCAGCGCCACGCGTGTCTCCTCGGACAGCTCGGGCAGCTCCAGGCCTGCGGCGTCGCAGGCATCGGCGCACAGAATTCCGAGTCCACCGGCATTCGTGAGCACGGCCACCCTGCGTCCCTGTGGCTCGGGCTGACTCGACAGCAGCGTCGCGACGTCGATCAGCTCTTCGAGCGAGGTCGCACGGATGACTCCCGCCTGGTGGAACAGCGCCTCGACGGCCGCGTCGGAACCTGCCAGAGCGGCCGTGTGGGACGACGCGGCACGTTGCCCGATCGTCGTCGTTCCGCTCTTCAGCGCGAGGATCGGCTTGCGTCGCGCGACCCTCCGCGCGAGCTGTCCGAAGCGTCGGGGGTTCCCGAAGGACTCGAGGTAGAGGAGGACGACCTGGGTTGCCGCGTCGTCCTCCCACCATTCGAGAAGGTCGTTGGACGAGACGTCGGCCTTGTTCCCGATCGAGACGAACGACGAGAGCCCGAGCCCGCGCGTCTCTGCAGCCTCGAGCACGGCGATCGCAAGCGCCCCGCTCTGGGACGAGAATCCGATGTTGCCGCTCGCCGCGAAGCGGGCGGCGAACGTGGCGTTCAGGCTCGTACCCGCAACCGCTATGCCGAGACAGTTCGGGCCGATGAGCCGGCCGCCGCTCGCCCGCACCAGCGCGAGCAGCTGCTGCTGTCGTGCCAAGCCGTCGGCGCCGACCTCCGCGAACCCGGCGGAGATGACGACGAGCGCGCGCACGCCCGCTTGCAGCGCCTGCTCCGCCGCAACGAGGATCCGCTCGGCGGGCACTGCGAGCACGGCGAGGTCGACCGTCTCTGCGATCTCCTCGATCGAGCGGTACGCGCGCACACCGGCGACAGCCTCTCCGCCGCGGTTGACCGGGTACGCGACCCCCGTGAAGTCCCCGGCGAGAATGTTCCGGAACAGCTCGCCTCCGATCGACCCGCGCCGCCGAGACGCGCCGACGACCGCCACGCTGCTCGCCTCGAAGAACGGCCGCAGCGACGCCGTGACCGCCGTGTGATCTCGCTCGGCGACGCGTTCCCGATACCGCTCGGTCGAGACGATCGGGAACTGCACCTCGACCTCGCCGCCCTCCAGCTCGCGCGCGAGCTCGAAGCCTGCGGCCTCGAAGACGCCGAGCATGTCGCGGTTGTCCGCGAGGACGCTCGCCACGAAGCGCTCGATGCCCACCTCCGCGGCCCGAGCCGCGAGCTGCTCGAGCAGCCGGGTGCCGATGCCGCGACGCTGATGCTCGTCGGCAACGGCGAACGCAGCCTCCGCGGTCGCCGGGTCGCGGAGTCGCACGTAGTTCGCGACGGCCACGACGAGTTCGCCGTCGCCGTCGGCGAGCGTTCCCACCAGCGCGCCTCGCTCCTCCCAGTCCGGCTCGAGAACAGGCTCGACGATGCGTTCGTCCACCTTCCGCGAGCCGTGGAACCTGAGATAGAGGCTTCGCTCGGAGAGTGAGGCGAAGAACGCGAGCAGTGCGCCCGCATCTTCCGCCCGCGGCGGACGCAGCCGGAGCGTTCTGCCGTCCCGGAGGATGACGTCGGCGGCATCGAGAGTCATCGGTCTCGCCATCATTCCCGACTCAGCGTGTCTGACGGGACGTGAAGCCGGACCGGATACGGCGCGCTCTCGATCGGAGCTCGTCCTGCGGCAGCTCCTTGTTGAGCAGCGGGCTCGCGCTCGGGTCGCTACAGAGCCGGGAGCACGCCACGGCGCAGGCCGGGCTCAGCTCCAGCGCTTCGTCCTCCAGCTCGTCGGCGAGTGCTGCCAGCTCGTCGGCCGCAGCGTCCAAACCGGCGCTCCGACCCGTATGCGCCGGTCCGAGCTGGTGGTGGATGAGCGCTGCGTATCTGCGCCGCCGCTCCATCGTCGTCTCGCGCGACGCGTAGGCCAGCACTTCGGGGATCCGGTACGCGTCGGGCTTGTCCGCCAGGCGATCGACGAGATCCCAGTGGCGCCAGAGCGCCCGGATCCCGAGCGCGCCGAGAGCGAGACCACCGATCAGAAGGGGGAGAGCCAGCGACGGCGCCAGCTCCGCCGCTCCCACGGCGAGTGCGACGGCGACTCCCGCGAGGGCGAGGTCGTACCACTCTTCGAGGCGCAGCTCGCGAAGGCGAACTCCCGCTTCGTCGACCGTCGGCGCGTGCATGCCCACAGCCTCATGGCGAGCCGACTCTGCGCCATCGGTAGTGATCGGGCTGCGTCTCGCGGACTTCCCGCATTTCTTCTCGCCGTTCTCGGAGAAACCACCTCGAGCGCACGGGTTACTACCGGTGACCTACGAGGCCGCACGGGCGACGGTACGGCTCGACGGAAGGAGATAGACATGAAGTCGATTGTGTTGGGTTACGACGACACCGAGACGGCCAAGCGCGCGCTCGATCGAACCGCCGAGCTCGCGCAGGCGTTCGGTGCGCGCGTTACCGTCGTCAGCGTCGCCCCCGTGCTCGTCGGGGCAGCGCACGGTATCGGCCCGATCGACCCGGTCGAGCCGCCCGAGCTCCATCGCGAGCAGCTGAGCATCGCCCAGAAGGAGCTTGCCCGCAGGGGCATAGAGGCCGCGTCGCAGCTCGGCCTCGGCGATCCCGCCGACACGATCCTCGACGTTGCCGGGACCGCGGGTGCCGACTTGATCGTCGTCGGTAGCGCCCACACGAGCTTCGTCTCGGAACTGCTCGGAACCAGCGTCAGCGGATCGGTTCAGCGCCGCGCTCACTGCGACGTTCTGGTCGTTCACTGACACGAGGCGGGCATTGCTGCCCGGGGAACGATCCCGGGCAGCTTTGCGTGCGGACGAGTCCGGGGGTTCTGCCGCCGGCTCGTCGCTCGGAGCGAGGTTTCGTTCCGAAGACGGCTCAGCGCTCTCACCGTCGGTAGTTCTCCGCGATCGCAGCGCGGATCGCACGCACGATCTGCGCGAGGGTTTCCGGATGGCCGAGTGGCGCTCGCGACGGACGATGCCTCGCATCAGGTCATAGAAGGCTCACCCGGGAGGTGGAGCGATGAGAGGTAGTAGAAGGATGTGGGAGATCGGCGGATTCATCGCCGGAGGTTTGATGATCGTCTTCGGCGTGGCCGCCATCTTCATGGGCGTCACGGGGTTCAACACGACCCGCGACGCCATCAGGGACGAGGGCATCGTCTTCGGCACGGCCGACGACCCTGCGGTGGCAGAGCACGCCGAGCAGTGGGCGGGCGAGCAGGTGACGACCGGTGACCAGTCGCGTGCATTCGCTCTGGTCATGCGCGAGCATGTGTTCGAAGGCACGGGCGGGCTGACCTATGCAGAGATGGGCCGGTTCGTCTCGGCCGAGAACCCGGATGATCCCGCGGGCACGAGCGACGAGGAGGCCGCCCTCAAGGACGAGGAAGGCAATCCCGTCGCGAACTCGGCGCGCAATACCTGGGTCACTGCGACTGCGCTCACGACGGCGCTCAACGTCAGCTACATGGCTGAGCGACTGGCCGTGTTCGGCATCGTCGTCGGAGTCGCCCTGCTCTTGACCGGCATCGGGCTCGTGATCCTCGCGTTCGCGGTGTTCGGCCGCGAGGCAGAGGCCGCCGCGGCACAGCGAGCTCCGTCCACGCAACCGGTCACCGGGTGATCCGGGAGACGGGAGGTCCCGGATAGCGAACGCTCCGACCTCCCGGGGCGAAGAGAGAAGGGCGGCGACAGCCGCCCTTCTCGTCAGTCCGACTCGAGCAGGCCCTCGGCGAGCGCGTAGCGGACGAGCTCGGCACGGCTCGAGAGGCCGAGCTTCCGCATGATGTGCGCTCGGTGCGTCTCCGCCGTGCGAACGGAGATGTACAGCTGCTTCGCTATCTCCTGGTTCGTGTGGCCGAATGCGAGGAGTCGGAGTATCTCCCGCTCGCGCTCGGACAGCGGATCCTGCTCGGCGCGCCGGCGATCCTCGGACTCCGCTGCCACGAGCTTCGCGCCGAGCGCCGGATGGACGTACCGCTCGCCCGCCGCGACCGCGCGGATCGCGGCGACGACCTCGGTATCGGCGGCTTCCTTGACGACGTACCCGCTCGCGCCGGCCTCGAAGGCTGCGCGGACATAGCGGGGATCGTCCTGCATGGAGAGAACGAGCACCCGGGTCTCCGGCACCGCCTGGAGAACGGCGGGCATGCCTTCGATGCCTCCCTTCTCGGGCATCACGAGGTCCATCAGGACGACGTCCGGGTGCGCGTCGAGCGCCTCGAACACCGCGCGGTCGGCGTTGGGCGCCTCGCCCACCGTCTCGATGTCCTCCTCGGCATCGAGCAGGCGACGGAGCCCGGCGCGGACGACGGCATGATCGTCGACGATGAGAACGCGAATCATTCGATCGGAACCTCTGCGGTCAGCATCGTGCCCGCGCCCTCGGTCGACTCGATCGTCAGTCGCCCGCCCAGGAGCGCGATGCGTTCGCGCATGCCGACGAGGCCGACGCTGTCGTCGCTCACGCGGTCGGGATCGAAGCCCTTGCCGTCGTCCTGGACGACGAGCGTCGCGCCGCGCTCTGATCGGCTCAGATGCACGCGCACGAGCTTCGCGTCCGCGTGCTTCAGGACGTTCGTCATGGCTTCCTGTGTGATCCGGTAGAGCACGGTCTCGGCCTCCGCGGGGAGACGCCTGTCGCCGAGGTCCGAGCGAACGTCGATCGAGACGCCCCCCTGTTCGCCGCTCAGGTCGCCGAGACGCTCGATCGCGGGCACGAGACCGAAGTCGTCGAGCGCCGCCGGCCGGAGCTCGACCGCAAGCCGCCGTACGTCCTGCAAGGTCGCGACGACAAGTTCGCGGAGCTCGGCGACCGCAGCCCGGCCTTCGTCCGTGTCGACACGGTCGTCGAGCGACTTCAGCCCGAGCAGGATCGACGTCAGTGCCTGGCCGGTCTCGTCGTGGAGCTCTCGTGCGAGCCGGGCCCGCTCGTTCTCCTGCGCCTCCACGACCCGGCGCACGGTGTCCCGGCTCACCCGCTCCGACAGCTCGACCGCGATCGCGGCTCGCGCTGCCAGCGATTCCGCGAGGCGGACGTCTTCGTCGTTGAAGCTCGAGGTCGTTCCGAGCCTGTCGTGCGCCACGATGACGCCGATTGCGCGCGCCCCGACGAACAGGGGGACGTAGAGGGCCGAGCGAACACCCATTCGCCGAGCGACCTGCTGATCGATCTCGGGATCGTCGAGCACCGAGTCGACCCGCTCGCTTCGGCCGCGACTGAGAACGCGCCCGGTCTTCGACCCACCGAGCTCCAGATCCATTCCGACGAGCCCGTACGCATCGGACCCGTCGCCGTCCGCCGCGGCGATCCGCAGACGGTCGGTGCCGGGCTCCGGCAACGCGATGAGCACCATGCGAGCGGGTACGAGGCCCCGTAACCGTCGCGCGACGAGCCCCAGGAGCGGCTCGAGCTCGAGCTCGCCCGCCAGAGCCTCGCCGATCTCGTTCAACGACTCGAGATGGCGAAGCCAGCGAGTCGAGGTCTCGTACAGCCGCGTATTCTCGATCGCGACAGCCGCCTGCGCGGCAAGCAGCTGGATGAGCTCCTCGTCCTCCTCGGTGAACTCCTCGCCTCCCTGCTTCTCGGTGAGGTAGAGGTTCCCGTACGCAACGCCGCGGAGCACGATCGGAACTCCGAGAAAGGTCCGCATGGGCGGGTGGTTGGGCGGAAACCCGACCGAACGCGGGTCAGTGGTGAGGTCTGCAAGTCGCAGTGGGGTGGCCTCCCGGATGAGCACGCCGAGAATCCCGCGCCCCTTCGGGAGATCTCCGATGGCCGCGTGCGCCTCGGGCTCGATACCCGTCGTGAGGAAGCGCTCGAGTGCGCCTCCGGTCTGGTCGATGACGCCGAGCGCCGCGTAGTGAGCGCTCGTGAGCAGTGCCGCCTTCTCGACGAGCTGTTGCAGCAACGCGTCGAGCGAGAGCTCGGAGCTCAACGCGATCCCCGTATCGACGAGGATGCGAAGGCGATCCTGTGGGGTTTGGTCGGTCATCTCCTCCCGGGCGTGCTGCGCGGGAGCGTAGACGCTCGGCAGCGCCCGCAAGCATGTGATCACGTAGTTATCCGCAGCGGCTTCGTGGTGGACAGCCGAGGCTCCGGTCGACGTGCTGCCCGAACATCCGGGGATGATCGTTTCCACGTCGTCGGCGTTTCGAGCGATCCCGGCGTTGCGTGTGGCCGAGGTCATGCACCGAGGCGTCGTCAGCTGTCCGGCCGAGGAGTCGCTCGAGACCGTCGCGGCGCTGATGAGCGCCGAGCAGATTCACTGCGTGATCGTGGTGCACGACGGCGATCCTGGATCGCTCTGGGGCGTCGTGTCCGACCTCGACCTCGTCGCCGCGGCAAGCGTGCGGCCGCTCGCGGACCAGCGCGCGGGCGGAACGGCCATGCGGCCGGCGGTGACGGTGGCGCCCTCCGCGTCGCTCGACGCGGCTGCGAATCTGATGACGAGGACCGGGGTCACGCACCTCGTTGTCGTCGATCCCGTGGAACGCCGACCCGTAGGCGTTCTCTCGACGCTCGACCTCGCCGGCGCACTCGCCGGCCCCTAGCTTCGCGCAGCGTCGACCTTCGATCTCGTACGTAGTAAGCCGCGTTGCGAATCCCGGCTTTCGCGGTTGAGCGCCGGCAGCTCGTGCGCAATCGTCGAGTGGACTCGACACGGAGGTTCCGATGGATCGCCAGGGGCAGAAGCGGGTGCTTATCGCGGGAGGGGGAGTCGCGGCGCTCGAGGCAGCCCTGGCTCTCCGCCAGCTCGCCGAGGACAGAGTGCGGGTCGAGCTCCTCGCTCCGGAGCCGCACTTCTGGTACCGCCCCCTGGCCGTCGCTGCGCCGTTCGAGCAGGGCGACGTCCTGCACTTCGAGCTCGACGGCCTCGTTCGGGAGATCGGGGCCGCGTACACGCCAGGAGGCCTCGTCGGCATCGATGCGTGGAGGCACGTCGCGCACACCTCCAGGAACACGCAGCTCGAGTACGACCTGCTGCTCATCGCGTGTGGCGCTCTCTCGCTGCCGGCGATCCCCGGGGCGCTGACGTTTCGCGGCCCGGCGGACATCGAGCTGATCGGCAGTCTGCTAGGCGACCTTGCGAACGGTGTCGCAGGCTCCGTCGCGTTCGTGATCCCGTGGGGAGCGGTCTACTCGCTGCCCGCCTACGAGCTCGCGTTGCTCACCTCCGCTCATCTCGAGCGGCTCGGCGTCAAAGGCGTGGAGATCGGTCTGGTGACGCCCGAGGAAGAGCCGCTCCAGGTGTTCGGCCCGCAGGCGAGCGAGGCGATCCGCGAGCTCTTCTCCGACCGGGGCATCGCCCTGCGGACCGGCGCGTACCCGGGCGCCGTCGTGGACGGGGCCCTTCGGCTGATCCCGGACGGTGTGGTCGAAGCCGACCGGGTGGTCGCGCTCGCCCGCCTGAAGGGCGCACCACTCGACGGGATTCCACAGACCGTCGACGGGTTCGTCCCGGTCGATCACCACGGCCGCGTTCACGGAGTTGCCGACGTCTACGCCGCCGGCGACATCACGAGCTTCACGGTCAAGCAAGGTGGGATCGCGACGCAGCAGGCGGATGCGGCTGCGGAGGCGATCGCTGCGGTGGCGGGCGCCGACATCGAGCCGGCGAGGTTCCGACCGGTTCTTCGTGGCGTGCTCCTCACCGGGACGCGACCCCGCTACCTGCGCCGTGAGCTGGCGTTCGAGCCCGCCGTCGATCCCATGGCGAGCTTCGATCCCATCTGGTGGCCACCGGCGAAGATCGTCGGTCGTTACCTCGCGCCGTTTCTCGCGTCCCTCACCGGAACCGCCGCGCCGAGCGCCCTGACGGTCGACGAGCCGGGCGCGGTCGAGATCGAGCACGTTCTCGATTCGGCGACGATCTCCGATCTCGACTCGAGCCGTCTCCTGCTGACGCAGGCGAGCGACGACGAGCTTCGCGTCGACGCAGTCATGTCTGCGACGGTGGTCACGCTCGCGCCGGAGGACAGCCTTGGCGAAGCGGCCGGTCGGTTGCTCGAAGAAGACGTGCGCGCAGCGGCAGTCGGCGAGTACGGCCGGATCGTGGGAACCCTCACAGCATCCGATCTGCTGCGAGCGGCATCCGCGAGAGCGCATCCAGCCGAGGCGCGCGTGCGCGAGTGGATGACGGCGGAGCCCGTGACGGTTGCCCGGGATGCGCCGCTGATCGCGGTGAGGGTGCTCATGGAGCAGTACGGCATCGACTACCTCCCGGTCGTCGAGGCCGGAAGCGTGGTCGGCATGGTCGACCGCGTGCAGCTCGACCGTGAGCCCGTCCTCAGTCTCGGCCTCGGTTTCTGAGCCAGCTCCGAGCCTGCGGAAAATCCGCAGCTCGGCTCCGTGGACACGACGATGGCGGACGCGCGCCCGGTGCCTACCGTTGGCGACGAACCCGAGATCAGGAGGACCGGCCCATGACGAGTTACCAGGCATCGCAGCAGTACCCGCGGCAGACCCGTGATCGAGGATCGGGCTCGGGTGTCGGCTGGATGCTGCTTGCCGTGTTCCTCGGACTCGCCGTCGCCGTTCTCGCAATCGTGTCGGTCGTCCTCGTGCGGGTCGCCGACGATGCGCGCGACGAGGCGGCGATCGCCGCCGGCACGACCGACCACTCCGTTCACGCCGACAGCAACGTGAGCCTCCCGCTCCAGAGCTTCGCCGGCCAGACGGGGGAGAACGCCGAGGAGTTGGCGATGGCGCATGCCGCCACCGACGCCACGCTGCCGGCGGCGCTCGTCGGTGACCTCGTCAAGGTCCAGATGACGCTGAAGGACATGGTTGTCGAGATCGCGCCGGGCGTGAAGTACAACACCTGGGCATTCGACGGTCATGGCGCGCCGGGGCCGGTCATCCACGTCCGCGAGGGCCAGATGGTCGAGATGACGCTGACGAACGGCGGCGCGATCCCGCACTCGATCGACTTCCATGCCGCCCGCATCGCACCCAACGTCGCTTTCAGGGACGTCGCGCCGGGCGAGTCGATCACGTTTCGGTTCAGGGCTTCCGACCCGGGCATCTACATGTACCACTGCGGCACGAAGCCTGTGCTCGCGCACATCGCGAACGGGATGTACGGCGCGATCATCGTCCAGCCGAGGGCCGCACTTCCGCCCGTCGACAACGAGTACGTCCTCGTCGGCAGCGAGTGGTACCTGACGAGCGACGGCGTGTCCGAGCCCGCCTCGCTCGACATGGGCAAGGCTCGCTCACGCATGCCCGACTGGGTCACGTTCAACGGGTACGCGAACCAGTACGTCACGCACCCGCTGACGGCGGATCCCGGAGAGACGACGCGGTTCTGGGTCGTCGCCGCGGGGCCGACGAACAACGTCAACTTCCACGTGGTCGGCGCGATGCTCGACCGCGCCTGGATCAACAGCGACGTGACGCAGTTCCAGCGGAACGTGCAGACGGCGATCGTCCCCGCCGGAGGAGGTGCCTTCTTCGACGTGAAGGTCGACGCGGAAGGGCTCTACCCGTTCGTCTCCCACGCCTTCGCGGACGTCGACCTCGGCCAGGTTGGTCTCCTCAAGGTCGGCAACCCCAAGGGCACGTCGACCCACTAGGCGCGCTCCGTAGTTTCCCGGCGCGGATCGGCATCTGCCCCGATGGCTCGCGGTACGCGGACCGCGAGCCTTCGGGTAAGCGAACAAGGAGGCGACAGATGACAACGATCCTCGAGCGCAGCACCACCGGGGAGACGTCCACGAGCACATCGGCGACGACGATGCGTGCGGCCGTCGTGCACGACTTCGATCGGCCGCTCCAGCTCGAAGAGGTCGCCAAGCCGGTTGCAGGGCCAGGTGAGATCGTCGTCCGGGTCGAGGCCTCGGGCCTCTGTCATACGGACATCCATGCCGCGCACGGCGACTGGCCGGTCAAGCCGACGCCGCCCTTCACGCCCGGACACGAGGGCGTGGGGATCGTCGACGAGATCGGACCCGGCGTGACGGAGGTCGTCGTCGGCGACCGCGTCGCGATCCCGTGGCTCGGCTACGCATGCGGCATCTGCGACTACTGCGTGAGCGGCTGGGAGACGCTCTGCCTCGAGCAGAAGAACATGGGCTACACGTTGGACGGCTCCTTCGCCGACTACGTGAAGGCCTACGCGCGGTACGTCGTCAAGGTCCCGGTCGGCGTCGATCCCGTCGACGCAGCACCGCTTACCTGCGCTGGCGTGACCACGTACAAGGCCGTGAAGGTCGCGGGCACCAAGCCCTCCGATCTCGTCGCGGTCTTCGGCGTCGGCGGCCTCGGTCACCTCGCGATCCAGTACGCGGCGATCGCCGGAGGACGCGTCGTGGCGGTGGATCTCGTCGACGAGAAGCTCGAGCTCGCCACAGAGCTCGGCGCCGAGTTCACGGTCAACGCCGGGAAGGAAGACCCTGCGGAGTTCATTCAGATGCTCGGTGGCGCCGATCAGGCGATCGCGCTCGCCGTGAGCCCCGCGTCCTTCGAGCAGGCGTACCGGTCGCTCCGGCGCGGCGGCACGCTGGTACTCGTGGCGCTGCCTGCGGAGAACCACATCGAGCTCCCGATCTTCGAGACCGTCCTGAACGGAATCACGGTGGTCGGCTCGATCGTCGGCACGCGCGTCGACCTGCGCGAGGTGTTCGAGCTCCATGCCGCCGGCAGGACGCACGTCATCCGGGAGACGAGGTCGCTCGGCACCGTCAACGAGGCGATGGCCGACGTCGAGGCGGGACGCATCCCGGCACGCGTCGTCTTCACGCCCGATGCCGACGGCGCTCCGACTGCCTGACCAGCCCACAGCGGAGGAGGGCGCGCCGGCAAGCGCGCCCTCCGCACGCGTCGAGAGCCATAGGATCGAGACCGTGAGCAGCCTCGCACCAGACGTTCGCGATGCACTGGATCGCTACTGGCGCGCCGCCAACTATCTCTCGGTCGGGCAGATCTACCTCCTGGACAATCCGCTGCTGCGGGACGAGCTCGAACCGGAGCACGTCAAGCCGCGCCTCCTCGGCCACTTCGGCACGACCCCCGGTCTGAACCTCCTCTACGCCCACCTCAATCGCACGATTCGTGAACGAGGGCTGAGCGTGCTGTTCGTCACCGGTCCCGGCCACGGTGGTCCGGCGAACGTCGCCAACGCCTATCTCGAGGGCACGTACAGCGAGCTCTTTCCCGACATCGGGCAAGACGCCGAGGGCATGCGGCGGCTGTTCCGGCAGTTCTCGTTTCCCGGCGGCATCCCGAGCCATGCCGCTCCCGAGACGCCGGGCTCCATCCACGAGGGCGGCGAGCTCGGCTATGCGCTCTCGCACGCGTTCGGTGCGGCATTCGACAATCCCGACCTGCTCGTCGCGTGCGTCGTCGGAGACGGCGAGGCCGAGACCGGGCCACTCGCCGCGAGCTGGCATTCGAACACGTTCTTGAACCCGCGAGTCGACGGCGCGGTACTTCCGATCCTGCACCTGAACGGCTACAAGATCGCGAACCCGACCGTCCTCGCACGGATTCCGGAAAGCCAGCTCCTCGAGCTGTTTCGCGGCTACGGGTGGGACCCGCTCGTCGTCTCGGGTGGCTTCCACGGCGAGGAGTCGGGACCCGTGCACGATCGCCTCGCCGCGGCGCTCGACGAGGCCCTCGACCGCATCGCCGCAATCCAGCGCTCGGCTCGGGAGGGGGACGGCAGCGCCGGTCACACGTGGCCGATGCTGATTCTCCGTACTCCGAAGGGCTGGACCGGCCCGCGCGACGTGGACGGAAAGCCGGTCGAGGGCACCTGGCGCTCGCATCAGGTTCCGCTCGCCGCCGTGCGCGAGAACGAAGACCATCGCCGCCAGCTCCAGGAGTGGCTGAGGAGCTACCGGCCCGAGGAGCTCTTCGACGATCGAGGAAGGCTTCGAGACGATCTCGCCGCTCTCGCGCCGGTGGGCGACGCTCGGATGAGCGCGAACCCGCACGCGAACGGCGGCGAGCTCCTCCGCGACCTCGTCTTGCCGGACTTTCGCGACTACGCCGTGGAAGTGTCCGCGCCCGGAACCACGTCGAGCGAAGCGATGCGCGTGCTCGGCGCCTTCATGCGCGACATCGTCGTGAGGAACCCTGACAACTTCCGCATCTTCGGCCCCGACGAGACGGCATCGAACCGTCTCGGCGACGTCTTCGACGTCACGTCGCGCGCGTGGGAAGCCGAGCTGCAAGCGACCGACGAGGGTCTCGCACGCGAGGGCCGCGTGCTGGAGATCCTCTCCGAGCATCTCTGCCAGGGGTGGCTCGAGGGCTATCTCCTGACGGGCCGGCACGGCGTCTTCAACTGCTACGAGGCGTTCATCCACATCGTCGACTCGATGTTCAACCAGCATGCGAAGTGGCTGAAGGTGAGCCGCGAGATCCCGTGGCGACACCACATCGCCTCGCTCAACTACCTCCTCAGCTCGCACGTGTGGCGTCAGGATCACAACGGCTTCTCGCACCAGGATCCCGGCTTCATCGACCACGTCGTGAACAAGAAGGCGGAGATCATCCGCGTCTACCTGCCGCCGGACGCGAACACCCTGCTCTCGGTCGCGGATCACTGCCTCCGCAGTCGGCACTACGTCAACGTGATCGTCGCCGGCAAGCAACCGGCACTCAACTTCCTCTCGATGGAGGACGCCGTCGTCCACTGCACGAGAGGTCTCGGCATGTGGGAGTGGGCGTCGAACGACGACGGCGATCCCGACGTCGTGCTGGCCTGCTGCGGTGACGTTCCCACGCTCGAGGCTCTCGCGGCCGCAGCGCTCCTGCGCGAGCGGCTGCCGGACCTGAACGTCAGGTTCGTGAACGTCGTCGACCTCATGCGCCTCCAGCCCGAGAGCGAGCATCCGCACGGCCTCTCCGACACCGAGTTCGACTCGCTCTTCACGACCGACCGGCCGATCGTCTTCGCCTACCACGGCTACCCCTGGCTCATCCATCGCCTGACCTATCGGCGGGCGGGTCACGGGAATCTGCACGTCCGTGGCTACAAGGAGGAGGGCACGACGACGACGCCCTTCGACATCGTCATGCTCAACGACCTCGACCGCTTCCACCTCGTCATGGACGTGATCGATCGCGTCCCTGGCCTCGGCGCGCGGGCGGCGCAGCTCCGGCAGGAGATGGTGGATAGGCGGCTGCGGGCGCGTGCCTACACGCGCGAGCACGGCGACGACGAACCCGAGATCCGCGACTGGAAATGGCCGTTCTGAGCACGTGGGCGCGGTTCTCGTCGTCAATGCGGGCTCCACGAGCCTGAAGCTCCACGTCGTCTCGGACGCCGACGACGCCGTAGAGGTCGCATCGCTCGACGCGGTGCGCGCCGACGACATCGACGCCGTCGGCCATCGCGTCGTCCACGGAGGCAGCCATCTGGTCGAGGCGACGGTGATCGACGATGCCGTGCGCGCGTCCGTCGCCGAGCTGGAGTCGATCGCGCCCCTTCACAACAGACCGGCCATCGCAGGGATCGATGCCGCGACGCGCGCGTTCCCCGCGGTGCCTCACGTGGCGGTCTTCGACACGGCGTTCCACGCGACGATGCCGATAGAGGCTTCGACCTACGCGCTTCCCCGAGCCTGGCGCGAGGAGTGGGGGATTCGGCGCTTCGGCTTCCACGGGCTCTCCGTGCAATGGTGCGCGGAGAGAGTTCGAGCGCACCTCGAACGCTCGCAGCTGCGTCTCGTGGTCTGTCATCTGGGCGGTGGGTGTTCCGTAACCGCGGTCCGCGACGGTCGCTCGATCGATACGACGATGGGGTTCTCCCCGCTCGAAGGCGTGCCCATGGCCACCCGCTCCGGCTCGATCGACGCCGGCGCGCTGCTGTACCTGCAACGGGCGCGTGGAGTGTCGGTCGACGAGCTCGATCGGGCGTTGAACGAGGACTCCGGGCTCGAGGGGCTGTCCGGGTTGAGTGGAGACATCCGTGAGCTCGAGTCCGCGGCGGCGGCGGGCCATGCGGACGCGCGGATGGCGCTCGCCGTCTACACGTACAGAATCGCTGGTGCCGTCTCCGCAATGGCCGCCTCGCTCGGCGGCCTCGACGCCGTGGCGTTCACGGCAGGAGTCGGCGAGCATTCCGCGGGCGTGCGTCGAGCCGTGTGCGCACGCCTCGGCTTCCTGGGCGTCGAGCTCGACGACGATCTCAACCAGGGCGATCCCGTCGATGCCGACGTGTCAACCGCGACGTCGGCCGTTCGCGTGCTGGTCGTCGCCGCGCGAGAGGAGCTCATCGTCGCTCGCGCGGTGCGGCGCCTCGTAGCGCGGACGTGACGTCCGCGAAATCACACGACTCAGGCGTCAGTGTTGGAACCGTCGGTGAGGTCGTCAGCCAAGTACGTGGAGCCCCGCCATGCGGCGGGGCTCCACGTCGTGATCAGGTGCTGACGGTGTGGTCTCCGTGACCGCGATCCACCACAACGCGGTAGATCCCGAGCAGGATCATCGAGCCGACGATCGCCGTCAGCCAGGTTGAGATATCGAAGAACTCGTCGAGCGGGTCTGCGCCGAACAACGCTCCGGCCAGAAAGCCGCCGAGCAATGCGCCGACGATCCCGATGACCGCCGTGACGATGTAGCCGCCTGGGTCGTTCCCGGGCATGATCGCCTTCGCGACCAAGCCGGCGAGCAGACCGAGGATGATGAACGCGATGATGCCCATGGGCGTCCTTTCGCTTGGGTTGGGTGACGTGTGTCTCTTCCCTTTCCACGGCTCGCCGAAACGGCGTAGGGGCATGGACTTCCGCGCGCACCGTCCGGAGCCGCTGAGGTGCGGCTTGCCTCAGCGAATGCTGATCGGTGTCCCGAGCGGCATCAGCCGCGCGAGCCGCAGGACGTCGGCGTTGCGAAGGCGGATGCACCCGTGGGATATCCGACCCGGGATCAGGTCGGGCACGCTCGTGCCGTGGATGCCGATGTAGCCGCCCCCGGGCCAGTCGGTGAGGATCCGCGAGCGGGCGCTCGTTCCGAAGGCCACCGGGCCGTAGAACGGGTCATCGAATCCGGCAAGCTTCTCGCGGACGTAGAACTCGCCCCTGGGCGTGGGCCATCGCGTCTGCCCCACGCCGATCCGTGCGCGGAAGACGACCCGGTTGCCGCGCCAGAGCGTTGCCCGGAACCGCTTTCGATCGACCACGAGCTGCGTGCGCACGTGGTGCATCGCGCCGAGGGCGGAACGCGGGACCCAGCCCGACGATCCGTGCGGAAGGATCGCGAGCTGGATGCGCGCCCAGTCCCGAAGCACGGCGTCGGTGCGCAGCCCCAGCACGCGCACGAGGTTCGTCTCGCCCTCCGGCGTCGCGGACTTCACGACGGTGATGGGACGCGCCGTCGCTCTCGGGGCTTCTCGTGCAGTCGTGGACAGCACGACGTGCGCCCAGCGCGCGACGATGAGCGAGTCGGGCTCCGTACCGGGTGTGGCGGAGCCGGGCAGCAAGAGTGCCCCGCCGCCTGCCAGCGCGGCGCAAACGAGCGCTGCTGCCCGCATCAGCCCGTGAAGGGCGGTTTCGGCCGCTTGCCCGCGCCGCCCGGGCTCACCCGCTCGCGGCCTCGTATCGTCACTGCCGCCGTGGCGGTGTTGTTCGCAGCGACATCGATCGGGAGGCTCACCACCGTGGCTCGGTTTCGAGCGATACCGGGCTCGAGCGCTCGAGCCGCGACGACGATCGTCGCGGACTCTCCCGGCCCGACGTCTCTCAGAACGCAGAGCACGCGCTGTGGCGACGCGCCCCCTCCGCGGATCGAGCAGCGCCCTTTCGCCGTGGTGGCTGCCAGCACCTCCACACGCCGGTCGAGCTGTCGATCGAGCACCGTGACGGCGCCCGTCGCCGTGGTCCCGACATTGCGCGCGACGATCGTGTATTCGACACGGTCACCGACCATGACCGCGGACGGCCTGACCGACTTCTCGATCGCGAGATCGACCTCGCCCTCACTCGAGATGAGCCTGCAGTCGCGCGCGAGATCGGCCGAGGCGCGGGCAGTCTCGACCTGCCCGCCGCTCGAGACGGTCCAGGTCACGTCCTGCGAGACCGGGACGTCGGGAACGGAGAAGGCGAACAGCACGATCCCCGGTCTGAACACCACCGGTTGACCACGGTTCGTCGGAGCGGGGCTGACGCCGTTCGCACGCCCGACGGGAACGATCATGTCCCTTCGGGTCAGGTTCGCATAGCTGAACACGGCGGTGTACGTCTGGCCTTCCCGCCGCACGCAGAGCGGCGCGATCTCGAGCGGCAGCTTCGGGTCCGTCCCGGAGCACTTGGTCTCCCACGAGGAGGACACGAGCTCGAATCGGGTGCCGTGGTACGAGACGAACCAGGACACGAGCCGATCGTTCGGTATCCCGCGGATCGTGAAGGCATCCTCGTGCTTGCCTGGGCTGAAGACCGTCGGCTGTCCCCGATTGATGGGTCTGGGGAGGACGACGTTCGCGAGCCCGATCGGGATCGTGACGTCGGCGGGGTTGTCGCTCTCGTACCCGAAGACGACGTCGTAGGTCGAGCCGCGGTCGACGATGCACGCGAAGATGCCGATCGGCTGTGCGGGCGGCGGCGCGGCCGAGCACTTCTCCGGGAAGTTCGACGCGACCGTCGCTCCCCGTGTGTCGCCTGCATGCGTCACCTCCCAGGCGAGCGCGTTCTCCGCCCGGATGCCCGTGACCGTGAATGCTTCCTGATGGTTGCCCGGGAGGAAGTCCGTCGTCTGGCCCCGGCTCTGCGGTGCGGGTACGAACTGGTTCCGGTTCCCCACTTCGATCCGGACAGGATCCTCGTTGTCGTTCTGGTACCCGAAGACCGCGTCGTACGTCGAGCCTCGGTTCGTCACGCACTGTACGAAGACGCCGACCGGGTCCGGGTACGGACCCAGCGGCGGATCGGGCGGATCGGGCGGATCCGGTGGGTCAGGCGGGTCGGGAGGATCCGGCGGATCCACGCCGCACTTCGTTGGGAAGTCGGCGGTGGCCGCGGCGACGAGCGAGCCCGAGCGGCTGGCGTTGCCAGGGGCGATCGTCCACGTGAGGCTCGTGCCGTTCACGATCCCCGACTCCTTGACCTCAACGGGGTGGTTTCCCGGCAGGAACTCGGACGGCTGCCCGCGGTCGGGGTCCCCCGGGGCGAACGCATTCTGCGGACCGACGGGAACCGTGAGCGTGTCCCCGTCGTTTCTATACCCGAACGTCGCGCTGAACGTGCTCGTCCCGTTCTCCACGCATGTGACGAAGATCTCGGCGTTCGGTGGGGTCGGCGGCTTCGGCGGCGTGCACTTCGTGGCGAACGATGCGGTGGCCGTCGTCTGGCTCAGCTGCGGCGGCGCGTTCGAAAGCGTCCAGGTCACGTCCGTCCGGCTGCTCTCGATCGTGAACGAAGCCGGGTCCCCGCCCGGCTGGAACTCGGTCGGCTGCTCGCCGTCGAACCCGCCGCTCACGTTGATTCGCAGGCCCGCGCTCGAGGATCACGGCGAAGGCGTTCGGGTTGCTGTAGCCGAATGTTGCGGAGAACGAGCCGTCGGCGAAGTTGTCGACGCACTTGACGGAGTTGCCGAGCGGGCCGGTCGGGGGATTGGGCGGCTCGGGATCCACGCAGCCGTTGTCCAAGATCGCCTCCCCCTCTTCCCAGTGCTGGCCGGGGTAGTGGCCGCCCGGGTCCTGGCCCGACGGTGGGTAATCGAAGGGCGGGATGATGTCGCCGGGATGGCCGCCATGCCCATTTTCCGAGACGATGCTGTCGGCGTCGGGCGACTGGAGGACCCACTTGCCGTTGCCCGTCTCGTGACAGATCGTGACCTCCTGGCCGAGCCGAACCTCCGGCTCCTGCTGCAGCGCCGCAGCAGCCGACCATGCGAGCGCCGCCGTAGCGAAGACGGCGATGAACCCGGTCAGCACGAGTACGGCGGCTCTGCTCATGGGCGCTCCTAACGGACGGCGCGTCCAGTGTTCCCTAGGGTGCCCGGACTCGCAAGCCGGATCCCTGACGCGACGTCACCCTTTCGGGTCACGTTACGCAAGGTGACCGTTGACGGAGCTAGCGAGGATCCCGGCGGTGAGCTCAGTGCATCACCGATGCCGACAACTCGAATCGTCGTGGCATGCGGACTGGCTTCGTGAGATGCGACTCGGACACGCCATTGATCCACGCGCGGCTAGCGTCGTCATCGTCGAGGTGGCGGGCTTCGGCTAGGCGCTGAGCGTGAACACGTGTGCGTCGATCGGCGCATAGTGCTCGTGGCTCTCCACGATCGGCGCGCAGTCGTCGAGCGGAATTGCTAGCTGCGCCGCGGCGGCGCTGGTCACGAGAGCGAAACCGCTGCGCCCTGCGAGCTCCGGCGCGCTCGACTTGAGGAGACGGTGTGCGATCACGACCTCAGGCCCGACGAGCTCGCGCTGGCCCGCGATCTCCTGCAGTACGAACGGGCCCGCGTGGAGGATGAACCTCAGGTCGAGCGTCTCGATGTTGGCGCACGCGTCGCACCAGCACGGCCAGATCTCCTTCGCGGACCCGACCTGCTGGCGGAAGCCCGAATAGCAACCGGCGAGGCATGCGAGGACCTCGCTCCCCTTGGGCACTGCGTCGCGATCCGTGGCGAACGCGAAGACGGCGTCGCCCTCGAGCTTCGACAGCGTGAACGGCGGCACGAGCCCGCCCACGATCCCGTCCAGGAGACGCGTGAGTATCGCGTACGCATCCGGAACAGCTCCGTCCGCGAATGCGTCGTCGCGATGCGCAAAGGCGACCGACTGGAGGAATGCCGTGTACCCGCTGATGTCGGCGAGAACGAGTGGCCCGCTCGCCGCAGTCGGTGCGCCGGAGCTCGTCTTGGCGTCGAGGGTCACGATCGGACGCTACTACGAGAGCTCCGTCGGAGGCCTCAGAGTACGAGCTCGGCGCGACCGTGCCTGCGTGCTCGTGGCGAGCGACGACCCCGACGTTCGTTCCCAAGCCCGCGCGCAACCCGAGGACTGGAGGCTGACGGCTCGGATTGCGGGGGCGCCCAGGTCGACGCGATGCTTCCGCGCTGCACGGACTTCGTAGAGCATTGCGGCCATGGAGTTCCGCATCCTGGGGCCGCTCGAGGCGCGCGACGGCGAGCGTGTGCTGTCGCTCGGCGGTGCCAAGCGACGCGCCGTGCTTGCGAGGCTCCTGCTCGACGCGAACCGGGCCGTTCCGTTCGACGCGCTCGTAGAGGCCGTCTGGGGTGACCAGCCGCCCGCTGCAGTCCGTGCATCTCTCCGCAACCACGCCGCTCGCCTGCGTCGGGAGCTCGGCGATCGTCTCGTCACGCATGGCGACGGCTACCTCCTGCGCGTGGGCCCGGATGAGCTGGACCTCGAGCGATTCGCGCGACTCGTCGGCGAGGCGCGGCACGCAGATCCCGCACGGCGAGCCTCGCTGCTGCACGATGCCCTCGCGCTCTGGCGCGGCCCTGCACTCGCCGACCTCGCCAGCGAGCCGGTGCACGCGAACGCCGCTCACCTCGACGAGCGCAGGCTCTCGGCCGTCGAGGATCGGATCGACGCCGATCTCGCGCTCGGGAGGCACGGCGAGCTCGTCGCAGAGCTCGAGTCGCTGGTCGCCGAGCACCCGTTCCGCGAGCGGCTGCGCGGGCACCTCGTGCTCGCGCTGTACCGGTCGGGTCGGCAGGCCGACGCGCTGGACGCGTACGCCGCGACTCGCCGGACACTCGTCGAGGAGCTCGGGACCGAGCCTAGCCCTGAGCTGCAGGAGCTGCAGCGGGCGATCCTGCGTCACGACCCAGAGGTGAGCGCGCCCGTCACCAGCTTGTCGGCGACGCCCGTGCAGCCGACTGACTTCACGGAGTCGCGAAGGGTGGTGACCGTGCTCGTCGCCGACCTTGCCTCGGAGCCGGGTGTCCGTGACCCCGAGGCGCGTCGCGGGGAGTTTCAGCGGCGCGCGGAGAGCGCCGACCGGATCGTCGCTCGACACGGAGGCGAGAGCGTGCGGCTGGGAGACGAGCGTTTGCTCGCGGTCTTCGGCATCCCGCGCGCACACGAGGGCGACGCACTGAGGGCGGTGCGCGCTGCCTGCGAGCTGAGTAGCGATGCCGCGGCGCACCGTGCGGCGCTCGCGACCGGTGAGGTCGTCACCGGCGACCCGAGCCGAGGTCGCGCGCTCGTCTCCGGCTTTCCGATCGACGAGGCTGACAGGCTCCTCGCCGGGGCGAGGGAGAGCGAGGTCCGCGTCGCGGACAGAACGTGGCGGCTCGTGAGACACGCCGCGTCGGGCCGCCTTCACGACGGTGCATGGGTGCTCGATCGCGTCGACACCGAGGCCCCTCCGCTGCTTCGGCGGCTCGAGACCCCCCTCGTCGGCAGGGAGGAAGAGCTCGCCGGGATCCTCGGCGTCCTCCGCCGCGGGCTCCGCGAGCGGCGACCACAGCTCGTCACGGTCTTCGGCGTGCCCGGGATCGGAAAGACACGGCTCGCCGTCGAGTGCTCGGTCAGGCTGGCTGACGAGGTGACGACGGTGCTCGGTCGATGCTCCGAGTACGGGGAGGACGCGACCTATGCGCCCCTGCGAGAAGCGCTCGCGCCACTGGCGGGCGGAGACGAGCGGGCGTGGCTCGAGCGCACGCTCGCAGACGAGCCAGAAGGGGAGACGGTCGCGACGCGGGCGTCGGCCGTCCTCTACGAGGGGGCCGCGGTCTCGGTCGAGGAGGCGGCCTGGGCCACGCGCCGGCTGCTCGAGGCGCTCGCGCGACCGAGGCCGCTGTTGCTCGTGCTCGACGACGTGCAGTGGGCGCCGCCGGCCCTGCTCGACCTCGTGGAGTCCGTCGTCGAGATCGCCGCCGCTCCGGTTCTCGTCCTCTGCCTGAGCCGGCCCGAGTTGCTCGACGTCCGCCCGTTCTGGGGCGGAGGACGTCTCAGCAGCTCATCGCTCCTTCTCGATGCCCTCTCGGATCGGGAGTCACAGGCCCTCTTGGCGCGGCTCGTCGAGTCGGAAGGGATGGATCAGGCCGTTCGCGAGCGGATCCTCGGCGTCGCGGACGGCAACCCGCTGTTCCTGGAGCAGCTTCTGGCGTCCGCGCTCGAGGGCGAGACCGAGGCGATACCGGGCTCGATCCAGGGCCTGCTCGCCGCGCGCCTCGACCACCTGGACGCCGACGAACGGGAGCTCGCGCAGGCGGCGGCGGTCGTCGGGCTGTCGATCTCGACCTGCCTGCTCGGCAAGCTCGTCGGGTCGGACGTGACCGCGCGGCTGCTGACGCTGGCTCGTCGAGAGCTCGTTCGACGCAGCGGCACCGACCCGGCGGGCGACGAGACCTGGGAGTTCAGGCACGCGCTGATCCGCGACGAGGCGTATCTCAGCCTCCCGAAGCGCCGTCGCGCCGAGCTGCACGAGGCCGTCGCGCGGCACGCTCTGGAAACCCGAGCGGACGACGTCGACGTGACCGTCGGCTATCACCTGGAGCAGGCGGTGCGCTCCCGGCGGGACGTCGGGGAGACGGGTGCGGTACTCAGCGACCTCGCTCGAGAAGCGGCGAGGCATCTCGGCGCGGCGGGTCTTGCCGCGTATGAGCGAAGCGACATGGCCGCCTGCGTCTCCCTTCTCGGACGCGCGGCCGAGCTGCTGCCGGACACCGGGCCAGAACGACTCGCGCTGATGCCCAAGCTCGCGCAGGCGCTTCAGTCCTCCGGTGCCGCGGCGCGCGGGCGCGATGTGCTGGTGGAGGCGGCCGCCATCGCCGAGCGCCAGGGTGACCAGGTGGCGAGCGCCCGCGTCGCGCTCGCTGTGCACGAGATCGGCGACCCGCCCGAGCCGCCAGAGCAGGTCTTCGACGACCTCGATCGGATCGTGCCCGTTCTCGAGCGCGCAGGGGATCACGAGGGAGTGGCCTCGGCGGAGCTCCTGCGCTTCCGCACGCTCGATCGTGTTCCCAAGACGCCCCACCGACTCAGCGCGATCGGGGATCCGGAGGCACAGCTCGAGATCGCCTTGGAGGCGGCGCGCCGGGCCGGATCTCCGTTCATTCTCGGCCGCGCGCTCCTGTGGATCTGCATCGCGCTGCCGCGCGGGATCGTCCCCGTCGGCGAGGCGATCGTTCGCGTGCGCGGGATCCTTGATGCCGCGCCGAATCGCATGGCCCATGCGTCGGCTCTAGGGGCGCTCGGCCTGCTCGAGGCGATGCGGGGAGCGTTCGACGAGGCTCGGAATCTCGTCCGTCAGGACCTGGCGATCCTGCTCGAGCTCGGCGAGCACCGCGCTGCGGCGGCGCACTCGATCGCGATCGGAGAGGTCGAGATCATGGCCGGCGACCTGGCTGCCGCCGAGGAGGTACTCCGTCGGGGCTACGAGGACGTGTCGGCGTTCTCGGACACCCACTCCGAGGCCAACGTCGCCTGGCGATTGGCTCTCGTGCTCTGCGGGCTCGGCCGCGACTCCGAGGCGGAGCCGTTCATCCGCGTCGCCGCGGAATCGGCTCCCGGCCTGTGGGTAGACATCTGGTGGCGAGTGATCCAGGCCGGGATCGAAGCCCGGCGCGGCGACGAGGACGCCGCACGGCGCCTCTCCGACGAGGCGCGCGGCCTCATGTGGGAGGGGGAGAAGCGCGGTATGCAGGCGGATGCTCTCCTCGAGCTCGCCGGCACGGCCAGGACGCTCGGCGATCGTGCGACTGCAGCCGAGCTCGTCGCAACCGCCGAGGCGATCGCCGACCACCTGGGCTACACCGTCACCCTCGAGCGCGCCCTCGCGGCTCAGCGCGAGCTGACCGTGTAGCGCTGCGGCCGGACTCCGCCGTTCGAGACGATGAGCACCGGAGAGTCGAAGCGAGGGTTCCGCAGAAGCCGACGGGGAAGACGGAATGTCAACGTCCCTGCCTCGCTCGCAACACGCGGGGTGATCCGCACGAGGCGACTCGGGTAGCCGGCGGTCTCGCTCTGGAGCCGGTACGCGAGCGAGGTGTGGACGTCTGCCGCTCCGCCGGCGACTCGCACGCGGAGCTCGTACGGGCCCTTCCTCGGAACCGACAACCGCATGTAATGGATCGCGAGCGGTGCGACTGAGGCCTGCGCTCTCTCGCTCGTCCCCAGCTGGCGCACCGGCGTGAGGCGCGCGAGGTCGTCTGCCGCCACCTCGACGGCGAACCGGTGGAAGGTGTGGCCGAACGACGACTTCGTGACCGCTCGGAAGGTCCCGACGAAATCTCGGAGCCCCTCTCCGACGCTCGAACGGCCGAGGCGCTTCAAGTACGCGCCGAGAAGCTCCGGGTAGCGCCGGTCGAGGTGGTGCCAGAAGAGTTGGGCGCCGTAGGTCTGAGTGGTGATGCTCCGATGCGTCGCCCCGTACCAGTGTCGAAGCTGCAGCGTGGAGACGAGGTCGTCGAGCCCGGGGTGGACACGGCTCTCAATGGCGGCGGCCGACCCCTCGAGCACCCACGACGGGAACGGCGGATCGTCGTCGGCTGCGGCGTACGAGAACTGCGTCAGGTGGAAGAGCTCGTGCGCAACCGTCCCGTACACGCTTCCGAAGCTCTCCAGCGAGCTCGGGTCGAGAGCATTCGAGACGACCACAAAGGCGCCGCCTCGCGCGCGAGATGACGGGAGCGCGACCCCGAGAACACCAGGGGTGAAGCGAGAGACGTAGATGTCCGGCCGCGCGTCCCGGCCACCCGAGTCGGGCCGGATCGGCCGGAATCCTCGGCGCTCGAAGTAGTCGATCGCAGTATCCGCCGCATGCCCGACGCGCTCCACGTAGTCCGGCACGGCGCTCCCGTCGTCGTCGTTGAGCGGCGGCGCGCTGACCCCCACCCCCACGTAGTGGACGACCACACGCCGGGACGCGAACACTCGCTCGGGCGTCCCGAAGTCGTTGTAGAGCTGCACCTCCGACGGCGCAACGCTCGCGAGCACCGCTGTGGCGGGAACGTCGCTCGGCCGCGGGCGCAGCCACGGGGCTCCGGACGCCCGCGGGATCGCGAACGCAAGGACAACGAGCGCCGCCACAGGGACTGTGATGGACGACCTGAGGAACATGGAGCAGAGGTTCGCCCGTCGGGCAAACAGCCGGATAACAGTCGGATAACCGCCGCGTTCGAGGACGGTGCCGCCTCACGCCTCCCACGTTCGAGAAAGGCGCAACCGCATGCCCCCGGCATGAATCGAACATGCGCACGCGGTTTACGAAACGCCGCGCGATCCGTGGACCTGCTGCGGGTGCGCGGACGGAAAGGACGCTATTGAATTGAGCGCGTGAGTCCCGCCCGCCAGGTGATCGGTGCACTCGGCTCAGCTCTCCGGAACCGGAACATCAGACGCGCGGAGCTGGCCTGGGGCGCCGCAATCGCGGCAGAGTGGGCGCACTTCGTAGCGTTCGGCGTGTACGCCTATGACGTCGGCGGCCCGGCTGCGGTCGGCCTGGCCGGGCTCGTTCGCCTCTTGCCCGCCGCGATCGTCGCACCGTTCGCCGCCTCGTTGGGCGATCGCTTCCGCCGAGAGCGCTTCCTGCTCGCGCTCACCCTTCTCGCCTCCATCGCACTCACAGTGTCGACCGCCGCATTCTTCGCAGGCGCCGATGCTCTCGTGTTCGCCTGCGCGGCCGTCCTCGGGCTCGCGGTCACACTCATCAGGCCGGCGCTCCAAGCGCTGCTGCCCTCGCTCGCACGCACTCCCGAGGAGCTCATCGCGTCGAATGGCGCGACGTCCACGATCGAGAGCCTCGGAACGCTCGTGGGGCCGCTGCTCGCCGGTGTGCTCGTGGCACACGCGAACGCCGGGGTCGTGTTCGTCGCTGGAGCGGTTGCGTTTCTGGTGTCCGCGCTGCTCCTCCTCGGCGTCCGGGTCGAGGACCGGGTCAGACTGCTGCCGGCCGATGAGGCCATCCACAAGGCGCTTGCTGCGGGGTTCGCTGCGATAGCACGCTTGCCGCGGGTTCGGCTCGTCGTGTCGCTGATCTTCGCGCAGGCCTTCGTCCGTGGCTGTCTGAACGTCCTGATCGTGGTCGCTGCATTTCAAGTACTCGATGCCGGAGGAGAAGCGGTCGGCTACATGACCGCGGCCATCGGCGTTGGTGGTCTCGTCGGTGCGGTCGGGGCGATGGCACTCGGAGGGCGGCGCCTGGCGGCCCCGTTCGGCATCGCCCTGGTGTTCTGGGGGCTGCCGATCGCGCTCATGGGGCCATTACCCGAACTTCCATTCGCTCTTCTCATGCTCGCCGTCGTCGGTGCGGCCAACAGCGTCGAGGACGTCGCGGTCTTCACGTTGCTACAGCGACTCGTCCCCGACAGGATCCTGACTCGCGTCCTCGGCATCGTCTGGAGTCTGGCCATGGGCGGCGTGGCGCTCGGCTCGATCGTGGCGCCCGCCCTCGTCAACGCCGTCGGGCCGCGTGAGGCGTTCATCGCCGTGGGAGCGATCCTGCCGCTGCTAACCGTTGCGACCTATCGCAAGCTCGTCGATGTCGACAGACAGTCAGGCCCCGTGCCGGAGTTGGCGCTCGTTCAGCAGGTGCCCATGTTCCAGCCTCTATCGCTGGCTGCGAAGGAGCGGGTAGCTGCGAACCTCCAGCTGCAGACGGTGGAGGCGGGAGAGGTCGTGGTCTGCGCCGGCGAGCGCGGGGACTGTTTCTACATCGTCGGAGACGGAGCACTCGAGGTCACTGCCGAAGGCCTGCGCAGGACCGCTGATGAGGGCGACTACTTCGGAGAGATCGCCCTCCTACGAGACGTGGCGCGAACAGCCACAGTCACCGCGCTTGTCGGGAGTCGTCTCTACGTTCTGCAGCGGGACGACTTCTTGGCGGCCGTCACGGGGCATGACGCCGCGCATGCCGCGGGTCACGCTGTCGCGGAGGAGCGGCTGTCGCGCACGACCGGGGAGGGTGATCGCTCGGGTTAGAAGCTCGAGCGCGACGGAGCTTGGAGGCAATTGCATGCCCCCGGCATGAATCGAACATGCGCACGCGGTTTAGGAAACCGCTGCTCTATCCACTGAGCTACGGGGGCGCGCGAACAGCGTAACGCGGGGCCGATTAGACTCGCGAGCGCGTGAGGAACAACTGGTTCACCGCCGCCATCGTGCTCGGGATCGCGTCGATCGTGATCGCCGCGCTGGTGATGCGACTCACGTCCTAGCGCCGCGCGGCGAGTTAAGAACGCGCGTACTCGCTCTCGTGCTCTTGCGTGCGCCGGGGCCGCGGTCGTTACCATCCTCCGCGTGAGCGCGTTCCTGATCTTCTTCATCATCCCGATGGTGCTCGGCTTCTGGGCCCAGCATCGCGTGAAGTCGACCTTTGCGAAGAACTTGCAGGTACCCGTCGCCAACGGCATGACGGGCGCGCAGGTTGCCCGGCGCATCCTCGATGCGAACGGGCTCAACGAGGTGCCTGTCGAAGAGACGCCGGGAACACTCTCGGACCACTACGACCCGCGCAGCCGCTCGGTGCACCTCTCGCCGAACGTCTTCCACGAGGCATCCATCGCCTCGACGGCGGTCGGCGCGCACGAGGTCGGTCACGCGATCCAGCACGCGAAGTCGTACGCGTTCTTCAAGTTCCGCAGCGCACTCTTCCCCGCCGTGCAGTTCGCGTCGAACATCTGGATGCTGTTTCTCCTCGGCGGGATCTTCCTCCAGATCACGGGCTTCATCCTTCTCGCGGTCATCCTCTACGGTGTCGCTGTTCTGTTCCAGTTCGTGACGCTTCCCGTCGAGTTCGACGCCTCGAAGCGCGCCAAGGCGCAACTGCAGGATCTCGGGCTCGTCGCGTCCAACGAGTCCGGCGGCGTGCAGGCGACCCTCAATGCCGCAGCCTGGACCTACGTCGCCGGCGCCCTCGCGGCGGTCGCCCAGCTCCTCTACTTCCTCACGCTGCTCAACAACCGCTAACGCTCCCTCGGCATCCAGCCGAAGCGGCGTAGTGCGACGACGAGCCCCGCGGCTCCCCATGCGAGCACGATCACGAGTGCGGTTGGATCGGCGAAGAGCGAGTCGCCGTCGAGGTAGACGCCGTTGACGATGTCGATGAAGTAGGTCAGCGGGAGAACGTCCGCGATTGCCTGCAGCACGGCCGGGAAGTCGCTCGTCGGGCCGAACGAGCCGGACAGAAACGCCATCGGCAGGATCACGACGTTGACGACGGCCGAGACGCCCTCGGCCGAACGAATCAGAGCCGCGGCACCGAATCCGAGCCCGGCGAACGAGACGACGCCGAGCACGATGGCACCGGCGAAGCCGAGCCAGTTCGCCGGCATGCTCGCGCCGAAGCCGAGCCCGCCGAGTGCGAGCAAGGCCACCGACTGCAGCGCGAACGTCGTCAACGTCGAGAGCAGCACCGCGAGCAGGTACACGGGTGCCGACAGCGGCGTCGCACGGAGGCGCTTCAGGACGCCGGCCTCGCGTCGCACGACGAGCATGATCGCGAGCCCACCGAAGGCCGTGGTCGCAGCCCCGTAGCCGAACAGGCCCACGAGCAGCAGGTCGACAGCCGGGATGCCGTCGATCTCGTCGCCGTAGACCGATCCGAGCAGTACGTAGAGGAGCAGCGGGAAGATGAAGATGAAGACCGCGGCCTCCCGGCTTCGCCAGAAGAGCTTCTGCTCGAAGCGGAGCTGGTGGAGCAGCGTCGTCACTCGCCGTTCCCCGCGTCGTCGCCGACGAGCTCGAGGTAGACGTCCTCGAGCGTGGGGCGGTGGACCTCGAGCTGGTCGAGTGCACGTCCGCTCGCGAGCGCCTCCGTCGTCAGCTCGTTGAGCACACGCGTCGGATCGATCGTCTCCACGCGGACGAGCTCGCCGTCGCGCCGGAAGCGGATCTCCGTCACGCCCGAGTCGCCGATGAGCTCGGCAGGGGTTCCCATGCGGACGATCTCGCCGCCTCGGAGCACGGCCACGCGATCCGCGAGCTGCTGCGCTTCGTCGAGGTAGTGCGTCGTCAGGAGGATCGTGGTGCCGAGCGCGCGGAGCGCGCGGATCATGTCCCAGGCGGCTCGTCGCGCGGCGGGGTCGAAGCCCGTCGTGGGCTCGTCGAGGAACACGAGATCGGGGTTTCCGACCAGGGCGACGCCAAGGTCGAGGCGCCGTTTCTGGCCGCCCGACAGCGTCTTCACCCGCGCATCGCGCTTCTCCGCCAGTCCGACCAGCTCGACCACCTCGTCGACGTTTCGTGGGTTGGCGTAGTAGCCCGCGAACATCGTGTGCGTCTCGAGGACCGTGAGGAGCGGGCTCAGCTCGGAGTGCTGGAGCACGACGCCGATCCGCTCGCGGAGCGCCGCCGGAGCGGAGCCCGGATCGTGGCCGAGCACGGAGGCAGTGCCGCTGTCCCGCGCGCGGTAGCCCTCGAGGATCTCAACCGTCGTCGTCTTGCCGGCGCCGTTCGGCCCGAGGAGCCCGAAGACCTCTCCTTCCCTGACCTCGAAGCTGACGCCGCGGACCGCCTCGACAGTCCCGTAGGACTTGCGCAGATCGGAGACGACGATCGCCGGCGGCACGGCCCGAGACGATATGCGCGATGGGGACGCTGGGTAGGGTGGGGCCCCATGCCGACGCTGCGCTACGTCGTCGTCGACGTCTTTACCGACACCGCGCTCGCCGGCAACCAGCTCGCTGTGTTCACGGACGCGCGCGAGATCGACGCGGACCTCATGCAGGCGCTCGCGAAGGAGATGAACTTCTCCGAGACGACCTTCTTGCTCCCGGCCGAGCAGGGCGGTACTGCACGAGTGAGGATCTTCAATCCGTCCGAGGAGATGCGTTTCGCAGGGCATCCCGTCCTCGGTTCGGCGTGGGTGCTCGCGCAGCCGCTGCAGCGTGCCGTCATCGAGCTCGAGACCGGCATGGGGATCACTCCGGTCGAGATCGAACGCGACGAGTCGGGCTCGCTCGTGTTCGGACGCATGGAGCAGCCGATACCGACGATCAGCACGGTCGACGACCAGGAGACCCTTCTCTCCGTTCTCGGAGTAGAGGAGTCGGAGCTGCCCATCGAGTTGTACGACAACGGCGCGACGCACATCGTCGTGACTCTCGGCAGTGCCGAAGCGGTTGCCGCGCTCTCGCCGGAGCCGTCCGCAATCGCCCGCTTCGGGGTCACCGGCGTCAACTGCGTCTCGGGCTCCGGCGCACGCTGGAAGAGCCGCACGTTCTGGCCGCTAGGGGAGGACGCCGCCACCGGCTCGGCGGCGGGGCCGATCGCCTGCCACCTGAGCCGGCACGGGCTCGTCGAGTGGGGCGAGTGGATCGAGATCTCGCAGGGTGCCGAGATCGGACGGCCCTCGACGCTCTTCGCGCGCGCGGACGGAGACGCCGGTGGGATCGACGGGGTCTTCGTCGGCGGTCGAGCCGTCGTCGTCGCGCGTGGCGAGTTCCACCTCGGCAAGGGAGGTGTCGCATGAACGCGCATTCCGACTCGATCGTCCAGCAGTACCGTGACGTTCGTCGCCGGGTGGAGGAGGCGGTGCTTCCGCTCGCGACCTCCATCGATGGCCGCCACTTCGTCGGCCAGGCTTCCGCCCATGGTCTGACCCTGCGTACGGGTGGCTACGTGACGATCGACGCCGACGGCTCTGCGCGGCTGGGGCAGATAGTCGAGCTCGAGCTCATCGAGGTCGAAGGTCCCGAGCTCGCGAGTTCCGCGCTGGACGACACCGGGACGTCCGTCGCTGCGAGCGTTCGCATTCGAGCGGTGCGGGTATCCGGCGCAATCCTCGACGGCGACGGAGCGTCGTTCCACGACGGGCTCATGCGTCCGGCGACGCCGGCGGAGGTTCAGGCGTGGCTCGAGCGCGCTCGACCGCGTCGCGCACCGCTCGAGATCGGTGAACTGCGACTCGCCGCCGGGGTACCGCTGTCTCTCGACGCAGGCGGCTTCGATCGCCATACCTTCCTCTGCGGGCAGTCGGGCTCGGGCAAGACGTATTCGCTCGGCGTGATCCTCGAGCAGCTCTTGCTCGAGACGAGCCTTCGGGTCGTGCTCCTCGATCCGAACTCCGACTTCGTGGCGCTGGGACGTACGCGAGACGACGTCTCGGACGCCGTGTCCGCGCGTCATGCTGTGAACGCCGGCGTCGTCGTCCGGAGCGCGGCCACGGAGGTCGGGAGGCTCCAGTTGCGATTCGCGGATCTCGATCCGCGCACCCAGGCGGCGCTTCTGCGCCTCGATCCGATCGCGGATCGCGGCGAGTACTCGGAGCTCGTCGCGCTGCTCGACCGCTGGAGCGAGACCGGCGCCACCGTCTCGCTCGAGCAGTTCCTCGCGGATGGCGGGGACGATGCGCGTGCGCTCGGACAGCGGCTGCGGAACCTTGGCGTCGATCGCTGGGAGGTCTGGGCCCGTGGCGAGGACGGATCCATCGTCGACCAGCTTGCGACGCGAGCTGCGCGATGCCTCGTCGTGGATCTCGGCTCGTTGGCGACGCTGGACGAGAAAGCGGTCGTCGCCGAGGCCGTGCTCGCCACCCTCTGGCGCCAGCGCGCGGATCGCGAGCCGACGTTGATCGTGATCGACGAGGCTCACAACGTCTGTCCGAGCGATTCGGCCGATCCCGTCCTGGCGATTGCGACCGAGCACGCCGTGCGCATAGCCGCGGAGGGGCGCAAGTACGGCCTGTACCTGCTCGTCTCGACTCAGCGCCCGCACAAGGTGCACGAGCAAGTCGTGTCGCAATGCGACAACCTCGTCCTCATGCGGATGAACTCCCGGTCCGACCTCGCTCACGTCGCGGAGCGATTCTCTTTCGTGCCGCCCGCGCTTGTCGCTGCGGCAACCGACTTCGGTCTCGGTGACGCCCTCGTCGCGGGCAAGATCGCTTCGCATCCGGCGTATGTCCGATTCGGTAGCCGCATCACGGAAGAGGGCGGCTCGGACGTGGCGGCCGACTGGGCGGCGCCGCGCCCCTAGGGTGTCCGCGGCGCAATCAGCTCCGCGACGAACGCGCCGGCGGTAGACGCTGCCTCCACCGGGTTGGCGCCTCGTGTACGCGCGTGCAGATACGCCACCGAGAACGAGTCACCCGCCCCGGTCGGGTCGACGTCACCGTCCACGGGCACTGCTGGTACGTGCTCGACGAGCTCTCGCGTTACCACCCATGCGCCCTTCGAACCGAGGGTGAGAATCGCCTCGCGCACCCCGAGGGCACGGAGCTTCTCGGGATCGGTGCTACCGACCAGCGTCTTTGCCTCCTCGTCGTTGAGCTTGAGCACCGCGACGTGCGGAAGCACGTCGCCGATGTGCGCGTTCGTCTCGAGCCGTCCGATCGTCGCCGTGCGGACGAGACCCTGCAGGTCGACGAGGAGCTGCCGGCCGTCCTTCGCCAGCGCTGCCAGCGTCTCCGGCGGGAAGTCGGTGCGCGTGAGCGCGCAGACGTTGATCCAGGTCGCGTCACCGGCGGCTGCGACGGCCTGCTCGGCGCTCCACGGATCTCCGACCGCGTCCTGCCACATGATCCGGCGTTCCCCTTCGTAGTGAAAGCTGTACTCGGTCGTCGTGGACGACTCGTACCACGTGACCGGAACGCCGAAGGACTCGAGCGGGGGAACCAGTTCCGCGCGATCCTCGGCGCTGCAGGACGCGTGCGCCGTCGCGTCGGCGCCGAGGCGCGCCAGTGCCCGGGTCGACCAGAAGACTCCTCCGCCCGGGCGCGGGCCAGAGTCGGCGACGAGATCGCGGGTGATGTGACCGAGCGCGGCGATCTCGGTCATGTGGTGGCTGCGTTTGCTGTGCTCCGGCGCGTCACGACAGCCACTGCAAGCGCGATGACGAACGAGACGAGGAAGCTGGGAACCGTGGCACCGATGCTCCACTCTGGCGGATTCAGCTCGCCGACGAGATCGACCCATCGCGCCGGGCCGGTCGGATAGAGCCACTGGTACAACGCGAATCCGGCGACCCAGGCGCCGACCAGGCCCACGCGCCACGCTGGAGATGCGAACACGTCGTCGGCGGTGTAGTGCGCGCCTGCTGCGAGCCAGTCTGCGAGCAGCACCGCGAAGAGCGGCACGAAAACGGAGCCGAGAAGGAGGAGGAAGCTCTGGTAGCTCCCGATGTCCACGATCAGGGCGCCGACGGTCGCCACGGCGGTGACGAGGACGATCAGCAGCGCCTGCGGTGCGCGCGGGAATGCGTTCTGCAACGAGACCGACGCCGAGTAGGCGTTCGCGAACGCCTCGTCCGTCTCCGTGACCAGAAGCGCGAAGAGCGCGACGACAGCGGCGAACCCTCCCGCGACGACGGCTGCGGGTAACGCAGCGGGGTCGCCGAGGTCGCGCGAGAGCACCAGGATGGTGCCGAGCGCGAGGAGCCAGACGTCGGGCACGAAGTAGCCGAGGCCCGTTCCTGCGAAGGCACCGCGCCGCGTCTTCGAGAAGCGCGTGTAGTCGGCAGCGAAGGGCACCCAGGACACCGTGATCCCGACGACGACGTCGGCGCCCTGCCAGGCGGTGAGGCCGCCCTCGCCCTCCGCGTTCCAGAGCGCGCCGAGGTCGGCTCCGTCGAGCGTCCACCAGGTGAGGTAGACGAGCGCGAGTGGCACCGCCCAGATCGCGAAGCGACGGATGAACCTCCGGACGAATCCGATCGGCCCGAGCAGCGCGAGCACGAGGGCGCAAGCGCCGAAGACGATCGTCCACAGCCACTGCGCGCGGAATCCGAAGAGCTCGTCGGAGAGGGCGGCCGCAGCGGTCGCGATCACGAGCAGCTCGAACACCGTCCAGCCTAGGCCCTGCATGACGTTGACGGCCGTCGGGATGAGCGAGCCGCGCTGGCCGAGCGGCGCGCGCATGAGCGTCATGCCCGGTACGCGGGCGTCCGCGCCGATCATTCCCGCCGCGGCGAGCATGAGGTTCCCGATCAGGCAGCCGACGAGAATCGCGATGAGCGCGTCGGGAAGCGAAAGCGCCGGAACGAGCACTGCGCCCGCCACGATCACGAGGAGCGAGACGCCGAGATTCCCCCACAGAAGCCCCGTCTCGACCCCGCCGAGGACCTGGAGCCGTGACGGGACCGGCTCGATGCCCCAGCTGCCTTCGACTCGGTCGGGTGGCGCCACCGCCGCGTGAGGCTAGATGATGCGGGCCGTGATTCCCCGCTACTTCGTCGTCGCCGAGGCAACCCATGAGATTCAGAATCCGACCTCGGAGGAGAAGCTGCTCCTCCTCGGGAAGCGTCTCGGGCTCGGCCCCGACTCGCGCGTCCTCGACGTCGCGTCAGGGCGCGGCGGACCGGCCGTTCTGCTCGCGTCGGCCTACGGCTGCACGTGGCACGGCATCGAGATCGCGCCCGAGTTCCACGCTGTCGCTGTCGATCGGGCCGTGGAGGCCGGGATCGGCGATCGAGTCTCGTTCGAGCTTGGCGACGCGGCGAGCGTCACGCACGAGCCCGAGACGTACGACGCGGCGCTCTGCCTCGGCGCGAGCTTCGTGTACGGCAGCCTCGCCGACACGGTCGACGCCATTGCGCCAGCCGTGCGCCCGGGTGGCCACGTCGTGGTAGGCGAGCCGTACTGGCGGACGCTGCCGCTGCCGGAGGACTACGCGGATCGCACGCAGCCGTGGACGACGCTCGAGGGGACGATCGCGGCCTTCGAGACCTCCGGCCTTCCCGTCGTCTCGCTGATCGCGGCGTCGGAGGACGACTGGGATCGTTACGAGAGCCTGCATTGGCAGGCGGCAGAACGCTGGCTCGCCGCGAACCCGGACGATCCGAACGCGCCCGAGGTCCGAACGTGGCACCAGCGCTCGAAGCGGACCTACCTCCGGCACCAACGCGCCCACCTCGGCTGGGCGCTCTTCGTCGGCTGGAAGCCGGTCGCCTAGGGGTTCGTGGCGCATCCGGACATCCCCGCCGAGCAGGCGTACCTCGACCACGCCTACCGCTGCCTGGATCGGATGCGCACGACCCTTCTCCGCTCGGCGGGCGCCGGAGCGACGGACGTGGCCGCCGAGGCGATCGGGGCCTGGGCAGTGCGGCGCCTGGCGACCTACGAGGATGCCGAGCGTTCGCTCTGCTTCGGGCGGCTCGACCTCGAGAGCGGCGACGCTCCGCTCTACGTCGGCCGTCGCTGGGTCGACGACGACGAAGGCGTCGTCGTGGTGAACTGGCAGGCGCCGGCTGCTCGGCCGTTCTACACGGCGACGCCTGCCGCGCCGCACGGCGTGACCCTACGACGCCGCTTCCGGACGCGCGACCGCACGATCACGGGGATCAGCGACGAGGCGCTCGACGGGTCGCTCGCGGATGCGGTCGGGGTCGACGACTACCTCCTCGAGGAGCTCGAGCGTGCCCGCGACATTCGAATGCGAGACATCGTCGCGACGATCCAGGCCGATCAGTACGGCCTCATCGCGCGTGAACCGGAACCACCGCTCGTCATCCAGGGAGGACCGGGCACCGGGAAGACCGCCGTCGGCCTCCACCGGGCGTCCTACCTCCTTTTCGCCCACCGGTCCTCGCTACGGCGCATCCTCGTCGTCGGTCCGAATCCCACGTTCATGGACTACGTCTCGCACGTGCTGCCGTCGCTGGGCGAGGACAGCGTCGAGCAACGGGCAGTCGACGAGCTCGTCGATGGCGTCGCGGTGACGTTGGAGGAGCCTCCGGACGTCGAGCGACTGAAGGCTGATCCCCGCCTCGCTGAGGTCGTCGGACGCGCGGTCGAGCGTCGCTCGGAAGGTCGGCCGGAGGAGCTCGTGCTGCGCCTCGAGGGTCGCTTCGTCGGCGTCGAGGCGGGTGAGGTCGCGCAGATGGTCCGAGAGGCTCGCGCTGCGCTCGGCGTCTCGGCTGCGGGCCGCGAGCGTTTTCGCATGAACGTCCTGCGTGCGTTCTACGCGGATTACGGCGACAAGCTCGGAGGGCTCGCGATGGCGGCGTTCGACGACATCGAGCAGACGCTGCGTCGCGGCGGTGTGCTGAATCGCTTCCTCGACCGCGTGTGGCCTGCACCGCGGGCCGAGCAGGTCGTGCGCCGGCTCCTCACGTCACGCGAACGGCTTGTCGAGGCGAGCGAGGGAGTCCTCGACCCCGCCGAGCGCGGACTCCTCCGTCGAGCACGAGCCGGGTGGAGCGCCGCCGACCTTCCGCTCGTCGACGAGGCTCGTGCGCTCCTGCTCGGCGTCGATGCGCGCTTCGGGCACGTGATCGTCGACGAGAGTCAGGACCTGACCCCCATGCAACTACGGATGATCGCGAGGCGCACCACGGGGGCATTCACGCTCCTCGGCGACGTCGCCCAGGCGACCGGGCCCGTCGCGTACGAGCGTTGGGCTGATCTCCTCGCGTACCTGCCCGGCGGGGAGGCCGCGGTGCTGGAGGAGCTGCGGCATGCCTATCGCGTTCCGCGGGAGATCATGGAGCTGGCCCTCCCGCTCCTCGCTGTCATCGCACCCGGAACCGAACCGCCGCGCGCCTATCGCACCGGCGCCGAACCCCCGCGCGTCGTCCGCGCAGCGATCCCACTCGAGGCGGCATTCGACGAGGCAGCGAGTCTTGGATCCGAGGACGGCCTGCTCGCGATCATCACTTCGAGGTCCGCACGCGGCGATCGAGAGGCCGGAGGACTCTTCGACGACGCTCGCATCCCCGTACTGACGCCACGCGATGCGAAGGGCATGGAGTTCGACCACGTGATCGTCGTCGAGCCCGCGCAGATCGTCGAGGAGGCAGCAGGCGGCCAGGGCCTGCGCGAGCTCTACGTTGCGCTCACGCGTCCCACGACGACCCTCGTCGTCGTGCACGATCGGCCTCTGCCGACCGAGCTCGGACTGGACTAGGCGGCCAGGAGCCGGCGTAGCACGAAGGGGAGGATCCCGCCGTGCCGTAGGTACTCGCGCTCGCGCGGCGTGTCGAGTCGTACGGTCGCGCGAAACTCCTTGTCGTCCGCGCGCACCGTCACCTCACGCGCTTCACCGTTCTCGAGCCCGGTGATCGTGAACTCCTCGCGCCCGCTCAGACCCAGCGTCTCGCGGCTCTCGCCCGGGAGGTACTGGAGCGGTAGGACGCCCATCATCAGGAGGTTCGAGCGATGGATCCGTTCGTAGCTCTCTGCGATGACCGCGCGCACACCGAGGAGCTTCGGGCCCTTCGCCGCCCAGTCCCGCGAGGAGCCGGAGCCGTACTCCTTGCCGGCGAGAACGATCAGCGGCGTGCCGTTCTCTCGGTACCGCTCGGCGGCCTCGTAGATCGTCGTCTCCTCCCCCGAGGGCACGTGCACGGTCCACGTTCCCTCCGACCCCGGGACGAGTTGGTTCCGCAGCCGCACGTTCGCGAAGGTCCCGCGTGCCATCACCTCGTGGTTGCCGCGCCGCGACCCGTACGAGTTGAAGTCCTTGCGCTCGACGCCGTGCTCGATGAGGTAGCGGCCTGCCGGCGAGTCCGGCTTGATGGAGCCGGCAGGTGAGATGTGGTCCGTCGTCACCGAGTCGCCGATCACGACCAGGCAACGTGCTCCCGCGACGTCGCCGACGGTGTCCGGCGTGGGCGGCATCCCGTCGAAGTACGTGGGCAGGCGCACGTAGGTGGAGTCCGGATCCCAGGCGAAGAGCTCGCCCTCGGGGACGGGGAGGCCGCGCCACGTGGCGTCGCCCGTGAAGACGTCCGCATAGGTCGCGCGGAACATCTCCTCGCCGATTGCGGCCGCGACCGTGTCGCGCACCTCGTCAGGCGAAGGCCAGATGTCCGCCAGGAACACGTCCGCGCCGTCGGATCCGGCCCCGATGGGCTCTGTCATGAGGTCGATGTCCATGCGTCCCGCGAGCGCGTAGGCGACGACGAGCGGGGGTGACGCGAGGTAGTTCGCCTTGACCTCGGCATGAATTCGCGCCTCGAAGTTGCGGTTTCCGGAAAGCACCGCGCACACGACCAGATCGCCTTCCGAGACGCCGCTCGAGATCTCTTCCGGCAGCGGCCCGGAGTTCCCGATGCACGTCGTGCAGCCGTAGCCGACGGTGTGGAACCCGAGCTCCTCGAGGTACGGGGTCAGACCCGCCTTCTCGTAGTACTCGGTGACGACCTTCGAGCCCGGCGCGAGGCTCGACTTCACCCACGGCTTCCGCGCAAGCCCGCGCTCGACCGCCTTCTTCGCGAGCAACCCGGCGGCGACCATGACCATCGGATTCGACGTGTTCGTGCACGAGGTGATCGCCGCGATCACGACGGCGCCGTGGTCGAGGTGGAAGGTCTCGCCCTCGTATGTCACCTCGACCGCTGATCGCTCGGCCAGCACGATCCGAGGTCCCGTCGGGACGGCGACGTCGGCCGTCTCGGGCTCCGAGCCCGGAGCCGCCGAGGCGAGGGGATCGCTTGCGGGAAACGTTTCGGCCACGGCCTCGTCGTGCGCGTTGCCGTAGTCGACGCCGAAGGTCGGCAGCGTGTCGACGAACGCCTGCTTCGCGTCGCGCAGCGGTACACGGTCCTGCGGGCGCCGTGGGCCGGCGAGCGACGGCTCGACGGTCGAGAGATCCAGCTCGACGATCTGCGAGTAGGTCGCCGGCTCGTCCGGGTCGTGCCAGAGCGCGTTCTCCTTGCAGTACGCCTCGACGAGCGCGATGCGCTCGGCCGACCGACCCGTGAGGCGCAAGTACCGAAGCGTCTCGTCGTCGACCGGGAAGAACCCGCAGGTCGCTCCGTATTCCGGCGACATGTTCCCGATCGTCGCGCGGTCGGCGAGCGGGAGCGTCTCGAGCCCGTGTCCGAAGTACTCGACGAACTTCCCGACGACGCCGGTCTGGCGGAGGATCTGCGTCACCGTCAGGACGAGGTCCGTTGCGGTCGCGCCCTCCGGCAGCGAGCCCGTCAGCCGGAATCCGACTACCTGAGGCACGAGCATCGAGATCGCCTCGCCGAGCATCGCCGCCTCGGCCTCGATCCCACCGACGCCCCACCCGAGGACGCCGAGTCCGTTGATCATCGTCGTGTGCGAGTCGGTGCCGACAAGCGTGTCGGGAAAGGCGACGCCGTCCCGTTCTTCGACGACGCGTGCGAGGAACTCGAGATTCACCTGATGGACGATCCCCGTGCTCGGCGGGACGACCTTGAAGTTGTCGAACGCGCCCTGACCCCAGCGCAGGAAGGCGTACCGTTCGCGGTTTCGCCGGAACTCGAGCTCCGCGTTCCGCACGATCGCGAGCCGGCTCGCGAACTCGTCCACCTGCACCGAGTGGTCGATCACGAGCTCGACGGGGAGGAGCGGATTGATCTTCTTCGGATCCCCGCCGAGGTCGTGCATGGCGTTTCGCATCGCGGCGAGGTCGACGACAGCCGGTACTCCGGTGAAGTCCTGCAGCAGGACGCGCGCGGGCGTGAACGAGATCTCCTGCGACGGCTCCGCCGCTGCGACCCATCCTGCGACCGCCTCGACGTCGGCAGCCGTGACGTCCACGCCGTTCTCCATGCGCAGGACGTTCTCGAGCAGGACGCGCAGCGTGTAGGGCAGACGCATGATGTCGTGGCTTGCCTGGAGTGCATCGAGGCGGAAGACCTCGTGCTGCACGCCGCCGACGTCGAGCGTCGAGCGCGCGCCGAAGCTGTTCGGATGGGCCATCGCCTCCGATTCAAGCAGCTTGGGCGTGCCCAGCCGCCCGAGGCCGCGCTCGGTGAGTGTGGGCGTTCGTGGATCGAAGTGGCGCGCGACGGCAGTCGCGTACGGCCGGCCTACTCGGCGGGCGTACCCCGCGAATCCCTCGTCGCGCACGGGCTGCAAATCCTCCGTGTACGGATCGAGGACGTGCTGCCGGCCCACCTTCCTCGCCGAGTTGAAGAAGGCGAGACCCATTCCCACCGAGACCTCGAGGAGCGAGCGCTGCTCGCGGTCGGCCTCGGCCAGAAGCGCCTGATAGACGGCGGCCAGCTCCGGCGGCGTCGGGAGACCCTTCGCGTCGTCGCGCAGATCGGCCAGCGAGCGCTTGAGACCCTCCACCTCGAGCGGCGGGATGTCGATGAGCCGAGCCGTCGTTCCGCTCGCGCCTTCGAGTGCTCCGAGCAGGTCGTCGACCGACGCGAACTCGGCGTCCCGCGCGAGCACGCCGGCAGCCTTGAGCTCCCACACGAGCGCGTCGAGGTAGACACGCGTGCCGCGGGTGACGTCCGCCGCCCCCGCGAGCAGCCACAGCGGCGAGAACCCGAACGCAAGAATCGATCCGAGCTCGACGACGTTGCCGCCGGCCTTGCGGACGGCGAGCTTCTTCGGCGAGGACTCGAACTCGTCCGCGACGTGCTCCGCTTCGCGTGCGACGCCACCGACGAGCTCGACGGTGATGCGGAGGAGGTTCTTCGCGGTGGCCTCGTAGAACCGCGACGTCCGAACGAGCCGCGGAAGAACGAGCTCGGCCGTCTCGTGGATCGTGCCTCCGAGCGCCGCGGCGACCGCGCGAACAAGGCGCTCGGGCACCGAGGCGAGGTACTCCGTTCCGCGGCGCACGGCCTAGCTCTCGGCAGGCTTCGCGCCGACGGCGATCCCGCCGAACGCGGTGAAGCCGCTGAGGTGCAAAGTCGGCGCATCGTCGTCGGCAGGCACGGGAGCGTTGATCGCAACGCCGCCTGCGAGCGAGTGCACGTCCGATACGACCTTCCACCCCGCTGGGATGCGAATCGCGACGCCGCCGAAGAGCGAGCCGAGCTCGAGGCGCGCCTCCGGAGCGAGCTGAGCCTCACGGAGGTCGAGGGCGATCCCGCCGAGCCACGAGAACATCGAGCCGCCGCGGAACGCCTCCGCACGGCTCCTGATCGCGACGCCGTTCAGGATCGCGACGAGCCTGACCTCGTCGCTCTCGGCGTCACCTCGCGACGGAAACGCACGCTTGAGCAGCGCGGCGGACGTGAGCGTCCCGGCCCAGAACCCGAGCTTGAAGAGGAGAAGCCCGCGCAGGATTCGCACGCCCGCAGGGTACCGCCGCGCGTCTAGCATGGCCGCGGTGGACACCGAGACCATTCGCGGACTGCTCGACGAGGCGTTTCCCGATGCGGCGCAGGTCGCGGTCGAGGACAGGACCGGTACCGGTGACCACTTCCAGGTGACGGTCGTCAGCTCCGAGTTCGACGGTGTTCCGCTGATCGACCAGCACCGCAGCGTCAACGCTGCGCTCGCCGCGCCGCTCGGCGACGGCTCCATCCACGAACTCCGGATCAAGACGAAAGGAACGTCATGAAGACGCTGAACGAGCAGATCTCCGAGGTGATCGAGCATGAGCCCGTTGCGGTGTTCATGAAGGGGACGCCGCAGATGGCCATGTGCGGCAACTCGCACCGCGCATTGCAGGCACTGCACGCTGCCGGCGCGCCGATCACGGCCGTCGACATCCTTCCCGATCCACGGATTCGTCAGGAGCTCTCGTCGATCTCGGGATGGCCCACGATCCCGCAGGTGTTCGTCAACGGCGAACTCATCGGCGGCGCCGACATCACGGAGGAGCTCGCGGAATCCGGTGAGCTCGAGCGGAAGCTCGACGACGCGCTCGGCGCCGAGCGAGCTCACGACGTCAAGGTCGTCGAGCTACAGCTCGCCTAAGCCGCAGCGATGCGATCCGCGAGCTCGCGTGAGATCGCGTGCTCGCCCGAGGCGGTGCGCACCGTGACCGGGCCGCCGAACGGCGCCTGCGCGACGACCTCGACGCTCGCGTCGGGAACGAGCCCGAGCTCCCCGAGATAGCGCAGGAGCTCCGAGTCGCCGTCGGGAACGCGCGCGACCGATCCGCGTGCGCCCAGCTCCAGATCGAGCAGCGAACGGCTCTCCCCGTGCACGAGCCGCAGCTCCCGGTCGGGGATCGGGTCGCCGTGCGGGTCGTGGGTCGGAAAGCCGAGCTCCTCGTCGATCTTCGCCTCGAGCTCCTCGGAGAGCGCGTGCTCGAGGAGCTCCGCCTCGGCGTGTACCGCGTCGAGCGGAAGACCGAGCCGATCGACGAGATAGCGCTCGAGCAGACGGTGATGGCGTAGTACCTCGAGGGCTCCGCGCCTTCCGTCGTCGGTCAGCGCGACCCCCCGATGAGGCACCCGCTCGACGAGGCCGAGCTCGTCGAGGCGCTTCGTCATCGCGGTTGCCGAAGGCGCGCTGACGCCCACGCGCGTGGCGAGCGCGGACGTCGTCACACGCTCGCCGGCCGACTCGAGGACGTAGATCGCCTTCAGGTAGTCCTGAACGGCGACGGTGAGATCGGGTGCGGACTCTCGCATGTCGAGCGTCTTAGGTTACACTCCGACTCGGAATTAGTCATGTCTAAAACTCGCCTCACCCGAGGGAAGCTGCTCGCGGCCGCCGCGCCGTTGGCGGCCGTACCGCTCGTCGGCAAGCTTGCCCTCGAGGGTGACGCCGCTGCCGTGGGGCACGACCACTCGAGCCACATCGACTCGCGCGCGCTCGTCGAGCGCGGGCACAGTGCCATGGGCCATGCCGCGATGATCGGCGAGGAGGTGCCCGCCGTCGGCGGGCCGCACGATCTCGACGCGCTCCTCTATCCGCCCGCCTGCGCTGCCCTATCAGCCCGGTCGGGTCCGCGACTACTCATTGACCGCGACCGACGTCGAGCTCGAGATCGCTCCGGGTGTCTTCTTCCCCTCGTGGGTCTACAACGGAACCGCGCCCGGCCCGATCATCCGTGCGACTGAGGGCGACCGCCTGCGGGTGAAGTTCGTGAACGCCGGGTCGCACCCGCACACGATCCACTTCCACGGGATTCACCCGACGAACATGGACGGCGTCTTCGAGGTCGTCGAGACCGGCGGTCGCTTCACGTACGAGTTCGAAGCGAAGCCGGCCGGCGTCCACCTCTACCACTGCCATGCGACGCCCCTCAAGAAGCACATCCACAAGGGCCTGTACGGGGCGTTCATCATCGATCCGAAGGAGCCGAGACCGCCCGCGCAGGAGCTCGTCATGGTCATGAACGGCTTCGACACCGACGCCGACGGCGCGAACAACTTCTACACCGTGAACGGCCGCTCGTTCTACTACGCGCGCTATCCGATCAGGGTCAAGCGCTCAGAGCTCGTGCGGATCTACCTCGCGAACCTCACCGAGTTCGACCTCATCAACTCGTTCCACCTGCATGCGGACTTCTTCCGGTACCAGCCGACCGGCACGGGCGACAACTGGGAGTACACGGACACGGTGATGCAGTGCCAGGGCCAGCGCGGCGTGATCGAGATCGCATTCGCGCACACCGGGACGTTCATGTTCCACGCGCATCAGTCCGAGTTCGCCGAGCTGGGCTGGATGGGGTTCTTCGAGGTCGTCGACTAGTGGAAGCGCAGTCGGCGACGCCCGCCGCTAGCCGCCTCAACTGGCGAATCTGGGCCGTCGTCCCGGTGCTCCTCCTCGCGCTCGCAGTGGGCGTGGTCGTGTCGAGCGGCTCGTCACTGGCCGAGCTCGTCGGTACGAACCCGCCGCCCGCCGACGAGTTCGACATCAGACGTGTCGCGTTCTCGCCCGGCGAGATCCGCATCACGGTTCGCAATCCGCAGCCGGACGACCTGACGATCGCCAACGTCAACGTCGACGACGCGATCGTCCCGTTCACCGTCGACGGTCCGACCACGCTCGGCCGGCTCCGGTCGAGCACCATCGTCGTCCCGTTCGACTGGGTCGACGGGGAGCCGATCACGGTGGGGGTGACGAGCTCGACCGGAATCGAGACGGTCGCCGAGATTCCCGCTGCTGTCGAGACGCCGCAGCCGTCGGTCGAGGGCTTCCTCGGCTATACGCTCGTCGGTCTTCTCGTCGGCGTACTGCCGGTCGCGCTCGGGCTTCTCTGGCTGCCCGCGCTCCGGCAGGCCGGCGCCGTGTGGCTGTCGGCGTTCATGGCGTTCACGGCCGGGCTCCTCAGCTTCCTCGGCGTCGAGGCGCTGTCGGAGGCGTTCGCGCTCCAGGCCGGGCTCCCCGCGTCGCTCGGCGGTGCGGGGCTCGTGCTGCTCGGAGTCGCCGTGAGCTTCCTCGGCATGACCGCGCTTTCCGGTCGCCTCACGCGCGGCTCGGCTGCCACGGGTTTCACGCTCGCGTTGCTGATCGCGATCGGGATCGGGCTCCACAACCTCGGCGAAGGCCTCGCGATCGGTGCGTCGTTCGCGATCGGCGAGCTCCAGCTCGGCGCGTTCCTGATCGTCGGCTTCATGATCCACAACGTGACCGAGGGCCTCGGGATCGCGACGCCCGTCGCCAAGACGCGCGTCACGGTCCTCGCGCTGGCCGGCCTTGCGCTCATCGCCGGCGCGCCGACGATCCCAGGCGCGTGGATCGGCGGGTACACGTCGAACGACGTCCTCATCGCGCTCTTCTTCGCGATCGGCGCCGGGGCGGCGTTCCAGGTCGTCGTCGAGGTGGGACGGTACGTCGCACGCAACGCGCCGGGCGGGCTTCGCTCCGGGCACGCCATCGTCGGCTTCATTGCAGGTGTCGCCACGATGTACGTCACCGGTCTGCTGATCGCGTAACGGCCCCAACCGGCTCTTAACGGCGGGTAACCCGGGGTTCACGGCGACAGGGCTATAACCGTCGGGTCATGTCGTCCGCCCGCCCGCTCGCCACGTTCGCCACTTTGGTGGCAGCCGCGATCCTCGGCGGTGCCGTCGCGGTCGGAGCGGTCGCACTCCTGGGCGGGCTCGATTCGCCGACAACGACGGTCCTCACGGAGACATCGGCTGCGCAGACACCGAGGCTGGCGCCGGCGTCGGCGGACGCGATGAGCATCAACCAGATCTACGAACGCGCGGCGTCGGGCGTCGTTCGCATCAACGCCACGGATCGATCGACGGCATCGGGGTCGACCGATCCCTTCGGCGGGCAGAGCTCGGCGCTCGGATCAGGCTTCGTCATCGACAAGTCCGGCCACATCGTCACGAACTACCACGTCGTGCGCGATGCGGGCGAGGTGACGGTGAGCTTCTCGAACCGCGACACGGTCAAGGCAGAGGTCGTCGGAACCGACGCGTCCACGGATCTTGCGGTCCTCCGCGTAGCGACGGCCGCGAATGCGCTCACGCCGCTTCCGCTGGGCAACTCCGACGTCGTCAGGGTGGGTGATCCGGTAGTTGCGATCGGCAACCCGTTCGGTCTCGACCGCACGGTGACGTCGGGCATCGTCAGCGCGCTGCAGCGTCTCATCACCGCCCCGAACCGCTTCACGATCGATCACGTCATCCAGACCGACGCTCCGATCAATCCCGGCAACTCGGGAGGCCCGCTGCTCAATGCGCGCGGCCAGGTGATCGGCGTCAACACGCAGATCGAGACCGGCACGGGCTCGAGCGCGACCGGGAACGTCGGGATCGGGTTCGCCGTGCCGGCCAACACGGTCAAGGACGTGGTCGCGCAGATCCTCCGTACCGGCCGCGTCGACCACGCGTATCTCGGCATCAGCGGACAGGCCGTGACCGACGACGTCGCCGACGCCTACAACCTCCCGGTCGAGGCCGGAGTGCTCGTCGAGTCCGTGACGAGCTCGAGCGGCGCCGACAGGGCGGGCCTCGAGGGAGGCAAGACCCAGGTGGTCGTCGCCGGAGAGTCGTATGTCCTCGGAGGCGACATCATCGTTGCGTTCGACGGCGAGAAGATCTCCTCCATCGAAGAGCTGCGCGACGCCATCTCCGGCAAGAGGCCCGGAGACAAGGTCAAGCTCGTGATCTACCGCGACGCGAGCAAGACGAGCGTGACCGTGACGCTCGGACGGCAGCCCGCTTCCCCCCAGGGCTAGCCGCGAGCACGGCCCCGGCGCGCGCCGGGGCCTGCTCATCCTTGTAGGCGCAGTTCACCATCCCCGAGCGGGGATGGTGAACGCGCAGATCCCTGACGGCGGCCGCTTCGCGGCCGCGTCGCCGTCACTACCGAGCCGAATGGTGATCAAGCTCTTCGAGCTCGCTTCGCGCCAGCGCCACGTCGGTGAGCGCGTAGCCGCGTTCGACGAGGGCACGCTTGAGCTCGGTCGGCCACGGGGCGTCGCTCCTGAAGGTCGGGTCGAGACCCGCGTCCCCCGCCGAGCCGCGCACGATCAGCGCGGGAACGTGCCGGTCGTGGCGAAACGGGAAGCGCGCGGCTGCGAAGCGGGCGTCGAGCTCGGCGCGGAGGCGGGTGCGTCGCCATGGCGCCGCCGCCTCGATTGCGGCTGCGGTGACGTCCTCGCGCAGACGCCGGAGCTCTTCGACGGAGGTCTCGCGTTCCCGTGCGAAGCGCTCCTCGACCACCGCGTTGCGGGCGAACGCGACGCGCATCAGCCGAACGATGAGCTCCGCGTAATGCGCGGGCTCCCCGCGCGACGCGCGTTCCTGCGCGAGTCGCACCTCCGCGAGGAGGGCTCGCACCGGTGGGACGGCGCGAAAACGCTCGAGCCGTTCTCGCGTGCGCTCGAGGTAGACGGGAGTCGTGGGTGGGTAGCTGGGCACGTAGCGGAACGCCGCAATCGCGCGCACCTCGGGATTGCGGTATGCGTGCTCGAACGGGAAGTTGCGAACCCAGCCGCCGTCCGTTGCGATCCGCCCGTCGAGGTGAATCGGAAGCACGAGCCCGCTGATCGCCGCGGAGGCGAGGATCGCGCGGCCCATCACGTCCGGCTCGGTACTCCGCGACGAGTACTCGAGCTCGAAGTCGCGCGCCTCGTCGCCTTCCGGGTAGTCGCTCACGTCGGTCGCGTAGACGACGAGCTCGATCTCGGCGTCTCGGAGTGCGGCTCCGAGCTCCTCGGGCGAGCCGATGCGCTCGGTGACGGTCGACGGGAGCGTGTAGTCGTGGAGACCGCCGGGGAACTGCCAGACGGCTCGCGGCCGGAACGCGTCCTGCGGCTGGAGGCCTAGCAGGAACTCCTCGAGCTCGTCGAGACGGCCGAGAGCGGCCATGGTTCCGGCGAGCGCACCCGCCGACGTGCCGTAGATCCAGCCGATCCGTGGCCAGAGCGGTGTCTCCGCGAGGCGCCTCAGGAAGCCGAGCTCGAGCAGGATCCCGTTGATTCCACCACCGGAGAGAACGAGGGCGACGTCGTGGTGCCCACCACCGCGCGGGGCGTCTGAAGGGTCGGGCACGAGGCTATTGTGCGCGCCGTGGAGTCGGAGCTACGTCCTGGTATGGCCGTGCTCTCGGATCTCGGCCACGAGACGGACGAGGAACTCTGGGAGGGCGACGACGACGGCGATCACGGTGGGTGGTTCTGCGTACGAACCGACCCATTTCCGTGCCCGGCCGAGGGCTGCTCCTTCGTCGCCGAGTTCATGACGGCCGCGCACCTCGTCCTCGTCTGGGAGGAGCGTGACGACCCGAACCTGCTCTGGCACGCGCAGCGTGCGAAGGAGGTGGGCCGGAACCCGCGTGTCGTCGGCTACGAGTCGGCGTTTGGTCCGAGCGCGTCGTACTACGCGTGGGAGGCGGCCGGCAGGCCCGTGCACGGCGTGAAGCGCCCGGCGTAGGCCGCAGTGCGGCGGCGCGACCTCCCGCTAGCATCGGCATGTGACGAGCGCGACTCTCCAGGTGAGCGGCGTTCGGTGTGAGCGCTGCATCGGCAGGCTCGCCGGGGCGCTGCGGGGGCACGAAGGCATCGAGTACGCGAACGCCAATCTCATGGGCGAGGTCGCACTCCAGTGGGACGAGGAGAAGACGTCCCGCGACGCGATCGTGGCGACCCTCGCGCGCTCGGGGTTCCCCGAAGCGTCGGCCGTGAGCCATGCCGATAGCAGAGCCGAGCGGGAATAGGGCACGCAAGCGCCTCGTTCAGGCTCCCGTAATCAGCAGCGGTACGGTACTCCGGTGAGCGAGCCGGGCCCCGACACCGAAGCACGGCGGATCGCGACGCAAGCGCGCGACCGCGCACGCTTCGAGGAGGACGCCCTCGCGCTCGCCGACCAGGTGTACCGGGTTGCGAGGCGACTCGTCGGCTCGCGTGAGGAGGCAGAGGATCTCGTGCAGGAGACGTACGCAAGAGCATTTCGCAGCTGGCAGTCGTTCACACCGGGGACGAACCTCCGCGCGTGGCTCCTGCGCATCCTCACGAACCTGAACGTCGACCGCGGCCGCAAGATCCAGCGTTCTCCGCAGACGCAGCCGCTCGAGGAGACCGACTACTACCTCGCGAACAAGATGGCGTCCGCCGCCGGCGAGGAGGCGCTCGAGACCGACGACGTGGTCGAACGCCTGTCGCAGGACTCCATCGTCAACGCGCTCTCGGAGATCCCGCCACAGTTTCGCGACGTCGTCGTGCTGGTCGACATCGGCGACTTCTCGTACGCTGATGCAGCACAGATCCTCGATGTCCCGATAGGAACGGTGATGTCCCGTCTGCACCGCGGTCGCCGAGCACTGAAGCAGCACCTCGCAGAGGGGGCGCTTTCGTAGTGGGCGAGCCATGCGACCGCTGCGAGGAGCTCCTTCAAGACTTCCTCGACCGCACGCTCACCGACGCGGAGTGGCGTGAGGCCGAGACGCACCTCGGAGACTGCGACTACTGCCGGCGCCGCTATCGCTTCGAGGAGACCCTGCGTCGCTACGTGCGCACGAGCTCGGTCGAGCGGATGCCGCCGGGGCTCATGGACAAGCTCGCCGAGTTGCGTGGGCTCGACGCGACCGCGTAGGCCGGGCGAGCCAGCCTCGCTCTAGCGGAGATCGTCCGGGACGTCGACGTCCCCGGGTGCGCCGAGGTCGTCGCACGGAACGAGGCGGACAGCACGGTCGCGCAGGCCCTCGTCCGGGATCGCATCCCAGCCGGCGCGGCCCAGTACCAGAGGATGACCCCGGTTTCCCTCGTACGACGCAGCCGCGATGCCGCCGTGCGAGCGCCACTCGGCGAGCACGCGGTCGACCGCCTGCGCCGAGAGATCGGGCCCGTCGGCGAGGACGACGACCGCCGCGTCGACGTCGTCGGCGAGCGCCGCGAGGCCGCAGCGGAGCGACGCCCCTGGGCCGCGCGCCCACTCCGGGCAGCGCACGACTCTCGCACCCGCCACGGTGAGCTCGTATGCCCCTTCGACGACGACGATCTCGTCGACCGACGTCCTGCCGAGGCGCTCGAGGACCCGAGGGAGGAGAAGGCGCTGCTTCGGGCTCCCGAACCGCGACGCCTCGCCTGCCGCGAGGACGATCGCGGCCACGCGCATCGTCAGCTCTCGCCGACGGTGACGCTCGACACGACGACGGGCTGCGAGGGTGGGCCGTCGCCGACTCCGAGTGCGTCGATGCGCATCACTGCGTCCATGCCGTCGGTCACCTCGCCGACGATCGCGTACTCGGCCGGAAGGCCTGCGTCCGCTCCCGTCACGACGAAGAACTGGCTGCCCGACGTGCCGGAGGGCTCGACTCCGGATTTCGCCATCGCCACGACGCCCTCCGTGTACTTGCTGTCGGCTGGCGGCAGGTCGACCGTCGAGTAGCCAGGCCCGCCTGCACCGGACTGAGTCGGGTCGCCGCCCTGGATCACGAACCCGGGCACGACGCGGTGGAAGATCGTGTCGTCGTAGTAGCCCGCGTTGGCCAGCTCGACGAGGGACGCCGCGGTCTTCGGCGCGAGCTCCTGATCGAGCGTGATCGTGAACGAGCCGCAACTCGTGTCGAACGTGAGCGTGTACGTCTTCGATGAATCCAGCGGCTCTGACGGAGCCTCGCCAGATTCGGGGTCACGAGGCTCGGGCGCCTCGACGCTCGCACACTCGTCGGTACCGGTCGCGACGGACTCGGTCGTGTCGCCGCCGTTGTCGCCGCCTCCGCAGCCAGCGAGGAACGCGAGCGAGACGGTTACTACGAGCAGAGCGCGCGGCACGACTGCGATCCTATCCAGCGATGCCGAACGTGATGCGCTGTGAGTGGGCCTCGGACGGAGACGAGCTCATGCTCGCTCACCACGACGACGAGTGGGGTGTTCCCTCGCACGACGACCGCCACCTGTACGAGATGCTGACCCTCGAAGGGGCGCAGGCAGGCCTGTCCTGGTCGACGATCCTCCACAAGCGGGAGGGGTACCGGCGCGCATTCGCCGGCTTCGACCCGCAGGTCGTGGCGCGGTACACGCGGGAGGACGTGGAGCGGCTCCTCGACGATCCCGGGATCGTCCGGAACCGGCTCAAGGTGGAGTCCACGGTGTCGAATGCAGCGCGCGTGCTCGAGGTGCAGGAGGAGCTCGGGAGCCTCGATGCGTACTTCTGGGCGTTCGTCGACGGGCAGCCGATCGTCAACCGCCGACGCTCGCTCTCCGAGCTTCCGGCGGAGACCGACCTGTCGAAGGCGATCTCGAAGGACCTGAAGCGCCGCGGCTTTCGCTTCATCGGGCCGACGGTGATCTACGCGTTCATGCAGACCGTCGGCATGGTCGACGACCACACGGTCGGCTGCTTCAGGCGCGCGTCGTAAGCGAGACCATGTCCGCGAGGTTGACGAGCTGGATCGCCGCACGGAATGCAACGCGCTTGTCGTCGTCCTCGAACTCGACGCCATCGCGCCAGAGTTCCTGAGCGACCGCGAGCAGCTCCTCGATCCGTTCGGACGCCTCGGGATGCCCGTTCGACCGCTCGCGTGACGCGTTCACCGCGAGGCCGAGCGCCCCGATGGCGTCGCGCTGACGCAGCCAGAGCATTGGCACCGCCATCGAGATGTACTGGTGGATCCGGGCAAAGGTCAGCGGTTGCACGAGCGACGTCGGCCCCTTGGGCGCCGACAGCGGCTCGCGCTCCTCGCCCGCGGTCATGCGGCGTGCGCTCCCACCCAGCATGAGCCGGAGCTGCTTGTCGTCGAATCCCGCGAGCTTGGCGGTCCGCACCGCCATCAGCAATGAGTTCGGCTGGCGGCCATACGGATAGTCGGACGCGTAGATCACCTGCTCGGGCGCGACCTGGCGGTAGAGATCGAGGAGGTCGAGCCCGCTCCAGACGGACGTGTCGAAGAAGACGCCCGGAAGCCCCCCGAGCCGGCCGGCGAGGCCCGCCATGTCGGCGATCCCTGCGTGCGCGACGATCAGCTGGACGCCCTCGTTTCGCCGGACCAGGGCTTCGAGATCCTCGGAGATCGGCGGGAGTCCGCGGCCGCCGTGGATCAGGATCGGGACGGATCGCTCGACGGCGAGCGCGAAGACGGGCTGGAGCCGCTCGTCGCTCAGGGCGAACGCCTGGGCGCGTGGGTGGAGCTTGATGCCGCGCGCGCCGAGGTCGAGGCAGCGCTTCGCCTCCTCGAGAGGCTGGGCGGTGAGATCGAGGCGCACGAACGGGGTGAGCTTTCCCCGGGAACGCTCGGCGTGCGCGAGCGTGCGGTCGTTCGCAACGGTGAATGCGGGCTCGCGGTCGTGCTCGTCGAGGCAGAACATGAACGCGCCCGCGAATCCGTAGCGGTCGAGCGTCACCCCGAGCTCGTCGTAGTCGCCGACCATCCCGTCGATGTCGTTCCCGAGATGCGTGTGCACGTCGAAGAGGTAGGCGTGCTCGGGGAGCTCGCGCCGAAGCTGCTCGTCCCAGGACTCGACCACGCCGCGTGCTCGCTCGAGTGACGTCACGAGCGGAGAGCCTTCCAGACGCGCGGCGGTGTCATCGGGAGCTCGTACAGGCGGGTTCCGGCAGCAGCGGCGACGGCGTTCGCGATCGCGGCGGGGGCGCCGACGACAGGCGCCTCGCCGATGCCCTTCGCCCCGAACGGACCGTCGGGCGCAGGAACCTCGACGATGAGCGTCTCGATCTCCGGGACGCGCTCGGCAGTCGGAATCGCATAGTCCAGGAACGAGCCCGTGAGCAGGCGGCCGTCCTCATCGTGGCCAAGCTCCTCGAAGAGCGCCCAGCCCATGCCCTGTGTCGCGCCGCCGCGCATCTGACCCTCGACGAGCGCGGGGTTGAGCGCGCGTCCGACGTCCTGCGCGATGACGTGGCGGAGGAGCGTCACCTCACCGGTCTCGCGGTCGACGCGGACATGGGAGAGGTGCGCTGCGACGGAGGGGGCGCCCACCGTCTGTGCCGAGCCGCCGTGACCCTCGATCGGCTCGTAACGGCCCCCGAAGCGAAGTGCCTTCTGCGATAGCTCCTCGACCGTGATCGAGCGGTCGGGTGAGCCGACTGCTCGGACGACGCCGTCGACGACCTCGAGGTCGTCGGGGGCGATCTCGAGCTCCTGGGAGGCAGCCGCGAGCACCTTCTGGCGGGCCGACTCGGCCGCACGAAGCACAGCCGTGCCGACGGTGTACGTGATCTTCGATCCCCCGCTCGCGCCCGCATACGGTGCGGAGCTCGTGTCCGCCGTGACGACGCGCACCTTGTCCGGCGAGAGCCCGAACGCGGCAGCGGCGATGACTGCGAACCCGCTGTTCACACCGCTCATGTCGGCGGCGGACGTGACGACCGTCATCGTGCCGTCCGCGTCGACCCGACAGACCGCGGCGGCGGGCTCGTTTCCGCCCGGCCAGTGGCCCGCTGCCATGCCGATGCCCTCGTCCTCGGGAAGCGAGTTGCGCTCGGCCCAGAGGGGGTGCTCGCGGATCCTCTCGAGCACGTCGACGGCGCCGATCGTCGGGAAGGGGTTGCCGCTGATCCCGACGTCGCCTTCGACCACGGCGTTCTGCAAGCGCATCTCGATCGGGTCGAGGTCGAGCTTCCGCGCCAGCTCGTCGAGCAGCGATTCGAGTGCGAAGGCGGCCGTCGGGGCGCCTGGCGCGCGGTACGCGCCGAAGGTGAAGCGGTTTGTCTGCACGCCGTAGCCGCGGATGTCGTGGGCGTCCCAGCGATAGGGACCTGCGACCAGCAGCGAGGTGATCCCCTCGACGCCCCAGCCGGCGTTCGAGCCGCGGTCTACGATCATCCGTCCCTCGATCGCGGTGAACGTCCCGTCCCTGCGCGCCCCGATCTTCAGGTGCGTGACCTGCGCGGAGGCAGGATTCGTTGCCTGGAAGTCCTCGGAGCGCGTCAGCGTCAGCCGGACGGGTCGGCGCAACGCGAGCGTCGCGCCCGCGGCGAGCGGCTCGACGAGGGCGAACTTGCCGCCGAACGCACCCCCGATCGGCTCGGCGATCACGCGGATCCGCTCGAGGGGAAGATCGAATGCACGGGCGAGCTCCTTCTGCGTGACGAACGAGCCCTGCGTGCTCGTCGAGACGACAAGGACACCCGACGGCTCGAGCCAAGCGGTGCACACCTGGGGCTCGATGTACGCCTGATGGATCCACGGCGTGCGGAACGTGCCCTCGACGACCGCGGCGCTGGCTGCGAAGGCATTCGCGACGTCTCCGCTCTCGCGTGTGATCCGATCGAGCACGTTGCCGGAGAGCTGCTCCACCGGGTCGTCGGCCTGCCCATGGTCGATGGGCGCCTGATCACCTGTGTGGATGGACTCGAGATCGCCGCTCTCGTCGTCCGCCTCCTCGACCCTACGCGCGAGTGCCGCGCCCGGCTTCATCGCCGCCTCGAGGTCGACGACCGCCTCGAGCGGCTCGTAATCGACGACGACGAGCTCGGCACCGTCCGCGGCCGCGGCTTCGGTCTCGGCGACGACGAGCGCGACGGGCTGACCTGCGAAGACGACCTCCTCGCGCGCGAGCGGCTCGGCGGTCCGGTCTGTCCCGGTGGTCGCGAGCGGGATGTCCGCAGCCAGGAGCACGGCCACGACGCCCGGGGTCGCCAGCGCGGCCTCCTTGTCGACGCCCCGGATACGCGCGTGCGCCTCGGTCGAGAGGACGGGTCGCGCGTGCAGCAGGCCGTGGACGTAGCCGTCGGCCGCGTACCGCGTCGCGCCGGTGACCTTGTCGGGAGCGTCGACGCGGGGTCGCGCGACGCCGATGATCGTCTCGCTCACGAGCCTCTCCGCTCCCGAGCGCGTGCCAACGCCCGCTCGGCTACGACGACGGCGAGCGCGCGGCGGTACTCCTCGGACGCGAACCGGTCGCCGAAGATCTCTGCGCCGGCGATGGCGTCACGCACGTCGCCGGCAGCGAGCACGAACGGTGTCGCTCCGACTCCCGTGAGCGCCACGGTCTCGGCGTCGGAGGTCGCGAGCGCTGCGGCGCCGACGAGCGCGAAGCCCGAGGCCGGGTGCTCGACCGATTCGTACGCGGAGGCCGAGCCCGGAGCGGGTAGCGGCACCACGATGTCCGTGACGAGCTCCTGCGGGCCGAGGCTGGTCGTGAACGGGCCGACGAGAGCCTCCTCGACGGGAATCGCTCTGCTGCCAGTGGGAGACCGCACGTCCAGACGCGCCCCGAGTGCGAGGAGGACAGCCGGCATGTCCGAAGCGGGATCGGCGTGTACCACGCTGCCACCGATCGTCCCGAGGTTGCGTACCTGGAGATCGCCGATGCCGCGCGCGCACTCCGCGATCGCCTCGAGACCCGGATGCGAGACGCCCGCCAGGTCGGCCCACGTCGCGAGCGGCCCGATGTGGAGCTCGTCGTCGCGCACTGCGATCTCGCGCAGTTCGAGGCGCGAGATGTCCACGACCAGCGACGGTCGCGCGATGCGGAGCTTCATGACGGGCACGAGCGACTGCCCGCCGGCGATGGCCTTGGCGTCGGGCTCGCCGAGGAGCTCCAGCGCGTGGGCGACGTCAGTCGCACGCGCGTAGCGGGTCGGCGCGGGGATCACGAGGCGGCCTCCACCGCTCGGATCGACTCGACGATCCCCTGGTAGCCGGTGCAGCGGCACAGGTTGCCGCGAAGCGCATGCCGGATCTCGTCGTCGCTCGGCGATCCACCTCGCGAGAGAAGGTCAGCGGCCGTCAGGATGATCCCTGGTGTGCAGAACCCGCACTGCAGCCCGTGGTTCTCGACGAACGATCGCTGAAGAGGGTGCAGCTCGCCGTCGAGCGCCAGCCCCTCGATCGTCGTGATCTCGCGCTCGTCGGCCTGGTGTGCGAGCACCGCGCAGCTCTTCACCGCCCGTCCGTCGAGGAGCACGGTGCACGCGCCGCACTGGCTGGTGTCGCAGCCGATGTGCGCACCGGTCAGCCCAAGTCCGTCCCGCAGCGCGTGGACGAGCAGCGTACGGCCCTCGACCTCGAGCGAGCGCGGCTCGCCGTTGACGACGAACCTGACCGTGTCAGACACCGGCGGGCAGAGAGGCGAGCTTCTCGCGGAGGTAGGCGAGGTACGGCTGCGGATCGATCGCGGGCGTTCCGGTCAATCGCTCGATCGTCTCCTTCGGTGTGAGCTTGCGGCCGAGCGAGTAGAGGTTGTCGCGAAGCCACGCGGCCAGGTCTCCGAGCTCGCCGGCCTCCAGCTGCGCGTCGAGGTCCGGGATCGCCTGGCGCACCGACGCCCAGATCTGGAGCGAGATGACATTGCCGAGCGCGTACGTCGGGAAGTAGCCGATCCCGCCCTGCGACCAGTGGATGTCCTGGAGGACACCGTGGGTGTCATCGGGTACCTCGACGCCGAGCAGGTCCGCCATTCCGGCGTTCCACGCGTCGGGAAGGTCGGCGGGGTCGAGCGACCCCTCGATGAGCTGCTGCTCGAGCTCGAAGCGCAGGATGATGTGGAGGCTGTACGTCGTCTCGTCGGCCTCGACCCGTATGAGCCCGGGCTCGGCGCGGTTGACGGCGGCGAGGAAGGACTCGAGGTCCACGTCTCCGAGCTGCTCGGGGAACGTCTCCTGCAGCGGCTGGTACCAGTGGAGCCAGAACGGCCGGCTACGTCCGACGAGGTTCTCCCAGGTCCGGCTCTGCGACTCGTTCAGTCCAAGTGAGGGCGCTCCGGCAAGCGGCGTGCGTTCGAGCGACGGCGCGATCCCGTGGGCGTAATGGCCGTGACCCGCCTCGTGCATCGTCGACCAGAGGCCGTCCAGTCCGCTCTCGAAACGCGTCGTCATACGCACGTCTCGCCTGGAGAACGACGTGCAGAACGGGTGGACGGTCGGGTCGAGCCGGTACGAGCCCTCCTCGAGGCCGAGTGTGGCGAGAATGCGCTCGTAGAACGTGACCTGGCGGTCTACCGGGTACTCCGCGTGCAGGAAGGACGAGTCGACGCGGGGCGCATCGCGCACGAGGTCGGCGAGCACGGGGCGGATCGTTGCGAAAACCTCGGCGACCTCGGACGTCTGCATGTACGGCTCGAAGTCGTCGAGGAGTGGTGTGTACGGCGAGTCCTCCCACTCGAAGCAGTCGACGTAGCGACGCCTGAGCTCGAGGTTGCGCTGGAGCGCCGGGAGAAACCTCGCGAAGTCGTTCGTCGCGCGGGCCTCGATCCACACCTGGTTCCCGAGCGCCGCCGCCCGCGTTAGGTCGACGCGGAGGTCGGTCGGCACGCGGCGCTGCTTCTCCCAGTCGCGGCGGGTGACCCGGATGAGGCTCGCGTCGTCGGAGTCGTAGTCGAGCGAGTCCTCGAGCGGAGTCAGCCGTTCGAGCAGTCGACCGATCTCGGCGTCGACGAACTTCTCGTGCGTGACCCGGCTGAGCGTCGCGAGCGCTTCGGCGCGGGCTGGATGGCCACCGACGGGCATCGTGACCTTCTGATCCCACAGCAGAACGCCTCCCGCTCGGGCGAGATCGGAGATCTCGGCGAGGCGCTCCCGGAGCGCACGAAGGTCGGCGTCCACCGCAAGGGACTCTACCGGCGTCGTTAGGATCGGCCGCGATGAGTGACCAGGCGATCGAAACGCTCTTCGAGGAGGACCGGCGCTACCCGCCACCGCCCGACTTCGCCCGGCAGGCGAACGCGCAGCCGGAGATCTACGACGTTCCATTCGAGGAGTTCTGGGAGCGCGAAGGGCGCGAACGCGTCACGTGGTTCGAGCCGTTCACCTCGCTTCTCGAGTGGGAGCTCCCGTATGCGAAGTGGTACGGAGGCGGCACGATCAACGTCGCGTACAACTGCCTCGACCGCCACGTCGAGGCGGGACTGGGTGACCGCGTTGCGTTCTACTACGAGGGCGAGCCTGTCGGCGAGCGCGCGGCGATCACCTACGCGCAGCTCCTCGAAGAGGTGGTTCGCGCCGCAAACGGGCTGAAGGAGCTCGGCATCGGGAAGGGCACACCCGTCGGCATCTACATGGGTATGGGGCCGGGGCTTCCCGTCGCGATGCTCGCGTGCGCGCGGCTCGGCGCCCCGCACACCGTCGTCTTCGGCGGCTTTTCGGCGGAAGCGCTCGCCGACCGCCTGAACGACATGCGCTGCGAGGTGCTGCTCACCCAGGACGAGGGCTTCCGGCGCGGCACGATCGTGCCACTGAAGCGGAATGCGGACGAGGCACTCGAGTCGTGCCCGGGTGTGCGGGCGGTGGTCGTCGGTCAGCGGACCCGCGGAGACGTGCCGATGACCCCTGGGCGGGACATCACCTGGAACACACTCGTCGAAGGACAGTCCACGGACCCAGCGTCTTGTCCGTGCGAGCCGATGGACTCCGAAGACCTTCTCTACCTCCTGTACACGAGCGGAACGACGGCGAAGCCGAAGGGCATCGCGCACACGACGGCGGGCTACCTCGTCGGGATCGCGACGACACACCACTACGTCTTCGACCTGAAAGCGGGGCAGGATGTCTACTGGTGCGCGGCCGACATCGGTTGGGTGACGGGCCACAGCTACATCGTCTACGGCCCGCTCTGCAACGGCGCAACGAGCGTGCTGTACGAGGGAACGCCGGACTTCCCCGACAAGGACCGCTGGTGGGACATCGTCGAGCGCTACAAGGTGACGATCCTGTACACGGCGCCGACGGCGATCCGCGCGCACATGAAGTGGGGGCCGGAGCACGCGGCGAAGCACGATCTCTCGTCGCTGCGGCTCCTCGGATCCGTCGGCGAGCCGATCAACCCGGAGGCCTGGATGTGGTACCGCCGGCACATCGGTCAGGATCGGACGCCGATCGTCGACACGTGGTGGCAGACGGAGACGGGAATGATCCTCATCACCCCGCTGCCGGGAGTGACGACGACGAAGCCCGGCTCCGCCACGAAGCCGTTTCCCGGCATCGACGTCGGCGTCGTGGACGACAGAGGAGAAGAGGTCGGGCCGGGTGGGGGCGGCTACCTCGTGCTGAAGCGGCCGTGGCCGGCCATGACGCGTGGCATCTTCGGCGACGAGGGGCGCTTTCGGGCGACGTACTGGGAGCGCTTCCCCGGGCTGTACTTCGCCGGTGACGGCGCGCGCGTCGACGAGGACGGCGACTTCTGGCTGCTCGGCCGCGTCGATGACGTCATGAACGTCTCCGGGCACCGCATCTCCACGATCGAGGTCGAATCAGCGCTTGTCGATCACCAGAGCGTCGCGGAGGCCGCGGTCTGTGGTCGCGCCGACGCGCTCACGGGCCAGGCGATCGTCGCGTTCGTGACGCTGAAGGGCGGCGAGGAGGGGTCGGTCGAGCGCCTCGAGGAGCTGCGCAACCATGTCGCCGTCAAGATCGGCCCGATCGCGAAGCCCGCGAACATCGTGTTCACACCCGAGCTGCCGAAGACGCGCTCGGGGAAGATCATGCGCCGCCTTCTGCGCGACGTCGCCGAGAACCGTGCGCTGGGCGACACGACGACGCTCGCCGACCCGGCCGTCGTGTCCGAGATCGCGGACCGCGCGGTCACGCAGCCGAGCGAGGAGTAGCTCTCCTGGGCAAGGCCCGAGTGACGGGTCACGTCACGTTGTCGTCGCAGCGGCGCTCGATCGGTCGAGCGTGTTTCGGGGATCGGCTGGCGGGTAGCTCCCTGTATGGCCCGGCTCGCGTCCGCGCATCCACTGGTTGACGTCGTACTACCCGCAACGGCCACGAGTGTGCGTACAGCCCGCGCTGCCGTTGGAGATGTGGCAGCGGACATCGCCGTCGAAGAGCGGCTCGTCGATGACATTCGTCTATGCGTGAGCGAGGCGGTGACGAACTCAGTCCGCCACGCGTACGGCCCGAACGGGGGCACCGTGCAGGTGGTCGTCACACACGTCGACGGCGAGCTCGTCGTGGTCGTGTGTGACCACGGTGCAGGTTTCGGGAGCTCGAGTCGTCGTCGGGATGACCCCGGGGGGCTCGGGCTCGCGATCATCGCTGCGCTGACGAGTCGGCACGACATCGCGAGTGCCCCGAACATGGGAACCGAGATTCGCATGACGTTCGCGCTCGGAGGGAAAACGCAGCTCGTCTAGAAGGTCGGCGTCGTCTCAGGCGGTCGTGACGAGCGCAGACTCGAACGCGGCGACCGTGCGGTCGATGTCCTTCTCGCTCGTCCGCCAGTTCGACACCGAAAGCCGGATCGCCGAGCGGCCGTCCCAGACCGTCCCGCTCATCCACGCCTCGCCGCTTCGTTGCACGTGCGCGAGCACGGCGTTCGTCGTCTCGTCGTCCGCGAAGCGAAACAGCACCTGGTTGAGGACGACGTCGTTGACCACGGTGCAGCCGGGGAGCCGGGCAATGGCTTCCGCGAACTGTCGGGCGCGGGCGCACGACCCTTCGACGAGAGCCGCGACGCCCGACCGGCCGAGCGCTCGCAACGCGGCGTAGACCGCGAATCCTCGCGCGCGACGCGAGAACTCGGGCGTCCAGTCCATCTGGTCGCGCGCTGCGTTCGCGCCCGCGACGATGTACTCGGCCATCAGACTCATCGCGGCTCGATGCGCTTCCGGATGGGCGACGAACGCGAGCCCGCTGTCGTACGGGACGTTGAGCCACTTGTGCGCGTCGGTCGCCCAGGAGTCGGCGCCCTCCACGCCGGCCGTGAGCCCGCGCAGAGTCGGGGAGGCGCCGGCCCACAGCCCGAATGCACCGTCGACGTGTACCCAGGCACCGACCTCGCGGCACAGGGGAAGAACCTCCTCGAAGTAGTCGAACGCGCCCGTGTTCACCTCGCCCGCCTGCGCGCAGACGATTGCCGGGACTTCGACGTCGCGAAGTGTCGCCTGCAGCGCCTCGATGCGCATGCGACCCTGGCTGTCGACCGCGACGCGGCGAGTCGAGCCGCTGCCGATCCCGACGAGACGAAGGGCGCGGTCGATCGTCACGTGGCGGCGGTCTCCGGCGACGACCGTTATCGGCGGCGATCCTGCGAGACCGTCGTGTTCCACGTCCCAGCCGACCCGCTCGAGCACTGCGTGCCGAGCCGCTGCGAAACAGGTGGCGTGGGCCATCTGGCAGCCCGTGACGAACGAGAACGACGCGCTCGCAGGGATGCCGAGGAGATCCTTGAGCCACTCACCTGCAACCTCCTCGACGACGGCCGCGGACGGACCTGCGCTGACGAGTCCCGCGTTCTGGTCCCACACCGACGTCAGCCAGTCCGCGGCGAGGGCAGCCGGAAGCGCCCCGCCGATCACGAAGCCGAAGTAGCGTCCGCTCGGGATCCCGACCACTCCCGGCTCGGCCGCGGCGGACAACGCGTCGATTACCTCCAGCGGATCGGACGGTGCGAGGGGCAGCGGGCCGCCGAGGCTCTCGCGGAGCTCGTCGATGCCCGCCGAGGGGCGAATCGGCCGCGTTTCGAGCGTCTCGAGGAAGTCGGCCGCGATCGCCGCCGTGCGCTGTAGTAGGACGCGCTCCTCGCTCGTCACGCAGCGAGCAGCTTCTCGAAGCGCACCGGATCGTCGAACGGCCCGACGAGAGCGAGATAGAGCCGCTTCTCTTCGAAGAGATCCTTCGCGACACGCTGGACGTCCTCGACCGTCACGAGGTCGAGTTGCCGGAGGAGCTCGTCGGGATCCTCGATCTCACCCTCGAGCACCTCGCGGCGCAGGCCGTACTGGATCGTGCCCTGAGGGCTCTCCAGCCGGAGGACGAAGCGACCCTTGGCGTAGCCGCGCGCCTTCTCGAGCTCGTCGGCGGGAACGGGATCGGCCGCGATCTTCCGCAGCTCGCCCAGGATCGTCGTGATCGCTTCGTCCACGCGTGCGACGTCGACTCCCGCGCTCGCGTAGAAGGTGCCGACGTCCGTATAGGCGGTGTTACCGGCGTGTACGTAGTAGCCGAGGCCGCGGCGCTCACGCACCTCGGTGAACAGGCGCGACGACATTCCGCCGCCGAGCACGACCGCGAGGAGTTGCAGGGCGTAGCGATTCGGATGGCCGATCGGATAGCCGCGAACGCCGAGGATGAGGTGCGCCTGCTCGGAGTCCTTCGTGTGAATGAGGACCGGTGAGGCGTCCGGCGGGAGCTCGACCTTCGGCGGGCCGCCGGTCGTCTGGGACTCGATGCCTCCGAGGAGCTCTTCGAGGCGATCCGTCAATCCGTCGCCGATCCGGCCGCCGATCCCGACGACCATTCGCTCCGGGCGGTACCAGGTGTCGAGATACGTCGTGAACGTCTCGCGGGTCGCGCCCTGAACCGTCTCGCGAGTGCCGATGATGTCCCAGCCCAGCGGCTGATCGGCGTACAGGAGGCGGTCGTAGACGTTGCCGACGTAGCGCTGCGGCGTGTCGAGGTAGACGTTCATCTCCTCGAGGATCACGCCCTTCTCCTTCGTGATCTCCGCCTCGTCGAACCGCGAGTGGAGAAGCATGTCGGCGAGCACGTCGAGCGCGGTGTCGCGCGTCTCCGAGCCGCAGCGGACGTAGTAGCCGGTGAGTTCCTTGCCCGTGAAGGCGTTGAACTCTCCGCCGATCGCGTCGATCTCAGTGGAGATCGTGCGCGCCGTGGGTCGTCGCTCCGTCCCCTTGAAGAACATGTGCTCCGCGAAGTGCGCGATGCCCTTGGCCTCTGGTGTCTCGTACCGGGAGCCGGCCGCAAGCATGACGAAGCACGAGACGGACCCGACCTGTGGGAAGGGCGCAGTGACTACGCGGATGCCGTTGCCCAGGGTCGTCTTCTCGAAGATCGCCACGGCGCTCGATGGTATAGACACCCCTCGTGCCCGGACAGCTGACCCGAAAGGCCATCTCGCTCCAACCCGAGTGGCTTCGAGACGTGCCCAGGCGAGTCGGCGATCGCCGACTCCCTGCCGACGCACGCGTGCTCTTCACCGGGTGCGGGACGTCGTACCACGCCGCGCTCGCCTGCGGTCGCGCCGCGCATGCGCTCGAGCTGGTCATCGGAAACGCACCCGCCGCGGACGTGCTCGTCGCGATCTCACACGAGGGCGGGACGGCGCTGACGCAGGAGGCGGTGCGCGGGTTCGCGGGCGAGACGTGGCTGATCACAGGCGCGGCCGAGAGCGCTCTCGCGCAGGCTGTCGACCACGTGGTGGTGGCGACACCCGCGATCGAGGAGAGCTACTGCCACACGGCGAGCTACACGGCCGCGGTCGCCGCGGGGCGCGCACTTCAGGGCGAGGACGTGGGCGATCTAGGTGCGCAGGTCTTCCGCGAGCTCGACACGGAGCCGCTCGCGGCATCCGAGCACGACCGCTTCGTCGTCGCCGGCGCAGGGCGCGATGCGGCGACAGCGCTCGAAGCGGTGCTCAAGCTGCGCGAGGGCGCCCACGTCGCTGCCGAGGCGCACCAGACGGAGCAACTCCTCCACGGGCATCTCGCCGCGATCGACCCGTCCGTACGGTGCTTCGTCCTCGAAGGGGAGGGGCGCGCGGCGGAGCGCGCCGTCGACGCGATGCGTGCACTCGGTGAGCTCGGTTGCGACGCTCTGCTCGTGCCGACGACACACCCGGTCGTCGACATCGTCCGCTTCCAGCGGCTCACGTGCGAGCTGGCGGAAGCGCGCGGAGTCGATCCGGACCTGATCCGCTGGGACGAAGACCCGTGGGACCGAGCGCGCAAGGCGCAGGACTTCACGGCCGCCGATCCGTGAGGAGAGGCGGTCGGTGCCGCGCTCGCGGGCCCGCCCACGAGCACGGCACCGGGGAGCAGCGCCGTCATCGCCGTGTGGCGCACGGCACCCGTCACGTCTTCACGCGTCGCGCGTGTTCGTCCGCCACGCCCCGGCGGCGAGAGGGACGAACGTCCAGAGCACGAGGTTGGCAGCGATCGCGGCGGCGCTCATCGAAGGGGCCGGCTGCGCCTCGAGGGCCTCGGGGGCGAGCGCCACGAGACCTGCCCCGGGCAGCAGTCCGCGGACGATCCCCAGACTGGCGATGCCGAGCACCAGCGGGCCGAGCAGGAGCTGCCAGCCGAGCAGGACGCCGATCGACGGCCCTGCTGAGCCGACGACGGACGAGACACCGAGTGCCAACACGAATGTGAGCGCCGCTGCGAGCCCCATCCACGCACCGGTGAGCACGAGCAGGCGGAGCCCCGGTGTCGGCTCCGCACCCGCGAGTGCGATCGAGGCGACTGCGGCGGTGAGGAACCCAGCGGCCGCGAACGGGAGGACCAGCGCGAGCCCGCCCGGTACTCGCGCAGCGAACAGCAAGAGTCGCGAGCGCCCCGTGATCACGAGCTCGCGAAACACGCCCGCTCGGAGATCGCCCGTGCCAGCCGTGACGCCGATGAGAATCGCGACGATCGCCACGAGGCCGCTGAGCAGGCCGATCGACGGGACGAAGTTCTCCAGCCCACCGGCCGGCCCGTGCCGGTCCGGGTCGCTCGCGTGCTGAACCGCCACGACCGCATATCCGATCAGCATCGGCACGACCGTCAGGCCGAAGCTCGAGAGGACGAGCCCACGGCGCTTGCGCAACTTCAGGAACTCGGCGCCGACGAGTCGCGGTCCGCGATCTTTGCGTGTGCGGGAAAGCGAAACAGTCGTCGCGAAGGATTCGGCGCTCATTGCGATACCCCCAGTCGGGTTGTGATTTCCAGGAAACGCTGCTCGAGAGATGCGCGGATCGGCTCGACGCGACGGACGTCGACGCCCGCTTCCACGAGTCGTCGGGTGATCTCTCCGGCCGCGGCCTCCGCATCGAGGCCGGGGCGCAGGGTGACACGAATACCGTCGGGTGTCCGCTCGGCCGCACACACGACTGCGTCCAGGACGAGCACGGCCATGGCCTGCGACTCGTCGCTCGTCGACACGAGAATCGTCTGGTCGCTCTCCGCGTGCATGTCCGCGATCGAGCCCTGCAGGACGACACGCCCTCGGTCGACGATCGCGACGTAGTCCGCGACCTTCTCGACTTCGTCGAGGAGGTGCGACGAGAGGAGAACGGTCATGCCGTCCTCGACGAAGCCGCGGACCATCTCGCGGAACTCGTGAATCCCGGCCGGGTCGAGCCCGTTCGTGGGCTCGTCCAGGATCAGGAGCTCGGGATCTCCAAGCAGTGCGCGGGCGACGCCGAGCCGCTGGCGCATGCCGAGGGAGTAGCTCTTCACGCGATCGTCAGCCCTGTCGGACAGTCCGACACGGTCGAGTACTCCGTCGATCCGTGTCTGCGCCTCCAGCCCGCGCACGGCTGCGGTGATCGCCAGGTTCTCTCGGCCGGTCAGGAACCGGTGGAAGCGTGGCTCCTCCACGATCGCACCGACGCGTGCGAGTGCCGATTGCCTTGCCTCCGGGATCGGCGAGCCCAGGAGTCGCATCGAGCCTGAACTCGGGCGCGTGAGGCCGAGCAGCAGCCGAATGAGCGTCGTCTTGCCGGCACCGTTCGGCCCGAGGAACCCGAAAGCGCTGCGACGGGGAACTGCGAGGTCGAGATCAGCGAGCGCCGTGCGTTCGCCGAATCGCTTCGTAAGTCCGTGAACTTCGATGGCGTAGTCGGTCATGACATGCCTCCTTGAGGTCGGTCCCTCCTTTGGTGACCTGTCGAGCCTGCTCCAGAAGGACGCTGCCTCGCGTCGTGGGGCTACCCCAAAGACATCCCTAGTGTTTGCCGGGCGGCGTCGGTTGCCGCATGCCTGCGAGGGTGTTTGACTGTCTCGTCGAGGACGCGATGGATCTCCCGACCGGCACGGTCACGTTCCTGTTCACCGACATCGAGGGCTCGACGCGGCTCGCGAAGGCGCTCGGCGCGGCGCGGTACGGCGAAACGCTCGATGCACACCGCCGGCTGCTGCGCAACGCCTTTCGGACGTCCGGGGGGATCGAGGTCGACAGTCACGGCGACGGCTTCTTCGCCGCCTTCCGGAGCGCGGGCGAGGCGGTGCGGGCGGCGTCCGGCGCGCAACGTGCGCTTGCTGAGCATCGCTGGCCAGAGGGTGCCGACGTGCGCGTTCGTATCGGGATTCACACCGGCGAGGCTGCGGTGGTCGACAAGAGTTACCGCGGTTTTGCCGTCCACCGGGCGGCCCGCATCTGCACATCCGCGCATGGAGGCCAGGTTCTGCTCTCGGGCACGACGCGCGATCTCGTCGAGCCCGACCTGCCTGCCGACGTTCGCTTACGCGAGCTCGGGCTCGTCCAGCTCCGTGACATCGAACACCCGGAGCGACTATTCCAGCTGGTCATCGACGGACTGCCTGAGGTGTTTCCACCGCCGAGGGCAGCAGCTGCGCGAGACGTGCCTGCTCACGCGGCCGATCTCCTCGAGCGCGAGGCGGAGCTGGCCGCGCTCGACGCGCTGCTCGCCGCCGCCCGGACCGGGGGCAAGCTGCTGGCGATCGAGGGGCCGGCCGGAATCGGCAAGACCCGCCTACTGGCAGAGACACGTGAGCGCGCGCAGGCATCCGGGATGCTGGTGCTGGCCGCTCGCGGCTCCGAGCTCGAGCACGACTTCTCGTACGGAGTCGTGCGCCAGCTCTTCGAGCCGCTCCTTGCCTCCGTGCCGCGCGAGGAGCGCGACAACCTGTTCGCCGATGCGGCGGGGTTGGCATCTCCGATCTTTGACCCAACCCGGCTCGGCGCCGAACAGGACGAGGATTCGTCGCTCGCGATGCTGCACGGGCTCTTCTGGCTGACCGCGAACCTCACCGCTCGCCGCCCGGCGCTCCTCGCGATCGATGACCTGCACTGGTGCGATCCGTCCTCGCTTCGGTGGCTGGCCTATCTGCTGGCGCGTCTCGAAGGCCTGTCGCTACTGGTCGTCGTCGGGCTCCGGCCGTCCGAGCCCGGTGCCGCCGACGTCGTCCACTTAGGGCGGATCACGACCGACTCACTCGCGACCGTGCTGAGGCCCGGTGCTCTCAGCGAGGAGGCCACGGGAGAGTTGATGCGCCACGCGTTCGCGGCAGCCGTCGAGCCGGCGTTCCGGTCTGCCCTTCACGAGGCCAGCGGCGGGAACCCGTTGCTTGCCCGTGAGCTCGCGAACGCGGTCGCCGCCGAGGGGCTTGATCCGACGGCTGCCAACGCTTCCCGCCTCCGTGACTTGGGAGGACAGGCGGTCTCACGAGCAGTCTCGCTCCGCCTCTCTCACCTATCGGCCGGGGCTAGAAAGCTCGCAGAGGCGGTGGCGATCCTCGGCGACGACGCGGAACTCCGTCACGCTGCCGCGCTCGCGGGGCTGGACGAGGCGACCGCATCCGACGCGGCCGCCGACCTGGGCCGAATCGAGGTCCTGCATCGGCGCGTTCCCCTCGCATTCGTTCATCCCGTCGTTCGCGCAGCCGTCTACGCTGAAGTGCCGGCCGTCGAGAAGGATCGAGGACACAACGAGGCCGCCCGCCTGCTCGCCGAGTCAGGAGCCGAGCCGGAACCCATCGCCGCGCAACTCCTCCTCACCGCTCCTACCGGAGACGCATGGGTGGTACGGATGCTGCGCGACGCGGCCCGGTACGCAGGGGCGCGCGGAGCATTGGAGGGCGCTGTCGCCTATCTTCGCCGAGCTCTCGAGGAGCGCTCCGATGAGGAAACGGCGGCTGTCCTCCACGAACTTGGCCGGACCGAGGCCAGAATGGCAGGTGCCGAGGCTCCCGAGCATCTCGCCGCTGCCAGAGCGGCGACGAGTGACGTGCGGGCGCGGGCTCGCATCACGCTCGATCTGGGCGCCGCGCTCTTCTCCGCCGGGCTGGCGCGTGAGGCCGTCGAAGTGTTGCACCATGCGCTCGAGGAGCTTGCGGGTCGAGAGCCCGAGCTCGGAACGCAGCTCGACAATCTGCTGATCGGAATCGCTCGCTTCGAGCCCGATCTGTATCCACTTGCTGCCGAACGGCTCGAACGCCTGAGGGCAGTGGCGGCGCAACTCGGGCCCGGTGACGAGGTCGCGCTCGCCAACCTCGCGTCCGACTCCGCACGTGCGGGAACCGAGAGGGCCGAGGCCGTCGCCTTCGCGGAACGGGCCTTGGCCGACGGCATGCTGATCAGGGAGCACTTCGATCCTGCCTTCCTCTACGCGGTGCAGGCGCTCGAATGCGCAGATCGACTCGATGCCGCGTTCCGTCATTGCAGCGAGGCCATGGAGGCTGCGCGCAAACGAGGGCTGGTCACGCAGTTCTGCTTCGCATCGTGCTCCCGGTCTCTCGTCGCGTTCCGCCGCGGCTCGCTCGCGGACGCCGTCGCCGATGCGGAGCTGTGTCTCGGCGTGATCGACTCGCATCGTCTCGAGGTCGCTCGGCCCCACGCAGTCGGGTTTCTCGCCCACGCGCTGATCGAGCGTGGAGAGGTAGCCCGCGCTCGCCAGTTGCTCGAGTCACTCGCGGCGCCCGAGAACGGGCCGGCGTCAACAATGTTCACTCTTCGTGGCGCTCGTTCACGCATGCGGCAGGCGGATGGTGACCACGCTGGAGCGCTCGACGACCTCCTTGCGCTCGGCGCATTAGCGGAGCAGCTCGGCGTCCGCAATCCTGCTATCGCCGGCTGGCGGTCGCAGGCCGCGCTCGCGCTACTCGGACTCGGGCGAAGCGACGAGGCCCGTCGTCATGCCGCCGATGGGCTTGCGCTCGCGCGGCAGTGGGGCGCGCCGCGGACGCTCGGGAGATCGCTGGTTGTTGCCGGGCTCGCCGAAAGCGGCGAGCCCGGGCTCGCGTTTCTGCGCGAGGCTGTCGCGGTGCTCGAGCCCTCCGAGGCTCGCCTCGAGCTCGCGAGGGCCCTGGTCGAGCTCGGAGCCGCGCTGCGCCGGGCAAACCAGCGCTCCGAGTCGCGCGAGCCGCTCCGCCGCGGGCTGGAGCTCGCCACCGTCTGCGGCGCGGTACCGCTCGCAGAGCTCGCCGAGACAGAGCTGCTCGCAACGGGAGCGCGCCCGCGCCGGATCGCGTTGAGCGGCGTCGAATCGCTCACGCCAAGTGAGCGTCGCGTAGCCCAGATGGCAGCGCAAGGAAGCACGAACCGCCGGATCGCCCAGGACCTCTTCGTGACCACCAAGACAGTCGAGGTCCATCTGTCGAGCGTCTACCGCAAGCTCGACATCGCGTCCCGCTCGCAACTCTCGAAGGCCCTCACGGTCGAGCGCTAGCGCGGGGCGCTCCCGCGTACGCTTGCCGCCGTGGAGCGGCACGTCGACGGGCGCGAGATCGTCGAGGTCAGCGGCCGCGCGGCGTGGCGGCGCTGGCTCGCCGAGCGGCACACGCAGCGAGACGCAGTCTGGCTCGTCTTCCACAAGAAGGCCAGCGACGGGACGAGCCCGAGCTACGAGCAGGCGGTCGAGGAGGCGCTCTGCTTCGGATGGATCGACAGCACAGTGAACCGCCTCGACGAGAGGCGCAGCGTGCAGCTCTTCGCGCCTCGCAGGCCGCGGAGTACCTGGTCGGCCTCGAACAAGGAACGCGTGGCGCGGCTCGAGCGCGAGGGTCTGCTGGCTCCGGCTGGGATCGCCGCCATCGAACGCGCGAAGGAGAACGGCTCTTGGAGTGCGCTCGACGCCGTCGAGCGACTGGAGGAGCCGCCGGATCTCGCTGCCGCCCTGGACGCGGACGTCTCGGCCCGCGAGAACTGGAACGGCTTCAGCCCGTCCTCGCGCAAGGCGATCCTCTGGTGGGTCGTGAGCGCGAGGCGCCCGGAAACGCGCGCGAAGCGGATCGAGCAGACCGTGCGGATGGCCGCGAAGGGGCTACGCGCGCAGTTCGATCGCGACTAGTTCGCGTCCCGGGGAGCGGCGTACCCGAGTAGTCCTCAGCTGCGGCCGTGCCATGCCGCGAGCAGCTCGGACTCGCGCTCCTCGGTCAGCCCGACGCCTGCGACCGTCAGCGCATGCGCCAACGTCGCGCGCACCGTTTCCTCCAACGGGCGGAACACGAGGCCGGCGTCGACGGCTCGACCCACGTCCACGCGATCGGCCGCCGCGAGCGCAGGGTCGGCGAGCCAGAGCGGAAGCTCCATCCATTCGCCGACTTCGTGCCCGACGAGGAAGTCGTCCGTGACCCACGTTGCTCGTGCGTCGCTCGAAGTGGCGTCGCGACAGGTCTCGAGAAGCTTCGAGAACGTGACTCCCGGATGCGTGGCGTTGTAGGTACCGCGTTCTCCGCTCCTCGCAGAGCGCGACCGTCCACTCGGCGAGATCGCGCACGTCGATCACCTGCGTCGGGCGTTCGGGCGGTCCGGGCGCGAGCACCTCGCCACCGCGAGCGACGCGGTGCGGCCAGTACGTGAAGCGACCCGTCGGGTCGTGCGGCCCGACGATGAGTCCCGGGCGAACGACGAGCGCGCGCTCGGCGAATGTGGCGCGCACGGCGCTCTCGCACAGTGCCTTGAGCGCGCCGTAGCTCTCGTTCGTGACGTCGTCGTCCCGCTGGCCGCCGAGCTCGGCGAGTGGGCTGTCCTCGTCCACGGGAGTCCTGAAGTCCGCGTAGACGGAGATGCTCGACACGAAGCAGTAGAGACCGGACTCCGTAAGCGCTGCGGAGGACGCCTGCACGTCGCGCGGGAGATATCCGCATGTGTCGACCACCGCGTCCCAGCTCCGCCCGGCGAGCGCGTCGAGCCCTTCCTTTCGGTCGCCGACGATGCGCTCGACCTCCGGATACAGCTCCGGGTTCGTCGTGCCACGGTTGAAGAACGTCAGCTCGTGTCCACGTTGGAGCGCCGCTTCCGTGATCGCGCGTCCGAGGAACCTCGGCCCGCCGAGAAGCAGGAGCTTCACGTGAGCGCAGCGAGCCCGTCGAGCAGGCGGTCGACCTCGGTCTCGGTGTTGTAGTGGACGATCCCCGCGCGCACGGCGCCATCCCCGAGGCCGAGGTGCTTCATCGTCTCGACCGCGTAGTAGTCGCCGTGCCAGACCGCGACCTCGCGCTCGGCGAGGAACGTCGCGACCTGCTCGGCGCTGTGCCCCGGGACGTTGAAGCAGAAGGTCGGCACACGTCCCTCGAGCCCGCGGACTCCATACAGCTCGATCGAGTCCGGCAGCTCCGAGAGGAACCGCTCACCTAGCGCGCGCTCGTGCGAGAGCATGGCATCCCAGCCGAGCGACGCCATGTAGTCGACTGCCGCGACGAAGCCCGCGAGCAGCTCGTGCTGGCTCGTCCCGAGCTCGAAGCGATGTCCGACCGGCTCGTTCGCCGCGGGTCGCACCTTGTAGGCGCGCCAGGACTCCAGGAGCTCGCGCTTGCCGAACGCCAGCCCCATGTGCGGCCCGAAGAACTTGTATGGCGAGCAGATGAGAACGTCGACGTCCCATTCGTTCACGTCGATGGGACCGTGCGGCGCGTAGTGGACGGCGTCCGCCCACGCCAGGGCGCCGACCGAATGCGCCAGCTCCGCGACACGCGTGACGTCCGGCGCAGTTCCCACCGAATTCGCCGCGACCGGAAACGCGACCACGCGCGTCCGGTCGGAGAGCTTCGCCGCGAGGTCGTCGTAGTCGAGCTCGAGGTTCTCGGTGAGGTCGGATACGCGCACGACGAGCCCGAGGTCGTGTGCGAGCTCGAGCCACGGCGCGACGTTCGCGTCGTGGTCGAGCGCGGTGACCACGATCTCGTCGCCCTCACGCAGAGTCCGCGCGAAGGCACGGCTCAGGAGGAAGTTGAGCGCGGTCATGCTCTGCCCGAATGCGGTCTCGCCCGCCTGGCAACCGAGGAATGCCGCAGCTTTCTCGTGCGCGACGTCGACGAGCTCGGTCGTCCGACGGCTCGTCTCGTACGGCGCGCCGATGTTCGCGTTGTCCTCGCGCAGGTAGCGCGAGATCGCGTCGATGACCTCGTCCGGACACTGTGTCCCGCCGGGGCCGTCGAAGAACGCGAGTCGGCGGTCGAGCGCGGAGAAACGCGCTCGGACGGCGGCGATGTCGAGTGTGGCGGTACTCACAGGACCTCCTGGCCGTTGACGATCCAGCGATGACGTGGTCTCGCGGTGAGCGAGTTCGAGACGAAGCAGCCGTGCTCCGCCCTCGCGACGAGCTCCTGAAGCGCAGCCGCCTCGGGCGCAGGCGCGATGTCGATCTCGAGCGCGGTCTCGATGGCAACGAATGCGTGGAGCCCGTCTTCGCGCTTCGTGACCGTCGCGTGCGCGCTGCCGACCCCCTTCGAGTTGAGCCCGGCGCGGCGGGCAGCGTAGTCCATGCTCGCGAGCGTGCAGCGCACGAGTCCGGCCAGCACGAGGTGCTCCGCCCACCACTCGACCTCTCGCGGCAGTGCGCTCCCGCCGAGCGCGCTGTGTGCGTCACCCGCACGGTCGACCGTGACGTCGAAGTGGAGCACGCGTGGACGGGTCGGCACCCGGGTGAGACTATCCGGCGTGCTCGCGCCGTCCGAGCTGTGTCCTAGCCTGCGGCCGAATGGAGCGACTCCGGATGCTCAGCGAGGCGGAGTGCTACGAGCGCTGCTACGGCTGGCGCTACACCGAGGACACCGTGAAGCTGCTGCCGAGAGGACAGACGCCGTCGGCCGAGCCGGACGACTTCGGCGAGAAGCTCCGGACACTCCTCGAGCTTCGCCTGGACGCGCGCGAGCCAGAAGCCGCCTGACCGCGTCTGCGGTTCCCGACGTTCTCGCGCCCGGCGTGCGCCTCGTCTTCTGCGGGATCAACCCCGGGCGTGCGAGTGCCGCCGCGGGTGCTCCGTTCGCGAATCCTCGAAACGACTTCTGGCGCCTCCTCCACACTGCCGAGTTCACACCGCGACTCCTCGAGCCGCATGAGTTCCGTGAGCTCCCTACGTACGGGATCGGTTTGACGAACGCGGCGCGGCGGACGACGCGTGGATCGAGCGATCTCCGCGCCGCCGATTTCGCCGGATCGCGCGAGCGACTCGAAGGATTCGCCGCCGAGCTCGCTCCGCGGGCGATCGGGTTCGTCGGCAAGGTCGCCTATCACGGCACGTTTCGCGAGCGCCCGGACCATGGTCTGCAGGAGCGGACGCTCGGTGAGACTGCGCTGTTCGTCCTGCCGTCCACGTCACCGGCGAATGCCGCCGTCCCGTGGGCCGAGCGGCTTCGCTGGTTTCGTGAGCTGCGCGAGTTGGTCGACTAGAGGCGATCGACGTACCGGCCGAGCACGACGTCCCAACCGCTGTCGTGACCGACCGCTGGATCGAGTGGCTGGACGTCAATCCTCGAAGCGATTCGTGATCGGCGTGCGGCGGTCGCGGCCGAAGGCCTTCGGTCGCAGCTTCACGCCAGGTGGCGCCTGGCGACGCTTGTACTCGGCCCGGTCGACGAGCGCCACGGCGCGGTCGACGACGGCCGAGCCGAATTCCGCAGCGAGCTCCTCGCGTGACCGATCCTCCTCGACGTAGGCCTCGAGCACGGGGTCGAGCTCGTCGTACGCGGGGATCGAGTCGGAGTCGCGCTGGTCGTCGCGGAGCTCCGCGCTCGGCGCGCGCTCGATCGTGGTGCGCGGGATCAGCTCGCGGCCCGCGCGATCGTTGAGGTGCTCCGCCAGGCGGTACACGTCCGTCTTGAACACGTCCTTCAGGAGCGCGAAGCCGCCGACCATGTCTCCGTAGAGCGTCGAGTATCCGACGGCGAGCTCGGACTTGTTCCCGGTCGAGACGACGAGCCAGCCGAAGGTGTTCGAGAGCGCCATCAGGAGCACACCGCGGACGCGCGCCTGCAGGTTCTCGGCGGCGAGCCCGGCGAGTCCGCCCTCGATCTCCTCGCCGAGCGCGTCGTGGAACGCGCGCACCGTCGCCTCGATCGGGATCTCGCGAAACGCGCAACCGAGGGACTCGGCGACGGCGCGCGCGTCGCTGCGAGTCTCGTCCGAGCTGTACCTGGACGGCATCGAGACGCAGTGCACCCGCTGCGGGCCGAGGGCCTCGGCGCACAGCGCGGCTGTGACCGCGGAGTCGATCCCCCCCGATACCGCGACGACGATCTCGGCGAACCCGTTCTTCTCGACGTAGTCGCGGAGCCCGAGTGTGAGAGCCGTGCGCATCTGGTCGAGCTCCGGTGCAAACGGCGTGATCGATCCCTCGACGTCGTTCGCGTGCTCGGCGGGTGCGTCGAGCTCGACAACCTGCACGTCCGGCGCGCGCTCGCGTGAGCGGTCGAGCTCGCGGCGTCGCGCATCTCGCAGTCGCCGTCCGATCGCAGCGGTCGGGTCGATGTCGACGACGAGAAGATGCTCCTCGAAGCCCGGCGCGCGCGCGAGGACGTCGCCCGCGTCGTCGAGGACGACCGAGTGCCCGTCGAACACGAGCTCGTCCTGTCCGCCGACGAGATTGCAGAAAGCGACGTAGGCGCTCGCGTCGCGCGCTCGCGTGACGAGCATCTCCTCGCGGTCCTCCGCCTTCCCCACGTGAAACGGCGACGCCGAGAGGTTCACGATGAGCTGCGCTCCGGCGAGGGCGAGATCCGTCGCCGGCGGTCCCGGCTGCCAGACGTCTTCGCAGATCGTGACTCCGACCGCGGCTTCGGCGAGCCGGAGGACGACGAGGTCGCGTCCTTCTGCGAAGTACCGGTGTTCGTCGAAGACGCCGTAGTTCGGGAGGAAATGCTTGCGGTAGACGGCCTGCACGCGACCGCGCGCGCACACGGCGCAGGCGTTCGCGAGATCGCGGTCGAACCAGGGCGTCCCGACGAGCGCGACGATGCCGTCCGTCGCGGTGGCGATCTGTTCCAGCGACGCGCGTGCCGCACGCACGAACCCGGGGCGGAGGAGCAGATCCTCGGGCGGGTAGCCGGTGGTGGCGAGCTCCGGATACACCACCAGATCGGCTCCGGCCGCACGCGCCTCGCCCATCGAATCGAGGATCCGTGCACGATTTCCGTCGAGGTCACCAACGACGATGTTCAGCTGCGCGAGCGCGATTCTCAGGGTTTTCGCCTCACAGTCACAAACCGAGTCTAGTCAGTAGTCTGGGGCCGATGGAGATCACGTTCGCTCGTCACTTCCGAGGGCCGCTGACGTCGGCCAACGGAGGCTACGCGTGCGGTCGGCTCGCCGCGTTCGTCGACGCCGCCGAGGTCGAAGTGACGCTCCGGCTGCCGCCGCCACTCGATCGTCCACTCACGGTCGTCCCCGACGCAAACGGCGTGCGCCTTCTCGACGGCGAGGCGCTCGTCGCGGAGGCTCGACCTGCGTCGTTGGATCTCGAGGTGCCCGCTCCGGTATCCCTCGAGGTCGCGGAGGAGTCTCGGCAGAAGCATGTGCGCGGCTGGAGCCCGGAGTTCAACGAGTGCTTCGTCTGCGGTGTTCGCGACGACGGCCTCACGCTCCGCGTCGGACCCGTCGCCGGACGGGCGCCGCTGCACGCGTCGCCGATCGCGCTTCCCGAATCTCTCGCGGAGATCGTGTGGGCGGCCATCGACTGTCCCGGCGCGTACGCGGTCGGTGCCGAGGGCCGCGGCGACATCGTGCTCGGACGCATGACGGCGCGCGTGGAACGCGTCCCCGGAGCCGGAGAGCAGTGCGTCGTCATGTCCTGGCCGCTCGGAGAAGACGGCCGGAAGCTCTTCGCCGGAACCGCTCTCTTCTCCGCAGGCGGCGAGCTGCTCGCTCGGGCAACGCAGGTGTGGATCGCCCCGCGCGCCTAGCGCGGGGTCAGCGCGAGCAACAGACCGCCGTCGTCGTCGTACGCGGGGAAGAAGTCGATGACGACGCGCTTCTCGATGCCGGCGCTCGTTCGAATCTCGAGCTCCTGGCCCATCTTCCGGACGCCCCACTCGCGAACGACCTCGATCGGCGCCGAGTCGGAGAGTGCGAGCGCCTCGACGACCTCGCGTCCGATGAGATCGGCGTCCCGGTATCCCGTCAGCTCGAAAACGCCGCGTCCGGCGGCGAGCACGCGCGCGTCACGGTCGCAGACGACGAATCCTGTCTCCGGCGCCGGGTAGTAGTCCTCGAGCAGTTCGTAGAGGAACCCGAACGCACAGTTTCGGCACTGCACGGACTGCGTGGAGAAGCCGTCGTAGCCGTCGAGGTCGACGGATCGCTCCTTGCAGTTGGGGCAGATGAAGAACGGCATGCCGGCGCAGGGTAGGCGATGCGCCGGTTCATACCGCGTTATGTCAGGTCAGCGGCGGAGGCGGATCGCGTTCAGGTCGTCGGCGACGATCTGGTCGGCGCGGACGATGAGATCCTCGACGTCGTCGTGCTCGGCGTGGATGTAGCGGCCCGCCAGGGCGTCCGCCCGTCCGGACGCGAGCACCCGGACGAGCTGCGGCGCCAACTCGGGCGGCGTCCAGGGGGCGTCGTCGCCGAAACGATCAGTCATCTCGGTGCGGACGAGACCAGGGCTGTAGAAGAAGACGGGGATGCGACCGGCGAGCTCGTTGGCGAGTGTCTCTCCGTAGCGGCACACGGCTGCCTTGCTGGCCGAGTACGCCGTGCCTCGCGATCCCGGCAGGTACGCCGCGCCGCTCCCGGTGATGACGATGCGACCCCTCTCGCGCTCGAGCATGAGCGGAACGACCGAGCGAACGGTGAGGTGCACGCCGAGCACGTTGACCTCCTGGACGCGCCACCACTCCTCGACCGGCAGCTCCCACGTCGCACCGTCGCGAACTCCGATTCCGGCATTCGCTGCGAGGAGGTCGATCGGTCCCAGGCGCTCCTCGGTCGTCGCCACCCAACTCTCGACGTCGTCGGCCAGCGATACGTCGCCAGTCAGCGCGAGTCCGTCGATCTCGGCGGCCACGGCGCTCACCTGCTCGGCGGTCCGGCCCGTGACCGCGACCTTCATGCCTGCGTCCGCGAGCTCACGAGCGATGGACGCGCCGATGCCTCGCCCGCCTCCGGTGACGAGCGCGACGCCTTCCAGCTGGTCAGACACGTGTGATCTCCTCCAGGGCTTCGGGGTTCTCGAGCGTCGACAGGTCACCGGGATCTTGCCCGAGAGCGCGCGCCCGTACGGCGCGGCGCACGATCTTCGCGCTGCGCGTCTTCGGGAGGGCCGTGATGAACACCACCCGATCGGGCATGAACGCCCGCCCGAGCTCGTTCGCGACGGCCGCTGCGATCTCGTCCTCCGTCACCTCGGCGCCGGAGGCGAGGACGCAATAGAGCCACGCGACCTCGCCCTTGACCTCGTGCGGCACGCCGATAGCTGCGGCCTCGACCACGGCCGGATGCTTCACGGCAGCGGACTCGAGCTCAGCCGGTCCGATCCTCTTGCCTGCGATGTTCAGCGTGTCGTCCGAGCGTCCGTGGAGGAACCAGTAGCCGTCGTCGTCTACCGACGCCCAGTCGCCGTGTGTCCACACGCCGGGAAAGCGTCGCCAGTACGTGTCGAGGTAGCGCTCGTCGTCTCCCCAGATCCCGCGAGTCATCCCCGGCCACGCGCGCTTGCACACGAGCTCGCCGACCTCGCCGCGCAGCGGCCGGCCGTCGTCCCCGAAGACGTCCATGTCCGCTCCGAGCGCGGGGAACCCCACCGACACCGGTTTCGTCGGTGCGAGCATCGTCACCGACAGGAAGCATGCGCCCACCTCCGTGCCGCCGGAGCAGTTCACGATCGGGATCCGCCCCGCGCCGCAGACGTGCTCGTCCAGCCAGTCGTACGGACCGCTGTTCCAGGGCTCGCCCGTCGTGAGGACGGACCGCAGCGACGAGAGGTCGGCGTCGGGCTCGCCGTGCGGGATGAGGGCGCGCACGAGCGTCGGCGAGACACCGAGCATCGTTATGCGCTCGTCGGCGACGATCTGCCAGACACGGTCGTGCGGGCGATCGGGCGCGCCCTCCATGAACACGATCGTCGCGCCGCACGCCATCGCGCCGGTCACGGTCCACGGGCCCATGATCCAGCCCATGTCGGTGGCGAAGAGGACGCGATCGCCGGCGTCGAGATCCGCCTGGTAGGCGGTCTCACGGGCGATCGAGAGGAGGAAGCCACCCTGGACGTGCAGCGCGCCCTTCGGTTTGCCCGTCGTACCGGACGTGTACGCGAGGAGGTACGGCGCCTCGCTCTCGACCTCGAGAGCCTCGAGCTCTCCGGGCTGTTCCGCGACCGCGTCCTCCCACCACGAGTCGCGCCCCGCCGTCATCGGGCACTCCACGCCCGCCCGTCGCCAGACGAGAACGTTCTCGACGCTCGGCGCGCCCGCGAGCGCGTCGTCGAGCACCGCCTTCATCGGGACGAGCTTTCCACGCCGATACGAGGCATCGGCGGTGAGGACGAGCTTGGCGCCGGCGTCGGCCAGCCGCGAGGACACCGCGGGGCCGGCGAAGCCGGAGAAGATCGGTACCTGAACGGCGCCGATGTGCGCGCACGCATGCGACGCAATCGCAGCCTCGGGCGCCATCGGCAGGAACGTGCCGACGGCATCCCCTGCACCGACGCCGAGCTCGCGCAGCGCTTCGGCGAGCGTGCGCACCTCGCGCGAGAGCTCGGCCCACGTCAGTGAGCGCCGCTCGCCTTTCTCGGGCACCCACACCGCCGCGTCGCGGTCGGGGGTCTCGCGCGCCCACCGGTGGACGCACGCGGTCGCGACGTTGAGCCGCGCACCGACGAACCAGGTCGTCCACTCGATCCCGCGCGAGTCGTCGAGCACCGCATCCCAGTCCCGCGCGAGCGGGATTCCGAGGTCAGCGACAACGGCGCGCCAGAACCGGTCGGGCTCCTCGATCGACACGCGATGGAGCTCGTGGTATCCGGAGCAACCAAGCGCACGCGCGAGCCGATGAACGTTCGCCTCGGCGAGCTGCTGCTCCGTCGGCATCCACGTGTAATCGGTCGCCGAGTCGTGTCTAGTCTCTGCGGGCATGCGGGCTCGGATCTTCGCAGAGGAAAACAGGAAGTGGATGACGCTGGCCGCCGTCTCGGTCGGCCTCTTCATGATCATGCTCGACAACACGGTCGTGAACGTCGCGCTGCCCTCGATACAGCGCGAACTCGGCGCCGATCTCTCCGAGCTCGAGTGGATCGTGACGGGCTACGCGCTCACGTTCGCGTCGCTGATGCTCGTGGGCGGCAAGGTCGCCGACGCATATGGACGCCGCCGCATCTTCGTGACGGGGATCGCAGTCTTCACTCTCGCGTCTTTGCTCTGCGGCCTCGCGAACTCGACGGACATGCTCATCGGCGCTCGCGTCCTGCAGGGTGCAGGCGCCGCACTCATGAACCCGGCGACGCTCTCCATCATCGCCGCCACCTTCCCGCCGCGGCAGCGCGGGACGGCCATAGGCATCTGGGCCGGCGTCTCGGCGCTCGCGCTGGCGATCGGTCCGCTCGTGGGCGGCCTGATCACCGAGCACCTGCACTGGAGCTGGATCTTCTTCTTGAACATCCCGGTCGGAGTAGCCGGCATCGCCGCCAGCTACGTCTTCATCGACGAGTCGCGGGACGAGTCGCACTCGAGCCTCGATCTCCCGGGCCTCGCGACGTCCGCGATCGGCCTCTTCGCGTTGACGTACGGGCTCATCGAGGCGAACACGTACGGCTGGACCTCTGCCCGGATCGTGGGCGTATTCGTTCTCGCCGCCGCCTCGCTCGTGTCGTTCGTCGTCCTCGAGCGGCGCCGTCGCGAGCCGATGCTCCCGCTCGAGCTCTTCCGCAGCGGCACCTACACGGGCGCGAACCTTGTCGTGCTTCTGGTCGCGCTCGCCATGTTCGGCGTCTTCTTCTTCGTCTCGCTGTACATGCAGAACGTCCTCGGCTACTCCGCCGTCCAGACCGGGGCGGCGTTCCTGCCGATGACGATCCTCATCATCCTCGTCGCCCCGATCGCCGGACGAGCCAGCGACCGGATCGGGTCGCGCGGCCTGATGACGGCGGGGATGATCTTCGTGGCTACCCAGCTCGTCCTCTTTTCGCGGCTCAGTGCCGACGCGTCGTTTTGGAACCTCCTTCCGGCCCTTCTGATCGGAGGCGTCGGCATGGCGTTGACGATGACCCCGAGCGCAGCAGCCGCGACGCGAAGCGTGCCCGTCGACAAGTCGGGCGTCGGAGCCGCCGTTCTGAACAGCGCCCGCCAGGTCGGCGGCACCATGGGCATCGCAATCATCGGGGCGATCATGGCCGCGGAAGCCGGCGGCGAGCGCTCCGTCGAAGCCTTCATGCGCGGTTTCGAGGTGTCGCTCCGAGTCGCCGCCGGGATCGCCGTGTTCGGCGCGGTTGTGGCCTTCGTTCTCGTCCGTCCACACGAGGGCGCGGGTCGAGAACGCCCGGGTCAGGCAACGGCAGAGCCGATCGCGTAACCGCACCTCCGTGGCTGTGCGAGCAGCTGGCGAAGGGCGATTCGCTCGCCCGCGGGCAAGTCGCGGCGAACCGGTCGGCGCAAGAGGAAGCGGGGCCGGCGCGGGCGGGGAGAGGTTCCTCCCGTACGTAGTCCCCGGCAATGAAAAACGCCCCCGGCTGCGGCTCCGGGGGCGTTTCCCGTTCGAGGCGACCCCTTCCCGGGGAGGCGAGCCGGCGAATCGTGGCTCTGCGGCCCAGCCACGCTCATCCTGCGCCCGCCCGTTCCGGCGGTGGTGCCCGCGCATCCGATCTGGCGTCCGATCGTCTGCGGTGTGGGCCTGACTATAGGAGCCTCGTCTGGCAAAGTCAAGTAGCCAGGTCAAGTGATTTGAGCTAGCCTTACTTGACTCGAAAGCGGTATCCGTACATCCCCCGCTCGGGGGAGCGCGGGAGGAGCGCGATCCGGATTGACTGAAGTGGGCATGCACGGAACCGCCACGCCGCTCGCGCCGCCGAGGCCGGGGGCTCGCCTCGGCGAGCGCGTCCGCACGCTCCGTGTCTCTGCCGGCCTCACCCAGACCCAGCTCGCCGGCGAGCGCTTCTCGAAGGAGTACATCAGCCAGATCGAGCGCGGCAAGACGCGGCCGACCGAGTCGACCGTCGCCTGGCTGGCCGAACGGCTCGGTGTGGATCCGGCTCTGCTGTCGTCCGGCGTCTCGGCGGACGAGCGTGCGAAGCTCGAAGCGGCGCTCCTCCGCGCCGAAGCGCTGTCCTCCGCGCATCGGTATGACGATGCCGTCGAGGCCTATCGCGTGATCCGCACAGGCGTCGAGGGGACGACGAGCCGATCTCTCGAAGTTCGCGTCCTGTCGGGCCAGGCCTGGGCACTGCAGGAGGTCGGGCAGGTCAAAGAAGCGATCGCCCTGTTGGTTCGAGCCCGGGAGATCGTCGAGCATGGCGGCTTCTCGGATCTCGATCTCGCTGACGTTCTCTACCGCCTGGCGGTCTGTCGCTACAAGCTGTCGAGCGTCTCGACGGCGATCGCACTGTTCGACGAGTCGCTGGCGCTCGCAGAGCGATCGGGTCTGCCGTGCGATCTGCTGCGCTCGGACATTCTGCAGCGCCGCTCGCGATGCCACCGCAGCCTGCGTGACTACGTCGCCGCCCACGACGATGTGGAGCGGGCGCTCGAACTTGCGCAGGAGCTGGGTGATCGCGGGGCAATTGCAAACGCGTACTTCCAGGCCTCGCTCGTGTCACAGCGGCAGGGCCACTACGTTCTCTCGCGCAGCTATGCGCAGCGGGCGAAGGAGCTGTACCAACAGCTGAACGACGACCGCAACGTCGGCCGGCTTCTCCTCATGCTCGGCGGGCTGACCCTCCTTCTCGGAGACGAGGACAGCGCCGTCGAGCAGCTCAAGGCGTCCTATTCGAGGGCGCTCGACACCGATTCCCCGGCGGACGCCGCACAGGCGCTCGAGGGGATCGCCCGGGTTCACCTGAACCGGGGCGAGTACGACCAGGCGGACAGCCTTGCGCGGAACGCGCTCGAGCTTCTGCAGGGTCGGGATGACTACCTCCACGAGGTCTGTCCGTCGCAGCTCGTACTGGGACGAGCGTTGCTGGAGCGCGGACGACTGGACGAGGCGGAAGAGTGCTTCCGGGCGGCTGACGCGGCTGCAGAGCAGCTCTCGTCGATCAGCCATCGAACGGAGGCGTGGGTTGCACTGGGAGACCTCGCGGCACGACGTGGTTCGGACCGCGAGGCAGCGCGTCTCTATCGGAACGCCGCCGAGGCGCTCCAGGAAATCCGCTTCTAGCCGAAAGGAGGTCGCCATGAAGCCGAGACTCATTCTCTTGCTGGTCAACCTTGCGTTGCTGGCTGCGTGGCTCGGGCAGTGGGGCCTCGATCGCTCCTGGCCTGACGGGAACTAGCAGCAAACGCGCGTCGCGCTCCGACGCGGTAGCTGCCGACGCGAGCGCGCGTGGTCGCCTCTTTCGCGGGGCTGCCACGCGCATGACGCCCAATAAGCGCACGCGGGCTCCTGGCTACACTCGACGCGTATGCGCGCCGTCGCCGCTCTGACTGCGCTGTCGTGCGTGCTCCTCGGCGGCTGTGGCGGATCGGACTCCGAGTCCTCGACCGAGCCTGCGGTGGGAGCCACGCTCGAGGAGCTGTGGCGCGCGCCGGGGGACGACGTCGCGGTGATCCCCGGCACCGAGAACCACGAGCCCGGCGACGTCCGGGTGTCCTTCCTCGTCGTCGATAACGAGGGGGCGGTCGTGGCGCTCCCGACCGCGAAGGTCTGGGTCGCCGATGCCCTCGAAGCGACTCCGTTTCTCGAAACCGAGGCGAAGCTCGAGCGGATCGGCCTTCCCGGCGGTGACACGGCGGATGCGACACACATCTACGTTGCGAACCTCCGGCTGCCGCGCGCGGGAACGTTCTGGTTCCTGGCCGAGCCGGAGGGCGGTGCGGAGAAGGTCCAGGCACTCGGCAACGTCGTCGTCGTGAAGGACGACGCGCCTCCCGACGTCGGAGATCCTGCAGTTGCGTCCGAGACGCCGACCCTCGCCTCCACCGGTGGGAACACGTCAGCTCTCACGACGCGCACACCGCCGGACAAGGAGCTCCTGCGTCACTCGGTCGCCGACTCGCTCGAGGCGAACGTTCCGTTCGTCGTGACCTTCGCGACCCCGAAGTACTGCTCCAGTCGAACGTGTGGTCCTGTCGTCGACGTCGTCGAGGAGGTGTCGCGCCGCGTCGACAGCGACGAGATCCGCTTCATTCATGTCGAGGTGTTCGAGGACAACGACCCGGCCAAGGGGTACAACCGCTGGCTGCGGGAGTGGAAGCTGTCGACCGAGCCGTGGACGTTTCTCGTTGCCGCCAACGGGAGGATCGCGGCGCGGTTCGAGGGAACAGTGTCGGTGAACGAGCTCGAGCAGGCCGTTCGCGAGAAGCTGGCTCCTACCAGCTGACCCTCTAGTACGGGTCGCCGAGGCGCTCGACCACGATGTTGGGCACGCGCGCCATCGGGCTCAGCGACAGCACCGCGCGTACGAGCGCGACGATGTCGTCGGTCGAGATCTGCTCCTCCTCCGGCAGACCGGTCCACTCCGTCATGCGTGTGGCGACGAAACCGGGCGAGATCGCCGTCGCGCGGATCCCGTGCTCTGCCTCCTCGCGATTCAGCGATGTCGTCCATGCGATGAGCGCCGCTTTCGTCGTTCCGTAGACGGCGAGTCCGGGCGTCGGAATCGTCCCGGCGATCGAGGCGAGTGTGATGATCTGCCCCCGGGCGGCTCGAAGCAGCGGCAGCGACTCACGCGTGATCACGAGGGTGGCGCGCAGGTTGACGTCGAGCTGGATGTCGATCTTCTTCGTCTCCTGCTCCGCGAACGACCCGCCGATTCCGATGCCGGCGCAGTTCACGAGAACATCCATTCCGCCGTGGCGCTCTGCGTGCGCCGCGACGACACGGACGCACTCGTCGGCGTCGCCGAGGTTCGCGGGTACGGCAAGCGCGTCGAGCTCCGCAGCAGCCGCCTCGAGCGGCTCGGGTCGACGTGCGGCGAGCGTGAGCTCGTACCCGTCCTCGCGCAATGCTCGAGCGATGGCAAGCCCGATCCCGGACGATCCCCCGGTCACCAGTGCCGACTTCATCGCCGCGAGTCTACGGATCGGTGCGTCCTGCGACGTAAGTGCGGCCGCCGAGGGGGCGGCGGCCGCGTGTCAGGGGGAGGGGGAAGGGGTTGGATCTCTCCGAGGGCAGTCTTCGGTTCTCCGGCGGGATGTCCTTCCGTACAGTGTCTCCGTGGAGACGGTCGGGCTCACGACGCTCGCGCGCGCCGGAGGGTGCGCCGCGAAGTACTCGGCGGCACGACTCGAGACGCTGCTCGCGGGGCTCGTTCCGGCCGATGCGGAGGACCTGCTCGTCGGGCTCGATCCCGCCGACGACGCCGCGGTGTACCGGCTCGACGACGAGCGTGCGATCGTGTTCACGGTCGACTTCTTCCCGCCACTCGTCGACGATCCGCGGACCTTCGGTGCCATTGCCGCGACGAACGCGCTCAACGACGTCTTCGCGATGGGCGGCGCTCCGCTGCTGGCGCTCTCGGTTACCGCGTTTCCCGAGGAGCTTCCCGTCGAGGTGCTCGGGGAGGTGCTCGCTGGTGCCGAGGAGCGGGTGCGTGCGGCCGGTGCGATCCTCGCGGGAGGTCACACCATTCGCGACAGCGAGCCGAAGTACGGCCTCGCGGTCGTGGGCCTGGTGCATCCTGAGCGGATCTGGCCGAAGGCCGGTGCGCGCGCGGGGGACGTTCTCTTCCTCACGAAACCGTTGGGTACGGGACTCGTCCTGCAGGCCCAGCGGGATGGGATCGCGCCCCCCGGGGCGCTCGAGGCAGCAGTCGAGTCGATGATCGAGCTCAACCGTGCCGCGGCCGATGCCATCCGTTCGTTCGAGCCCAGCGCAGTCACCGACGTCACGGGGTTCGGCCTGCTCGGACACACGTACGAGCTCGCCTCCCGAAGCGGCGTCCGAGCGGTCATCGACGCGGGCACTCTTCCGTCGCTGCCCGCAGCTGTCGAGCTCGCGGCCGACGGCGTGAGAACGGGTGGCGACGCTCGTAATCGCGAGTACGCAGGGCCACATGTCGAGAGCCACGCCTCCGCAGCGTGGGAGGCTCTCGCCTACGACCCGCAGACTGCCGGGGGCCTGCTCGTGTCGATCCCCAGCGAGCGGGCTCCTGTCCTCGAAGCCACGCTCGCGTCGCAGGGGCTCGTTGCCGCTCGCATCGGGCGCGTCGAGGAAGGCTCCGGAGTGCTCTTCCGCTAGTGGCGGTCGCAGTTGCCCGGGCTCGCTCCGTCTCGGCGAGGACGTTCCTCCGGATCGCTCTCGCGTCGTGTCTCGCGCTCTTCCTCGTCATCACCTCGGGTGCGTTCGTCCGCCTGACGGGCTCGGGCCTCGGCTGCGAGAACTGGCCCAGCTGTGGCGACAAGCCCTATCCGGAGCAGGGCTTTCATGCGTTCGTCGAGTTCGGCAATCGCATGGTGGCGCTCGTCGGGATCATCCTCACGCTCGCGACCTGGCTCGCGTCGCGGTGGACGACCGGTCTCTCCCGCTGGGGGCGCTGGGCCGCGCTCGGGGCCTTTCTCGTTGCGATCGCGCAGATCCCGATGGGAGGCGTGACGATCGCGCTCGACCTGCACCCGCTCGCCGTGATGACGCACTTCCTCCTCGGGTTGGCCGCATTCGGCCTCGCGCTCGTCGCGGTGCTCGAGGCATGGAGCCTCCGGGACGGGCTCGCGCCGCCCGCAGGGCCGGGCTGGCTGAGGTCGACCGTGACCTGGGTGGGTCTGCCGGTATGTATCACCCTCGTCGTTACCGGCGCCGTCGCGACGGCGTCTGGTCCGCATCCCGGGTCGAGCGAGGACGTCGAGCGGCTCGGGGTCGGGATCGTCGACACCGTCTACGTGCACGTGCGGGCGGCGGCGGTCTTCGGAATCGGCGTTCTCCTCGTCGGCTGGTTCCTCCGCCGTCTGCGCGTCGAGTACCCCGGGCTCTTCCGCATCTGGATCGCGCTACTGGCCGTTCTCGTGGCGCAGGCGATTCTCGGGGAGGTGCAGTACCGAAACGCGCTGCCTTGGGGTCTCGTCCTCGTGCACGTCGTCCTGGCAGCGGCGATCTGGGCGTTCAGCCTCGCGCTCGCGTTCACCCTCTGGCGCCCGCCCGAGCCGCTGAGGCGTCAGTAGGCTTTCTCGGGTGGCTCGCGAGCTCAGGATTCACGAGCGCCCGACGGCGCTCGAGCGGCCCGTTCTGATCGGAGCGTTTCGCGGGTGGAACGACGGTGGCCAGGCTGCAACGCTTGCCGCCGGCTATCTCGCGCGCTTGTGGGGCGCTCGAAAGTTCGCGGAGATCGACCCGGAGCTGTTCGTCGATTTCCAGGCGACGCGCCCCATGGTCTCGCTCGAGGACGGGCGTACGCGGAAGATCGAGTGGCCGGAGAACACCTTCTACCGCGCGCGCATCCCGGAGGCGAATCGCGACGCGATTCTTCTCGTCGGGGTCGAGCCGAACTACCGCTGGCGGACATTCAGCGAGCTGATCACCGAGCTCGCGAGCGATCTCGGCGTCGAGCTCGCGGTGACCCTCGGCGCGCTCGTCGCCGACGTGCCGCACACGCGTCCCGCACCCGTGACCGGCGCCGCAACCGATCCGCAGCTGGTGGACGAGCTCGGACTTCAGCTCTCGCGCTACGAGGGACCGACGGGCATCGTCGGCGTGCTGCTCGACTCGTGCAGGCGCGCGGGCATCCCCTCCGTGAGCCTGTGGGCCGCGGTGCCTCACTACGTGCAGCTGGCGCCCAATCCGCCTGCAGCGCAAGCGCTCTGCGAGCGGCTCGGAGGTGTGCTCGCGACGGAGATCGACGTCAGTGAGCTCTCCGAGGCCGCCGATGAGTACGTCGACCAGGTCTCGCAGGCCGTCGCGACGGACGCGGACACCGCGGGCTACGTCGAAGAGCTCGAGCGTCGCGCCGACTCGCTCGAGCTGCTCGAGGAGGCGGACGATCTCCCGTCCGGCGACGCGCTCGCTGCCGAAATCACGCGCTTCCTCAGGGAGCGCGAGGCGGACGAGGACACACCTGAGTCCGGCGGTCCGGGGTAACGGAGACCGCTAGGCGGCGTCTTCGGACGACTCGTCGACCGGCGGCTCGGCCACCGCGATCGGCACGACGTCCGTCGTGCTCGTCGTCTCGTTGGTCTGCGCGGTTGCCGCGTCGCCGACCGGCGGGCCCTTGCGCTTGCGACGCCGGCGCCGGGACTTCCGCGCGGTGAGCTTCGGCACGGGAAGGTTGTCGGCGAGTGCGTTCGCGATCTCCGCGGTCGTTCCGAGGTCTTCACGAGCCTGATCGAGCGCCCCATTGGCGCGCGGGGTGTAGCCGTCAGCGGAGGCGAGTAGGGCCGCACCGACCGGCAGCGGCATCTGCGACGCGACCTGCACGAGACGATTGACGTTCTCCTCGTGGCGGTAGCCGCGGGAGTTCGCGGCCGCCCCGAGCAGACGCTTCGCCTCGGGGAACTCGCTCGAGACGCGGCGATCCTGCACCTTGCGCGTCGCACGCGCGAGCCGCCACGTCCAGCGTGCGAGGATCTGATCGGGCGCGAGGGGCTTTCCCTCGCCGATCGCGCGCAGCAGGATGCGCACACCGGCCGCGCGATCCTTGTCCCACGGCGGAGCCTGCGTCACCAGCGTGACGAGGTCGTCGAAGTCCGCACGGTCGATCGGGGTCGCGACGCGGTCCATGAGCGCCGTCATGCGTAGACGGCGGTTCGGGTTCTCCGCGGCGCACGTCGACAGGAACTGCTCGAGGGCGCCCTTCGTTGCGCGACCCTCGGCGAACTTCTTGGCGAACTCCGCGCGCTGATCGAAGCGGATCTGGCGGCCCGCGATCGTCGCCCAGAAGCGCTGCTCGTCGTCGTCCAGGTACTTCGGGTCGATCCGCTGCCACTCGCGCTGGATGACCGCCAGGCGTCGCGCGACATCGGGCGTGACCGGGACGAGCCACGGAACCGGGGAGAGCTTGCGGCGCGCGCGTCGCTGCTGGCGTCGTCTCGGAGCGGGCGTGACGCGGGCACCTTCGCGGTAGAAGTCCGAGTCGAGCAGCGCGTGGAGTGAGACGACACGCTCCGAGTGGGTCGCCCCCTTCGGGACGAAGTCGACGACGACGCCGGCTTCCTTCCGCGGATGGATGCGCATGATCCGGCCGATGCGCTGCTGGTAGACCCGTCGCGACGCGGTCGGGGCGAGGTGCATGCAGACGGTTGCGCGCGGCGAGTTCCAGCCTTCGGCGAGCAGCATGGCGTTGATAAGCACGTTGATCTCGCCGCGCTCGTAGGCAGCGAGCGTTTCGGCGAGACGAGCCGGGGGTGTGCGTCCCGAGACGGCCTCCGCCTTGATCCCAGCTGCTCGGAACTCCTGCGCGAGGTTGTAGGCGTGCTCGACGCCCGCTGCGTAGACGATGCCCGGCGTCGAGCCGAATCGCTCACGGTAGAGGCTCGCGGCCGCCTGATTCAGCGCCTGGTGGTCGAGTGCCGCGGCCAGCGCGCGCTCCTCGAAGTCGCCGCCCACGATCGGAACCGAGTTGATCGCTGCGGCGGGTGGGACGCGCAGGCAGCGAAGCGGAGCGATGAGGCCGCGCCGCGCTGCATCGCTGAGCGGAAGGTCGTCGACGGAGGCGGGGAAGACGTCGGAGACCTGCTTCGCGATCAGCTGTTCCGTGGCCGTCATCCCGATGAAGAGCGGCTCGGGGAGCGCGCGGATGGCCGCGCTCGTCTTCTCTCCGAGCGCCGTGTGTGCCTCATCGCAGATGACGAGGTGGTAGGCGTTGCGATCGAGCTCGGAGCCGTGACGCGCGAACCATGCGTACGTCTGGATCGTGATCGGCGTATTCATCGGAGCCGCCGTCCCGGCGATGATCGCGTCGGTGAAGCGGTCGCCGTAGCCCTCCGTTGTGAGGTCGCCCTTGAACTGCGCGACGAGGAGCCGGCGGTGGGTGAGGATCAGGATGCCGAGATGTCGCGCTGCCTCGACGAATCCGGCGGCAGCAATCGTCTTTCCGGAGGCAGTCGGATGACGGAAGCGGAAGCGTCGAATTGCTCCGGGGTCGACGCCGGCGAACTCGGCCTCGGGCAACTCGTCGTCGTCGACGAACCCGGCGTCGAAGTCATCGTCGGCTTCCTCGTCCACCTCGACCTCCGCGACCGCGCCGTTCGTCGAGCCGTTTCCGTTTCCGTTCTCCTCGACCGGACGTTGCGTCGCCGCGATGAGCTCGGCGAGCATGCCCGTGAGCGCGTCGATCTGGTGTCGGCGAAGTTCCGTCCCCGCGGCTGTCCGTGCGGGATCCTCGGTCAGCACCCGCTCGAGCCCGAGCATGAGCCCGTAGCGCACCTTCCAGCGCGCCGACGGTGTCGTCAGACCCGCAGCGATCTCGGCGAGTGCGTCGTCGAGTGCGGCACGCCGTGCCGTCCCGGGCGCGAGTGCCTGGAGAGGATCCTCGTCCGGGGCCAGGAAGGGCTCACCGAACCAGGACTCCGCTCGGCGAGCCGCAGCAGTCAGGTTCTCTGATGTATCCGACGTCAGCGTCGGGATGGTCGTAGCCTCGTGCATTCAGGCAGCACGTCTTGTCGTGCCGCTCCTTCCGAAGTGTTGTCGCTCGCGAATCACCGGCGAGCGCTACCTCCCGGAGCATACCTCAGAGATCGGGCCTCGACCCGAGTGAGTGTCAGGACGTCGTGCTCGAGAGCTCGGCGAGCGGACGTCCGACGACACGTTCGGAGACCCCCGTCTGATCGAGGTGCTTCGTGATTCCGCCGAGCCAGAACGGGAATCCGGCGCCGAGGAGGAGGCATGTGTCGATATCGGCCGCCTCGGCGACGACGCCTTCCTCGAGGATGTGGCGCGACTCGTCGGCGAGTGCTTCCAGCACTGCCGTGTGAAGCTCCTCCACGCTTCGCGGCGCGTGCTCGACGACGACAGGGTCGCCTCCTCCTTCGGCCAGGCTCTCGAGCGTCGCCGAGAGCGGAAAGCGGTCGGGCCAGGCGTCGTGCAGCGTGTGGCGCACGTGGTTGGCGACCTTCGGGCCGACGAGCTGGAGCAGAACCGACGGCGCCATCGGAAGGCCCATTCGCAGCACCGCCTCGTCGGTCTCCTCGACGGTGTTGCCGTGGTCGAGCGCCTGCATGATCACCGAGCCCTGGCGGCCGAGGAGGCGATTCACGACGAAAGCGGGCGCGTCGCGCACGGGCACGCCGGTCTTGCGGAGCTTCTTCGTGACCGCCCACACGGTGGCGAGGGAAGCGTCGTCCGTCGAGGGCGTGCGGGCGAGCTCGACGAGCGGGAGAACGGCGACCGGGTTGAAGAAGTGCATGCCGACGACACGCTCCGGGTGCTCGAGCCCGGCGCTCATCTCGGTGACGGAGAGCGACGACGTGTTCGTCGCCAGCACGCACTCGGGTGAGACCACGCGCTCGAGCGCCGCGAAGACGTCCTTCTTGATCGCCATCTCCTCGAACACGGCCTCGAGGACGAGATCGCAGCCGGCGAAGACTTCCCACTCGGTGCCTCCCGTGACGGCTGAGGCGAGGAAGCGTGCCTTGCCTTCCGCGAGACGGCCGCGGCGCACGAGGTCGGCGAGCTCGTCAGCGATCCACGCGATCGCGTCGTCGACCTGTTCCTGGGTCAGGTCGCGCAGCACGACCGGAACCTCCAGACGCCGCAGGAAGAGCAGCGCAAGCTGCCGGGCCATGAGCCCTGCGCCGACGATGCCGACCCGTTGAACGCGACGCGCCTCCGCGTCAGGCATCCCGACGCCGCGCTTCGCGCGTCGCTCGACGAGGTCGAACGCGTAGACGGAGGCCTGCGCCTCGCGGCCGGGGAGAAGCTCCGCGAGCGCATCTTCCTCGGCTCGATAGCCCTCCTCGAGCGACCACGTCGACGAACCTTCGATCAGAGCGAGCGCGCGGTATGGCGCCGGCGTTGCTCCGTGCACCTGCCCGTCGAGACGGGACCGCGCCTTGCGACACACCTCGGCGACGGCTGAGAGATCCGCACTCGGGCGGCGCTTGCCTGCTCCCTCGTCGACCTTGTCGAGCAGGAACGCGAGCGACTCGTCGAGGAACTCGACCGGCTCGAGCAGCACGTCCGCATAGCCGGCCTCGAACGCCTTGCCGGCGTCCAGCATGCGGTTCTGTCGCAGCGGGTTCTCGACGATGAACTTGACGGCTTCCTCGGCGCCGACGAGCTGCGGGACGAGCTGCGTCCCGCCCCAGCCGGGGATGAGGCCGAGGAACACCTCGGGGCACGCGAAGTGGCGTACCGACGACGCGATCGTCCGGTAGTCGCAGTGGAGCGCGATCTCGACGCCACCGCCGAGGGCGGCACCGTTCACTGCCGCGACCGTGACGAACGGGAGGTTGCGGAGCCGTCCGAAGAGCTCGTGCCCGGCCTGGCCGCCGAGGCGTGCGCGCTCGGGGGTGATCTGCCCGAACTCGCCGATGTCCGCGCCGACCGCGAACACGAACGGCTTGCCGGTCAGAAGCAAGCCGCGCCAGTCGCCCGAGCCGAGCAGATCGAGCACTCCCTCGAGCGAGCGCAGTGCTGCCTCGCCGAACGTGTTCGGCTTCTGCCAGTCCTCGCCGTTGTCCATCGTCACGAGCGCGATGGGGCCGACGCGAGTGGGGATCTTCTGGAGCTTGAACTCGGTCGGGTTGCTAGCCACTGTCTTGCAGGTTCTCCCAGAGAAGCGCGGCGCCCATCCCGAGTCCGATGCAGAGCGCAGTCAGGCCGTAGCGTGAGCCGGGGCGGTCGCGAAAGCCGCGTGCGAGCTGGGCCATGAGCCGCACTCCCGTGGCAGCCAGAGGATGGCCGCATGCGATCGCGCCCCCGTACGGGTTCAGGCGCGGATCGTCGGGCGCCACCCCGACGCCGTCGCACCATGTGAGTACCTGGACGGCGAACGGCTCGTTCAGCTCGAAGAGGTCGACGTCGTCGATGCCGACACCCGCCCGGTCGAGCACCCGCTGCGTCGCCGGGACGGGACCGAGGCCCATCAGGTGCGGCTCGACACCCGCGTAGGCGAAGCCCGCGAGGCGCATTTTCGGCTCGAGGCCGAGCTCGCCTGCGGCATCCGCAGACGAGACGATGGCAGCGGTTGCGCCGTCGGTGAGGCCGGCCGAGTTTCCGGCAGTGACGCGGCCACCCGCTCGGAACGGCGTCCGCAGCGTCGCGAGCCCTTCCATCGTCGTGTCCGGGCGGAGGAACTGGTCGCGGTCGGCGACCGTCCAGCCGTCGTCGGTGAAGACGGACATCGGCACGACGATGTCGTCCATGACGCCGTCGTCCCACGCCTTGCCGGCTCGTCGCTGGGATTCGGCGGCGTACGCATCCGCGGCCTCTCGCGTCAGCTGGGGAAAGGCGTCGTGCAGGTTCTCGGCCGTCTGCCCCATGACTGCCGCCGACTCGTCGATCAGCCGCTCGGCGACGAACCGCGGGTTGAAGTCGACGTCCGCCCCCATCGGGTGGTGGCCCATGTGCTCGACGCCACCCACGAGAACGACGTCCGCAGCGCCCATCGCAATCTCGCCTGCTCCCGCGGTCGTTGCGGTGAGCGCACCGGCGCACATGCGATCGACGGCGAAGCCCGGAACAGTCGCCGGGAGTCCTGCGAGCAGGGCGACGTCTCGCCCGAGCGTGAGCCCCTGATCCCCGACCTGCGCGGTTGCGGCGAAGACGACGTCGTCGACACGCTCGGGTGGAAGCTGCGGGTTGCGCCGGAGCACCTCGCGAACGGTCTTCACGGCCATGTCGTCGGCGCGCGTCTTTGCGAAGAACCCGTCCGCCGTCGCGCGACCGAAGGCCGTGCGCACACCGTCGACGTACACCACCTCGCGAAGCTCGGGCACGGCGAGACGATACTTCCGACGTGACTGCCGACTGGGAGGAACGCGCCGTCAGAGCCAGCGAGCGCTACGAGGACGGGATGGCCCGACTGCCGGAGGATGCGGACGAGCGCCAGCGTCAGCTCACTCGGATGGGCAACGCGGCCTGGGCCGCCGGTCTCTCGTTCCTCATGCTCGGCCGGCGCGAGAACGCAGCTGCGTGGCTCATCCGGGCCGCGGACACGTATCGAGAGAGCTGGCCGAGCGCGCCGCCTGGAAGCTGGGGCAGGCCGATCGGGGCCATGAAGTCGCGGCTCATCGCCGGCGATCCGGCCGGCGCACGCGGCGACGCTCGCTGGGCGCTCGACGCGCGCGCAGCGGATGCCGAGAGCCCGATCGGACGCTACGCTGCGGCGCTCGCGAATCTCGTTGTCGGCGAGGACGAGCAGGCTGCGAGCCTCGCGGCGACGCTGGCGGGCACAGAGCCGATCCCGGCGCCCGTTACGGCCTCGATCACAGCCCTCGCGGCACGCAACGAGCGGGCATACGTCGCGGCGATCGATGAGCTCGTGCGGGACTTCGAGGGACGAACGGAATTCCTCGAAGACATACCGGTTGCGGACACCGTGCTCGCACTACAGGCGCTCGCCGAGGGGCGCGGGATCCGCGTACCGCTCGACTCGCCGCTCCTCCCGCCGACGTAGCGGCGAGACACACTTCGCCTCTAAGGATCGCCGGCGGCGAGCTCGCGGGAGCGCACCATCGCCGCCTGGATGGCATTGAGGAACGCTGCGCGGACGCCGGCGATCTCGAGCTCGCGGATCGCCGCGATCGTCGTGCCGCCCGGGGACGTGACCATCTCGCGCAGCTCGACGGGGTGCATCTTCTCGTCGCGGAGCTGCTTCGCCGTACCGAGCATCGTCTGGACGACGAGCTGCGTCGAGATCTCTCGCGAGAGTCCCAGGAGGATCCCCGCCTCGATCATCGCCTCGGCGAGCAGCGCGAAGTACGCCGGCCCCGAGCCCGACACCGCGGTGATCGCGTCCATCGAGTCCTCCGGCACACGCACGACGCCTCCGAGGTGCGAGAGCGCCTCCTCGGCGAGGTCCAGGTGCTCGTCGCCAGCGTGCGAGCCCGCGCACAGTCCCGCGATCCCCTCGTGCACGGTCGACGGCGTGTTCGGCATTGCGCGCACGACCGGCACTCCAGCGGCCAGCCGGCTCTCGATTCGTGATGTCGGGATCGCCGCGGCGACGGACAGGACCGTCTGCTCGGAGTGGACGAGCGTCCCGATCTCGCCGAGGAGACCCTCGATGTCCTGCGGCTTGACGGCGATGACGATGAGCGCGGCACCGGCGGCAGCGTCGTGATTCGACAGCGTCGCCTCTACTCCGAAGCGCTCGCGGAGCTCGGCGACGCGCTCGGCGCGTCGTGCCGTCGCCGCGACTTCTCCAGGCTCCCTCCAGCCAGACGACAGCAACCCGGAGATCAGCGACTCACCGATCCGACCGGCGCCGAGAATCGCGATCTTGCGCGGATCGACCATGCGCGGGGAGTGTACGGCGGGCTCTCAGGCGGCGTTTCGCGCGGACATGCGCACGAGACGCGCTCGATCCATGCTCGCGCCGCGGACGAGCCCGCGCTTGAAGCCCTGGAGGAGAAAGACGCTCGCGAGACCCTGCCATTCGCCGTACGGCTCGAGCAGCTCCGCAGTCTCGCCCGGCTCGGGCCAGCGTCGGCGCAGCGACGCGAGCAGCTTCACGAGCGCGAGGTCGTCGACGAGCCCGGCGTCATAGCGCCCGAGACCCTGCAACGCGACGACACCGACCGTCCACGGGCCGACGCCGCGTTCGCGGCCCAGCCGCTCGAGGGCATCGGAGCGCATGCGCAGCCCCTCGAGATCGAGTGAGCGTGCGAGCCGGATCAACGTCGCTGCGCGACCGGCGGCGAGCCCGCACGCGGTCACGCGTGCTGGCGAGAGATCGGCGATCGAAGCCCGGGAAGGTGGATCCTCTCCGCCTGCGCGGATCACGGCCCGCTCGATCTGCCGCGCCCTCGAGGCCTGGATCAGCTGCCCCGAGATCGCGCGGATGACCGCGTGCGTGACGGTAGCCTTGCGGCGCGGACGCAGTCCCCGGAGTCGCTGTACTGCCGGTCCGATGAGCGGATCGCGTGCGTGCAGCCGGTGAAACTCGGCGGTGTCGTCGTCGAGCGCGAGCATGAATCGCGCCTCGTCGACGGCGAGCTCGCACGAGGCGCGAACGACGATCTTCCCGTCCTGCAGCTGCTGCGCCGAGGCCCAGCGCCCCGCAGGAAGCCGCGCCGTCCATGTTGCTCCTCGCGCGGTCAGTCGGAGCGAGTACGGGCCAGCGGCGCGGAGCACGGCGTCGACCATCGAGCCAGCCTACTGAGCCCGCCCGCTAGCCCGTGCGGAGCCGATACTTCCACCCGATGCGGCTCGCCGACTCCATCTCGCTGCGCTCGCGACAACGAAAGCTGAGACTCTTTCTCGACGAGCTGCAGCCGTCCGCGGACACGTCGGTACTCGACGTCGGAGCCGACGAGCTCGGCTTTGGCGACGGAGACGGCTGCGCGACGATGAACTTCTTCGAGGAGCGCTATCCGTGGCCGGAGCGCGTCACGGCGCTCGGCCTGCACGATGGCGAGGGCTTCCGCGCGAGCTACCCGCACATCCGCTACGTGCGGGGCGATGCCTGTGCGCTTCCCTTCCCGGACGGTGCGTTCGACATCGTCTTCTCGAACGCCGTGATCGAGCATCTCGGTGGGAGAGCGCGCCAGCGGCAATTCGTCTCGGAGGCTCTCCGGGTCGGTCGCCGCGTGTTCATCACGACTCCGAACCGGCGCTTCCCGGTCGAGGTGCACACGCGGCTCCCCGTCGTCCACTGGCTGCCCGATGCGGTATCGCACAGGGTCTACCGTGCGGCCGGGAAGGCATTCGCGACCGATGTCGACCTCCTCACGAAGCGGAGCCTCGCATCGCTCTTTCCGGGCCGGGTGCGCATCGTGAGCCTCGGCATGACGCTGGTGGCGATCGTCGATTAGCGCCCGCAGCTTCATCGTCGTTGCAACCGGGGTCCTCGTCGTGGGGCTCGCGCTGCACAACGTCGTGATGGCGCAGCTGTGGGAGCTGGGCGTGCGAGGACGGAGACTCGACGTCGTCGCTGCGTGGAAGGAGGTCGTCCTCCTGGGTGCGCTGGCGATCGTTGCCTGGCGCGTGCGCCACAGGCCTGCGGTCAAGGCCGCGGACGTCCTCGCGGCGAGCTACGCGATCGTCATCGCCGTCTACTGGCTCGTGCCGCAGGACGTGCTGGGTGGAGACGCGACCGCGCGCGGCGAGCTGCTCGCACTCCGTCACCACCTCTTTCCGGTCGCGGCGTACGCGCTCGGCCGGCTCGTGGCGATCGCGTGGGAGGAACGGGGTCGCATGGGTGCCTTCGTCGTGCTGGTGGCGGTGGTCGTAGCGGTCGTCGGCATACTCGAGCTCGCGCTCGTCCCCCTCCAGGCCTGGCGCGACTCGGGCGTGCCGGGCTGGTACAGCGAACAGCTCGGGCTCGACTACGAGGGGCTCTCGGGACTTCCCGAGAACTGGGTCTTCAACACCGGTGACGAGGAGAACCCGATCCGGCGGCTCGTCTCCACGTTCCTGTCGCCGTTGGCGAGTGCCTATGCCCTCGTCGTTGCGCTCATCTACGTCGTGAGCCGGCCGCTCCGCTGGTGGTGGGGCCTTCTCGCCGGGCTCCTGTACGTCGCGCTGCTCTTCACGCACACGCGTGCGGCCTTCGCCGCGCTCGCGTTCGGGCTCGTCCTCCTCGCACTCGCGCAGCGCCGCATCGCGCCGGTGGCGCTCGCGGCGGGTTCGGTCGTCGTGAGTGCGCTCTTCCTCGTCGCGTACCCGACGATCGGGCCGTCCACGAGCTACACGCCAGACGAGCTCGAGTTCCTCCGCGAGAACGCGAGAGAGGAGGGGCCGCCGATCAGGGGACGGTTCCCGGCGGAGGACGCGTCCACGGAGAGTCACTGGCAGAACCTGCGCGACGGCGTGCGCGTCGTTCTCGAGCATCCGCAGGGACACGGACTCGGAAATGCCGGCGTCGTCGCGAAGCGCACCGGCGTGGAGATCAAGGCCGGAGAATCGACGTACACGGAGCTCGGAGTCGATGCGGGTGTGGCGGGCTTGCTTGCGTTCGTCCTGTGGAGCCTTGCGATCCTCGTCGGGCTGTGGCGGCGCGAGGCCTGGCTCTTCGCCGCGTTCGCGACCATGCTCGTCCTCGGGCTGCAGACGGACGTGATCGGTATTCACTGGCTCGCCTTCACGCTGTGGGCGGCGGCCGGTCTCGCGCTCGGATCGCCGAGCTCGCGGGAGGTTGACACGAGGTCGAGCGGTCCGGAGCGCTTCTCGAAGACGTGACGTACCGGAAGCGGCGCGGCTTCCGACTCCGCTCGAGCGCCGGAGCGCGCTCTTTCCGATCCCCGACGGCTATCCCGACTCGTCCGGCGATAGGCTGAACGAGGCATGAGCGGCATCGATCCCCGCGTCGACATCGGCCACGTGCACCTCAAGGTCGCGGACATCAGCCGTGCGCTCGACTTCTACGTAGGTGTCCTCGGGTTCGAGGAGCAGGCGCGCTACGGGGATCAGGCCGTCTTCGTCTCCGCCGGTGGCTACCACCACCACATCGGCCTCAACACGTGGGAGTCTCAGGGCGGAACGCCGCCACCTCCCGGGCACACGGGGCTCTACCACGCCGCAATTCGCTATCCGGATCGCAAGACGCTCGCCGATGCGCTTCGCCGGCTCGTCGGTGCGGGAATCCCGCTCGACGGCGCATCGGATCACGGCGTGAGCGAGGCGTTGTATCTGCGCGATCCCGACGGGAACGGCCTCGAGCTCTACCGCGACCGGCCGCGCGAGGAGTGGCCGCGGAACGACGATGGCAGCCTCGGGATGTTCACGCAGCCGCTCGACGTCCAGGCTTTGCTGCGAGAGGCCGACTGAGGCCGTCAGGCTGCTACGATCCGGGGCGTTAAATCAAGAGCGAGTCCGGTCTGCGCGTGCGCTTTCCTTGCCCGTTCGTGATCTTGGTAAGGGAGGTGTTTTCTATGGCAACTGGAACCGTTAAGTGGTTCAACGACAGCAAGGGGTACGGGTTCATCACCCCGGACGAGGGCTCGAAGGATCTCTTCGTGCACTTCAGCAACATCGCCGGTGATGGGTTCAAGAGCCTTTCCGAGGGCTCGCGCGTCGAGTTCGAGCCCCGCGAGGGTCAGAAGGGCCCCGAGGCGACGAACGTCATCCCTGTCGCGTCGTAGCGAATTGAGAGAGCCGTGGCCGCTTCGCGCGGCCACGGCCTTCTCCCCAAGACAAGGAGCTCTGAATGAAAGAGAAAGAAGAGAAGCTCGAAGTCGAGGGTGAGGTCATCGAGGCCCTCCGCAGCCGGATGTTCCGCGTTCGGCTCGACAACGGCCACGAGGCGCTCGGGTACATGGGGGGCAGGATGAAGCGCTATCGCATCAGGGTGTTCCCGGGCGATCGCGTGCGCATCGAGCTGTCCTCGTACGACCTGACCCGCGGCCGCATCGTCTACCGCCTCAGCTGAGGCGCGGGCGGCGGCTCGCCGCGTCAGCTATACCTCGACCATAGCCACGTCCAAGCCTGTCGAGCACCTCGAACGGGTCGTTATCCGGTTCGCCGGCGACTCCGGCGACGGGATGCAGCTCACAGGCGATCGCTTCACGAGCGAGACGGCCGTCTTCGGGAACGATCTCGCGACGCTTCCCGACTTCCCCGCCGAGATCCGTGCACCCGCCGGTTCGCTTCCCGGCGTGTCCGGATTCCAGGTCCACTTCGCGGACCACGACATCCTCACGCCGGGCGACCAGCCGAGCGTTCTCGTCGCCATGAACCCGGCGGCGCTCAAGGTCAACATCGGGGATCTCGCCAAGGGCGGAACGCTCATCGCGAACACGGACGCCTTCAACGAGCGCAATCTGCAGAAGGCCGGCTACGAGTCGGATCCGCTCGAGGACGGAACGCTTGCCGACTTCCACGTGCACCCGGTGGGGCTCTCTTCGATGACGGTCGAGGCGCTGAAGGGAATCGAGGGTGTCACGTCCCGCGAGGCCGAGCGCTCGAAGAACTTCTTCGCGCTCGGGCTCATGTCCTGGCTCTACCACCGGCCGACGGAGGGGACGATCGAGTTCATCGAGCAGAAGTTCGCGAAGCGGCCCGAGATCGTCGAGGCGAACACGAAGGCGTTCAAGGCAGGCTGGAACTACGGCGAGACGTCGGAGGACTTCGCGAGCTCGTACGAGATCGCGCCGGCGAAGGTCGAGCCGGGCACGTACCGGCAGGTGTCGGGCAACACAGCGCTGACGTACGGCCTCGTCGCCGCCTCGAAACTCTCCGGTCTGCCGCTCTTCCTCGGCGCCTATCCGATCACGCCTGCCTCAGACGTCCTCGAGCAACTCGCCCAGCTGAAGCACTTCGGTGTGCGGACGTTTCAGGCCGAGGACGAGATCGCCGCCTCGGGTGCCGCGCTCGGTGCGGCGTTCGGCGGCGCGCTCGGCGTCACGACGTCGGCAGGGCCCGGAATCGTGCTGAAGTCGGAGACGGTGGGCCTCGCGGTGACGCTGGAGTTGCCGCTGCTCATCGTCGACGTGCAGCGCGCAGGCCCGTCGACCGGGATGCCGACGAAGCCCGAGCAGGCAGATCTGTTGATGGTGCTCTTCGGACGGAACTCGGAGTCGCCCGTTCCGGTCGTCGCCGCCTCGACGCCCGCGGGCTGCTTCCACGCGGCTATCGAAGCTGCGCGGATCGCCGTGAAGTACCGAACGCCCGTCTTCCTGCTCTCGGATGCCTACCTCGCGAACGGCTCCGAGCCGTGGCTCATCCCGGACGTTGCGACCCTGCCCGACATCTCGACGACGTTCGCGACCCAGCCGAACGACGACGCGGGCTTCCTGCCGTACAAGCGCGATCCGGAGACGCTCGCGCGACCGTGGGCGATTCCCGGGACGCCCGGCCTCGAGCACCGGATCGGTGGTCTCGAGAAGGAGGACGAGACCGGCAACGTCTCGTACGACCCGGAGAACCACGACCGGATGGTGCGACTGCGTGCGGCGAAGATCGCGGGAATCGCGGCCGACATCCCCGAGCTCGAGGTCGACGACCCCGAGGGCGCCGACACGCTCGTTCTCGGCTGGGGCTCGACCTACGGCGCGATCGGGGCCGCAGCCCGCCGCGTGCGCACGACTGGCCGGAAGGTCGCGACCGCGCACCTCGAGCACCTGAATCCGTTCCCCCGGAACACGGGTGAGGTCGTCCACGCCTACGACAAGGTGCTCATCCCGGAGATGAACCTCGGGCAGCTGCGCATGCTCATCCGCGCGCAGTTCCTCGTCGATGCGGCGGGTTACAACAAGGTGCGCGGACGCCCGTTTCGGTCGGCGGAGCTCGCGGACGCGATCACGGCGCTGGTGGACTCGTAATGGCCGAGGGGAACGGAAATCTCGTGCAGCTGACCGGAAAGGATTTCAAGTCCGACCAGGAGGTTCGCTGGTGCCCCGGCTGCGGCGACTACGCGATCCTCAACGTCATCCAGGGATTCATGCCCGAGCTCGGCCTCGAGCGCGAGCGCATCGTCTTCGTCTCCGGAATCGGCTGCGCGGCGCGCTTCCCCTACTACATGCAGACGTACGGCATGCACTCGATCCACGGCCGTGCACCGGCGATCGCGACGGGGCTGGCCGTGACGCGGCCGGATCTCTCGGTGTGGGTCGTGAGCGGCGACGGGGACTCGCTCTCGATCGGCGGGAACCACCTGATCCACGCGCTCCGTCGGAACGTCAACCTCAAGATCCTCCTTTTCAACAACGAGATCTACGGACTCACGAAAGGGCAGTACTCGCCGACGTCACGCCTCGGGAAGGTGACGAAATCGACGCCGATGGGCTCGCTCGACTACCCCTTCAACCCGCTCTCGGTCGCGATCGGCGCCGAGGCGTCCTTCGTCGCTCGCGCGATCGACACGGACAAGAAGGGGCTGACGGAGGTGCTCGGCGCGGCGGCGCGGCATCGCGGATCCGCATTCGTCGAGATCCTGCAGAACTGCAACATCTACAACGACGGTGCGTTCGACTTCGTCCGCGAGGACAAGGGGAACCGGGTCTACCTCGAGGACGGAGCGCGGATCCGCTTCGGGACGGAGGCCGAGAAGGGCGTGCAGCAGTATCCGGACGGCTCGCTTCGGGTCGTCGAGGTGGCAGAGGCGGGTGAAAACTCGCTCCTCGTCCACGACGCGAGCCACGCGCAGGCAAGTCTCGCCTTCGCGCTCTCGCGAATCACGTTCGAGACTCACGGCGCCGTGCCTCTCGGCGTCTTCCGTTCCGCCGAACGCCCCGTCTACGACGACCTGATGGGCGACCAGCTCGATGAGGCGCGCGAGGAGCGCGGCACGGGCGAGCTCGAGGCGCTCCTCCACTCCGGCGACACCTGGACGGTCGTGTAGAGCCGACGCTCTTTGTTGCCCCTGCGTTCCGGTCAGGGCAAGGCCGCTCGCCCTACGACGACTCGTCCAGGAAACGAACGATCCGCTCGCCGATCTCTTCGCCTTTCTCCTCCTGCAGGAAGTGCCCCGCGCCGGCGATCGTCTCGGCGGGGCCAGCGCCGGGAATCCGCTCGGCCATCCGCTCGGCGGCGCGGGGAGTGAAGATCGGGTCCGAGTCCGAGAAGAGGACGAGAGCCGGCTTCTCCCACGTCGCGAGGGCTTCACGAACCTCTGTCATCTTCGCGGCGCTCGGATGCTCCGGCTCCGTCGGAACGAGTTCCGGGAACGCGAGCACGCCCGCCTTCGACTCGGGGGTCGGGAAGGGCGCGTTGTAGGCGTCGACCACCTCGTCGGAGAGCTCCGTCACCGCGGAGATCCGGATGAGCTGGCCCGGCACGAGGTCGGTTCCCACGCGGCGGACGAACTCACGGAAGCGCAGCCACTCCTCCGACGGCGCGCGACCCGCCCCCACGCCGGTGTTCAGGATCACCAGTCGCGCGACGCGATCGGGGCGCTCGACGGCGAGCCTGAGTCCGATCGGACCGCCCCAGTCCTGGACGACGACGGTGATGTCACGCAGGTCGAGCTCGTCGGCGAAGCGTTCGATCGACGCGCAATGGAAGTCGTACGAGTAATCCTCCATCCGCGTCGGCTTGTCCGAGCGGCCGAAGCCGAAGTAGTCGGGGGCGACGGCCCGCGCCACGCGTGCGATCGGTGGAATCAGCTTCCGGTAGAGGAACGCCCAGGTCGGCTCGCCATGGAGCATGAGCACCGGCGCGCCCGACCCCTCGTCGACGTAGTGCATGCGCAAGGCGTCCTGCTCGACGTAGTTCGGCTCGAACGCGTACTCCGGAAGCTCGTCGAACCGCTCGTCGGGCGTGCGGTAGACCTCCACGAGGTCAGCCTACGACGGGAGCGCCGTCGCGCGCGACGCGCTCGACGAGATCCGCAGCTCTCACGGTGCCCGGCGCCGCTTGCACGCGCGAGGCGATTGCAGCCATGCGGCCGCGCAGCGCGTCGTCCCCGATAAGTCGGTCGACCGCTCCGAGGAGCTCGCCGTCCTCGAACTCGTACGTCGCGAGGCGGATCCCGTACCCGGTCTCCGCGATGCGCTGCGCGTTGTCGTACTGATCCCAGAACAGCGGCAGCGCGATCATCGGGCGCCCGGAGTGGAAGCACTCGGTCGTCGTGTTGTTGCCGGCGTGTGTGATGACGACGTCGGCGAGCGGCAGGAGAGCCGGCTGCGGGATGAACTCGTCGCCCCACATGTTCTCGGCGAGCTCGAACTCGGACGACTGCGGGCCCTTCGACACGATGAACCGGTGCGACGCTCGCGACAGCACGTCGACGAGCCGCTTCATGAGGTCGACGTCCGCCGAGCCGAGGCTGCCGAGGGAGAGGTAGACGAGTCCGCCCTCGCCGTGCGCGACACGGTCGGGCAGCTCGGCTTCCGCATCCGACCGCCGCACGCACGTGTCGAGCCGGTGCCACGTGGGCGCGAGCGGCGTGCTGCGTTCGTAGTCGACCTCCGCCGGGTAGAGGTAGAGATTGAGCCACTCGGACTCGTGGATGAACTCGCCCTCGCGGAGAGGTCCGGCACCGCGTTCGTCACAGAACGCCGAGAACTCACGATGCAGGTCGGCGATCGAGCGTGCGTACTCCGCGCGGAACGCGTCCCAGCCGGTGCGGTCGCCGGCGGGGTAGCCGGAGAAGACCGGTGGGATGTCCGGGTCCTTCACCTCGAGCGGGTTGCACGAGGCGATGCGCGCCCACGGCCGGCCGGAGTGGTGGATGGCTGGGAAGCAGAGGACGTTGTCCTCCACGATGACGTCGGGCTGGACCTCATCGAAGATCTCGCGGAGTCGATCGTCGACGTACCGAGCGCCGTCGCACAGCGCCCGCCAGGTCGGCTCGACGAACTCCGAGAGCTGCTCGATCGTCGGCTTGCGGAAGACCGGCGCGGTGTCGCGGATGAAGTCCTTCCAGAACTGGCCGGGCTCCTCGTCGACCTCGGGCGGCGGCCCGAGCCGCATGAGCCGCTCCTCGAATCCCTGCGCCTCGAGCGCGCCGGCGAAGGACTCCTCGACGACGAAGACGACGCGGTGTCCGCGTTCGACGAGTACCTGGCCGATCCCGACGCAGTTGTTCGTCGGGCCGTAGGCCCCCTCCGGGAAGAAGACGACGGTCGCCACGACGCCGAACTCTCTCATGGTCGGTTGCTTCGCGTCAAAGCGAGGAGTAGTGTCGCTTCAGTTTTCTTCGATGACCTCGCAGACCGCTGAAACCGAGCGCGTGGACGTCGGCGAGCGGCTCCGGGCGATCCGGCGCCTGCGCCGTGCGACGTTGAAGACCGTTGCCGACCGTGCCGACCTCTCGGAGAGCTTCCTGAGCCAGGTCGAGCGGGGGCGGGCGAATGCGAGCGTCGGCTCGCTGAAGAAGATCGCGGCGGCGCTCGGCGTCAACGTCGCCGACCTCTTCGAGCCGAACGGGTCGACGACGCGTCCGCGCGTGCTCCGGCGCGAAGCGAGGCCGACCCTTGCATTCGGTTCGCTCGGTCGGAAGTTCATGCTCACGCCACCTCCGCTCGAGCACCTGCAGGTCATGGTGGGCGAGCTCGACGCCGGCGGCTCCACGGGCGACGAGGCGTACACGCACGGCGACTCCGAGGAGCTCCTGGTCGTCCTCGAAGGAGTGCTCTCGCTGCAGCTCGGCTCGGAGATCTTCGAGCTCTCCACCGGAGACTCGATCGACTACCGCTCGTCGACACCGCACCGACTCGTGAACATCGGCGGCGATCCCGCGGAGGTGATGTGGATCATCAGTCCACCCAGCTACTGACCGCGCCTGCGACGTCGACCGGCGCGCCCGACGTCGAGCTTCGCCGCGTCACGAAGCGCTATGGCTCGGTGGCGGCGGTCGACGCGATCGACCTCGAGGTGCACCCAGGAGAGTTTCTTTCGCTCCTGGGCCCGTCCGGCTGCGGCAAGACGACGACGTTGCGACTGATCGCCGGGTTCGAGCGGCCCGACGAGGGCGAGGTGCGAATCGGCGGAAGCGACGTCTCGCGCGTGCCGCCGTATCGACGCGACGTCAACACCGTGTTCCAGTCGTACGCGCTCTTCCCGCACCTGAGCGTTCTCGACAACGTCGCCTACGGGCTCAAGCAGCGCGGGCTCGGGCGCGCGGAGCGCCGCGCGCGAGCGACGGAGATGCTCGAGCTCGTCCGGCTCTCCGGGCTCGAGGGGCGGAAGCCGCGCCAGCTCTCGGGCGGCCAGCAGCAGCGCGTCGCGCTCGCACGTGCCCTCGTCATGAGCCCGCGCGTCCTCCTGCTCGACGAGCCGCTCGGTGCGCTCGACCTCAAGGTGCGCAAGGAGCTGCAGATCGAGCTGAAGCGGATCCAGGACGAGATCGGGATCACGTTCGTCTACGTGACGCACGACCAGGAAGAGGCGCTCGCGATGTCGGATCGCGTCGTCGTCATGAATGCCGGGCATATCGAGCAGATAGGAGTTCCGCGCGAGATCTACGACACGCCCGCGACGGAGTGGATCGCGAGCTTCATCGGCGACACGAACTTCATTCGCACGAACGACCACGAGATCGGAGTGCGGCCCGAGCGTCTGCGGGTGGTGGAGGGCGGCACGGGGCTGCCCGGCACCGTGGTCACGACGATGGTGATCGGCCCGGCGGTGCAGTGCATCGTGCGGCTCGACGACGGTCAGGAGGTGTTGGCGCGGCAACAGCGGTCAGGACTTGGAGGGGGCATCGAGGCACTCGCGGAAGGTGCGCGTGTCGCGGTCTCATGGACCGACGACGAGGCCCTCGACTTCGACGAAGGAGGGAACGAATGAGCGATGAGCTCACTGTTTGGGAGCAGCCCACCAGCCGACGAGGCTTCGTCGCCGGCGCCACTGCGGCGGCGCTGGCGGCAGCCGGCCTCGGTCGCTTCGGCGCGGCGGACGCGCTCGCGGCATCGGAGGCGGAGGGGACGCTCTTCTACTACAACTGGGCGCAGTACGTGAACCCGAAGACCTACGCGGCGTTCACCAAGGCGACCGGCATCAAGGTCAAGAAGGGCTTCTACGACTCGAACGAGACGCTCGCGGCCAAGTTGCGCGGCGGCGCTCGCGGTTACGACCTCGTGTGCCCGACGGGGTACATGACGAAGGAGCTCATCGCCGAGGAGCGGCTCCTACCGCTCGAGTGGTCGCAGCTGAGGAACGTCACGAAGAACGCCGACAAGAAGTTCCTGCGGACGGCCGACGATCCGAAGGGCACGTACTCGGTCGTCAAGGACTGGGGCACCACGGGCTTCATGTACCGGACGGACAAGATCAAGGAGCGGCCGACGACGTGGAAAGAGTTCGTCGCGCTGACCAAGAAGTACAGCAAGACGACGATGGTCGATTCCTCGCCGGAGGTGGTCGGCTCCATCGCGACGATGCTCGGGTACTCCTACAACACGGAGAACGTGAAGGAGCTCGACCAGGTGAGGAAGGTGCTGCTCGACCTCAAGCCTCACATCGTTGCGCTCCACTCCTCGAACTACGACACGCTCATCGCCAAGGGCCAGGCCTGGATGGGCCTCGGTTGGAACGGCGACGGCCTGGCGCTTGCAGGCAAGGTCCCGGCGCAGTACGTCGTCGCCAAGGAGGGCGGCGAGATCTGGATCGACTACTACAACATCCCGGTCGGCGCGGCGAACCCCGATGCCGCGCACGCGTGGATCAACTTCGTCTACCAGCCGAGGATCGCCGGCCTGGAGACGGCGTACAGCTACTACGGATCCCCGCTCAAGCGGTCCCTGCTCAAGGGCACTCCGGCCGGGAAGCTCCTGACCGACAAGGTCGTCTTCCCGCCGGCGGCGACGGTGAAGAAGCTCGAGACGAACCAGGTCACCGCGAACGGGAAGCGACTCCGCGAGCGCATCTGGACGGAGTTCAAGGCGTCGTAGGTTGGAACCGTCCGAAGGTCAGCACCGGCGCGGCCGAACCCGCGCCGGTGCGGGCGGGCCGAGGTACCCAGGCTGGCTGGTACTCCCGGCCGTCACGTGGTACGTCCTGTTCTTCCTCGTCCCGCTCGGCTTCATCGTCGCGACGAGCTTCGGGACGGTCGTCGGGTTCTCCGACATCTCCTACACGTGGTCGCTCGACAACTACCGCTACCTGTGGGACGACGTCGTCGGCGAACTCCACATCTACCGCGACATCTTCTTCGCCACGTTCAAGCTGTCGATCGTCGGGACGCTCTCGACCCTCGTCATCGGCTTTCCGCTCGCCTACTACATCGCGCGGTACGCGAAGCACAAGACGCTGCTGCTCCTCCTCGTCATCGTCCCGTTCTGGACGAGCTTCCTCATCCGCGCGTACGCGTGGCTGATCGTTCTCGACCCCGAGTTTCCGCTGTTTCGCGCGCTCGGTCTCTCCGATTTCGTCGAGCGCCAGGGGATCCTGTTCTCCGAGAAGGCGATCTACATCGGTGTCGCCTACAACTACCTCCCACTCATGGTCCTGCCGCTCTATGCGGCGCTCGAGCGCATGGACTGGTCGCTCGTCGAGGCAGCGCAGGACCTCGGTGACTCGCCATTCCGGGCGTTCCGGCGGATCACGCTGCCACTCGCGCTTCCCGGGATCCTCGCGGGCTCCCTGCTCGTCTTCATCCCGCTGACGGGCGAGTACATCATCCCGGTCATCCTGGGTGGCAACAAGACGTTCTACGCCGGGAGCCTCATCGCCCAGCAGTTCCTCGAGTCCGGCGACTGGCCGCTCGGCTCGGCGATTGCGATGGTGGTCATCGGTGCGCTCACGATCGCGCTGCTGATCTATGCGCGCGCGCTCGGCAAGCAGGAGCAGTTCGGATGACAGGCCGCCGCGTCCTCGGTGGCTACGCGCTGCTCGTGTACGTCTTCCTCTACGCGCCGATTCTCGTGGTGGTCGCGTTCGCGTTCAACGGGGGACGCGACGTGCTCTTCTGGGAGGGGTTCTCGACGAAGTGGTTCGAGGTCGCCCTGAGCACGCCGGAGATCACCGAAGCGCTCCGGCGCAGCGTGCTGATCGCGCTCGGGAACGCGGTCGTTGCCTGCGTGCTCGGGACGATGCTCGCGCTCGCGCTGCCGCGTATGCGGACTTCGCTGCGCACGCCGATCGACGCGCTCGCGTACATGACGCTGGTCACGCCGGAGATCGTCTTCGCGATCGCCGCGCTCGTCTTCTTCGTGCAGGCGGGAGACAGACTCGGCTTCGACAACCCACTCGGCTGGCAGACGATTCTCATCGCCCACGTCGTCTTCAACGCCTCGGTCGTCGCTCTCGTCGTGCGCGCTCGCTTCGTCTCGATGGGCCAGAGCCTCGAGGAGGCCTCGTTCGATCTCGGCGCCGGGCCGCTCGGCACGTTCCGCCAGGTGACGCTGCCTCGTTTGGCTCCGGCGATCCTCGCAGGTGGACTGCTGGCCTTCACGTTCTCGTTCGACGACTTCATCACGTCGTTCTTCGTGACGGGACCCACCTCGGAGACGCTGCCGATCTACATCTGGGGACAGCTGCGCTTCGGCGTCACCCCGGCGATCAACGCCACCGCGGCGATGATGCTCGCGTTCACGCTCGTCGGCGTCGTCGTGGCGTATCTCGTCCTGCGTCGCTCGGAGCAGGGGCGTGAGCGTGGAGGCTTACCGGGCGTGTGACAGGGCCGGCTCGGCGCGTGGCCGCCAGGCGTTGGCGACGACGATCGACGCGAGCGAGACGACGCCGGCCACCGCGAACGCGAGCTGCGTTCCCCCGACCTCGGCGAGCCAGCCCGCGAAGAGGCCTCCTACGGGGGCAAGGCCGAGGAACGCGAAGAGGTAGATCCCGATCAACCGACCGCGGAGGTGATCGGGAGCGGCGAGCTGGATCAGAGCGTTCGCATTCGCGGTGAAGAGCGTGAACGAGACCCCGATGCCGATGAGAATCAGCCCGGCGAGATAGGCGTTCTGCACCGGTGCCAGCAGGAGCACGAGCACGCCGAAGGACGCGGCGCCTACGGCGAACAGCCGCCAGCTCGCTCCGCGGAACGTCGCTGCAGCGAGCGCGCCCGCGAGAGCGCCCAGCCCGAAGGCAGCGGAGAGCAGCCCGAAGCCCTCCGGTCCGACGTGGAGCGTGTCGGCGGCGAGCAACGGCACGAGCACGTGGAAGTTGAAGCCAACGGTCGAGACGAGCGTGACGACGAGCAGGATGAGCCGCAGCTGCCGATCGTCCCAGGCGTACGCGAATGCGCGGCGCAGGCCGTCGACGATGCGTGCCGACGGGTCGCGCTCGACGGGGCGCAGCTCCTCCTCACGGACGATCGCGAGCGCGGCCAGGACGGCGAGGAAGCTGACCGCATTGACGACGAAGCACAGGCCGGTTCCGACGGCGGCGATGACCACCCCGGCGATGGCCGGGCCGATGATGCGCGAGCCGTTGAAGAGCCCCGAGTTGAGTGCCACCGCATTCGGCAGCTCGCGCGGGCCGACCATCTGGAATGTCAGCGACTGGCGACCAGGCGCGTCGAACGCGAGCGCGATGCCCCCCAGCGCCGCGAGCACGTAGACGATCGGAAGCGTCGCCGTGCCGGTCAGCGTCACGATCGCGAGCGCGATCGACACGCCCATCGCGCCGCCTTGCGTGGCCATCACGAGCTTGCGCGACTCGAAGCGGTCCGCGACGACTCCCGCCGCGAGCCCGAACACGGTGAAGGGGACGAAGCGCCAGAACGCGAGCGCGCCGATCGCGATCGCCGAGCCGGAAAGCTCGATGACGAGCCAGGCGAGCGCGACGTTCTGCATCCAGGTACCGGCGAGCGAGACGACCTGGCCCGTGAAGAAGATGCGGTAGTTGCGATGCCGGCGCAGGCTCCGGAAGGTGCGCGCGCGAAGTGCGAAGGCCAGTGTCGTCACCGGTCGAGCTCGACGAGTTGCAGGAGCGCCGGAACTGCGTCCTGGACAGCCTCGAGCGCCTCGGGCTCGAGCGTGCGCAGGCGATCTGCCAGCCACGTCGTCCGGCGAGCTCGCACACGGCGCATGAGTCGCTCGCCCTCACCGGTCAGCCGGAGCCCGACGCGCCGACGGTCGCCGGTCGAGCGCACGCGCTCGAGGAGCCCGGCTCGCTCGAGCCGATCGACATGACCGGACATCGCCGGCGGAGAGATGCCCTCCTCGGCCGCGAGCTCAGCCAGCGAGAGGCCGGGGCTGCGCTTCACGAGCCACAGAAGCGTGGCCTGCCGTGAGGTGACGCCGAGCTGCTCCGTCTCCTTGCGAAGCTCACGCGCAACACGCAGCAGCACGGGCCGAAGATCTGCTGCCACTGCTTCCGGTATAAGCGTAACGTCACTAATCATTAACGTGGTGAAGGATAGCAGCGACCCCGCCTCGCCGCACTCCCTCGCGCGAGTGAACTTCCGGACCGCGGTCGTCTCGAAGGCGTGCTGGTCCGCGCTCGCGGTTAGGGTCCGAGCATGCGGGACTCGGAGGCGATCGCCTACGTTCGGACGCTCGTGTTCGCGGCGCTGCTCGGCGTGCCCGTCGCGTTCGCGGCGGTGCTCTTTCAAACCGCGATCCATGACCTCATCCACCTGGTGTGGGAGGTCGTCCCGGAGGAACTCGGCTGGAGCGAGCCTTCCTGGTGGTACGTCATCCTCGTGCCCGGACTCGCAGGTCTCCTGGTTGCCGGCGCGGTTCGGTTGCCAGGGCACGGCGGACACTCTCCTCTGGAGGGTCTCGGTGCGGATCCGATCCCTCCGATCGCACTCGCGAGCATCCTCCCCGCTTCGCTCGCCACCCTCGGGCTCGGGCTCGTCCTCGGACCCGAAGCTCCGCTGATCGCCCTCGGGCTCGGCCTCGGCGCCATCTCGGTCAGGCTCATCCGGTTGGAGGGAACGGAAGCCCAGCTCCTCGTCCTCGCGGGCGCCTTCGCGGCTGTGGCAGCCCTGTTCGGGGGGCCGTTGATCGCAGCATTTCTCCTGTTCGAGGTGACGGCCGCCGGCGGGAAGATCCCCGCGCAGCAGATCGGGCGCGCGCTCCTTCCGGGATTCGTGGCCGCGGGAACGGGGGCGATCGTCTTCACCGGTGTTGCCGGCTGGAGCGGTTTGCATCAGACGAATCTCTCGCTGCCGGCGCTCCCTGCGTACGAGAGCGTGCGTATCACCGACCTGGCTTGGGGACTGCTCATGGCTGTCGTCGTCGCCACGCTCGTCGTAGCGATTCGCCACCTGGCACATCGCATCGCGGCGCAGACGCGCGTCGGGCCAGTCGGACTGCTCGTCGTCTCCGGCCTCCTCGTCGGCGGGCTCGCGGTCGCCTTTCGTGCGACCGCCGATCGCCCCGTGGACCTCGTCCTCTTCTCGGGTCAAGCCGAGTTACCCGCGGTCGTCGCCGAGGGGTCGGCGAGCGTCTTGATCCTTCTCGTCGTGGCGAAGGGTCTCGCCTACGCGTTGTCGCTGGGTGCCGGATTTCGCGGCGGACCCGTATTCCCCGCGATTGCGATCGGTGTCGCCGTCGCAATGGTTGCCGCCAACGTCCTTCCCGGCCTGGAGACGACGCCGGCGGTTGCAGCCGGGATCGCTGCAGGGACGACGGCGGTCCTGAGGGTTCCCTTCACCGCCGTTCTGCTCGTGTCGCTCCTGATGGGCGCGTCGGCGGTGGACGTCGCTCCGATCGCAGTCCTTGCCGCTGCGGCGAGCTGGCTCGTCGCCACGGCCCTTCCGAGCCCCGAGGATCGGCTACAGCAACGGCTCGCCGAGTCCGTTCCTGCCGCATCCCCGTGAGCGTTCGCTACTTCGGCTCGGCCTCGAGCTTGTAGCCGACGCCGTAGCGCGTGTGAATGAAGGTGTGGCGCGACGCGCGCCGGTCGACCTTCTCCCGCAGCTTGCGGACGAACACGTCGACGGTTCGATCGCGGTGGGTCGCGCGCCGGCCCCAGACCCGCTGGAGAAGCTCGTCGCGCGTGAGCACGCGGCCCTTCTCGCGCGCCAGCGTGTACAGGAGGCGAAACTCGGTGGGCGTCAGCTCGGCGCTCGTGCCGTCGACGTACGCCTGCACGTTGTCGGGGTCGAGGCGGAGCTCCTCGATCTGGATCTCGTCGCCGCGCCGCGGTTCGGCGTCGCTCACTCCCCGCCGAGCGGCCGCGCGAACGCGAGCGGCGAGCTCTTTCATCGAGAACGGCTTCACGAGGTAGTCGTCGGCGCCGATCTCGAGAGCATGGACGCGGTCGTGCTCCGTCCCGCGAGCCGAGACGACGACGATCGGCGTGCCGATGCCCTCGTCCCGCGCTTGCTCGATCACGCGCCAGCCGTCGATGCCGGGCAGCATGAGGTCGAGGACGCAGACGTCGGGGCGCTCATAGCGAAGGCGCGCGAGTCCGGTCTCGCCGTTGGCGACGCCGACCGCGTCGAACCCGGCCGTCTCGAGGTGGCGCGCCATCCCGCGGGCGATGACGTCGTCGTCTTCGATGATCAGCACCTTCGCCATCCGGCAACACCATAGTGTCCGTCTGCCGGCGCTCCAGGGGCCGTCAGCTGGTGAACGTCTCGTAACCGAGCGGTGAACACGCGAAGGGCGTTCTTGGATGATGTCAAGCTGACTTGACATCGCACTCATGTCAAGCTAGCTTGACACGGCCATGCGCAACAGTCTCAAGGAACGACGCCTCGAGCTCGGCCTGTCACAGGCCGAGCTGGCGAGGTCGATGGGCGTCTCCCGGCAGACGATCAACTCGATCGAGACGGAGAAGTACACGCCTTCCCTGCCGCTCGCCCTTGCGCTAGGCCGCTTCTTCAACACGCCGATCGAGGAGATGTTCGATGCAGATGAGTAGATCGAAGTGGTTCCAGCCAGCGTTCGCCGTCGGCCTCGGAGTGCTCTTCCTCACGGCGATGTGGATTGGAGGTGACGCCCGTACCGGTGTCTATTCCCTCGCAGTCATGGTCGGCTTCGGCGCGCTGATCCTGCTCGGCGGGCGGAGCGAGACGGTACGCGGGTTGCGTGGAGACGGCCGCGACGAGCGGTTCAAGCACATCGACCTCGCCGCGACCGCGTTCGCGGGGATCGTCCTCATCACCGTGGTCATCGGCGCGTTTCTCGTCGAGGTCGCTCGTGGACAGGACGGCAGCCCGTACGCCGCCCTAGGCGCGGTCGCCGGGCTCGCGTACCTCGCCGCAATCGCAGTTCTGCGGATACGCGGTTGAGCGGACGTCCACGTGTCGGAGACGGTGTCTGACACCTGAACTGTCTCGAATGGACTAGCCGTCTGTGAGCTCGGGTGCGGTGAGCGCGTCGCAAGCGGATCCCAAACGTTCTGTTAGAACCGTGTGACGTGACGGACGCCGACGCGACCCGGGGGAGAGTGCTCGTCGAGGAGAGTAGGGAGGCGATCGTCGTCCTCGACGACGCGGATCGCGTGCTGCATGCGAGCCGTCGCGCGCGCCAGGCGATCGACGGCCTGCGTGAGGGCGAGCGCCTCCCCGGAGATCTCCTCACCGGCGAGCGTGGCGTGATCCCTCTCGTCGTGCCGTACGAGGTCGCCGGTCGTCGCGAACGTCTCGTCTATCTGTCGCGCGAGGGCGACCTCGCCGCGTACGAGGAGCTTCGTGCCGGCTTCACGGCCGCCGTGTCGCACGAGCTGCGCACCCCGCTCGCGCGCCTCCTCACCCTCCTCGAGACGACCGCACTTCCCGGAGAGGACGTCCCCGCGCTCGTCGACCAGGCGCGCGGCGAGATCGACCAGATCACGGAGCTCATCGACGAGGTGCTCTTTCTCAGCGAGCTCGAGTCGGGCGCCCGTGTCGTCGCGCTCGGCGCGACGCCCGTCGAGCCCGTGCTCGAGGAGGCCATGGAAGAGCTCGCCGAACGGGCGTCTCGCAGTGGTGTCGAGCTCCGCCTCGAGTGCGACGACGACGTCGAGCTCGCGATCCGCCCGCGGATGCTTCGGGTGATCGGGCGCAACCTCGCGGAGAATGCGATCCGCTACGCGGGCCCGGGAGCGACGTTCACGCTGAGCGTGGAGCGCGACGGCGACACGGTGGTGCTCAGCGGCCGCGACGACGGGATCGGCATCGACGAGTCCGAGTTGCCGCGCCTCTTCGAGCGCTTCTACCGCGCCGACCGGGCGCGCGCCTCGCGCGGGACCGGGCTCGGCCTCGCGATCGTGAAGCACATCGTCACGCAGGCCGGTGGCACGGTCGAGGCGCGGGGCGCTCGCGGCCGCGGCGTCGAGGTGCGTTGCGAGCTTCCGGCGCCGTAGCCGGCTTCACCGGATCCTCACCACATCTTCACCACCGGGAGTCCCGGTGCCCGCGGGCCGCCGAGGACACTGGCGGCATGACTACACGCCTCGTACTCGCACTGTTTGCATGCACTGCTGCGCTTGCCCTTGTCGCGTCGGGCTGCGGTGGCGACGACGACTCGTCGAGCGGCGACGTCATCACCGCCGACGGATCGAGCACCGTCGGCCCGTTCACCACGAAGGCCGCCGAGGACTGGAAGGCGGACGGAGGCGGGGACGTCACCGTCGGCATCTCCGGCACGGGCGGCGGGTTCGAGCGCTTCTGCGCGGGCGAGACCGACATCTCGAACGCGTCTCGCCAGATCGACGAGGAGGAGGCCGCGCTCTGCGAAGAGGCCGGCGTCGAGTACGTCGAGCTGCAGGTCGCGACCGATGCGCTCACGAACATCGTGAACCTCGAGAACGACTGGGTCACGTGCCTGACCGTCGATCAGCTCGCGGCGATCTGGGGCCCGGACTCGAAGGTGTCGAGCTGGAGCCAGGTCGACCCTTCGTATCCCGACGTCCCGCTCAAGCTCTACGGCCCGGGCACCGACTCCGGGACGTTCGACTACTTCACCGACGTCATCAACGGCGACGAGGGCGCGAGCCGCACCGACTTCTCGGCCAGCGAGGACGACAACGTCATCGTCCAGGGCGTCAAGGGAACCGAGGGTGGCCTCGGGTACCTCGGCTTCTCGTACTTCGAGGAGAACCAGGACACGCTGAAGGCTCTCGAGGTCGACGGCGGCAGCGGGTGTGTGGCGCCGAGCGTCGACGCGGCGCAGGACGGCTCGTACACGCCGCTCGCGCGGCCGCTCTTCGTGTACGTGAAGCTCAGCTCGCTGACGGACAACGCGTCGGTATCGGAGTTCATCACGTTCACGCTCGACAACGCGGACACGATCGCGACCGAGGCGCAGTACGTGCCGTTGAGCCAGGAGCAGATCGCCGAGCAGAAGCAGGCTCTCGAGGACGCAGCGGCCTAGATGGCGTCGCTCGACGTCAGCGTCGCGCAGCCCGCAGCAACCGCTCTCCCCCGCAAGAGGATGCGCTGGGGAGAGCAGTTCGTCCACCTCGTGCTGTTCGTCGCCGCAGCGATCTCGGTGCTGACCACGCTGGGGATCGTGCTGTCGCTCGTGCTTCCCGCGCTCGACTTCTTCGGCGAGGTCAGCCCCGTGGACTTCTTCACCGGCACCACGTGGGCGCCGCTCTTCCTGGACGCGAAGTTCGGCGTGCTGCCACTCGTCGTCGGGACGCTGATGATCTCGTTCTGGTCGGCGCTCGTCGCGTTCCCGCTCGGGATCGGCGTCGCGATCTATCTGAGTGAGTACGCCGCACCGCGTGCCACGGCGTTCCTGAAGCCGATCCTCGAGATCCTGGCGGCGATCCCGACGGTCGTTCTCGGGTACTTCGCCCTGACCTTCGTGACCCCGTTGCTGCGCGACCAGCTCAACGTGCAGGTCGAGATCTTCAACGCGCTGGCAGCGAGCCTCGTGCTCGGGATCATGCTCATCCCGACCGTCGCGACGCTCTCCGAGGACGCGATGGCCGCGGTTCCGCGCGACCTGCGCGACGGGGGCTATGCGCTGGGCGCGGACAAGCTGCAGGTATCGACGAAGATCGTCGTGCCCGCCGCGGTGTCCGGCATCATCGCCGCCTTCGTGCTCGCGTTCTCGCGTGCGGTCGGCGAGACGATGATCGTCCTCATCGCCGCCGGGCAGCTCGCGCAGATCACGTTCGACCCACGGGAGACGATCGAGACGATCACGGCGTTCATCGGCGCGACCGGCAACGGCGACGTGCCGACCGGCTCGATCGAGTACAAGACGATCTTCGCGGTCGGCCTCACTCTCTTCGTGATGACGCTCGTCATGAACCTCATCTCGATCCGGCTCGTCCGCAGGTACCGCGAGGTCTACGAGTGAGCTCGGCTGCGCTGTCCGCCGCGATCGAAGGAGGCCGCCCGCGCCGTCTTTGGAGGAATCGCCTGTTCACGCTGGCGATGCTCTTCTGCATGTTCGTCGCCTTCGGGACGCTCGTCGTTCTGCTCGTGGACACGGTCGTGACCGGCTGGCCGGCAATCTCGAGCCAGCTCCTCACGGGACTGCCCTCGACGGTGCCGGCAGAGGCGGGCGCGCGACCGGCCATCCTCGCGACGCTGTACCTGGGCCTGCTCGTGCTGCTCTTCTCGGTTCCGATCGGGGTCCTCACCGCGATCTACCTGGAGGAGTACGCGAACCGCGAGCGCTGGTGGAATCGCGCGATCGAGGTGAACATCCAGAACCTCGCCGCCGTGCCCGCGATCGTCTACGGGATCCTCGGGCTGGCGTTCATCGTGCGCGGCATCGGGGTTGGTCGCGTCGTGCTCGCAGGCGGGCTGATCCTCACCCTCGTCGTGCTGCCGACCGTCGTCGTCTCGTCTCGCGAGGCGATCCGGGCGGTTCCCGACTCGATCCGCCAGGGCGCGTTCGCGCTGGGAGCGACGAAGTGGCAGGTCGTCTGGAGGCAGGTGCTGCCGGCGTCCATCCCCGGGATCGCGACCGGCTCGATCCTCGCGCTCTCGCGTGCGGTGGGCGAGACGGCGCCGTCTGATCATGGTCGGCGCGATCACGTACGTCGCGTTCAACCCCACACTGTTCGGCCCGTACACCGCGCTGCCGGTGCAGATCTACAACTGGACGAAGCAGCCGGACACCGACTTCCAGACGCTTGCGGCAGCCGGTGCGATCGTCCTGCTCGTCATCGTGCTCAGCATGAATGCGGTGGCGATCTTCCTTCGTAATCGCTATCGCAAGCAGTGGTGAGTGAGGATATGACGCAGATGGAAGCTCCACGCATCGACAGCGGCAAGATCGCAGAGGTCTCACACGGCCTCGAACGCTCGGAGGTCGAGCGCCGCGAGAAGGTGTTCTCGGTCTCCGAGCTCTCGGTCGCGTACAGCGGCAACGTCGCGCTGGAGGGCGTCGCGCTCGAAGTCCACAAGAACACCGTGACGGCGTTCATCGGGCCGTCCGGGTGCGGGAAGAGCACTTTCATCCGCTGCTTCAACCGCATGAACGACCTGATCCCGGGGGCGAAGGTGTCCGGAACGGTGCTCTACCACGGTCAGGACCTCTACGCTCGCGACGTCGACGCGGTCGAGATCCGGCGTCGCATCGGCATGGTCTTCCAGAAGCCGAATCCGTTCCCGAAGTCGATCTACGACAACATCGCGTTCGGCCCGCGCGTGCTCGGGATGAAGGGCTCGCTGGACGAGCGCGTCGAGCAGTCGCTTCGCCGTGCCGCGCTCTGGGACGAGGTGAAGGATCGGCTGAAGGCAGGCGCGCTCGGGCTCTCGGGCGGTCAGCAGCAGCGTCTGTGCATCGCTCGTGCGCTCGCGGTGGAGCCGGACGTCATCCTCATGGACGAGCCCGCGTCGGCCCTCGACCCCATCTCGACGACGCGCATCGAGGACCTCATGCACGAGCTCAAGCGCGACTTCACGATCGTCATCGTCACGCACAACATGCAGCAGGCCGCGCGCGTCGCCGACATGACAGCCTTCTTCAGCGTGCTCGTCGACGAGGACGGGGGCGATCGTCGTGGGATCCTCGTCGAGTACGACTCGACGACGAAGATCTTCACCACGCCGTCCGACAAGCGCACCGAGGACTACGTCACGGGGAGGTTCGGATGAGAGTCGAGTTCCAGGGCGAGCTCGATGCCCTCGAGGCGGGCTTCCAGGAGACGGGCGAGATCGTGCTCCGGTCGATCCGCGGCGTCGTCGATGCGCTTCGCACCCAGGATGTCGAGCTCTGCGACGAGGTCATCGCATTCGACGACGAGATCGACGACCGCTACCACGCGCTCGAGAAGCAGATCGAGCTCGTGCTCGCGCGCCAGACGCCCGTTGCCACCGACCTCCGGCTCGTGCTCGCGCTCCTGCATTCGGGGCTCCACGTCGAGCGGATGGGCGACCAGTGCGTCACGATCGCGAAGCTCACGAAGCTCTCGAGCCATCTCGACACGAGACAGACCGTGATCGAGAGCCTCGTCGACATGGGCGAGCGCTGCGAGGAGATGGTGAAGGTGTCGCTCGACGCGTTCGCCGCACGTGATGTGGAGACGGCGCGTGGCCTCCACCGACTCGACGATCTCGTCGACCGCGCGAATCGACAGGTGTTCGGTGAGGTGCTCGGCTACGTGAACGATCCCGAGGCGCTCGAGTGGGGCATGCGACAGATCACGGTTGCGCGCTGCTTCGAGCGCATCGGCGACAACGCGGTCGACATCGGTGAGCAGACGGCCTTTCTCGTGACCGGCGAGTTCGCCGAGTTCACGGACGCGTCGCATTAGCGTTCACCACTCCGCTACCTGACGTTCACTCGTCCTCGCCCCACGTGGGAGCCGGCGCTCGCGACCATCGCAGCGGCCAGGCACATGGCATACGGCAATTCGAGACGAGGAGTTGGCATAGCGATGAGATCCAGACTGGGACGCCGCGGCCTAGCCGTGGCCGCAGGGGCCGTCGTCGCGACCGTTGTCGCATCGACGGCGATCGCGGGATCGACCGCAGGCCCCACGTACAACCTCAAGAAGCTCAAGGGCTCGGTCACGGCCGACGGCTCGTCGACGGTCGGGCCGTACACGACGGCCGCCGCCGAGCTCTTCCGGCGCGCCGGAGCCACCGGCGTGCAGGTCACGGTCGGTATCTCGGGTACCGGCGGAGGCTTCTCGCGCTTCTGCAAGGGCGAGATCGACCTGTCCGACGCCTCTCGGCCGATGCGGCTCTCCGAAGCCAAGCTGTGCAAGGACAACAACATCGGATCGTGGCGCGCCTTCACGGTCGCGAACGACGCGCTCACCGTCGTCGTGAATCAGCAGAACACCTGGGCGCGCTGCCTCACGGTCGCCGAGCTGAAGAAGATCTGGGAGCCCGGCTCCAAGGTCAACAACTGGAAGGACGTCCGCACAGGGTTCCCCGACGTGCCGTTGAAGCTCTTCGGCCCCGGCACGGACTCGGGGACGTTCGACTACTTCACCGAGGCGATCAACGGGCGCGCTCGTGCGAGCCGCACGGACTTCCAGGCGTCCGAGGACGACAACCAGTTGGTCACAGGCGTCTCTGGCGAGCGCGGCGGGCTGGCCTACTTCGGCTTCTCGTACTACACGGAGAACCAGAGCCGGCTGAACGCCATTCAGATCACGAACCCGAAGACCAACAACTGCGTCGCGCCGTCGAAGACGACCGTCTTCAACAACAGCTACCGGCCACTTGCGCGGCCGCTCTTCATCTACGCGAAGGGTTCGTCGTTCAAGCGGCAGGAAGTGCAGGCGTTCATCGACTACATCTTCGACAACGAGGTCGCGATCGCGAACCGATCCGACTTCATCTCGCTGACGCCCAAGCAGCTGAAGCGGGCGAAGACGAACTTCGTCCTCGCGGTGAAGGCGGCCAACCGAAACTAGCTTCTCCCTCCGACCGACACCTGTCCCCACGAAGCGGCCTCCGGGCCGCTTCGTGGTTTCGGGGCGCGGGCCTCGAGGCGCATCGATGCCGGTCGATACCATGGCGACCATGAGGGATCTTCCGCTCGTCGAGTGCTGCACACCGATCTCCGGGCCTGCGCTGTCGCCGGAACAGGCCACCGAGCTCGAACGGCTCTTCAAGGCGCTCGCGGATCGGCACCGGCTCCAGATCCTCAACTGCCTGCTGCAGTCCGATGGAGAGTCGGTGTGCGTGTGTGACTTCCAGCCGCTGCTCGGGATCAAGCAACCGACGGTGAGCCACCACCTCAAGCAGCTCGTGGATGCGGGGCTGCTCGAGCGGGAAAAGCGCGGGACGTATGCGTACTACCGGCTGAAGTCCGGCGCGCTCGAGCGGATCGGCAGCCTCCTGGCCGACCCGGCCGTTCCGATGCCTGTATGACCCCCTTGACCGCCGCTGCTGGAGCGCACAGAATTCCTGCACAGACCGGGGAGAGGTCTGCAACGAGAGGGGTCCCGTGCTGCTCCTGAGACACGCAAGCGCAGGTGAGCGACTGTCGTCACCGGGCATCGACCGGTTCCGTCGGCTGGACGCCACCGGACGTGCCGTCGCCCGACAGCTCGTCTGGGCGTTCGCGGGTCGTGAGATCACACACATCGTCTCGAGCCCGCTCGCGCGCTGCCTCGAGTCGGTCGTCCCGCTCGCCGAGAGCCGACACCTCGTCGTCGAGGTCCGATGGGAGCTGGAGCCGGACGTGCCGCTCGACGATCTGCTCACGCTGCTCGCCGACCTTCCCGACACCTCGCTGGTCTGCACGCATCGCGAGGTCTTCGAGACGCTTCTCGGCTGGGACGTGACCTGCGAGAAGGGTGGCGCGTGGGTGCTCGAGCGGGACGGTTCCGACTTCGTGCCCGCGCTGTACCTCGCACCGCCCGCCGCTGTCGGTGCCGCGGACAGAGACACCGCTCGGACCGCCTAGGCCTCGGGCCGGACGAGCTCAGCGACCAATGCGCGCACGCGCGCGTCGAGCTCGTCTCTGATCCTCCGCACGGTGTCCAGATCCTGTCCTGCGGGATCCGCGAGCACCCAGTCTTCATAGCGCTTGCCCGGGTAGACGGGGCACACGTCGCCGCAACCCATCGTGATGACGACGTCGGAGGCGCGCACGGCCTCGTCGGTCAGCGGCTTCGGGAACTCCTCGCTCATGTCGACGCCGATCTCGTTCATCGCCTCGACTACGGCCGGGTTGATGGTGTCGGCGGGCTCGCTACCGGCGGAGCGCACGTGGATTCTCCCGCGCGAGTGGAGCCGTACGAGCCCCGCGGCCATCTGGCTGCGCCCGGCGTTGTGGACGCACACGAACAGGATTTCTGGCTCGGCCGCGCTACCCGACACGCCGATCGCGGGCACTGCGACGTGCGCGCTTCAGCGAGCGTCGCATCAGGTCCGCGTGATGGGTATGAGCCTTGTCCGCCTTCGCGGGGACTGCCCGCGTCCACTCGCCCGTCGGCGCGAGGATCCACGCGTTCGTGTCGTCGGCGAGGGCACTGTCGAGCACGGCGTGGATCTCCTGACGCACACGCACGTTCTCCACCGGCACGAGCACCTCGATCCGGTGATCGAGGTTGCGCTGCATGAGGTCGGGGCTGCCGATGTAGGTCGCGACGCGCTCGTCGGCCTCGAACGAGTACACGCGGCTGTGCTCGAGGAAGCGGCCGACGACGGAGCGGACGTGGATGTTGTCCGAGAGACCGTCGACGCCGGGCCGAAGTGCACACGTCGACCGGGCGATGATGTCCACTCGGGCGCCGGCACGTGACGCCTCGTACAGCTCGTCGACGATCTTCGGATCGACGAGATGGTTGAGCTTGAGACGGATCCGCGCATGCTTGCCGCGCCCGGCCGCCGCCGCGACGGCCCGTATCTCGTCGACGAGGCCGCTGCGCAGGGTGAACGGCGCGACGAGGAGCTTCCGGAACTTCTGCGGGCGCCCGAAGCCGGTGATGTAGTTGAAGAGGTCGGCGACGTCGGCGGTGATCTCCTCGTCAGCCGTGAAGATCCCGAGATCCTCGTAGAGCCGGGCGGTCGCCGCGTGGTAGTTGCCGGTGCCGATATGGGCGTAACGGCGCAACGCGTCGCCCTCGCGGCGGACGATGAGGGTCATCTTCGCGTGGATCTTGAGGTCGGGGAACCCGTACGCCACGTGGACGCCCGCCTGCTCGAGTGCGCGGGACCACTCGATGTTGCGCAGCTCGTCGAAGCGTGCCTTCAGCTCCACCAGGCAGACCGACTGCTTCCCTTCCTCGGCGCACTGGATCAGCGACCCGACGAGGACGCTGTCGTCGCTCGTCCGATACACCGCGGTCTTCATCGCGATGACGTTGGGATCGCGCACGGCAGCCTGCGCGAACACCTCGAAGCTCGCACGGTACGACCCGTACGGCTGATGTACGAGGACGTCGCCGCGCCGGATCTCGTCGAAGATCCGCGGGAGATCCGACTGCGCGCTCGCCAGTCGCGCCGGAATCACCGGGATCCAGGGCTCGTACTTCAGCTCCGGACGGTCGATGTCCGCCAGCTCGAGCAGCTCGGAGAGGTCGAGGGGGCTCTCGACGCGATAGATCTGCGTCTCGTCCGCCTCGAGACCGCCCTGGAGCCGCGCGACCATCTCGGACGACGCCGACGAGCTCACCTCGACCCGCACGACGTCGCCGAAGCGCCGGCGGCGGAGTTGGGTCTCGACCGCCTCGAGGAGGTCTGCGGCATCGTCGGACACCTCGAAGTCGGCGTCGCGCGTCACGCGGAACACCGCGCGCTCGACGATGTCGACGCCCGGGAAGAGTGCGGGGAGGAAGTGGGCGATGATCTGCTCGAGCGGGACGTACAGGCCGCGACCTCCGAGGTGGAAGAAGCGTGGGAGGCCCTCGGGGATCTTCACGCGCGCGAAGCGCTCTTCGCCCGCCTCCGGGTCCTCCGCGAAGATCGCGAGCGAGAGCGAGAGGCCCGAGATGTACGGGAACGGCTGACCGGGGCCGACCGCGAGGGGCGTGAGCACCGGGTAGATCTCGCGGTAGAAACGACGCTCGAGCTTCTCGAGCTCCTTCTGCCCGAGATCCTCGATGCCGCCGACGGTGATCCCTTCCGCGGCGAGCCCGGGCCGAAGCTCGCGCTTCCACAGCCGGGACTGGAGAGCGGAGAGCTCGAGGACACGCTCCCTGATACGAGCGAGCGCCTGCTGGGGTGTGAGCCCGTCCGCGGAGCGGACGAGGATGCCCGCCTCGGCCTGTCCGAGGAGTCCGGCGACCCGCACCTGGAAGAACTCGTCGAGGTTCGAGGAGAAGATTCCGCAGAACTTCACGCGCTCGAGCAGCGGCAGCGTCTCGTCGGTCGCGAGCTCGAGGACGCGCGCATGGAACTCGAGGTGCGAGAGCTCCCGGTTGAGCAGATTCTCGACGTGCTCGGTGCGGACTTTCGTCGCCATCGTGACATTGTGTATCGGCAGCACGCGCTGCGGGGCAAATTCGTGGATCTGCAGGCGAGTCCTGCGCGTGCGGTGAAGCTCTACGCGTGCGCGGGTACGAGACGCCGTGTCTCGTAGCGACGCCCGATGAAGGCCGCCAGCGCGATCGCGCCCGCGAGCAGGAAGACGATCAGGTTCCCCGCGGGAAGCTGCGTCACCGCTTCCATCAGCGCGCCCACCAGCCCGGCGGCGGGGAGCGTGAGCACCCACGCGACCGCGATGTTTCCGGCGATGCCCCAGCGCACCGCGGAGAATCTCCGACTCGCGCCTGCGCCCATCACGCAGCCGGTGATCGTCTGCGTCGTCGAGACGGGGAACCCGTAGTGCGCCGTCGTCCACAGAATTGCGGCGCAGGAAGTCTGCGCGGCGAAGCCCTGCGGCGGATCGATCTTCGCGATCCGCGTGCCCATGGTCTTGATGATCCGCCAGCCGCCCGCATACGTGCCGAGCGCCATCGCGAGCGCGGACGAGACGATGACCCACGTGGGCGGGCGGCTGAAGTCCTCGTCGAGGTGGCCGGTGACGATGAGCGCGAGCGCGATGATGCCCATCGTCTTCTGGGCGTCGTTCGTTCCGTGCGTGAACGCGACAAAGCTGCCGGAGACGATCTGTGCGCGCCTGAACACGCGATTCACGCGGCTCGGTGACCGCCGCCTGATCACCCAGATGACGACGAGCATCAGCGCGAGCGCGAGGGCGAAGCCGATGGCCGGCGAGAGGACGCCGGGTATGACGACCTTGTCCCAGATCCCGCTCCAATTGATCACGTCGAGTCCCGATGCAGCGATCGCCGAGCCGGCGATCCCTCCGATGAGGGCATGGCTCGAGCTCGACGGGAGCCCGAGGAACCACGTGATCAGGTTCCACGTGATCGCACCGACGAGCCCGGCGAGGATGACGCTCAACGTGATCGCGTCGGGATTGACGATCCCCTTCGCGATCGTCGCAGCAACCGCGAACGACGCGAATGCGCCGGCGAAGTTGAGGACCGCCGCGAGGATGACCGCGGTGCGTGGTGTCAGCGCGCGTGTCGAGACGCTCGTCGCGATCGCGTTCGCCGTGTCGTGGAAGCCGTTCGTGAAGTCGAAGAAGAGCGCGACGATCACGACGGCGACGAGAGTGAGGTCCTCCACGCCTCCCCGGCCTCAGCTCTTGACGAGGATGTTCGCGATGACGTTCGCGGCGGTCTCGCAGGCGTCGAGCGACTTCTCGAGCCCTTCGTAGATGTCCTTCCAGCGGATGACGATGAGCGGATCGATCGCCTCGTCGCGGAAGAGGCCACCGAGCGCGTCACGCAGGATACGGTCACCCTCGTCCTCGAACGCCTTGACCTGCACGAGCGCCTCCTGGACTCCCCGCATCCCTTTCAGGTTGTCGCAGGCGATGGCCAGCTGCTCGCAGGCCTTGACGATGATCCCGCACTGCTCGACTGCGTGACGCGTCGGCATCTCGACGCCGTAGAGGCCGAGGAGAGCCGACGCCTCCTCGAGGTAGTCGACGACGTCGTCGATCTCGGTCGCGAGGAGGTAGATGTCTTCCCGGTCGAAGGGCGTGACGTACTGCGTGTTGAGGAGCATGATCAGCTCGCGCGTGATCACGTCGCCCTCCGTCTCCTCTGCCTTCACCTGCTCCTGCGTGATGCCGGAGTTCGGGTGCTCGCGAAATCGTCGCTCGACGAGTCGCGAGACCTGGAGCGCGTTCTCGCCGGCCTTGCCGAAGAGCGTGAAGAACTCGGAGGTCCGCGGAGTCAGGCTGAACCGCATGCGGGCGGGACGTTAACCAATTGGAGACTTTTCGGAGGAGCGACCGCTAGGCGAGCGCGTCGACGACGAGCGCCTGGAAGTGCGCGATCAGCTGCTCGGACTCCGGCAGGAGCCTGCCGTCCTCGATGAAACCCGCGCCCATGCCCGCCTGCACCCGCTCGATGAGGCGCCGATCCTCGGCGCCGACCTGGGCGTCGAACGCGAGCGACTCCTCGATCCACGCGTCGTCGGCGTCCTCGGCCACGAAGTAGTCGAGAAACCGATACGTGCGGGTCACGTCACGCGGGACGATCGGGCCGATGGAGAAGTTCGGCCGCCCGGGCATCACGTTGATCACGGTGCCGGGGAAGAGGAGGTGGAACTGGCCGCGCGCGACCTCGCCGGCCGGGTCGTAGGCGCCGCGCGGCTCGCGTCTGGGCGGGCCGTGCTGGGTCATGCGCGCGGCGTTCGTCTCGAGGAGATACGCGTCCGGGTTCACATCCATGACCGCGGAGAAGCCCGGGTGTGCGGTCGGGCAGTGGTAGCACTCGAGGAAGTTCTCCGCGGAGATCTTCCAGTTGCAGTCGAGCTCGGACTCCGAGCGCTGGAGGAAGCGCAGCGCGTCGAGGTCGATGCCCGCCTCGGCGATCCGCTCGGGGATGCCGTCGAGGTGTTCTTCGAGCGGTTCTGCGTCGGCGTCGGGGTTGACGAAGAGGAGCCGACCCCAGGTCTCGAGCCGCAGAGGGACGAGCCCCAGCTCCTCCTTGTGGATCCCGCCCTCCTTGTTCCCCCGCGGGGCGGTGATGAGACGACCGTCGAGGCCGTACGTCCAGGCGTGATAGGGGCACTGGAGCGTCTCGCGTCTCCCGGAGCCCTCGCACACGAGCGAGCCTCGGTGCCGGCAGACGTTCAGGAAGGCTCGGAGCGTGTCCTCGTTGTCGCGCACGAGCACGACCGGAACGTCTCCGACAGCACTTGCGGCGAACGACCCCGGCTCGGGCACGTCGCCCTCGTGCCCGACGTACTGCCACGAGCGTCGGAAGATGCGCTCGCGCTCGAGCTGCAGCACGGCCGGGTCCGTGTACCAGCTCCAGGGCAGCGTCTTGAGCTCGACGGCGCTCACGCGCGAGAGGCTACCGCCGCCATGCGCCGCCACGGTGGCGGCGGGTAGGATCGCGCCCCGGATGAGCGCTGCTCTCGCGATCCTCGACGAGGCGGAGGCGCGCCTCGCACCGCTCTCGGTCGCGACGAACCTCGCCTGGTGGGACTCGCAGGTGGCGGCGACCGAGGAGAATGCCGAGCGTCGGACACAGGCCGAGCTCGCGTGGTCGGGTGCGCTCGCGGATCGCGAGCTTTTCGCACGGGTCCTCGCGGCGCGCTCCGGAGCTGAAGGCGAGGCCGGCCGGCAGCTCGACCTCCTCCATGACCTGATGCTCACGCACCAGCTGCCCGACGAGCTGCGGGCGAGGATCGTCGAGCTCGAATCGTCGGTCGACCTTCGCTTCTCGCGCCACCGCGGGCTCGTCGGCGGCGTCGAGATCGGAGATACCGAGATCAAGCGGATCCTCCGCCAGAGCGACGATCCCGCGGAGCGACGCGAGGCCTGGGAGGCGTCCAAGACGGTCGGTGCCGAGGTCGCCGACGACGTCCGCGCGCTTGCGCGCCTGCGCAACGAGGCTGCGCGCGCGCTCGGTCATCGCGACTGGTTCGCGCTCTCGCTCTCGACCGACGAGCTCGACGAGCAGAAGCTGATCGACACGCTCGGCGAGGCCGACCGGGTCACCGCCGCGCCGTTCGCGCGCTGGAAGAGCGCGCTCGACGAGAGTCTTTCCGTGCGGTTCGGCTGCGCTGTCTCGGAGCTGTGTCCGTGGCACTACGCGGATCCCTTCTTCCAGGAGCCGCCTCCGGACGGCGCCGTCGACCTCGACCCTCTGTTCGACGGCCAGGACGTGGTCGCCCTGTCGCACCGCACGTTCGCTGGGATGGGATTCGAGGTCGACGCGATTCTCGCGCGGAGCGATCTGTACCCGCGCGACGGCAAGAACCAGCACGCGTTCTGTATCGACATCGACCGGCGTGGCGACGTCCGCATTCTCGGGAACACCGTGTCCACCCACGACGCAGCGGAAACGATGCTCCACGAGCTCGGTCACGGCGTGTACGACGTCGGGTTCCGCGACGGCCTGCCATGGCTCCTGCGGTCGACGCACCTCGTCGCGACCGAGGCGTCAGCGCTTCTGCACGGCGCGCTCTCCTGGCGCGGCGAATGGCTCGAGCGCGTTCTGGGACTGAGCCCGTCCGAGGTCGCCGAGCTCGAGTCGAGGCTGGAGGCAGCCCGCGCTGCTGCGCTTCTCGTCTTCACGCGCTGGGTGCTCGTCATGAACGCGTTCGAGCGCGCGCTGTACGCAGATCCGGAGTCGGATCTCGACACGCTCTGGTGGGAGCTCGTTTCGCGCTACCAGGGCGTAGAGCCGCCGGCCGGTCGGCGAGCGCCCGACTGGGCGGCGAAGATCCACATCGCGGCAGCACCGGTCTACTACCACACGTATCTGTACGGAGCGATCGTCGGGCTCCAGCTCACCGCGGCGCTCGAGAACGCGGTGGGCGGGATCGTCGATCGCCCGGAGGCGGGTGCAGTGCTCCGCGAGAAACTGTTCGCTCCGGGCCAGTCGATCCGCTGGGACCGGCTCGTCGAGCAGGCGTCCGGGTCGCCGCTCTCCGTAGCGGCGCTCGAGCGCGCGGTCGCAAAGGCGTGACGTGAGCGACGTCGCTCCGCTCGTCTCGGAGCCCACGCACGACGAGGAGGAGCGCAAGACCAGCTACATCGAGCTCTTCTTCGACCTCGTGTTCGTGTTCGCGTTCACGCAGGTGACCGCGCTCATCCTCGAGGACACGAGCATGGAGGGCTTTCTTCGTGCAGCTCTCGTGCTCGCGATGGTTTGGTGGGCGTGGTCGGCGTACGCGTGGATGACGAATGCGATCGACATCGAGAACGCGGTCACGCGCCTGATCATCTTCACGGCGATGGCGGCGGGCTTCTTCATGGCGCTCGCCGTCCCCGACGCGTTTCAGGACGAGGCGGCCTGGTTCGCGGTCGCGTACTTCGTCGTCCGGATCCTCAACACGGCGCTCTATACGTGGGGGGCACGGAACGACCCGGTGCTCCTACGCGCCACTCTTCGGCTCGCTCCGTGGTTTCTCGTCGCCGCCCTCGTCGCCCTCGCAGGTGGCTTCGCGGATCCGGAGTACCGGGGATGGATCTGGCTCGCCTCGCTCGTCATCGACGTGGTCGGCACGCTCAGGGTGGCACGCGTCGAGTGGCGCGTCTCGCCGTCCCACTTCGCCGAGCGCTTCGCGCTCATCGTGATCATCGCGCTCGGGGAGTCCATCGTTGCGATCGGGATCGGGACGTCAGAGCTCGAGCGCGACGCGACCTACGCGCTCTCGGTCGTCGTCGCGTTCGCCGGTGTCGCCGCGTTGTGGTGGGCGTACTTCGACTTCACGGCGGTGGCTGCGGAGCGTGCGCTTCGCCGAGCCTCGCCCGTGGCACGCGGACCCCTCGCCCGTGACGTCTTCACGTACTTCCACTACCCGGTCGTGCTCGGGATCATCTTCTACGCCGTCGCCGCCAAGAAGACTCTCGAGCACCCACTGGATCCCTTGTCGGAGGCTGGGCGCTGGGCGCTCGGGCTCGGCATTGCGGTCTTCCTCTGTGGATTCGCTCTCATGCGCTTCCGCGTCGTTCGGCGGATCGCGTGGGAGCGTCTCGGAGCAGCCGCGCTCGCCGTCGCGCTCGCCGTCATCATGGACGGGCCGGACGCGATCGTGACGCTCGGCGCGGTAATTGCGGTTCTCGTTCTGTCGGTCGCGCTCGAGTCCGTGCGCCTTCGGGAGCTGCGGACGACCCTCCGGCGCGCGTAGCGCAGGCGCGATACTCGAGGTCGCATGACGACACAGCAGGCGAAGGGAGTCGCCTTTCGGGCCCTTCACGAGGGCGCGCCGTTCGTCATCCCGAATCCGTGGGACGCCGGCTCGGCTCGGGTTCTCGCTGCGCTGGGGTTCGAGGCACTCGCGACCACGAGCTCGGGGTTCGCGTACACGCTCGGCCGTCTCGACGGAGAAACGACGCTCGACGAGGTCGCCGCACACGTCGAAGCGCTCACCGGGGTGACGGAGCTGCCCGTGTCGGTCGACCTCGAGAACGGCTACGGCGAGTCTCCCGAGAGCGCGGCGGAGGCGATCGTCCGGGTCGCCGAGGCGGGAGCGGTCGGCGGCTCGATCGAGGACTACGACCCCACTGGACGTCTGTACGAACCTGGGCGGGCCGCCGAGCGCGTCGCGGCCGCGGCCGAGTCGGCGCGAGGCGTCGGCTTCCCGTTCACGCTCACCGCCCGTGCCGAGAACCACATCCGCGGCAACCCCGACCTGGACGACACGATCGCTCGACTGCAGGCGTACGAGGCGGCCGGCGCCGACTGCCTCTACGCGCCGGGGCTGCAGACGGTGGACGAGATACGTGCGGTGTACGACGCGGTCTCGCGTCCGCTGAACGTGCTCGCCCTCGGAGGATTGTCGTTCGCCGAGCTCGCCGACGCCGGGGCGCAGCGCGTCAGCGTCGGAGGCGGGCTCACGTGGGTGGCGGTCTCCGCATTCGCGGAGGCGGCGCGTGCGTTCCGGGACGGCGACTTCTCGTCGCTCGAGGTGCGCATTCCGCTGCGCGAGTGGTTCGCTCAGGGATAGCGTCGCGGCGCGGGACCGTCCGGCACGAGCCGTCCGAGGACGTCGCGACGTCGTGCCACCGCCTGGTAGAGCGCGTCGGGAGTCCGGCCGCGCACGACCCCGTATCCGACCAGCGATCCGTCTCGCCGCGCCAGACGCCAGCTCGCGAAGCGCTCGTCCGCGGGCAGCCGTTCGAGAAGCGGATTCGCGGCAGGATCCTGGAGTGGGAGGAGCGCCAGGCGCTGCCGGACATCGAGCCGGGCGGCGACACGCGCCGCGAAGCGACAGAAGCGTCAGGTGGCGTCGTACAGGAGCACCGGCCGCCGAAGCTCCGGGCTCACCGCCGTGCCCCGACGTACCAGAGCCCGACCGCGTCGATCGCGCCGTCCTCGATCAGCGCGCGCTCGAGCTCCAGAAGCGTGTCGTCGAGGAGCCAGCTGTAGAGGTAGGGGTGCCACTCGAGGGAGCGCTGCACGAAGCGCTTGTCGAGTTCCGCAAGCATGGTGGAGGCGAGGTGGAGGCCCGCGCGGTCGTCCAGGCCCTTCTGCACCCAGGTGGCGAAGTCGTCCGGCACTGCGGACTCCGTACGCCCGACGCTCGCGAGCGTGCGGCGCTGCTCGTACCACCAGCGCACTGTCGCGCCCGCGAACCGCTCCGTCGCCCATTCGTCGAGAACGAGCGGGCCGCCCGGCGGGAGCAGCGACGAGAGCTTGTCGAGCGCGCCTCCGAGATCGTGCACGTGGTGAAGCGAGAGGCTCGCGACGACGGCATCGAATCCGCGCTCGTCGGAGAACTCCTCGAGCGTGACGCGCCGGAAGATCGGCCCGTCCGGCGCCTGTGGGTCGATCGCTGTGATCTCGTAGCCACGCTCTGCCAGAGCCAGCGCGAGCTCACCGCGGCCGCACCCGACCTCGAGCAGGCGCGCCGGAGGCTCGGGCACGTGCGCGCCGACGACGGCGAGGAAGAGTTCGGTGCGCAGGGTCATCGGGAGCCCGTCCGCTCGTCCAGTCCCTCGAGGAGTGCCCGGACGAGTCCGCCGACGGTTTCGAGGACGTAGCCGCCTTCCTGCACGACGACGGTCGGGAGGTCGAGCTCGCCGACGCGGCGTCCGGCTTCGCGGAAGGCCGGCTCCGTCACGGCGAGCGGCGAGTTCGGGTCCTCCACGGCGGCGTCGACGCCGAGCGCTACGACGAGCGCTTCGCTGCGATGCTCCCGTGCGGCGGCGACGAGCCGGTCCACTCCCGCGAGCCACGCGTCGTCACCGGATCCCGACGCGAGTGTGACGTTGAGGTTGGTCGGGGTGCTCTCGTCGGCGAAGCCGAGGAAGTGCGGGAACCAACCCTCTGCGGGATCGACGTGCACCGACGTGGTGAGCACATCGTCGCGCCCGGCGAAGACGGTCTGCGCGCCGTTGCCGTGGTGGGCGTCGACGTCGACCACCGCGACTCGTGCGACGCCTCGATCGCGGAGGTACTGCGCGGCGATCGCCGTGTTGTTCAGGTAGCAGGAGCCGCCGAATGCCGACCGCGTCACGTGGTGGCCGGGTGGCCGGCAGCACGCGTACGCGGCGTGCTCGCCTGCGAGTACGAGGTCCGCCGCGGTGAGCGCGGCGTCGACGGCCCCGCGCGCCGCGTCCCAGGTTCCCTCCGCGACGACCGTCATCGTGTCGAAGCACCACGCGCCCGTTCGTGCCGAGAGGGCGGTCGGGACGCGGGGAGCGGAGCCGCCGAGAAGCCCCGGAGTGGCGAAGATGTAGCCGACGACGTCCCGCTGTCCCGGGTCGTCCTCGAAGCCTCCTTCTTTCCAGTCCGCCCACGCACGCCGCAGGAACTCGACGAGCCCGGCGTCGTGCACGGCCAGCAGTGCGGCGTCGTCGTGAGGCTCGGCCCCGACGACGCGAGCACCAGCGCTCTCGAGCGCCGCCCTGATGCGGTCGGCGCGCTCGGGCAGCTCGTCGGCGTCGATCGGCACGCCGACCCAGACGGCCGTCTGCGGCGCGTGGAGCCGGTGCGCCTCGCTCCAGGTGACCGGGATGGAGAGGGCCATGCGCTAGCCGGCGACGCGGTACTCGGCAGCGACTCCCGGCTCGAGGTACGCGGCCGACGGGCTGCCGGCGGGAGTGAACAGGCCGATGATCGTCATCGCGGCGTCGCCCGGGTTCTCGACGATGTGTACTTGCCGCGGTCGAAGGCGAAACGCTGAGCCTGCGCCGAGCTCCTCGATCGACTCTCCGACGTGTAGGCGACCCGGGCCCTCGGGAATGAAGACGATCTCGTCGTAGAGGTGGTAGTGCCACGGCGCCTTCCCCGGCGGGACGTAGCCCGCGAAGAGCGTGGCCCGCGTTGACCCATTGTGAGGGCCGAACAGGATCTGGAAGGAGCGCGCCCCCGTCGCCCGCTGCTGATCGGCGTCATCGAGAGACACGACGGTCTCGCGTGTGCCCATGGGGGCGTGCAGGTCCGTCTCGGCACCGGCCGTCAGCACCACGGCGTCGAGTGCACCCGTTGCCTCGAGCTCTGCCTCTTCGCCTGCAAGCACGAGCCCTGCGTCGCGGGCTCGGAGCGGTGAGGCCTCGTCGCCGACGACCAGAAGACCCGAGCCGGCGGACACGAACACCAGCGAGTCGACCTCGTCGTCGGCGATCCCTGCCCTCATCCCGGGCGCGAGGGTCACCGCGCGCAACGCGAGTGCGGAGTCGCCCACCCCCGGTACGTCCATCAGAGGATCGGGATCCGGTCGACGAAGCACCATCTCCACTCCTCGTACGGCTCCGCCGAGCGGATCAGCGGATGTCCCGTCTCCTCGAAGTGCGCCGTCGCATGGCGGTTCGGCGAGTTGTCGCAGCAGCCGACCTTCCCGCACTGCAGGCACATGCGCAGGTGCATCCACTCGCCGTCGATCTTCACGCACTCCTCGCACACGAGAGGAGACTCCGGCAGATCGGTCACCGCAACCGTGTCGAGATGCGAGCAGGTTGCGCTCACGCGATCACGAGGCCTTCGAGCCCCGGCTCGGCGTGTGGCATTTGAGGGCTCAGCCGCTCGAGCAGGTCGACGACGAGTGTCGCCACGGCGGTGCTCTTCACCCAGTTCCGGTCGGCCGGCACGACGTACCAGGGTGCCCGATCCGTGGAGGTCTCGGAGATGACCTCATCCCACGCGGCGACGTAGTCGCCGAATCGCTCGCGTACCTCGAGGTCGGCCGTACGGAACTTCCAGCGCTTTGCGGGGTCGTCGATGCGCTCCTGGAAGCGCAGCCGCTGTTCCTCTCTCGACACGTTGAGGAACACCTTGACGATCGCCGTCCCCTCGTCGCTCAACATCTCCTCCCAGGCTCGGATGTGAGCGGGACGGCGACGCCAGACTTCTTCTGGAGCCAGTGCGTGCATACGCACAGCCACGACGTCCTCGTAGTGCGAGCGGTTGAAGACGCCGATCGTGCCTCGCGGCGGAAGCGCTGCATGGATGCGCCACAGGTAGTCGTGAGCGAGCTCCGTCTCCGTCGGCACTCCGAACGAGGCGGTGCGGATGCCGAGCGGGTTGACGCCGGTGAAGACCGCGCGGATGACGCCGTCCTTGCCGGACGCATCGAGTCCCTGGAGCACGACGAGGACGCTCCGCGTGCCCTCGGCATAGAGCCGCTCCTGGAGCTCCGACAGCCTGTCCCTCAGATCGTCGAGGTGGCGCTTCGCCGTCTCCTTGTTCTCGAGCCCGAGGTCGTCCCGCGCGTCGCGCATGGCGATCTGGGGCGACGATCCGGGCGCAACGCGCAGCGCGTCGATCACGCGGCGACTCTACTCGTCAGTTCTCGACCCGAGTGCAGTGAGCGGGACGAGCCCTTCGAGGAGCGCGCGGCCGACGATCGCGCCCTCGCATCCGATTGCGGCGACTGTCGCGAGGTCGTCCGACGAGCGGATTCCGCCTGCGGCGAGGACGGGGAGGCGGGAGAGAGCGCACACGTTCTCCAGCAGCTCGAGCGAGGGGCCGTCGAGCGTGCCGTCGCGCTCGATCGCGGTGCACAGGAGCCGGCTCGCGCCCACTTGCACGACACGCTCGACGGCATCGGCGACCGAGAGCGACGTCGCCTGCGTCCAGCCGGCGACGGCGACGACACCGTCGCGGACGTCGACGGCCACGACGAGTCGCTCGCCCAGCTCCTCGACGAGTTCCTCGAGAAGTCCGTCGCCGGCGAACGCCGCGGTTCCGACGACGACGCGGTCCGCGCCCGCTTCGACGAGCGCCTCGGCATCGGCGGTCGAGCGGACGCCTCCCGCTGTCTGGACGCGCGCAGGGGTGGCTGCAGCTACCGCGCGGGCGACGAGCTCCGGGCGCACTCCGCCGCCGCGCGCTGCCTCCAGATCGACGACGTGGACGATCTCAGCTCCGGCCGCGCAGACGCGCTCGATCAGAGCGAACGGATCCGCCTCGCGCAGCGTGACTTGCTCGTAGTCGCCGCGGAGCAGTCGAACGGCCTCGGTTCCGAGAACGTCCACGGCCGGGATGACCTGAAACTCGCTGTACGCCCATCGTGTTAGCATGCTAACATGCTGCTACGCGATGACCGACGACCCTCCGCATTCATGGCGAACCACCGAGACCGACGATCTCTTGGAGGCGATTCTCAGCCTCCGAACGCTGGACGAGGCGCAGCGGTTCTTCCGGGACCTCTGCACGCTGCAGGAGATCGAGGCGATGACGCATCGCTGGCAGGCGGCGCGGTTGCTGGATCAGGGCCTCCCGTATCTCGAGGTCGCCGCGCAGACGGGCGCCTCGACGACGACGGTGACGCGAGTCGCACAGTGGCTTCGGCGTGGGGCGGACGGGTACCGGCTGGTGCTCGATCGGCGAGCTCGCAAGACGCCGCGTCGCGCCGGCTGACCATCGCCATCCCGTCGAAGGGCAGACTGCGCGAGCCCGCCGTCGCGCTTCTCGACGCGGCGGGTCTCGGCCCCGAGCAACCCGGTGAGCGTGCACTGGCGTTTCCGTGCCGCAACGCACCGGTCGACGTCATGCTCGTCCGCGCCGCCGACATCCCCGAGTACGTGCAGGACGAGGTCGTCGACTGCGGCATGACGGGCGCCGACCTTGTCGAGGAGAGCGGCGTGAGCGTCGACGTGCTCCTCGGGCTGGGCTTCGGCGCCTGCACGCTCGAGGCTGCGGTTCCAGCCGAGTCGTCGGCGACCACGCTGGACGATCTCGCCGGCGCGCGCGTGGCGACCGTCTACCCGAATCTCGCCGAGCGCCTCCTCGGCGAGCGCGGGGTCGAGGTGGAGCTCGTCCGTGTCACCGGCTCCGTCGAGGTCGCGCCGCGCCTCGGGCTCGCCGACGCGATCGTCGACCTCGTCTCGAGCGGGAGCACGCTGCGGACGAACGGGCTTCGCTCGCTCGGCGCGCTCCTCTCCTCCGAGGCCGTGCTCATCGCGCGGCGGGGCAGCGATGACCGCGCTCGTGAGATCGCGACCGTTCTGCGCAGCGTCGTCGAGGCGCGCGACACGCGGTACCTCATGCTCAACGCTCCCGAGAGCGCGCTGGACGAGATTTGCCGGATCGTGCCCGGCTCGCGGTCGCCGAGCATCGTCCCGCTCGCCGAAGAGGGGATGGTCGCGCTGCAGGCACTCGTTCCAGCGGCTGACGTGTGGCGTCTCCTTCCGCAACTCGAGGCCGCGGGTGGATCCTCGATCCTGCTCGTCCCTGTCGAGCGGATGCTTCGGTGAGCCGCGTCGCGGAGATCGTCGAGGACGTTCGACTGCGGGGCGGCGAGGCACTTCGCGAGTGGTCGATTCGCCTCGACGGCGTCGAGCCCCGGCGTGCAGAGCCCAGTGAGGAGGTTCCGGTGCCGGCGCTGCTCGAGCTCGCCGACGCCGTCGAGCGCTGGCACGAGCTCCAGCGTCCGCGTGACATCCGGCTCGAGGTGCGTGCGGGAGTCGAGCTCGAGCGGCGCTGGATCCCGCTCCGCTCGGTCGGCATCTACGTGCCGCGCGGGCTCATCTCCACGCTCGTCATGTGTGCGGTGCCGGCGCGTACGGCGGGCGTCGAGCGAATCGTGATCGTCACGCCGCCCGAGGGGTCGGGTCGGGTCGCCGCGGCGGCGCGAGCTCTCGGCCTCGGCGAGGTCTGGGCGGTCGGCGGCCCGCCGGCGATCGCGGCGCTCGCGTACGGAACCGCGTCGATTCCGCGCGTCGACAAGATCTGCGGGCCAGGCGGTGCGTACGTGAACGAGGCGAAGCTCCTCGTCGCGCGGGACGTCGCAATCGACCTTCCGGCAGGACCGTCCGAGGTCGTCGTGCTCGCCGGAGCGGATGCCGAGCCGCGTGTCGTCGAGCTCGAGCTGGCGGCGCAGGCCGAGCACGGGCCGGGGTCGGTGTGCCGGGTCGTCGACGTGAACGGGGATCTCGACACGGCGCTCGATCTCGTCGAGGAGCTGGCACCGGAGCATCTCGTCCTCCTCGGCGACGAGGCCGAAGCGGCGGCTCCGCGGATTCGGAACGCCGGAGCGGTCTTCGTCGGCCCGTGGTCGGCCGTGGCCGCTGGCGACTACGCGACCGGAGGGAATCACGTGCTGCCGACGGGAGGCTGGGCGCGCGCCGTGGGTGGGATCGGGCTCGAGACGTTCCTGAAGCCGATCACGACGCAACGCGTCACGGCCGATGGGCTCGCCGCGCTGCGGCCGACCGTCGAGGCATTGGCGGGAGCGGAGGGCATGTTCGCGCATGCCGAGGCGGTTCGCCGGTGAGACCTCTGCCGCCCGAGTTCGCCTCCTACACGTGGGCGCCTTCGACGGTCGCGCTCGCAGCCGAGGTGGGACTCGATCCCGTCGAGATCGTGCGCTTCGACGGGAACGTCCCGGCTGCTCCATCCCCGACCGCGCGCCCGGGCGCGATCGCCGCCGCGCTCGCGGGCACGAACGAGTACGCGCACGGTGGCTTTCCCGAGCTCGTCGACGCGATCGCCCGGTACGCGGGTGTCGAGCCGGAGAACGTCGTCCTCGGTGCGGGCGCCGACGATCTCATCCTGCTGTGTGCGCGGACGTTCGCCGGCCCGGGCGACACGGTTGCCATCGCGGAGACGCCGACCTACCCGCTCTTCCGGATCGCGGCACTCCTCGCGGGTGCGAGGGTCGGCGCCGACGCGCCCGCCCTGACGTTCTGCTGCCGTCCGAACAACCCGACCGGCGCGTTCGGCGCACTCCCGGCTGCTCGCCCGCTCGTCGTCGACGAGGCGTACTTCGAGTACGCGGGCGAGACGGCCGCGGATCTCATCGAAGACGGCGTGGTCGTCCTGCGCACGTTCTCGAAGGCGTTCGGCCTTGCGGGAGCGCGCGTCGGGTACGCACTGGCCGCGGTGGAGACCGCGGCCGAGCTCAACCGGCGGCAGGCGCCGCAGCCGATCTCCGGAATCTCGGCGGCACTCGCGCTCGCCGCGCTTGGCGACGCGCCGGACGTGAGCGCGGAGGTCGAGGAGCGCGAGCGCTGCGCGCGGGTGCTCACCGAGCTCGGCCTCGACCCGCTGCCTTCGCGCACGAACTTCCTCTTCGTCCCCGTGGACGAGGCGGCCGCGCTCGGTGCGGCGCTGCTGCGAGAAGGCCTGGTCGTGCGCGTGTTCCCCGACGGGATCCGCTTGTCGATACGCGACCGCGAGGACGACGACCTGCTGCTCGATGCGCTCGCGCGCGCACTCGACCGCCCTTCAGCGGTCGCGCCCGCTCTAGGGCGCCGAGCGCGACACGTCCGCGCGACGGCGGAGACGCGGTTCCGCGTACGACTCGCTCTCGACGGCTCGGGTCTCGTGCGCGTGCAGACGGGTGCCGGGATCTACGACCACCTTCTCGAGCAGCTCGCGTTCCACGCCGGGTTCGACATCGCGCTCGACGGTGTCGGCGATCTCGAGACCGGGCCACACCACACCGTTGAGGACGCAGCGCTCGCGCTCGGAGAGGCACTCGACCGTGCGCTCGGCGATCGTCGCGGGATCGCGCGCTACGGCGACGCCGTCGTCCCCATGGACGACGCGCTTGCTCGCGGCGCCGTCGATCTCGGCGGGCGCTCCGCGTCGGAGGTCCGGCTCGAGCTCGACCCGGGGCTCGCGGAGCACGTGCTGCGCAGCCTGTCCCAGGCCGGCCGGCTCGCGATCAACGTCGAGGCGACGGGCCGGGACGAGCACCACGTCGCCGAGGCCGCCTTCAAGGCGGTCGGCCGGTCTCTGCGTGCGGCCGTACGGCGCGAGAGCGACGTGCTTCCGTCGACGAAAGGCCTTGTGTGAACGTCGCGGTCTGCGACCACGGCGCCGGCAACGTGCGCTCGGTCGTCGTTGCGTTTCGTCGTCTCGGTGCCGACGTGCGAACGACGAGTCGGCCCGAGGACATCGCGTCGACCGATCTCGCGGTGCTGCCGGGCGTCGGCTCCGCGGCCACCGCGATGGACGGCCTTCGCGCTCGCGGACTCGACGCGGCGCTGCGGGAACGCGTCGCCCGCGGCGGCTCCACGCTCGGGATCTGCCTCGGCCTGCAGCTCGCGCTCGACGAGTCCGAGGAGGACGGTGGCGTCGCCGGGCTCGGGATCCTCCCGGGTCGAGCAGTCCGGCTCCGCGACGGCCGCGTGCCGCGCATCGGCTGGGCGCCGATCGAGCCGGACGGAGAGGCCTACTACTTCGCGCACTCGTATGCGGCCGAGACGCCGGCGGCGACCGCTCGCTCGGAAGGAGTCGTCGCGATCGCCGAGGCCGGGAGCTTCCTCGGCGTGCAGTTTCATCCCGAGAAGAGCGGCGCTGCCGGCGCGCGCTTCCTGGAGCAATGCCTCTCCCGCGCCTGATCCCGTGCCTCGACGTGGCCCGCGGTCGCGTCGTGAAGGGCGTCCGCTTCGTGGGCCTGACCGAGGTCGGCGACCCGGTCGAGCTCGGCGCGCTCTACTCCGACTCGGGGGCGGACGAGCTCGTGTACCTCGACGTGAGGGCGACGCTGGACGCTCGCGACGCCCTCGTCGACCTCGTCGCGCGAATCGCCGATCGCCTCGCGATCCCGTTCACCGTCGGGGGCGGCGTGCGCTCGGTTGCCGACGCCTCGGCGCTGCTCGAGGCGGGTGCGGACAAGATCGCGGTCAACAGCGCAGCGCTCGAGCGTCCCGGCCTTCTGGGCGAGCTCGCTGCGCAGCTCGGTTCGCAGGCCGTGGTCGTGGCGATCGACGTCACGGCGGGAGCGGTACGCGCGCGCGCCGCGACCCAGGACGCGGGGCGCTCAGCGCTGGACTGGGCTCGCGAGGCGGTGGAGCGTGGCGCGGGTGAGATCCTGCTCACGTCCATCGACGCCGACGGCACGCGGAATGGATACGACCTGGCGCTGACCGCGTCGGTGAGCGAGGCCGTGTCGGTTCCCGTGATCGCGTCGGGCGGCGCCGGAACCGCCGAGCACGTTGCAGATGCGCTCGGCGTTGCGCAGGCGGCGCTGCTCGCCTCCATCCTCCACGAGGATCCCGCGCGCCTCGCCACGCTCCGCCGAGAGCTACGGGATCTCGGAGTCCCGCTGCGCAATGCCGCCTGAGCTTCGAGCCGCGATCGTCCAGGACGCGGAGACGCGCCGCGTGCTCATGCTCGCGTGGATGGACGACGAGGCGCTTCGGCTCACGCGCGAGACGGGCGAGGCGCACTTCTTCAGCCGCTCGCGGCAGCGGATCTGGCGGAAGGGCGAGACGTCGGGCAACACGCTCGCGGTGGAGGAGCTCCGCGAGGACTGCGACGGCGACGCGATCCTCCTTCGTGTCCGACCCGCCGGGCCGGCATGCCACACCGGAACGGTGTCCTGCTTCGCGCCCTGGCTCTGGCGTCGCGTCGCCGAGCGGGCAAAGGAGCGTCCGGACGGCTCCTACGTCGCCGGGCTCCTCGCGGCGGGCGCGGCCGCGGCAGCGCGGAAGGTCGGCGAGGAGGGAGTCGAGGCGGCTCTCGCCGGCGCCTCCGAAAGCGACGAGCGGCTCGTGGAGGAGCTCGCCGACCTCTGGTTCCACTCCTACGTCCTGCTCGCTGCCCGTGGCCTCGACCCGAGTCTCGTCGAGGAGGAGCTCGCCCGGCGAGGGAGCACTCCTCGACTCAGATCGTGAGGACGATCTTTCCGCGCGGGTGTCCCTCGCCCATGTGCTGGAGCGCGTCGGCGATCCTCTCGAGCGGGTACGTGCTGTCGATCACCGAGGTCATCTTCCCCGTCTCGAGAAGGTCTCTCAGCGTGTCCATGTCCGGCTTGTTGAACTGCGCCAGGAAGAACGTCGCCTGCTGGCTTCCGCGCAGCGCCCTGAGCCGTGATCCGGCCACGTGGCCGATCGGCCCGAGCAAGCGGTTCGCCCTCGGGCCTCCGACGAGCACGACGGTCGCCTGGGGCTCGAGGATCCTTTGCAGCTCGGAGAACGAACGCGTCCCGGCGATGTCGAGCACGAGGTCGTAGCGCTCGCTGCGCCGCGTAATGTCCTCGGCCCGGTAGTCGACGACGAGATCGGCGCCGAGGGAACGTGCGATCTCGACGTTCGGCGTGCTGCACATCGCCGTCACGTCGGCGCCGAGCGCCTTCGCGATCTGCACGGCATACGTGCCGACGCCGCCCGAGGCGCCGTTGATCAGCACCCTCTGCCCGGGCGCGAGACCGCCGTGGTCGCGAATGGCCTGCAGCGCGGTGATCGCCGCCGTCCCGACGGCACCGGCGTGCTCGAACGTCACGTCTCCAGGCTTCTTCACGATGGCACGCTCGGCTCGGACGCAGAGGTACTCGGCCCAGGCGCCGCTGCGACCGCCGAAGACCTCGTCACCGGGTCGGAAATCGGTCACGTCCTTGCCGACCGACTCCACGATCCCGGCGAAGTCGACACCGAGGCGGATGTCCTTCGGTCCGCGCAGCCCCGTCGTCGGACGGGCGATCCAGGGTCTGCCCGTGACGCCGTACCACTCGGCGATGTTCACCGAGCTCGCCCGCACGCGGACGAGCACCTCGTCGTCGGCCGGCTCGGGCTTGTCGAGCTCTCGGATCTCGACGACGGCGTCAGGCGACCCGTACCGCTCGTGAACCGCCGCTCTCATCGGGCCGCACCGTTCAGCGTGAGGACGACGTTGCCGGTCTTCTGCCAGCTCTCGACGTACCTGGTCGCCTCGACGACGTCCTCCAGCGGGTAGGTGCGGTCGATGATCGGTCGGTAGCGGCCGGACTCGACCAGTTCCTTCACGAGGAGAACGCTCTCGCGGTCGTGGCCGGTGAAGTCGAACACGACCCTCCTCGAGCTCCACCGCGTGAGCAGCGCGAGCGGGAGGTTGTAGAGGCGGTCGGTCGCCACGTAGATGCCGTCGGATACGAGCGACCGCCGGCAGCGGAGGAACGAGTGCTTGCCGACCGCATCGAGGACGACGTCGTAGGTCTGCCCGTTCCTCGTGAAATCCTCCCGCTCGTAGTCGACCACCTCGTCGGCGCCGAGCGAGCGGACGAGCTCGGCGTTGCGGCCGTTGCAGACGGCCGTCACGTGGGCGCCGAGGTTCGCTGCAAGCTGCACGGCCGCGGTCCCGAGCGAGCCGGAAGCGCCGTAGATCACCAGTCGCGTGCCTTTGTCCACACGTCCGGCGCGAAGCGCGTTGCGCGCCTGGTACATGCCATCGCAGGTTCCCGCGGCCTGCTCGAAGGTCATCCGGTCGGGCATGCGCGCGACAAGCCGCGATTCGCGGACGCAGAGGTACTCGGCGTGCGCGCCGCTGCGCAGCCCGAACACGCGGTCGCCGACCTCGAACTGCGTCACCGACGGGCCGATCTCCTCGACCACTCCTGCGAACTCGGTTCCGAGGGTCTTCCGCCTGGGCCGCCGCAGTCCGAGCATGAAGCGCCAGAAGAACGGTCGCGCGCGGCGCATGTGGCAGTCCGTCTGGGTGACGGTGGTCGCGTGAACGCGCACGAGCACCTCGTCGTCTGCCGGCACCGGGCGCGCGACCTCCTCGACGCGCAACACCTCCGGCGGCCCGTAGCGGTCGTGTACGACTGCCTTCATCGGCCCGCGCCGTTAAGCGTGAGCACGACGTTCCCGGTCTTCTGTCCGGTCTCGACGTAGCGCGTCGCCTCGACCACGTCCTCGAGCGGGTACGTCCTGTCGATCACCGGCCGGTACCGCCCCGTCTCGATCAGCTCCTTCACGTAGAGCACGTCCTGCTTCGTGTACTTCGGGATCGGAAGCGTCACTTTCTTGTCGCCGATCCATCTCGTCGCGAGTGCGAGCGGCGGGACGTGCCACATGAAGCCGAGGTCGGTCTCGAGAAAGACCCCGCCTTCCTTCACCACGCCGCGGCTCCGCCTGAACGAGTGCTTGCCGACCGCGTCGAAGACGACGTCGTACGTCTGGCCTCGCTTCGTGAAGTCCTCCTTCGTGTAGTCGACCACCTCGTCGGCGCCGAGGGACCGGACGAGGTCGACGCGCGCCGTGTCGCACACCGCCGTCACGTGGGCACCGAACGACTTGGCGAGCTGAACGGCCGCCGTCCCGATCGATCCGGAGGCTCCGTAGATCAGGATTCGCGACCCCTCGCGCAGGTTGCCGCGCTGCAGGCAGGCGAGCGCGATACAGGCGCCGTCGCTCACGGAAGCGGCTTCCTCGAACGTGACGTTGGTGGGCTTGTGCGCGAGTGCGCCGCCCGCGCGGACGCACACGTACTCGGCGTTCGCGCCGGTACCGCGGAGGCCGAAGACCTCGTCGCCGACAGCGAACTCGTCGACGCCGTCGCCGACTGCGACGACCTCGCCCGCGAGCTCCATCCCTGGCGTGCGGTACTTCGGCCGGAGGAGCCCCGTGAAGACCCGCGTGAAGAACGGCTCGGCGCTCCGGAACCCGCAGTCCGACCGGTTGACGGTCGTCGCGTGAACTTTCACGAGGACCTCGCCCTCTTTCGGCTCGGGCCGTTCCACCTCCTCGATCCGCAGGACCTCGGGAGGCCCGTAGCGATCGAACACGACTGCTCTCATCTCGTTCCCCTCCGGTTGTCAGTTGGGTGCGGGTGCCTGATCGGCCCGCCTTGCTTCCACATGCGGCCTGCCCGATAGAGCTCCGCCGGCTTGCCGCCTGCCGCGCCAGGCCGCGCTCGGCGCCCCGTCGGGATCACCCAGCCGTCCTCCGCGAGGAGGCTCCGCCGGAAGTTGGCGCCGTCGAGGCGCACGTCCCACACGGCCTCGTACACGGCTCGCAGTTCGGCGAGCGTGAAGGTCGTGCCCAGGAATGCGGTCGCGATGCCCTTGAGCTCGAGATCCACACGGACGCGATCCACGGCGTCGCGGACGATGCGCGCATGGTCGAACGCGAGCTCGGTCTCTCCGTCCAGCGCGAGCGTCACCGGAACGAGCGCGGCCACGGCCGCGTCGGTGCCGGCCACGATCGAGCCCAGGTCGCGCAGCACCGCGAGGTACGCGACCGTCACGACGCTCATCCGCGGGTCGCGCCCGGGATCCCCGTAGGCGCCGAACTGCGTGAGCAGGCCTTCGGAGTCGACGCCGGTCTCCTCGCTGAGCTCGCGCTTCGCCGCCTCGTCGAGCGTCTCGGTCGGTCTCTTGAAGCCGCCCGGAATCGCCCACATGCCCTCGAACGGGGCAACGCCGCGCCGCACGAGGAGCACGCACAACGTGCCTTCGCACATCGTCAGGATCACGACGTCCACCGTGACGGCGAACGCCGGAAACGCGGAGGGGTCATAGTCGGGCGGGACTCTCTGGTCATGTGTTCTTGTCACCATGACCATTACCGTAACACAAGGTTACGGTCTTGTCGACTCTAACTTCACGGCATCGCGCTCGAGCCTGCGCGCAGAACTCATCGGCACTCGAACTTGTAACCTCGCCGAGTTGTCGAGAAACCGAGGATGACTGCGCTGGTGCGACTCAACGACGACCGGGTGCCCGCACGCGAGGGGCTCCGTGCCGAGGCGGTCGCCTGACCGCTGTTCGCGAGGGCGGTTGTTCGTGTGGCGCCGTTCGGTATCGCCTCGCGTCCGATCCGCTCTTCGTCCACTGCTGCCACTGCCTCAACTGCCAGCGGCAGACGGGTAGCGCCTTCGTGGTCAACCTGCTGATCGAGGCTGATCGGGTGGAGCTGCTCGCGGATGACCCGGTGCCCGTCGACGTGCCCCGCGGCACCAAGACGAAGCAGCGGATCTTCCGCTGCCCGACGTGCCAAGTCGCAGTCTTCAGCCGCTACACGCGAGCCAGCGTGCGCTTCGTCCGCGGCGGAACGCTCGACGATCCGTCTAGTGTCGAGCCCGACGTCCACATCTATACGCGGTCGAAGCTTCCCTGGGTGACGCTTGCCCAGTCCGTCCCGTCGTTCTCGACCTACTACGACCCGAAGAAGGTCTGGCCGCCCGCGAGCCTCGAACGGATCGCCGCACTCGGAAGACCGAGCGCGGGCACCTGAGAGACCGAGCGCTTCTCGCGAGCGGTCTCAGTCCTAGCGCGTGAGCAGTTTCCAGTGTCCCTCCGAGACGACGTCGACGGTGCCGTCGACCACTTTGATGGCGGTCTCGTCATCGATCGCGTACGCCGGACCCGACAAGCCGCCCGCCCAGCGTTCCGCGTTGGCCAGCGTGTTCCACGGCAGGTCCTCGTTATTCACGTGCGGGAAGATCGAGAAGTCGACGATTCCAAGCGTTTCGTCGCCGCCGGTGGGCGGCTTCCAGCCGACGAAGTCGTCCCCGATCCTGGGGGTCATCACCATGCTCCCGGCGCTCAGTCCCACCCAGACCGTCTCGTCCAGCGACGGCAGCAGGTCTGCCAGCCCGGACTGCCGCATCCAGTGGCACAGGTACAAGGCGTCGCCGCCTGAGGCCAGTAGGACGTCGGTCTCCTGAACCAGGGAAACCCAGCGTTCTTCGCCGATGCTGGGTAGCGCGGTCAGCTCCAGCACTCCCAAGGACTCCCAGCCCAGCTCGCACATCGGGCAGCTGGGTTCTTGTCCGCTGATGAACTGCCATGCCTTCTCGCCGGGACCGACCCAGGGGTGCCCGTACATCGCGGTGGGGATGCAGAGGGCGCTTGCCTCGCTGATCGGTTTGGCCAAGAGGTCGACCAGCGCGCTCTGGATGCTCGGGTTCTTGATGCCACCGGATGTGAGAAGAAGCTTCATACGGGCTCCTGGGGTCGTTGGCTTGAGGGCGAGAACCTCTGGGCGCTTACGGATCCGTGTGGCGGTAGAGACTGGCAGGCCGGCGAAAACTCATCTGTTCCGGCCAGACCCAGCCTCACTCATTCCTGCACACTGGCGCAACCAGAGGTACGGACACCTGATCCGCGCCTCGCGGACATTGGTGCGGACCGCAAGAATGGCCGCGTGGCGCTTCGACGGATGGACAACGTCGGCATCGTCGTGGAATCGCTTGATGCCGCCGTCTCTTTCTTCGCCGAGCTGGGCCTCGAACTCGAAGGGCGAGCGATGATCGAAGGAGACTGGTCAGGGCGCGTCACTGGACTGCGCGGCCAGCGCGTCGAGATCGCGATGATGCGTACGCCGGACGGCCACGGCCGGATCGAACTCTCGCGATTTCTCGCGCCGCCTGTGGTCGCCGATCACCGAAACGCCCCGGTGAACGCTCTCGGCTACCTGCGTGTCATGTTCGCCGTGGACGACCTCGACGATACGCTCGCCCGGCTCCGCAGACACGGCGCGCAGCTCGTCGACGAAGTGGTGCAGTACGAAGACGTGTATCGGCTCTGCTACGTCCGAGGCCCCGAGGGCATTCTCATCGGGCTGGCCGAGCAAATCGGCTGACGACCGACACGCGCTCAGGCGTCATTCCCCAACACTGGCGCACCGCAACCACACCGCCGGGCGGACGTAGTGCGACGGAAGCTCGATTTCGTTGCCCGTCTGCGCTTCTGCCAGCGATCCGCCGTCCCGACCATCGTGTTCGAGAGGACGACTTGTAGGTCACCGCGGGCATATGCATTGCGGCGCGCCCTACGCGGTGCGCGGCCGCCAGGGCTCGTGCTCGTGCGTGAGCCAGACGAGCTCGGGGTCGAGCGCAAGGACCCGCTGTCGGCCTTCGGTGGGCGGCTCGTCGAACTCGCCGAACCACACCGCCACGTCGCCGCCGACGATGACCGGGCGCCCGCCAGTCTCGACGACGACCATCTGCATGCCGGGTGTGTGGCCCGGCGCCGGGACGAGTCGGAGCCCGGGCAGCAGCTCGTGCTCGCCGTCCACCGGCACGTAGTGCACGCCGGGCGCCTCGACCCACTCGCGAATGGTGTAGTCGTCCATGTTGCGTGCGTCGTCGAGCTCCCGACGCTGGACATAGATCGGCTTGCCGGCGAAGAGGTGGTTGCCGCCGCAGTGGTCGGCGTGCAGGTGTGTGTTGACGACGATGTCGATGCCCGCGAGGTCGAAATCCTGCTCGTTCAGCGGCTGGAGACGGGGATCCATGTCGGCCATCGCCGGGTGCAGCTCCGTCATGCCGGTGTCGACCAGCACGCGGGCATCGGGATGGTCGATGACGTGCACGTAGACCGGCATCCGCTCGCCCTCGACGGAAAGGTCGGCAACGAGCAGCGGCGTGATCGTGGGCGGCGTTATCACCAATCAACCTCCTACCGACGGTACGACTCCCGCCGCGACGCGAAGTCATCGCTTGACATCAATCGATGCCGAGGTCTCTCGACCAGCTAGCTCTTCGATGCGAGGCGCCGGTCGCGCTCCGAGCACGCTGGCGCATGGGGGCCGCGTCGCCTGAGCTTCTGGATCTTGCCGGCACCGCTCACGAGAGCACGCGCTCGAGGGCTGCGCGATCCGTCGGCTCGCCGTGCGCGGGCAGCACGAGCTCGACCGGCAGATCGAGCAGCGGGCGGAGGCGTTGGACGACATCGTCGCGCGTCACGTGCTTGCGATCGCCGATCCAGATGTGCAGACCGTCGCCGAAGTCGGAGAGCGAGTCGCCGGTGACGATCGCGTTGATCGTCGGAAGCCAAAGAATGAGGTCGTTGTCCTCGCGTCCCGCGTACGCGGTGATGCCGAACGGCCACACTCCGGGACCGTGAAAGTGTCCCTCGCCTTCGCCGGCACGTAACCAGGCAAGGTCGTCACTCTCCATTCCGCGCACGCGGTCGGGATCGATGCCGAACTTCTCGACCCAGTCCTGCCAGGTGTCCGCGGGCGGCGTATGCACCGGGAGGCCAAGTCGACGTGCGTCGCGCTCGTGGTACGGCGCCGTCAGAACGACGGCGGTCGCGCGCTCACGTAGCTCGTCGGGAACGGAGAGCGGGTCGAACAGCACGAAGTCGTCGCCGATCTCGATCCCATAGGACGAGACAGCCTCGGGCCACTCCTCCTCCCCGTTCCAGCCGGGATGCGTCGATTGCCAATACCAGACACCCGGCCGCAGCTCACGCATCGGCACAGTCTGTCAGCTGGCTGCTGGTTCAAGACAACGAGGGCTCGTCTGCCTTCGGGGCCCGAGCGGCCCTTTCCGCACGCTCGCGCTGATGGGCGAACGGCGAAACGTGAAACGCCTTCCGCCGCCTCTCGCGGACGGCCTTGATCAGGGCGTAGAGCCGGGCACGAACTCGCGAACCTCCTGTGCTCAACGGCAGGCGACGGCGATCCGGCCAGCCCACGCGAGCGCCTCCTCGCGTGAGGGAACGTCGACAACCGAGAATCCGCCGATGTACGCCTTGCTCTCAGGGTATGGGCCGTCGGTGACCGTCCCGTCGGTGGCCACCACGCTCACCTCTTCGTGGGAATGCAGCCCGCCGCCGAACACCCAAACGCCGGCGTCCGTCGCCTCTTGCACCACCGCGTGCGCTGCCTCGGCCACGTCGGGGATTCCTCCTCGGGAAACGTCATCGCGCCGTCGTCGAACGAGATCAGATACCGCGTCATCTCAGGACTCCTTTCTCGGCGGCCTGCTCCGGGCCGCATCTCACCCTGCTGCGGACACACGCGCGATGGAGACCGACAAGCCGCCGAGAACTAATCGGTCCAGCCAGATCCAGCTTCACTTCATCGGGCGTCGTCGCGGCACACTGGCGCATCGCGCGATCCTCGATCTGACCCAAATCTGACACGGTCTCGCCGCGGACGTCCTTCAAGCGAGAGCACGCTCGCGCATGGAGCAGTTCTCTCTCTCGCGTTAACGTCCCAGGGACGGACATCATCGACGCGCGCGTTGGGGCGTACGATCTCGCGAACCGGGTCCGGTCGACGGCTCGGCCCTCGACATGGAGGAGGCGCGATGCCCACCGACCCGCACCTCGACGTGTCTGAGGCCGTGCGCGTACAGATCCTCGCGACCGAGCATTGGAGCCTGCTCGCGGCGAGGAACATCACATACGGCGCGATCTACAGCCGGGCCACCATCTTCCTGACCGTCGTGTCCGCGGCCGTCGTTGCGTTGGCCCTTGCTGCCGAGGCGACCGAGTTCGGCGACCGTTTCTACGTGTTCGCACTCCTCGTTCTGCCGGCCGCGTTCTTCATCGGGGTGGGGACATTCATCCGCCTCGTCGACGCCCGGATCGAGGACTTCTGGCTCCTGTCCGGCCTGAATCGTCTCCGTCACGCCTATCTCGAGATCGCGCCGGGGCTCGAGCCGTATTTCGTGACGGGCCATCACGACGACGAGCGAGGCCTGTCCGAGACGTATGGCCCAGGCACGGAGAACCGGGTCCTCCGCCTGATTGCCAGCACGTCCACGGTCGTCGGGGTGATCGACGCCGTTCTCGCCGGGGTCGTTGGGGGCCTCGTCGCAAAGGCCGTGGGCGCAGGATCCGAGCTGAGCCT
>CAVUCT010000008.1:0-180454 GCA_963740105.1 uncultured Gaiellaceae bacterium
TTCTATGCGGCGTCGTGCGAGGCGGAGCGCGGGCGAGACCCGAAACTGGTTCCTTCTCCTGACCCTCGTGCTGTGCCTGGAGTTCTGGATCCTCGTGGCGAGTTCGGTCGCAAGCTCCCTCTAAGAACCGACAAGCACTGGACAGCTGTCCCTGAGTCTCGGCGTTGCGCGTCGAGGCGGGCGGGCTGAGCTAGCTCACCACTCGCAAGAGGTCATGTTGCGGTGGGGGGGCGGCTCCGTTACAACTGCACGCGACGGATAGCTCTGCGAGGGGTCCCAGTCGTTGTGATCGAGTTCCCACTCCTGGTCGGCACCGATCTCCTCTTCGCACCCGCGCACAAGAAGACCTTGCCACGCTCGATGCGCCGAGCGAAGTCGCGGCGACGGCGGCGATGTTCGGGCGCGTAGCGCTCGCGCTGGCGGCGGTTGCGTACCAGCCGCAACCAGTTCTCGCGACCTGACTCGATCGGCAGAGATATCGGGGTATCCGCCTGGTCTGCGCTCATCTGCGGGAATCTGCAAGTCGGGGGGATACGGCAAAACGAGCGGGTGGGCAAAGGCTCTCGCGTCAAAAAACCGATACCTAAGCCGTTTCCACCGACGTTTCCACATTGTGGATTTGCGGCACCCTGTAGATGTGACGAAGCTGAGCGACAGGATCACGGCCAAGCACCACGTAACGGTCATCTTCTCTCCGAACGACGACGGATGGGTCTTGACCTGTTCGTCGTGCGGACGACTCGAAGTCGTGAAGGGGTCTTGGAGCGGGCCAGCGACCGCCGAGCCGCGCATATCGAACACGTGAATCAGGTCAGTAAGTCGGCGTAGACGCTCCCTGCGCGGGCGGATTGTGCAATCCGCGTTTCGCTCCAACAAACGTGATAGCCATGCGCGATTATCGTGCGGTCGATTTGCTCGGGGCCTAGCTAAGCCAAATCGTCCCTTCGATGTCAGCTTCGCTTCGGCTCGGCCGTGATCATCGTCACCTCGCCGTTCTCGTCGACCGACGCAACCGCGTCCTCGGTTGGCGCCGCGCGCTCGAAGCCGACTCAGGAACGACTTCTTCGCCACGACGATCGCGTGGGTATCCGTATGCGTCTCGACTTCGAAGCCGATCCTCGAGCTGTTGGGGGACAACAAGAATGCGTCGAGTGCGTTCTTCCTTCTACCCGTAAGATCGATCTCTCCAGCCACCAAGCTTCCCTTCGACGCGAGAGCCTGACGGGGGCGGCATGTGCTCTGGGGCAGCGCGCCGTGACCCCAGCTCGAAGTACAGATGCACGAACGGGAGCGCGTCCTCGGCGGCAGTGTCAGTGGACGCGCCGCCGTGCCTTGACGGGGGAGGCCGGGGCGGCGTGCGAGTAGAGGTCGGTCGCCGGAGACGGAAGGGTATGGATCACAGCGATGACGTCAGCGCAACTCGGGCTCCGAAGCGAGATTGCGCTCCGCGAATACAACGAGAAGGTTGACGAGCGCAAGAACAACGGACCAAGCCGAGTCTTGCAGGAAGTGGCTGTGCGAATGCTTCAACAAGAGTGCCGCAGCCCGTCGGAAGCTGTCCATGGAGGAGTACCAAGTGGTCCGGGCAGGCGCCACGCACTTCCTCGTCGCCCCGGGGGAAGAACACGTCAGCCTGAGCATCAGCGCGTCGTCCGGCGAGGAGCACTATTGGATCGTCGAGAAGATTCGGCGTCGCCGCAGAGATCAGCGAGCAGTCGTCGGATTCCGCGCTCGAGCTAGGCCCTGCAGGCCCGCCCATAGGCTCCTGCTCGCACCGAGGCAATGACGTGGGCCTGGTGTGATTTAGACTACCAGATACCGTGTTTTCGTTCCGAGTTCTTCGATGCGCTCGTCCGAAAGCCTCTGCGAACGCGGCGGTCCCCTCAATGAGGTTGAGGTCATCGGGTCTTCTTGAGCACCTGATGGGGCATCCATAGTCCGTCAAGGTGCTGGCGATAGTTCGCTGACCACTCGTTGACCGCAAAGTCACGATTGTCTGCGAGCTTGCGGCCTGTCCTCTTCCGGGGTCAGGTGATCGTGATCGTCTCCGTCGGCATGTTCACCTCCCTTCGTCCGTGTGCTGTCTTTAGATGGCGTCGCGGTTCAGCGCGCAGCCGCTCAACCCGCGCGGCCTCTCGCAGGCCTTCCAGGTGCGCCGCCGGAACGCGGGACTTCCACACGTCCGGCTCCATGATCTGCGCCACGGCGCCGCGACACTCGCGCTGGAGGGCGAGGTGAACCTCGAGATGATCCGCCGACGCATGGGTCACGCGCACATCTCGACGACGATCGACCTGTACGCGCGCCACGAGATCGAGTCCTCGGAACGCGCCGCAGCCGACACCGTGGCCGGTCTGATCGACTCTCGTTTGCAGGGCGTTAGCAAGGAGAGGGCGCCGCAGGGCTGATTCCGCGTGGCTAAACGCCTTGTCGGCGCAGTGCACGATAATCGGCGTTATGTCAAGTTGATCGAAATGAGACGCGAATCCCACCACTCCGTCTCGACGCGGTAGCTTTCAGGAACGCTCGTCTACCTGAGGGGGTGTCGGCCATGTTGGCTCTGAGCGTTCGGGCTCTGCTGATCTCGATCTCCGTTCTCGCCGTCGCGATTGTGGTGTTCCTCATCGCAACGGCCTGATCTCGCGCATTTCCGCGCCTGACCCGGTCGAGGGAAATCTCGCGTGCCCCCTAGACACGGGACCCGAGACGCGAGAGATTGTCACCTACCGCAGTTTCTGCGATCCCCGCCGCGCATGACCCAGATCGACATCGAGCACATCCTCCTGATCGAGGAAATCCGGCAGCTGCTGGAGCAGTCCGAGCTGATCGGAAGCGTGAGCGTGTCCGATCTCGCCGAGATGGCCGAGACGTACGACCTCACGGAGCTCGAGCAGGACGCGCTCCTGCGCGAGCTCGATCGTCGCTCGATCGACATCGTCGAGGTCGCCCCCCGCTCCGAGACCGTCGTCGCGCTGACGGCGCCGGTCGAGACGACCACGGATGCACTGCAGCTCTTCCTGCGCGAGGCGGGGCGACACCAGCTCCTGACCGCGGCGCAGGAGGTCGAGCTCGCGAAGCGGATCGAGCGTGGCGACATGGAGGCGAAGGAGCGCATGATCCAGTCGAACCTCCGGCTCGTCGTCTCGATCGCGAAGAACTACCGCAACCAGGGACTGCCGTTCCTCGACCTCATCCAGGAGGGGACACTCGGGCTCATCCGCGCGGTCGAGAAGTTCGACTGGCGTCGAGGCTTCAAGTTCTCGACGTATGCCACGTGGTGGATCCGTCAGGCGGTCGCCCGAGCGCTGGCGGACAAGGCGCGAACGATCCGCATGCCGGTGCACATCGTCGAGCGCCTGCAGAAGATCAACCGTGCGGACCGCCAGCTGTGGACGCAGCTCGGACGCGAGCCGTCGCTCGAGGAGATCGCCGACGAGGCCTCGCTCACGGTTCAACAAGTGCTCGAGGTGCGGGCCGCGGCGCGCGCGTCGACGAGCCTCGACGCGCCCGTCGGAGATGGCGAAGACGCCGTCTTCGGCGACTTCGTAGCCGGTGACGAGCCGCTGCCTGAGGAGACGGTCGAGCACAACCTGCGCAGCGAGGCGCTCCGGCACGCACTCGCCGCCCTCCCCCAGCGCGAACGCGAGGTCGTCGTGATGCGCTACGGGCTGACGGGCGCGGAGCCGCAGACGCTCGAGGAGATCGGAAGACGGCTCGGTCTCACGCGCGAACGCGTCCGCCAGATCGAGCTCGAGTCGCTCCGCCGCCTCGCCAGCCTGCGCGAGATGCAGGCCGTGGACGTCACGTAGCGTCGGGTACAGCGAGGGACGCGAGCGCGGACCGGCCGCCGTCAGGGTCGTGCGCGGACGGAAGGTTCGCGCGAGCGAACTTCCAACCTTGCGCTACGAACGAAGGTAGAGCTCGAGGCCCGGCGCGATGGCGCGAAGCTCGCGAAGGGCGCGTGCCTCGAGCTGTCGTACGCGCTCGCGGGTGATGCCCAGGTTCTGGCCGACCTCTTCGAGCGTGCGCGGCCGGACGCCGTCCAGCCCGAAGCGCTCGACGACGACGCGCCGCTGACGAGGCTGGAGCTGTCCGAGCGCGTCGAGAAGCTCGGACGAGCGGGCCCGATCGGCAGTCTCGACTTCCGGCTGCTGCGCGTTCATGTCGGGGATGAGGTCGGAGACGCTCGAGTCTCCCTCACCGATCGGCGTGTCCAGGCTCACGGGATCGAGCACGAGCTCGAGCAACTCCTGGACGCGCTCGGGAGTCACGTCGATCTCGGCTGCGATCTCCTCCAGCGACGGATCGCGGTTCAGCTTCTGGCCGAGGAGCCTGCGCGTCTTGGTGACCTTTCGTACCTGGTCGGCGACGTGAACCGGGAGTCGGATCGTTCGGCCCTGCTCTGCGAGTGCGCGTGAGATCGCCTGCTTGATCCACCACGTCGCGTACGTGGAGAGCTTGAACCCCATGCGGTAGTCGAACTTCTCCACCGCGCGAATGAGCCCGAGATTCCCCTCCTGGATGAGGTCGAGCAGCGGAACCTCGGCGCGCGTGTAGTTCCGTGTGATCGACATCACGAGCCTGAGGTTCGACTCGATCAGCTTGCGCTTCGCGGCTTCGTCACCCAGATCCTTGAGCCGCGCGAGCTCGCGCTCCTGCGCCGGCGTGAGCAACCGTCCGTCGCCGATCTGGCGCACATAGAGCTTGAGCGGGTCGTCGGCCGTCGGGCCGGCGAGTCCGGGAAGCTCGCGGGGAGTCGCGACCTCGTCGACCGCGACGGTCGGATCGTCGTCGGGCGCGTCGAAGAGATGTTCGGCTGCGTGGCCTTCCACGGCGCATGTATCGGTCGTACGGTTGCCCCACTTGAGGGATGACAGCTCCGGCGAGGGATTCTCGTCTCCGAGGAGAAGCCGATCGTCGGTGCAACACGGTCCTCACAAACATCGCCCTCACAGGCGCGTCTACGGTCGTCGTGTCGTCCGATCCACGGAGAAAGAATGAGTTGGCGTCTGGAGCCTGACGCAACGCGATCTTCGAGCCCATGTGCGGAATAGCCGGTTTCAGCCTCGGTCCTGAGTCGTCCGTCGACCGGACGCTTGCCGCCCAGGCACTCCTCTCGGGGATCGCCGAACGCGGCGCGGACGCCGTCGGATACGCCCATCGCGGCGCGGAGAACGGCACGCGCGTGACGAAGCTGCGCGGCGGCGCGAGCGCACTCGTCGACGAGCTCGCCGTCCCGCCGGAGGCCGGGCAGGCCTTGATCCACGTACGCGACTTCACGAAGGGTCACCCGGATATCGCGGCGAACAACCACCCCATTCGCCATGGCGCAGTCGTCGGCGTCCACAACGGGATCGTGCTGAACGACGATGCGCTTCTCGCTCGTTATGGCATCGAGCGCGCCGAGCCGCAGATGACGGTCGACTCCGAGGCGATCTTCGCGCTCATGGAACTCCGAGCGCACGACCCGCGTGCTCTCTCGGAGCTTCGCGGCGCCATGGCCGCAGCATGGCTCGACGACCGCGACGGTGCGGTGCTCTATCTCGCTCGCGGTCGAATGCGGCCGCTCTGGCTCGCGACGGCAGACGGCGGGCTCTACTTCGCCTCGACCCGCCGCGCGCTCACGATCGTCGCGGCGGCGCTTCGGACTCGTCTCGACATCCGTGAGGTGCGCGAGGGGCGGCTCCTGCATGTCGTTGCGGGTCGCGTCGTGCACGAGCGACGGTTCCGGCCCGATCGGCGCTACCGGGAACACGAGTATCTCCCGCCCGTCCGGGCGCCTCGCGAGGCCGTCTCGTGCCTCGAGCGGCTCGCAGCGCTCGCTTCAGTCAGCGCCGCGTAGCGACCCGTCCGGTAGGACGTCCACGCCGTCCACGCGAAGGCGCTCGCGGACGAGGTACTGAAACGCGGTCCACGCACCACGCGGGACGTCGAGCATTCGATAGACCTGCCACTCGGACAGGAGGGCGGGATCTGCACGTCGTGCATCTGCCCAGTCGGCCATCTTCGGCAGACGACCGAGGTCGTGCGCGAGCGCCGCGCCCTGCTCGACGGCTCGCTCGAGGCGCTCCTCTCCCTGGAGCACCTCGAAGCCGGCCTCGCGCAGCGCGTTGCCGAGTGAGCCGAACGTGTGCGCGTACAGCGAGGCGGAGGGAAGCGAGCGCCGGCGCGCCGTGAGATCGCGTGCAGTCGGCGTGCGACCGAGCTCCGTCCCAAGTGCTCGGAGCTGCGCAAGCAGCTCCTCGCGCGTCAGGAACCGGCGCGGGAAGAGCCCCGCGGCACGCTTGGCGGCGTTCCAGGTCCCGAAATGCTCGATGACGGTCTGCGGGTGGACACGTGCGTCCGGATCCTTGGCGAACTCGCGCATCGTGGGCGATCTCCCCGTCCGCTCCGCTGCGGCACGAAGCTGCTCCAGGATCTCCTCGTCCGTGTAGCGGCGCCGAAGACCCGCGCGAAATGCGGCCAGCTCGGCCTCGTCGATGCGCACCGAGGGGCGCTTGGGTGAGCGCGGACGCGCCATCTCTGCAAAAAGCTTAGAGCGTTCTACGTAATCTGCAAGTTTCCCAGAGCAGCTGCCTCCCTCCCCCCTCTCGGTACGCTCGCCGACGATGGGCGTACGGCTCGCACTCGAGACAGCCGCGGCGCGCGGGATCGGCGCTCTGTCGCGCGCGGTCGGTCGCGGCGGTGGCACGACGCTCCCGGGCAAGGTGCTCTGGAAGGTTCACCCGGCGGCCGTCGATGACCTCGCCGCACGCATTCCGGGGGGCGTGGCGCTCATGTCCGCCACGAACGGAAAGACGACGACGACGGCGATGGCCGCCGAGATCCTCGGCGCAGACGCACGCCTGGCGTGGAACCGCGCAGGGGCCAATCTTCTCTCCGGGATCACGTCAGCACTCGTGACTGCTCGCCGAGCCGAGCTGGGTCTCTTCGAGGTCGACGAAGGCGCACTTCCCGAGGCGCTCTCGCGCCTGCGGCCGCGCGTCGTGGCGCTCGGGAACCTCTTCCGCGATCAGCTCGACAGATACGGCGAGCTCGAGATCGTGGCGGAGCGCTGGAGAGCAGCGATCGGCGATCTTCCAGGGACGGCCACGCTCATCGTGAACGCCGATGACCCGATCGTGGCCGATCTCGCTGACGGCCGCGATGGAGCGCTTCGCTTCGGACTCGACGATCCGCGCCAGTCTCGATCGGGCTTGCAGCACGCCGCGGACTCGAAGTACTGCGTGCGCTGCGGAGCGCCCTACGCGTACGACGCGGTCTACGTTGGCCATCTCGGCGACTACGGCTGCCAACAGTGCGGGCATCGCCGACCACAGCTCGACATCGTCGCGCGCGAGATCGAGCTACGCGGACTTCTGGCATCGCGTTTCCGCATCGTCGCGCCCACCGGCGAGGTGGAGATCGAGCTGGCACTCCCCGGCCTCTACAACGTCTACAACGCGGTGGCTGCCGCGTCGCTCTCGCTTGCGGTCGGTGCGACGCTCGAGGACGTGCGCGCGGGGCTCTCTCGCTTCGGTGCGGCGTTCGGACGCTTCGAGCGCATCCCGGCCGGTGGCAAGTCCGTGGTCCTGCTCCTCATCAAGAACCCAGCTGGAGCGAACGAGGTCGTGCGGACGCTCGAGCTCGGCGTCCCCCCCGTTCTCGTGATTGCCCTGAACGACGCGATCGCGGACGGCCAGGACGTCTCGTGGATCTGGGACGTCGACTTCGAGCCACTCCTCGAGCACGCGGGCCTCGTGATCGTCACGGGCCAGCGCGCGGCCGAGCTGGGCCTGCGCATGGCGTACGGCGGGCTCCCACCCGAGCGGCTCGAGGTGATTCCGTCCCTCGAGCAGGCTCTCGATCGAGGCTTGAGCCTGGTCGAGGCGGGGACGGAGCTCGTCGTTCTCCCGACGTATACGGCGATGCTCTCGCTCCGCGGGATCCTGGCCGACCGCGGCGAAGTCCGGCCGTACTGGGAGGACCGCGTGGCATGAAGATCAGACTCGGCCATCTCTATCCCGACCACCTCAACATCTATGCCGACCGAGGGAACATCGCCGTCCTCGCACGGAGAGCGGCGCGCCGCGGTTACGAGCTCGACGTGCGGTCGATCGGGATCGGCGACCCGCTCGACCCGGCCGCACACGACCTTCTGTACATCGGCGGCGGCCAGGATCGAGAGCAGGGGCTCATCGCGCCCGATCTGGCTGCGAAGGGCGATGCAGTTCGGGACGCGCACGAGCGCGGCGTCGCGATGCTCGCGGTCTGCGGCGGCTACCAGCTCCTGGGCCGCGGCTACCGCGGTCGTGACGGAGCGTTCATGCCCGGAGCTGGGCTCTTCGGCCACGAGACCGTCGCCGGAGAGGTGCGGATGATCGGGGACGTGTTGCTCGAGTGCCGGCTGTCGTCCGGTCGAGCCGTCGAGGTCGCCGGCTTCGAGAACCACGCGGGTCGGACACTTCTGGACGAGGGGGCAGAGCCCCTCGGCCGGGTCGTGTACGGCTTCGGCAACGACGGGAGCTCCGGATTCGAGGGCTGTCGTCTCGGTCGCGCGATCGGCACGTATCTCCACGGGCCGCTGCTTCCGCGGAACCCGGCACTCGCCGACTGGCTGCTGTCACAGGCCGTCGCTCATGCAACGGGTGGCGGCTCTCCCGACCTCTCCCCGCTGACGGACGAGCTCGAGCACGAGGCGTTTCGCGTGGCTGCGGAGAGGGCTCGGCGGCGCGGCGGACGACGCTAGCTGCGGGTTTCTCGTGGGGCACCCCATCCCACCACCCACTGCGATCGTAACGAGAACATCGCCACGAGTGGTGACCAGAACCGCGCCTAGAGCGTCATGAATTTTCCCCAGGTCACGGGGCCCACATCTCGCCGAGGTAGATCGCCGGATCGCCCGGCTGCCAGCGCTGAAGGAAGCGATGAATGGGCGGATGCAGCGCGATCGAGTCGAGCTCGCGCATGAGAAACGCCCGGTGACCGCGAACAGCGTCGTCCCGCGACGCCACATCCTCGAGCGATCCCGTCACGTCCGCCGCGAAGACGACGTGAACAACGTGCTTGCGGTACGTACCGGTGCGGGGCGCGATGGAGTCGATGATCGCGACTGGCCCCTCGAGCGTGACGTCCATCCCTTCGTCGAACAGCCCCGTCTCCTCCCAGAGCTCCCGCCGCAAGGCGTCGACGAGGCTCTCTCCCATCCGCACGCCGCCGCCGGGGAGGAGCCACACTTCCCCGGTCGGCTTCTCGTGCCGGAGGAGCAGGATTCGACCCTGCCAGCGCAGGATCGCGGACACGCGAATTCGCGGCTCCGTCACGGGGTCACGTCGAGGTCGAGCCGAATCCGCGCGTACCCCGTTCGCTGGAGGTGAGCTCGTCCACCTCGACGAGCCGAACCGTGGCGACGGGCGCTACGACGAGTTGTGCAACCCGCATTCCGGGCTCGACGGAGAAGGCGTCAGCGCCGGTGTTCAGGAGGATGACCCGAATCTCGCCGCGGTAGCCGGAGTCGATCAGTCCTGGCGAGTTGACGATGCCGATCCCGTGTCGCTCTGCGAGCCCGGATCGGGGCTGCACGAACCCCGCGTATCCGCTCGGAATCTCGACGGCGAGCCCCGTCGGCACGACTGCCCGCTCCCCAGGTTGAACTACGACGTGCTCGCAGGCGGAGAGGTCGACGCCCGCATCGCCGTTGTAGGCCTGGTCGGGAATCCGGGCGTCCGGCCGCAGTCGGCGAACGGGGACGTCGATCATCGCGCCGACGCCTCCAGTTCGTGCTCGTCCTCGGCGACGAGGTAGCGCGCAAACCGGGCCGCTTCGGCCCGCGGGAGCCGAGCTCGAACCCGAACCCCCTCCGGAGTGTCCCGCCGCTCCGCGATCGGCGCGCCCAGGTCGTACAGCGCGGTGAGCGCTCCCCCGTCCGCGTAGGGCACGAGGAGCCGTACGTCCTCGAATCGATCCGAGAACAGTTCCGCGATTCGCTCCTGGAGCGCATCCAGACCCTCGCCCGTCTGCGCGGAGATCAGCAGGGCGCGCGGATACGCATGCTCGATCCGACGCCGCGCCAGCAGGTCGAGCGCGTCTGCCTTGTTCAGGACGAGCTCGACGGGAACGTCGTCGGCTCCGATGTCGGAAAGCACCTTGCCGACGGCGCCGATCGTCTCGCGTAGACGGTCCTCCGACAGCGATGCGTCGGCGACGTGCAGGATGAGGTCGGAGACGAGCGTCTCCTCGAGCGTCGCCGCAAAGCCTTCGACGAGCTGCGTCGGGAGGCGGCGGATGAAACCGACGGTGTCCGTCACGAGATAGCGCTTGCCGTCGTGCTCGAACGCGCGCGTCGTCGGGTCGAGCGTCTCGAAGAGACGATCGTCGACCGACGCGTCGGCGCCAGTCAGGGCGTTCAGGAGCGTCGACTTCCCGACGTTCGTGTACCCGGCCAGGGCGACGGTCGGAGTGGCCGCCCGAACCCGCTCCTTGCGCCGTGTCGAGCGCTGGCTCTGGAGGGCTCGCAGGCGGCGCTTGAGAAGAGATACACGCGTTCGAGCGAGCCGGCGGTCGGTCTCGAGCTGGCTCTCGCCCGGGCCTCGCGTCCCGACTCCGCCGCCGAGCCGCTCGAGGTGCTTCCACATGCCGCGCATGCGCGGGAGGTTGTACTCGAGCTGTGCCAGCTCGACCTGGAGCTTTCCCTCGGCGCTCCGAGCGTGCTGCGCGAAGATGTCGAGAATCAGCTGTGTTCGATCGACGACGCGGGCGCCGAGCTCGTCCTCGAGAGAACGCTGCTGGGTCGGGCTGAGCTCGTCGTCGACGACGAGGACCTCCGCGTCGGCGCCCGAGAACACCAAGTTGAGCTCTCCGAGCTTGCCCTTCCCGACGAAGGTGCGCGGATCCGGGCGCCCGCGGTGCTGGACGACTTCCCCGACCGGTACGGCTCCCGACGTGCGCGCGAGCTCACGGAGCTCCGCGAGTTCGTCGGCCCCGTTCGAGCCCTTCGGATACACGCCGACGAGGAGAGCACGCTCCGGCTCCGCCCCGGGCGCCGGATCGGGCTGGCGCGCAGTCACCGCGGGATTATGCCCCGGTACGCTGCCGCGGTGACCGCGCTCGCCGATCGTCTCGCAGCGCGGACGCTCGAGCTCGTGGACATCCCGTCACAGAGCGGCAGCGAGGACGCAATTCGCGAGCGGCTCTTGGAGCTCGTTCCGTCGGGGTTTCGCACCGAGTTCGCCGGCGACGAGGCCTTTCTGTTCGCGTCCGAGCGAAGGCTCGGGCTCCCTCTCGTCGTCCTCGCCGCGCACTACGACACCGTGCCCGCGCAGGACAACCTCCCCGGCCGGATCGACCACGGCTTCGTCCACGGACTGGGTGCAAGCGACATGAAGGGCGGGCTCGCGGTCGCGCTCGAGCTCGCGCGCGACTTCGATCCTGCAGCAGGTTCGTGCGATGTGGCGCTCGTCCTCTTCGGTCGCGAGGAGCTCCCTGCACAGCACAACCCCCTCCCGGCTCTGTTCGAAGGTTCGACGCTCGTACACGAGGCGACTCTCGCCGTCCTACTCGAGCCGACCGACCTCGCGATCCACGTGGGCTGTCTCGGGAACGTCGTCGCCGAGCTGACCTTTCACGGAACGAGTGGGCACGCTGCGCGCCCATGGCTCGCCGACAGTGCGCTGGAGCGCGCTGTCCGGGGTCTGGGGCCGCTGTTCGAGCTCGAACCTCGAACGGCGATCGTGAACGGACTCGAGTTCAGAGAAGTCCTCTCGGCCACGCGTCTCCACGCCGGGATTGCGGACAACGTCATTCCCGGCGTGGCGACGGTCACGCTCAACCTCCGCTATCCACCCGACCGCGAGCCCGCGGCAGCGGAGGCGTTTCTGGCGGACCTCGTGCCGCCGGAGGCGACCCTCGAGATCGTGAGTAACGCGCCCCCCGCGCGCGTTGTCGACACGCCGGCCGTGCGGGCGCTCCGGCGAGCCGGAGACCTCGACCTCGGCCCGAAGCAGGCGTGGACCAACGTCGCAGACTTCACGACGCGTGGACTCGATGCGGTGAACTTCGGGCCTGGCCACACGGCGCTGGCGCATCACCCGCTGGAGCGGGTCGAGATCAGCGCGCTCGTCACCGCGTACGAGGTGCTCCAGCGCTTCCTGCGCAGTCCGATCGGAGAAGATGGCGCATGATGGACCTCGCGCGGCGCATCGACGAGCTCTGGGAGGCGGACGAGATCGACGCGCCGATCGTCGAGGAGGCGATCGCCGCGCTCGATCGCGGGGAGGTACGCGTAGCCGAGCGGCTGGGCGACGGCTGGAGGGTCAACGAGTGGACGAAGAAGGCGATCCTCCTCTACTTCCGCCTGCGCAAGGTGGAGCCGATGGACATCGGCGGCCTCCACTTCCTCGACAAGATCCCGGTGAAGGCCGACTACGCGGCACGCGGCGTCCGAGTCGTCCCTCCAGGCGTGGCGCGGTATGGATCGTATCTCGGCGAGGGTGTCGTCCTCATGCCGGGCTTCGTCAACATCGGTGCCTGGGTGGGGCCGCGGACAATGGTGGATACGTGGGCGACCGTCGGGTCGTGCGCGCAGATCGGCGCCGATGTGCACCTCTCCGGAGGCGTGGGGATCGGCGGGGTGCTCGAGCCGCCCCAGGCCCGCCCGGTGATCGTCGAGGACGGTGCGTTCCTCGGCTCGCGCGTCGTTGTTGTCGAAGGCGTCATCGTCGGCGAGGGTGCGGTGATAGCCCCCAACGTCGTCCTCTCCGCTTCGATCCCGATCATCGACGTCACAGGCCCGGAGCCGGTCGAGCACCGCGGGCACGTCCCTCCGCGGGCCGTGGTGCTGCCGGGAACCCGGACGAAGGAGTACCCCGCCGGCCGCTACGACATTCCGTGCGCACTCATCGTCGGAACGCGTAGCGCCTCGACGAATCTGAAGACGTCGCTGAACGACGTCCTTCGGGAGTTCGAGATCGCGACGTGACGGGCATCGCAGAGCTCGCGATCTTCACCGACGACCTCGACGAGGCGTGCGTGACGCTCTCGTCGCACGGACTCGCGCTCCTCGTCGAGCCTCGGGACTACCCGTGGGGGCGCTCGGCGTACCTGCGAGATCCCGACGGCAGGCTCGTCGAGCTCGCTCAGTCCTGAGTCAGGACACGCGCTCGGCCGACCCATAGAGCAACGCGCGCCCGTCTGCGAGCCGTACCCGGAGATCCCCTCCGGGAAAGTGCACGACGACGTCGCCCTCTCCGTGCGTGGCCGCGGCGACGGCCACGGCGCTCGTCCCGGACGAGGCGGTCTCCCCCACGCCGCGCTCCCAGACACGGGCCGTGACCTGCCCCGGGGCATCGATCCGTGCGACCTGCACGTTGGTGCGGTCGGGAAAGCGCGGGTGCGTTTCGAGAAGTGGACCGACCTCCGAGACCGACTCCGGATCGCCCATGACGACCGCGTGCGGGTTCCCGACGTTGACCGGGGTGACGGAGATGCCCTCGATCGTCTCCGGCCTCGCGACGATCACCTCGCCGAGGTCCTGTTCGAGAACGCCGCCGTCGAGGATGCGCGTGCTGACCGACCGATCGCCGACGACGACCTCGATCCGCTCGGCACCCGAACGAGCTGCGAGCCATGCCGCGGCGATCCGTGTCCCGTTGCCCGAGAGCTCCGCACGCGACCCGTCGGGATTCCAGATCGCGACCTCGATCCGGTCGTCCGACGCGGAGAGCACCTCGACCACGCCATCGGCGTCGCACGCCAGCGCGACGGCGTCGGCACTCTCGAGCTGCCGTTCGTCGCCGGGCGCAGCGACGACGTACGTGTTACCGAGCGCGCGCCACGTCGAGGACTGCATCAGCCACCTGCTCGACCGGTCGATTTCCGTCGACGAGCACGATCCCTGGAATCCGCCGCATCCATTTGCGCTGGTACGCGGCATAGCGACGCGTGCGCGCGACGATTCGCGTGCGCGCCTCTGCGAGAGGCAGCGTCGCGAGCTCGTCGAGGCCCAGCGCCTTGCGAGCCGTGTGCGAGACGGGTTGGCGCAGCGCCTCGGCCGCCTCTCGCACGACACCGCGACGGATCATCTCGTCCGTACGTTCGGCGATTCTGCGATCGAGCTCGTCTTTGGGGAGCTCGAGTCCTACGACGATCGTCGGCCGACGCGTGGCGTCCGACCAGAGACGCTCGGCGGAGGGGGTCAGCGTTTCGCCCGTCGTTGCAAGCTCGAGCGCACGCACGACGCGGCGGCGATCGTTCACGTGGACGGCGGCTGCGGCTGCGGGATCGAGCTCCGAGAGAAGCGCGTGCGCTTCCGCTGGGCCGTCGCTGTACATCCGCTCGGCACGAGCTCGGGTGCTTGCACCTGCCGCGGGAGGGATTTCGAGATCCGCGAGTGCCGCGCGGAGGTACAGACCTGTGCCTCCCGTGACCACCGCTCCCCCGTACATGTCGACGAGACGGTCGATGGCCTCGTGCGCGAGCCCCGCGTACTCGCCGACGGACATCGTGTCACCGAGCTCGCGGATCGCGACCAGGTGCGTCGGTTCGACGGGCTGGTTGGTGAGGATGGGTAGGCCGCGATAGACCTGGAGCGCGTCGGCGGAGACGACCTCGGTGCCGAGCGCAGCGGCGACATGCCGGGCGACCGACGACTTGCCCGACGCCGTCGGGCCGAAGATCGCGACCACTTCGTACGCCAATTTGGTCACGACCTGTGGGGCACCCCAGCCCACCACCCACTGCGAGCGTAACGAGAAATTCGATACGCGAGGGTGACGAATCGTGTCGAGAACGTGCAAATGCGGCGCCTCAGGCCGCCACGAGCGATGAGACGCGGCCGCGCAGGGTGGTCGACGTCGCGTCCTCGATCAAGACGTCGACGAGATCGCCGGGTGCTGCCGGCCCTGCGAAGTTGACAACCGTGTTGCGTCGCGTACGCCCACGGGCGAGCGATGTGTCCGTGCGACTCCGCCCCTCCACGAGCACCTCCTCGACGCCTCCGATCCGCTCCGCGTTGCGCTCGGCGGCGCTGCGCTGTACGCGGTCGACGAGGATCTCGAGGCGTTCGTGCTTGAGGTCGTCGGGAACGGCATTCGGGAGCGATGCCGCTTCCGTCCCCGCGCGCGGCGAGTAGATGAACGTGAACGCGCTGTCGAAGCGAACCTCGTCGACGAGCGAGAGCGTTTCCTCGAAGTCGGCGTCCGACTCGCCGGGAAAGCCCACGATGAGATCGGTGCCGAGGGCGAGGTCGGGAACCGCCTCGCGTAGCGTCTCGACGAGTCGCAGGTAGCGCGCGCGGTCGTAGGTCCGCCGCATCGCCTTGAGGATGCGCGACGACCCCGACTGTGCGGGCAAGTGCACGTGCTCGCATACGCTCGGACACTCGGCTATCGCCGCAACGACGGGCGTCCGGAAGTCCTTCGGGTGCGGGCTCGTGAACCGGATGCGCTCGATGCCCGAGACCGCATCGCACGCGCGAAGGAGCGCACCGAACTCGATCTCGACGTCGGGACGGAGATCGCGCCCCCACGAGTTGACGTTCTGCCCGAGGAGGGTTATCTCGCGGACGCCCGACTCGGAGAGACGCGTGACCTCCGCGAGGATCTCCCCCGGCCGCCGGCTCTGCTCACGACCCCGCACGGCAGGGACGATGCAGTACGCGCAGGCCGAGTTGCATCCCATCGAGACCTGCACCCAGGCTTGAAAGCGACGTTCGCCGCGGGTCGGGAGGTCGGCGGCAAAGTGCTCGTGCGTACCGAAGCGACCGCGTTCGACCGCGAAGCCGCCGGCAGCGATCCAGTCGCCGAGGTGCGGTATCGAGCCGGGGCCGAAGGCGACGTCGACGAATGGATAGAGCTCGAAGATCCGCTCTCGCTGCGCCTCGGCGTAGCACCCACCGACGGCGACGACCACGTCGGGACGCTCGCGCTTCATGGCGCCGGCGTTCCCGAGGTACGCCGCGAGCCTTGTGTCGGGCTTCTCGCGGATGGTGCACGTGTTGAAGACGACGACGTCGGCCTCGTCCGGGGCAGCCGCTTCGCCCAGCCCGAGCGACTCGAGCATGCCCTTGATCCGCTCCGAGTCGTGCGCGTTCATCTGGCAGCCGAACGTCGTGACGTGATACCGCCTCATCGCCCGAGAAGCGTAGCCCGATCCGCTACGGCGCCCAGTCCGTGAGCTCGACACGCCCTTCCGCTTCTCCCCAGGCGTCGCGCTGCTCGATCACGAGACCCTCGGCGTCGAAGCGGAGGAGCGAGATGCCGGCCAGAGACTGCACCGACCCGTCGATCGACGTGACCACGGCCCACCAGTCCACGGCGGCACGATCGCCGTCCGCGACCGGATCCCCGAACCGGCACTCGGCGGCCTGCTGATCGGCGAACGCCCAGGCGACGTAGTCGGCAGGTCCTTGCAGCGCGCGGAAGGGATGCGAGTAGAAGGCCGCGCCCGGCGCGTACAACGCTGCGATCGCAGCGACGTCCGCCACGGGCCACGCTCGGGTCCAGGTCTTTGCCCAGCGCTCGGCCGCGACGCGAGTGACTACTTCGCCACCTCGATCGCGCGACTCTCGCGGATGACGATCACCTTGACCTGCCCCGGGTACTCGAGCTGGTCTTCGATCTCGCGCGCGATCTCGTGCGAGAGGAGGACTGCTCCGTCATCGTCGACCTCGGTCGGCTCGACGATGACACGGATCTCGCGTCCGGCTTGCAGCGCGTACGCCTTCGCCACTCCCTGCTTCGCGGTTGCGATCTCCTCCAGCGCCTCGAGCCGCCGGATGTAGTTCTCAAGACTCTCGCCGCGCGCGCCCGGCCGGGACGCGGAGACCGCATCCGCCGTGATGAGCAGCACGGCTTCGACCGTCTGGGGCTGGACCTCGGAGTGATGTGCCTCGATCGCGTGCACGACGCCCTCCGACTCACCGCAGCGCCGCGCGAGCTGCGCGGAGATCAGTGCATGCGAGCCCTCGACCTCGTGGCTCACGGCCTTGCCGATGTCGTGGAGTAGCGCCGCGCGCTTCGTCGTCTTCACGCCCGCCTTGAGTTCGGCCGCCATGATCCCGCTCAGGTGCACGACCTCGAGGGTGTGCTTGAGGACGTTCTGTCCGTAGCTCGTCCGATAGCGAAGTCGTCCGAGCGTTCGCACGAGCTCCTCGTGGAACTCGCCGCAATTGGCCTCGAAGACCGCCTGCTCGCCGGCGTGCATGACGTGCTCCTCGAGCTCCGCCTTCGCCTGGTAATACATCTCCTCGATCCGCGCCGGATGGATGCGGCCGTCCTCGATGAGCTTGTCGAGCGCGAGTCGGGCGACCTCACGGCGAATCGGATCGAAGGACGAGAGGACGACTGCGTGCGGGGTGTCGTCGATGATGAAGTCGACGCCGGTGAGGTGCTCGAGCGCGCGGATGTTCCTGCCCTCGCGCCCGATGATCCGGCCCTTGAGGTCGTCGGAAGCGAGCTCGACAACCGTGACGGTCGCCTCCGCCGTGTGACTCGCCGCGACGCGCTGGAGCGAGTCGGCGATGAGGGCCCGTGCGCGCCGCCGAGCGTCCGATCGCGCCTCTTCCTCCATCTGCCGGACCTCTCGGGCGAGCTCGTGTCGCACGAGATCCTTCGAACGCTCGATGAGCTGCTGGCGTGCCTCGTGCACCGTGAGGCCCGAGATCTTCTCGAGAGCTCCGAGGGCGTCGCGCTGCGCGTCGCGAAGCTCCTCCTGGAGGGCCTTCACATGCACCTCGCGGTCGCCGAGTCCCTGATCCTTGCGTTCGAGCTCCATGAGCCGCGTGTCGACCTCGAGCTCCTTGGAGAGCACGCGCTCCTCGACCTTGGCGATCTCGACGCGACGATCCTGCACCTCGCGCTCGATCTCGCTTCGCAGCGCCACGGCCCGCTCGCGCGCATCGACCTGGGCCTCGCGCCGCACAGCCTCGGCCTCGCGCTCCGCATCGGCGAGGAGCCGCTCGCGATCCGCGCGCGCCGTGTTCACGCGCGAGCGCGACCACGTCACGAGAACAATCGCTGCCCCGACGGCTCCGACGAGAATTCCGATGAGTGCTGCGCCGGCCGAGAGCATGGAGCCTCCGCTCGAGGGTGTCGATTGCCCGCGGGCTCGCCGCGGGTGCTCTCACCCGGCCGTCGACCTGCACGGTCGCCGCCGGACTCTGCCCGGACGACTACGTCAGGTGGTGGTGCAGCCTCCGTCGTCGGTCGGTCAACGACCGACTGAGGTGGTTCGTCGAAGAGAGATACGAAGTCAAGGATTCAGAAAGCGCGTGCGTGCAGGAAAAACGTCGGATGAAAGCTCAATCATCCTAACGGGTCGTCCCCGGCCCGCGCAACGACAGCATGTACGACGTCCGGCGAGAAGCCCTTCGCGGCGAGGTAGCGTGCGGTCTTCGGGCCTGATCCACGGCGACCGACAATGCGCTCGGCGCGCTCGAGCTCGGGCTCGACCCCCGACAGCGCAACCTCGACGAGCTCGGAGTCGACGTCGGCGCGTAGGAGATCGTGCCGGATGAACGCGTCACCCGCGCCACGCCCGGCGAGCTGTTCGGCGCGCCGCTCGGCGAAGCGGCGGTCGTCGATAAGACCTGTTCGTGCGAGTGTCGCGAGAGCCTCTGTCCGCTCGTCCTCGGAGACGCCGCGCGCGGCTAGCTGGCCGTCGATCTGAGCCGCACTCCGGTCGCGATAGCGCAGAGATCGAAGCGCTGCGTCGACCGCCTTCCCCGCCCCATCCAGTGGCGACTCAGCTCTCGACGGGCACCGCCTCTTCGACCTCGATCTCCGCCACCGTCTCCCCCGGCGCGACGGAGGGAAGGAGCCGCGCGGAGATGATCTGATCGTCGGCTGCCTCGGCCTGGATCTGCGTGAGGATCTGCTGCACGAGATCGGGGTTCTCGGTGAGGAAGCTCGTCGCATTCTGACGGCCCTGTCCGAGACGCTCGTCGCCGAAGCTGAAGTAGGACCCCGCCTTCTGGACGACCTTCTTCTCGAGCGCGACGTCGAGCACAGTGCCCTCCCAGGGGATCCCGGAGCCGTAGATGATGTCGAACTCGGCCTGCTTGAACGGGGGCGCCACCTTGTTCTTCACGACCTTCACGCGCACGCGGTTGCCGAACGCCTCTGCCCCGTCCTTCAGGGTCTCGATCCTGCGGATGTCGAGGCGGACCGACGAGTAGAACTTGAGCGCGCGACCGCCCGGCGTCGTCTCCGGGTTGCCGAACATGACGCCGATCTTCTCACGCAGCTGGTTAGTGAAGATGCAGATCGTGTCCGTGCGGTTGAGCGTGCCGGCGAGCTTGCGCAGCGCCTGGCTCATCAAGCGCGCCTGCAGACCCACGTGCGAGTCGCCCATCTCACCCTCGATCTCCGCCTTCGGCACGAGCGCTGCCACCGAGTCGACCGCGACGATGTCGAGCGCGCCCGAGCGAATGAGGAGCTCGCAGATCTCGAGCGCCTGCTCGCCCGTGTCGGGCTGGGAGACGAGGAGATTGTCGATGTCCACACCGATGCGGCGCGCGTACGACGGATCCATGGCGTGTTCCGCGTCGATGAACGCGCAGATGCCGCCACGGCGTTGAGCCTCGGCGATGAGGTGGTAGACGAGCGTCGTCTTTCCCGATGCCTCGGGACCGAAGATCTCGACGACTCGTCCACGCGGCAGGCCGCCGATGCCGAGCGCCATGTCGAGAGCGAGCGAGCCCGTCGAGATCGCACCGATCGAGACCTGCGGCCGGTCACTCATGCGCATCACCGAGCCCTTGCCGAACTGACGCTCGATCTGGCCCAGTGCGACGTCCAGCGCTTCCTCACGTTTCATCTCATCCTCCTCGTCGTCCTACCGAACACGACTCCAGCACCTCGTACCGCGCCCCTGACGGATGCAGGCGTGAAAGCAAAGCAGCGACGCCGGACGGCGCGAACGGCTCGATCTCGGGTAATGGTGGATCGAGTCCCGGCCGCGCGCGGAACCGCAGGCAGGTGATGTGGGGCAGCCATGCTCGGTGCTCGCGCTCGTAGACGCCGAGGTGCTCGAGACCCCGCTGCACGCGATCGGCGAGCGATGCCGCATACCCGCTCGGGTCGCCGAGGACGAGCATGCCGACGGAACGCGTCTCACGGTAGCCCACGGGCGCGAGCACGAACGGCTCGGTGGCCGCCGCCTCGCGGCGCATGACCTCTGCGATCGCGCCCACGTTCGAGCGAGACTGCGCACCGAGAAAGGCGAGCGTGACGTGGAAGCTGTCGACGCGCCGGCCTTGCTGAAGGTGCTGCTCGCCCCAGTGCCGAAGCACGTCGCTGACATCCACGGGAACCTCGAGCGCGACGAAGAGCCTGATCCGGTCACTGCTCTCGACCGTAGCGCCCGGGGTCACGGCGATGTGTGACGACTCTCCAACAATCGGCGCACGAGGTGGAGAGACGCTGCGGTCGCGCGCCCGCGGATCATCTCGCGGTCGCCCGGGAGCTCGGTTCGAACGGACTTCTCGCCGTCCGGGCCGATGGCGTGGGCGAAGACGAGACCGACTGGCTTTTCCGCCGTGCCACCTCCCGGCCCCGCGACCCCGGTCACCGCGACCGCGACGTCGGCACCCAGCCGTTCGCGCGCTCCCGCCGCCATCGCTGCCGCCACCTCGGCAGACACCGCGCCGTGCTCGGCGATGAGCTCGGCCGGAACGCCGAGTCCCGTTTCCTTCACGCCGTTCGCGTATGCGACGACCGACCCGAGGAACACTTCGCTCGAACCCGCTACGCCCGTCAGCCGCGACGCCACCATGCCCCCGGTGCACGACTCTGCGGTGGCGAGCGTGAGCCCACGCGCGCGACAGAGGTCGAGGACGATCTCGGAGATCGAGCGCTCGTCCTCGCTGAAGAGGTAGGGAGCAAGGGCGTCCCGCATCGAGGTCGCCACGCCGGCGCCACGCTCCTCGGCGGACGGCTCGACGAAGAGGTCGACGTGGATCTCGAACTCGCGCGCGCAGATCGTCACGTCCACCCCGTCCCCTTCACCACCGGCTGCAGAGAGCGCCTCCGCCACTGTCGACTCCGGCGTGCCGAAGAAGCGAAGCACATGGTGTGCCCGCCCCGGTGCGCGCGCCAGGACGCGTTGTACCGGCTCGGTGACGAGAGCACGCGGCCAAAGACGCTGCAGCTCGCGCGGCGGCCCCGGGAGGACGACGACGACGCAGTTCCCGGTGTCGAGGACGACTCCGGGTGCGGTTCCGGCGAGCCCGAGCGATATCGCTCCTTCGGGGAGCGTCGCCTGCTTGCGGACGCCGGGCGTGAACTCGTCGAACGACCGGCCGAGCCGCTCGGCGACGGCGCGGGAGATCGCCCCGATCTCGCGCTCGAGCGTTTCGTCGAGAATGAGCGAGCGGCCGGCGACACGAGCGACGAGCTCGACGGTGCGGTCGTCGTGCGTCGGCCCGAGACCACCCGAAACGAGACAGAGATCGGCCGAGAAGCCCTCCTGGAAGGCGCGCTCGAGATCGTCCACGCGGTCACCGACGATCGCGATGCGCGTCGGATCGAGCCCGAGGCGAACGACCTCCGCCGCGAGGAAAGGGCCGTTACGGTCCTGCCGATCGCCGCGGACGAGCTCGGAGCCCGTGACGACGATCGCCGCCTGCGGGCGGCTCAAGACGTCGCCCGGGTGATCCTTCGCGCGGTGACGGCGAACGTCGTGCCTGCCGGCAGGTCGACACGATTTCCGTTCACGCGTACGACCACGTTGTCGGGCTCCGCGAGCGCGAGCTGCAGCGACCGGCCCGTGAAGGTCTTCCGCTGACCCTGCTCGAGCGTGCCGCTGTAGAGCAGCTTCCCGGCGCGCGAGGTCAGGCGAACTTCCATCCACGACGTTCCCGCGCTTGCGCGTACGGCCAGGCGGGCGACTCCGTCGGCACGCGGCGTCGTCGCGGTCTCGGCTCCTTGCACAGCCAGGCCCGGAACCTTCTCGCTCTCGGGCCCGCCGAATCTCCACGCTGCGATGACGAGGGCCGTCGCGATCGCGATCGCAAGCAGCGCGACCGCGGCCATCCTCGACTCGCGTGGGCCGCGATCGCGTCTCTGCACCGGCGCCCTGTGTGCGCGCAGCGGCGCGTCATCCTCGCCGACCGTGAAGCGCGAGTTGTACTCGTCGACGAAGGGCTGGCCGTCGAGGCCGAGCGATTCGGCATACGAGCGAAGGAACCCGCGGACGTACGTGGGCGCCGGAAGGATGTCGAAGTGCTCGTCCTCGAGCGCCCGCAGGTACTTCGGGCGAATCTTCGTGCGCTCCTCGAGTTCCGGAAAGTCGAGATTCTGGCGGAGGCGCGCCTCGCGCAGGCTGGAGCCGATGTCGAACATGAACGCGGCATTGTAGACGCTCGGGCGCGGTGGTCAGTCGCGAGAGCCGACGTACTCGAGCAGGCCGTACACGCCGAGCGCGATGAGCGCCGAAGCCGCCATGCAAAGGCCCGCGATGCCGAGCACGCGCCCGGCGGTCGCGATTCCTCCACCGCCTCCGTCACGTCCGAGCGAGAGCCTGTTCCGCACTCGGCCTTGGCGCGACGCTGCGAGCGCCACGAGCGCGAGGCCGACCGCGACCGGAATCGCAACGCCGGCGTGCAAGAGGTCGTAGCTGTCGCTGAAGCGCGTGAGGTAGACGGCCAGCGGGAGGGTTACGCACGATGCGAGTCCGGCGAGGAGCGACCCCCACGCGGCGCGTGCGCCAGGCCGGCTCACGCTACTGCTTGCGATACGGGCGACCGATGGCAGCCGGAGGAATCGAGCGACCGATCACGCCGGCGACCACGACGATCGTCAGCAGGTACGGCAGGGCTTCGAAGAGTTGCCCGTAGCTGGCCCACGCCTCGACGTTCTGGAGCTGCGGCGCGAACGCCGTGGAGAGGCCGAAGAGGAGGCAGGCCGCCAACGCTCCGTACGGCCGCCAGTTGCCGAAGATGAGCGCAGCCAGGGCGATGAAGCCCTTACCTGCGGTCATCTTCTCCGTGAACGAGTGTGCGTAGCCGATCGAGAGGAACGCCCCGCCCATCGCGGCCAGGACTCCGGAGAGGATGACGCAGGCGTAGCGCACCCGGTAGACGTTGATGCCTACAGTGTCCGCCGCGCGCGGATGCTCGCCCACGGAGCGAACCCGCAAGCCCCAGGACGTCCTGAACATGAAGATGGACGAGAGGACGACGACCCCGAACGCGATCCACGTCATCAGGCTCAGGTCGCCGATCGACTTGTCCAGGAAGTCGCCCAGCCCCTCCGGAGGAATGCTCGCGAGGAAATCGAGGTTCACTTGGGGGATCTCGGGCAGGACGGGCGGCGTTCCCTCCGTCTTGTAGATGTCGTTGTAGAGGTACCCGGTGATGCCGTAGGCCAGGAAGATGATCGCCGTGCCGGTGACGATCTGGTCGGCGCGCAGCTGGATGGAGAAGTACGCGTGGACGAGGGCGAGCAGACCGCCCGACACCATGGCGATCAGCAGCCCGCCGTACCACGATCCCGTTACGTCCGCGCCCCATATCCCGAAGAAGGCGCCCATCAGCATCATGCCCTCGAGGCCGATGTTCACCACGCCGCTCCGCTCCGAAAACATGCCGCCGATGGCCGCGAAGATGAGCGGTGTGGCGAACGCGAGCCCGAGCGAGATCAGCGTCGACCAGGTGATGACCTCTTTGAGGTTGGACGCGCTCGCCTGGACGGCGAATACGCCCGCGACGATCGCCAGCGCGCCGCTCGCCACTGCTCCCCAGCCCACACGCCGCTCGCCCCGCGTGATCGCTGCGACGCCGAGCAGCGCCGAGATCGCCCCGAGGATGAGCGGCGCCGCGATGGTGTCGAGCGTCAGGGGCGGGAGCGTCAGCCAGAGTGCGACCGGCGCGAGCGCCATGCCGAGCATGGCCAGTCTCCTAGGCGTGATGATCTGCGCGCCGTCGTGTTGCGGGCGCGGGGCTTCGGCGCTTACGCTCACGCTCCATCCTTCCTCGTCCGGGCACCTTGAGCCGCTTCCGCGCGGCCCAGACGGAAAGGATGAGCAGCTCGGCTCCGACGAAGATCACGACGAGCCCCTGGATGAGCTCCGTCAGGTTCCCCGCCAGCTCGGGCGGGAAGACGTCCGGGTTGAGGTTACGGGTCGAGGTTCCGATCCTGAGCGCGGCGAAGAGCAGCGCGGCGAAGAAGATGCCGACGGCCGTGTTGCGTCCGAGCAGCGCAACGGCGATTCCGAGGAAGGCGATGTAGGAGTAGTTGGTCACCGAAGTCTCGTCGAGCCTGAACTGCCAGCCCAGGATGTCCATCGATCCGGCGACGCCTGCGAACGCGCCCGAGATGGCCATCGCCGTCACGTAGCTGCGTTTGACGCTGATTCCGCCGTACGCAGCAGCCTCCGGGTTGAAGCCGACCGCCCGCACCTCGTACCCCAAAGTCGTGCGGTTGAGGACGATCGAGTAGACGATGAGCGCGCCGAGGGCGACGAACAGCCCGATGTGCAGGCCCTGGAGCAGTGGGTTGCCCCAGAAGACGGGCAGGTGGGCCCCCTCGGAGATCTGCTTGCTCAGGGAAACTCCCTGGGCAGCCGAGGCAGGGTCTGGAGCGGTCCTCCGAAGCCGATGAGATATCCGACACCCCAGATGGCGATCCAGTTGAGCATGATCGTCGTGATCACCTCGTGAGCGCCAACCGTCGCCTTCAGGAAGCCCGCGATCCCCGCCCATACGGCGCCCGCGAGTCCCGCCGCGACGACCGCCACGAGGATGTGCAGCGCGGAGGGTAGGAAGTCGAACCAGACCCCGATCTGGACCGCGGTGATCGTGCCGACGATGTACTGGCCCTGCCCCCCGATGTTGAAGAGACCGCAGCGGAATGCGAAGGCCACCGCCAGGCCGGTGAGGACGAGGACGGTGAACTGGATCAGCGTCTGCTGGAGGTTCCCGGCAGCCACGCACAGTATCGTCGTCCGTATCACGGGAACCAGACGCTCGCGTCGCGAACGGACGCCGAGCGTGGATCCCGACGGAAGAGCCAGTTGAGCCCCGTACCGTTGAAGATCTCTTTGTATGTCGACAGTGGGTTCTTGCCACTGAGGACGAGGACGACCAGGCCGGCGATGAGGAAGGCGAGGAGGGCGGTGATGAGCGGCGGCACGATCCCGCCGGCGCGCTGGTAGATAGCGAGAGCGCGCCGCGACGCTGGGCGCCGTCCCGGCTCTGCCGGAGGCGGGGCGGGTGTCGGCGCCTGCTCGCTCATGCCGCCGCCTCGCCCTTCACCGTGCCGCCGATCATCGCGATGCCGAGCTCTTGATCCGTGACGTCCGTCCCGTACTCGGCGACGATCGCTCCCTCGTACATGACGAGTATCCGGTCCGAGAGCGACAGGATCTCCTCGAGCTCCAGCGAGACCAGCAACACCCCCTTGCCCCGGTCTCGCGCCTCGACGAGCTGCCGGTGGACGAACTCGATCGCGCCGACGTCCAACCCACGTGTGGGCTGGGCGGCCAGGAGGATGTTCGGATCGCGGCCGATCTCACGGGCCAGCACGACCTTCTGCTGGTTGCCCCCGGAGAGTGCCGAGGCCCGGGTCTCGGGACCGCCGCCCCGGACGTCGAACCGCTGGAGCAACTCGCCGGCGCGCCTGCTGATCCGGGCCGGGAACAACCAGCCGAAGCGTGAGTTCGGCTCCTCGTCGTAGTCGTGTAGCGCCAGGTTCTCGGCGAGCGTGAAGTCGAGCACGAGGCCACGACGCTGGCGGTCCTGCGGAACGTGGCCCATGCCGAGGTCCACGATCTCGCGCGCCCCGGCGCCCGTGATGTCCCGTCCCGCCAGTTGCACCGAGCCGGCGACCGCCCTCCGCAACCCGGAGAGGACCTCGACGAGCTCGGACTGGCCGTTGCCGTCCACGCCCGCGATACCGACGATTTCGCCCGCACGAACCTCGAAGGAGACGCCGCGAACGCTCTCGAGGCCGCGGTCGTCCACCGCCCGCAGGTCCTCGACCTGTAGGAGCGGCTCCCCTGGGCTCGAGGGTGGTTTCTCGACGCGGAGGAGGACCTCCCGCCCCACCATGAGGCGCGCAAGGCCTTGCTCGGTCGCGCCCTCGCGCGGCACGGTCTCCACGACCTTGCCGCGGCGGAGCACGCTGACCCGGTGGGCGATCTCGAGTACCTCGTTCAGCTTGTGGCTGATGAAGATCACGGACATGCCTTCCCGGATGAGCGTGCCGAGGATCTCGAAGAGCTCGCCCGCTTCCTGTGGCGTCAACACGGCCGTCGGCTCGTCGAGGATCAGGACGTCCGCTCTGCGATAGAGCGCCTTGAGGATCTCGACCCGTTGCTGCTGGCCCACGCTGATGTCCTGGATGCGCGCTTCCGGGTCGATCGCGAAGCCGAAGCTGTGCGACAGATCTCTCACCCGCTCCGCAGCCGCGCCATGGTCGAGGAAGACCGCCCTCGTCGTCGGCTCGTTGGCAAGGATGACGTTCTCGGCGACGGTCATCACCGGGATGAGCATGAAGTGCTGGTGCACCATGCCGATGCCATGCGAGATCGCGTCCTTCGGCGAGTGAAAGCTCACCGCCTGCCCGTTGATGAGGATCTCCCCCTCGTCGGGCCGATACAGGCCGTAGAGGACGTTCATCAGCGTCGTCTTCCCGGCGCCGTTCTCTCCGAGCAGGGCGTGGACCTCGCCGCGACGGAGGTCGAAGTCGACCTGGTCGTTGGCGACGACGCCCGGGAACCGCTTCGTGATCCCCCGCAGCTCGAGAACCGGCGCGTCTTCGCTCATCCGCGCAATCCTATTTCGACTGGCTCCCCGCCGGAAGTCGAACGCGACTTTCGGCCAGAAACCAGGGGGCGGAAACCCGCCCCCTGGTAGTGCTGGGTCTACTGCGAAGGCGGCTTGACCTTGCCGCTTGCCATCAACTTCAACAGCGCCGCACTGGACGCGTTGTACTGCGCCGCAACCTTCCTCGGCAGCGCCGGCGAGAGCTTGCCGTAGCCTACTCCGCCGTTCTTCGCGGTGTAGTTGACGTTGAAGCCGGTCTTCCAGGCTGCCGGATTCTTCTGGAACGCGATGACCGCGTCGTAGACGGAGGTCTCCACATGCTTCGTCGCGCTCGTCAGCACGTGTGGACCGAGGAAGCCCTGATCGGCGTCGACGCCGATGCCCCAGCGCTTCTTCTGCTTGGCAGCGTCGAGCGCCCCGAGGCCGCAACCGCCGGCGACCTGGAAGACGACCCGCGAGCCGCGCGCGATCTGGCTGAGCGCGGTCGCCTTGCACTTCGCCTGGTCGTTGAAGGTCGGGTCGTTGGCGTACTGGGTGATGACCTTGACGCTCTTGTTCGCCCGCTTCGCGCAGAACTGGTAGCCGGCGAAGAAGCGGACGATCGCCGTCACCTTGTTGGCGCCGACGGCCGAGATGATGTCCGCGCCGGGCTGGCGCTTGGCCTCCAGGGCGGCGATGTTGCCGACGAGGCAGCCGGCCTCCTGCTCCCTGAACTGGACGCCGCGGACGTTCGACGGCTTACCCTTGACGGCGTTGAGATCGACGTCGGTACCGAGGAACTTCGTGCTCTTGAACGCCGGGGCCACGGTGTCCAGCGGACCGAAGCTAAAGAGAACGCCGTTCGCGATCACGAGCTGATAGCCGTCCTGAGCCGCCCGCTGGAGGTTCGGCGTGCGGTCGGCGTCCGTGTTCGTGATGTAGACACGCGTTTCGAGGTTGGCCCCGAGCTTTGCCTTCGCCCTCTTGAGACCGAGATTGGCGAGGGTGTTGAAGCCCTTGTCGTTGAGCCCGCCGATGTCCGTCACGAGCGCGACCCGTATCGCCTGCTGCCCCTTCGCGGCTGTTCCCGAGCTCGCTACAAGCCCGGTCGTGGCGAGCGCTGCCGCAATCACGGCGGTCGCCACCATGAACTTTCTCTTCACATGCCCTCCTTAGAAATAAGCCTGCCGCCCTGATTGGACGCTTGATCGAACCGCAAGTTGCGCTTCCTCACAAATTTGTGAAGGGGCACAACCACGCGTGCAGACTACCGGGTCGCGGGCCGTCAGACGGTGTGAAGATCGGCCTCGGCGACGAGCACGCGGCGTGGCTTCGACCCCTCGTAGCCGGAGATGATCCCGCGGCGCTCGAGCATGTCCACAAGGCGGCCGGCGCGGGTGTATCCGACGCGCAGGCGGCGCTGGAGGAGCGAGACGGACGCGGTCTGCGTCTGCACCACGATCTCGATCGCCTTGTCGAGCAGCGGATCCTCGTCGGGGTCGAACTCGCTGTCCTCGTCCGACTCCTCGTAGGCAGCCTCGGGCGCCTCGAGGAGCGACTCGTCGAGGTCCTGCCCGCGCTGGGAGCGGCACTGCTCGACGACGAGCGCAACCTCCTCCTCGGTCACGTAGGCGCCCTGCAGGCGCTGGAGCCGTGACGTGCCGAGCGGCTTGAAGAGCATGTCGCCCTGGCCGAGGAGGCTCTCGGCCCCCGCACCGTCCAGGATGACGCGCGAGTCGGTCTGGCTCGACACCGCGAACGCGATCCGCGACGGCACGTTCGCCTTGATCATCCCCGTGATCACGTCGACGGACGGCCGCTGGGTCGCGAGCACGAGGTGGATGCCGACCGCGCGCGACTTCTGCGCGAGACGGATCACGCAGTCCTCGACCGCCTGCGGCGAGACCATCATCAGGTCGGCGAGCTCGTCGATCACGACGAGGAGGTACGGGAGCGGATCTTCGCCGCGGGCACGGAACGCACGGTTCGCCTCGGGCAAGCTCCGGGCACGAACGAACGAGAGGCGCTCGTACCGACGCTCCATCTCGGCGACGACGTTCATCAGGACGACCGCCGCCTCCTTCGGGCTCGAGACGACGGGCGTCAGGAGGTGCGGGATCGACTCGTAGTAGCCGAGCTCGATCCGCTTCGGATCGATGAGGATCATCCGCACCTCGTCCGGTGTGGAGCGCAGAAGCGTCGAGGTGAGGATCGTGTTGATGCAGCCCGACTTGCCCGACCCGGTGGTGCCGGCGATGAGGAGGTGCGGCATGCGCGCAAGGTCGGTCCAGATGGCGTTGCCGGAGATGTCCTTGCCGAGCCAGACGGAAAGCGGGCTCGCCGTCGCCGGGAGGTCGCCGAAGATGTCGCCGAGGGTGACGAGCTTCGGCGAGAGGTTCGGCACCTCTACGCCCACGGCCTGCTTGCCCGGGATCGGAGCGAGGATGCGAATCTCCGTCGTCGCGAGCGCATAGCTGAGGTCGTCTTTCAGGCCCGCGACCTTCGAGACCTTGGTTCCGGGTGCGAGCTGCAACTCGTAGCGGGTGACGCGCGGGCCGGAGATCTGACCCATGACGGTCGCTTCGACGCCGAACTCCGACAGCGTCCGCACGAGCAGGTCTGCGGTCTTCGCGCTCGAGTCGGACTTCGCGGTGGGCCCGACCGGTGACGCGCGCAGGAGGCTGCGGTCCGGCAGTCGATACTCGCGGTGCTCCGACGACGTCTCGAAGACCGACTCGACGCTCACGAGCTCCGGCTCGGACTCCTCCGCCACGAGTGGGCTCTCCTCCGACGGCAGCGACGGCCCGACGACGTCGGGATACGCCTCGGCGCCGTCGAGCAGACGATGTTGAGCCGTAACCTGCGGCTCCCGCTCGTTGAAGTCCTCTGCGGTCTGCGACTCGCTCGACGGCCACTCGAGCGCGCGCCTCGCGCCCGAGCCTGCGCGCTTCATCACGTGGCCGGTGCGCCGGAGGATCGCGCCCGTGGAGGCGCCGGTCACGAGCAGGAGCCCGCCGAGCAGGAGCGCTCCGCCGATGATGGCGGCGCCGGTCGTCCCGATCAGCGCCGCCAGGGTGCCGCCGATGGCCATTCCGATCCAGCCTCCGGAGTCCTTGCCGAGAAGCGTCATGAGGCCGAGGAAGCTCACCCCCACTCCGAGCCGGAACGGTCGGACGTCGAGGAGCTCGCTGCGAGCGAGCAGCAGCCCGCCGAGTGCGACGAGCGCAAGCGGGAGCACGTAGGCGGCGTTGCCGACCACGCTCGTCAGGACATCCGCCAGCCAGGAGCCGACGGCCCCGCCGTCGAGGCCGACGTACAGGATCGCGCCGAGGACGAGGCCGAGTGCGAGGAGCGCGAGGCCGAGGAGCTCGTTCTCGTGCTGCGAGCGCCGTCGCCTCGTCCGCTTCTTCACGCGTGAAGGGACGCGTGGGCGAAGCGGCCGCTTCTTCCTCCGAGCAGCCATGAACCGACGATTCGCCGCAACGGGGCGCGCTCCTTCGAGCTCAGCTGGACGCTCGAGCGCGCGCTTCGGCGACGACGCGCTCGGCGTCGGCGCGATTGCCGAAGCCCAGCGTCTCGACCTTCGCCTCCTCGAGGTCCTTGTAGACCTGGAAGAAGTGCTCGATCTCGTTGCGCAGCTCGGCCGGGATGTCGTGCAGGTCCGAGGTCCGCATCCAGGCAGGGTCCTTCAGCGGGACACAGAGGATCTTCTCGTCCGGGCCCTTCTCGTCGGCCATGTGGAACACACCGACGACACGCGCGCGGATGCGGCAGCCCGGGAACGTGGGATCGCCGACGAGGACGAGCGCGTCGAGCGGGTCGCCGTCGCCGCCCATGGTGCCCTCGATGAATCCATAGTCGGCCGGATAGGCCATCGACGTGAAGAGGCGTCGGTCGAGAACGATCGCCCCGAGCTCGTGGTCGAGCTCGTACTTGTTCCGCGATCCGGAGGGAACCTCGACGAAGACGACGACCGGCTCGGGCACGTCCTGAGGCTACTCCGTCTCCACCGGCAACAGCGTCGCATGGCTTCCTGCGCGAGGCCGGATGCGCGGTCCGGCTCGGAACGAAACGACGGGAGTATCGTCCGACCGTGGCCGGCGCACGGGAGAAGGTCCTCGCGTTCGCGCTCTCGCTTCCGGAGACCGCCGAGGATCGGCCTTGGGAGGACGAGGTCGTCGTGAAGGTGCGCGGCAAGATCTTCGTGTTCGCCGGGCCGCCGGGCTCGAGACGAGTCTCGGTCAAGCTCGCCGAGTCGCACGCCCATGCGCTCGCGATGGACGGTGCCGAGCCCACGGGCTACGGGCTCGGCAGGGCGGGTTGGGTCACCGTGCCCCTGCGAGCGCCGGACGTGTCGATCGGCGTGCTGCGCGACTGGGTCGAGGAGAGCTACCGGATCGTCGCGCCGAAGCGTCTGGTTGCCGAGCTGGACGGCGGGCCGTAGGGGCGGGATCTGTCTCTCCGCTTCGAGCGAAGACGGCGGAGAGGATGCGCGTCAGGCGGCGAGCGCGCGCAGGTCGTCCACCGTCGACCCGAGAAGCGTGTCCTGCAGGTCGAAGAGGCCGGCCCACAGGGACGAGCGATCCGGCGCCGCATCGAGGCTTGCTGCGGTCGCGAGCCCTTCGAGGGCGCGCACGAGGACCGCGAGTTCGAGGTACACGGCCGCGACGCGGTTCGGGCACGCGCGCACGCCGGCGCGGTCGAGCACCGGGCGCCACTCCACGAGCTCCGCCGCGCCCGGCCCGCCGTACCACGACCGACCTTCCGCACGCTCGGGCTCGAGCTCGAGGAGGTACTGCGAGAGCGGCCGCTCGAGCCCGGCGATCGCCGTCTCGACGCGATCCGCCGCGTGCCGCAGCGCCGCTTGCCTCGCCCCAGGGGTCGACGGCTTGGCGTCTCCCCTCCCCCAGCGCTCGAGCAACCGGCAGAACGCGAGCGACGACGCCTCGCACGCGCGCAACTGCGAGACGAGCCGCCGCGCGCTCAGCTCGCTGGCCGCGTTCCCTTCGATGACGGAGACCCAGCCGTTCGCCGAGGAGACCACTAGACCTCGATCACCACCGGGAGCACCATCGGTCGCCTGCGCGTCCGGTCGTAGACGATCTGGCCAATCGCGTCGTGGATGTGCTCCTGGAGGAGCTTGATCTCCGTGACGTGTTCGCGGGCGAGCTCACGCACCACACGATCGGCCTCGGAACGCAATTCGTCCAGTAGGTCGTCGGACTCGGCGAAACCGCGGGCGATGAGCTCGGGCGGAGCGATCTCACCTCCGTCGGACGACGCGAGCGTGGTGACGACGATGAGGACGCCGTCGTCGGCGAGCTTGCGTCGATCGCGCAGAGCGACGTCCTGCAGATCGCCGACGCGGAGTCCGTCGACGAACGTCACGCCGGAGTTGACCTTGTCGACGAGCCGCGCGCCGCCGCGGGCCAGCTCGACGACCGATCCGTTCTCCGCGATCAGGATCCGCTCCTCCGGCACGCCCGCCTCGCGCGCGAGCTTGGCGTGCGCTGCCTGCATGCGGTACTCCCCGTGGATCGGCATGACGTGGCGCGGACGCAGTAGCGAGAGCATCGTCCGCAGCTCCTCCTGGCACGCATGGCCCGAGACGTGCACAGCGGCGATCTCCTCGTGGAGCACCTCCGCCCCGGCCCGTGCGAGCTGGTTGATCGAATCGTGGACGCGAAGCTCGTTGCCGGGAACGGGCTTCGCGGAGATGATCACCGTGTCGCCTGGATCCACCGAGACGGCCTTGTGGTCACCGTAGGCGATGCGGGTCAGCGCAGACATGGGCTCGCCCTGGCTGCCCGTGCACAGGACGAGCAGCTGCTCGGGAGCGAGTTGTGCGGCCTGGTCCGGATTGACGATCGCGTCCTCCGGGAACGAGACGTAGCCGAGGTTGCGCGCGATGTTGAGGTTCTTGCGCATCGAGCGCCCGACCACGACGACCTTGCGCCCACACTCGACCGCCACGTCTGCGGCCTGCTGCATGCGGTGGATGTTCGACGCGAATGACGCGACGAGGATCTTCCCGTGGCGAAGCGGGAAGATCGAGCGGAACGCCTCGCCGACGAGGCGCTCGGAGCCCGTGTTGCCCGGGCGCTCGGCGTTCGTCGAGTCACCGAGGAGAAGATCGACGCCGCGGTTCCCGATCTCCGCGAGCGTGCCGACGTCGGTCTTGAGCCCGTCGACCGGCGTGTGGTCGAGCTTCCAGTCTCCCGTGTGCACGACGCGCCCGGCAGCCGTCTCGATCACGAGCGCGGCAGAGTCGGGAATCGAGTGCGCCACGCGGACGAGCTCCACCCGGAACGGACCGAGCTGGAGCGGCGCGTCTCCGGGCGAGGCGGCGAGGAGCTCGGCCTTCTGCGCAAGCCCGTGCTCGTCGAGCTTCGACTTCACGAGCGCGAGCGTCAGCGGCGTCGCGATGACCTGGCCGACGTCGACCTCGCGCAGGAGGTAGGGCAGGCCGCCGACGTGATCCTCGTGGCCGTGGGTCAGGACCACCGCGCGCACGTGCCGTCCTTCGAGGTACCCGATGTCCGGGAGCAGGAGATCGACGCCGAGGTGCTCGTCGCGCGGGAACGCGAGACCGGCGTCGACGACGATGATCTCGTCTCCCATCTCGAAGACGGTCATGTTCTTGCCGACCTCGCCGAGGCCGCCGAGCGGGATGATGCGGAGCGTGTCTGCCATCGAAGGGGGAGTCTAGGCTTCGGCCGCGACTTCGCCCTCGAGCAGCGCCTCGGCCTCCGCGAGCGCGGGCCGCATTCCGAGCTCCGCGAAGACGTCGCGCGCCGCGCGCACCTCCTCGAGGCCGGACGAATCGCCGAGCGCGACCTTCGCTTGCCCGAGCAGCAGGAGCGCGTGGCCGCGCTCCGGGAAGGCCATCGTTTTGGCCAACGGTTCGACGACCGAGCTCGCCAGCTTCACTGCGAGTCGATGGTCGCCCTCGGCGTGCGCGATGACCGCGCGCGCCGCGTTCGCAAGCGTGTCGACGTATGTGAAGCCGAGGCCTGGATATATCTGGGACACGTACTCCGCGGTGCGCCGCGTCTCACCGACCGCGGCGGCGGTACGCGCGAGCAACGGCATGTTGCCGAACGACGGCGGATGCTTCGTCACATTGTGTGTCTCGAAGTGTTCTACGAGAAGCTCGGCCGCGCGAGCCGACTTCCCGCGCATACGCGCGACATGCGATGCGAACACCAACGCGTGCCCCCGCCGCTCTTCCCCGGTCGCCGTCTCGAACACCGCAAGGAGCTCGAGCTCTGCCGCATTCGGATCTCCCTGCGCCGCGTACGTGGCGCCGAGCCAGCTCCGAAGGCTCTCTGCAACGAACGAGTCACCGGCGGCCTCTACCTCCGGAAGGTGATGCTCGACGAGTTTGGTGACCTCGACGTACCGTCCCCTGATCCACGAGGGAGAAGGCGATCGCTCCGAGCGAGTACCGCGCGTACAGCTCCTGGCCTCTGCTCAGGGCGAATTCGCGTGCGTCCACGAAATCGTCGAGCGTCCTTGGCCCGTCGAGATGCCAGAACGCACGCACGCGGTTGAAACGCACCACCGTCGCGAAGCGTGAGGCGCCGCTTGCGACGAGACGCTCGTAGGCCTCGTCCATGTCCTCGAACCCGCCCCTGTCGCCGAGGAAGACTCGCTGCGTACCGCGAAAGCCGAGCAGCCGCCCCGGCGGCTCGGCACCAAGCTCGTCCGCGAGGGCCAACGCTCGATTCGCGACGACCATCGCATCCTCGTTGCGCTCCACCACCGTCAATGTGCCAGCGAGCTCGGTCAGGGCATCGAAGAGCGGCCGAGAAGGATCCGACGGCTCGAGAAGCGCGACCGCCTCTTCTGCGAGCGGAACGAGGAGCTCCTCCTTCCCGATGTACCGCGAGGCGAGCGAGAGCTGAATCAGAGCTCTCGCGGTCAGGACTGCGTCCGAACCGGCGCGAAGATCAGGGAGTACCTCGTCGAGCGCCGCCACGGCCTCCTGCACGCGGCCGGCCTGAATCGCGGCGTCCGCGCGACGTACCACGAGCTCGAGGCGATCGCGCTCGTCGACGCTGAGCTCGAGCGCACGGTCGAGATGGGCGATCGCGCGCTGCGGATCCAGGCCGAGCGCGCGCTCCGCGGCGAGCACGAGCGCGCGTCTTACGCGTGGCCGCAGGGCGTCGGCCCTGGCCTGCTCTCCGACGGCGTCGTAGAGGACGACAGCCTCGGCGAGGTGGTGCGCGATCAGGTCAGCGACGTCCTCGACGCGGCCGCCGGTCCTCTCCTCGATCCAGTCCGCGGCAGCCAGATGCTTCTGCGCACGCTGTGGCCGCGGGATCTGCCCGTAGGCGACGTCACGGACGAGCGCGTGCCAGAACGCGATCTCTCGCTCGCCCTCTACCGCCGACGTGCGCGACGGCCGGACGAACTCGCGCCGCTCGAGCTCGTGCAAGTCCGGCCTCGACCTGCTGCTCCGGTGCACTGCCGACCGCGGCCACGCGCCCCGCTCCAGAAGACCTTCCCGAGAACGGACGCGTCCTGGAGGAGCCCCTTTCGCTCGGGTGAGAGCGTGTCGAGACGCGACGCGATGAGAGCATGCACCGTCTCGGGAAGAGGGAGGTCAGCGAGCGCCGCCGGGTCGTCGAGCAGGCCGCGATCGCGCAGGAGCCGGACGACCTCCTCGGCATAGAGCGGATTTCCGCCCGCCCGCTCGATGATCGCCCGCTGGAGCTCTGCGGGGAGCAGCGTCTGCTCCAGCAGGCCGCTGACGAGCCGAGCCGTCTCCGTCTCGGAGAGCGGGTTGAGCGTGATGGTCGTGGCGTTGCGCAGCCCGCCCGCCCAGCCCGGCGCTCGGTCTGCCAGCTCGGGCCTGGCAGTGGCGAGGACGAAGAGTGGGACGCCGGAGGCGTGCTCGACGAGGTGCTCGAGGAAGTCGAGCAGCGCGAGATCCGCCCAGTGCAGGTCTTCGACGACGAGCACCGTCGGAACGCGCTCGGCGATCGACTCGAGGAACGTGCGCCAGGCGGAGAACGACTCTGCGCGCTCGACCAGCGTTGCCGCCTCGAGGCCGACGAGCGGCAGCAGGCGCTCCTCCAGCCACGCTCCCTCGTCACCGTCGGGAAGCACCGCTCGGAGCTTGTCCCGGGTGACCTCTGGCGTGTCGCTCTCGAAGATGCCCGCGTGCGCCTTGACGATCTCGCCGAGCGCCCAGAATGCGATTCCGTCGCCGTACGGGAGACAGCGTCCCTGCCGCCAGCGGACGAGCTCTGTGCGACGGTCCACGTCGCCCAGAAGCTCGGCGACCTGTCGCGACTTGCCGACGCCCGGCTCTCCGACGACGGTGACGAGCTGCACCGTGCGGTCGCGAATAGCCCGATCGAGGAGCCCGGCGAGGAGCGAGCGCTCGACGTCGCGACCGACGAACGCGGTCGTGTGCGTCCGGATGACGTCGCTCCCGAAACGCGCGACGGGTCGGAGCGGCCGTCGAACCGCGATGGGCGCGCTCTTCCCCTTGGCGTCGATCGGCTCGAGTTCGTCCCACTCGAAGACCCGCTTCGTCGCTCGATAGGTGTCCTCGCCGACCGCGACGCCGTCGACGGGCGCCGCGGACTGGATGCGAGCGGCGGTGTTGACGACGTCGCCGGTCACGATTCCCTCGCCCTGCTCGGGGCGGGCGTCCAGCGAGACGAGCGCCTCGCCCGTGTTGATGCCGATCCGCACCTCGAGCGAGAGCGTCGGATCGGTGGCGTTGAGCTCGTCGAGCGACTCGAGAATCGACAGCCCGGACCGGACGGCGCGCTCGGCGTCGTCCTCGTGCGCAACGGGAGCGCCGAAGACGGCCATGACCGCGTCTCCGATGAACTTCTCGACGACGCCGCCATAGGCCTCGATGCGGTCGCGAAGAAGGTCGTGGTAGGGCCGCAGCCGGGCGCGGACGTCCTCGGGATCCGTGCGCTCCGATCGCGCCGTGAACCCGACGAGGTCGCAGAAGAGCACGGTGACGATCTTCCGCTCCTCCCTCACCGAGACGGCTGCGAGGGTGAGCTCGGCGCCGCACGAATCGCAGAATCTCGCGCCGTCGCGATTCTCCGCCCCGCACGACGCGCAGGTCGTCATGCGCTCGATCCTACGGTTCTACAGCGGGAACACGTCGACGGCGAAGAGCTCGCCGTCGACTCGCTCCGCGTGCAGCGCGACCGAGTCGTGCTCCTCCGCGAGAGCATCGAGTGCCGGGACCGAGCCGGTCGTCGGCTCACCGTCGACCGTGAGCGTGCGCTCGCCGTCGACTACGGAGAGGTCGACCTCGTCTCCCTCGAAGCCGCGGAGCTCGACGATGCCGACGGACTCCGCCACCGCCGTCCACGTGTCGCCGTCCGTCCGCCCCGCAGCGGCGCGATACGGCGGTGAGACCATCTGCTCGAGTGCGTCCGCGACCGACGCGAGCGAACCGTCCGGCACGTCCTCGTTGACGACCAGCGTGCCGTCCTCGAGTGCGACGAAGGTCACGGCGTCGCCGGTGAGCTCAGGCGCGTGCGCCGCGACGACCGCGTCGTACGTCTTGCCGGGCCCGACACCCATGACGCCGGGAATGGCCGCCCCCGCGGCCAGCTCGGAGAGCATCTCGTCGCGGCGTGCCATGACGCTACGCCGCCACCGACGCGAGCAGGCCGAGCCGCTCGAGGCAGCCGTGTACCGCCTCGCGCTCCTCGGGCGTTGCCTCGACGAGAGGCAGCCGGTGGCCGCCGACCTCGTGGCCGAGAAGATTCAGCGCGCACTTGATCGCGATCGGGTTCCCGACCACGCGCAGCAGCTCGATCGACGGAACGAGCTCCTCGTCGAGCGCTCGAGCCCCGTCGACGTCGCCCGCGCGGTACAGCCGAACCATCTCCTTCACCTGCGGTCCGACGACGTGCGTGTGCACGCATACGCCGCCGCTGCCACCGATCTCGAGGAACGGGAGGATGAGATCGTCGTCGCCCGCGTAGAGGTCGAGTCCGAGCTCCACGATCGCCCGTGCCTGCTGAATGTCCGGATTCGCCTGTTTGACCGCACGTACGGTGGGCAGCTCCGCCAGCTTCGCGATCGTGTCGGTCTCGAGATTGAGGACGACGCGCGCCGGGATGTTGTAGACGACGATCGGCCGGTCGGATACCGCCGCGATCTCCTCGAAGTGGCGGACGATTCCGCGTGCGGGAGGCTTGTTGTAGTAGGGCGTCACGATGAGGAAGCCGTGGACGCCGAGCTCGTGCGCGCGGGCCGTGAGGTGTACGGAATGGTCGGTCGCGTACGTGCCCGTACCGGCCACGACGGTCGCGCGGTCGCCTACCTCGTCGAGCGCAGCCTCGTACAGCCGGAAGCGCTCGTCGTCCGAGAGCGTCGGCGACTCGCCCGTCGTCCCCGTCACGACGAGGCCGTCCGAGCCGTTCGCGACGAGATGCGCCGCGAGCGCCCGGAACGCCCGGTAGTCGACCGAGCCGTCGCTCTTGAAAGGCGTGACGATCGCGGTCAGGATCTCGCCGAGCACGTCAGAAGTCTACGAGACCGAAAGGCAGGCCCCTCCATGCTGACGGAATTCCGCGACTTCCTCATGCGCGGCAACCTCGTCGAGCTCGCGGTCGCGTTGGTCATGGGCCTCGCGTTCGCGGCGCTCATCAGCTCGTTCGTCGACAATCTCGTCATGCCGATCATCGCGATGATCATCGGCAAGCCGGACTTCAGCGGCCTCACGTTCACGATCAACGATGCCGTGTTCGGATACGGGGCATTCATCACCGCAGCCATCACCTTCGTCGCGACGGCGGCGGCCATCTTCTTCTTCGTCGTCAAGCCGCTGAACGCGCTCATGGCGCGGATTCAGAAGCCCGCCGCTGACGAGATCACGGACGAGGAGCGGCGCCACCAGGAGCTCCTCGCGGCGATCAGAGAGAGTGGCCGCTAGAGCAGGGGCTCGAGCCCGACGGTCAGGCCCGGGGGAAGATCCCGCACGCGCGTGAGCGCGAGCAGCACACCCGGTACGAACGCCTCGCGCGAGGTCGTGTCGTGCCGGATCGTGAGGATCTCCCCCGGTCCGCCGAACACGACCTCCTGGTGCGCGACGAGCCCTGGGAGCCGCACGGAGTGGATCGCCGGGTCGGTGCCCATGCGCGCCGCGGTCGCCTTTGCCGTACCCGACGGTGCGTCGCGCTTCGCATCCGAGTGCAGCTCGACGATCTCGGCTCGCGGGAAGACCCTCGCCGCCTCCTCCGCGAACCGCATCATCAGCAGCGCACCCTGGGCGAAGTTGGGCGCGTAGAGACACGCGACACCCGCCTCCCGCGCGGCGGAGTCCACCGCGTCGAGATCGAACCCGGACGTCCCGATGACGACGGGGACGCCCGCGGCCAGGCACCCGTTCACGTTCGCCGCGACAGCGTCCGGACGCGTGAAATCGATCGCAGCGTCGCAGCCCTCAGGCCCCGCCGATCGGCCGTCGACGACCTCGTGACCCGATGCCGTGAGCGCTGGGCCGAGCACTGCGCCGACCTTTCCTGCGCTGCCGTAGAGCGCGACTCGCATCAGGCTGCCTTCTCGAGCAGCGCCGGATTCACGCGCGACACGGCCTCCGTGAAGCGGCTCTCGTCCGGCCCGATACCCGCAATCGAGAGGCGCTCCGGCGCGAGAAGCGCGTCCGCGAGCTCTGCGACCTCGGGCGCGGTCACCGCGTCGAGGCGCTTCACGATCGCTTCGGGTGTCAGCAGCGGCGTGTCGGTGATGGTGGCCTTCCCGAGCCTCGTCATCCGCGCCGAGGTCGACTCGAGCGACAGCAGGATGCGTCCTTTCAGGTTCTCCTTGGCTCGCGCGAGCTCGTCCGCCCGCACGTTGCCGCGCGAGATGTCGGTGAGCTCCGCAACGGTGATCTCCAGACACTCGGCGAGGTTGTCCTCGCGCGTCCCGACGTAGACCCCGATCTGCCCCGTGTCCTCGTACTGCGACGAATAGCTGTAGACCGAGTACGCCATCCCGCGCTTCTCGCGGATCTCCTGGAAGAGCCGCGACGACGCCGAGCCGCCGACGATCGCGTCCATCAGCGACGCGGCGAAGCGCCGGTCGTCGACGCGCGAGATTCCCGGCGCGCTCAGGCACACGTGGTACTGCTCCGTGTCCTTGCGCTGGAACCGAGTCCCGGGCGCACCGTTCGTGCGCGCGGGCTTGCGAGTCAGCGAGGCCCGACCCGGCGTTTCCTCCGTCGAGGCGTTCCGAGAAGAGGGCGACGAGATCGTCGTGGCGCACGTTGCCGGCCGCCGCGAGCACGATCTTCTCACCCTGGTAGGCGCGGCGGTGGTACGCCGACAGCGCGCGACGCGACACGGAGGAGATGACGTCGGCGCGACCGATCACCGGCCGTCCCAGCGGATGCGAGCCGAAGACCGCCTCGGAGGCGATGTCGTGCACGAGGTCGTTCGGCGTGTCCTCGACCATCGCGATCTCCTCGAGGACGACCTCGCGTTCGGAGTCGACGTCCGTGAACGTCGGGCGGAAGACCATGTCCGTCATCACGTCGAGCGCACGCTCGAGCCGGTCGTCGGGGATCCGCGCGTAGACGACGGTCGTCTCGCGCGACGTTGCGGCGTTCAGCTCGCCGCCGAGCTCGTCGAAGATCTCCGCGATCTCCTGCGCCGAGTAGCGCGACGAGCCCTTGAAGAGCAGGTGCTCGATGAAGTGCGAGACGCCCGCGCGCGCGACGGGCTCGTCCCGGGAGCCGGCGCCGATCCAGAACCCGAGCGCGACCGAGCGCACGCCCGGGACGCGCTCGGAGATGACGCGCTCGCCCGTCGCGAGCTCGGTGAGCTGGTGCTTCGACACGCCGCGGGATCGTATCCCTCGTCCGAGTCCCTCAGACGGAGCGGCTGGAACCTCGCAATTTGCGGCACTTCGCGCGCACTTTCCAACAGTTTGCTAACAGAAAGCGGAAATGGGCTGTACCGTGCCGCGCCGTGTTCCGCGTCAAGGGGAGCGGATCACTCTCAAGGGGGGTGCCGACCGTCGGTGACAGCCGATGGTGCGCCTAGAAGTGGGCGTGGCCCACGCCCTCTGATCAAGGAGTCGCCGTGATCAGAAAACCAGCCGCAATCTTGTTCGTCCTGAGCCTCGCCGTCCTCGCTCTCGCTCTCGTCCCGGCCGCCGGCCTCGCCGCGAAAGGGCGGCAGGTGGCAGCGGAGGCGGGAAGGGCAACGGTGCGCCGGCGCGCCCACCGCACAGGTGGCGGAGGCGCCGGAGCGGTCCACGTGCACCGTAAACGCGCCACGCGCTCGGTCGATAACACGTGGGCGTGGGCCCGACGTGGATCGTGGGGTATGCCGGGCCAGTCAGCTCACGTACGCGATCGACGTCGTCAACGAACGACGTCGGCGAGCTGGGGCGTCATCCCACCGTCAACAAACGGGGTCCACCCGAACCAGTTCGTCAACGTTTCGAAGTGGCCGGGTCGAGGACGATTCACGTAAGTCCGTCGCAGAGGGCTACATGTGGTCGTTTCCTGATCGACGTCGCCCCAGTCTGACGAACCGCGCGAGGGGCGGAAAGCCGCCCCTCGTCGCGTTCAGCGCGTAGGCCACCTCCGACGTACGGGTCGACGAGGATGGTGCAACGTACGTACTTCAGGTTGGTCGTCACCGTGGCCGTCACGCTGGCCGATGAGCCGGTCCCGAGCTGCCGATGCTGTTGGTCGTGCCCAGCTCGACGCACGAGATTGTGCTGTGGGTCGCGCTTCCCCGCTGAGAGGTCGCGCTCACGAGATCCGTCTCGGGCGTCTACGGAGAACGGCGCCGTCGAAGTGCGGTATCGACGTCTGCGAAGCACGCCGTTGCGATTGCCAGTGTCGGCCGAGTGGCGATCCGCCGACCGAGACGGAACGGTCCACGCTGCAGGCTCAAGGCTGTGGCCCGTCGGCGGTGCCGTCTCGGCGACGTATCACGTCACCGAACTCGAGCCCGTCCGAAGCAGACGGTGCCGGCCGTGTTGCTGCTCGTGAGCGTGCCGGCTCGGTTACGACGTTGTTCCCGGCCGCGTCGGTGGTCGATCGTGAACGTCGCACCGCCGAGCTGGCCTCGTCAGCGACCCGGCTGGGCCGCACACGCCAATCTGAGCGCCGCCGGTAACGGTGATCGCGCTCCCGGCGGTCTGCGTACTGCAGCCCTTGTACTTACCGGTCTTCGTGATCACGATCGCGACCCGTGATCTGGTTGTTGAAGTAGGTGCAGGTCACGTGTCCGCCGGCGGCAAGGACGATCGTGGCTACCTTGTCGGTCGACGCCGTCCCGGTTGAGCCGGACTCACCGCCCGTGCAGTCGACGTGATCGAAGGCGAACCCGATCGGGTCCGCGCCCTCCGTCACCGTGTACGTCCCCTTGAGGACGTTGACGCAGTCCTCGGTGTTGTCGGACGCCGTGGCCGTGCCGTCGTTCAGCGAGAAGGCCGACGGGCTCGTGTCTCCCTGCAGTACGGGCTGCTGTCGGTCGTCACAGTCCCAGATGGATTCGGGATCGTCGAGGTGAACGCGAACGCCTTGTTCACATCTCCCGGCGACGTCCTCTTGATGATCGTGATCCGGCCGACAGTTGGAGATGTCCTTGTGGTCGATGTGGATGTCCTTGGGGTTCGACGAGAAGCTGAGCCCCGATGCTCGCGACTCCCAGACCGTCTGTGCGAACCTCTTGCACTCCCTTGGGGATCGAGGTCAGCACGCCGCGAGGTCGACACCGAACTCGGCGAATTGCCCGGCGACGAGCGCCTGGCCGTTGATGGCCGTTGTCGGCCGCCAGCGATCGCGGCCTGGCTTGCCGAGACCCTCCGAACCGACGCGCGGTAAGGCGACAGGACGTTCGCGCCCCAGCAGGGCAGCTGTTCGTCTTGGCGTGGCAGATGCCGCGAGTTCCCGCCTGCGGTCGTGTCCGTGCTGTCGATCCATGTGAGCACGTGCAGGTCGAGGTTCGTCCCTCCGTTGAGATAGTCGAACGCGAGCAGCCTGTCGCCGGCAGTTCGAGTGATCGGACAGGCAGCGGTTCCTTCCACTCTGGTTGAGCTCGACGTTCTCGCTTGCATTTCCGTTCGCGGCGTACCGGATCGTCGCCCCGTACAGGAACGTGTGGTTGTTCGCCGCGGACTTCGCTGTAGGTCGCCACGTCCGTGAAGTCGTCCTTCGGCGGGTTCTTGTTACCCGTCGTAGGCGCGCAGGTCGTGTCGTACTTCGTCCCGTTCTTCCACGAGTCGTCGCTCGTCAACGCGGCCGGAACGCTCTCGGCGAATGCGGCGTTGACGTTCACACCGCTGTTACACGTGGGTGGAGTGCCGCTCTGGAAGCCTGTCGATCCGATGAAGCAGTTCCAGTCAGCGTTCGCTGGCGCACCTGACGGTCATGTTGCCGTCGTTCGCCTCGAAACTGCTCGGACTACCGGTCAGGATCGCACCCGGCAGCCGCGCGATGAGTACGAGACCGAAGACAAGCGCCGCGACAACGGAAGGAGCAATGTCCACCGTCGCCGCGGGCTGCCTGTCGGCCCGAGAACTCGTTCTGTCATCCCAATCCTCCCACCAGTTGAGCGGTAAGAGGAGACCCCCCTCCTCTAGGTCAACGCCGACTCCCCCCTCGGGGGCCGCCGCTGGCCCACCGCATGTACGAGATGTAGCTTGCGCCGACGCGCGCCGATCGCCTAGCGGCGGTTGCAGTAATCGGGCTACGACGACGACCTTAGGGCGAGGGCTTGATTTCCAGCGATTTCCGGCGCATGATCCGCAGCGGGAGAGCTGGGAAAGGGACTGGGATGAAGGACTGCGGAACGATCTTGATCGTCGACTCCGACGACGCCTCACGCCTGACGGCGGTCCAGGTGACCGTCCGGCTGGGCTACGACGCGCGCCCGACGCCGACGGCCGACGAGCTGATCGAGCGGCTCGGACCTGACCGGCCGACGCTCGCGATCGTCGAGGTCGAGCTTCCCGGGCCTGCAAACGGTCTCGAGGTGATGAGCCAGTTGCACGAGGCCTTCGACGGCGACCTCCCCGTGATCCTCGTGTCGGCAACCCAGACGGATGCGTTCGATCGCATGGCCGGACTGATGCTCGGAGCCGACGACTACGTCTCGAAGCCGCTCGACGCCGGCGAGCTCCTCGCGCGCGTCAAGCGGTCATTGCGTCGCGTCGCGCCGCCCGTGAACGGAGCCGGGAACGGGCACGGGGACGGGCACGGTCGAGCCGAGAATGCTGCGGGCCTCAGCCCACGCGAGCGTGAGATCCTCGGCCTCCTCGCCGAGGGCAGGACGCAGGGTCAGATCGCAACCGAGCTCGTCATCAGCTCGAAGACCGTGGCCACACACATCCAGCACATCCTCTCCAAGCTCGGCGTTCACACCCGCGCGCAAGCGGTCGCGCTCGCCTTCAGACGCGGTCTTGTCGAGCCGGACGTTCGGGCGCACGCTCTCGCGCTCCTGACGGCACCTGAATGACGAGGGGGCGGCTCGCGCCGCCCCCTCGATTCGTCGTTACGCCCGCTCGCGTGAGCGACCGCGGTCGCGGCCGCCACGCGGCCGCTCCTCGCGCGGCTCGCGGGGCGGAGCGTCCTTCGCCCGCTCGATGAGCTCCTCGGGCATGACGAGGCCGCCGTTCTCGTGCTTCGCGACGAGCTTCAGCCCGATGCGGCCACGGTCCTTGTCGACCTCCTGCACGACGACGTCGACGACGTCGCCGCGGTCCATCACGTCCTGGATGTGGGCGACGCGGCCCGGCCCGACGTTCGAGACGTGGAGCAGTCCGTCGGTGCCCTTCTTGAGCTCGACGAATGCACCGAAGTCGGTCGTCTTCACGACCCTGCCCGTGTACGTGTCGCCGACCTCGGGAGACTTCGTGAGGGCGTGGATCGCGGAGATCGCGGCCTCGCCCTTCGTGCCCTCCGTCGAGTAGACGAGGATCGTGCCGTCTTCCTCGATGTCGATCTGCACCTCGTAGTCGCCCTCGAGCGCGCGGATCGTCTCGCCGCCCTTGCCGATGACCATCCCGATGAACTCGGGGTCGATCTTGATGGTCGAGATGCGCGGTGCGTGATCGGCCATCTCCGTGCGCGGCACGGGAATCGCGCCGAGCATCGTCTCGAGGATCGAGACGCGCGCCCGCTTCGCCTGCTCGAGCGCGGAGCGCATGATCTCCTGCGTCACGCCGGTGATCTTGATGTCCATCTGCAGGGCGGTGATCCCGTCCCGCGTGCCGGCCACCTTGAAGTCCATGTCACCGAGGTGATCCTCGGCGCCCTGGATGTCCGTGAGGATGACGTAGTCGTCGCCCTCCTTGACGAGGCCCATCGCGATGCCCGACACGGGCGCCGCGATCGGGACGCCGGCGTCCATGAGCGCGAGCGTCGAGCCGCACACCGACCCCATCGACGACGAGCCGTTCGACTCGAGCGTCTCGGAGACGAGGCGGATCGTGTACGGGAAGTCCTCGACGGGCGGAATGACGGCCTCGAGTGCTCGCTGTGCGAGAGCACCGTGGCCGATGTCGCGCCGCTTCGGGCCGCGCATGAAGCCCGTCTCCCCGACCGAGAAGGGCGGGAAGTTGTAGTGGTGCATGTAGCGGCGGTTCTGCTCGAGGGAGAGGTCGTCGATGCGCTGCCCCTCCTTCATCGTCCCGAGCGTGAGGAGCGTCATGATCTGCGTCTGGCCGCGCGTGAAGAGCGCGGAGCCGTGGGTGCGCGGGCTCACCTGCACCTCGGCCTCGACGTGGCGGATCTCCTCCTCGGAGCGTCCGTCCGGGCGGCGCTTGTCGACCGCGATCTTCTTGCGGACGAGGTCCTTGTAGACGGCATCCGACGCGCGCTTGACGAACTGCTTCGTCTGCGAGTCCTTGACCGCGGGCTCGCCCTCGGCCGGCGCGGGGCCGACCGGGAAGGGCAGCTCGATCTCCTCGAGGATGCGGTTGAAGAGGAGGTCGCGCTTTGCGGAGCGGAGCTCCTTCGAGTCCTGCTCCGCGTCGGTCAGCTCGCGAAGGTCGCCGAGGAACTGCTCGCGCAGCGGCCCTTCGACGGCCGCGAGCCGCGAGCGCTCGAGGATCGCGGCGAAGCTCGAGCGCATCTGCGCCCGCTTCGTCATGTCCTCCTCGGTCGAGCTCATCGAAACCGCCGGGGAGAGCTCCTCGAGGAGCGTCTCGACGACCGTGCCCGCCTCCTTGATGCCGTGTCCGGCGATCGCTGCGCGGACGGCCTCGCCGTGCGCGGACTCGAGCTCGGCGGTCAGGTCGACGTCGACCCACTTCGCCTTGCCCACGTCGGCGCGGAGCCCTTCGAGCGCGGCACAGATCTTCTGGATCTCCACGTGCGCGAGCTCGAGTGCCTCGAGGATCGTCTCCTCGGGAACCTGGTCGCCGCCCGCCTCGACCATCGTCAGCCCTTCGCTCGTGCCGACGACGATGAGGTCGAGCGTCGATTCGGCAAGCTGCTCGAGGGTCGGGTTGAGGACGAACTCGTCCTCCACACGACCGACGCGAACGGCACCGATCGGGCCCATGAAGGGCAGCGGCGAGATCATCAGCGCCGCCGAGGCCCCGTTGATGCAGAGGATGTCGTGCGGCGTGACCATGTCCGCCGAGAGGACGGTGCAGATGACCTGCACCTCGTTGCGGAAGCCCTTGGGCCAGAGCGGCCTGATCGGGCGGTCGATCATGCGCGCGGTGAGCGTCGCCCGCTCCGTCGCGCGTCCTTCCCGCTTGAAGAAGCCGCCCGGAATCTTGCCGGCGGCGTACATCTTCTCCTCGACGTCGACCGTGAGCGGGAAGAAGTCGGCGTCCGGCCGCGCGTCGGGCCTGCCGACGGCGGTCGCGAGGATCATGGTCTCGCCGGAGCGGACGACGACTGCGCCGTCGGCCTGCTTGGCGAGCTTGCCCGTCTCGAAGACGATCTCCTGACCGCCCACGTCGACGGAAACCGAGGCAATCTGCCCGGCTGTCTGAGTACTCATGTGAGGTATCCCTTCACCTTTCGTTGTGTCCGGAAGGTGGAGGTTTGAGTCAGCCCTCTCGTTCGGGGGCTCGCTCAAACTTCCACCTCCCCTTCTGTTGATGGAGCGTTATCGGCGCAGGCCGAGCTCCTTGATGAGGGCGCGGTAGCCCTCGATGTCCTTTCGCTGCATGTAGTTGAGGAACCGCCGCCGCTGGCCGACGAGCTTGAGGAGCCCGCGCCGCGAGTAGTGATCCTTGGGATGCGTCCGCAGATGCTCGGTCAGGTCGTTGATCCGTCTGGTGAGGAGGGCAACCTGTACCTCTGCCGAACCAGTGTCGGCAGGTCCCCGACCGTGCTTCTCGACGATTTCCAGCTTGACTTCCTTGGTGAGGCTCATGCATCTCCTCCTAGTAGACGACTCCGCAATCCCCGCCCCGCGTGAAGGAAGAAGCACGCCGGGGCCGCGACTGCGGCTCGGGGAAGGGTAGCAGCCATGCTCCGTTGGATCACGCGCGCGCTCGCCATCCTCGTCATCGCCGTCGCCGCCTTCGTCGTCCTCGACTTCGCCGAGCTCCTCGTTCCCGTCGAGCCCGACGACACGCAGTCGATGGCCGACACGATTCCCGCATGCGACGGACGCGTGCTCGCGCAGGGCCTGACCTACCGCTTCTGGGACCCCAGCCCCGGGCACGTCGTCGCCGTGCATGCAGCGGAGAACGACGACGGCTCCGTCGTGCCCGACCGCGATGCCGACGACCGGGTGCTCGTGCTGCGCGTTGCGGCCGAGCCCGGCGACGTCATCGAAGGCCGGGACGGCACCGTCTTCGTCGACGACGTGAAGTTCGACGACATCGAGACCGAGCCGTTCGAGCCGGTCACCGTCCCGAACGAGCAGTACTTCCTCCTCGGCGACAACCGCTCTGCGGCCATCGACAGCCGCACGTTCGGCCCCGTGCTCGGAAATGCGATCTTCGCTCGCGTGTTCGCCGTCTTCTGGCCGCTTCGGGACATCACGTTCCGGCTCGACCCCGGCGACGGCGCTTCGCCGGGCCGGATCGCCTGCGACTAGCTTTCGCGCATGAGAGCGGGAGTCGCCGCCGGTCATCCGGCCACAGCCGCCGTGGGCGCCGAGATCCTGGCGGACGGCGGGACGGCCGCCGATGCGGTCGTTGCGATGGCGCTTGCGTCCTGTGTCGCGGAGACGGTGATGAGCGGCCTGCTCGCGGGCTGCCACGCGATTGCGTTCGACGGCTCGCGCGTGATGAATCTCGACGGATTCGCGGCGGTGCCGTCCGGCACCGGCAACCTCACGGAGCTCGAGATTGCGTTCGGGGACGAGCCCGTCGTCTATGCGATCGGGGCGGCGTCGTGCGCGGTTCCGGGCCTTCCCGGAGCGCTCGGAGAGCTCTGGGAGCGCCTCGGACGCCTTCCCTGGACGCGGCTCTGCGAGCCCGCTCTCGAGCTCGCGCGCACGGGTGTCCCGGTCCCGGAGATGCACGCGCGCACGCTCGAGATGCTCGGCGAGCTCTTTGCGCTCGAGCGTGGCGCCGACCTGTTCATGCACGACGGCCGCCTGCTCGGTGACGGCGACATCCTGCACCAGCCCGGGATGGTGCAGGCGCTCGAGGCACTTGCCGACGAGGGCGCTGCAAGCGTGTACCGCGGCTCGATCGCAGAGTCCCTCCTTCAGATCGACGGGATCGTGCTCACCGCGGACGATCTCGAGCGCTACCGCGCCGTGTGGCGCGATCCGACGCTCGTCCCGTACGCCGGCCGCCGAGTCGTTACGCGCGCCGGCCTGTCTGGCATCCCGGAGCTCCTGCCTCGGGTCCCCCGCCTCGGGGAGCTGAGCGAGACCGAGCGGGTGCTCGCGCTCGTCGCCGCGTTCGAGCCGCAGCCCGCAGGAGGCGAGCACACCACCAACATGGTCGCGGTCGACGGCCATGGCCGCGCCTGCGTCCTCACGCACTCCCTCGGCGTCGGCGCGGGTGTCTGGCTCCCCGCCTTCGACGTGCAGCTGAACAACCTGCTCGGCGAGTCGGACATCGTCCACGGCGAGCCGCAGCCCGGCGATCATCTCGAGAGCCGGATGGCGCCGACGCTCGTGTTCGACGCCAACGGCCTCGAGCTCGCAATCGGCTCGGCGGGCGCAACGAGGCTCCGCACCGCGCTCGCGACGGTCCTCGGCGCGATCCTCGACGAGGGCCTCGACGCCGAGACGGCGGTCGCGCTACCGCGCGTCCACCCCACGCTCGACCTCGTCGACGCCGAGCCCGGCGTGGACGAAGCGGCTCTCGCCCTGCTCGAAGCGCGCGGCCGCACCGTGCGCCGCTGGGATCGGCTCCATCACTACTTCGGCGGCGTCAGCTGCGTCGGCCGGGCGGGCGCGGCCGGAGATCCGCGTCGCAGCGGGTCAGCGCACGTGCTGTAGCTACGTCAGGAGCAGCTTGTCGATGCGCCGCGACGAGATCCAGAGCCCGACGAGTCCCATCGCAAGCAGATACGCGACGTTGACGAGCTGGAACGGGCCGACGGTCCCGGTCGTCAGCGAACGGACGAGCTCGATGCCGTGGTACAGCGGAAGGCAGCGGACGATCCACTCGAGCACCTCCGGATAGACGGAGATGGGATAGAACGTCGCCGAGAACATGAACATCGGCAGCATGATCAGCTGGATCAGGTCGAAGTCCTTCCACGTCCGCATCCACGTCACCGCCGCGATCCCGGCTCCCGCGAACCCGAAGCCGATCACGAAGCATGCCGGCAGCGCGAGGATCGCCCACGGCGAGTCGACGAGACCGAGCGCGACGATCACGAGCAGGTACGCCGCCGAGTAGAGCATCGCGCGGACGACGGCCCACACCGTCTCCCCGATCGCGACGTCCTTCGGCCCGACGGGCGTCGCGAGGATCGACTCGTAGACCTTCCCGTAGCGCAGCTTCCAGAAGACGTTCGTCGCGTCGTAGAACGCACCGTTCATGGCGGACGACGCGAGCAGCGCCGGCGCGACGAACACCGCGTACTCGAGCACCTCCCCCTCGAAGCTCACGTCGCCGATGAAGCTCTGGAGCGGATAGACGAAGAAGAACAGGTAGAAGAGCGGCTCGAAGAAACCGGAGAAGAGGATCATCCACGTCCGGCGGTACACCATGACGTTGCGCTCGATGATCAGCAGGCCGCCGACCGCAGGGCGTCTGGGAGCAGTCACGCGGGCGCGTGCGACGAGCTCCGTCATCAGACGACGAGCCTCCGGCGGTACGTCATGCGCGCGGCGAGAAGCCCGAGTGTGACGAACCCGACGAGGTACGCGAGATGGCCGAGGTCGCCCCACGAGACGGTTCCGAGCGTGAGGTCGCGGCACAGCGTCACTCCGTGCCAGAGCGGCGTGAACCACGCGAGGACTTCGAGGGGAACCGGCAGGCTCGAGATCGGGAAGAAGGTTCCCGAGAAGAGGAACATCGGAAGAATGATGAAGCGGAAGATCGCGACGAACGACACCTCGTTCTGTGCGTGCGCCGCCCACGCTGCGATCGGCGAAGAGAACGAGAGCCCCACGAGGACGGTCACGGGGATCGCAAGGACCGCGAGCGGCGAATCGACCGCGCCGAACGCCGTGATCACGACGAGGTAGATCGTCGCCATCAGGAACAGCCTGAACGCGAAGTACGCCTGGTGGCCGAGCATCACGTCGCGGACGCGCAGCGGCGTCGCGAGCATCGCGTGGTACTGGCGATCCCACTTGATCGCCGACAGCACGGGCCAGCTCGCCTCGAACGACGCGATCTGCATCGCGGTGGCCGCCATGAGGCCAGGTGCAACGAACTCGAGGTACGAGATCCCGCCCTCGAGATCGGCCGAGCGGTCGACGAACACACCCAGCCCGACCCCGAGTGCGAGCAGGTACACGATCGGGGTGACGACCGTCGTCACCGCCGAGCCGCGCCAGACGTTCTTGTACTGCGTGAGGAAGAACTCGAGCGGACGAAGGATGAGGACGGCCGAGCTCATCTACTCGATGAGGCTCCGGCCGGTCAGGTGGAGGAAGACGTCCTCCAGCGTGCTCCGGCGGACGAGGACGCTCTCGGGCACGAGGCCGCGCTCGTGGAGCTGGTGGGCGGCGGCGTCGCCGTCGGGCGTGTAGAGCAGCACACGGTCCGGAAGTGCCTCGATGCGCTCGACGAGCCCCTCCGTCCAGTAGCTCAGGTCGTCCGGACGGCTCGCGTCGTCGAAGCGGAGCTCGACGACCTCCCGTGTCGAATAGCGCTGGATCAGGTCGCGAGGCGAGCCCTCCGCGACGATCGTTCCGCGATCCATCACGACGAGGCGATCGCAGAGCTGCTCGGCCTCGTCCATGTAGTGGGTCGTCAGGAGAAGCGTGACCCCCTGCCGCTTGAGGCGGTACAGCCGATCCCAGACGACGTGGCGCGCCTGCGGGTCGAGCCCGGTCGTCGGCTCGTCGAGGAGAAGCACCTCGGGCTCGTTCACGAGCGAGCGTGCGATCGTGAGCCGCCGCTTCATCCCACCCGAGAGCGGCTCGACCTTGTCGTTCGCACGCTCCGTGAGCTCGACGAAGTCGAGGAGCTCGTCTGCGCGAGCGCCGAGTTCCTTGCGCGGAAGCCCGAAGTACCGGCCGTAGATGACGATGTTCTCGCGGACGGTGAGCTCCATGTCGAGCGTGTCCTGCTGCGGGACGACGCCGAGGCGCGCGCGGATCTTCGAGCCGTCGCGTGCGGGATCCATGCCGAGGACGCTCAGCGTTCCGTCCGTTGCGGGCGAGACGCAGCCGATCATGCGCATCGTCGACGTCTTCCCCGCCCCGTTCGGGCCGAGGAACCCGAATGCCTCCCCGCGCTGGAGGTCGAAGTCGATGCCGTCGACGGCGACGAAGTCGTCAAAGCGCTTCACGAGGTTGCGCGCCTGGATCAGCGGCTGGCCGTTCGAGCTCATCGCTCGCCTACGTTAGTGATTCCGGTCCGGGCCTCCGTGCCGCCTTCGTCGCGTCGACATCGAGGGCGATCTGCTCGACGAGCGCGTCCTCGCTCTCGAACACCGCTTCGTCGCGGAGCCGTTCCCACAGCTCGACGACGAGCCGCTTTCCATAGAGATCGCCGTCGAAGTCGAGGAGATACGGCTCGATGCGGCGCTCGGTTCCGCCGTAGTGGGGATTCGTACCGATCGAGATCGCGGCCCGGTGCCCGAGAGCGGATCCCGCGTAGATGCCGTACTGCGGGCACGCGAGGTCGGGCTCGAGCCGGAGGTTCGCGGTGGGATAGCCGAGGGTGCCGCCACGCTGATCGCCGGCCACGACGACGCCGTCGAGCTCGAACGGCCGTCCGAGCATCGCCGCCGCGCCGATCACATCGCCCGCGCCGAGCGCCGTCCGGATCGCGGTCGAGGACACGCCGGGAAGCTCCGGCACCACGACGGTCTGGAAGCCGAGCCGCTCGAGGAGGGCAAGATCGCCGGAGCGCCTCACGCCGAAACGGAAGTCCTCCCCGGCGACGATCGCCTCCACGCCGATCGCACGCAGGTATCGCTCCGCGAACTCCTCGGGCAGCAGCCGCTGGAGCGCCGCGTCGAACGTCGCGACGACGACGGCCCCGACACCGGCTGCCTGGAGCAGCTCGAGACGCCGGTCGAGCGTCGTCAGGAGCTCGACCTTGTTGCCGAGCGCGATCCGGGGGTGCGGATCGAAGGTGATCACCGTCGGGGCGAGGCCCGTTCCTCTCGCTGCGTCGACTACCGCGAGGTGCCCGCGGTGCACGCCGTCGAAGCTGCCGACTGCGACCGCGCGCGGCTCGGGCTCGAGCGCCGCCGGCGAGCGTACGACCTTCACGGGAGCCTCGCGAGCGCCTCGTCCGGCGAGAGCATCCGCTCCGGGTCGGCCTCATCGACGTGGAACGGCCCGATCTCCGTCCGTCGCAGCGAGACACAGTGACCTCCGAGCGTGTCGGCGATCGCCCGGATGTAGGTGCCCGACGAGACGAGCAGGTCGAGATGGGCAACATCGTTCGCGTACTCCCGGAGCTCGAGCTCGTGCACGTGCATCGTTCGAAGCGGCATTTCCACGGCGACCCCCCGGCGATGGAGCGCGTACGCCCTCTCGCCGTCGATCTTCACGGCGGAGACCGCCGGAATCGGCAGCTCCACGGCTCCGCGGAGACCGTCGAGCGCGGTGGACAGCTCGTCCGCGCTCGGAGCAGCGTGCGCTTCGGCAGGCTCGCCCTCGACGTCGCCGGTGCTCGTTCGCACCGTGAGATCGATCGCCGTCTCGTACCGCTTCGCCAGTCCCACGAAGCGCGGCTGGAGTCGCGTCGAGGCGCCCGACAGGAGGAGCAGGAGCCCGGTCGCGAATGGATCGAGCGTTCCTGCGTGTCCCGTCCGCGCCCCGGTCCGCCTGCGTGTGGCAGCGACGATCGCGAACGACGTCGGCCCGGCGGGCTTGTCGACGAGGATGATTCCGCTCGGAGTGAGAGCGCGTGGCGGCACTACCGCTCCGAGGCGGAACCGACCTGGGCCGTCACCTCGCGCACGATGAACTCCGTGATGTCCTCCACGGAGAGGTCGCTCGAGAAGCCGGCCGCAGCGCGATGCCCGCCTCCTTGCGACTGCCGCGCGATCGCACTCACGTCGATCTCGTCCACCGACGAACGCAGCGAGACCTTCCGCGCCGGGCCGCCATCGCGCGGAGGCTCGCGAATGAGAGCGGAGACGAGCGAGCCCTCCACCGAGCGCAACACGTCGATGATGCCTTCGGAATACGGCTCCGTTGCTCCGACCGCCTCGAAGTCGTCACGCACGAGGTGCGACACGACGATCTCGCCCCCTTCGAGGACCTGGGCGCGTTCGAGCGCGCGCGCGAGGAGCTTGAGTTTCGCGAACTGGACGTTCTCGTACACGCCCTGGAAGACGCGGTTCACGTCCGCACCTGCCTCCACCAGATCCGCCGCGAGACGGAGCGCCTTCGGCGTGGTGTTCGCGTACTGGAATCGGCCCGTGTCGGTCACGAGAGCGATGTAGAGCGCCTCGGCGATTTCCGGCGTGACGGCGACGCCGAGCTCGCGGAACACATCCGCGAGCACCTCACCCGTCGACGATGCGTCCGAGACGACGAGGTTCACGTCACCGAAGCGCGGGTTGTCGTGGTGGTGGTCGATGTTGACCGTGAACCGCGCGGCGTCGACGACTCCCGGCTCGGCGCCTACCCGGGCCTTGCTCGCGCAGTCGACCGCGACGAGGACGCGCTCCGCGAAGTCCTCCGGCCGCTCACGTCGAAGCCCGCGCTTCTCGACGTCGAGGAACCGGTACTCGCCGGGGAGCGGCGCAGGCCCGCCGAGAAACATGACGACGTCCTTGCCGAGCTCGCGCAGCGCGAGCCCCATGCCCAGCAACGAGCCGAGAGCGTCGCCGTCGGGAGCCTCGTGGGACGTGACGACGAACCGGTCGTTCTCGCCGAGGGCGGCGACGACCGCGTGCATGTCAGTCTGGTTCGACATCGGAGTCCGCAGGAGCGAGGTCGTCGATCAGCTTCGTGAGCCGGACGCCTCGCTCGATCGCGGGATCGTATTCGAAGGTCAACACCGGCGTCCGCCGGGTCCCGAGCTCGCGCGCGACCTGCGTCTGCAGGAGACCTGCCGCCGACTGAAGGCCCTCGAGCGTCCGCTTCTGCTCCGTCTCGCTGCCGAGGACGCTCACGAACACAGTCGCCTGCGAGAGGTCGGTCGTCGTGCGCGCACCGGTCACCGTGACGAACCCGATCCGCGGGTCCTTCAGGCCCGGCACGGCCTCGGAGAGCACCTTCCGGATCGCCTCGTTGACCTTCCTGCGTCGCTCAGCGCTCGCCAGGGACGACCACCTCCCGCTCGCTGCGCAGGAGCTCCCACTCCTGTGAGCCGAGGTAGCGCTCTACGGCGTCGAGCAGCTTCTCGAGCTCGGAGTGCTCGCGCGTCGCGCACGCGACCGCGAGCGTCGAGCGCTGCCACAGCTCGTGGTGGTCGACCTCGGCGACGGCCGCGCCGAAGCGCTCGTGGAGCTGTGCCTTCGCGGATTTCACGTACTTGCGCTTTCCCTTGAGCGATCCCGACTCCGGGAAGTGGAGCTCCACGGTGAGAATGCCGACGTAGCCGGTCGCCACGGCGGTGTCGCTACTCGTCGTCGGCGGCGGGCTGCGCGGCGGCGACGGGTGCCTGATCGAGCTCCGTGCGCTCGACCTCCCGCGTCTCGTACACCTCGAGGACGTCGCCTTCCTTCACGTCGTTGAAGCCCTCGAGCAGGATGCCGCACTCGAAGCCTTCGCTGACCTCGCGCGCGTCGTCCTTGAAGCGCTTGAGCTGGGAGATCGATGTCTCGTAGATGACGGTGCCGTCTCGGATGACGCGCACCTGCGCTCCACGCCGCACGGTGCCCGACGTGACCATGCAGCCCGCGATCGTCCCGAGCCGCGATACGCGGAAGAGGGCGCGGACCTCGGCCTCGCCGAGCGTCTCCTCCGTCGAGACGGGCGAGAGCATGCCGACGAGCGCCTTCTGGATGTCCTCGGTGAGCTGGTAGATCACGCGGTAGGTGCGGATGTCGACGCCCTCGCGCTCGGCGAGCTGTCGCGCGTCGGCGCTCGGGCGAACGTTGAACCCGACCACGAGCGCATCCGAGGCGGACGCGAGATTGACGTCGTTCTCCGTGATGCCGCCGACGCCGGTGTGGATCACCGTGACGCGCACTTCCGCGTGCTGGATCTTCTGGATCTCGCCGAGCAGCGCTTCGACCGAGCCCTGCACGTCGCCCTTCAGAACGATGTTGAGGTCCTGCACCTCGCCGGCCTCGAGATCGTCGTGCAGCGTCTCGAGGGAGACGCGGCGGCGCGGACGCTGCGCGAACTGCTCGCGCCGGAGCCGCTCCGCGCGGACGTTCGCGAGGTGCTTCGCCTGGCGCTCGTGCTCGACGACGCGCACGTACTCGCCGGCTGCCGGAGGGTGGTCGAATCCGAGCACCTCGACGGGCTCGCCCGGCCTCGCCTCGGCCACCTTCTCGCCGCGATAGTCGTACAGCGCTCGCACCTTCCCGGACGCGTCGCCCGCGACGGCAGCGTCGCCCACGCGCAGCGTGCCGCGGTGCACCAGCACCGTCGCGACGGGCCCGCGCCCGACGTCGAGGCGCGACTCGACGACGACGCCGGATGCGTCCGCGCCCGGGTTCGCGCGCAGGTCGAGCTCGGCGTCGGCGACGAGGAGGATCTTCTCGAGCAGGTCGGCGATGTTGTCCTTCTGCTTCGCGGAGACCGCGGAGAACTGCGTCGTCCCGCCCCAGTCCTCGGGCTGGAGACCCTCCGCGGCGAGCTCCGACTTCACGCGGTCGACATTCGCGTCCGGCACGTCCATCTTGTTGACGGCCACGACGATCGGCACCGCGGCGGCGCGGGCATGCGAGATCGACTCCTTCGTCTGCGGCATGACGCCGTCGTCCGCCGCGACGACGAGCACAGCGATGTCCGTCACCTTCGCGCCGCGAGCTCGCATGGCGGTGAACGCCTCGTGGCCGGGCGTATCGAGGAACGTGATGCGCCGTCCGCCGACCTCGGCCTGGTACGCGCCGATGTGCTGCGTGATCCCTCCGGCCTCGGTCTCGACGACGGCGGCTTCGCGAATGGCGTCGAGGAGCGTCGTCTTGCCGTGGTCGACGTGGCCCATGATCGTCACGACGGGTGGCCGCGGCGCCAGGTCCTCGTCACTGTCGTCGTACGACTCCGGCTCGAGCTCCTCCTCGGCGGCATGCTTGATCGTGATCTCGCGGTCGAGCTCCGCTCCGATCGTCTCGACCTCCTCGTCGGAGAGCGACTGGGTTGCCGTGCGCATCTGGCCGAGCCCCATGAGGATCTTGATGAGCTCGGGCATCGGCACGCCGAGTGCATGCGAGAGGTCCTTGACCGTCACTCCTGACTCCACGGTGACGGGACCGGTCGGCGGCGGTGCCGGCGCCTGCCGAGGCTGCGGCGGGGCGCTCGAGCGATCACGGGCCTGCCGCCCCTGACTGCGCCCTCCCCCGCCCTCGATGACGACGCGCCGCTTCCGCCCACCGGAGCCTCCACGGGGGCGAATCGGGCGATTGGGTCCCTTGCGTCCGTCAGCCATCGGATTCAGTCTAGAGCGGGAAGGCTTACGCCCCCTCGCGCTGCTCCTCTTCCGCGACGACCTCGACTTCGACCTCGGGCTCCTCGTCGAGCACCGCCACGGCACCGGCCTCCGCGAGAACCTCCTCGGCCGTCGTCTCGCCGTCGACTGCGACCTCTTCGAGCGCGACGGGCTCAGGCTCCGGCTGGTTCACGAGCTCCTGATGCGCCGGCACGCCGCAGTAACGCGACCCCGGAAGGGCGGCGTTCGGGCAGCGCTTGCCGTTCGAGAGCACCGCTCCGCATCGCCCCGAGAACTCCTCGCCGTCCTCGCTCCCACCGCCGTACGCTGCCTCGGCCTCGGCCTGCGCGAACTCCTGCTCGGACTGGATGTCGATCTTCCAGCCCGTGAGGCGCGTGGCAAGGCGGGCGTTCAGGCCCTCCTTGCCGATCGCGAGCGCGAGCTGGTCGTTCGGCACGATGACGGTCGCCTCGCGCGTCTCGTCGTCGATGTAGACCTCGCGGACGCGCGCGGGTGAGAGCGCCTTCGCGACGAAGCGCGCAGGCTCGGTGTTCCACGGGATGATGTCGATCTTCTCGCCGCGAAGCTCCGAGACGACCATGCGGACGCGCGAGCCGCGCGGACCGACGCACGCGCCGACCGGGTCGACGCCCTGCTGGTGCGACTCGACCGCGATCTTCGAGCGGTACCCGGGCTCGCGGGCGACGCCGCGGATCTCGACGAGACCGTCCGCGATCTCCGGTACTTCGAGCTCGAAGAGGGCACGGATGAGCTCCGGGTCGCGCCGGGAGAGAATGACCTGCGGGCCTTTCGTCCCCGAGCGCACCTCGGCGATGACGGCCTTGATGCGCGACCCCTGCTCGTAACGCTCCCCGTCCACCTGCTCCGAACGCGGGAGCAACGATTCCACACGGCCGAGGTCGACCAGGACGTTGTTGCGATCGCCGGCCTGCTGGACGATTCCGGTCACGACCTCGCCCTGGCGGTCGACGTACTCCTCGTACATGATCGCGCGCTCGGCCTCGCGGATTCGCTGCTGAATCACCTGCTTCGCCGTCTGCGCGGCGATTCGTCCGAAGTTGTCGGGCGTCACGTCCGTGCGCTGGATTTGCTCGGGCGGAACCTGCGACCAGTCGAGCTCGAGGTCCTCGTCCGTGATGAGCGTGTGCTGGCGCTCCCCTGTCTCCTCCTCGAGCTGCTCGAGCTCGGTGATGCGCGCCTCGCGCGCCTCCTCGACGAGCCTGATCTCGATGTCCTCCGGGATCTCAATCCCGAAGACGCGGAACTCGCCCACGTCATCGAGCTGAACCTCGGCGTGGCGGGTGGCGCCCGGTGTCTTCTTGTACGCGGCACGCAGCGCGTCCTCGAGTGCGGTGATGAGCACACCTTCCTCGATGCCCTTCTCCTTCTCGATCGCCTGAATGCCCTCGATGATCTCCTGGCTCATGTGCTCAACCCCTCGTCGATCAGATTGGCCCGCACGATGGCGTCGTACGGGATGCGGATCTCGCCGGTTTCGCCGGCGTCGAGCGTGATGGTGTCGTCTCCGGCCTCGACCAGCAGGCCGCGGTGTCGATTCTTCCTGCCGCCTGCGAGGCGTACGACGACTTCCGAGCCCAACGCCTCGGCGAAGTGCTCGGGCCTGCGCAGCGGGCGCTCGGGCCCCGGCGACGAGACGTCGATGGTGTACTCGGCTCGGTAGCCGTCGAGAACGCGGGTGACGCTCGCGCAGAGCGCGTGGTCGACGCCGTCCTCGTGGTCGATGTACACGCAGAAGCGGGTCGGCGACAGCAACTCCACGGCCAGCACGCGGACTCCGGGCACGCGCGACTCGACCGCGGGTGCGATCTCCTCCTGCAGCGTCCGTTCTCTGGCGTAGGTCGTACTCATCAGCCTCCCTCAACAAAAATGGGCGCGACGCGCCCATTTCGTGAAGCCGGTGAAATGTGGTGCGGGAAGGATAGCACCGCGCCGCGGCGAGGCCGGGCGGCTCAGCCGAGCACCGCCAGCGCGACGCCCGTGACGACGAGCACAGCTCCAAGGACTCTCGTGACACTCACGCGTTCGTGGAGGACGATGGCTCCCAACACCGAGAGCAAGCGCAAAGGCCGAAGCCGGCATCGCTCAGATGTCGAGGACGATCGTGACGGGGCCGTCGTTGACGAGCGCGACCTCCATCCGGGCGCCGAACACGCCGCGCGAGACGCGCACTCCTTCGTCCGCGAGCGCTGCGCAGAAGCGCTCGTACAGGGACTCTGCGAGAGCCGGTTCTGCCGCTCCGGCGAAGCTGGGCCGGTTGCCCTTGCGCGTGTCCGCGATCAGCGTGAACTGGCTCACCACGAGCGCCTCGCCGGAAACGTCGAGCAGCGAGCGGTCGAAGCGTCCGTCGTCGTTCTCGAAGGCCCGGAGTCGCGCCACCTTTCGCGCGAGGCGGTGCGCGTCGGCCATCGCGTCCCCGGACGCGACTCCCAGCAGCACGACGACGCCTGTGCCGATCTCGGCGACGGTCTCGCCTGCAACCCGGACGGACGCGTCGCGGACGCGCTGCACAACGGCGCGCATGGGCTACTCGAGGTTGTCGCCGTCCACGGGCGTCCGAGGACGCAGCGCGCGGCCGAGCTTGATGTGCGGAGTGGCTTCCTTTCGCCGGCCCTGGTTGACGAGCGCACGGCCGAGCGCGTGGTGCGCGAACTCGTCGGACGGGTCGAGTTCGACGAGCGCACGGAACTCAGCCTCCGCCTCCTCCCAACGGCCAAGGCGGAAGTACGCGATCCCGAGCGCCTCGCGGATCGAACGGGAGGTGGGCTCGGCACGCTTCGCCTTCTCGAGCGAGACGGTCGCCTGCGCCGGGCGGCCGCTGCGAAGGTGGCTCCGACCGAGCTGGAACAGTTCGTACGTCTCGGTCACGCGGAGCGCAGCGAGCGGAGGGACACAAGTCCGCGGAAGCGTGCCCACAGCGAGAGGTCGCGTCGCGCCGCGCCGATCAGGCGGCGCACCTCCCGTCGCGGTGATGCCCCACCCTGCTGGATCGCCGCGGGTGGGCCGAAACGCGCCCGTGACGCCGCGGCCGCGAATGCCCGTCCGTCCAGTCCGAACTCCCTGTGGACCGTCCTCTGCAGCGTCCCGAGCGTCGCGTTCCGCGGTACGTCGATTCCCTGGTCGCGGAGGAAGTCCTCGAGCTCACGTCGACTCGCCGTGGCCAGCCGCCTGGGATCGCGGGACAGATAGCGAGCCCGTCGTGCGAATGCCTTCCCCACGCCGACAAGCACGACCCAGAACGCGCCGAGCACGAGCCCAACGGCGACGAGCGACGGTGCTTGACTCGTACTGGAAGCATCCGTCGGGCTAGGAAGATCGGGCGCGCGCGTCGGAGCTGGCGTCGACTCGGTGAGCTGGCCGCGTCTCAAGCGTGCGACCGCGTCCTCGGAACGGGACGCGATCGAATACTCGCCACCGAGCGTTCCGCGCCCGGGCGTCGGATCGAACGGAATCCAGCCGACCCCCGCGAACCACACCTCGACCCAGGCGTGCGCCTCGTGGTCGGTCACGACCCACGTCCCGTCGTCCTGCCTGCCGCTCGTGAAGCCGACGGCGACTCTGGCCGGGATGCCCAGAAACCTCAGCATCGCCGCCATCGCCCCGGCGAAGTGCTGGCAGTAGCCGGCCTTCGTCTCGGTCACGAACGCGACGAGCGGAGCGCCCTGCCCCCGTGGCGGCGACTCGTCGTAGGTGAAGCCTCCGGTCTGGCGCAACCACGACTCGAGTGCGAGCACAGCGGCGTACGGCGTCCGGGCTCCCGCGACGACGCGGCGTGCCTCGTCGTACATGGGTCGATGGCGCGTGAAGCGGGCGTATGACGGATCGTCGAAGAGCGCGCGAACGGCTCGCTCGCGCCCAGGGGCACCGAATGCAGGGAGCAGCCGCCCGTCGATCTCGAGGAAGGTTGCCGCGCCACGCGGATACGCGGCCGGTGCTCGAGCCAGACTGCGCGGAGCGGGATCGGGCGCATAGCTCCAGATGCGGTAACTCTCTCCTTCTCCGACAGGCGTGTTCGCCCGGAGCACGCCACCTGAGAGCAGGAAGACCGTTCCGAGGCTGCGCGCGTCCAGGGCGACCGGCGTGCCGGCGGCGGCGAGATGGTCGTCGACCAGCGCTTCGACGCGAATGCGCTGCTCGACCCAAGTCTCCTCGTCCCGCGCCCGCGAGGGGATCAATTGAGGCAGATGCAGCGTCTGTGTGTCGTGATCGACCTGCTCGAGCGAGAACAGGCGCTCGAACCAGTGGTTGTCGTCGAAGATGTCGAGCGTCGTCGTGCGCCAGTAGTGCGGCGTGCTCGGTCCGTCGACGCGCAGCACTACGGTCTTCTCGGCCGGAAACGTGATCCCCTCGTAGTTCGAGTCCCAGATGAACCGGACCTCGCTTGCCTGCCGTCCCTGCCCGCGGATGTCCCACGTCTCCCAGTCGACAGCGGCCTCGCGTGCGAGCGTCGTCGACGACGACGTCGCAGCGGCTCCGAGCACCACGAGGAGGCCGATGGCGCCTCCGGCCAGCGCTGCGCGTGCCGACGTGACTCTCAGGACCAGCGGGATGGCGAGTGCCGCTGCGAGGGCCACCGTTCCAGCGACGATCGCAGTGCCGCCCAGAAGCGTGGCCGGCCAGCCCACGCCCGCGACGGTCACCGCGGCCGCGGGGAGCGGTCGACGCGCTGCGACGAGTAGCGCAACGGCCGCGGCGAATCCGAAGATCGCGCAGAGGACGAGCGAGTGCATCTCGGGATTCACGGCCGGCTCGAACGGGAGAAAGACCTCGTAGAAGTCCACGATCCCGCGCGCTCCGTCGCTCAGCGCCGGCGCGAGCACGCGCTCATCGCGGAACGGTACGAGCTCCCAGGGTTGCACGCCGAAGGCGATCCACGCTGCAACCAGCGCCGCGACGACTGCAACCGCGCCGCGCGCAACTCCAGGACGGACGAGCGCGGCCACGATCGCGAGCGCAGCGACTGCGAGTCCCTCGCCCGCCGTTGCGCGGATCCTCGAGGCCCAGCCACGCGAACGCAATGGCCAGCGCGGGAAGCAGTGCTGCGAGAAGCGTTCTACGCACGCGCCACCGCCTCGAGCGACCGCGCCCCGAGCACCGTCGCGAGATCGTCTCCTCGCCTCACCACGGCAGTCGGAACACCATGGGCGGACAGACGGAGGAGGCCGGGCTCGACGCGCGTCGGGCGCGACGCGAAGCTCGCAGCGTCGATCCAGACGACCGAGACCAGGCGTCGCGCGCTCAGCGCGAGCACCTGGACGAACGCCCCCGCATCGGTCGTCGCCGTCACCACCGCCAGCTCACCGCTCGACGTCCACGAGTGGTCGCCGGCGAGGAACCGCCCGAGACCGTCGAGGGCATCCGCTTCCGCGGCTGCGAGCGAGCTCACGGCGCCATCGAGGTCCGCCGCCGCCGAGCGCACGGGAATGACGGCGCGCGTGCCACCCGTCGACACGAGCGTGACGGCCCGTCCCCTGACGGCGTGCGCCTGCACGAGCGACCCGGCGACTCGCACCGCGGCGTCGAAGCTCGAGTCGGGTGGGTCGCCCACCGCATAGCGAGGATCGCAGTCGAGGATCACCACGACGCCGTCGTGGGCCGTGTCTTCGAGCTCCTTCACCATGAGCTGTCCGCGGCGCGCACTCGTCGGCCAGTGCACGCGGCGCAGCGACTCGCCCTGTTCGTACTCGCGCACCGAGTGGAAGTCGAAGCCCGCAGCGCGCCGCAGGAGGATGCGCCGTCCGTCACCCGCTGCCCGGCCGGCATCCGAGTAGAGGCCGTCGAGGGCGGTCAGTCGCGGGCGCACGACGAGCGTCGCGGGATCGCACACCACCGGAGGCGCGACCGTGACCAGGCCCAGAAGATCGCCGAAGACGACTCGCGGATCGGAGAGCTCGTACAGCCCTCGTGACAGCGGGCCCAGTGTCACCCCGCCCTTCGCCATGCCCCCGTGCCCCCGCATCCGGCATGAGCACGTGCCGACCTTGCCGACGATCAGTCGAACGGTCAGCGAGCCGAGCGGCATTCGAGACCGCCGCTGCACGCCGAGCGCAACCCGGACGACGTCTCCCTCGGTCGCGAGGGAAGGTTCGAACCTGTGAACGACGTGAACCGGACGGTCGACGAGCCACGCCCAGAACCACGTGACACCGCCCGCGAGAAGAAAGCCGACGCCGACCACGCCGAGCGCGCGCGAGCCGCTCGCGATTGCCGCAACGAGAGCGACAGCCCCGAGCGCGACCCCGCCGCGGTGCGCGCTCATTTCGGGATCGGAGCCTCGGTCAGGGCACGCTCGACGGCGTCTTCGCCGCGCATTCCCGACGCTCGCGCCTCGGGCGCGAGGATCACGCGATGCGCCAGCACGACGCCTGCGACCGCCTGCACGTCCTCGGGAATCACGTAGTCGCGCCCGAGTGCCACGGCTCGCGCCTTGGACATGCGGAGAAGCGCGATTCCCGCGCGTGGGCTCGCTCCCAGCGCCAGCAGCGAGCTGTCGCGCGTGTGACGAAGGATCGTGACGACGTACTCTCCGACGCTCTCCTCGACGTAGACGGCACGAGCCGCCTCGATCGCGCCGACGAGGTCGTCGCGGTCGGCGACCGCCTCGAGCTGGTCGAGCGGCGGAGCGGTCGTCTGCTCCGCGAGCATGCTCACCTCCTCGCCGAACGGCGGGTACCCGAGGGACAGGCGCGCCGTGAAGCGGTCGAGCTGCGCCTCGGGAAGCGGATACGTCCCCTCGTACTCGATCGGATTCTGCGTCGCGACGACGAAGAACGGCAGGTCGAGCGAGTAGGTCGCGCCGTCGATCGTGACCTGCGTCTCCTGCATCGCCTCGAGCAGCGCCGACTGCGTCTTTGGTGATGCGCGATTGATCTCGTCGACGAGGATGACGTTCGCGAAGACCGGGCCTGGCCGGAACTCGAACTCGCCCGTGCCCTGGTTGAAGACGTTGACGCCGGTCACGTCGGTGGGCAGGAGGTCGGGCGTGAACTGCAGCCGGGAGAACGAAAGGTGCAGCGAGCGAGCGACCGACTTCGCGAGAACGGTCTTTCCCACACCCGGGAAGTCCTCGATGATCAGGTGACCCTCCGCGAGCACGCAGAGGACACACAGCTCGAGCGTTTCGCGCGGAGCGCGCACCGCGCGTTGCAGGTTCTCCACCACGCGCTGGACGACGCCGGCCGCAGACCGCGCTACGACAGGCCTCTCCGCGCGAGCGGCGTCCGTCATGTCTCCGAGAGTAGCCGCTCCACTTCGTCGAGCACAGCCGCGGCGACGACCCGCTTCGGCGCCTTCGCGACGTGGCGATCGCCGTTCGCCGAGACGACGGTCACCTCGTTCTCGAGCGAGTCGAACCCGATGTCCGCTCGGGAGACGTCGTTGTAGACGAAGAGGTCCGCGTGCTTGGCTCGGCGCTTCTCGCGAGCACGCTCGAGGCCGGCCTCGGCCTCGTCGGCTGCGAAGCCCACGATGACCTGCCCGGGCCTGCGCGACGCACCCAGGGCGCCGAGCACGTCGGTTGTCGGCTCGAGCTCGACGACCCACGTGGATCCGTCCTTCCAGCGCTTACTCGTCGACGGAGCGGCTGCCCGGTAGTCGGCGACCGCTGCGGCCATCACGATCACGTCGGCATCGGCCCGAGCCAGCGCCTCGAGCTCCAGGTCGGCCGCGGTCGGCGTTTCGACCACGTCGACGCCCGCGGGCGCGGGCAGGGCGAGGTTGGCCGCGAGCAGCGTCACGTCCGCCCCCCGCGCTTGCGCCTCCTCGGCGAGCGCGACCCCCATTCGGCCCGACGAGCGGTTCCCCACGTAGCGCACGGAGTCGAGCGGCTCCTGCGTCCCGCCAGCGGAAACGAGAACGCGCTTGCCATGCAGCGGGCCTTGCGCAGGCGCGAGAAGCGACTCGATGCGTTCGAAGATCGCCTCGGGCTCGGCCATCCGGCCGACTCCTTCCTCGCCTTCGGCGAGCTCGCCCGCCGCCGGCCCGACGACCTGGACGCCGCGAGCGCGCAACGTCGCGAGGTTCTCCTGCGTCGCCGGATGGAGCCACATGCGCGTGTTCATCGCCGGCGCGACGAGCACCGGTCCCACATGCGCGAGCACCGCCTCGGTGAGCACGTCGTCGGCGAGCCCATGCGCCATGCGTGCAAGCGTGTTCGCCGTGAGGGGCGCCACGACGAGCAGGTCCCAGCGCCCGAGATGCGGATACGGATCCTCACGGGGCGCACTCCGTGCCAGCGCGACAAAGGTCTCGCGCGCAACGAACCGCTCGGCCCCCGCGGTGAGAACAGGTTCGACGTCGTGTCCTGCCCGTACGAGCAGGCGCACGAGCGTGCACGCCTTGTAGGCCGCTATCCCGCCGGTGACTCCGAGCAGGATGCGCGCCACGCGCCCTCGCTCAGCTCGTGGGAGAGAGGTGCCTGATCTTCCCGCCGGCGATCTCTTCCATCGCCATCGTCAGGTAGTTCTTCGAGCGGGATTCGATGAGCGGCGGCGGGGCTTCGTCGAAGCCGATGCCCTCACCGAGCTGATGGTGATAGTTGTTGATCTGCCGCGCTCGCTTCGCCGCGACGAGCACGAGCGCGTAGCGCGAGCCGTCTACTTGGTCGAGCAGATCGTCGAGGCGTGGATAGATCATCGGCCCGCCATGGTACCTGCGCGGGCGACTTCGCACTCGACGAGTACGACAAGGGCCGCTGTCGCCCTCTCGATGTCGTCGTTTCGCACCATGTAACGGAACTCGTGTGCGCGCTCGAGCTGCTCGCGGGCGAGCTCGATTCTCTCCCCGATCTCACCTGTCGACTCGGTCGCGCGCTCGCGAAGGCGGCGCTCCAGCTCGTCCACGTCGGCGGCGATGAAGATCGTGACGCTCCGCGGAACCTCGTCCTGCACCCTGAGCGCACCCTCGAGCTCGAGCTCGAGCACGCAGACGGACTCCTCACTCGAGATCCGGTCGATCTCGGAGCGCAGCGTCCCGTAGCGGCGCCCGGAGACGTACGGCACCCACTCGAGGAACTCGTCGGCGTCGACCCGACGCGTGAACTCCTCGTCGGAGAGGAACCAGTAGTCGTGACCGTCTTCCTCGCCCGGGCGCTGCGGGCGCGTCGTCGCCGACACGGCGATCTCGAGTCCGGGCACGCGCTCGAGCAGCCCCTTGATCAGTGTCCCCTTCCCCGCCCCCGAGGGCCCCGTGACGACGAAGACGGGCCGGGACGGCACCGCGCGCGCTAGCCGCGGTTGTTGAAGAGGTCGACGAGCTCGGTTCGCTGGCGCTCCGAGAGGCCGCCGACGGTCTTCGACTGGCTGATCCGGCACTGATTGAGCAGTCGGGCGGCCTTGACGCGGCCGAACTTCGGTACTGCCATGAGCATGTCGAACACCTTCGCGGTCTCGACCCACTCGGGTGGATCGAGGAGGATCGTCTCGATGCTTTCCTGGCCCGCCTTCAGGTCGCGCTTGAGCTGCGCGCGGCGGACGCGAACGTCGTTCGCTCGTTGTAGTGCTTCCATCCTCTGGTCGAGGGAGCGTGCAGGCGCCTGCACGTGCGTCTTCGTCGTGACCATGAGCCGGACGAGTCTACCAAGGTTGTCCCGACGGTCAAGCTGAACTGTTTTAGCTGATTTGCAGGAGTTTTTCTGTTTGCGAAACAGACGACGGCTGCGTCAGGCGACGGATTCGGACACACGGCCGGGTACCTCCTCGGCATCGGAGCCGCCCGCTGCTTCGAGCTCCGAGCGAATGCGATCCGGCGCCCAGGGATCGGAGAAGAGGATCGTTCCGAGCGCGACCGAGCCCGCTCCCGCACTGACGAAATCCTCGACGTCGCGCCCGGAGCCGACCCCTCCCATCCCGACGATCGGGAGCGCGACCGCGCGCGCGCAGGCGTCCACACACGCGAGCGCGATCGGTCGTAGAGCCGGACCGGAGTAGCCGCCGGCGCCTCGGGCGAGCAGCGGTTGCCCGCTCGCGCGATCGAACCCGAGGCCGCGGAGCGTGTTGACGAGCGAGAGGCCGTCAGCTCCTGCCGAGCCCACGGCGCGGGCCGACTCGGCGACGTCCCAGGTGGCCGGGGAGAGCTTTGCGTAGAGCGGCTTCGTGGTCGCTCGGCGCGCTGCGGCGACGAGCTCGGCCGCGGTCTCGGCCGCCTCTTCGACGTTCGGACAGGAGAGGTTCAGCTCGATCGTGCTCACGTCGGCGCACTCGTCGAGACGCGTGCAGACGAGCGCGTAGTCGTCGGCCGAGAACCCGCCGACGGAGACCCACAGCGGCACTCCGAGCTCCGCCAGCAGCGGCAGGTTGTCGCGCACGAAGGCGTCGATCCCAGGGTTCTGCAGGCCGATCGAGTTCAGCATGCCGCACTCCGTCTCGGCGATGCGCGGCGGTGGGTTGCCGTCGCGCGGGAGCGGTGTCACCGTCTTCGTCACGAAGGCGTCGAGCCGCTGGGCGACACGTGGAGCCGTCAGCGCGTCGAGACAGCCGGAGGCGTTCAGTATCGGCGGAGTCCCAGGCGCGGTCACGCGGCGTCCTGCAGGATCGGCCCCTCGACGCACAGGCGCACGTATCTGCCGTCGCGCTCGACGACGCAGCCGTAGCAGGCCCCGTAGCCGCACGCCATCGGTGCCTCCCAGGCGAGCTGCGCCCCGGGGACGAGCGTGCGAAGGACTTCGAGCATCGGCTCCGGGCCGCACGCGAGCACGTCGCCGGGGTCGTCGGGGAGAAGCTCGGTGACGAGACGTGGCTCGACGACGGCGACTGCTCCAGGAAGAAGCTTTGCCGCCTCGGCGTGACGGTGGCTGCGAAACCCGAGGATCGCCGGTGCGCCTCCGAGCGACTCGGCGAGATACGGCATGGGCGCAATGCCGATCCCTCCCGCCACGAGAAGTGGCCGCCGGACGTCGAGGTCGAAGCCGTTGCCGAGCGGGCCGAAGACATGGATCGCGTCGCCACGCGCGAGCGCGCAGAGAGCGCGAGTGCCCGGCCCGATCGGGTCGACGAGGAACTGGAGCTCGCCGGACACCGCCCGGCACAGGCTCATCGGGCGCGGGAGCACACGCCCCGGCGCCTCGAGCATGAAGAACTGTCCGGCGACACCCGTCTCGAGATCCCCTCGCTCGAACCGGATGAGCCCGTAGGGGCCGATCTGCTCGACGCCGATCGCCCGTAACCGCTCTCGCCGCGCGTTCACGCCTCGATCCCGATGCGCTCCTGCAGTGACAGCGCCGACTCGGCTCTCGCATTCGCGATCGCATGTACGGCCGCCGCCGCGCCCGAGATCGTGGTCACACACGGCACGCGTGCGACGAGCGCGGCCTCACGGATGAGATAGCCATCGGCGCGCGCACCGCCTCCCTGCGGCGTGTTGACGACGAGATCGCAGCGCCCGCTGCGCACGAGGTCGACCACGGTCTCGTCGTCGTCGTTCGCATCCGCGACCTTCGCGATCTCGTCGATCGAGAGGCCGGCTGCCCGCAGCGTGCGAGCCGTGCCCTCGGTCGCGACGAGCTCGAAGCCGAGGCCGGCGAGCGCGGCTGCGACGGCAACCGCGGCGGGCTTGTCCTCGTCGCGTACGGACAGGAACGCGGTGCCTGACGTCGGAAGCGGTCGACCGGCGGCTCGCTCCGCCTTCGCAAGCGCGGTCGGGAGATCGGCGGCGCTCGCCATGACCTCGCCCGTCGAGCGCATCTCCGGCCCGAGCACGGGATCCGCTCCCGGGAAGCGCGCGAACGGCAGCACCGCGGCCTTCACGCTCACCTGGGTCGGCCGTGGCACCGGCAGATCCAGCTCGCCCAACGTGGCACCGGCGGCGAGCCGGCAGGCCGCGTCCACGAGGTTCACGCCGATCGCCTTGCTCGCGAACGGGACGGTGCGCGACGCGCGGGGGTTCACCTCGAGCACGTAGACCGTCCCGTCGGCGATCGCAAGCTGGACGTTCAGGATGCCGACCACGCCGAGCGCCGGACCGAGCCGCTTCACGATGTGGTCGACCTCGAGTGCCGCGGCGAGCGTCAGGGACGGCGCGGGCAGGACGCAGGTCGAGTCACCCGAGTGCACGCCGGCCTCCTCGACGTGCTGCATGACGGCACCGATGTACACCTGCTCTCCGTCGCAGAGGGCGTCCACGTCGAGTTCGATCGCGTTCTCGACGAAGCGGTCGAGGAGGACGCTGCCGGTGACGGCGGCCATTGCCGCCTCGAGCTGGTCTCCGTCGTAGCAGACGCGCATCGCGCGGCCACCCAGGACGTACGACGGCCGCACGAGAACCGGATAGCCGATCTCGTGAACGGCGTCGAGCGCTTCGCTGAGATCCGACACGATCGCCCACGGCGGACAGCGGATCCCGAGCGCCTCCGCGAGGAGGCCGAAGCGCTCGCGATCCTCGGCCAGGTCGATAGCCTCGTGTGGGGTGCCGAGGATCGCGAAGCCGCCCTCCTCGATCGAGCGCGCGAGTCGAAGCGGCGTCTGACCGCCGAACTGCGTAACGACGCCGACGGGCTGCTCGCGATCGCATACCGCGAGCACCTCCTCGGGCGACAGCGGCTCGAAGTAAAGGCGATCCGAGGTGTCATAGTCGGTCGAGACCGTCTCGGGGTTGCAGTTGACCATCACCGCTTCGTAACCGAGCGCGCGAAAGGTCTGCGCTGCGTGGACGCAGCAGTAGTCGAACTCGATCCCCTGGCCGATGCGGTTCGGGCCCGAGCCGAGGATGACGACGCGTGGCTTCTCGCCCGTCGGCGGAGCCTCGTCCTCCTCGCCCCAGGTCGAGTAGAAGTAGTTCGAGGCGGCCTCGACCTCGCCCGCGCAGCTGTCGACGCGGCGATAGGCGGGCCGAATCCCCTGCTCGTGACGGAGGCGGCGCACCTCCGCACCGCTCACGCCAAGCGCCTCGCCGAGCGTGTCGTCGCCCCAGCCCGCGCGCTTGGCGCGCGCGATGTCGCCGCTCGCGAGCTCCGTGCGCGCCTTCGCAATCTCCTCGCGGAACCACGGATGCAGTCCTTCCGGAAGATCCTCGTCGGCGAGCGACGGCCACGGGGTCGGGGCACCACGCTCGAGCTCGCGGGAGCCGTGCGCTTTCAGGAGCGCCTCCGAGAAGGTGCGTCCGATGCCCATCGCCTCGCCGACCGACTTCATCTGCGTGCCGAGCGTCTGGTCTGCGCCGGGAAACTTCTCGAAGGCGAAGCGCGGGAACTTGACCACGACGTAGTCGAGGGTCGGCTCGAAGCTCGCCGGTGTCGTCTTCGTGAGGTCGTTGGGGATCTCGTCGAGCGTGTAGCCGACGGCCAGCTTTGCGGCGACCTTCGCGATCGGGTAGCCGGTCGCCTTCGATGCGAGCGCCGACGAGCGGGAGACGCGTGGGTTCATCTCGATCACACGCAGCTCGCCCGTGGCGCGGCTGCGCGCGAACTGGATGTTCGAGCCGCCGGTCTCCACGCCGACGGCGCGGATGATCGCCGCAGCTGCGTCTCGCAGCTCCTGGTACGCCTCGTCGGAGAGCGTCATCTGCGGCGCGACCGTGACCGAGTCGCCCGTGTGCACCCCCATCGGGTCGAGGTTCTCGATCGAGCAGACGATGACGACGTTGTCCGCCCGGTCCCGCATGACCTCGAGCTCGAACTCGTCCCAGCCGCGCACGGATTCCTCGACGAGTACCTGCCCGATCGGCGACTCCCACAGGCCACGCTCGACCTGGAACGCGAGCGTCGCACGATCCTCGGCGAAGCCGCCCCCCTGGCCGCCGAGGGTGAAAGCGGGTCGCACGACCGCGGGGGTGGTCAGATCCGCGAGCTGGTCGAGACTCGTGACGATGACGGACGCTGGTACCTGCAAGCCACAGCTCTGCACCGCGTCGCGGAAGAGCTCACGATCCTCGGCACGGCGGATGACGTCGACGGGGGCGCCGATGAGCTCCACGGAGAGCTCGTCGAGGACACCGTCGTCCCAGAGCTCGACCGCGAGATTGAGCGCCGTCTGACCGCCGAGCGTGGGCAGCAGCGCGTCGGGACGCTCGCGCCGCAGCACCGAGGCGACGCTGTCGAGATCGAGCGGCTCGATGTAGGTGCGATCGGCGAAGCCGGGATCGGTCATGATCGTCGCCGGGTTCGAGTTGCAGACGATCGTCCGGTAGCCCTCCTCGCGGAGCACTTTCAGCGCCTGGCAGCCCGCGTAGTCGAACTCGCAGGCCTGGCCGATCACGATCGGGCCGGACCCGATGACGCAGATGGACTCGATGTCGTCGCGACGCGGCATTAGGCGCGAAGCTCCTCCACCCAGGACTCGAGGATCGGCCAGGCGTCGTGCGGCCCGGGGCCGGCCTCGGGATGGAACTGCACCGAGCGGGCGCGCAGCTCTGGGAAGTCGAAGCCCTCGACCGTGCCGTCGTAGAGCGACACGTAGGTCGCCTCCGCGTCGTCGGATGCTTCGACCGCGAAGCCGTGGTTCTGGCTCGTGACGAGAACGCGTCCCGTTCGTCTCTCGAGCACCGGATGGTTCGAGCCACGGTGGCCGAATGGGAGCTTGTACGTGTTGTGCCCGGCCGCGAGTCCGAGGAGCTGGTGACCGAGGCAGATCCCGAGCATGGGGACGCGTCCCAGCGCATCGCGCACGATCTCGGTCTCGGCCTGCAGCGGCTCGGGGTCTCCGGGTCCATTCGAGAGGACGACGCCGTCGAAGGTCGCGAGCTCGTCGGCCGGAGTCGTGTGTGGGCATACGGTTACTGCGGCGCCCGCTCGAACGAGGCGCCGCATGATCGAGCGCTTCGCGCCGTAGTCGACGACGGCGACCCGCACTGCGCCCGACTCGCCAAATGAGTAGGGCGCGCGCGTCGAGACCTCGGCGACGAGGGCCCGGCCCTCCATGGGCGGCTGTGCACGCACCTGCGCCAAAGCGTTCTCCGGCGAGAGCGCACCCTCGTCGGAAACGACTGCGGCGCGCATCGATCCCGAGTCACGCAGGCGCAGGACGAGCGAGCGCGTGTCGACTCCCTCGAGCCCGACGAGACCGTGGCCGCGGAGCCATCCGGCCCACTCCGTCCCGCCGCAGGCGCGCATGAGCGCGGCCTTCGCGTGCGGGGCGGCAGACTCGTCGCGGTCGTCGGCGACACCGTAGTTTCCGACCATCGTCGTCGTGAAGCACACGAGCTGGCCCGCGTAGCTCGGGTCCGTCACCGTCTCCTGGTAGCCCGTCATCCCGGTCGTGAAGACGGCCTCGCCGAACGCGACGCCGTCGGCGGCGACGGAGCGGCCGCGGAAGACCGTTCCGTCCTCGAGCAGGAGGTAGCCCGCGCTCATGCGTCGAACACCACCCGTCCGTCGGCGACCGTCTTCACCACGCGGCCGCGGAGCGTCTGGTCGAGAAGCCACGAGTTCGCCGACAGCGAGCGGAAGCCCGCTTCCGTCACCGTCCACTCCGCGTCGAGATCGAGCGCAACGAGATTCGCCCGCGCGCCGACCTCGATGCGAGGCTCGACGAGGTCGAACGCCCGGGCCGGGCCGGCGGACATGCGCTCCAGGAGCGTCTCGAGCGTCAGGACGCCGGGCACGACAAGATGTGTGTGGAGCGCCGCGAACGCCGTTTCGAGCCCGGTCACGCCGAACGGAGCCTCCTCGAACGGGACGTCCTTCTCGTGTCGCGCATGCGGCGCGTGGTCGGTCGCGACACAGGAGATCGCGCCTCGCCGCAGCGCGTCGCGCAGCGCCTCGCAGTCCTCGGCCGACCGCAGCGGGGGATTCATCTTCGTGTTCGGGTCGAGCGAGCGCACGGCCTCGTCGGTGAGGACGAGATGGTGAGGCGTGACCTCTCCCGTCGCGACGACGCCGCTCGCGAGTGCGTGCTCGAGCGACGCGACCGACTCGCGCGCCGACAGGTGCATGAGATGGATCGGTCGCCGCTCGCTCCCGGCGAGAGCGAGATCGCGCTCGACCATGACGCTCTCCGCCGCTGACGGGTATGGACCGATCCCGAGCTCGGCCGAAACGATCCCCTCGTGCGCATGGCCGCCAAGCGACAGCGACGGCTCCTCGCAGTGGAGAGCGAGCCGCAGGTCTGTGATCGCGCTGTACTGCAGCGCGCGCCGCATGAGCCCTGCGGAGACGACCGGTCGGCCGTCATCCGTGAACGCTGCCGCGCCCGCCTGTGCGAGCGCGGCCATCTCGGTCAGCTCGTCTCCGTGCTGGCCCTTGCTGATCGCCGCCATGAAGCCGGTCGGCACGACGGCCTCCTCGCGCGCGCGCTCGACGAGCGCCCCTAGCACCGAGGTCGAGTCGACGACGGGCTCCGTGTTCGGCATCGCCAGGATCGCGCAGTAGCCGCCCGCGGCCGCGGCTTCCGTGCCGGAGCGGATCGTCTCCTCGTCCTCGCGGCCCGGTGTGCGCAGGTGTACGTGCGGATCGACGAAGGCCGGAGCGATCGTCAGCGAGCCGGCCGCTCCCGGCTCGAGCGCCGCGATGACGCCGTTCGCGACGGTGATGCGCAGCGCCTCGTCGATCCCCTGCGCCGGAGCGAGTACGCGCCCCTCGAGCGTCAACGAGTCGCTGCGGCCGTTCCGCGCGACGAGCACTACGCGATCTCCAGCGAGACCCGCGCCGGAGCGCTCGCACCCGACGAGTCAGACGCCGCAGGCGCCACGGTGAGTACGTCGTACAGCACGGCCATGCGCACGACGAGACCCGAGCGCACCTGGTCGGTCACGAGGGCGGCCTCGGAATCGGCGACGCGCGGGTCGATCTCGACGCCGCGGTTCATCGGGCCCGGGTGCATCACGACCTGGCCGCTTCGCACACGATCCGGGCCGATCCCGTAGAGCGCCGTGTATTCGCGGAGCGACGGGACGAACGCCTGCCCCATGCGCTCGTGCTGCATGCGCAGGACGTAGACGACGTCCGCGTCGGCGATCGCGTCGATCTCGTGGGACACCCCACAGCCCAGCGCCTCCATGCCGCGGGGAACGAGCGTGGGCGGCCCGACGAGCACCGTCCGAGCTCCAACCAGTGCGAGCGCCTGCACCAGCGAGCGGGCGACCCGCGAGTGGAGCACGTCGCCGACGATCGCGACGTGGAGGTCCTCGAGTCGGCCGAGCGTCTCGCGCATGGTGTAGAGGTCGAGCAGGGCCTGCGTCGGGTGCTGGTGCTTCCCGTCTCCGGCGTTCACCACGTGCGCGTCAGTGAGGCGCGCGACGAGCTGCGGCGCGCCGATCGACGGATGACGAACGACGATGACGTCCGGCTCGTACGCAGAGAGCGTCAGCGCCGTGTCCTTGAGCGACTCCCCCTTGTCCACCGATGATCCGGCGGACCGCAGCGACATCGTGTCCGCCGAGAGACGCTTTGCTGCGAGCTCGAAGCTCGCGAGCGTCCGGGTCGACGACTCGTAGAACAGGTTCACGACCATGCGCCCGCGGAGGGTTGGAAGCTTCTTCACCTCGCGGTCGATCGACGCCGCGAGCGAGCGGGCGGTCTCGAGGACGCGCTCGATGTCAGCGCGCTCGAGATCCGCGATGGAGAGGAGGTGTCTCCTCGGCGGCGACGGCAGCCGGAGCTCAGCCATCTTCTGCATCCTCGCGCTCGCCCACGAGGAAGATCCCGTCGCGCTCGTCGAGTTCGACGAGCTCCACCTGGATCCGCTCCCCGCGCCCGGTCGGAAGGTTCTTGCCCACGTAGTCCGGTCGAATCGGCAGCTCGCGGTGGCCGCGATCGACGAGCACTGCGAGCTGGACGCGGGCCGGGCGCCCGAACTCGAAGAGGGCGTCGATCGCCGCCCGGATCGTTCGCCCCGTGTACAGCACATCGTCCACCAGGACGACCGTCATGCCTTCGATCGGAAACGCGATGCTCGTCGCCCGCACGACCGGCTGGCGCCCGGGCGGGCGGCCGCCGTCGCGGACGTGCACGTCGTCGCGATGGAATGTGATGTCGAGGGCGCCTACCGGAAGCTCGGTCCCACTCCGCTCCGCCACCAGCCGGCGCAGCCGCGACGCGAGCGGCGCCCCGCGCGACTGGATGCCGACGAGCGCAACGCGCTCGAGCCCGCCCTCCCCGTTGCGCTCGATGATTTCGTGAGCGACGCGCGACAGCGCCTTCGAGATCGCCTCGCCGTCGAGGAGGAGCCTCGCGGTTGCGTCTTCGGGGACGTGCGCCGTCATCTCGCTCCTTTCCGGCCTCGCTGGACCGGTTTAAAGGCGGGTCTCGGGCGAGTGTAGATGAATGCCCAGTCTGCATGGCCGCGTCGACTGGCAAGGTCTCGTGATGTCGCGCCGCCGACGCATCGATCGCGCGCTCGTGGCACTCGGCGGCCTGGTGGTCGTCTCGACCGCGGTGCGATTCGCGCTCTCGAGCGGCGTCGACGCTCCGTGGATCGCGCCCGACGAGCAGCTCTACGGACTGCTCGGACGCTCGCTGGTGGCCGGAGACGGGCTCTCCGTGCTGGGCGAGCGAATTCCCTACTACAGCCTCGTTTATCCGCTGCTGGTGGGCCTGCCGTTCGTATGGACCGGTCTCGAGGACGGAGTGCGAACAGTGCAGCTCCTGCAGGCGCTCGCGATGTCGCTGACGGCCGTCCCGGTGTTCGTGTGGACGCGCCCGATCGCAGGTGCCCGCTGGGCGTTTGCCGCAGCAGGTCTCAGCGTTCTCATACCCGGCCTCGTCTACAGCGGGCTCTTCATGAGCGAGGCGCTCTACTACCTCGTCGCGACGCTCGCCGTCTGGGCGCTGGCGTCATGTCTCGAGCGGCCGACGTTCGTGCGGCAGGGATGCCTGCTGGGTGCGGTAGCGCTTGCGTTCGGGACGCGACTGCAGGCGGTCGGACTCGCCGGCACGATCCTTCTGGCGCTCGGTCTCGTGGCCGTCGCCGAGCGATCCCTTGCGCCCTTCCGGCGACTCCTGCTGACGATTGGAGTTCTCGGGGCGGGCGCGGCGCTCTGGGTCGCCGCCCGGGTGCGCGCGGGCGGGTTCGGCGAGCTCCTGGGCGCGTACGCACCACTGGGTGAGGCGGACGAGTACTCACTCGGCGACATCGCGCAGTCGCTGGCGTGGCAGACGGGCGCGGTAGCGCTGATCACCGTCGCCGTCCCCCTCGTCGCGCTCGGGATCCTCGCCTGGGAGATGCTGCGCGGACGGGAGGACGACTCCCGCGTCCGTGCGCTCGTCGCCTCGGCGCTGGCGTACGCCTTGGTGACACTCGTCGTCGTCGGCGCGTTCGCGTCTCGCTTCGTCGAGCACGTGACCGAGCGTCAGCTGCTCTCCGTCGCACCGCCCATCTTCGTGGCGTTCGCGGTGTGGCTCCACCGAGGTACGCCAAGACCGCAGCCGACAACGTCGCTCGTCGCGTTCGCCGTCGCGGCGGCTGCGCTGCTTCTCCCGCTCGATCGCGTGACGACGCAGGCCGCGTACGCCGACTCGCCGTCCATGATCTCTCTCGAGCAGCTCAGCCAGCACCTCGACGAAGCTCCGTTCGAAGGCGTCTACGCAGGTGCCATCGCCCTCCTCATGCTCGCCGCCGTGCTGCTTCCACGCCGCGCGGTGCCCGCCCTTGCCATCGTCGTCGCGGTTGCGCTGGGTGCGGCGTCGCTGGTTGCCTCCAGGGAGGTCCGAGAGCGCTCGCAGACCGAGCGCGAGCGCACGTTTGCGGGCGCTCCCGTCGACTGGCTCGATGCGACCGGAGAACGTGACGTGGCGCTCCTGGTCACGGACGAGCGCCTCTGGCCGTCCACGTGGGAGCTGCTCTTTTGGAACAAGTCGGTCACGAGCGCGATCAGGCTTCGCGGAGCCGACTCTCCTGGTGTCGTGCCCCAGGAGCTCGTAACCGTACGCCGGGACGGCGCGCTGGAAAGCCGTTCGGGCGTCGACCTCGCGCCGCCGGCCGTCGCTGCCCCCGCGGGCACCTCGATCGTCGGCGAGGAGCTCGCCTCGTTGCCCGCATCGTTCGAGCAGGCGGGCATGGTCCTGTGGCGAGTCGAGCCGCCACTCCGCATGTCGCGTCGGATCACGGGTCTCAGGCCAGACGGCGATCTCCACGGCGAAGAAGCCGCTCGCATCGAGGTGTTCGGCTGCCAGCCCGGCGAGCTTCACCTCACCCTTCTCGGAAAGCAGGGCCTTCCCACGAGGATTCGGTCGGGACGAGCGATCCTCGCCGAACGCGCTATTCCGCCGGGAGCCGTCTGGCGGGTTGCGGTGCCCGCGCCGGCAAACGCGGACGGCACGGGCCGCTGCGTCTACGTGCTGGAGACCGACGGGCTCATCGGATCGACGAGGATCGAGTTCGTGCGCGCGGGCTGACGCGTTCGGGCGCCCGAACGTACGAGCTCCGGCTCCCCGCGCTCGGGGAACGGAATGGTCACGAGGTCGAAGTCGCGCGGCACGACGGTCGCCGGGAACAGCTGCGTCGCCTCGTCGACGACCTGATGCCCGAAGTACCGCGTCGAGACGTGCGTGAGAGCGAGCAGCTTCACACCGGCCTCGCGGGCGACGAGCGCCGCCTCGCCGGCCGTCGAATGCCCGGTCTCGCGCGCCCGGTCACGCTCGTCGGCGAGAAAGGTCGCCTCGTGAATCAGCAGATCCGCACCGGTCGCGGCGTCGACGACCGAGCCCGCCGGTGCCGTGTCGCCCGTCAGGACGACCTTGCGTCCGGCGCGGGGCGCGCCGAGAACGTGATCCGGCGCGACCACACGCCCGTCGGCGAGCGTCACACTCTCGCCCCGCTGGAGGAGCCCACGCTCGCGTCCGTCCGGCACGCCGAGACGAATCGCTTCGTCCACGTCGAATCTCCCCGGCCGCTCGTCCTCGACCAGCGCGTACCCGATCGCAGCGACGCGGTGGTCGACCTCGAACGCCTCGATCGCGTAGCCCTCGCGCTCGAGGCGAGCATCGGGCTCGAGCACCACGGTCGAGACCGGGTAGGTGAGCCGGCCGAAGATGCGCTTGAGCGCACCGAAGAGCTCCTCCAGCCCCTGAGGACCGTAGATCGTGAGCGGAACCTCGCGACCGCGAAGGGCGAAGGTCTTGAGCATGCCCGGGAGGCCGAGGTAGTGATCGGCGTGGTAGTGCGTGAGGAAGACCTCCTCGAGCTCCGCGAGGCCGACGTCGCTGCGCAGGAGCTGCCGCTGCGTGCCCTCTGCGCAGTCGAAGAGGAGCCGATCGCCGCCCCGTCGCACGAGCGTGGCGCTCGGAGCGCGCTTCGCGGTGGGCATGGAGCCCGACGTCCCGAGGAAAACGACGTCCAGCTCCACGGCGATGAGTGTAAACGGGCACTCAACGACGTTCTTGTGCCAGCCGCTACACGGTGCATGCGGCGGAACCCGCGGCTCTGAGTGCCTGAGCGCTAGGCGCCGGGAAACGCCAGATCGGTGTACACCATCTCGCCCTTGAACTTCCTCGCCTGGGGATCCCAGGGGAAGAAGATCGCGTTCCGCCACTCGAGCCGCTCCCCCGTCGGCTCGTGCTCGAGCCAGCGGGCCTGGTGCGTGCCCGTCACCCGCGCCTCCTCACACACACCCTGGGGACCGATGACGATGTACTCGAGGTCGAAGTGGATGTCCGGGAACGCCGTCAGGAGCTCCGTGTAGAAGCGCGTGGCGCCTTCATGACCCTCCCAGCGGGCACCGGTTCCCATGACCTCGTAGACGCAGTCCTCCGTCAGGGTCGAGATGAGCCCCGGCAGATCTCGGTTGTCTTCGGCGATCGAGTGCGTCTTCCAGAGCTCGCGGATCTCCGCGTATTCGTCGACGTCGACCGGGCGGCGGAGGAGCTCGAGGATGCGGTCGGAGGCCATCAGAGGGTTTCATACCACCCGCGCCCGGGCGCCGCGCCGCTAGGGCACGAGCAGTCGCTGGCCGGGCACGATGGTCGCACCGGTCAACTTGTTCGCCTGCTGAAGCTTCCACACGCCGGCGCGCGGGTCGCCTCCGTACCGCTCGGCCGCGATCGACCACAGCGTCTCACCGGCATGCACGCGGTGGACCTGCGGGGTCGGCCCCGCGCCGGTGTCGCGCGCCAGCACCGCCCAGAGGACGACAGCGACGAGCACCACGATGAAGACACGACCGAACATGTGTTCGCACTATGACACGAACACGTGTTCGCTGTCAAGGCGGGTTCAGCGTCGGAGGAGAGCCTGCCGAACGACGATCGTGCGCCTCGTGCGGTTCGCCTCGGCGGCAAAGCGCACCGTCACCTCCACCCGACGCGTCGTCTCCGCGGGCGGCCGGAGCGACACGTTCAGCGACCGCAGCCCGGTAACTGACACCGATCGGCAGCGGCGACCCGGCTCCTCGAGGTCGGCCGAGCGCACACACACCGTCGCGCGCGCGTCCTCGCCGGCGGCAAGCCGGGTCGTGACCTCCGCGACCTTGCCACCTACTGCAACCTTGGTGCCGAGCACCTCGATCCCTGGAGACCAGACCTCGAGCTCCCCCGGGCACGCCGATGCGGCGATCGCCTCCTGCACCGCCGCGGCCGACAGTCGCGCGGAGCCGTCGGCGCGTGCGAGTCCCGCCTGGAACCCGGTGCGCAGCCCGTCGTCCCGATAGCCGAAGAAGCTGAGCGAGGCGACGTCGGGATCGCATGCCGCCTCGCGGATGAGCTGGCCGTAGATCGCCGCCTGCGTGATCTCGTCCGTCACCGGAACGTTCTCCTGCCCGCGGTAGCCGGGTCGTCCGGCCGTCTCGACCTGCCAGCCGACCTCGTCCAGGTGGACCTTCAGGCCGTCCAGCGTGGTCGATTGCGGCGTTCCGTGGAACGCGTCCCAGAGCGCCTGCTTCAGGCGGTCGAGATTCGCGAATCCCGCGTTCGGCCACGCGTAGCCTCGCTCGAGTGGGTCGGTCGCCTCGTTCGGGTACGGGTGGAAGCTGAAGGCGTCCATGAGCGGCAGCGCGCGGCCGCTCTTGCGATACCACTCACCGAGCGCGCGGAGGAAGCGCACGGGTGACGTCGAGATGTTGTTCTTCGCGGTCGGTCGATCGTTCCCGCGCGGCGAGAGGCCGACGCCGATGACCGTGATCGAAGGATCGACGCCCTTCAGCGTGTCGTAGGCCGCGGCGAGATACGGACCAAATGCACGCGCCGACGCGATCTGGCCCGTCGCGTCGAACTGCGGCCGCCAGAACGCGGGCTGGTTCGGCTCGTTGCCGATCACGAAGTGCTTGATCTGCGGGTAGATCGAGGCGAGCACACCCACGTACGACGCGAAGAGCGACGGTGACCCGAGCCCCGCCTCGACCTCGCGCGGCGGGTACGGGTAGACGGCGAGAACGACGCGAAGCCCCGCCGCCTCCGCGCCCGCAATCGCGCGATCGAGCAGCGGCTTGTCCTGGATCACGATGGCCTCGCTCGGGACGAACCGCACGCCGATCACCGTCTGGCGGAGACCCAATGCAGCCATCTCGGCGTAGAGCGCGGCTCCGCCGTCCTCCGAGTGCTTCGCCGAGTCGTCGTTCGCGCCGACATCCGCGGCGACGCCGACGGACGCTCCGCACAGGAGCGCCGCGATGAGAGCCGTTGCGACAGCGAGAATCCGCATCCAATCCACCAGACGCGGGCCCCCCACGGCCCGCAGCGTCGTGCGAGCCTAGAGGCGCCCGAGGATGGCGTCAAGCAGATACTGAGCTCCGAAGCGGACGGGATCGTCAGCCGGCAGACCCGTCTCCTCTGCCGCCTTCGCGATCGCCGAGCGGGCGTCGTCGTCGCTCTCGATTCTCGCGGTGTTGAGGGCGATGCATGCCACCTTCGCCTTGCGCGCCGGGAGCGATATCGACTCGTGCAGAGCCACGAGCTCCGGAAGCGGCGGGATCGGGTGGCCGGGGCTGCCTTCAATCTCCGTCGCGCCGGCCGAGTGACAGAGGACGAAAAGATGTGGTGCGGAGCCGTGGACGAGCCCGAGCGTCACGCCCGAATACATCGGGTGGACGAGCGAGCCCTGCCCTTCGACGAAGAGAAGCTCGCCGCCGCGGCGCTCTCCCTCGCCGACGAGCCATTCGGCGGCGCCGGCGAGAAAATCCGAGACGACGGCGTCGACGGCGATGCCCCAGCCTGCAATCGCGATCCCCGTCTGTCCGGTCGGCACGAAGACGGACGCGTGCCCGCGTCTGCGGGCCTCGAGATCGAGCTCGACCGCGACCGTCTTCTTCCCGATCGCGCAGTCCGAGCCGACGGTGAGGACGACGCGCGCATCCCCCTCGAGGTTCGCTCCCGTCGGCACGCTGAGCCCGTGCGGAGGCTTGCGCAGGTCGCGCAGCTCCACGCCGCGCGCCCGTGCGAGCTCCGTCAGCTCGGGGTCGCCGGAGAGGAACTCGTGCAGGCCGCTCTCGACGTCGAGACCTGCTGCAATGCACGCCTTCAGAATGTCGCGCCACGCGGGCGGGAAGCGACCTCCCTGGGTCGCGACGCCGACGATCGCGACGGTCGGCTCGTACGGAAGAGCATCGTCGACCGAGCCGACGATCGGGATCCCCTCGTGACTCTCTCCCACCCGCTGCGAGTCGAGGATCGCCACCACCGGATCGGGCCCGTAGCGGACGATCCCGCGCATCGTCTTGCCGTAGTGCGCGTCATGCGAGAAGCCCTCGCCGAGGATGAGGACGCGTCGCGAGCCGCTCACGCCGACTGAGACACACCGAGACCCGGCTCGAGCGAGGGGACCTGCACACCGTCCACGAGCTCGACTCCCGGCCAGGGGTCGTCGCGCAGGAGCAGGTTCCCGTCGAGATCCACGTAGTCGCAGAGCGACGCGACACAGCACCCCGCGGCGATGCCCAAGCCGGACTCGAGCATGCAGCCGAGCATGACGCCCATGCGCAGCGAGCGCGCGGCGTGCACCATGCGGATCGCCTCGCGGATGCCGCCCGACTTGCCGAGCTTGATGTTGATGCCGTGCGCGAACTCCGCGCAGGTTCCGACGTCCGCGAGCGTGTGGCAGTCCTCGTCCACGTAGATCGGAATCGGCGAGCGGTCCTTCAGCGTCCGCCCGCCTTCGTCGCCGGCGCGGAGCGGCTGCTCGCAGTACTCGACGCCGATCTCCGCGAGCTGCGGCAGTGCGTCGAGCGCCTCGTCGAGCGACCACCACTCGTTGACGTCGACCATGAGCGGAAGGTCGGTCGCGCTTCGAACCGCGCGTACGCGGTCGAGGTCAAGGCCGTCACCGCCGCCGAGCTTCAGCTTCAGCCGCCGATACGACGTCGTGGCCTGCTCCGCTCGCCGTGCCATGTCGTCCGGGTCGCCGAGCCAGACCGTCCAGGACGTCGGCGGGCCGGTGCGTGGCAACCCGAGCACTCGGAACACGGGGGTGCCGAGGAGCTTTCCCTGCAGGTCGTGGAGGGCCGCGTCAAGCGCGGACTTCGCAGCCTGCTCTCCACGGATCGAGCCGAGACGCTCGCCGATGTCCTCGAGCGCGAACGGGTCGTCTCCTACGAGCGCGCCGTGATCGTCGACGAAGCGCAGCGCGGACTCCGCCGACTCGTCGTAGCGCTCGATCGGCGCTCCTTCCCCGTGGCCCGTGATGCCCTCGTGGGCGATCGACACCTGCACCACGTCGGCGTAGTCCGCTGCAGCCCGCGCGATGACGAACGTCTCCGCGAGCTGCAACCGGACGATCCTGGCTTCGACCTGCACGGCTCGAACCTACTCGGACGGGCTCGAGACCGCGACGACGTACGCGACGACGTCCGCCTGCTCCTGCCCGCTGACGATCCCGGCGGGCATGACACCGCGGCCCTGCTGGACGGCGGCGGCCACCTCGGTCGCGTCGAGCCCAGTCTCGAACAGCGCAGGCCCGACGCCTCCACCCTTGCCTCCGTCGCCGTGACAGCCTGCGCACTCGCGCTGGAAGACCGTCTCGCCGGCGTAGAAGTCGCCGGCCGCGGCCAATCCCGTCGGCACCGAAGGTGCGAAGATCTGTGCCTGCGCGAGTGCGTAGGTCGCGACCGCGACCGCGCCGCCGATAAGGATCGGTCGCCAGCCGCGGCCCATCAGAAGCCGAACCTCACCGTCGTGAAGTACCAGAGACTGGACGTCACCCACAGTACGACGAGCACCGAGGCCAGGGTGAGCCCGGCGGTCGGCAGGGCCCAGCGCGGCAGCGAGTGGTCGCGCACGATCAGCACCTTCGCGACGAACACGCCGTAGACGAACGTGCCGACAAGGGAGTGAATCGCGACTCGCGTGTCGGGCGTCTGGAAGCCGAGGATCGTGACGCAGTGGAAGAAGACGGGCAGCGTGCAGAGGAAGGCGATCCGTCCCGACCAGCGGTGGACCCGGGCGACCGCCCGCCCGCGCTCGGGGAGAAACGAGAGCTTTCCGTAGATCCGCGCGGCGGTCGTCACCTGCACGAGCGCGAGGAGTACCGCGGCCGTCGCGAGCCACGCCTTCGCGGCGATCGTCGAGGAGAAGACCGTCGTGACGAGGTCGGTGTAGTTCTCCGACACGTCGGCGACGAGCACGCGGCTGAGCCTAATCGACGGTCGTTAGACTGGCCGTCTCCCCGCGCCCGTAGCTCAGGGGATAGAGCGCGCGCCTCCGGAGCGCGAGGCCGCAGGTTCGAATCCTGCCGGGCGCATGACCCGTTCCACGCATCCCTACGGCTCTCACCCGAGCCAGCTCGTGGAGCTCTTCCTCCCGTCGGGCACCGGGCCCCATCCGGTTGCAGTCGTCGCACACGGCGGGTACTGGCGCGCCCAGTACGACCGGTCGCTCATGGACGGCCTCTGCCTCGATCTGGCCGCGCACGGTGTGGCGGCATGGAATCTCGAGTACCGCCGCGTCGGTGGTGGCGGCGGCTGGCCGGACACGTTCCTCGATGTCGCGGCGGGAGTGGATGCGCTCGCCGACGTCCAGGCGCCCCTCGAGCTCTCCCGTGTCGTCGCCGTCGGGCACTCTGCGGGAGGCCAGCTCGCGTTCTGGGCAGCCGCGCGGGAGACGCTGCCCGCCGGGGCTCCCGGCGCCGGGCCCCGTGTCCGGATCGGAGCCGCCGTGTCGCAGGCGGGTGTGCTGGACCTCACACTCGCGGCGGGACTCATGCCCTCCGCGACGCCGACACGAGCGCTCCTCGGCGATCCGGTCGCGCACTTCGAGCGTTACGTGCTCGCGTCACCTCGGGAACGGCTGCCACTCGGCATCCCACAGCTCGTCCTCCACGGCGACCGCGACGACACGGTGTCGATGCGCATCGCAACGAGCTACGCGACGGCGGCGCGGAACGCCGGCGACCCGTGCGAGCTCCGCGTTCTCTCGCACACTGGCCACTTCGAGCACATCGACGCCGGCGCCGAGGCATGGCACGTCGCCCGCGACTGGCTCGTCGATCAGGCGAGCGCCGCGCGAAGCTGAGCGACGAAGCGCTCGAGCGCCGCCGGCCCGTCGTCGGCCGCGAGCAGCGCTGCCGACCCGACGACGACGCCGTCCGCCAGCTCGGCGGCATCGGCGGCCTGCTCGGGAGTCGAGATGCCGAAGCCGGCATAGAGCGGTGCGTCGGTGAGCGCCCGCGTCCTCTCCACGAGGGGCGCCAGCGCGGGCGAGAGCTCGGTGCGTGCTCCGGTGGTTCCGGCAACGGTGACGAGATAGAGCCAGCCGTCGGTGCGCTCCGCGGCGAGCGCAATCCGCGCGTCGGTGGACGTCGGCGCGACCAGCTGCACGCGGCGAAGCTCCGGATGGACGTCGACAGGAAGGTCGGCGACGATGAGTGACGCAGCTCCGGCTTCCCGCGCATCGGCGGCGAGGCGCTCCCAGCCATAGGCCTCGAACAGCGACGCATACGTCATCGGGATCAGTGGCACGGAGACCTCGTGACGTATCGCGCGCACGTTCTCGATGCAGTCGGCGGTGCGCATCCCCGCAGCGAGCGCGCGCTCCGCGGCCCGCCGGATCACCGGGCCGTCTGCGAGCGGATCCGAGAAGGGAAACCCGATCTCGATCAGGTCGGCGCCGCCGGACTCCGCGGCGCGCGCGAGCTCGGGCGTCTCGGGGCCCGCCATGAGGTAGACGACGAGCGCCTTGTTCAGTGGCCGAGCACCTCGGCGAGATCCTTGTCGCCGCGCCCGGAGAGACCCACCAGGATGAGCTCGGCGTCGATGTCGAGCGCGCGTGCGAGCGCATGGGCCGGCTCGAGCGCGGGCAGGATCCCCTCCGTCTCGGCGAGGCGATGGAAGGCGGCCAACGCCTCTTCGTCGGTCGCCGTCACGTAGCTCACACGGCCGGTGTCGCGCAGCGCCGCGTGCTCCGGCCCGACCCCCGGATAATCCAGCCCCGCGGAGATGGAATGCGCGTCGAGCACCTGCCCGTCGGCGTCGGCGAGGACAGACGAGCGCGCTCCGTGGAGAACGGCCGGCCGGCCCGACCCGAGGCTCGCCGCACCCGCGGCCTCGACGCCGATCAGCCGCACGTCCGCGTCGTCCAGGAACCCGGCGAAGAGCCCGATGGCGTTCGAGCCGCCGCCGACACATGCGACGACGGCGTCGGGCAGCCGGTCGTACGTCTCGAGCATCTGCGTGCGCGCCTCCCGGCCGATCACAGCTTGCAACTCTCGCACGATGCTCGGGTATGGCGCCGGACCGACGCAGGAGCCGATCAGGTAGTACGTCGTCTCGACGTTCGCGATCCAGTCGCGAATCGCCTCGCTCGTCGCCTCCTTCAGGGTCTTCGTGCCGAACTCGACCGACTCGACCTCGGCGCCGAGAAGCCGCATGCGCTCGACGTTCGGATGCTGCCGGCGCATGTCCTCGGCGCCCATGTAGACCACGCACTCGAGCCCGAAGCGCGCGCAGACCGTCGCGGTGGCGACGCCGTGCTGCCCCGCTCCCGTCTCGGCGACGATGCGCCGCTTGCCGAGGCGCAGCGCGAGCAGGATCTGGCCGAGCGCGTTGTTGATCTTGTGCGCGCCCGTGTGGTTCAGATCCTCGCGCTTGAGGACGATTCTGCGGCCCTGCGGTGCGAACCGCCCGGTCTCGTAGAGCGGGGTTGGTCGCCCGACGTAGTGATGGCCGAGCAGGTCGAGCTCTTCGCCAAACGAGGGATCGGCTCGGGCCTCGGCCCACCCGCGCTCGAGCTCGTCCAGCGCCGGGATCAGCGTCTCGGGGACGTAGCGGCCACCGTAGGCGCCGTACGTCTCGATCGTCATCGCGCCGCGTCCACGTACGCTCGGATTCGCCCGTGGTCCTTTTCGCCGGGCGCGGTCTCGAGGCTCGAGCTGGCGTCCACGGCCCAGGGCCGCACCGCAGCGATCGCCTCGCGTACGTTCTCGGGGCCGAGCCCGCCTGCGAGCATCACGCGCCCTTCGACGGCGCGAGCGCGCTCGAGGTGAGCTGGATCTTCCTCCTGCCACGGGAGATCCACGACCCGCGCGACCTCCTCGCCGTCTCGCAGGAGCACCGCGTCGCGCCCGCGAACCTTCCCCTCCTCCGCCGGGTAGAGCTGGACGAGGTCGGCATCCCCCTCGGCTTCTCCCACCACGACCGCAACGGAGAGCATCGTGCCGGGTACCGGGAGGACGGCTGCGGCGCGACGCGGGCTCCGTTCTGCGAGAACGAATCCGGCCAGGTCGGCCCCGGCCTCGGCTGCGGCAGCCACGTCTTCCTCGCGTGTCAGTCCGCACACCTTGACCAGTGGCCGCGAGACGAGCTCGGCGAGCTTCGCAGCCGGGTCGTGCGCACGCATGAGCGCCGAGCCGACGAGGATCGCTTCGGCGCCGGCGAGTTCGGCCGCCGCCCCCTGGGCCCGCGATTCGATGCCGCTCTCCGCGACGACGGCACGATCGCGCGGCGCGCTCGCGACCAGGCGGAGCTGCGCCTCGCGGTCAATGCGGAACGTGGAGAGATCGCGCGCGTTGATCCCGATCACGGGCGCAGCGAGCGCGATCGCGCGCTCCAGCTCCACCGCGTCGTGCGCCTCCACGAGCGTCTCGAGGCCGAGCTCGGCGGCGAAGACGAGCAGACGCCGCACCGCCGCGTCGTCGAGGTCGCGAAGCAACAGAAGTGCGGCATCGGCGCCCGCTCCGCGCGCAGTGCGCAGATCCTCGTCCGTCGAGAAGAACCCCTTTGCCAGGAGCGGCAGCGTCGCCGACGCACGCGCGGCACGCAGGTCGTCCCAGGTGCCGCCGAAGCGCTCGTCGACGAGTATCGACACGGCGGCAGCGCCGGCCCGCTCGTATGCCGCGGCGATCGCTCCCGGATCCGCATCGGGACGGAGGTCGCCCGCCGACGGCGAGCGGCGCTTCACCTCCGCGATCGCGGTCAGCCCCGGCCGACGCAGCGCCTCCTCGAAACGTCCCATCACGGGGATTCTCGCGAGAACGCCACGAGCTCCTCCAGACGAGCCGCGGCACGACCGCTGTCGATCGCATCCTCCGCCGCCGCGAGCCCTTCTTCCAGGTCGGCAGCATGCCCCGCGGCGGCGATCGCGCCGGCCGCGTTGAGCGCGACGGCCGCGCGCTTCGCGCCCGAGGCACCGCCCAGAATCTCGCGTGCCGTGCGGGCGTTCTCCTCCGGCGACCCGCCTACGAGCTCGGCCCCGTCGCACGGTTCGATTCCGAGGTCGGCCGGATCGATCACGCGCTCGCGCACAGTGCCGTCCGCTACCTCGAACACGAGGTTCGGCCCGGCCGGCGACAGCTCGTCGATGCCGCCCGCGCCGTGCACCACGAACGCGCGGCGCGCCTCGAGGAGCGCGAGCGCGTCGGCGACCGTGCGCGCGACGTGCGGCGAATAGACGCCGAATACGCCGGCGCGCGCACCTGCCGGGTTCGTCAACGGCCCGAGCACGTTGAAGATGGTGCGCGTTCCGAGCTCCCGCCGAACGGGCGCGGCATGCCGCATAGCCGGATGGTGCGCCGGCGCGAACATGAATCCGAATCCGAGGGTGTCGATCGACTCGACTATCCGCTCCGGAGCCTGCTCGAGCGTGAAGCCGAGCGCCTCGAGCACGTCCGCGGATCCAGAGAGGGAGCTCACGGCGCGATTGCCGTGCTTCGCGACAGCGGCACCCGCAGCGGCGGCGACGAGCGCCGCTGTCGTCGAGATGTTGAACGTGTGCGCCCCGTCCCCTCCCGTTCCGACGACGTCGACCACGTCGTCACGTGTCGGGTGCACCTCGAGCACGTGCGCGCGCATCGCCTCGGCGCAGCCAGCGATCTCGTCCGCCGTCTCCCCCTTCGCGCGCAGCGCGACGAGAAACCCGCCGATCTGCACCTGTGTCGCCTCGCCGCCCATGATCTCGCCCATCACTTCTCGGGCGTCGTCACGTCCGAGGTCGTGCCCGTCGAGCAACGTGTGGATCGCGGATTGGATCACCGCGTGAGAGTGTGTCTGACCGCGCCCACGAGCCGCTCGACGTCGGCGTCGTCGTTGTACGGGCCGACGGACACTCGGGCGAGCGTCGTGCCCTCCCACTCGTACACGGGGAGCTCGACACGGTGCTCGTCGTAGAGGCGGCGCCAGACCTCCTGCGGATCTTGCGCACGAACGGTGAATGCGCGCATGAGCGGCGAACGCGCCCCGCGCAGCGGCCTCAACCCGAGCTGCGAGAGCCGCCGCTCGGCCTCGTCGGCGAGGGCCGTGGCCGCGGCGAGGTCGAACGTCGCGTGCACGTCGATCGCTGTCGGAACCGCGAGAAATGCGGCCGGGTCGTTCGTGCCTTGCCAGCCATGCCGCTCACCGAAGTCGGCGTCCTCGTGGTAGCCCCAGCTGATCACGAGCGGCTCGATCCAGTCCTGGTGCTCGGGTCGCGCCCACAGGAACCCCGATCCCTTCGGCGCGCACAGCCACTTGTGGCAGTTGCCCGCGTACGCGTCGGCGCCGATTGCCGCCAGGTCGAGCGGGACGTGGCCGGGCACGTGCGCGCCGTCGACGATCGAGAGGACGCCTGCCTTCCGCGCGGCCTCGCAGATCTCCTCGATCGGGAGCACGAGGGCGGTGGGCGACGTGATGTGCGAGACGACGATCGCCCGCGTGCGGATCCCGATGTTCGCGACGAGCTCCTCCGGCTCGACCTGGACGACGTTCGCCCGGATGAACCCGAGCGTGCGCAGGATCGCTCCGTACTCGTGCTTCGTGGTGAGGATCTCCTCCTCGGGCCGGATCCGCAGCGAGCGGATGACCGCGTTCAGCGCGGAGGTCGCGTTCGGCGCGAACACGAGGTCCTCGGTGCGGGCGCCGACGAATGCGGCCAGCGCGCCGCGCGCCGCGCGCATCGACTCCTCGAACCGCCGTCCGAGGAACTCGGTCGGCTCGCGCTCGAGCTCTCGCTGCAGCCGCTGATACTCGTCGAACACCGCGACGGGGCACGCGCCGAAGCTCCCGTGGTTGAAGTACGCGACCTCCGGATCGAGGAGAAAGCCCGCACGCATGCGTGGCTAGTGTCCCACGGTGCGCGGACTCCTCTCGACCTACTTCCCGCCGCTTCCACGCTCCGTGCTGACTCTCCAGGTGGGCGGGCTCGTGAACGCGTTCGGCAACGGGATGGTGATCCCGTTCATGTTCATCTACCTGCACAACGTGCGCGGGATCGATCTCGGCGTCACGGGGCTGATCGTCGCGGCGCACGCGGTCGTGAGCATCGTCGCCGGGCCGGTGTTCGGGTCGCAGATCGACCGCTTCGGCGGCAAGCGGATGCTCGCGCTCTCGCTGGCGATTCTCTGCGTCGGCTACGCGGGCTACGCGCTCGTGCACGAGCCGTGGCAGGGATTTCTCGCCGCCGTCGTGAGCGGCATCGGCGTCGGCGGGTTCTGGCCTGCGCAGTCGACACTCATCACGGGGCTCACGCCGGCCGATCAGCGGCCGTCCGCGTTCGCGATGCAGCGCGTCGTCATGAACCTCGGGATCGGGCTCGGCGCGCTGACGGGTGGGCTCATCGCGACCACGGACTCGCCGGACACGTTCAGGGTGCTCTTCCTCCTCGACGCCGCGACCTTCCTCGTCTACGCCTTCGTGATGTACGCGCTCGTACCCGAGCCCGACCTGCGCACCGGTGGTAGCGAGGGCCGGACGGGCTCGTACCGCGAGGTGCTGCGCCATCGGCCGTTCGTCGCGGTCATCGCGCTGAACGCGCTCTTCATCTTCGCCGGCTTCTCCGGATTCGACGTCCTCCCCGTGTACGCGAAGAACGAAGGCGGCCTGTCGGAGACGCAGATCGGGCTCCTCTTCCTCGTCAACACGCTCGTGATCGTGTTCACACAGCTTCCGATCGCACGACTCGCCCGGGGTCGCCGGCGGATGCCCACGCTTGCGCTGTTCGGCCTGCTCTGGGCGGGCGCCTGGCTGCTCGTGCCGATCGCCGGCGCGACTTCGCCGGAGACCGCCTTCCTCGTCCTCGTCGTCGTGATGGTCGTCTTCGCGATCGGACAGTGCCTCCACGGGGCCGTCGCCGGGCCGCTCGCCGCAGATCTGGCGGAGCCACGCCTCATGGGCCGCTACATGGCGCTGAATGCGCTCTCGTGGCAGATCGGCTTCGCGCTCGGCCCGGCGCTCGGAGGCGCAGGGCTCGCGGTCTCGCCGAACGGCGTCTGGATCGCGGCAGCCGCGCTCTGCACCGTCGGCGCGGCCTGCACGCTCGCAGTCGAGGGCGCGCTCCCGTCTCGGGCCCGCCGCACGCCGATACCGGCCGCCGCCTCGGCTTGAGCAGGGAGGCACCGTGGCTACAATCGAGAACATGGCGCTGACGAAAGACGATCCCCTGAGTACCCATGCCGAGCCTCCCTCGCATCCGTCGTTCGCGCGCCCGTGGTGGCACGCCGGTCATCGCTCCGGCGCCGGTCGTCCACGAGCTCTCCGCTAGCGGACTCACCTGGGTCAACGTCGTCTCGCCCGACGTCGAGACGGCACAGGAGCTCGCCGAGCGCTTCGGCTGGCACCCCCTCGACGTCGAGGACATCGTCTCCAAGCGGCAGCGCCCGAAGGTCGACGACTACGAGGACGAGGGCTACCTCTTCGCCGTCCTCCACTTCCCGGTCTACGACAAGAACGTCCAGCGACTCAACGCCGGTGAGCTCGACCTGTTCATCGGGCACGACTACGTCGCCACGATCCCGAACGGCGCCCTCCACCCGGTCACGCGCCTCTTCGCGCGCTGCGAGGAGGACGAGGTCTACCGTGAGCAGCTCTTCGCACGCGGTTCGGGGCGGCTCCTCTACGAGATCCTCGACGACCTCTTCGACTACTGCTTCCCGATCCTGGACAAGATCGCGCACAAGCTCGACGGGATCGAGGACGAGATGTTCGAGGGCCGTTCCCAGGAGGTCGTCCGGGACATCTCCAACGTGAAGCAGGAGATCATCTCCTACCGCAAGATCATCAAGCCTGAGCGATCGACACTACGGATGCTGGAGCGGCGCGTCGAGACGTTTCTGCCGGAGGATCTCGAGGACTACTTCGACGACATCGTCGACTCGGCGGAGCGGATCTGGGACCTCCTCGACAACTACAAGGAGGTCGTCGACGGGCTCGAGTCGACGAACGAGTCCGTCCTCGCCCACCGCCAGAACGACGTGCTCAGGCTGCTGACGGTCATCAGCGTGACCATCCTGCCGCTGACGCTCGTCACCGGGCTCTTCGGGATGAACGTCCTCTTCCCCGGTGAGGGGACGCACGAAGCCTTCTGGGTCATCGTGGGGGCGCTCCTGGTCGTCTCGGCGGCGACGCTCGGCTTCTTCCGCTGGCGCGGCTGGCTCTAGAAGCTCTCCTCCGGAAGCCAGCCTTGGCGGTACGGGGTCTCACGACCCGGCTCGAAGCGCGCGTACGCCTCTCCGCCGTCGGTCGTATCGCGCCCGCTCGACGCACCGTGTCTCATCGCTGCCTCGTCGAACGGGAAGCGGATCTGGTCGGCTCCACGCGCTCCGACCGCGAGGACGACGCTCGAGCCCTCGCCTGCGCCGACGATGGTGTGCTCCGTCCACGCGGGGCAGTGGACGAAGTCCCAGGGCGTCAAGGGCCGCTCACCGCCCTCGATGAGGAGGACGCATCGGCCCGCGAGCACCAGGAAGTCCTCCTGCGCGTCCTCGCCGTGGTACACGGCCAGAGGCTCTCCTGGCGCGAGGACGAACAGATTCACGCCGAACTGCGGGAACGACAGGACTCTGCGCCACTCGGCTTCGTCGTCGGTCTCCCACCAACCCGTGAAGGACAGGACCGCGCCTCTTCCCTCGCGATGCACCCAGCGTGCGTCACGCGCGTTGACGACGAACCAACCATCGCCCGAAGCGACATGCCCGGCTTCCGTCTGCTCGAGCGGGGCTTCCGGAACCACGCGCCGAGCATAGACCGAATAAGGCCGGAACCCCCGCCGCATCGGGGCTCCGGCCTTTTTGTGCTGCCACTCGCTAGAGAAGAATCCGCAGTGCCGTCTCGGGAGGGCAGCCGCGCTGCGTCAGGGCTGACGCATTGTGGAGGTCGATCTCCACATGAGAGGCAAGAACCAGCGCCGATCCGATGTCGTACCCGGAGCGGACGAGTTCCTCGAAGCGCCACCGCAAGATCGCTTCTGCCTCGGTTTCGTCGATCAATTCGAACTGGGCCGCAGTCACTGCCGCCTCCCTCTTCGTCTTCGTCTACAGGGTCACAGTTCAGCGTCATCGGCTCGCTGCAGCGCCCGCTTGAGGTCCAGACTCGCCGCGCCGAAGGTCTGGGTTCCCCCCGCGAACGTCCCTCGTCCGAGGGAGGCTCTACCTCCGGCGAGTGGTGACAGTCCGGTTCGGGTCCCAGGAGACGCGGCACGAGCTCCACATTCCTCGGCCCGCGTCTCGCGCTTCGGCAACTGCGTCGAGCAGCTCGTCGGCGTACGTCCCCTCGTCGCCGCTACGGAAGTACGGCGTCGCCGCACCCCGTCGTACGAGCTCGACGTTCACGTTCGTGTCCGCGACGTGGACGTAGCGAAGCAGGCGTCCGTAGCGATCGGTGGCGTCGAGCTGCGAATCGGCTTCGAGCTCCACTCGCTGTCCGGGCGTCGCGAGCCGCTCGAGCTCGACCTTGGACTCACGCGCATGGCACTCGCCCTCGCCGAGTTCGGGCGCATCGATCTGCACCAGGCGCACGCGAGCACCACCGCGGAGGTCGAGTGTGTCCCCGTCGCCGATCCGCGCGACCGTCGCGACTGCGCGCGTCGGCTCGGTCTCCACCTGCGAGCAGCCGGAAAGTGCGAGGAGGAGCGCGAGCGCGCCGAGGAGGTCTCGCCGCAGGCTCAGACGGGTGGGAGCGCGTCGATCTCGGCGCGAGCGGCGCGGTCCTTGCGATCCGTGTTCCAGGCGAACAGGAGCAACCCGCCGCAGACGACCACGATGGCTGCCCCGAGCCCGACGCGCATCCAAATCGCGTCGAAGATGAGGATGCCGAGCACCCCAAGGAGCAGGACGCCGATGCCGGCGGCGGCGAGCTTGAGGGCGTAGCTCATCGCCGTCGAGTCTACGACGGGTGCAGTACGCAACGCAAGCACTGGTAGAAACGCGCCATGACGAAACCACTGTGGGCGCCGTGGCGACTCGAGTACATCGCGCACGCCGACGAACAAGACGGGTGTGTGTTCTGCGTGGAGGCGGCGGGCTCGCTGGCGCACGACGAATCGCTCCGCCTGCACGAGGGCGATGCTGCGATCGCACTCCTGAACAAGTTCCCGTACTCGTCCGGGCACCTCATGATCGCGCCACGCCGCCACGTCGGGTCCCTCGGCGAACTCACCGACGACGAGGCGCTCGAGATCCACCGGCTCGGCGTTGCGGCCGTCGATGTGCTGGGGCGCGTCTACGGTCCCGGAGGGTTCAACCTCGGGTGGAACCTCGGTCGAGTTGCAGGAGCAGGCATCGCCGACCACGTCCATCTCCACGTCGTCCCGCGCTGGGCCGGAGACACGAACTTCATGCCGGTGCTCGCCGATGTGAAGGTGATCCCCGAGCACCTGCTCGCGACGCGGGATCGGCTGCGCGAGGCCTGGGCGACACCTACCGAGTGAGCGGCGACAGGGACTTCCACGCGCCGGGTGGCGTCGTCATCCAGTCGTAGAGGCTGAGGCCGATCGTCGACCCGTCGTCGGAGATCGCGGCGGCGAAGCCGGCGAGCTCGTCCGGCCCGAGGCGGTTGGCGACCCCGCCCGCGACATGGATCTGGACGTCGGGCTGGCGGGTGTTCGCGCGGAGCAGCCGCAAGGCGCGCGTCACGTATCCGTACGTCGCATCGAAACCCTTCAACGCTCCGCCGGTGTAGATCATCGGCGCGAACGCGTCGGCGTTCTCCGCAAGCTCCGCCCACGGAAACCGTGGCCACGTCGACGGCCGACGCTCGAGCCCGCGTGGGTTGAACGGAACGATGGCAAGCGGGGTGTCGCCAGCAGCGTCGCGAAGCTCGCGCGTCAGCGCAACGGCACGCTGCGACCGCAGAGCCGCGTTCCGAAGCCTGGTCGATTCGATGTTGAGGGCGACGCCGTCGAAGGCTCCGCCTGTCGGCGTTCGGAAGGCGAGCATGGCCCGCGCCCGACGGCTGTCGAGCGCTGGTTTGACGTGCCCCGGCAGGTACCACGCGACCGCGCGGATCCCGCGCGCGTGCAGCGCGTCGACGAGCCTCCCGAGCCGAAGGGGATCGACGACATCGACAGCTGCGCCGTAGTTGGCGGTCTCCACCCAGACGGTCGTGACGCGTCGCGCCTCCATCCGCTGTGCCGAGCGCTCGGGCGCCGCATAGACGGCGCCGTCGTAGATGTCGACCCACGTGCCGAGGCCACCGAACACCGACGGGTCGGCGCGCGCTGCCGCAGGTGCCGTCGCCGCGCCGATCGTCGAGATCCAGACGGCGAGCACGGTGCAAAGCGCGGCGCGCAACACGACGCCACTGTACGGCGGCTTCATGAGGGCCAGGTCAAGAACCGGCTGGAGACGTGCGGAGCGCGTCGGAGGTGCTTCGAACGGAGGCTTCCTCGAGGCACCGACACGTTGGGCTCGGGCATGTAACGCTCCGACGAGTGACCGACTGGATCGTCTGTTTGCGGTGCGGACGAGACGCGACCGCCTAGGCGCAGGGAGGATGCACATGAGCGACCGACGCACCCACTACGTCACCACCACCGACGGCGTCTCCATCGGTGCGACCGTGCACGGCCAGGGACACCCGCTGGTGTTTGTCCACGGGATGCTGGCCGATGGCGATACCGACTGGCAGGCGCTGCTGCCGCACCTAACCGGCCAGTTCACCTGCTATCTGCCTAGCTACCGAGGCCGTGGCCTCAGCGGCGATCACCCCGACCTCAGCCCCGGTCGGATGGTTGACGACATCCTCGCCTACGTCGAGAGCATCGAGGCACCGACCGGACTGGTGGGTTGGTCGAGCGGCGCGTACCTGGCAGTCACCGTGGCGGCGACGCAGTCCGACGCGGTGGACGCTGTGGCCCCCATCGAGCCTGGAGTGTTGAGCTTGATGGACGAGCAGGAGCAAGCAGTCTTCGGTGGCGCTGCCGTTCGCATGGGCCAACTCGCCGCGGAAGGCAAGTTGGCGGCTGCGGCTCGCGCCTTCGCTGGCTGGCCCTTCAACGACGAAGAGATCACGATGGCCGAGGACGCGGGCTACTTCGATGTAGCAGGACGCTACGTCCCGAACCTGCTCAGCCTCCTCCAGCAATGGGGGGAATACGACGGCCCAACCCCTGATGATCCGGCCGTGCTCGGCGCGATATCAGCTCCGATGCTGGTGCTACACGGGGCGAACACCACGCCCTTCTTGACCACCAGTGCGCGACATGTGGCCGACCGCGTCCCCAACGCACGGGTACACGCGATCCCCGGCGCTGGGCACGCCGCCCTCCTGACGCATCCCGAGGCGCTCGCCGAGGCGCTCACCGAGTTCTTCGCACCAGCCCGGAAGTCGGTCTGACCGACCTCGCTTGCAATCCCTTGTCGCGAGGCGGACTTCTTGCGGACTTGCGGCACCGTCTGCCAGCGGCTCAGCGTCGAGTTCGCGCCATTCGACACTTGATCTTCGCCCCGTGATGGAAGCGGGTGCGCCGGAAGGTAAGGAGTGGATATGAGGCGCGTTTCGGGCACGAGTCGGCCATGACGGAGAGGGTCAAAACGCTGAACACGGCTAGGATTCAGGCTTCGCGGACGTAGCTCAGTTGGTAGAGCACTGGCTTCCCAAGCCAGGTGTCGTGGGTTCGAGTCCCATCGTCCGCTTCAAGAGAAGCCCGCATACACGGGGCTCTAGTCGTCTCTGAGGGTTGCGGCTGTCTCGCCGCTGACACCTACTCCACGCCTAAACGAGTCAGAGCGGCGACCCACTCGCGGTCGGCGGCGAGGATGGGCCGAAGTACCTCGGGCGTCGGCGCAGTCAACCGGCGCAACTCCTCCGTCGCCGCCTCGATGTGCTGCGCCGGGGTCATCTCGAGAAGCAGACCTGATGGAGATCGCGGAACCCACGCGCATCGTGCGTCCACGGTTCGACGCAGAGGCGTAAGCCGAGCGTGAGGCCGGGCCTCAGGTGAGGAGCAACCGGGTCGCCGAGGTCGAGCGGCTGATGCGACATGCCGACGCGCTATCCCTCGACATCTACCTCGAAGAGAGGGCGGAGTATCGCCAACTCGTCAGCCGATGCCAACACCGCGGCGTACCGCTACCTCGCAAGCCGAAGTACTACAACGTGAAGCGCGAAGCCGCCGAGCCGGTGACGCGTGCCGCGACCCCCGCCGACCCGACGAAGATGCGGAGGGTCACGAGGTTCTTCGGGTGACACCGAGATTCGGGTCTACTGAGCCCTGTGCGCCGCTCTGGATGCACCGGCAACGGACTCAACGGCAACCCCGCTCGACGTCCGTGACGACTTCACGCACATGCTCGGGAAGCTCAGCGAGCTGTCCTCCGCTCCATGCGACAGCATGCATCGTCTCGATCTCCCACGGCTGCAGCCGCGTCGTGTACTCGGTTATCGCGCATCGACAGAAGGCTCCGCTCTCACCCGATGCGACGCAGCCTCGAACCCAGATTTTCCGGAACGACTGATCGGGGTCGTGCACCGCGAACGGGTCGGCAATGACTTGGGGGACGATCGCCGGGACGTCGGAGTCCGGCAGAACGGGGATCACTTGGTGGACGGTCGATGCCGTCTCGTCAGAGTCCGGCAGCGCGATTGCGACCACAGCCAGCCCGATGAGCACGAGAAGCACGAGCGCAACGATGGCCTTCATGCGCTGAGTATCACTCGCCGTACCACATTTTTAGAGACGAAGGCCGAGCCATGACCCCAGCAGTCAGGCCGTATCCCCCTGATTGAGGCTGATCGACACGTTTGGGTCTATTCCACGGGATCTGGGAGACGATCCCGGCAAGGAGTGAACGCGACTAGCCGACGCGGGTGTACGCGTTACCGTCCAGATCCTCCATGCGACCGGGGCAAGGTTCATACCGCGCCGTCATGACCAGCCTGCCCCGATCGTCCAGTGCCCAGGCATACGTGCCTTGCTCGACGTGTGGACGCTGCACTGCGCAGTCGGAGTCGGCGTCGAATGTGATCGTGTCCTCGGTCGTCGAGTACAGGCCCGAGCTCATTTGCGTCCACCCGATGTCTTCAAATCTGTAGTAGATCTCCCAAGTGCCGTCCGCTCGGTATATGGCGCGGGCTCGCAAGATTCGCTTGCCTGTCGCCGTCAAGCTCGCTGTCCTCGGCACGTCGGCTATCCAGGTGCCGGTTGGAAACTCGCTACCCCCGCCGCCTCCACAACCCGCGACCAGGGCACAGACGACGACGGTCGCAGCCAGATATCTCACTTAGTCGCATTTCTAACAACCTGGCACTGGATCACCAAACGGATCGCGCCCGAAGCGGGCTAGTCAAGCAGGCGGTCGCTTCCGAAACAGCACCCGATAGAACCACGTGTTCGAGATGAAGTGCCAGACCGTGCCGTACAGGAAGGCCTCGAGGGCAGCGAGCATCTCACCCGACACGATGACGTACGTAACCCCGGTACAGGGAACTAGACCGCGAACCTGTGTGACTCGCAGGCGGGCGGGGCTAGTACCAGCGGCCGCGCACGAAGCCGCCGAACGCGAGCAGTCCGACGAGCGCGACGATGATGCCGACGATCACGCTCCAGAAGATGGCGACCACGATGCCCGCGATGACGATCGCGCCACCGAGTGTGATTCCGGCCATTCCGCCCTCGCGTCCCATCACGCCTCCTGGTCGTCGGTGTTCGCGTAGTTGTCCTGCTCGGCCTCCTCCTCGGAAGCCGGCTCGCGCCGCTCCGGTCGGTCCTGGTCGACCGCTCCACCCAACTCGCCTACGCTCGTACCGTAACCGGCTACGTCGTCGTCCTGTCTCTCGTCCACCTCCGACATGCCGCCTGCGACCTCCCGTTTTGTCGACGGTGTGGTGTACCCCGCTGTGCCTCACCCGAAACCCACGTGGTCGGCAGGGACTCACTGCTGAAGGGCGAAGCCTGGTGTGCCGGACCGGCGTGGCGTCCTCCGTTTCCCCTCCCCCGGGGAGGACTGGGGTCGGTCCGGCATTACCATCGCCCGCATGGCCGCTCCGCTGAGCGACGACGAGATCCGGGCGGGGATCGTCGGCGAGGTCGTCGAGCACAACGCGACGATCGAGCTCGTCGACTACGACGACGAGTGGCCTCGGCTGTTCCAGCGGGAAGCGGACCGGATCCGCGGTGCACTCGGTCCGAAGGCCCTGCGGATCGAGCACGTCGGTTCGACGTCGGTGCCCGGCCTCGCCGCCAAGCCGATCATCGACATCGATCTCGTCGTCGCGGACTCGAGCGACGAGAACGCATACGTTCCCGAACTCGAGGCGGCAGGCTACGTCCTGCGGATCCGCGAGCCGGACTGGTTCGAGCACCGACTGTTCAAGGGGCCGGACACGAACGTGAATCTCCACACGTTCTCGAAGGACTGCGAGGAAGTCGATCGGATGCTCGCGTTCCGCGACTGGCTCCGCACGCACGACGAGGACCGCGAGCTGTACCTGAACGCGAAGCGCGATCTGGCAGCACGCGAGTGGAAGTTCGTCCAGAACTACGCCGATGCGAAGTCGGCGGTCGTCACCGAGATCCTCGAGCGCGCCTCGAGCCCGTAACGGCGGGCTCGCAGAGCCGCCCGCGTCGACCTGATCAGACGGCGGACGCGGCCAGTTCGTCGTCGTATGCGTCGTGCCCGAGATCGGCGAGCCACCGCCGCATCCAGTTGTGCACTGTGCTCGGCCCGAGCAGCAGGTGGTCGGGAAGCGCGAACCCGTCCGGCACCAGGACGAAGGGATATTGCTGCGGCCCGCCCATCCCGCCGTGCGACCCGATGAGCTCCTCGAAAGCGGCGACCTCCGCGAGGTCTGGCCAGTACGTCGAGTTCACCATGATGTCCGCGACGTGCGAGAAGCCATCCGTCCGCTTCGCCTTGGCGGCCGCGTTCTCGCCAAAGGGCGCGAGCGGGTCGTCGCCCACGATGCGCCCGTCGTCGAGGTAGTGCCGTCCCATGTCGCCGATCGCAACAGGCCCGCTTTGCGACGAGCGAACGACCATGAACGCGACGCCCGGGTGGGCACAGAGCGCAGGGATCACGTGCGGGTAGCGCTCGTCGAGCTCTTCGAGCGTTACGCGGTGTGGAATCCGCGGAAACGAGATCAGACCGAGGTTTCCGGATGCGAGCGTCACGACCTCCGGGAGTTCCTTGTCGTCCGCGCCGACCGCTGCGATGTCCTGACTCGCGGCCGCCATCGCATCGACTTCGGTGGTCTTCGCGAATGGCTTTGCGATCACACCGACGGCCCCTCCACCCGTTGCGGCAGCGGTCATCGTGACGTTGAGGTGCATCATCCCCTCGTCTCCCATCTCGCTCGAGACGACCTCGGCTCGCGCTGCCTCGGCCACGATCTCCTCGAGTGTCGTCCCGTAGCGCTGGAAGAAGGTCGGGCCCTGGCTCTGACCGTGGTCGGAGAGCACGACGATGTGGAAGGGGCGCGGCGCATCGTGCGTCGCGCGCGCGATCCGGTCGAATGTCTGGTCGAGGTTCCGCAGGACGGCCAGCGCATCCGGCCGCTCGATGCCCGAGTGATGAGCGACCTCGTCGTACCCCGAGAACGTCGCGTACACCACCGGCCGGCCCGCGTAGATGTCGCCGATCACGGCGGACATGGCGAGATCGCGCTGCACGACGACCATGAAGGCGCGAAGTAGTGAATAGACGAAGCCTCGGTGCCCACGTGGCCAGACGTCGAGCCGGCGCTGCTCGGCAGCGTTCCACCACTCCTTGATCATGTCCCCGACCATCAGCACGATCGTCCGCACCATCGCGAACGGGTTCGAGAAGTACGCGAGGTAGCCCTGACCGCGACGCTCGTGGTGCCGCTCCTGCTGACGAAGCGTCGCGATCGTGAGCGACGAGTGCACCGCGTCGCCGGAGTACATGTTCGAGCGGCTCGCGCCGTCGGCGTAGAGAAGCCCCTTCCCGGTCGAGAGGTTCGTCTCGATGGCGAGCACGTCCTTCGGCGCGGACGACGCGACTGCTCGTCCCTGCTCCTTGTCCCACCATCTGAACGCAGGGATGTTCTCGTTCGAGCCGAGCAGGAGGCCAGTCTGTGCCGCCCCGGTCTGCGATGACCAGTCGGTCTCCCAGCGGATGAGGTGATGCGAGCCTTCCTGCACCCAGCGGGCCAGGTTCGGGGCGTTTCCGTCGCGCATGGCACGCGTGAGGACCTCGTGCCCGAGGCCGTCGATCTCGAGGAAGATCACGCCGGGGACGTCGGAATCGATCGCACCCGTCTTGCGCATCTGACGCTTGACGACGCTCCGGTACACGACCGCGTCGTCGTCGACCGAGAGCACGGTCGTGATCACGATCGCGACGATGCTGAGCCAGATCGCGAGGAGGACTCCCTGCCAGACACGATCGACGTCGAATCCATGGCCGATGATCTCCGCGGCGAGCCAGACGACGAGCCCGTTCAGGAAGAGGGCTCCGAGTCCCAGCGTCCACGCCGTCAGCGGGAGCGCGAACCGGATCAGGGCCGGCCAGAGAAGAGCGTTCAGGCCGCCGAGTATGGCGGCCGCGACCAGCGCCCAGCCGAAGCTCTCGAGCGTGACTCCCGGGACGAACGCGGCACCGACCCACAGGCCGATCGCGTTGACGATCCACATGATGAGAAGGCGGACGACGACATACGCCGTCCCGTGACCCTCCCTGCGGCGTTCGATGGGCTTCGGCTTCCCCTTGCTCACGCGTCATAGTCTCCCGCATCGTCTTTCGTCGCACCGGACCAACCGAGCAAGACCACCCGAGTGGTGATTGGCCGTGAGCCTGCTCTTGGCCGGCGCCATCGTCCTTGTCGTCGTCGCGAGCTCGATGGCGGCAATGCTTTTCGTTCGGGGCCGTGCCCCGGAGGGGAGCTTCTTCACCGACGGTGATCGTGCGTCCGGTGTCTTCGGCGTCCTCGCCGGAGGCTTCGCGATCTTCGCCGGCTTCGTGATCTTCCTGGCCTTCACGACATACGACCAGTCGCGAGCCGGTGCCGAGGCCGAGGCGCTTCTCGTCGTCCAGCAGTACGAGACGGCACAGTTCCTCGCGCCTGCGACGCGAGATCGACTCGCGGGTGAGCTCACGTGCTACGGCCGGTCCGTGGTCGGGCAGGAGTGGCCGCTGATGAAGAAGGGCGAGCTCGGCGACACGATCAATCCTTGGGGCGTCGCACTGTTTCGCACCATCAGAGCCGCCGAGACGCCGACGTTCGCCGAGGAAACGGCGTTCGCGAAGTGGCTCGACCAGACGTCCGATCGCGAGGAAGCGCGGCGCGACCGCGTCTACGGAGCAGCGGGGGTCATCCCCGTCACGCTGTGGATCGTCCTGCTCCTGGCCGCGGCGATCATCTTCTGCTTCATGCTGTTCTTCGCCGACCCGGCCGAGATGAAGCGCTCGCAGGCGATGCTCGTCGGCTCGGCGACCGCGGTGGTCTCGGTGACGCTGCTCGCGATCTTCGCGCTGGACAACCCGTACCGGCCTGGTCTCGGTAGCGTCAAGCCGGTCGCGATGGAGCGCAGCCTCCGTCTCCTCGACGAGGTGCGCGTGGCGCTCGGCGAGACGGCGCAGCCGCCCTGCGACGAGAACGGCGTCGAGCGATGACGGACCGCACGGAAGTCGTCGCGACCGTCCTCCTCTCGCTCGCAGCGGTCGCGACGGCCTGGAGCGGCTACCAGGCAACGCGTTGGAACGGCGAGCAGGCGAAGGCGTCCGGCCGAACCAACGCGATTCGAATCGACGCCTCGCGCGCTCAGGGCCTCGCCGAGGCCCAGAAGGAAATCGACGTCGCGACCTTCATCCAATGGATCGACGCCTACGCGCAGGATGAGACCGAGCTCAAGGAGTTCTACGAGACGCGCTTCCGGGCCGAGTTCAAGCCGGCGTTCGCGGCCTGGCTCGCGACAGAGCCCTTGAAGAACCCGCGCGCGCCAGCCACTCCGTTCGTCATGCCGCAGTACCGGCTCGCGGCGGAAGTGACGGCCGAGCAGCTCGATTCCGATGCCGAGCTCTCGTCAGCGCAGGTTCGACGCAACATCCAGCGCGCGTCGAACTACGTCCTCGGCGTCGTCCTGTTCTCGGTGGCGCTCTTCTTCGCAGGCATGAGCACGAAGCTCGACGACCTGCGGCTCCGACGGTTCGCGCTAGGGGTCGGATGCACGCTGTTCCTCGGTACCGTGATCTGGCTCGCGACGCAGCCCATCAGCATCGCTGTCTAGCCAGAAGCCTCAGGTGACGGGAAGGGACTTCACGCTGTCTATCCCCCGCCCGATCGCTGATACGAATTCGGCCGACCGCATCCCACCCAAAGGAGCTGGCATGGCGACGAAGGCGGATTTCTCGGAAGACGAGTGGAAGGCGATGCAGAAGGGCGTGATCGGCGCCGGGCTGCTGGTATCCGTGAGCGATCGTGACTTCACGGACAGCTTCGGCGAGGCGTCGGCTCTCGCGAAATACCTCGCCCGTCAGCGTGAGGACAACACGAGCGAGCTCATTCGCGAGCTTGCGCACACAAAGGGACCGGGGTTCGGCATGACTGACTCGTCGCAAGAGGTCGAAACAGAGACTCTCGACGCGCTCCGCTCGTCCGTTGCGACCCTGGCGGCGAAGGCCGCCGACGAGGTGCCCCCGTACCGCGAGCTCGTCCTCGGAACGGCGGCGTTCGTTGCCGAGGCGAAGGGCGGCGTGACCGAGGTCGAGTCGGCGACGATCGCGAAGCTCGAGGAGGCGCTCGGCGGCTTGTAACGCACACGCCGCAACGTGGGATGATCCGTCGATGCACGGGCCGAGCGCGGGGCGAGCGAGCTGACGTGCGCGTGAGCCCCGGGATACCGGTCGCCACGCACGCCTCAATGACCGATCTCCCCACATCGGCTCGAGGCACGTGCAAAGTTCCGGAGGTCGCACGAGGGGTGCTTCGATGACCGCGTCGCTCCGCGCGCGGCCCGCATGGAGTGCGCTCGAGCACCACTACGCGGAGATCCGCAATCTCCACCTGCGCGACCTCTTCGGGGAGGATCCGTCCCGGGGCGAACGGCTCGCGGCAGAGGGTGCCGGCGTCTACCTCGACTACTCGAAGAACCGGGTCACGGACGAGACGCTGCGCCTGCTCGTCCAGTTAGCCGACGAGTCGGACCTCCCCGAGCGGACGAACGCGATGTTCCGCGGCGACAGGATCAACACGACCGAGAACCGGCCTGTCCTTCACGTTGCGCTGCGCATGCCACGCGAGCGCTCGCTCGTCGTCGATGGCGTCGACGTCGTCGCGCAGGTCCACGAGACGCTCGACCGGATGGCCGCCTTCGCCGAGCGCATCCGCTCTGGCGACTGGAGGGGGCATACGGGCAAGCCGATCCGCAACATCGTGAATGTCGGGATCGGCGGCTCCGACCTCGGCCCCGTGATGGCCTACGAGGCGCTGCGGCACTACACCCGCCGCGACCTCACGTTCGGCTTCATCTCCAACGTCGACTCGACGGACTTCGTCGAGGCCACGCGCCACCTCGAGCCCGACGAGACGCTCTTCGTCATCTCCTCGAAGACGTTCACGACGCTCGAGACGATGAGGAACGCGCACTCCGCGCGCTCGTGGACGCTCGCCGCGCTCGGCGACAAGGCTGCCGTCGCGAAGCACTTCGTCGCCGTCTCTACGAATGCGGACGAGGTAGCGAAGTTCGGCATCGACCCGGAGAACATGTTCGGCTTCTGGGACTGGGTCGGCGGTCGCTACTCGATGGACTCGGCGATCGGCCTGTCCACGATGCTCGCGATCGGGCCCGACGCGTTCGACGATCTCCTCGGCGGATTTCACGCGATGGACCAGCACTTCCGTGAGACGCCGTACGAGCGCAACCTTCCAGTGCTCATGGGACTCCTCAACGTCTGGTACGCCAACTTCTTCGGCGCCGAGACGGTCGGCGTCATGCCATACAGCCAGTACCTGAAGCGCTTTCCGGCATACCTCCAGCAACTGACGATGGAATCCAATGGAAAGAGCGTGACGCTCGACGGCGGCCGCGTCGACTACGAGACGGGCGCGGTCATCTGGGGCGAGCCCGGCACGAACGGCCAGCACAGCTTCTACCAGCTCATCCACCAGGGTACGAGGCTGATTCCCGTCGATCTCATCGGGTTCGGCAAGACACTGAACCCGCTCGGCGACCACCACGACATCCTCATGTCGAACGTCTTCGCCCAGGCCGAGGCACTCGCGTTCGGGAAGACCGAGGCGCAGGTGCGCGCGGAGGGAATCGCCGACTCCGTCGTGCCGCACCGGATCTTCGAGGGCAACCGCCCGTCGAACGTCCTCCTCGCCGAGGAGCTGACACCGTTCACGCTCGGTGCGCTCGTCGCACTCTACGAGCACAGCGTCTTTACGCAGGGGACAGTCTGGAGCATCAACTCCTTCGACCAGTGGGGCGTTGAGCTCGGGAAGGCGCTCGCGCAGCAGATCATCCCGCAGCTCACGAGCGACGGCGAGCCCGAGCTCTCCCACGACTCCTCGACGAACGCGCTCATACGTCGTTACCGGGCCATGAAGTGATCAAGCTGCTCCTCTCAGACGTGGACGGGACGCTCGTAGGCCCGGACAAGTCCCTGGCGCCGAGCACCGTCGAGGCGGTGCATGCGATGCACGACGCGGAGATCCACTTCGCGGTGACGAGCGGCAGGCCACCGAGGGGAATGGAGATGCTCGTCGACCCGCTCGCTATTCGGGCGCCCCTCGCGGGCTTCAACGGCGGGCTCTTCGTGGAGCCGGGGATGGACGTCATCGACGAGCACCTCGTTCCCGACGATCTCGCCGCCCAGGCGCTCGAGCTGATCGAATCGTTCGATCTCTCGGTGTGGGTGTATCAGGCGCGCGAGTGGTTCGTCCGCGATCCGGACGGTCCTCACGTGGCACGCGAGACGCACACCGTGCAGTTCCCACCGACTGTCGTCGGCAGCTTCCACGACGTCGCGACCCGGGTGGCGAAGATCGTGGGCGTAAGCGACGACCACGACGCAGTAGCCGCCGCCGAGAGCGCCGCCCATGCGCAGCTCGGCGACCATGTCTCGGCCTCGCGCTCGCAGCCGTACTACCTTGACGTCACCCATCCACAGGCGAACAAAGGGTGCGTCGTCCAGTTCCTGTCCGAGCGCTACGCGCTTGCGACCGACGAGATCGCCACGATCGGCGACATGCCCAACGACGTACTCATGTTCGCCCACTCCGGGCTGTCGATTGCGATGGGGAACGCGCATCGTGAGGTGCAGCGCGCAGCGCGGCACGTCACGACGGCGAACGACGACGACGGCTTCGCCACCGCCGTCGAGCGATTCATCCTGAGACGAGGAGGCTGACAATTGGCCAGTGACACCCCGATGCAGCTCGGAATGGTGGGGCTCGGCCGAATGGGAGCCGGGATCGTCCGCCGGCTCATGCGCGACGGCCATCACTGCGTCGGCTACGACGTCTCGCCGGATGCGGTGAAGGCGCTCGAAGCGGACGGGGCCACCGGCTCCTCGTCGCTCGAGGAGTTCGCGGCAAAACTCGAGAAGCCGCGCGCCGCGTGGGTCATGGTGCCGGCCGGCGACATCACGTCGAAGACGATCGCTGCCCTCGGGGAAGTACTCGAGCCGGGCGACACGATCATCGATGGCGGCAATTCGCACTACGTCGAGGACATCCGGCACGCCTCCGAGCTCGCCGAGAGGGGCATCCACCACGTCGACGTCGGGACGAGCGGCGGGGTATGGGGCTTCGAGCGCGGCTTTTGCCTGATGATCGGCGGCGAGCACGAGGCCGTCCAACGCCTCTCCCCCATCTTCTCGTCGATTGCCCCGGGCGTGGACATGGCAGCCCGCACGCGCGGGCGAACGGGCGAGCCAAGTCCGGCCGAGCAGGGCTACTACCACTGCGGGCCGAACGGCGCCGGCCATTTTGTGAAGATGGTGCACAACGGCATCGAGTACGGCCTCATGGCGGCGTACGCCGAGGGCTTGAACATCATCGCGAATGCCAACGTCGGCAGCCGCGAACGCGCCATGGACGCCGAGACCGCGCCACTCGCGCATCCCGAGCTGTACCGGTACGACATCGACACCAGAGAGGTCGCCGAGGTGTGGCGTCGCGGCAGTGTGGTGAGCTCCTGGCTTCTCGACCTCACAGCCCAGGCGCTACAGGAGTCCCCCACACTGGACGGGTTCGCGGGTCGGGTGTCGGATTCGGGGGAAGGAAGGTGGACGTCGATCGCGGCGATCGACGAAGGCGTCCCCGCTCCGGTGCTGACGACCGCGCTCTACTCGAGGTTCTCGTCGCGAGGTGCGGACGACTTCGCAAACCGGCTTCTGTCCGCGATGCGCAAGCAGTTCGGCGGTCATGAGGAGAAGACGATCGAGTGACGCTCGAGATCGAGGTGTTTCCCGATGGAGCGGCGGTTGCCGAGCGCGGCGCTCAGATCGTCGCCGCTGCAGCAGCCGCAGCTGTCTCCGAGCGGGGACGCTTCACGCTCGCCCTCTCGGGCGGACACACGCCGTGGGCAATGCTCACGAGCCTCGACGACCGTATGGCATGGGAGAACGTCACCATCTTCCAGGTTGACGAGCGCGTTGCGCCTGACGGCGATCCGGATCGCAACCTGACGCAGCTCCAGCGGGCCCTTCCCGCAGGTGGCGCCGCGGACGTCCGCCCGTTACCGGTCTGGGCGGCCGAGGATCTCGACGCTGCGGCCACCGTGTACGCCAACTCCCTGCCCGATCGGCTCGACCTCGTACATCTCGGGCTCGGTTCTGACGGCCACACCGCCTCCCTCGTTCCCGACGACCCGGTTCTCGACGTCGTCGATCGCGACGTGGCCGTCACGGGGACGTACCAGGGTCGACGCCGGATGACGCTCACGTATCCGCCAATCAACCGCGCACGTCGGATCCTCTGGCTGGTTACCGGTGAGGACAAGGTCGACGCGCTCGCCCGCCTTCGCGCCGGCGACGTGGCGATTCCGGCAGGCAGGATCTCGACCGCGAATGCGCTCGTAGTCGCAGACGCAGCTGCTGCAGGATCCGCATGACGAGCGACCCGAAAGCACGGAAGTACCCGTTCGAGCCGCGGGCGCCGAGCGTGCTCACCGTCGATGTTGGCGGCTCGAACGTCAAGGAGGTCCTCAACGGCCTCGATGAGCGGCGCCGGTTCGCATCAGGCGACGATCTCACGCCCGACCAGATGGTTACGGGCGTCCTCGAGCAGACTGCCGACTGGGACTACGTGGGCATCTCCGTCGGTATCCCGGCGCCGGTGATCGACGGCAAGGTCGTCCGCGAACCGGTCAACCTCGGACCGGGCTGGGTGGGGTTCGACTTCGCGGAAGCGTTCGGGAAGCCGACGAAGGTCATCAACGACGCGGCCATGCAGGCACTCGGAAGCTACGACGGTGGGCGGATGCTCTTCCTCGGGCTGGGCACAGGACTCGGCACCACCCTGATCATCGAGGGTGTCCTCGCCCCGATGGAACTCGGGCATCTCCCGTACCGAAAGGCGACCTACGAGGAATACGTTGGTGAGGCAGCGCTCGAACGCGATGGGCACAAGCGATGGAAGAAGTCGGTGTTCGAAACCGTCGAACACCTCTCGGCCGCGCTGCTCCCCGACTACATCGTCCTCGGTGGCGGAAACGCGCGCGATCTCGGCGAGATGCCCCCGAATTGCCGACTCGGGCGCAACGAGGACGCCTTCCTCGGCGGTTTCCGTCTCTGGATCCAGGATTGACCAACCTGTTCGTCGTGCGTTCATCCGCTACGAATCGGAGCGACCCGGCGCGCCCGTTCCAGAGACGCACGAACTGAGCTCGGACTAGAGCGAGCGTGGAGCGCGCGTTCCGCCAGTGTCGACGCGTCCGCGGCCGAACGCGTCGATCCGACCCCAGCGGCCGGGGATATCGAGCAGCTCGAGATGGCCGATGGCGCTCGGCAGTGCCGGATCGACGATGAGGTGCTCGCCGTGCGGGTCGAGCCCGAGCATCGTCCGCAGGAGCAGGAGCGGCGTGCCAGTCGACCACGCCTGCGGGCTGCACGCGGTCGGGTACTGCACCGGATACTTCGTCTGCTCGCGCGGATAGCCACCGAACGCCTCGGGCAGCCGGCCGTCGAAGAACGCCGCTGCGTCGAGGATGCCTGCGGCGATCTCTGCCGCCTCCTCCTTGAAGCCGTAGCGCCGCAGTCCCCAGGCGACGAACGAGTTGTCGAACGGCCACACGGTTCCCGTGTGATACCCGATCGGGTTGTAGCGACCCTCGCCACTCGCGAGAGTGCGCACCCCCCAGCCCGAGAAGAGCCGCGGCCCGAGCAGATGCTGCGCGACCGCCCTCGCCTTCGACTTGTCGACGATCCCACTCCAGAGCAGGTGTCCGTTGTTCGAGGACAGCGAATCGACCTGCCGCCCGTCCTGGTCGAGCGCGATCGCGAAGTACTCGCCGTCGTCCACCCAGAACTCGCGGTTGAAGCGCCGCTTGAGGTCGGCCGCGTCGCGTTCGAGCTTGTCGGCGAGCTGCGCGTCCTTCCAGATCTCGCGCGCGAGACGCGCCCCGCGCAGCTTCGCGTCGTACGCGTACCCCTGCAGCTCGCAGGTCGCGCGCGGGAACCCGGGCAGCCCGCCGTCGCGGAACGAGATGGAGTCCCACGAGTCCTTCCAGCACTGGTTCTCGAGCCCCGATTCCTCGTTGCGGCGGCGGTACCAGATGTAGCCGGTGCCCTGCAAGTCCGCGTACTCGTCGATCCAGGTGAGCGCAGCACGGGCTTCGATCTCGAGTTCACGGACGAGCGCACGGTCTCCCGTCCAGCGCTCGTACTCGTCGAGCAGCACGACGTAGAGCGGCGTCGCGTCGACGGAGCCGAAGTACGGCGAGTGCGGCCGCTCCTCGAACGCCGTCATCTCGCCGTAGCGCATCTCGTGGAGGATCCGGCCGGGATCCTCGTCACGGAAGTCGTCGAGCCGCACACCTTGCCAGTCGCCGAGGGCACGCAGTGTCGTCGCGGCGAGCTCGGGCGTGAAGGGCAGGGCCTGCAGGCTGGTGAAGATGCTGTCGCGGCCGAACATCGTCATGAACCACGGCAAACCGGCAGCGGGAAGCGCGCGTCCGCCCGCGATCGGCGGAGAGAACCGCAGCGCCGCGAGGTCGACAAGGCTGCGTCGATACGTCGCCTTGAGAGGATCCCAGTCGCACTCCACGCGGGGCGCGTCGCCGATCCAGCGCTCGAGGTTTCGCTGCATGCGCACCCGAGAGCGCTTCGGATCCGGAGGTTCGAGTGGAGCCTGCCCGGCCCCCATGCGTTCAGTGACCACGTCTATCTCGGTCGACCACTCGCCGTGCGCCGGGATCTTCACGGTGAACGTCAGCCCCTCGGCGTCGAAGTTGGCCTTCGCGGTGGCCGTGATCGCGGTCGCCCGCTGGAAGCGCCCGCGCTCGTAGCCGAGCGTCAACTTCCGCCGCTCGACCTTCGCCGCGTAGCGGCCTTTCTTTTGCAGCGCGTCCTTGACTTCGAAGAGATCGGCGAAGTCGCACCCGGCGTCGATGCGGATCGTGAGCGACACCGGCTTGTCGGCGTGGTTCAGGATCGTGATCTCCTCGTGGAACCCGCTCGACACCGCGCGCTGCCGGATGACCGAGAGCTTGGCGTCGAGGTAGACCGTGCCCGTTCCCGGCACGAGGAAGAACCGCGCCTCGAAATACTGGAGGTCGTCGACCGACAACGGGTTGAGCCGTTCGCCGTTCACGGTCATCACCCAGCGCGAGAGGAAGCGCGTGTCGAACGAGAAGAGACCCGTCGGATCGGTCAGCGACGCCTCGATGTCACCGCGCGCGTCGCTCACGACGAACGTGTTCCCGTCCAGGATCTTGACGAGACCGTCGTTCACGCTGCGTCCGTCCGGCGCCGCGGTCGAGGCGGGCTCGGGAACAGTCGCTGCACGCGCACGAGCATGCGCCAGTCACCTTCGACGACCACGTCTCCTCGAAGAACGGCGGCGACGGCGTTCAACCGCCCCGACGCGACTCTGTCGAACACCCCCTTGTCGGCGCGCACGACACACGTCGGGTCGATGCCGCCCGACGTCACTGCAAGCGCGCCCTTGTCGACCGTCACGAGCCACCGGCGAGTCCTCCTCCCGTCCGCGATGTCAAAACGAATCGAACCCGTGGCCTTCCGCAGGAATGGCTCGTCACCGCGCTCGGCGAGCGCCGCAAAGAAGCGCGCGGTCGGATCGGAAGCCGTACGCCTCATCGCTGCCAATCTAGTACTCCCTTCGTCTCGCGCAGCGTCCAACGTTTCAACGTGCGCAGAGCAGCCGAGTCGCGACGAGCGATCACACGAGCACCGAGATCCCCCGTCGAGCCGAGCGCTCCGGGAGTGGCGAAGTCGGATCGCGACGCACGCTCTCTGCTTTGGCGCGCCATGTCGATTGCAAGCCGCGCCTGTGGTGAGATCCTCCAGCTCGCATGTCCGCGCCGCTCGCCGGCGCGATTCCATCAGATGGGCGACCGAGCCGCTTTGCGCATAGGGTTATGGGCGCCAGTCAGCGTGAACCCGAAACGGAGGATCGGAATGGAAGAGATCGGCCCTGTCGAGTACATGATCGTGTCGTTCCCGGGCAACCGGTTCAGGGGCGAGATCGCGCCCGCACTCGGCAAGCTCGTCGAGTCCAATACGATCCGGATCATCGACCTGGCGTTCGTGGGCAAGGACGCGGATGGTTCGATCGCAGCGTTCGAGCTCAGCGACGTCGACGAGGACATCCGGCGCGGACTCGAGGCGCTCGGGCTCGAAGCATCCGGGTTGCTGGGCGAGGAGGACCTGATGGACGCTGCCGCCGACCTCGAGCCGGGCTCGTCGGCAGCGATGCTCCTCTGGGAGGACATCTGGGCTGCCGAGCTCGCGAGCGCTCTCCGAGGCGCAGGCGGCGAGCTCGTCGCCATCGGTCGCATCCCACACGATGTCGTCAAAGAGGCGCGCGAGGCCCTGCTGTCCGCCGCCGACACCACACAGGAGGGTTGACATGTTCCGTCGCAGAGGAGGTCTCGTTCGCGCGGCAGCGACCACGGCGGTCGTCGCCGGAACGGCGGGCGCCGTCCGGCACCGCCAGGACCAGAAGTACGCCGCCCAGGATCAGGCGCAGTACGACGAGCAGATGGCGGCGCAGCAGGCATACGCCGCTCCCGCGCAACCCGACTACACAGCCGAGCTCGAGCAGCTCGCGCAGCTGAAGGCCCAGGGAATCCTCACCGAGGAGGAGTTCGAGGCGAAGAAGAAGCAGATCCTCGGAATCTGACCGTCAGACAGTTCGAACCCGAAAGGAGATTGAGTGCTCGCAGCTGACTATCCGTTCCTCGAGGTTCTCGCCTCGATGTTCTTCTTCTTCCTGTTCGTGATCTGGATCTGGATCCTGATCACGGTCTTCGCGGACATCTTCCGGCGTCGCGACATGGGTGGCGGATCGAAGACGCTCTGGATCATCTTCGTGATCCTGCTGCCGTATCTCGGCGTCTTCATCTACTTGATCGCGAACCACGACGGAATGGCAGATCGGAACATCCAGCAGATGCAGAAACAACAGCAACAAACGGACGCCTACATCCAGTCGGTCGCCGGAAGCGGCGGCGCGGCCGCCGAGATCGAGAAGGCGAAGGGCCTGCTCGACTCGGGTGCGATCACGCAGGCCGAGTTCGACGCGCTCAAGCAGAAGGCGCTGGCATCGGGCTAACTGACCGTCGATGTGGAGAGGCGCCGGACAGCGCCTCTCCACTCGGCATCCCCGACAGCGGGATGGCGCGTTAGGCTCGTTCGATGTCCGAGGCCGTCGTCGCCCCACCACCTGCCGACATCGAACGGCCGCAGCGCAAGTTTCTCCGCATCGCGGCGTGGATCGTCGGCACCATCCTCGTCCTCGTCGCCCTGCAACTCGCGGGGATCGACGTCATCGGCTGGTTCGAGGACCTGTGGGACACCCTCACCGAGATCTCGATCGGTTACATCATCCTGGGCTGTCTCTTCCAGGGACTCCAGACGGTGCTCACGGCGCTCGGGTGGTACGGAATCCTCCGCTACGCGTATCCGGGCGGCGTCACGTACATGCCGGTCCTGGCGGCTTACGCGACGGGTGTCGCGCTCAACAACTTCGTGCCCGCGAACATGGGCACCTTCGTGATGCTCCTCATGTACGTCGCCATCGTCAAGGGGGCGACGTTCCCGGGCGTGCTCGGCGGATATGTCGTGCAGAAGATCTTCTACTTCATCATCGGCACGCTGATCTACATCTACCTCTTCAGCGCCGTCGCCGGCTCGTTCGACTTCCAGTTCGGCAACGAGCAAGACGCGCTCTCGAACCATCCGGTGCTCACGCTCGGCATCATCGCGGGAGCGATCTTCCTCGTGACCATCCTGCTTCGGATCTTCTGGGCCTGGGTCAAGAAGATGTGGGCGAGGGCCGTGCAGGGCGCCGCGATCCTCCGCGATTTCGGCGCGTTCGTGAAGCTCGTGCTGCTTCCCCAGATGGGCGGCTACGCGGCGAAGGTGATGGTGATCGTCGTGTTCCTGGCCGCGTACGGCATCCCGGTGACGTTCGGCTCGGTGATGAGCGTGCTCGGCTCGAATCAGCTCGCCAACATCCTTTCCTTCACTCCTGGCGGGATCGGCGTGAACCAGGCGTTCAACACGTACGCACTCGGGGCGTACACGGACGACACCACGGCGACCGCCTATTCCCTGGGTCAGCAGCTCATCACCACGGCCTTCAACGTGGGCTTCGCCATCCTTCTCATCTGCGTCGTTTTCGGTTGGCAGGGCGGCTCGAAGCTCGTGAAGGACTCCTACTCGGACGCGAAGGTGAAGAAGGACGAGATGAGCGAGGACCGGCGGGAGAAGCGCGTCGCGAAGCGAGAGGCTCGGCGCGAGGGTGGCGGGCGCGGGCTCATGCGCGTGATCCGCCGCTCGGACGACGACACCGGCGACGCATGACACTTGACTCTCGCTCGTGCGTGCGAGAGGGTTGAGGGCGCGTGTGCTGCCTCGCCCTCACCGCCGGCTTTCTCGGCCCCCGTCTCGCCCTGTTTCTCTGGTGGATCTTCGGAAACAAGGTCGACATCGCGTTCGACACCTGGATCTGGCCGCTCCTCGGCCTGATCTTCCTGCCGTGGACGACGCTTGCGTACGTCCTCGCCTGGGGGCCGGTGAATGCAGTGAGCGGCGCGGGGTGGCTCCTGGTCGCTCTCGGCCTCGCGGCTGACATCGCCACCTACAGCGCGCGCGCGGCGAAGAGCCGGTACCAGACCGCGTACTAGCGACTGAGCCGCGGTCGCGCGCCGCCCGGGCGCGGCGAGTTCGTGTTCTTCACCAGCGCTCGTAGACCGCCTAGACGATCGCGAGCGCGGCTTCTTCGATCTCCTCCTCGGAAACGAGAACGAGCCGCGCTGCGTCGCCGAGCGGCACGAACGAGTCCTTGCTCGTCACACGCGCGAGGCGACCATCGAAGCCCGCATCGACGAGCTCGGCGATCACGCCCTCGGATACTCCACCCGTCCGCCGCGTCTCGTCCACGACGAGCACGCGCCCCGTTGCGTTCGCCTCGCGCAGGATGTCCTCGACCGGGAGCGGCGCGAGCCAGCGCAGGTCGAGCACGCGTGCGCGTATCCCCCGCGTCGCCAACCGACGTGCGACCCGCAGTGAGAGCTGGAGCCCGTTCGCCCAGGTCACGATCGTGAGATCTCGGCCGTCGAGATACGTCCGCGCCGAGCCGACGGGCACGTGCTCATCGGAGAGACGCGCGACCCAACCGTCGTCGCCCTCCTCGTGCAGGTCGCGCGAGTGGTAGAGCGCGATCGGCTCCAGGTACACGCAGACGGATCCGTCGACGTGTGCCGCCTCGACACACGTGACGAGCATTGCGGCCGCATCGTCAGGCCGCGCAGGCGATGCGATCACGAGCCCGGGGATGTCCCGGAGGACGCCGACCGCGTCGTCGTTGTGGAAGTGGCCGCCGAACCCGCGCTGGTAGCCGTAGCCCGCGATGCGCACAACCATTCCGTTGCGATACGCCCGCTGCGAGAAGAACTGGAGCGTCGCTGCCTCGCCGCGCAGCTGATCCTCGGCGTTGTGGAGGTATGCGAGGTACTGGATCTCGGGGATCGGGAGAAACCCGCTGACCGCTGCGCCGAGCGCGAGCCCGAGGATCGACGTCTCGTCCAGCAGCGTGTCGAACACGCGCCCCGCGCCGAAGCGCGCGTGCAGCCCGCGCGTCACGCCGTACACGCCGCCTTTCACCGCGACGTCCTCGCCGAACAGGAGTGCGTTCGGGTGGCGCTCGAGCACAGCCGCGAGCCCCATGTTTATCGCCTGCGAGAGCGTCAGGTGCTCGGACCCGCCGAGATGGGTCTTGGCCGCTCTCCCGGCGACCACCCCGGGCGAGCGCGGCGCGAGCGGTGCGGACACTTGCTCGGCGGTCGTCATCTGCGGGAGCGCCGCCACCTCGAGCGCGACCTCGCGAACCTCGTCGCGCGCAGCGAGATAGTCGTCGGCGAGCTCGCCTGCGTTCGCGTCGCCTGCCGATACGAGCCAGCGCGCGGTGCCGAGGATGGGGTCGCGCTCGTAATCGGCACGAATCGCCTGCGGCGTGCGATAGGCAATCTCCGCATCCGCGCCGGCGTGACTCAGGTAGCGCACCGTTCGCAGGTGGAGCACTGCCGGCCGACGCCGCTCGCGCACCCACTCGACGAGCTCGCTCGCGACGCCGAGCACCTCGGCGGGATCGTGCCCGTAGGCGATCTCGTAGCGAATCTGCTCCCGCGCGGTCAGCGCAGATTCGACCCAGCCGGGCGGGCTGGGCACGCTGATCCCGAGGCCGTTGTCCTCGCACACGAAGAGCAGCGGCAGCGGTAGACCCTGGTAGGCGATCTGGGCCGTCGTATTGAGGGCCGCCTGCGCCGCGGCGTGGTTGAGCGAGGCATCGCCGAAGGAGCAGAGGACGACGGCGTCGTCGCGCCAGGGACTCGTCACCTGCAGGCGCGCGGCGCGGTCGATGGCGACCGCCATCCCGACGGCGCGCGGAAGATGCGACGCGATCGTCGAGGTCATCGGGATGACGGCGAGCTCCTTTCTGCCGAAGACCTTGTGCCGGCCGCCCGCGATCGGCTCGAGCGAGGCGGCGACCACACCGAGCATGACGTCGCGCAGCCCGTCGATCTCGGCCCGCGCGGCACGAGCGAGGTAGAACGCGCCGGAGCGGTAGTGGAGCAGCGCCGGGTCGTCGACGCGCAGTGCGAGCGCAACGGCGGCATTCGACTCGTGCCCTGCCGAGCCGATCGTGTAGAAGCTCCGCCCGTGCTGCTGGAGCCAGCGGGCCGCGTAGTCCGCCTGCCGGCTGTCGACCTGCGCGCGCCAGATCTCTCCTACCTCGGGAGGAGCCTCACGCAGCGCGGTGCTCGGCTCGAGGGCTCTCAGGGCCGCGAGCAGGTGCTCCTCGAGCGGGTCGAGCTCGAGTCCTGTCAGGGTCGACATGGCGAGGGCGAGCCTCGCCTCAGATGATTGATCGGGAATTCACGGCGGGCCGGATGACGGCCACGACGCGGCGCCGGATCGCCACCCTCCCTCGCCGTCCAGGCTCACGAGCCTGCACGGCGAGGGAGTTCGTCGCCCGGCTTGGTCGTGACCGCCCCCGGCTGCGCGTCAATTCCCGATCAATCATCTACGCGGCGACCGGCTGCTCCATCTCCGCGTTCCACTCGCCGGCGACCGCACGGGCGTTCATCCGGGCGCGATGCACGAACGCCGCCTGGGCGGATTCCGCGTTGCCGGCGTCCCCGCCCCATTCCTTGAGCGCGGAGGCCTGCAGCGCTCGGCCGTACGAGAAGGACAGCGGCCACGGCCCGCCGAGCTGGTTGATCGCATTCAGGTTCGCCGTCGCCTCGACCTCGGACTGGCCACCGGAGAGGAACACGATGCCGGGGATCGCAGCAGGCACGTGGTTGAGGAAGCACTCGAGCGTGAGCTCGGCGATCCGCGTGGACGAGGCCTGCTCCGGGCAGCCCTTGCCGGAGATCACCATGTTCGGCTTCAGCAAGGTGCCGCGCAGGTCGACGCCCTGGACGCGGAGCTCGTGAAAGGTCCACTCGAGCGTGCGCGACGTGACGTCGTAGCAGCGCTCGATCGTGTTGTCGGCGTCCATCAGCACCTCGGGCTCGACGATCGGGACGATCCCTGCCTCCTGACACAGTGCGGCGTAGCGCGCCAGCGCGTGCGCATTCGCGCGGATACACGCGACCGTGGGGATCCCGTCGCCGATGGTGACGACCGCGCGCCACTTTGCGAAGCGCGCCCCGAGCGAGCGGTACTCCTCGAGCCGCCCGCGCAGCCCGTCGAGCCCTTCGGTCACCTTCTCGCCGGGGAAGCCGGCCTGGTCGTGCGCGCCGGTGTCCACCTTGATTCCGGGGATCGAGCCCTTCGCCGCGAGCACGTCCCCGAACGGCGTGCCGTCGTCCGCCGACTGGCGGATGGTCTCGTCGTAGAGGATGACGCCGCCGATGAAGTCCTCCATGTCAGGTGCGGTGAAGAGCAGCTGCCGGTAGTACCGGCGGTTCTCCTCGGTCGACTCGACACCGATGGAGTCGAAGCGCTTCGCGATCGTCCCGGTCGACTCGTCGGCAGCGAGGATGCCTTTGTGGTCGGCGACGATCGCGCGTGCGGTGTCGTGTAGTTCGTTCGCCATCTAGCGCGCTCCTTTCATCAGGCTCTGGATCTTCGTCAGCGGATGCGAAGCGACGATACGGCGGAACGTGCCGGACCGTGATCGCATCACGATCGACTCCGTCTCGATGCGGTCGCCGACCACGCGGACTCCTCGCAGAAGAGCGCCGCTCGTCACACCGGTCGCCGCGACGAACGCGTCGTCTCCCTGGACGAGGTCGTCGGCGGTCAGGACGCGGTCGATGTCGAATCCCGCGTCGAGCAGACTCTGGCGCTCGTCGGCAGAGCGCGGCCACAGCTTTCCCTGCATCGCGCCGCCGAGGCACTTGATCGCGGCCGCGGAGATCACGCCCTCCGGCGTCCCACCGATCCCCATGAGGAGGTCGACGCCCGTGCCCGCCTGCGCGGCGGCGATCGCAGGCGCGACGTCGCCGTCGCGGATCAGGTTCACGCGCGCTCCTGCGTCGCGGAGCTCGGCGATCAGGTCGTCGTGGCGTTCGCGCTCGAGCACGACGACGGTGAGGTCGTTGACGGCGCAACGCTTCGCCTCTGCGACCCGCTCGAGGTTCTCGGTCGGCGTCGCGTCGATGTCGATCGCCGCGGCGGCATCGGGCCCGACGGCGATCTTGTCCATGTACAGCGCCGCACCGGGAAAGAACATGGTTCCGCGCTCCGAGACTGCGATGACCGAGATCGCGTTGGGCATGCCGAGCGCTGTGAGGCGCGTTCCCTCGAGCGGATCGACCGCGACGTCGACCTCCGGGCCGGTTCCGTCGCCGACCTCCTCGCCGTTGAAGAGCATCGGCGCCTCGTCCTTCTCCCCCTCGCCGATGACGACGACGCCGCGCATGGTCACGGTGTCGAGCATCAGCCGCATCGCGTCGACGGCGGCCTGGTCCGCCGCGATCTTGTCGCCGCGGCCGATCCAGCGCGCCGCGAACGTGGCGGCGGACTCGGTGACGCGGACGAGCTCGAGCGCAAGGTTCCTGTCCGGTACCTCGCTCACGGCTCTCGATCCTACATCCGCTCGGGCGCGTCCACGCCGACGAGATCGAGGCAGCGCGCGATGACGATCTGGACTGCGCGGACGAGCTCGAGCCGGAACGCCTCCTGCTCCGACTCGAGCACGCGGTGCTCGTGGTAGAAGCGATGGAAGTCGTCGGCGACCCGGATCGCGTAGATCGGGATCGCGTGTGGCGCACGCCTTTCGGTCGCCTGCGCGACCACCCTCGGGAACTCGAGCAGGCGCTTCACGAGCTCACGCTCCTCCGGCGCCAGGCCGCTTGGCTGGGTGGAAGAGGCGCCAGGAGCCGTTGCAACGCCGTCGGACACCGTGTCTGACGCCGTGGCGTTGCGCAGGATCCCGGCGATCCGGGCGTGCGCGTACTGCACGTAGTAGACCGGGTTCTTGTTCGTGCGCTCCTTCGCGAGATCGACATCGAGCTCGATCGTCTGGTCATGTCCCCGAGAAACGAGGTACCAGCGCGCGGCGTCGACGCCGATCGCGTCGAGCAGCTCGTCGAGGAACACGACGTCCCCACGCCGTTTCGACATCTTCTTGGAGGCGCCGCCCTCGACGAGGTGGACGAGCTGGTAGACGAGAACCTCCAGCGTCTCACGGGGGTGTCCGAGCATCTCCGCGAGCGCCTGGAGTCGCGCGACGTATCCGTGGTGGTCCGCGCCGAGCACGTAGATCAGGCGATCGAAGTGGCGGGAGTACTTGCGTCGGATGTACGCGGCGTCGGCGGCGAAGTACGTCGGCTCGCCTCCCGTGCGGACGAGAACGCGATCCTTGTCGTCTCCGTAAGCACTCGTCCGAGCCCAGAGCGCATCGTCGTCCTCGAACGTGTCGAGGAGCGCGATCGCCTCGGGGATCTCGGTCTCGACGACGCTCTGCCGCTCCCATGTGTCGAAGTGCACGCGGAAGCGCTCGAGCGTGGCCTCGATCCGCGCGAGCATCGTCGGCACGGGATCGCCGGGAAGCGCCGCGAGCTCCGCGACGTACTCGCCCCCGTAGCCACCCTCGGGCGGCTCCCCGCCGCGGCGCACCGCCTCGACCGAGGCGTAGAACAGCTCCATCTGGGCGCCGGAGTCGTTGTAGTAGTACTCGCGCTCGACATCGTGGCCGGCGAACGCGAGGAGCCGCGCGACCGAGTCTCCGTACGCGCCGTTCCTCGCCGCCGCGACGGTGACCGGCCCGGTGGGGTTCGCGGACACCATCTCCACCTGGATGCGCTGTCGCTCCGTAGCCGAGGCGGCTCCGAACGTGTCCACGGCCTCCACGATCTGGCGCACGCCGCCGGCGAGCCAGGCGTCCGGCAGCCACAGATTCACGAATCCCGGGCCGGCGGCCTCCGCACGCTCCGCGATCCCCTCGGCGACGACGTGCGCCGCGAGCTCGTCCGCGATCTCGCGCGGCGGGCGCTTCTGCAGGCCGGCAAGTTTGAGCGCGACGTTCGTCGCGTAGTCGCCGTGCTCCGGATCACCAGGGCGCTCGAGCGTGACGGGAGAACCCGCGCGCTCCGTGAGCGCAGCGGCGAGGCGTGCGACGGGATCCACCCCGCCATCGTACGGCGGCGGTGCGCCGGGCTAGAGGTTCTTGGCGGCTGCCGAGGGCGCCGACGTGATCGGAACCACGACGCCGTCGCGATGGAGCGCGAGCTGCACTTCCTCGCGCGCCTTGTAGATCCGCCACTTCACCGTCGCGAGCGTGACCTCGAGGGTCTCGGCGATCTCGGTGTAGGAGAGCCCGACGACGTCGCGCAGGAGAAGTGCCATCTTGAGGTCGGGATTGAGACATTCGACTGCTCGCCAGACGGCGTCGATCGTCTCGGCACGCTCGGCCGGCGCGTCGACCACCTCGAGTGGCGGCACGTCGTCGAGGTTCACGACGGCGCGCGGACGACGCTCGATCGCACGCAGCTCGTCGAGGACGCGGTTCTTCGTGACCTGGAACAGCCACGTCGTGAACCGCGAGCGGAGCGAGAAGCTCGGGAGACCCTGGAACACCCGCAGGAAGACCTCCTGCGTCAGATCCTCGGAGAGGCTCCGGTCGCCCGTCAGCCGAAGCACGTAGTTGAACACCGGCTGCTCGTACGTCCGAACGATGATCGAAAACGCACGCTCATCGCCTCGCTGAGCCTTGCGAAGCACGCCGAGGTCTGGTTGTGGCAGCGACATGCGCGGGGAGTATAGGGGCCGAGTTGTAAAGAGATCGAGCCGGGCTGGTTACGACGGTATTGCGAGCGGTGTGCCTGTCATGTCAACGGGAATCGGCACGTCGAGCACCCCCAGAATGCTGGGCGCGAGGTCTGACAGCTCGCCCTCGGGACACAGGTTCAGAGCCGCACTCGTGACCACGAGCGGGACACGATTCGTCGTGTGCGCGGTGTGCGGGCTCACGCCGTCGGATTCGAGCATGACCTCTGCATTCCCGTGATCCGCGGTCACCAAACAGACACCACCGACGCGCTCGACGCACGCGACGACCTGCCCGAGCGCACGATCGGTTGCCTCGACCGCAGCGATGACGGCAGGAATCGAGCCCGTGTGGCCGACCATGTCGGGGTTCGCGAAATTCACGATTACGAACGCATATCCGTCGCGGAGCTCCTCACAGAGCCGATCGGCGACTTCGGAGGCCGACATCTCTGGCTTCAAGTCGTAGCTCGGCACGTCGCGCGGCGACGGCACGAGGACGCGGGTCTCCCCCTCCCACTCGCGCTCCTCGCCGCCGTTGAAGAAGTAGGTCACGTGCGCGTACTTCTCCGTCTCGGCGATGTGGAGCTGGCGAAGGCCGTGCGCCGCGAGCACCTCGGCGAGCGTGTTGCGCACCTCCAGCTCGTCGAACGCGACCGAGAAGGGAAAGTCCGCCCGGTAGCGCGTCATCGTCGTCAGGTCGATACCGGCCTCGAGGAGCCGCTGTGACAGCTGCCGGGTGCGGTCCGGGCGAAAATTGAAGAAGATCGCTGCGTCGAGAGCGCCCGGCCTGGGACGACCCGCCACCACGATCGGCTCGACGAACTCGTCGGTGACACCGCGCTCGTAGCTCGCCCGGACGGCCGCCACCGGGTCGTCGGCCCGCTCGCCTTCTCCGAGACAGATTGCTTTGAACGCGCGGTCCGTCCTCTCGTAGCGGCTGTCGCGGTCCATCGCGTAGTAGCGACCGGCGACGGTGGCGATGCGTTCCACGGGGAGCTCCGCGAGGTCTCGTGCCGCAGCAAGAGGTGAGACGTCGCGGCCGTCGGTGAACGCGTGGATCCACGTCCGGTCAGCCATCCCCTCACGCTCGGCCAGCACGAGGAGCGCGCGGACGTGGTCGATGTGCGAGTGCACTCCGCCGTACGAGACGAGCCCGAGCAGATGGACGTCTCCCCCGCGTTCGCGCGCGCGCCGGAACGCGGCGACGAGCGCAGGGTTCTCGGGGAACGAGCCATCGGCGACCGCGAGGTTCACGCGGGCGAGGTCCTGAAAGAGAATCCGCCCCGAGCCGATCGTGAGGTGACCGACCTCAGAATTTCCCATCTGCCCGGCTGGCAGCCCCACGGCCTCACCCGACGCGGCGAGAGTCGCGTACGGGAAGCGTTCCCGGAGGGCGTCGAACACCGGCGTTCGCGCGAGCTCGACCGCATTCCCCGGCCCGGGCGGTGCGATACCCCACCCGTCGAGAACGACGAGGACGACAGGTCTCACAGAGCGCCGGCGCCGGCGCGGCAGATCTCCTCGAACGACTGGACGTCGAGCGAGGCGCCTCCGACGAGCGCGCCGTCCACGTCGGGCAAGGCGAGCAGGAGGCCGGCATTCTCCGGCTTCACGGAGCCGCCGTAGAGCACGTCCGAAGCGTGCAGCGACTTGACGAAGGCGTGGGCGTCCTGCGCGATCTCCGGCGTCGCCGTCTTGCCCGTGCCGATCGCCCAGACGGGCTCGTAGGCGACGACGAGCCGCTCGTGCTCGGGGATCGCACCGACCTGGCGTGCGAGCACGGCCTCCGTCGATCCTGCCTCGCGCTCGGCCTCGGTCTCCCCCACGCAGGCGATCACATGGAGGCCGGCCTCGAGCGCCGCTTCGGCACGGAGACGAACGGTCTCGTCGGTCTCCCCGAAATGCTGTCGCCGCTCCGAGTGCCCGACGATCGCGCCGGTCACGCCGAGCTCGAGAAGCATCGGCGCGGAGACCTCGCCGGTGAACGCCCCGTCGAGCTCCCAGTGCACGTTCTGCGCGTAGACGCGGACTGCGCTGTCCGAGCCAAGGCCCTGGAGGGTCGCTTCCAGCGACACGAACGGTGGGCAGACGACCACCTCGGTCCCGGCGGCGAGGTCCGACACGCGCCGGATCTGCGCCGCGAACTCCCGCGCCTGGTGCGCTCCCTTGAACATCTTCCAGTTGCCCGCGATGAGCACGGAGGCGATCTTAGGCGGTAGCCTCGCGGCGATGAGTCCGCCTGCGTGGGAAGAGCGGTTTCGCACAGCCGTCTCGTTTCTCCCGGAGTGGTCGCCCGCCGCTCCGCGAAACGCCGCATACGTTTCGAACGAGTCCGGCGTCTGGCAGGTGCACGCGCTCGACAGTCAGACGGGCGCACGTCGCCAGGTGACGGATCACCCGGTGGGTCTCGTCGACGCCGTCCCCACGCTGGACGGCGAGGGCGTTCTCTGGTTCCAGGACGAGAGCGGCGACGAGTCCGGCCGCTGGCACGTGCAGCCCTTCGCGGGCGGCGAGACGACGCTCTTTCTCGACGGCGTGCCGCACGGCTGGAGCGAGGGGCTCGCGCAAGGCCCCGGAATCGTCGTCGCAGCGATCTCCGACCGCGACGGCTTCGCGGTCTACGTCTCCCTCGAGGAAGGCACTGCCCGGATGCTCCATCGAGCCGAGAGCTCCGTGCGCCTCGGAAGCATCGACTCCGAGGGCTTTCTCCGTGGCGCACTCTCAGCAGACGGCACGCTGCTCTGCCTCGAGCACTCCGAGCACGGCGACCTCATCCACCCCGCTCTGCGCGTCCTCGATCCCCGAACGGGCGCCACCGTCGCGGATCAGCTCGACGAAGGGATGTCGCTGGCGGCACGCTGCTGGTCTCCTGTGCCCGGCGACCAGCGTCTCGCATGCGACCACGAGCGCGGCGGCGACACGCGGCCTGCGATCTGGAATCTCGCGACGGGGACCTTCGAGCCGCTCCGCCTCGAGCTCGAGGGCGAGGTCTCGGCGGCGGACTGGTGGCCCGACGGATCGGCGCTCCTGCTCCACTCGGTCCACGAGGGCCGCTCGCATCTCTACCGGCACGACGTGGCGACGGGCGAGCTGTCCCTGATCCCATCAGAGCCCGGCTACACCTGGAAGGCTCGCGTTCGGCCCGACGGGCGCGTGTGGTTCCTCCACGAGCAGGGCGCACGCCAGCGCCTCGTCCTCGACGACACGGGTGCCGAGATCCTCACGCTCGGCGAGCGCGCTCCGGCGTCGCGGCCGTACGAGTCATGGCGCTTCGAGAACCCCCTCGGACAGAGCGTGCACGGATTCTTCGTCACACCCGGCGACACTGAGGGCCCGTTCCCCGTCCTCATGTTCGTCCACGGGGGGCCGACGTGGCTCGACCTCGACCGCTGGCAGCCCGAGGTGCAGGCGTACGTCGACGCGGGCTTTGCAGTCGGGATGGTCAACTACCGCGGCTCGATCGGCTACGGGCGCGAGTGGCGCGACGCGCTCGTCGCGAACATCGGCGGGCCGGAGCTCGAGGACGTCAACGCCGGGCTCGCAGACCTGGTCGCGCGCGGGATCGCCGACCTGGAGCGCGCCGTCGTCGGTGGCCACTCGTGGGGTGGGTACATCACGCTCCTCGAGCTGGGCAAGCACCCGGAGCTCTGGCGCTGCGGTGTCGCAGGCGTCCCCGTCGGCGACTACGAGTCCGGCTACGAGGAGCTGTCACCGCTCCTGCAGGAGTACGATCGCGCGCTCCTCGGCGGCAAGACACCGAAAGAGCTTCCGGAGCTGATGCGCGACCGGAACGCGATCAACTTCGCCGACGACGTCGTTGCTCCCGTCCTCGTCATCATCGGCCGCAACGACAGCCGCTGCCCGTACGCGCAGGCGATGGCGTACGTGGACAAGCTCGCGGCGAGGAGCCACCCGCACGAGGTCTACGTGTTCGAAACGGGGCACGGCTCCTTCGACGTCGAGGAGCGAATCCGGCAGACGGGCCTCACGCTCGACTTCCTCGCGCGGCACGTTCCCGGCATCCGCGTGCCGGGGGCGGCCGCTACGCAGTCGGTATAGCCGCGACGCCAGGGAGCTCCTTGCCTTCCAGGAGTTCGAGCGATGCACCGCCGCCCGTGGACACCCACGACACACGATCCGCGAGGCGGAGCTCGGTCAGCGCGCGCACCGAGTCGCCGCCGCCGACGACGCTGAACGCCTCCGCCTCGGCGACCGCCTGAGCGACCGCCGTCGTTCCCTCCGCGAACCGCGGCCACTCGAACACGCCCATCGGACCGTTCCAGAAGAGCGTGCGCGCGGAGCGGATCCGCTCCGCGAACTGCTCGCGGGTCTCGGGGCCGATGTCGAGGCCGAGCCAGCCGTCGGGGAGATCGTCGTACGGCGTAATGCGGCTCTCGGCGTTCTCCTCGAACGCGGCCGCGGCGACGACGTCCGAGGGGAGGTTCGCCTCGTACGGCAGCGGGTTCGCCTCGCGGAGCTGCTCCGCCATCTTGCCCCCGACGAGCACAGCGTCCGCTCGCTGCCCGAGCTTGACGAGAACACCGAGCTTGTCGTCGACCTTCGCGCCGCCCGCGACGAGGACGAACGGACGCTCGACGTTGCCGAGGAGCCGGCCGAGCATGTCGAGCTCGCGCTCGAGGAGAAGGCCGGCATACGCGGGCAGAAAGTGGGTGACACCCTCGGTCGATGCATGCGCCCGGTGAGCCGAGCCGAACGCGTCGTTCACGTACAGATCCATCCCGTCGGCGAGGCGCTTCGCGGTCTCGGGATCGTTCGCCGTCTCGCCGGGATCGAAGCGCGTGTTCTCGAGCAACTCGATGCGATCCTCCGGAAGGAGCTCGCGGAGTCGCGCGGCTACGGGTGCGATCGCGAACGCCTGATCGGCGCCCTTCGGGCGGCCGAGATGCGAGCACACGGCGACGTGCGCCGCGCCGCGGCCGAGCAGATCCTGCAGCGTCGGCAGCGACGCTCGAATTCGTGTGTCGTCCGCGACCTGCCCGTCCTCGAGCGGCACATTCAGGTCGGCGCGAACGAGGACGCGTTTCCCCGCGACGTCGGCGTCACGAACCGAGCGCGGGCGCTGCATCGCTACTGGACGAGCTTCCCGATCAGGTCGACGAGCCGGCACGAGTAGCCCCACTCGTTGTCGTACCAGCCGAACACCTTGACGGTGCTCCCGTGCACCATCGTCAGCTCGCTGTCGTAGATGCACGAGTACGCACTGCCGGCGATATCGGTCGAGACGAGCGGATCCTTCGAGAACTGGAGGATGCCTTCGAGTGGGCCCGACGCAGCCTCACGGTACGCCGCCTGCACCTCGTCGACCGACGTCTCGCGGCCGAGCGTGACGACGAGATCGGTGAGTGAGCCGGTCGCCACCGGCGCGCGGACGGAGATCCCGTCGACCTTGCCCTGGAGCTCGGGCAGCACGAGCCCGATCGCCTTGGCGGCGCCCGTCGAGGTCGGGATGAGGTTGATGGCGGCAGCTCGCGCGCGGCGGAGATCCCTGTGCGGCGCGTCCTGCAGGCTCTGATCCTGCGTATACGCGTGGATCGTCGTCATGAACCCGGACTCGATCCCGGCCAGCTCGTGGAGCACCTTTGCCAGGGGCGCAACGCAGTTGGTCGTGCAGGACGCGTTCGAGACGATGTGATGCGCGTTCGGGTCGTACTCGTCGTCGTTGACGCCGAGAACCACGGTGAGGTCCGGATCCGTCGCGGGCGCCGAGATCACGACCTTCTTCGCGCCGGCGTCGAGATGCTTCTGCGCCCCGTCGCGGTCGGTGAAGAACCCGGTCGACTCGAGGACGACGTCGACGCCGAGGTCTGCCCACGGCAGCGCCGCTGGGTCGCGCTCGGAGAACATCCGCATCTCCTCTCCCGCCGCGCGAAGCACACCGTCCGCGAGCTCCACGTCGCCGTCGAACGGGCCGAGATTCGAGTCGTACCGCAGCAGATGAGTCATCGTCTTCGCGTCGGCAAGGTCGTTCACCGCGACGATGTCGAGATCGGAGCCGAGGGCGTGCTGCGCACGGAAGAAGTTCCGTCCGATGCGGCCGAAGCCGTTGATACCCACGCGCACGCCCATCTCTCCTCCGTCCCTCGATTCCCGGTCGCGTCCGAGTCTAGCCCCGCTCTTCCGCGAGCTCCTCGAGGGTGCGCAGGCGGCGATGCAGTGCCGCCTTCGTCGCAGGTGGATTCGCTCGCGCGGCGAGCTCTCGCAGGGACTCGGTCGGATGCCGGAGCCGGAGGTCCGCGGCCTCGCGGAGTCGATCCGGAAGCGCTTCGAGCGCGTCACCTGCGCGGAGGCGTTCGACCGCGGCGAGCTGCCGCCGCGCAGAGTGGCTCGTGCGCACGAGATTCGCGTGGTCGGCGTTCGCGAGCCGGTTCGCCCGCCCCCGAGTCTCCGCCACGACCGCGCGTTCCTCGAGCGCGAGCACGGTCTCGGATGCTCCCATGAGCGCGAGCAGCGACTCGATCGTCTCCCAGCTCTTCGCGTAGGCCACCGCGTGCGTCTCGCGATCGGCGAGCGCGAGCTCCACCCCCTCCGCGTGGGCGAGACGGACGAGCAGCGCCGCGGATTCGAGCGAGGTCGTGCGGAGCTCGATGTGCGGGGAGCGGCCGAGTGACAGCGATCCCGCGCCGAGAAACGCGCCGCGGAGGTATGCGGCGCGGCAGCACCTCCTGCCGACCACGCGGCGCGGCGGTCGGTCGAGTGGGGCGTGGCGGCGGTCGACGACACCCGCCGCCGCAAGCACGCGCAGGGCGTCGTCGCCGCCTTCGACGTGAAGCTGGTACCGCGTCGCCGTGTCGAAGGCACGGCGCCGATACGTTCGTATCTCGGAGCGGATCCCGCTGTCGCGAAGGAGCGCAAACGCGCGGCGGGCCGAGGCACCGCTCCCGAGGTCGAGATGGAGCGCCCAGTCGCCCGCCCCGCGTAGATGCAGGCTTCCGGCCGAGTGGAACAGCGCTGAGAGCTCGGCGCGCCGATCGCACTCGCGCTGCGGCGCGATCGTGGCGAGCTCCTCGCGAACGTCCTCGGACGAGATCACAGCTCGACTCCCTCGAGCGCGAGCAGCCGCCGCTTGATCGCCACACCCGTCGCGCCGTATCCCCCGATTCCATGGGCTGCCACGACGCGGTGGCAGGGAACGATGAAAGCGAACGGGTTCTTCGCGCAGACGGCGCCCGCCGCCCTCGGCGCCCGCGGCCGACCCGCGAGCGCAGCGAGCTCCCCGTACGAGACGACCTCGCCGCGCGGCACCGCACGCAGGGCGTCCACGATCGAACGCTGCGAGCGGCGTCGCCCACGTGAGGTCGAGAGCCACGTCCGCGAAGGACACGTCGTCACCCCTCAGGAAGGCACGGACGCTGGAAATGAGCTCGTCGCTACCGGTGTCAGACACCGTGTCTGGTACCCGACCGAAGCGGAAGTCGTTCGCGAGCACGACGCCGTCGCGGCTCCACACCGCCCCGACGCCCCACCCCGGCACGGCATACCGCGTCTCGACGATCGCCACCGAGACCACTCTAGAATCGCCGGCATGAGCGCACACGGCTTCTTCGCCCCGCCCCACCACGACAACGAGCCCGTCACGTCCTACGCCCCGGGCACTCCCGAGCGCGCCGAGCTGCAGGCTCGGCTTCAGTCGATGCAGAGCGAGCGCATCTCGATCCCGATGATCATCGGCGGCAAGGACGTCCACACGGACGAGACCTTCGAGGCGGTCATGCCGCACCGCAAGAGCCACGTGCTCGCGGATGTCGCGAAGGGCGGCCCCGAGCACGTCGAGCAGGCGATCGCTGCGGCCAACGCCGCGCACGCCGACTGGTCGCGGATGCCCTGGCACGAGCGTGCGGCGGTCTTCCTCCGCGCCGCCGAGCTTCTCGCCGGTCCATGGCGGTCGACGCTGAACGCGGCCACGATGCTGAACCAGTCGAAGACCGCGCACCAATCCGAGATCGACGCCGTGTGCGAGATGATCGACTTCTGGCGCTACAACGTCGACTTCCTGCTCCGCGTCTACGCGGAGCAGCCGCACTCGCCGACCGGGATCTGGAATCGTATGGAGTACCGGCCCCTCGAGGGCTTCGTCTTCGCGGTCAGCCCGTTCAACTTCAGCTGCATCGGCGGGAACCTCTCGTCGACGCCGGCGCTCATGGGCTGCACGATCGTCTGGAAGCCCGCGTCGACCGCGGCGCTTTCCGCCTACTACTACATGCGACTGCTGCAGGCGGCGGGCCTGCCCGACGGAGTCATCAATCTCGTCTACGGATCCGGCGCCACGATCGGCAGTGCCGCGGTCGCGAGCCCCGACCTCGCCGGCATCCACTTCACCGGGTCGACCGAGGTCTTCAACGGCATGTGGAAGTCGGTCGGCGCGAACGTCGCCAAGGGGACGTACACGGGCTACCCGCGCCTGGTCGGCGAGACTGGCGGGAAGGACTTCATCCTCGCGCACCCGTCCGCCGAGGCCGAGGCGGTCGCGACGGCTGTCGTCCGCGGCTCGTTCGAGTACCAGGGCCAGAAGTGCTCCGCCGCCTCGCGCCTCTACGTCCCTTCGAACCTCTGGCCCAGGGTGAAGGACAAGCTCGTTGCGGACGTCAAGACCATCCGGATGGGCGACCCCGCCGACTTCGAGAACTTCATGGGTGCGGTCATCGACGCGAGCGCGTACAAGACGCACGCCGACGCGATCGCCGAGGCCCGCTCCGCGGGGGCCGAGATCGTCACCGGCGGCGAGACCGACGACTCCGAGGGCTACTTCGTCGAGCCGACGATCATCACGACCGACGACAAGGGCTTCCGGCTGCTGCGCGACGAGCTGTTCGGGCCGATCGTCACGACGTACGTCTACGACGAGAAGCGCTGGGAGGACACGCTCCAGCTCGTCGACGAGACGGCGCCGTACGCACTCACCGGGGCCGTGTTCGCGACGGAGCGCTCCGCGATCGAGGAGGCGCACGACGCGCTGCGCTACTCGGCCGGGAACTTCTACGTCAACGACAAGCCGACGGGCGCCGTCGTCGGGCAGCAGCCCTTCGGCGGCTCGCGCGCCAGCGGGACGAACGACAAGGCGGGCTCGATGTGGAACCTCATCCGCTGGGTGTCGCCGCGCACGGTGAAGGAGACCTTCGTGCCGCCGACCGACTACCGGTACCCGTTCCTGGCGCCGGACAACGGCGCCAAGAACGCATAGTCGTGCAACACCGGAAACCCGCTCACGCGGGTTTCCGGTCGCGAGAATCCCTCAAGCGCGGCCGCATTCGCGGCCGCGGTGCGCGTGAAGGACGGTCCAGGTGCTAGTTCGAGTTCTCGACGGTATCGATGCGTTCCTCGACCAGATCGGGTCGGTCGAATTCGTCCCGCTCGCACTCGCCATCTGCGCGCACCTGCTCAAGATGGCGTGCACGAGCCGGGCGTGGCGTAACGTGCTTGCCGCCGCGTACCCCGAGGACAGGGTGCGGTGGCTGCCGATCTACGGCGCGTACCTCGCGGGCGTCGGGATCAATGCGATCATCCCCGCGCGCGCAGGCGACGCCGTTCGCATCGTCCTCACACACCGCGCGATTCCCGGGAGCACGTATACGACGGTCGTCTCGAGCACGCTCGTTCTGAGCTTCTTCGACATGTTCGCCGCGAGCGTGTTTCTCGGCTGGGCGATCAGCACCAACCAGCTGCCCGGTCTCGACGTCCTCGCCCGCTTCGAGAGCTTCGACTTCGCCTTCATCCTCGCGCGGCCGCTGCTCTTCGACCTCGTCGTCGCAGCAATCCTCGTCGCCATCGGCTTGTTCGCGTTCTGGATCGCCGGTCATGTGGCGAACTTCCGCGAGCGCGTGTCCCAGGCGTTTCGCGTCATGTCACCGCCCACGCGCTACCTCGGGCGCGTCGCGACGTGGCAGGCAGCGGACTGGGGACTGCGCTTCGTGACGATCTGGTTCCTGCTCGACGCGTTCAACATCCCGCAGTCGGTCGAGAACGCCTCCCTCGTGCAGGTGTCGTCAAGCGTCGCGACCCTCTTCCCCATCACGCCCGCGGGCGTAGGGACGGAGCAAGCGTTCCTGCTCTACGTGCTCAGCGGCGTCGCATCGGCATCGGTGCTGCTGGCGTTCAGCGTCGGGGCGAAGATCACGCTGACCCTGACGAACGTCGTCGCGGGCTTCACGGCCATCGCGCTCACGCTCCGGACCGTGCGCTTCAAGAAGGCCCTCGAGCCAGTCGAGCAGGAGGCCGAGCAGGCGACGACCTGAATGCCTAGGACGGACCGGCCTTGTGGAGCTGCGCGTAGAGCGTGCGTGCCGTCTTCTGCGGGAGTCCGGGAACGCCCTCGAGCTCCTCCTGCGACGCTTCGAGGAAGCGCTCCACGGAGCCGAAGTGCCGGATGATTGCGCGCCGGCGCACGGGCCCGACACCGGGAAGCCCCTCGAAGATCGTCTCCATCGAGCGCGCACCGCGCTTGCGCCGGTGGTAGCGGAGCGCGACCCGATGCGCCTCGTCACGGATCCGCTGGAGAAGCTGGAGCGCGGGGCTGGAGCGGTCGAGGACGATGGGCACGGGGAAGCCGGGGACGAAGACCTCCTCCTCTCTCTTGGCGAGCGCTATCACCGCGACGCGCGGCAGGTCGAGCTCCTCGATCGCACTCAGAGCCGCTGCGAGCTGACCCTTCCCGCCGTCCACGACGACGAGGTTCGGCATCCGCGAGAAGCTCTCGTCCAGGTCGCCGCGGCGGGTGCGCGCAAACCGCCTCGACACCGCCTCGCGCATCGCCCCGACGTCGTCCTGGCCCTCGAGCCCGCGGATCGAGAACGTGCGGTAGTGCGCGTTCTTCGAGCGTCCGTCGACGAACACCGTCATCGACGCGACGATCGACTCGCCCTGGATGTTCGAGACGTCGAAGCACTCGATGCGAAGTGGCAGGCTCTCCAGGTTGAGCACCTCGCGGAGCTCCTCGAGAGCTGCGATCCGCTTCGAGCGCGCGGCCTCGCGTAGCGCGGAGTCGGACTCGAGCGCGAGCTGCGCGTTCTCTGCCGCAAGCTCGACGAGCCGTCGCTTCTCACCGCGCAGCGGCGTTCGGACGACGACGCGCGCGCCACGTCGCTCGCTGAGGAACTCCGCAAGAGCCGCCGTGTCTCCGATCTCCTGTGGAATCAGAACCTCGGGCGGCACGCCCAAGACACCGCCGTAGTACTCGAGAACGAACGCCTCGAGAATCGACTGCGCATCCTCGCCGGCGGCGTTCTCGAGGTGGAAGCCGTACCGGTCGATCATCTTTCCGTCACGCAGCGGGAAGACCTGCACCGCCGCCTGGTCACCGCCGATCGCAAGCCCGATGACGTCGACGGAGCCGACGTCGCGTCGATCCGCCGCCTGGCGATCCGCGAGGTGCCGGATCGAGAAGAGGCGGTTGCGGTACCGCGCGGCCTCCTCGAAGCGCTCCTCGGCGGCGGCCTCGCGCATTCGCTCCGAGAGTTCGGCCTGGATCGTCTTCGTATCGCCCGAGAGGAAGCCGATCACGCCGTCGATCACGCCGTCGTAGCCCTCCTTCGAGATCGCGCCGATGCAGGGAGCGAAGCAGCGGTCGATGTGGAAGTCGAGGCACGGGATCCCGGAGTGCCGCCCCGGACGCGGGCCCTCGCACGGGCGAAAGCGGAACACCCGATTGAGCACGTCGAGCGTCTCACGCACCTTCTTCGCGTTTGCATACGGCCCGAAGTAGAGAGTCCCCCGGCGATGGCGTTCGCGCGTGAACATCACGCGCGGGTACTCGTCCGCGATCGTCACGGCGATGTACGGGAACGACTTGTCGTCACGGAGTCTGATGTTGAACGGGGGCCGGTGCCGCTTGACGAGGTTCTGCTCGAGGTGCAGCGCCTCCGCCTCCGTGCGCGTGACGATGACCTCGACGTCGGCGATGCGCTCGACCAGCCGCGGCGTTCCCATCCGCGTGTCGCCACGCTGGAAGTAGCTGCGTACCCGGGAGCGCAGCGACTTCGCCTTGCCCACGTACAGCACTTCGCCGGCCTCGTCGCGAAACAGGTACACGCCGGATCCACGCGGGAGTTCCCGGAGCTTTCCTTCAAGGTTTTCTCGCATTCTCGGGCTAGCGTATCCCCGTGCGTCTTTCGCTCCTGGCGGCCGTCAGCTCCCTCCTCGCGCTTCTCGCGCCCGGCCTCGCGACCGCCGGGCCCGGGCTCGTGGTGGGTGCCGTCGAGGACGACCTGCGCACCCCATCCCTCGTGGAGGCCGAGGCCAGGATGATGTCGTTTCGCCTCGCCGGGTTCCGCGCGGTGAGGGTCACGAGCTTCTGGCGACCCGGTCTGAGGAGCCCGAGCGATGACGAGCTGGGCATCCTGCGCAACGTCGGTGACGCCGCGGCGCGGAACGGAGTACGCGTCTACGTGACCGTGATGAGCCCCGGATCGGCGACGACGCCGCTCACCGCCGCGGCGCGCGGCGACTTCGCGGCCTATGCATCTGCGCTCGTACGTGGCGTGCCGTCGATCGACCACGTCCTGGTCGGGAACGAGCCCAACCTCAACCGCTTCTGGCTGCCGCAGTTCGCCCTCGACGGGACGAGCGCCGCACCCGCCGCGTACCTCGAGCTCCTCGCGCGCACGTACGACGCCCTGAAGGCCGTCTCACCCGACATCCGTGTGTACGGCGGCGCACTCTCGCCTCGTGGAAGCGACCGGCCGGGCGGCGCGCGACCGACGCACTCGCCCACGAAGTTCGTGACGGAGCTCGGGCTCGCCTATCGGGCCAGCGGACGATCTCTGCCCGTCATGGACGCGTTCGTGATTCATCCCTACGGCGACAACTCGAGCCAGGCGCCGGCCACGGCGCACCCGACGACCACCACGATCGGCATCGCCGACTACGACAAGCTCGTGGCGCTCCTCGGCACGGCGTTCGACGGCACGGCGCAGGCGGGCTCGGACCTGCCGATCTTCTACGGTGAGTTCGGCGTCGAATCGGAGATCCCCTCGGCGAAGGCGTCGCTCTACACGGGCGCCGAGCCGGCCGTGACACGTCCCGTCAATGAGGAGACGCAGGCGGCGTTCTACGAGCAGGCGCTCAAGCTCGCCTTCTGCCAGCCGACGGTCGGCGGCGTGCTCGTCTTCCTCTCCCGCGATGAACGCGCGCGACCGGGCTGGCAGTCGGGAATCCACTACGCGGACGGAACGCCGAAGACGAGCAAGGCGCGCGTCACCGCCTCGCTCGACCGCACGACCGGCGGCTCGATCGCGCGCTGTCCCGGCGTCGAGCTTCCGGTGAAGACCGCGTATCTCCGGTTCGGCACGCGTTCGGCCGCAAGACGCGGTGTCTTCCGCACGAGCTTCCGCTGCGACCTCGACTGCCGCTATTGGGTGCGACTCGAGAACGCCGTGACCCACTCGACGAAGCTCGCGGCGAAGGGCTCGGGCGAGGTCGGCGAGCTGGTGCAGGTGAAACTGGGAACGCGCCGCCTCAAGGCGGGAACGTACCGCTACACGATCCGCCTGATCCACCCCGTGAACCCGGCGCCGGCCACCGTGCGCCACGGCCCGGGCTTCCGACTGCCCTAGACGCGGTGCTCGACGCGCCAGACGCGGACGATCACGTACGCGCACGCGCCGAGCACGACGACGAGCGCGAACGCGTCACGGCTCGCCGGGAGCCCGTAGCCGATCGCGAGGCCGATCGCGACCACGGCAAGCACGACCGCGGCGTAGAAGAGCTTACGACTCCAGTCCGCCCATGCCTCGAGGTCGCCGCGCCGCTCTCGCCATACGAGGAAGAGGAAGAGCGCGATGGCGAGGAAGAACGCGATCTGGAGGATCCCGCCCACCGTCGCGACGACGGGCTCCAGCGACAGCACGACAACGACCAGCGCGATCACCGCGACGATGCCGAGCCCGCGCGCCAGCGGCGGGATGCGCTCCCAGAGCCTTCTCATGACCCCGACATGAAAGCGCGAACTGCAAGCGCCCCGGCGACGAGCGTCGTCACCGCAAACCAGAGGAGCCGCTTCGGGCCAACTCCGGGTGCGTAGAACCACGGCGTCAGAGCGAGCCCGAGCGCAAGCGCGCCGTACGTGTAGTGGAGCTTCTCGGGAGCGCGCCGCCCATCGGACAGGAGCAGGAGCCCGACCGCTGCCTGGGCGATCAGCAGTGTCTGCGCGAGGACGAGCGCGTGCGAGACGAACGCTCCACCGCTCCCTCGCCGTCGATAGGCAACGAACCCGAGCACCGCGGAGACGACGCACACGGCGATCACCGCCACGCCGAGCGCGATGTGCACGGAGAGCATCGCGCGGACCCTAGCGAGAGGCGGACGACGTCCCTAGGCGCCGTCGGCCGAGCTGCACAGCTTGCAGAGCGCTGCTGTGCTCCATAGGATCGACCGCGGTGCGCTTCGCCATCCCACTCCTTGCGGCACTGGCGATGTTCACGCTCGTCGCCTGCGGCGGGACCGACGACGATGACGAGGCGACCGCACCCGTCCCCGTGCCGCTCGCGCAGCGATTTGTCACGGCCGAGGATGCACCCGGCTCGAAGGCCGATCCCGATGAGACGCGACAGACGACCGTGGACTACGACGAGTTCATCGCGACACTCAACGAGCGCGCGATCGATCCCGACGACGAAGAAATGGCGACGGCCTTCGACGAGGCTGGCTTCAAGGGGGCGGGTGTCGACACGCGCTTCTACGGAGAGACGCACACACCCGGCGTCTCGCCCCATGTCGTCAGTTCGTTCATCGAGCTCGACTCCGAAGATGCAGCGACAGGTGCGCTCGACTGGCTCGAATCTGACTCGAGGAAACCGTGCCCGATGAGCTGCGCCGTGCAGATCAGCACCTTCGACGTCGATGGCATCGCGGATGCGCGCGGCGTCCACCGAATCGCAACGGCCGAGGACATCGAGAGGGTGGGAACCGAGGAGGAGCGGCCCTCCGACAGCTACTGGGTGGGATTCACGAACGGTGCAATCGTCTACACGGTGGACCTGTTCGGTCCGCCCGGGTCTGTCTCCGAGGAGCAGGCGCTGGACATCGCAAGTGCGTACTACGACCGGCTGACGGACGGTTAGCGCTCGAGGTCCGTGCGACGACTGGCTGGCTCCTCACGACAGTGTGTCCGAATGACTGACATGACGATCCCGCCGCTCAGGCCATGACCGTCCCGGAGGCAGAGCTGAAGAAGACGGACGTGGGGCTCATTCCCCAGGGCGAGGGTTGGTTCGTACTCAACGCGCGCGACGCATCGTGGATCCGAAGCGAGGAGCGCGGGCAGGACACCGACCTCGAAGGCGGGCAGGAGTGGGCGCAGCTCGGCTTCCGCATCCAGGTCGTAGCCCCCGGTCAGCGGGGCATGTACCACGGCGAGCGCGGCCAGGAGGACTTCCTCGTCATCTCCGGCGAGTGTCTGCTCGTGATCGAGGGTGAGGAGCGCAGCCTGAAGGCCTGGGACTTCGTTCACTGCCCGCCGTGGACCCGGCACGTCTTCGTCGGGGCGGGCGACGCTCCGTGCGTCATCGTCATGGTCGGCAGCCGCGTGGATGGCTTCGATGTCGTCTATGCGGTGAACGAGGCTGCGGCGAAACACGACGCGAGCGTGCTCGAGGAGACGTCGAGCCCGGACGCGGCCTATGCCCGCTGGAGCCCGGAGGAGCGATCGAGCTACGGCGAGGGGTGGCTACCGGCTTGAACACTCCTGAGCGCGACTACCCGCACGCCGATCCAAGGTGAAGCGCCACCCGGCACTGATCCCGCTATCGCACGATCACCATGCCGAGCTCGTACAGGCTCGACGCCTTCGCCTTGCCTCGGGCTCCGACGTTCCCGAGGCACGAGCCGCCGCAGCGAAGGAGTACGTCTCGGCCTTCTTCACCGAGACAGCGAGCCACCTCCGCGTCGAGGAAGAGCAACTCTTCCCGCTCCTCGTGCACCATGCCGGCGGCAGTCCTCTCCTCGAGCTGGTGCTCAACGAGCACGGAGAACTGCGAGGCCTCGCGTCGGCGTTGCGAGAGGAGGTCGCAGCCGGCGATGTCACCGGCGAGACCATGCTGCAGCTCGCCGACCTACTCGATGCACACGTACGCCGCGAGGAGCGTGAGCTCTTCCCGGTGATCGAGGAGACGGTTCCCGATGCCGAACTGCGCTCGCTCGACCTGCCGTCATCTGTTACCGCAGCGACTGACGAATAGCCGGGTTTCGAACGAGCGGGCGTGGGCGCCACCACACGCTCCCTGGCGTACCCTCTTCCTTCGTGGTCCGAATGTGGTCCGAGTGAGAGCGAAAGGCGACAGTTGCAGGGAGAAACGCAGTGCGGATGAGAGGACTTGAACCTCCACGCCCTTACGGGCACACGGACCTGAACCGTGCGCGTCTACCAATTCCGCCACATCCGCGTAGCCGACCGATTCTAGCCTCGGGTCGTCTTACTCCCTGATGACGAGACTCGTGTCGCTCGCCGTGGTCGTAGTCGCCGTGCTGCTGGCTGCGGACGGACCGCCCATGCCGGTGGAGCGCACGGAGGTCGTCGTGCTCCTCGGCACGCCGCCGCTCGCGCGCTCGCCGGGCGCTGGCGCAGCGATCGCGGGGGAGCAACGGACGTTCACACGCGAGCTCGCAGCGCACCTGCCCGACGCCGAGGTCGGCTGGCGGTATCGGCTCGTCGCGAACGGCTTCTCCCTCACGCTCCCGACATCCGAGGTCTCACGCCTGCGCACGCTTCCCGGCGTGCGGGACGTCTTGGCCGGCGGCAGCTACACGCCGCAGCTGTCGTCGACACCACAGCAGATCGGCGCACCCGCGCTCTGGGGGCAGACGCTCGACACCGCCGGGCAAGGCGTGAAGATCGGGATCATCGACTCGGGGATCGACCCCGAGCACCCGTTCTTCGATCCGGCGGGCTACGCGATGCCGGCCGGATTCCCCAAGGGGCAGCAGCGCTTCACGACCGCGAAGGTGATCGTCGCGCGTGTGTTCGCGCCGAAGAGCGCGACCGGCGCCTCCGCGCGCGTCGCGTTCGCGGACGACGACTCGAGTCACGGGACGCACGTGGCGGGCATCGCGGCCGGGAACGCCGACACCCCGGCAGGTGGCGGCCGGAGCGTCTCGGGCATCGCACCGCGCGCGTACCTCGGCAACTACAAGGTCTTCGTCGAGACGCGCTCCGGCGTGAGTCCCAACGCGAACTCGCCTGCGATCGTGGCGGCGATCGAAAGTGCGGTTGCGGACGGGATGGACGTCATCAACTTCTCCGGCGGCGAGCCGGAGATCGAGCCGACACGTGACATCGTCGCGCTCGCGCTCGACGCTGCGGCCGCAGCCGGCGTCGTACCGGTGGTCGCCGCCGGGAACGAGTACAACGACTATGGCGCGGGATCGGTTTCGTCCCCTGCCAACTCCGAACGGGCGATCGCGGTGGCTGCCGTCGAGATCGGCGGCAGCCCAGCGACGAGAACCCACGCCGAGTTCTCGTCCGTAGGGCCGACGACCATCTCGTTGAGGCTGAAACCCGACGTGTCCGCGCCAGGGGTGGACGTCCTGTCGTCCGTCTCGGGGGGTGGCTGGAGCGCACTCTCGGGGACGAGCATGGCCTCGCCTCACATCGCCGGAGCCGCAGCTCTCCTGCGACAGCGCCACCCGTCGTGGACGGTCGAGCAGCTCAAGTCGGCGCTCGTGCAATCGGGTGTCGACGCCCTCCAGGCGCGCAACGTCCGCGCGGGGCCGCGATTCCAGGGCGGGGGCGTCGTCGCGCTCGCACGCGCCGATCAGCCGCTGCTCTTCGTCCGGCCGACGGCGCTGTCCTTCGGGCTGATCGAGCGGGCAGGCACCACGACGAGGGCACTGACGCTCGAGGACGCCGGAAGCGGCCCCGGAACGTGGAAGGTCGCCGCGGTCGTACGCGGCGTGCCGCGTGGCGTCCGCGTGGTCGTCCCGGCAACGGCGAACGTGCCGGGCTCGCTGACGGTCGCGGTTTCCGCGGCGGCGCGCGCGGCTGCGGGCGACGTCGACGCATACGTCGAGCTACGGCGCGGCTCCGACGTGCGAAGGATCCCGCTGTGGGGACGCGTTACCGCGTCCGCGCTCGCACGACATCGGGTCGGGACGCTGGGCCGACCCGGCGTGTATCGGAGCACCACTGCGTCACGGCCGACGCTCGTCTCGCGCTACCGCTATCCGGAGGCGCCGAGCGGCGTCGGCGTCACGACAACGCTGCGCGGGCCGGAGCGCGTGTTCCGGTTCCGCGTCGTGGGGCGCGTCGCGAACGCAGGCGTGGTGATCACGCAGCGCCGCTCTGGGGTTCGCGTGGAGCCGCGCGTCGTCGTCGCCCTCGACGAGAACCGGCTCACCGGGTTCGCCGGACTGCCGGTCAACCGAAATCCGTACATGGACGAGTTCCACCAGTCGGTTCCGGTCGCAGGCGTGCTCTCGCCCCGTCCGGGTGAGTACGCCGCGGTCTTCGACAGCGCGACCCGTGGCGGAGCCGGTGCGTTCACCTTCCGCTACTGGGTGAACGACGTGACGCCCCCCACTCTCCGTCTCCGGACCCGCAGCGTTCGCGTGGGCCGACCCCGCCCTCGTGGCGGTCGATCGACGCCGGCTCAGGCGTCTACCCCGAGTCGATCCGGATCATGGTCGACGGCTCGTCCAGACGCGGGACTCTCCGTGGGCGCCTCCTCTCGATCCCGACCGGCGGGCTCACCGCCGGTACGCACCGCCTGCGGATCCGAGCCTCCGACTACCAGGAGTCGAAGAACACGGAGAACGTCGCGCGCATCCTTCCCAACACGCGCTGGTTCACGGCGACGTTCACGATCCGCACCTAGAGTTCCGCGGCGATGACCGAGGAGCGCTTCGAGCTCTTGGGAGGGTCGACCGTCGTCGAGGTGACGACGGCGACGCCGGAGGTCACCGTGCTCGGCCTCACCCTCCAGCCCGGCGGCGGGGCGGGCGAGCATACGCATACGAAGGAGAGCGAGACGATCGTCGTGCTCGAGGGAACCCTCGATGTCAGTGGTCGACTCCTGCAACCAGGCGATGCGACGCACCTTGCGGTAGGGACGCCGCACTCGTTCGCCAACCACGGCGACGCCGTCGTACGGGCTCTGTTCGTCTGCGTGCCCGGAGGACTCGAGCGCTTCTTCCGCGCCGTCGCAAGCCCGGACGCGACAGAGGAGTCGGTTGCCGCCGCGGTCGAGGAGCCGGACTCCGGTTCAGCTAGGCGTACGCCCCCGCACTAGGTTCTGCGGTCGCGCTCTTCGATCGTCGGCAGCGCGTCGAGGTCACGCTGGACGGAGCGGATGAACTCCTCGTTCTCGTCGTCGGGAGCGACGACCCGAAGGGCCTTCTTGCGCTTCTGGCGGTCCCGGTCACGACGCGCGGCGGCCCCGAAGCGCGCCTCCAGGCGCGGCTTCTCCACCGCGACAGCCAGGAGAGCCGCGAGGACGAGCAACACGAGCCACGGCCAGCTCACGCTCGGATTCTACGCCGCGCTGTCAAACGAGGCCACGAAAGACCTGCATCGGCAGCTTCGAGAGCGGGACACCGCCGTCCGCAGTGACGAGCCAGGTGTCCTGCATGTACAGGCAATCCTCGCCATTCGCCGCGATCGCATGGGGGTGCATCGAGAAGACCATATTCTCCGCGAGCTCTGTCTCCACGCCCTCCCCGACCTTCGGGAACTCGATCATCGTCATCCCGATCGAGTGGCCGGTGACGTGGCCGAGGTGGTAGCCACGCTCTGTGAAACCGGCGGAGACGGCGCGGTGGACGTCGTGGCAGCTCGCGCCCGGACGCATAGCCCCACGGGCGGCCTCGAAGTACTCGAGGTACGCCCCGAGCATTCGCTCCGTGTCGTCGGAGAGCACCGCGTCGCGCGAGGCGACCGCGCGGGAGATCTCGACCCAGTGCATCCCCGGCCCGGCCACCTCGAGCGAAGGCAGCAGAAACGCTCCGAGAACCTCCTCGCGCCGGGCGATCTTGAACTCGGGGCGCGCGAATGCGTCGGTGCCGGTGAGCACCATGTTCATCGTGAGGCGGCCACAGCCCTCGGCGACGAACCACTCCTCGGCCGCAGCCATCACCGCGGCCGCCGTCTTACCAGGCGCGTACGCGTCCAGGAAGATCTCGAAGCCGCGCTCGTTGATGCGCACCGAATCGCGCACGGACTCGAGCTCGGCGTCGCTCTTCACGGCGCGAGCGTGGTCGAACTCGACGTCGAACGAGACGAGGTCGAGGCCATCGAGAGCGCGGTAGTCGCGCACGGCCATGATGTAGTCGAGCCCGAAGACACCGATGCGCCGCCAACCCGCGTCCCGCGCTCTCGCGGCGATGAGCTCGCCGGGGCGGTCGTGGAAGACCTGCTCGAGCCCGCCGTCCCGTGCTCGCCGACGTAGCGCGCCTCGGAAGGAAAGACGACGTACGCGTCCCCGTCCGCCGCCACGACGACGTAGGCGTAGCGATGGACGATCTGGAACCCGGTCATGTACGTCACCGCGCCCTCGAAACCCGGAGTACTCGCTGCCGGAGACGATCAGCGCGTCGAGGTCGTGCTCGGCCAGTCGCGGCGCGGACATTCGTATGCCGCCGCTCCAGCTCGGCGCTCAGCGATGCACCCATGAGGCCTCCAGTCCCTTGACGAGTCGAGTGATGGCGTCGTTGAGCGGCGTCGGCACGCCGAGCTCTCGCCCGAAGCGCGCGATGCCGCCGTTGAGGAAGTCGATCTCGGTCGCCCGCCGGGCCTCGACGTCCTGGAGCATGCTCGCCCTGTGGTCGTAGGCGACCTCGGGCTTCGCGGCGTGGTCGATGAGGTCTTCCGGGTCTGCGTCGAGCACGATCCCTTGCGCCGCGGCGACGGCTTTCCCCTCGTCGACGAGGGCGCTCACGATCGCGCGCAGGTCCGGTCGTTCGCAGACGCGCCCGTGCGTGAGCCCGGTGAGCGCACCGATGGGGTTCGTCGACGCATTGAAGATGACCTTGCGCCACTGCGCGGGTCGCGCGTCGGAGACCGCCGATGCAGGCATCCCGCCGCGCGTGCACGCGTCCGCCAGCTGCACTATCTCGTCCGCGCGCGCCGGCTGCGGCTCGAAGGGGCCGAGCGTCGTCTCGCCCTTCACGTCCCACTGCACGACGCCAGGCTCGAGGATCTTCCCTGCCGGGAATGTCGTGCCACGGATGACGCGCGCGACGTGTGCGGCGACGACCTCCTCGTTGCCGACTCCGTTCTGCACGGTCGCGACCGCGCCGTCCGCGAACGCGTGTGCCGTGGCCGCGATCGCGCCCTCCGTGTGCATCGCCTTCGTCGCGACGATCCCGAAGTCGCAGTCGGGTAGCTCGGCTGCGTCGGTCGTCGCACGGGGGCGGCCGAGCACGTCGCCTGCTCCCGTGAGCCTGAGCCCGTTCGTGTTGATCGCGTCGACGTGCGCTCGCGACACGTCGTATGCCCAGACATCGACGTCGTCCAGCTGCGCAAGGTTCGCGGCGAACAGCGACCCAACGGCGCCGCAGCCCACGACGCAGACTCTCACTTCGCCACCGCCGGTCGCAGCTTCGGCAGCGAGAACTCCCGCCCGCCGGTCAGCCCACCCGGGCGAACGATCAGGACGAGCGCCATGACCGCGGCGACGACGATGATGCGCGAACCCGACGGAAGGTCGATCGTGCGCCCGAGCAACGTCATCCCGTCCTCCATCTCCGCGAGGAACGAGTCGAGCGCACTCACGAAGAGCGCGCCGACCACGGCCCCCCACAGGCTCGTCGTGCCGCCGATCACGAGCATCGCGAGGGTGATGAACGTGAGGTCGAGGTATACCGCGTCGACGTTGATGGGGATGAAGTGGATGTAGAGGCCGCCGGCGAACCCGGCGAGGAAGCCGGAGAGCGCGAACGCCGCGAGCCGCTGCCGGTAGATGGACACGCCAACAGCACGCGCAGCGGCAGGATCTTCTCGCGCCGCACGGAGCTGCCGCCCGAGCCGGCTGCGCTGGTACGCGAACGCAGCGACGATCACGAGCACGGCGCCGACGGTCGCCTGCAGCAGATCCGTCGTCTCGGGCACGGAGGAGAACGTGTTGAGGCCAGGCCCGATCTTCTCGTAGTAGCGAAGGATGTTGTTGGTGATCCCGAGGACGGCGAAGGTCGCAATGCCGGCGGCGAGTCCCGAGAGCCGCATGAGCGGCAGGCCGACAAGAAGGGCGAAGACACCACCGACCGCCGCCGCGATGAGGAGCGACGGGACGTTCCCGACCGTCGTCGAGCTCAGGAAGTCGAACAGGTAGGGCATCGTCGCCGGCTTCTCGGCCTCGGGAATCGACAACACGCCTGCCGCCCATACGCCGACGGCGAAGAAGCTGATGTGCCCGAACGAGAGCACGCCGGAGTTCCCGACGAACACGTAGATCGCAACGACCGTCGCGACGGAGATGAGCGTGGTGACGAAATAGATCTGAGTGGCCTGCGAGACGAACGTTCCGAGGATCCCCGCCGACACGACGAGCGCTGCCGGCGCGAGCAGCTGGACGGCTGCGCCGCGCGCTCTCACACGCGCTCCACGAGACCGCGGCTACGCGTGAACAGCCCGTCCGGGCGCACGAGGAGGACGAGGATGACGAGGCCGAAGATGAGCGACGGCAGGTACTGGCTCTGGGCCGACGGCAGCGCGCCGCCCAGCAGTCCGGACACATAGCCGATGAGAAAGCCGCCGAGCGTCGCCGAGAGCAGCCTCGTCATCCCACCGACGACGACGCCCGCGAGCACGAGGATCGTCTCCTGCAGCGCGAAGGTCGGTGTGACCGTCGGGAACTGGACGGTGAGCATCACCGCGACCACCGCGGCCAGCACTCCCGCGATGAGCACGGACACCGTGCTGACGGCGTTGGCGCGAACGCCGAGCAGTCGCGCCGTCTGCGAGTCGATGGCAGCGGCTCGCATGTGCAGCCCGATCGACGTGCGGTTGAGCAGCGCGACGAGCAGCAGGAGGCAGACCGCGGCGGTGACGATCGTGACGATGGTGATCTTCCGGACGTCGACGCCGCCGATCTCGACCGAGCGATTGAGCTGGACGAGCGACGACGCCGTCTTGCCGAGCGGTCCGAACCACAGAAGCGCGATCGACTGGAGCAAGAAGGCGACCGCGAACGTCGCGATGAGCATGACCGCCGCCGACTGGCCGCGAAGCGGACGGAACACGACGCGCTCCATCGCGAGAGAGAGTGCGAGCACGACTGCGAAGCAGAGCGCGATCCCGACACCGACGGGCCAGTCGCGCTCAGACGCGAACGCGATCGCGAAGGCGCCGGCCATGATCAGCTGCCCGTAGGCGAAGTTGACGAGGCGCATGACGCCGAAGACGAGCCCGATCCCGACCGCCATCAGTGCGAAGATCGCGCCGAGCCCGATCGCGTCGACCTGCACCTGCAGATCGACCGCGTCGCGAAGGAAGTCGGTGAGGCCGCTTGCGATCGTCACGATAGGTACGCGGCGACCATGCGGTTCGTATCGGCCGCGTCGTCGGGCGTGAGCGTCAGCCGCAGCTCACCGTTGGCGAGGACGTGCGTCCGCTCGGCGAGCGCGACCGTGCGCTGCGCCCGCTGCTCGACGAGGAGGACACCGATGCCCCGCTCGGCGATGGTCTTCAGCGTCGAGAAGACGAGATCGACGATCGTCGGCGCGAGTCCGAGCGACGGCTCGTCGAGGAGCAGGATCGACGGCCTCGCCACCAGTGCACGCGCGATCGCGACCTGCTGCTGCTGCCCGCCCGACAGCGCACCGGCATGGCGATGGCGGAACTCCTTGCACACCGGGAACAGCTCGAAGACCTCGGCGAAGTCCTCGGTTCTCTCCGAGCGCTTCCGCGCAGCGAGCCCGAGCCTGAGATTCTCCTCCACGCTCAGCTCGGCGAAGAGTCGGCGCCCCTCGGGGACGAGCGCGATGCCGCTGCGCGCGATCGACTCCGGGCTGCGGCCACGGAGCGAGCGGTCGCCGAGGCGGACATCTCCCGCGCGGGCCGGGATCAACCCCATGATCGCGTGGAGCGTCGTCGACTTCCCGGCGCCGTTCGGGCCGATCAGCCCGACGATCTCGCCCGGCTCCACCGTGAGCGAGAGCCCCCTAACGGCGGCGACCCCATCGTAGGCGACCCCGAGATCGACGAGCTCGAGGGTGCTCACTCGATGACCGCCGACTCGCCGAGATACGCCGCGGCGACGTCGATGTTGGCACGGATCTCGCTCGGCGAGCCCTCGGCCAGAGTCGTCCCCTGGTCGAGAACCTGGATGCGGTCGCAGACGTCCATGATCAGCGCCATGTTGTGATCGATGAGCAGCACGCCCGCGTCGTGGTCGTCGCGCACGGAGCGCACGACCTCGGCGAACGCTGGCACCTCCGCTTCGGGCAGTCCGGCCGCGGGCTCGTCCATCAGTAGAAAGCGGGGCTCTGTCGCGAGCGCGCGAGCAACCCCGAGTCTGCGCTCGTCGCCGTGCGGGAGAGACCCTGCCGGCGACTCTGCGTACGACTCCAGCTGGAGCGATTCGAGCAGCGCACCGGCACGCCGGCGAGCGTCCCGCGGGGACGCTCCGACGCCGAGCGCCGCCACCTCGACGTTCTCGCGCACGGAGAGCCCGCGGAACGAGCGGCTGTGCTGGAAGGTTCGAGAAAGTCCCGCGCGCCCGCGGCGATGAGGCCGCCAGCGCGTGACGTCGCGCCCTTCGAGCTCGACGGCGCCCTCGTCCGGGAAGTCGAAGCCGGTGAGGACGTTGACGAGCGTCGACTTGCCAGCGCCGTTCGGGCCGATCAGACCGACGACTTCGTGCCGGTGCAGCTCGAGCGTGACGCCGCGAAGCGCCTGCACACCGTCGAACGCGCGCGAGACGGCGGCGGCCCGGAGCGAAGCTCCGGACCGCTGTGTCTCTTCAGGCTGTACTTCCGACAACTAGATCTTCGGGACGACCTTGGCCTTGATCGTCGCGACGACCCTCGGAGTGTTGTTCTGCACGCGGATGACGCGGTACTGCCGTCCGAACACCGTGTGCAACTGCGGCGAGAAGCTCACGAGCCCCGAGAGCGTGGGGACGTTCTTGAACTTCTGCATCTGTGCCGCGAGCGCGCGTCCGTTCGTGTTGCCGCCCGTGCGCTTGAGCGCCGCGAGGATGCCGTCGATCGCGGCAGGCCCGGTGACGAACGCACCCGTGCTGCCGGCCTTGGCGATCGCCGCCTGGTTCTTCTTCGCGAGCGCGTTCACGGCCCGGACGGGGTCGTTCCCGAAGGCGGATGCGAACGTGACGTAGTAGTAGTTCGTCACCTTCGGCTCCGGCGTGTACCAGTAGCTGCCGTCGCCGGCCCACGAGTTGAGGAACGGCGTGTTGTTCCCGAGCGTCCTCAGCCCGTTCAGGATCGGCACCTGGGCGCCGAACGCAGCGGCCGTGGACGTGACGATCACGTCGGCGTCCTCACCGTTCAGGCGGGTGACGGTGCTCTGCCACGATGCCGGGTTCCCGCCGAGCGACTGGTACGTCTCCTTCGCCGCGATCTTCCCGCCGAGCTGGGTGAAGCGCTTCTCGAATGCCTGCACGACGTTGCGGAAGTAGACGATCACGGTGTCGGTGGCGAGGGAGGCCGTTCTCCATCCGCGCTTCCACGCGTACTCGGCCATCGCGGAGCCCTCGTCCTGCGCAACGTTGCCGTACGAGAACGCGAGCCGGCCCTTCGGCCCGAAGCGCTTCGGCCCCATCTGATCCGTCCCGATGCAGGCCGCGACCGTGAGCTTTCCGGCGTTGATCGCCGTCTGCACGACGGGCGCTGCGAAGTCGACGTCGCACGTCGTCATGACGATGTCTGCGCCCTGGCTCAGGAGCTTCGTCGCGCACGTCTTCGCGATCGCCGGCTTGTTGCCCTGGGTGTTGCAGGTGATCAGACGCAGCTTGATGCTGTTCGACTTGTTGACCTGCGCGATGTGCGTCTTCGCCGTTGCGAGCGCCGGTCCGTCGAACGGCGCCATCGCGCCGACGCCGTCGTACGCCCAGCCGATCGTCACGGTCTTCGCCTGCTCCGATGCGGCCGTTCCGCCGCCGACGACGGCGATCGCCGCAACCGCCACGGCCAGCAGCGCGAGCGTCGCTCTCCATACCTTCTTCATGTCTGCCCTCCTGTCGGTGATACCTGCCACGATGCCTCCTTGCCCTTGACCAGCGCGTAGAGCAATGCGTGCAATGGAACGGGAACGGTTCGCTTCTGCGCTTCGCGAACGAGCGACCCCGTGATGAGTTCGATCTCGGTCTGCCGGTGTGCATCGACATCCTCGAGCATCGACGGGTAGTGGGCAGATCCGCGCTGCGTCGCGAGGACGTTCATCTCCCACGGGTCGTCGTGGAGCGCGATCCCGGCCGCAGAAGCTACGGCCTTGCCCTCGTCGACGAGTCCGTGGACGAGGCGGCCAAGATCGCCCGGGTCGGTCTCCGCCGCGAAGTGGAAGTCATGCGGTAGCCCGGTCAGCGCGGCAGTCGCGTTGATGGACGCATTGAAGATCAGCTTCGACCACTGCGCAGGACGCAGGTCGGGGAGCGCTTCAGCCTTCAGGCCCGAGGCGACGATCGTGTCCGCGATGTCCTGGACGACCGCGTACGGCGTGTCCTCGTGCGGGCCGAGCCACGTCTCCGTGTCGAGGATGTACTCGACGTGCGTATCCGAGTGCCGGGTCCCGCTCATGAACGTCACGCCGGAGACGATCTGCCAGTCGCCATGCGCCCGCACGACCTCCTCGGCGCCGATCCCGTTCAGGACCGTGACGATCGTGGCCTCCGGGAAGCGACCGGCGAGTTGGCGGGCGGCCGACTCGAGTCCGGACGCCTTCGTCGCGACGATCGCGACGTCGAACGGCGGGAGCGCGTCCGGGTCGTCGCTCGCGACCACGACTGCGTGGTGCTCGGTCTTCCCGCTGACCCGGAGGCCGTCGGAGCAAAGCGCGTCGGCGTGTTCGCGGCGTCGCGTGAGCACGGAGACCTCGCACACGCGAGCCAGATGACCCGCGAAGAGACTCCCGATGACGCCCGCTCCGACGATGCAGACCCGTTCCACGCTGCCTCGCGAGTATCTCAGCGCGGTGACATGTCAGTCAACCGCCACTGCTCCTGACCCGACTAGCCAGTCGGCGGAACTCCGAGTCGGTGACGAGGGCGCGCTTCCGGGTGCCGGCGCGCTTGACCGCGTCGAGCAGCGCGGCGTATCGGTCCTCCGGAACCTCGAGCCCGAGATCGGCCAGCTTGATCCGGATCGAGTCGATCCCGCTCTTCTTCCCGAGGACGATCCCACGCTCGGCGCCGACGAGGTCGGAGGCGTACGGCTCGATCGCAGGGGGATCGTGGAACTGGGCGGCGACTGCTCCGGACTCCCGCGTGAAGAGGTTGTCGCCGGTAACCGGCTTCCAGGGAGCGAGCGGCGTGCCGGCGAGCTCCTGCACGAGCGCGCTCAACGTTCGTACCTGCTCCAGCCGGAGTCGCGTCGGGATGCCGTAGAGGGCCTCGAGCGCCAGCGCGATCTCGACGAGGTCGGCGTTGCCCGCGCGCTCGCCCATCCCGTTCACCGTTCCCTGCACCCACGTCGCCCCTGCCTGCACCGCGGCGACCGCGGCGGCCGTCGCGAGGCCGAAGTCGTCGTGGCCGTGCCAGTGGACGGGCACCTCGAAGTCGAGACGTTCGACGACCTCGGTAACGAGGAACGCCGCGGCCTCCGGGGTCGCGATCCCGAGCGTGTCGACGACGACCACCTCCGCGGCGCCTGCCTCGACGGCGCTCTCATAGGCCCGCCGCACGAACTCGAGGTCGGCACGCGTCGAGTCGACGCCGAAGAAGGCGACGCGAATGCCCTCTTGCGCCGCGAACGACACCGCCGACGCGATGCGTTCCAGCATCGTCTCGCGCGTCACCCCGAGCGCCGCGAGCTTCCCGTCCGAGATCGGGCTCTCGATCACCGACGCTCGGACGCCGAGGTCGACCAGAGCCTCCACGTCGGCGCGAACAGCTCGCGAGAAGCCCCAGACCTCGGCGTCGAGGTCGGCTTCGAGAATGAGGGTGATCGCCTTCGCGTCGTCCTCGGACACGCGTGGAAAGCCGGCCTCGATCCGATCCACGCCCGCGGCCGACAGCTGCGTTGCAATTTCTAGTTTTTGCTCTGGTGTAAATACAACTCCAACTGTTTGCTCGCCATCGCGAAGCGTCGTGTCGTAGAGGCCGACCGTGACGCGCGGCTGCGGCTCGAGCGCCTTCGCGTTGAGATCACCGGTCCACACCTTCGAGCGGTCGAGGGTCACGGCGTGACTATCGCATGCTTCGCCGGGATACTCGGATCGTGGAAATCCATCCGGTGACACCGGATCGGTGGAGTGATCTGGTGGATCTCTTCGAGCGCCCGGGCCCGCGCGGGGCGTGGCCGCGGACGAGCGCCTGCTACTGCATGTTCTGGCGGCTCCCGCCGACCGACTACGACGACGGCTTCCGCCAACGGTCGCTGGACAACGTCAGCGGCGGGCCGAACAAGGAGGCGATGGAGAAAATCGTCAAGCGCGGGACGATGCCGGGGCTCCTCGCCTTTCGCGAGGGTGAGCCGATCGGCTGGGTGGCAGTCTCCCCTCGCGAGGCGCTCGTCCGGCTCGACCACGTCCGGACGTTCGACTCCGCAAACGAACGCGACGACGAGCGGGCGTGGTCGATCTCGTGCTTCTACGTCCACCGCTCGGAGTGGCGGAACGGCGTCGGCTCAGCGCTCCTCGAGTCGGCGATTGCCCGGGCCGCCGAGCACGACGCGACGGTGATCGAAGGGTATCCCGTGAAGGCCGGAAGCATCGACCCGTACACGGGCTACGACACGATGTTCGCCGCGAAGGGCTTCGAGCTGCTTCAACCCGGCAGGGGCCGAGGCCGCGCGCTCTGGCGAAAGAGCCTCTCAGGCTGAAACGATGCCGTCCGGGAACGGCGAGAGCTTCTCTGCGCCCGCATCGGTGACGAGGAAGTTGTCCTCGACGCGAAGACCGCCTCCGCCCTCTATATAGCATCCTGGCTCGATTGCAAGAACCATGCCGGCCGCGATCTCGCCTCCCCCCGCCTGGTGCGCGTACGGCGGCTCGTGGGCGCGAGCGCCGACGCCGTGGCAGATGGGATGCGACGGCTGGCCGACGAAGCCCATGGCGTCGATCCCCGCGCGGACCCTCCGGTCGAGCTCCGCGAGGCTCGCGCCGGGCCGTGCGAACGCGACCGCGTCCTCGTACACACCCATGAGCCCGGATTCGAGCTCGCGGTAGGAGTGTGCGAGCTCCCCCGCGACGAGATTCTTCGTGTGGTCGCACCAGTAGCCGTCCGCGCACACCCAGATCTCGAAGAGCGTGGGCTCGCCCTTGACCACGGGACGCGAGGTCGTCGCGGTGAAGGTCTTGATGCCGGCGCCCGACCACACCAGCGAGAAGCCGAGCGCGAGCTCGACCTTGTCCTGCCAGCCCGTGCCCTCGCCGTGCACGAACCCCTCCCACTCCGCGGCGATCTGCGCCTCGCTCATTCCGGGCTCGAGGATCAGCTTGCAATGCTCCATCGCCGCCGCTGCGATGTCGTTCGCGAGGCGCATGCGCTCGATCTCCTGCTCGGTCTTGAGTGCTCGCGCGGCTGCGAGGAGCGGCGTCGCGTCGACCGCGTCGCCGAACGCGGCGAACCAGGCCTGGGTGAACGTCGTCGGCTCGCCGACCATGCGGTCGGCCGCCTGCGTTCCGAGCGAGAGCTCGAGCCCGACCCGCCCGTACTCGCTCGCGGCTTCGCGAGCGAGCTCGAGGACGCGCGCGACCGGCGGGCGCGCGTCGATCGGGTCGTAACCCTTGAAGAACCGAACGTCGCTCGTCCACGCCATGCGCGCCGCGTCCTCCTCGGACGCCTCGAGACAGATCAGCGCAGGCTCGCCCTCCCGTGGGAATACGCAGGCGTCGTAGCCCTTCATGCCCCAGAAGTTCGTGAGATAGAGGACGTTGTCGGGCGCGCGGACCACGAGCGCGTCGAGCTCGTGCTCGCCCATGAGCGCGCGCACGCGCTCGAGCTTCGCGTCGTCGCGCGGCCAGCTCACCAGCGAATGCGCGGTGGCGCGGGCTCGAAGTGCGCCTCTTCCCACGACACGACCGGATTGCGGAGCACGCCGATCCGCTCGATCTCGCACTCCATGACGTCGCCCGGCTTCAGATAGAGCGATGCCGCATCCGGCGAGAACCCCGCAACACCGGAGACCGTCCCCGTCGACACCACATCACCTGCCGAATACCCCAGCGCCGAATAGTGGCTCAGGATCTCCGGGATCGTGACGCTCATGCGGCTCGAGTGCGAGGTCTGGCGCACCTCCCCGTTGACGCGCAGCTCCATGGCGAGGTCGTGCGGGTCGGGGATCTCGTCCGGCGTGACGATCCACGGCCCGAGCGGGCAGAACGTGTCGATCGCCTTGCAGAAGCTGAAGACGCCCGAGCGCATCTCGCGCCGCTGGATGTCACGCGCGGTGATGTCGTTGAAGATCACGTATCCGCCGATGTAGTCGACCGCCTCTTCCGGCGAGAACCACTTCCCCTCCTGCTTGATCACGACCGCGAGCTCGAGCTCGTAGTCGAGCTCCTCGGTGAGATGCTCCGGGTAGACGACCGGCTCGTCGGGGCCGACGATCGCGTCGACGTTCTGGAAGAAGACGATCCAGGGCGCGATCTCGTGTGACCACCCCACCTGTTTCGACTCCTCCTCGTGCTCGCGGAAGTTGCCGGCCGTGTGGAAGAACTTCTTCGGGACGATCGGCGCGCGGAGCTCCGTCTGGTCGAGGCGGACGCGCTCGCCCGCCTCGTCGGCGCCCCCGGCCTCGAATAGCTCCAGCATCGAGGGAACGTCGAGGACGACGATCTCGTCGCCCTCGATGTAGCCGACCCGGTCGTAGTCGAACGTCACCAGCTTCATGCGACAGCCTCCGCTCGTCGTCGTGCCGCGCGCAGCAGCAGGATCCGGATGAGCCCGCTGAACGGTCGCACGACGAACCAGTATCGGCGGAACTGCCGACGTGCGGCCGAGTCCGCGACGTGCACGCGCGTCTCGGTCGAAAGCAACTTGGGGCCAATGCGGAAGTCGACGACCGCCTTGCAGCTGTCCGCGCCCGCGTATGCGATGAACTCGTCGCGCGTCGTCGGTGCCGCCGCGTCGTGCGCGCCTCCCAGCACGCGCCAGAACTGCCCCGTCAGGCCGAGCACGACTCCCTCCTGCGGAACGTCGTCCAGGACGACGCCTGGCAGGTCGCCGCCGACGAACGGCTTCGTCGGGTCGCCGTACGGTCGCCCCAGGCGACGAACCCACCAGAGTGCTCGCGCGACCGGGATGTCCGAGATCGAGACGGATCGGAACGCCTCGTCGATGCGGCCGGCCGGAGCATCGATCGCGAGCGAGTGCCGCTCGGAGAATTCGTAGACCGGCAGGAAGTCGTCGAGAGCTCGCACTACACCGCGTCCCTCGCCCGCAGCCAGTCGATGACGTCCGCTGCGTTGCGATCGGGCGGAAAGACCGGATAGAAGACATGACTCACGCGTCCGGCCTCGAGGAGGAGGGTTGCCCGCTTGTAGAGCGTCGCTCCGCCGAACTCGAACGTCGGCAGCGTGAGCGCGTCGCGGAGCTTCAGCTCGGGGTCGGCGATGACGGGAAACGGCATGTGCTCGCGTTCGGCGAACTCGATCTGCGCAGCGAGCGGCTGTGCAGAGAGACCTGCCACGCGGGCTCCGAGCTCGGAGAGCTCTCCGGCGTGGTCGCGAAAGGCGCACGACTGCGGCGTGCAGCCGCGCGCGCCGGGAATCGTGTCCCAACCGTCAGGGCTCGGTCGTCCGGGGATGCCCGTCGCGGGATAGACGTAGAGAACCGCACGGCGCGCCGCGAGCACCGTGAGGTCGACCGGTCCCTGCGACGACTCGAGCACGAGTTGCGGCATCTCCGTGCCGACGAGATGATCGGTTGCGCCGTCGTCGGCTGGTGCAGGCAGATCGGCCGGGAGCTGATAGATGCTCACGCGCCCGAGCCGCTACGCGCCCGGCGCCTGGTACTGGACTTGCTCGGCCTTACGCAGGGCATCGATCGTCTCGTCGACGGTCAGAAGGACCGTCGTCTCGAGTGAGTCGAGCGCCCCACCGCTTGTAATCGCAAGGGCAACCGCGGCCATGGACACGTTGTCGGGGGCCTCCCACAGGTTGTAGCCATCGTGCGTACCGAAGGCGTACCAGAACCCGTGGAGCTTCCCGCCGACGGACTCGATGTACGTCTGGGCGGCGACTCGACGGTCTTCCGGGTTCTCGATCATTCGTGCCCAAGTCCCAGGCGTGTAGCTGAACTTCGTCAGGTAGAGCGGCATCGTCAACTCCTCTCATCGTCGGTCATACGACAACGCACAGGTTCATGGCCGCTCGAGCGTAGACCTCGGCCGTCTTCACGAGTCCCTCGATCGTGAGGTTCTCGCCCTTCACCGTGTCGAGGAGGCCTGTCGAGGTGCCGTAGTTCACGGTCGCGATGCCGTACCGCGTCAGAACGGATGCGTCGGAGAACCAGCGGGTGACATCCCGCTCGGGCGCGACGCCGAAGACCTCGGCGTGCGCTTCGTCGAGCGCGCCGACGAGCGGGTGGCCCTCGTCGATCTCGGCCCCGGGCGCGGTCACGTACACCTCGCCCTCGATCCCGTACTCGGGAAACCGCCCCGCAAGATCTCGCACCATCTCGAGCACCTCGGAGCGCGCCACCGTCATGGTCTTCGTCGGCGGCACGCGCACGTCGAGGAAGAGATCGGTGCGGTGTGGCGTGCGGGACACGCGCCAGCCGAACCCGCCCTCGACGGCGCCTACGTTCACGATCGCCTTCGCGCCTCGATAGACGTTCGACGGGTCGTCCTCCCACGTCGGGATCCACCCGAGCACGGCGTCGAGGACATCACGCATGCGCACGATCGAGTTCTCGTCGCGCCTGCCTTCGCTGAAAGCCGTGTGGATGAACGGGCCGTGCGTCGAGATCCGCAGCCAGAGCGTGCCGAAGTGGCCGAGCACGACCTTCGACTCGGTCGGCTCGCCGAGGATGCACATGTCGGCGACCCCTCCGTGCGAGACGAGGTGGCGCGAGCCGGCGGCGTAGCCGCGATACTCGGCCCCCTGCGCGTCGCCGTACTGCGTCTTCTCGATCTCGCCCGCGACCGCCGCGACCATGACGTCACCGCGAAGCCGCACGCCTGCGTCGCTGAGTGCGCGAAGCGCCTCGACATAGCACGCGAGCGCGCCCTTCATGTTCGAGATCCCGAGCCCGTACAGCCGCCCGTCCTCGACGAACGCGCTCGGCTGGAAGCCTGGGACGTGCGCGAGCCAGGGCTCGCGACCGGAGTACGACGTGTCCATGTGCCCGTTGAACATGAGGCTCGGCGCGCCGCCCGTGCCGGCCCGCGTGCCGAGCACGTTCGCGCGGCCGTCCTCGACCTGCTGCCACTGCACCTGCAGCCCCAGGTCGAGGAACGTCTCGCGCATGAACTCGGCCATCGCCTCCTCCGAGCCGGTGAAGCTCGGGATGCCGATTGCGCGCGACGCCCAGTCGACGAGCCGGTCGGGATCGATGCGAAGGTCAGCCACGGACGTGCGGGAGCACCTTCTCGCCGAAGAGTCGGATCTGGTCGTGCCGGCGGTCGCCCCAGAGCTCGAGCATGACGTGCGTGCACCCCGCCTCGCGGTACTCCTCGATTGCCGCGATGCAATCGGCAGGCGTGCCTGCTATCGGCTTGCACTTGTCGAGGATCGCATCGGTCACCTTCGCCTTGGCCGCCAGCCTGCCGCCTTGCTCCATCGCGTCGGCGACGGGCCGGATCTCGTCCTGCTCGAGGTTTGCCAGATCGAGGAGCGTGTCGGCCGAGCCCTGGATGTTCTGCACCTTGTTCGCGAGGTACATGCCTGCGATCTCGCGCGCCCCGTCACGGCCGGCGTCGCGGTCGGTCTCGTGGATCGACGCGACCACCGTGCAGCCGATGTCGATGTCGGCGGCAACGTTCTCGCGCGTGTACCGAACGAACGCCGGCGTGGTTATGGAGGGCGTGAGGCACCCGTCGGAGATCTCGCCGGCGAGCGCCTGCATCTTGGGCGCGGTCGCCGCGACGTAGACGGGAGGTACCTCGCGCGGTGTGTGCGCGTCGGCGCTGAGACCGGGGACGTCGGCGCTCCAGGTGTCGCCGTCGTAGGAGAACGGCTCGCCTCCGAGGACACCACGGACGATCGTCACCGCGTCCCGCATCGGGCCGAGAGTCTTCGAGGTCTGCGAGCGGATGTTGTTCAAGAAGATCTTCGACGTCCCGAAGCCCAGGAGGAAGCGGCCCGGGCCTGCGGCCTCCTGCACGACTCTTGCATCCATCGCAACTTGCACCGGATGACGCGTGAACGGCGAGATGATGCCCCAGCCGATCGTGAGCTGCTCGGTCTCGCGCGCCATCAGGGCGGAGACAACCGTGGACGAGCGCGCCTCCATCCCGTGCTTGCGCCACCACGGGTATGCCTCGGCGAGCCAGATGGTGTCCATTCCGGCGCGATCCATGACGCGTGCCGACTCGAGCATCTCGTCGAGCGGCTCCATCGTCAGCTGCATGACGCCGACGCGAAACGGAGGCGGCACTGCGGGTCCCGTCAGGAGTCGGTCGTCGAGTGCGTCGGCCCCTCGGGCTCGGCGTCGTAGGCCTCGGGAGACGCCGGGTGGATCCCTTGTTCCGCCCCGCCTTCGGAGGCGGCAGCGGAAACGCGCGCCTCCAGCGCCTCGAGCACCTGCGTGACCTGCTGGTTCACGATCGGCTGTAGGACGCGCTGACCCATCGCGCCTACCGGGCCGGCGATCTTGACGTCTGCCTCCCAGGCCATCGACGTGCCCTCGCCTGCGTCGGAGAGGGTGAACGACGTCTTCATGTCCATGAGCGCACCCACACCCTGGCCCTTCGCGCGCATCTCGGCGAACTCCGGCTCGCGTTCCTCGAGCCTTTCGAAGTTCATCGTCATCTTGAGACCCCCGAGCCCGAGCGGCACCTTGACCTTCGCCGTCCAGTGCTTCTCGTCCTGGATCTCGAAGCTCTCCACGCCGGGCATGAGCTTCGCCATCTCGGACGGCTCGTTGATGACGCTCCACACGGTCTCGCGCGAAGCCGACAGCTCTTTCGTCCCCGAGACGATCACTTCGACGTCACCGAGACATTCGCGCGCGTGGCTTCCGGGCTCTGCAGCATCGACCACACCCTATGCGCTGGGTTGCAGCTGTCGTACACGATGGCACCTCCCGCAGCGCGCAGCGCGTCCTGGATCGCCGCGCAGATGCAGTGGATGCCGCCGCCTCCCCCTTCGCCCATGCCCTTCGCCCCGAGTGGCGCGACCGGCGACGGCGACTCCATCGCTCCCGTCTTCAGCGGTGGCATGTCCAGCGCGTGTGGAACGTGGTAGTCGTAGAAGTTGGCGGTGAGGAGCGTTCCGTTCTCGTCGTAGACGAACTCCTCGTGCAGCGCTGCACCGATCGCATGTGCAGTCGCGCCGTGTACCTGGCCCTCGACGATCTGCGGGTTGATGCGGACGCCGCAGTCGTCCACCGCGGCGTAGTCCACGACGTCGACCTCACCCGTCTCCGGGTCGATCTCGACCACCGCAGCGTGTATCTGCGTGGCGTAGGTCAGCGTCAGCTGCCCGGTCTTCTTCTCCGTGTCGACCATCCCGAAGTACGGCCGGCAGACGTAGCGGTGGTTCAGGGTGGGGTTGAACTCGGGCGGGAGGAACGCGTTGTTCGCGTTGATGATCGCGCCGAGTGCCATGAACGGGAGCGCGGCCTCCTCGGGGCCGTCCTTGATCCGTGCGAAGCCGTCGGCGAGCTCGATGGCGTCCGCCGGCGCCTGCAGGACGGCGGCCGCGAGCTGAATCATCTCGCCGCGCACGAGTTCGGCGGCGCCCTTCACCGCCCCGAGGCCGGTGAACGCGAACTGGCTCGCATACGTCCCGGAGAATCCCGCATGCGAGTTGAACCACGTGTCGTGCCCGCGCCTCACGTTCACCTGGTCGGGCGAGCAGCCGAGGATGTCGGCGACGACCTGGGCCGCAGTCGTCTCGTGGCCCTGTCCCTGCGGAACCGTGCCGAGCGTGACGACTACCTCGCCGAAGATGTCGAGCTTCACCGACGCCGCCTCGTTGTTCCCGGAGAACTGCAGGTCGGGGTTGAGCAGCGTCGACTGGCCGAAGTTGTTCGTCCCGGAGTCGAGCGTCGAACCGATCCCGAGCCCGAGAAGCTTTCCGCGCGCCGCCGCCTCCTCGCGCCTGGCCTCGATCGAGCCGTGGTCGATGAGCTCGAGTGCGATGTCGAGCGCAGCCGCGTAGTCGCCGGAGTCGTAGACGCAGCCATTCGGCGTCTCGTACGGCATCTGCTCGGCCTTCACGTAGTTGCGCTTCCGGATCTCGACCGGATCGAGATCGAGCTCGGTCGCGACGATGTCGATGATCCGCTCGGTCAGCCAGAGGTGCTGCATGCGCGAGTACCCGCGGTTCGGCGAGACAGGCGACTTGTTCGTGCAGACCTGTGTGAAGTCGACGCGGATGTTCCGCCACCCGTACAGCCCCGGTGTGACCTGCGCCCAGATGATGCAACCGAGCGGCTCGTAGCGCGGGAAGGCGCCGCAGTCGTCGAGCGCTCGCACCTTGAAGCCGGTCATCGTGCCGTCCTTCATCACGCCGACCTCGACGTCGAGGAACCAGCGCTCGTTGCCGTGCGCATTCGCCGTGTGCTGGTCGGTGCGCCACTCGGTCCACTGGACGGGCCGGCCGAGCTTGCGCGCCATGAGGCAGAGCACGACGTACTGCGGGTGCAGGCAGATCTTGTTGCCGAAGCCCCCGCCGATGTCCTGCGTGACGAACCGGAGCTTGTCGATGCCCGTCCGCAGCGCCGGCGCCATCCAGATCGCGCCGACGCCAGGCATCTGGTGGTTGCAGTAGAGCGTCCACTCCGAGGTGCCCTTGTCGTACTCGACGAGCGCGCCGGCACATTCGAGCGGCGTTGACGAGAAGCGGTGGAAGTGGAGCTTGTCGATCTTCACGACGTGGTCGGCCTCGGCGAGCGCGGTGTCGACGTCCCCCCAGTCGAAGACGCCCGACCAGACGACGTTCGAACCGGCGTCGTCGTGGAGCACGACCTCGTCCTTCAGCGACTCCTCCGCATCGACGAGAACGGGCAACTCGTCGTACTCGACCTCGATCAGCTCGGCGGCGTCACGCGCCAGCTCGCGCGTCGCTGCGCACACGGCTGCGACCGGCTCGCCCATGTGCCGCACGCGACCGACGGCGAGCGCGTAGTCCTTGATGTTGCCGCCCGGCTCGACCGACATCTCGAAGAACGGATCCGTGTGAATCGCGACCTCGTCGCCGGTGATCGTCCCGTAAACGCCGTCGAGCTCGAGGGCTCTGGCGACGTCGATCGAGATGATCTTCGCGTGTGCGTAGGGCGAGCGCACGAAGTGGACGTAGCCCATTCCGTGCCGGCGAACGTCGTCGAAGAAGGTGCCCTGGCCCTGGACGAGCCGGCGGTCCTCCTTGCGCGGGATCGACTGGCCGACGAACCCCTTCTCGAGCGTCGTGCCGGGCTCGGTGACGATCGTCGTCATCCCGTGCCTCCGGCTGCGACCACGGCCTCGACGATGTTGACGTAGCCGGTGCAGCGGCAGATGTTGCCCTGGATCGCCACGCGCACGTCCTCCTCGGACGGGTGCGGGTTCCGGGCGAGGAGCGCCGTCGCGCTCATCAGCATTCCGGGCGTGCAGTAGCCGCACTGGAGCGCATGGTGCTGGTTGAAGGACTGCTGGAGCGCCGTCAGTTCGCCGTCCGCCGCGAGACCCTCGACCGTCGCGATCTTCGTTCCGTCGGCCTGAACCGCGAGCAGCATGCAACTCTTTACCGCCTCGCCGTCCAGGTGCACCGTGCATGCGCCGCAGTTGCCCGTGTCGCAGCCGATGTGCGTTCCCGTCAGTCCGAGGTCGTCACGGAGGAAGTGGACGAGGAGCCGCCGCGTCGGCACCTCGAGCTCGATCTGTTCGCCGTTCACGTCGACCGAGACGGTGCGGCTCGTGACCGGCGCGCTCACGACTTCCTCCGTTCGGCTGCCTGGAGCACGGCGCGCACGACCGAGACCTCCGCGAGGTGACGACGGTAGTCGGCGGAGCCGTGGACGTCCGACGGCGGGTCGAGCGTCGCGCCGAGGCCCGCAGCGGCAGCGCGCACCGAATCCTCCGAGTAGTCCCCCGAGCCGCTCCTCCATTGCAGTGGCTCGAACGGGAGATGCGGCGACACATCCGATCGCGACGCGGGCGAGGTCGCCCGCGACGGTGGCCGCGGCGTTGACGATGTACGTGCCGTGCGCACCGATCGTGACGCCGGCGAAGCCGTCGCCCGAACCGCTCGAGGCCGGGACATCGATCCGCGTCAGCAGCTCGCCCTCGCCGACCGCGGTCATGTACACGCCGAGGAAGAACTCCTCCGCGGGAACGGTTCGCTCCCCGTCCTGCCCGCGGATCGTGAACGTCGCACCGAGCGCGACGAGGAGCACCGGAAAGTGGTTCGTCGGATCGCTGACGCACACGTTGCCGCCGATCGTGCCGCGGTTGCGCACCTGGACGTCGGCGATCGTGGACGCGACCTCGGCCAGGATCGGCCGGGCGACCTCGACCTCGGAGGAGCCCATGAGCTGGGTGCAGGTGACCATCGCGCCGATCTCGAGCATCCCGTCGGACGAGAAGCCGATCGTGCGGAGCTCGACCAGATCAGCGAGGTCGACGAGCACGTCGGGCGCTGCCGCGCGCGCCTTCATCACGTTCACGAGCGTCTGTCCGCCGGCGAGCGGCCGCGCACCGTCGTACGTCGCGAGCACCGAGATCGCCTCCTCGACCGTGGCCGGGCGTGCGTACTCGACCTCGCGCAGGAGCATGACGAGATTCAGTCACACCGCGCCGTGACATGTCAAGCGGGGTCGGTCCCGATAGGTTCTGGAGCGCAAATGGAAGCTCGACGCGACGTGCCGGACCTCGGGAGCGTGTTCGACGACCATGTGGCCGCGGAGTTCGTGGACATGGATCTCGACGCGACGATGGCGACGATGACCGACGCACCCTACGTCTACCACCTCCCGGCGATGACCGGCGGCGTCGGCGTCGAGGACGTGCGCCGGTTCTACGGAGACCACTTCATCGGGAAGTGGCCGAAGGACATCGAGATCACTCCCGTGTCGCGAACCATCGGCGACGATCAGGTCGTCGACGAGCTCGTCCTCTCGTTCACGCACGACATCGAGATGCCGCAGCTGCTGCCGGGGGTCTCACCCACGGGGAAGCACGTTCGGCTGGCGTTCTGCGTGGTGGTGGGATTCGACGACGGCAAGGTCGCGCACGAGCACATCTACTGGGACCAGGCGTCGCTCCTCGTACAGGTCGGGCTTCTCGATCCGGCCGGACTGCCGGTCACAGGGGCGGAGCAGGCCGCGAACGTGCTCGATCCGAGAGCTCGGCCGCTCAACGAGCTCATTCGGACGCGCGGCTCGTAACGGCACCGTCTATAACGCGGCCATGCGCCGGGACCTCCCTACCGGCACCGTCACGTTCCTCTTCACCGACATCGAGGGCTCGACGCGCCTGCTGCACGCGCTCGGTCCGGATGCGTACGCGGAGGCGCTCGCCGAGCATCGACGAGTGCTGCGAGCGTCCTTGGCCGCACGGAACGGGGTAGAAGTCGACACTCAGGGCGACGCCTTCTTCATCGCGTTCCCGACGGCCGAGGGAGCGGCGACAGCCGCCCTCGAAGCCCAGCAAGGGCTGGCCTCGGGGCCCATTACCGTCCGGATGGGACTCCACACGGGGACACCGACGCTCACGCCGGAGGGGTACGTCGGCGTCGACGTCCATCGCGGCGCGCGCGTTGCGGCCCTCGCGCACGGCGGCCAGGTCGTGCTATCACCCGCAACCGCAGCGCTTCTCGACGGTCACGAGCTGCGCGACCTCGGGCTGCACCGGCTCAAGGACTTCGACACGGCGATCCGGCTCTCGCAGCTCGACTCCGCCGAGTTCCCGCCGCTGCGCACCCGCGGGAGCGTCGAGCTGCCCGTCCCTGCGACTCGATTCATCGGACGCGAGGGTGAGCTGTTCGACGCGATCTCAGTCGTGTACGACCACGACCCGCGCGTGCTGAGCATCCTCGGAGCCGGTGGAACTGGCAAGACGCGATTCGCCATCGAGCTGGGTCGACTGCTTGCCGACGAAGCGGAGGGCGGTACCGTCTTCTGCGCCTTCGCCCCGATTCGCGAGCCGGCGTTCGTGCTGTCGACGATCGGCGAACGACTTGGCGCACCGTCGGGCGATGTGTCGGCAATCGCCTCTCGCGTGGGAGAGAAGCGAACCCACGTCGTCGTGGACAACATCGAGCACTTGCTTCCCGACGCCGCACGTCGCCTGGGAGAGCTGGCGCAGGCGATCCCCGCCATGCGGCTGTTCGTCACCAGTCGTGAGGCGCTCCGAGTCACCGGAGAGCACGAGCTCGACCTGCCGCCCCTCGTGGACGACGACGCGGTCGCGCTCTTCCTGGAACGCGCTCACGCCGTCGGCGCGGACATCGAGGCGACCGAAACGGTTCAACGAATCTGCGAGCGCCTCGATCGATTGCCGCTCGCGCTCGAGCTCGCTGCCGTGCGCACGAAGCTTCTCTCGCCGGATGCGCTCTACGCCAGGCTCGGCGAGAGCCTCGATCTGCTGAAGGGCACGCGCGACGCAGATGAGCGACACGCGACGCTCCGAGCCACGATCGCCTGGTCGTACGACCTGCTTTCGGACGGATGAGCAAGCGCTCTTCCGTCGGCTATCGGTGTTTCGCGGCGGATGTACGCTCGAGTCTGCCGAGGCGGTATGCGATGCCGACCTCGACACACTCGCCTCACTGCTCGACAAGAGCCTCGTCCGGAAGCGCACTGGGGCGCTTGAAGAGGAGCGATTCTGGATGCTCGAGACCATCAAGGAATTCGCTCGCGAGCGCCTCGCGGAATCCAGTGACCACGAGCTCGGGCGTCGACACGCGGATCGAATGCTCGACATCATTGAGTCGGCGCATCTGAGCGAGGACGACGACGAGCCGTTTCAGCTCGAGATCGCACTCGCAGAGCGCGACGATCTGCGCGCCGCGCTCGACTGGGCCGCAGATCACGACCTCGAGCTCGCCGCCATGCTCGCCGTCGAGCTCGAGACGTTCTGGAACGCTCATGCCCAGGCGGAAGGACGAGAGAGGCTGAATCGAATCGTCCAATCCGCCGACGCACTCGATCCAGGACTCCGTGCGCGCGCGCTGCGAGTGGCAGGAAACGTCAGCTTCAACGTCGACAGGGATCTCACGCAGTCGCAGTGGGAGGGAAGTCTCGAGCTCTTCCGCTCGCTCGGCAACAGACCGGGGCGCCGCGATGGTTCTCCACCGCCTGGCGCTCTTCCCACTCGAGCGCGGCGACCTGGACGGCACCCGACGCATGATCGACGAGTCGCAGGCGCTGGCCGCCGGTAGCTCGCCGCTCGTCGATGCCGTCAACCAGTGGATGTACGCGGCGCTGGCCTTCGAGGCGGGCGACATCGAGGATGCGATCCGCCTCTCCGAGCGAAGTGCTGCGCAGGCGAGCGCGATCGGATGGGCGTGGTGGGTGTCGGGGCAACGCGCATTCATCGCAAGGCTCGCGCTCGGCGCCGGCGACCTCGAGCGCGCCGAGCGCGAAGCCCGCGCAGCGCTGCTGCTCGCACGTGAGCACGAGAATCCCATACGGTCCGCGGGCGCAGTCGCATCGATCGCCCAGGTTGCGTTGGCTCGCCGAGAGCTCGAGCGAGCCGGGCTTCTCTGGGGCTGGGCAGAGGCAGAGCTGACCGGAATCATGGCCGACGACGACCTCGAGCTCTACGAGCCGCTACTCACCGAGCTCGACGCGGTGTTCGCGTCGGCCGTGGAACGCGGACGACACCTCGATCTCTGGGACGCGGCCACGCTTGCTCTCGGTGAGCTGGAACCGCCTCAGACCGAGCCGTAGAGCGCGAGCACGATGCGGACGAACACCTTCGTCTCGTTGTAGAGACCGACCTCGCGCACCGCCCGCGCGCCCTGGTACCAGCCGGCGAGCGCGAGCCGCCGGTTCCCGCCGAACTCGTCGAGCTGCCAGCGGAGATAGCGCACGCCAGCGCGCACGTTCCCCTGGTAGTTCCGTGGTGTCCTGACGCCGAGCAGCACGACATCGACGAACTCCCAGGTCTCCGGTAGGAGCTGCATGACGCCGAGCGCACCGACGCTCGAGACGACGTCCTGCTGGAAGCCTGACTCCATCCACGCCAGGGCGCGGGCGAGCGTCGGGTCTACTCCGTAGACCCGCGACCAGTAGTCGATCGCCGAACGCACCGCGTCCCTGCTCGCAGGCGGCCCGGCTGCCGGAGGCGACGTCAGGCGTGCACCCTGCGGAAGCGCCAAGCGCTGGTTCGGGACGATGACCTTCATGAGCGAGAGCCGGTTCCGGCGAGCGAGCCGCCACGGGCTCACGTGGTAGCGCGCGGAGATCGAGAAGAAGCTCTCGCCGGGCTGGACGACGTGCCAGACGGTCGCGGGCCGCGCCGCAGCCGCGCTCCCGCGCCCCGCGAGCGAGCGGTACGTCTTCGGCCCTGCGATTCCGTCCGCAGAAAGGCCACGACGTCTCTGATAGCGACGCAGCGCGACCCCCGTGCTTCGCGTGAACCGCCCGTCCACCGCTCTCACGCCGAGCCCGTAGCGCTGCAGCCGGAACTCGAGCACCGCGACATCCCACCCGATAGAGCCGACTCCGAGCTCACGCTGGCCGAGGAGTGGACGGCCGCGGGCTCCGAGCGCACGCCTCGTTCCGCGTCCGACGAGTCCGGTCGGGCGTATCCCTCGAGCGCGCTGAAATGCGACGAGCGCCGTCGTCGTCTGCGGCCCGCGAACACCGTCTACCGGACCAGGGTCGAACCCCTGGGCACGGAGCCCGACCTGCAGCGCGGCGACGCGAGCACTGGCCGCGAGCCCGCTGGGAGCGAACACGAGGACGCCAATGAACACCGCGACGCCGAGGACGGCGAAGCGACGCATGCCGACCGATTCGCCGCATTTCGTCTCCGTCCTCCCCGCCAGCCCGCCCGAGACGCGCGGCTACAATCGTGCCGCTGCCTTCCCCGGTAGCTCAATTGGCAGAGCATCCGGCTGTTAACCGGAGGGTTAGTGGTTCGAGTCCACTCCGGGGAGCTGCGAAGTACCTGCAAAGAGGCTGAAACGAAGAGAGCGCCCCCGGAGGCGCTCTCGACTCTGTTCCCGTGGCGGATACGACCCCTCTATGGAGGTCTGAGGGAGGTCGTCAGAACATCATGGGTGCGCCAGCCGCCCCGACCTCCAGCTCGGCGTTGGCGACATGCAACGCACACGCCGCCGCGATCAGGGGCGACACGTCAGCCTTGGAGCGCGAGCGGGTAGCAAGGCGAGTGCGCCTCCAAGGGGGAGGGCTTCACTTGTCCGAAGCCCTCCCCTTCACTGCCCTTCACTGCGACGCTAGGGCTTCTGCGAACCGACCTGGCACGTAGTGCCGAGGAACGCCTGCAACGTGCCACCCCGACCGAGCTCCGAATGGGCCTGGCCGTTCGTTGAGTCTCCGTCTGAGTTGCCGTTGCCGCCGATCGCGCTGCCCTGAGCGCCACGATCGTCGACCGACTTCGCTTGTGTCGTGTAGTAGCCGTGACACCCGTTGTCAGTGGGTGAGCTCGGGTCGGCAAGGGCGGTAGCCGAAAGCGCGAGCACGATGGCGGTCACGACTAGAGCGATGAGGCTCTTCATGTGGTCCCCCTTCTCGATTGGGGCATTGATGCCCACTACGGCTACGTTCGGCCGTGCGCTCCTCGTCGCTATCCCTCGGTCGAGCGAAGACCCTCGTCCTGCCGAGCGCGGCTACTAATCGTCGATGGTTGCGCCGGATGACCGTTTGCCAAATCCCGTTGCCGAGGTAGGTCTCGACTAATGCAACTCGCCGGCGTACCGATCCGCGACGATGACGTACGCGAGCTAGAACGGCTGCTGCGCGAGGGCGGGTTCGTCGACGTGGCGAGCAAGCTCGACCGTGCGCTCACGATTTGGACGAGGGTTCTGGCCCTCACCGTCGTCGACCGAGAGTCGATGCTCTGGGCGCTCGACGAGCCGCCGACAGATGCCCTTGCCGAACTCCGGGGCGTGCTGCTGGCCGAGCACGAGTGGCGGGTGCGCGAGGTCTCGCGTAGGCGCACCTGCGTCCTTGGTAGACGCACGCACCGGTGCGTCCTTGAGTGGGGGGAGCCTGCCCTGTGACTCGCGAGGGGCGACCACATGACGACAAGCTCCCCCCTTGCCTCGAGACCGATCTGCGCGGCGTCGAGGCGAGCAGTTGTACCTCGGAGGTGTCGCGACGAAACCAGCTCATGCGACGCCCTCCGTTTGCGGCCTCAAAGGCACGGGTAGCTGGACGTCGTTCCAGCGCGACAGCTTTCGGGGAGGGCCTGCCGGGTACCGGTCTGGCCCCGGTTTCTGGCGGTGGCCCTCCTCCGAAGCTGCTCCAGCAGCCCTGTTTCGTGCTCGAGATCGACGGGCATCAACTTTGACCCTCCCGAAAGAAGAGGTGCTGTGCGATGCCCGGAAAGGCGTTCGTGATCCGCTTCCCGAACGGCGATTTCGAGTACGACCTCACCGTCACCGGACACGTCCTCCCTGCGGTGGGCGACACGATGTCCCGAAGGGGGGCGCTGTGGCGGGTTACTCAGATCACACCAGAGCTTGTCGACGTAGTTCACGTCGAGCGCGTTTCGATCCGGGAAACGCCGAGCAGCGCGTCGATTGACAGTCGGAGTACCGTGTAGGTATCCCGACAACGCCGATCCTTCTGCTGCGCTTCCCGGACGGCGACGTTGAGTATCGAACCACGCGTGGTGAGCTCCCCATCGGGGCACTCATCCGTAGTCGCGGCACTACATGGCGCGTCCGCCGCTACGAAGGCGGAACGGCCTTCCTCGAGGCGGCCGAAGATGGGGATGGCGCCGGCGGCGCCGGCGCCTCCGCTGGCCCGGGAGTTCTTCCTTTTACGCTCGGCGACGAGCCTCTGACGGTCGAAGTTCTCGCCGAAGCCTGACCGGCGTGGCTGGGCGCGGGGCTCGCGGTAGTAGCGTCGAGCGCGGGTGCGTCCGTCTTTGAGGTCGCGATAGCTCACGATCTGAGCCCAAGCGGTTTCATTAGGCGGGCATCGAGGCGATGACCACTAGTTCACTCTGTGAACTCTGCAAGCGAGCTGTAGCCCGGATTAAACGATTCTCTGGAGTCGACCCCTCGCGTCAACCGTTGCGAAAGCAGCCTCGATGAGCACGTCGACAGCGCGGCGTCCCTTTGCCAGGTCGTTAGGTGAGATCAGGTTCTCGACTTTCTCGCGCGGCTGATTGCGCGGCATGAACCGAAGGAGCGTGACGGCCTTCTCCACGAGCTCGTCATCAGGCTGCTCGTCGTCGCCCACCGGCTCCGGGTGCGACAACTGATACGGCAGCAACCTTTCAGCCACGCCTTGCACTTCAAACTCGTCAATCTTGCGAGATCGTCTCATTCCCCCCAACCCCTCCTCGCAATCACGAGTGTAGGCGAGCCGGCGGAGTAAGCAAGTACGAACGATGGCGTAGACGACAAGAAGCAATGTTTGGCGCTTTGCGACTGTCGGGAATCCACCGCGGCAATGAGTGGGCGGCTGCGGCGGGTCGAACTGACGGCATCGGAGCGACTCCGCTACCAGCGATGGTGGATCGAACATTCGGGGCTTTCGATACGGAAGATCGCGGCAATCGCGATCGGACTCGGTGTCAAGTCTCCGCAAAGTCCACAACGGTCTGAGACCGACGTCCTGACCGCCCAATAGCCCCTTCGGGTCTCACCCGGTACCACGAACAGGGGGTTGCTGTGAGTGGATTCGCGTCTCAGACCCCTGGTTCCAGGGATTGACGTCCTCCAAGCGGGTCATTAACTGCGACAAGAAGCGCCCGACCCGAACCCGCTGTTTGTAACTCGATGGGGAGCAACGGGGTTACGGCGAGTTGTTCAAACAGCGACGGAAGGGATTGCGATGAAGATCACTTTGCGGCGTCTTGGTTTGCTGGTAGCGATCGCAGCTCTTGCTGCGGTAGTAGCCACCGCAGCGCCAGCAGCGAACAAGGACAACCAGAACAACGGCCAGAACAACGGCCAGAACAACCAGGGCGACGGCAACCAGGGCAACGGTCAGGGCAACGACGGCAATGGCCCGGGTAACAATGGTCAGGGCAACGACGACGAGAACCAGGGCGGCGGCGGCGGCGAGAACCAGGGCGGCGGCGGCGACGAGAACCAGGGCGGCGGCGGCGGCGAGAACCAGGGCGGCGGCGGCGAGAACCAGGGCGGCGGCGGCGACGAGAACCAGGGCGGCGGCGGCGGCGAGAACCAGGGCGGCGGCGGCGGCGAGAACCAGGGCGGCGGCGGCGACGAGAACCAGGGCGGCGGCGGCGGCGAGAACCAGGGCGGCGGCGGCGACGAGAACCAGGGCGGCGGCGGCGACGAGAACCAGGGCGGCGGCGGCGGCGAGAACCAGGGCGGCGAGGAATCAAACGACTCCGCGAGCTCAGTCGGTGCGGCTCAAGAGTCGCGTTCGCTCTACTGCTCGACCAATGGAACGGGAACTGCCCTTAACTTGCTCCACACGCAGGGCGCACGCATGGTGCAGATGGGACTCGTGAACCCGGCGATTTTCTATGAGGGCATCGGCGCGTCTTGTGATGTCTTGCCCGGGTTTACCTACTCCGGTCTTTGGGTTGACAACGTCGGAGACGTCGTCTCCGGTGTCGCGGTGTATCCGCTGTTCGTGACCGAATAGCTGCACAGGTTTAGGGGGAGGGGAACGACTGAGAGGCGGCGCAAGCCGCCTCTCAGCTTTTCGTGAGGTTCGGGGCGCGACTCGCGAGGAGCGCAGAGGCCGAGCTGCGAGCTGAACGCCACAACGCCGTGAGCTCCACCCATGGGCACCCGGCGGCCTCCGCCAAACACGATGACGCGCTCGAGGTCGTCCGACAAGTTCCCTCGAGACACGTCCGCACTCAACCGAGGGTTCGCTGACGGAACTTTCTACCCAACTTTCTACCCACCTGGCGTGATCTGAGGGCGTACGGCGTCACCGGGCGTGGCTTAGTAAAGCCAAACCGACTGAGCGCACCCCCCTCGGGCGACCTGTTAACCGGAGGGTTAGTGGTTCGAGTCCACTCCGGGGAGCCGCGAAGTACCTGCAAAGCGGCCAGAAACGATGAGGGCGCCCGGTGAGGCGCCCTCATCTTCCACCCACCTTCGTACCCGCGGCCTCAGGGGGTCATCCGAACCGCGACCTCGTAGCGCTCGACGGACGTCCGCTGGCCCGGAGCATCGTCCCTTGGCATTCCGTCGAGGATGGCACTTCCTCGCTCGTAGTCCTCGGCACTGTCAAAGAGGACGATCGAGATGGACTTGCTCGCGTCGGGGTCATGGAGAACGATGAAGTCAGTCGCGTTCATCCCGTCAGGCTGTCCCTGCTCCTCGATCCGCTGCCGCAGCGCGTCGAGATGCCCAGCCGTAATCCCGTCGAAGGTTGCAACCCGAGCAAAGGCCATACGTCTCCTTCCATTGGATGGGACCGGAGCATATGACTCGTCCATTGTCGGTGGTCATCGCAGCGACGTCTGGTCTCACCCTTCAGCGAGCTCCGCCGCGTCTGCTCGCGGCACACCTGTCAGGCGGAGGGTTACTGGTTCGACTCCAGCGCTCATACCGAGGGGTCCGGAGCGCCTGTCACGCTTGGAGCCCGGTGCGAGCGGCGACCTGCTGCCGCCATGACATGAGTCGCCGCCCGCTTGCCGGGGTCTTCCCCCATCCCAGTAGATGCGTCCCGGTCACGAAACTTGCGCGCAGAAGCGCACGCGTCGCGGCAGCTAGCCCACGGAGAATGCGAAGTCTCGAGAGACGAGCGTGCCGCCCGTGCGGACGCTGATCGTCCCGCGCAGCTGTTTCCCCTTCGCCGCGCGCGGCACGACGAACGTACACCGAGCCGAGCCTGCGACGACGCGCCCGGTCGCCCGCACCGCGGAGCCGGCTACGAGCACACGGCAGCCCACGGTTCCGGACGAGATCGGTCGCCCCGTGTCCGATCTCGTCACGGGCAGGCTCACAGCAAACGGCCGGCCTGCGGTCGGCCGGCTCGGTGTAGCGATGGGCTGCTTGGCCACCAGGATCAGTGCCGGACGGTTCGCGAGCGCATATCCCCAGTACGAGAGATCGCTCGGCGCGAAGTCCACCGCGACGACTCCTCCGACTGCCGTGTTGAGATCGACGCCGAGCACCGAGAAACCGAAGCGCCGCGCATTGTCGAGCTCGCGCACATGCAGCTCGAGGGAGACCACATTGCGGCCGGCGCGCGCTCGAACCTGAGTGGGCGGCATGTCCCGCGCCCAGCGTCGACCGTTCCATCGCTCGAGGAGAACCTCGCCGCTGACGAGCGTGATCGTCAGCTCCGCTCCGCCGTCGCCGGTCTCAGGGTTGGAGTCGGCATCGATGGTCAGCACGATCGCGGACTCGGCCGGGAGCGTCGCGTAGTTCGGCGTGGTGATCGCGAAGGTGATCCACCCGCTCTTCGCGTCGGTGACCCGAACTGACGTCACGTCGGGCGCGGCATCGTGATCGCCGGTCGGATCGGGGAATGCCGTCTGGGCCGGACCCGCGTACGCAGAGCGGCCGGCGTTCGGCGCGTAGTCCGAGGCGACGATCTCGTCCTCGCCGAGAGGCTGTGAGCGCGAGCTCACGACGAGCATGTCGAAGGACGCCTCCGCCGCGATCGAGGTCCGCGGCAGCGAGAGCGTCAGGACGCCAGAGGCGAACGATGCGGTGACGCCGTCCGTCGAGCCCGCGACGAGCTGCGAGCCGTTCCAGGCATAGAGCTCCACGCGGCCGTCGGCGTGATACCGCACGAGGGCCTCGTCGCCTGCATCGCCGGTTCCCTGGTCAGAGTCGAGATCGAACCAGAGGTTCACCCAGCTGCTCACGGGCAGCGAGGCGTAGTTCCCGACGCTGAGCTTGATCGCGAGCACTCCGGGAGTGCTCTCGGCGACCTCGACGGACGTGATGTCCGGCGCGGCGTTCGAGTCGCCCGCCGCGTCCGAGTAGCCACGCGCAGCAACCGCCATACCCGCGAGGACGAGCACCGCGACGGCCACGCCGCCCACGAGGAGGCGTCTCAACCGGTGCCTACGACCGATAGGTGCTCGCGAGACGTGTCCGCACTCTCGACGAGGCCCCGCGCGATGTCAAACCCGGCTCGCGCGTCGCTGCGAGAATCGCCCGGTGCACGACGTTCTCGAATCCGCGGCGAACCAGCTCCGCGTCGCCAAGCGCCTGGCCCCGCGCCGGGGTGCGTCGCTCGCCGAGCGCCTCGGCCGCCTCGACGACCGGCTCGTGTTCGTGGTCGGCTCGCCGCGCTCGGGAACGACCTTCCTCGCAGGCGCGATCGGCTCGCTCCCGGGCTTCGTCGACCTCGGCGAGGTTGCGCCCGTGAAGGCCGCCGTGCCCGAGCTCGCTCTCCTCCCGCCGGAGCAGGCAGCCCCTCGCCTGAGGCGGATCCTTGCTGTCTCGCGTCGAGTCGGGCTCGTCGGGGCAGTCAGGCCGGTCGAACAGACGCCGGAGATGGCCTTCGTCTTGCGAGCCGTACCTCTCGCGTACCCCGACGCCCGCGTCGTCCACATCGTCCGTGACGGTCGCGACGTCGTGTGCTCGCTCCTCGACAAGCCGTGGCTGCGACCCGAGCAGGCTGCCTCCGACGACGCGGGCGTCCCGTACGGCGCCCATGCGCGCTTCTGGGTGGAGCCGGAGCGACGCGCCGAGTTCGAGGCGGCGAGCGATGCGCGCCGCGCGGCCTGGGTCTGGCGGAGCTACGTCACGGCGGCCGGTGCAGCGGACGGAGCGCTCGAGCTCAGGTACGAGGACGTGACCGCCGATCCGCAGGCCATCGCGGTGCCGCTCGCGGATCATCTCGGCGTCGCGGTGGAGCCGCTGGCCGCAGCCCTCGGCCGCGCGCACGCGTCGTCGGTCGGCCGTTACCGCTCGGACCTCTCCGCCGAGCAGCTCGCCGAGGTCGAGGCGGAGGCCGGGGCACTCCTCGTGGAGCTCGACTACGCGTAGCGGGGAGCGCGCCCTATGTGAGCTCGGCCAGCGCTTGACGCACTTTCGCCAGGTGCGCCTGGAGCTCCGTCGTGCGGGCGAGATCCGCGCCTGAGAGATCGCGCTTCAGCTTCCGCTCGCGCAGCCGCAGCAGCAGCTCCGTCCCCGTTCGCTCGTCGAGCGCCTCCTGGGCGGCCCTCGCATCGAGCTCCGCGTGGAGCGCGGTGAGGTCAGGGTCGTCCTTGCCCGCGACGAGCATGTCGCGGAAGCGCCGGTTCACTTCCGAGTCGAAATGATCGGACGAGAGCTCGGCGAGGTAGGGCACGAGCGGAGGGTGCGCGACGCACGCAGCGAGGACCTCGCGCTCGAGGCGGTCTCCGGCGTCGAGCAGCCGCGGTGTGTCTGAGCGGCTCCGCGAGCCTCCCCCACGGGCGGGGGCGAGGCCAGAGAGGGTCTCGCGCGGAAGGTCGAGCCTGTCGGCGACCAGGCGCAGCGCCTCCTGCCGCTCGGGCGAGTCCTCGGCCTTCGCCAGGACCTCGCGCGCGCGCACGAATCCCTCCTGTCGATCCGCCGAGCGCTCGATCTCCAGGCGAACGCGATAGACGAGGTAGCTCTCGGCAGTCGGCAGCCGGTCGGCGAAGCCCGCGGGCGCGTCAGCCGGATCCTGTCCTCGGGGGAGAGTGACCACCTTCACCTCGAAGCCCTGCGCCGTCGCGAGCTCCATCCCGCGCAGGGTCGCCTCCTGTCCGGCCGCGTCGGCGTCGAAGCAGAGGTAGAGCTTCTTCGTCATCCGCGCGAGCTCGCGAAGCTGCCGGTCGGTGAGCGCCGTCCCCATCGACGCCACAACGGGCTCGAACCCGGCCTGACGGAGCGCGATGACGTCGGTGTTCCCCTCGACGACGGCTGCGAAGTCCTGCTTGCCGATCGCGGTCTTCGCGAGGTGGAGCCCGTACAGGATCGCGCTCTTGTGGAAGAGGTCGCCCTCGGGCGAGTTGACGTACTTGCCGCGCAAGGGATCGTCGTCTCGCAGCTTCCTCGCCTGGAAGCCGACGACGCGACCGCGCGCGTCGGCGAGCGGAAACATCAGGCGCTGTGGGAAGTAGTCCGTTCCACGCGTGGTGACGAGGCCCGCGGACTGCAGCTCGTCGAGTGTGAAGCCCCGCTCTTTCGCCTTGTCGGCGAGGCCCTTGCCGGGAGAGAGACCCAGCCGGAACTCCTTCGAGATCTCCTCGCCGAGGCCGCGGCCGGCGAGGTATTCGCGCACGGGCCCACCCGCGTCACCGTCCCACAAGAGCCGCTCGAAGTACGTTGCGGAGTGGTCGAGCACGGCGTGCAAGCGTTCGCGGCGGCGGCGTGCCTCCTCCACCCCCGGTGACGCCTGCTCGACCTCGATGGGAACGCGGAACCGCTCCGCCAACCACTCCACCGCGCCGACGAAATCGAGGTTCTCCGTCTCGCGCACGAACGAGATGACGTCCCCGCCCTTGCCGCAGCCGAAGCAGTAGAAGAGCTTCTCCACCGGGTTGACCGAGAACGACGGCGTCTTCTCCTCGTGAAACGGGCAGCGACCGGTGAACCGCGATCCGGACGCGCGGCGCAGCTGCGTGCGCCCCGAGACGACCTCGACCATGTCGGCGGCAGCGACGACATCGCGAACCGACGAGTCCTTGATGCGCGCCATCGGATGAGACTACTCGCCGCCGACGCCATACTCTCTGACCCATGGCGGGGGGTCCAGCGCGCCGCGAGCGCAAGGTCGTCACGGTCGTCTTCTGCGACCTCGTCGGGTTCACGACTCGGGCCGAGTCGCTGGATCCCGAGGACGTCGAGGCGATTCTGCGCCCGTACCACGAACGCGTCCGCGCGGAGCTCGAACGCCACGGCGGCACCGTCGAGAAGTTCATCGGCGATGCGGTCATGGCGCTCTTCGGAGCGCCCACCGCCCACGAGGACGACCCCGAGCGCGCCGTCCGCGCAGCCCTCGCGATCCGCGAATTCGCGGTCGAAGAAGGACTCGAGCTGCGCGTCGGGATCACGACCGGGGAAGCGCTCGTGCGTCTCGACGCCCAGCCCGAAGCAGGCGAGGGGATGGCCTCGGGCGACGTCGTCAACACGGCTGCCCGCCTGCAGAGCGCCGCCTCCGTCAATGGAATCCTCGTCGACGAGACGACGTATCGGGCCACTCGCGCTGCGGTCGACTACGAGCACGCGGGCCCCGTCGAGGCCAAGGGCAAGGCCGAGCCGATCCGGGTCTGGACTGCGGTTGCCGCACACTCGCGCTTCGGCGTCGACGTCGCGCACGAGGCGCGCTCCGAGCTGGTCGGCCGCGAGCGCGAGCTGGGCGTCGTCCGGGACGCCTTCGAGCGCGCCCACCATGCACGGACGCCGCAGCTCCTCACACTCGTCGGCGTGCCCGGTATCGGCAAGAGCCGTCTCGTCTACGAGCTGAACCGCATCGTCGAGGCCGACCCGGAGCTCATCACGTGGCGTCAGGGCCGCTGTCTCGCCTACGGCGACGGGATCACGCTCTGGGCGCTAGGCGAGATCGTCAAGGCGCAGGTAGGCGCGCTCGAGCAGGACACACCGGACGAGATCGCAGCGAAAGTCCACCAGTCGGTCGCGGACACGCTCGCCGGCTCGGGCGACGAAGCCTGGGTCGAGGAACACCTCCTCGCGCTGCTCGGCCTCGGCGGCGAGGCGCAGCTCGGCAGCGACCGCCGGAACGAGTCGTTTTCGGCCTGGCGGCGCTTCCTCGAGGGTCTCGCGGAACAGCGACCGCTCGTCATGGTCGTGGAGGACATCCACTGGGCCGACGAGAGCCTCCTCGACTTCCTCGACGAACTCGTGGACTGGCTGACGGACATCCCGCTCCTGGTCGTTGCGACCGCCCGGCCGGAGCTACTCGAACGACGCCCGAACTGGGGCGGCGGCAAGCTGAACGCGACGACGCTGGCGCTTTCGCCGCTCTCCGACGAGCAGACCGCCGAGCTCATCGGGCGCCTCCTCGAGCGTCCTCTCCTGGCCGCCGAGTCTCAAAGGGCGCTGCTCGAGCGCGCCGGCGGAAACCCGCTGTACGCGGAGCAGTTCGTCGAGCTCTACGTGGAGCAGGGATCGACCGACGAGCTCCGGCTACCGGAGACGCTGCAGGGCATCATCGCCGCCCGTCTCGACGGGCTTCCCGAGGCCGAGAAGGGATTGCTTCAGGACGCAGCCGTCGTCGGGAAGGTGTTCTGGGCGAGCTCGATCGGCCGAGGCCCGGAAGCCGCTACCGCATCTCTCCACTCGCTCGAACGCAAGGGCTTCGTCCGTCGCCAGCGCAGATCGTCGCTCGAGGGAGAGAGCGAATTCGCGTTCGCGCACGCGCTCGTCCGCGACGTGTCCTACGGCCAGATCCCACGTGCCGATCGTGCCCGACGGCATCGTGCGGTCGCGGAGTGGATCGACGGTCTTGGTCGGCCCCAGGACCACGCGGAGATGCTCGCGTATCACTGGAGCTCGGCGCTCGAGCTCGTCCGCGCAGCAGGTGGGACCGACAACGAGCTCGCGGAACGAACGCGCCTCGCGCTGCGAGCTGCGGGAGAGCGCGCCTTCGCCCTCAACAGCTTCTCCGTCGCCGCCGCCCAGTACGACGAGGCACTGGAGCTTTGGCCTGCGGACGGCGAGCGTCCCGAGTTGCTGTTCCGCAGAGCACGCGCGCTCTACCACGCGTACGACGAGGAGCGGCGCGAAGCCGCGCTCGAGGAAGCGCGCGACGCCTTGCTTGCGGCCGGGGACGCCGATCGTGCCGCGGAGGCCGAGTCGTTCCTCGCGCAGGTCTCGTGGTACCGGGGAGACGGAGAGACGACCCGTGTCCGCCTCGATCGCGCCGAGGCGCTCTGCGAAGGCTCGATCTCGGCGTCGGCGGCTCGAGTCCTCGCCGTCTCCGCGCGCATCCGCTTCATCGCCGACGAGCCCGAGGAAGCTGGCCGGCTCGCAGAGTCCGCGCTCGCGATGGCCGACGAGCTCGGGCTCGACGAGCTGCGAGCCCACGCGCTGACGACGATCGGCATGACCAAGAACGACTCCGGCGATCTCTCGGGGGTCGCCGACATGGAGCGTGCGCTGGAGCTCGCACTCGAGATCGGCTCGCCGATCGCCGCGACGATCGTCAACAACCTCGCCGTGGAGGCCTTCACGGTCGGCGACATCCGTCGGGCCAGGAAGCTCTACGAGGACTCGGTGCAGCTCGCGGAGCGCCTCGGCGATCGCGAGTCCGCGCGGTTCACGGGAACGAATCTCATCTTCGCGGACTTCTTCCTCGGAGACTGGGACAGCGCGGCCCGCGCGCTGGACGACTTCATCGCCGCCTGCGAAGCAGGCGCGGCGCATGCGAACGAGCCCGACATGCGCGGGCTCAGGGGAACGCTTCGGCGCGCTCGGGGCGACGTTGCCGGTGCCAGGCTCGACCACGCCCGGGCGGTCGAGCTCGCCCGCGTGGACGGCGGAAGCTCCAGCGTGATCGCAGCTCTGATCGGATCGGCCGCCATGCACGCCGAGCAAGGCGAGCTGGACGCGGCGCGAGCCCTCGTCGCGGAAGCCCTCCCGATCATGCGGAAGACCAGCCAGATGGGACCATTGCTCCAGCTCGTCGGCCACGTGGAGCGCCTCGGCGTCCGAAGCAGCCTGCTCGAGGTCGTCCGTGCGAGCCAATTGCGGCGAGCGGTCTTCTGGCGCGACGCCGCAATAGTCGCGATGGAAGGGGAACTGATCGCTGCGGCGGACTTTGTCTCGCAGACGGGAGCCGTCACGATCGAGTCACAACTGCGCTTCCGCGGCGGTCAGCAGCTCATCGCCGCGGGACGGCATGCCGAGGGCAAGCCCGAGCTCGAGCGTGCGCTCGCGTTCTACCGCTCGGTGGACGCGTCGGCCTACGTCGCGCAGATCGAGAGCGCGCTCGCCGGCGCTCAGAGCGAGTCGGCGTAGCTGAGCGCGAAGCGGTCGGTCATGCCGGCGATGTAGTCGACGATCTCGTCCACGCCGTCGCCGCGTTCGACGAGGTGGTCGAAGATCCCGCGGATGACCTCGTGCGCCTTCTCGTGTTCGGGCGCCGCCTGCGGGCCGAGATAGACCCGCTCGAACATGAATGCCCGCAGCGACAACATCGCCTCCCCCACCTCAGCCGACTGGCGGATGTCGTCGACTCCCTCCGACGACTCCACGATGTCGTGCACGAGCCGGTCGATCCGCTTCGACCCGGTGTCGCCGAGGATCGCGATCTCCGCGCGTGGCAGGTCGTTCTCGTCGAGTAGTCCGTACCGAACGGCGTCGTCGATGTCGTGGTTGATGTACGCGACACGGTCGACGAGCCGTACGATCTTCCCCTCGAGCGTCTCGGGCTCGCGCTCGCCCGTGTGCGTGAGGATGCCGTCGCAGACCTCGAGTGTGAGGTTGAGCGAGCGACGCGATGCGCAGCGACTGCTCGTTGTGTCGAAAGCGGCGGTCGAACCGCTCCTGCACGGCCGCGTCGAGCGCGTCCTCGCCGGCATGCCCGAATGGCGTGTGTCCCATGTCGTGCCCGAGGCCGATCGCCTCCACGAGATCCTCGTTGAGCCGGAGCGCCCGCGCGACGACGCGCGAGATCGCCGTCGTCTCGAGCGTGTGCGTCATCCGCGTGCGGTAGTGATCGCCCTCGGGGTCGATGAAGACCTGTGTCTTTCCCTTCAACCGCCGAAAAGGCTTCGAGTGGACAATGCGGTCACGATCGCGCTGGAACTCTGTGCGAACCTCGCACGGATCCTCGGGAAGCTCGCGCCGCCGGGTCTCGAGCGAACGGACGGCGAACGGGGATAGGAACCCTTCGCGCGCGCGGATCGTCTCCTCGAAGCTCACGGCGGTCAGCGTAGAGGCACGAGGTGCGGGACGGCCGCTCCCACGAAGAGCGCTGCAAACGCGAGCCCGAGTGTCCCATAGCCTCCGACCGCGAGTGCGGCTCCGCCGAGAGCCGCTCCCACGAAGTAGCCCGCCTGGATGGCGGCAGCGCGGACACCGGTCACTCCCAGCCGAAGCTCCGGAGCGAGCCCGAGCCCACGCGCGCTCCCGGCCAGCGTTCGGCCTCCGGCGATGAAGCAGAGGACGGCGAAAAGCGCCACGCTGACCCAGACCGACGGTCGATACGCACCGAGAACCGCGACCGTGACCGCGGCGGCCAGGGCCAGCCCGACGAGCAGGGATCGGCTGTGCCCGTCGACCCACCGCCGGAAGAGGAAGTTCCCGGGCACGTAGACGAGCGCCCCGAAGCCGAGTGCGAGCCCCGTCGCCGCGATCGACAGGTCGTACGACTCGACGAGCAATGCGCCCATATAGACGAGCGCACCGGCCCATCCCGAGAACGCGAAGAGCTCGCCGGTCGTCCAGCGTGCGACGCCCGGATACGCGAGCACCGAGCGGAGCCCGGCTCGAGCGCTCGCCGGTGGTGTGGCGGGCTGCCGGAGCAGGAGCGCAGCTGCGACCAGCGCCATCGCGACGGGAACGACCAGCCAGCCGACCCGCCAATCGAGCTCGCCGAGGATTCCGACCAGCGGCATGCCGACGATCCACGCGAGCGGAGGGCCGAGGAGCGTCAGCGCGAGCACGCGCGACCTGTTCGCCTCGGTCGACCACTCGGCGGTGGCGGCGATCGCGGCCGAGTAGGACACGCCGATGCCGACGCCGACGAGAACCTGCGCGACAGCGAGTACCGCGAAGTCCGGCGCCAGCGCGCTCACCAGCGAGCCGAACGCGAGGATCACGAGCGCGCCGAGCATGAGGCCTCGCAGCCCGACCCGCGCTGCCAGGAATCCCGTCGCGAGTGCGGCAGCGCCGGCGGCGAGCCCCGAGACGGTCCGGAGCTGTCCGGCGGTCGCGACCGAGACGTGGAGATCCCGCGCCACATCCGGCAGGAGTGGATTGAGGACGACGAGCGCCGCCTGCGACGCGGCCAGCGCGGAGAGGAGCGCGATGCCGACGGCGCGCGGCCCGTTCGGCATCAGAGAATGATCGGAACCGTGCCGCCGTCGGCGCTCCAGGCCGCGCCGGTGACGTACGACGCGCGCTCGGAGCAGAGGAAGACGACGACCGCGGCGATCTCCTCCGGTCGCGCCAGGCGCCCCAGCGGACGTCCGGCGCCGACCTTCGCGAGAACGTCATCCCGGTCTCCCTGCTGGTCAGCGAGACCGCCCTGGCCGAGCCATGCGTCCGTCTCGGTCGGACCCGGCGTCACCGCGTTACAACGGATGCCGTCCTTCGCGTACAGGTCGGCGACGAGCCGGGAAAGCGAGAGCACGGCGGCCTTGGTGACCGAGTAATGCGGCATTCCGGTCGACGGTCGCTTCGCTGCGGTCGAGGACACGTTCACGATCGCTCCGCCGTCACGCAGGTGCGGAAGTGCCGCGCGGATCGCCCGGACGTAGCTCATGACGTTCAGCTGCCAGTAGGCGTCCCACTCATGATCGGGGACGTCCTCGAAGCGAGCGTGCCGCGCGACCCCGACGTTGTTGACGAGGACGTCGAGCCCTCCGAGCGCGGCACTGGCCTCCGCGATCGCGCGCTCGGGCTCACCGGGGCGCGCCAGGTCTGCCGTGACGTGGTCGAGTTCGCCCACACCGGGAGCCGTGCGTCGCCCGCAGGTGACGACGCGGGCGTCCTCCGCCAGAAGCTGGCGTGCAACCTCGAGCCCGATGCCCGCGGTCGAGCCGGTGACGAAACACCGCTTTCCCGCGAGTCCGAGATCCATGCGCACTACCGTATCCGCCGTGGCAACGACGCTCGTCCTGGTGCGGCACGGAGAGACCGACTGGAACCGCGACAACCGTTTCCAGGGCCACGCAGATCCTCCGCTCAACGACACCGGCCGCGCGCAGGCGCGGGTTCTTGCCGCGAACCTCGGCGCCGTCACGTTGACGGCCGCCTATACGAGCCCGCTCCGGCGAGCGCGTGAGACGGCCGAGGTTCTCGGCGCCGCACTCGGGCTCACCCCCGTCGCGGATGCATCCCTCATGGAGGTCGATGTCGGTTCCTGGTCGGGGCTCACTCGCACCGAGGTCGAGGCGCGCTTTCCCGCTGGCTTCGCCCGCTGGCTCCAGGGGCGCCACGGCTGGGACGACGGCGAGACGAACGACGACCTCGGCGCGCGCGTCGTCGCCGGCCTCCTGAAGATCGGCGCCACGCATCCGGACACGGCCGTTCTGGCCGTGACCCATGGAGGTCCGATTCGCTCGGCGCTTGCTGCGGCCGACCGCATCCCCTTCCACGGCGCGCACGGTTCGACTCACGGAATCGGCAACTGCAGCGTGGTCGAGCTCGCGGTTCGCGACGGAGCGCTCGAGCGCGTCGACTGAAACCCGCACCCGGCGGCAGGACGCCGCGGTCAGGCGCTGATCGTGACCGTTCCCGACGAAACCATGGGCGGGCTCGCCGCCACCTCCGGCATGTTCTCGCGGAGCCAGTCGCCCGCGACTCGCGTCGACTCCGCTGTCCCAGCCTCGTCGTCGCAAACCGTGACCGAGACCGACGCGTCGTCCAGGCGCACCATGTAATACGCACGGAAGCCGTCGACCCCACGGAGGAGCGATTGCACCTCGTCGGTCCGGGCTGTCAACTGGTCGGCGAGATCGGCGTTGCCGTGGTAGTAGCGCATGGTCGCGTGCATCGGATCTCCTCTCTCGTTTACCGCGGCTGCCGCCGCATGTCGGTGGATACCCTGACCGGCGAGCATGCCCTGGTCAAGCGCGCGGGGTTGAACACGCGAAGCCGAGGGTCAGCGTGACGCGTTTCCTAGCCGCAGAGGAACCGACGTGACCCTCGACTTCCTTCACGCACCTCATTGCGCTCGTGGCGTTTGCGAAGTTCGCCCACTCGACACCGAGTCACGATCTAGCAACGCTAGGACGGCTCGTCTAGCCCGAGCTCGAGGTGGGCGGGCTGGCTGAGGTTCGGCATCTCCTCTACGGAACGAACGCCTCCGTAGACGGCTCGGCAACGTTAGCCTCGTAGCGTTGGCGCAGCGCGAGTTCGATCGTAAGGCACGCCACCACCGAGGCGGCCAGGAGCGCCATCGTCGGGAGTGGATCAAGTCCGCCTCCGAAGAGCGCGACTCCTAGCACCACGCCGACGACGCCTAGTCGTAACCAGACATCGAGGTCGCGGCGGGTTCGCGAAGCGAGGCGATGGATCGCTGCCAGCGAGGCGAACGCAAGCAGGAGTCCAGCGCAGAGAATCCATCTCGTAGCGTCGTCGAGCTCGGTGCCAGCCGTCTCCTCGATCGCGTGCTCAACTCCGACGCCGAGAGCAACGACGCCGGCCGTCAAAGGGAGGTGCGCGTACAGGTACGCCTGCCCGACCGCGCCTCCGCGCCCGATGAGTGCTTCGCCGTCGAGATAGTCGAAGTAGATCCACCAGAAGCAGGCGCAGATGACGAAGCCGAGTGCGGCGACGACTCCGCTCTCCAGGCTCCACGTGACCGAGCTGGTGCCGAGGACGACGGCGACGACGGTCTCACCGAGAACGATGATCGTGAAAAGGCCGATCCGCTCCGGAATGTGCGAAGCGTGGATCGGGACGAGCATTACGCGCCGACGCACCTGGGGGACGAGCGGAGTGCAGACGTCGAGTGTCAGCGCGACCGCCCAAATCCAATACCGCGCAGGCGGCGATACGGCCACCGAGACCAGCATGAGCGCCGCGGCTATCGAGAAGGCCGGGATGTAGACGTTCAGAAGCGGTCGCGCCGCCGGGACGTGAACCCAGGCGCGTCCGTTCAGCGCGATCACGAACGTGCGAACGACGACGTACGCGATGGCGAAGGGAGCGGTGTCTCCCGCGGCGGCGTCCGGGATGACGGACGCGAGTGCTCCGACCGCGAACATCCCGGAGAGCATCAGGACGCGGTGGACAACGTCGTCGGTGCCGAAGCGGTCGGCATAGAACGTGTATCCGACCCACGCCCACCACACCGGGACGAAGAGGCTGAGTAGACGAGGAAGCCGTGGAACGAGAGGTCGTGCGAGAGGGACA
>CAVUCT010000009.1:0-97194 GCA_963740105.1 uncultured Gaiellaceae bacterium
AGCTAGCGGAGACACTCGTGGACGGCCTCGTCACGAGGTTGATCTTCAGCCGAGACGGATCGAGACTCGTTGTCGCGACCGGCGAGACCGTTCGCGACTCGATCAGCATCCGCGATGCCGCCACTTTGGCGCGGATCGGCGCACCGATCGAGCCTGAGGGTTATGCCGGCGGCTATCGAGCCCAGCTCTGGGGGGCTCCCGGTCTCGCACTGACGCCCGACGGTAGCTCCGTCCTCACCGCCTCGAAGCACGAGCTCGTCTGGTGGGATCTCCGGAGCCGCTCTGCGACCAGACGCGTGAGGATCGGTACGGGACACCATGCGCTTGCACTGAGCTCCGACGGCGACACCGCCGCCGTCGGCGTTGACCGAGGCATCCAGCTGATCGACACGCGAAGCGGAGCCGTGCGGTCATCCGCCGGCGTTCTCACCGACGCACCGAACTGGTTGGCATTCAGCTCTGACGGGAGGACCGTCGTGTCGACGGGACTCGACGGAGCTGTGACCCTGTGGGACGTCCGGTCGGCGACGGTCCGCGAGACCCTGCGCGGCCACTCGGCTTCCGCGGCACAGCCGGAGTTCAGCCCCGACGGGAAGACGCTCTACACAACGAGCCACGACGGAACGGCGATCGCCTGGCGCATCGCGGGCGACCGCGGGCTCGGGCGGCCTTTCGAGTTCACGCCCGGCCGGGCGGCCCGGGACTTTCGGCACCCCGGTGCCTACGTCCTCGACGGACGGCTGATCGCTGTCGGCCTCAAGGGACGAGGGATTGGGCTCCGAGACGGCGAGACGCTGGCCCGAGCCGGCGCTCCCCTGTTGAAGACAGGCGGTGAGGTGAATGCGCTTGCGTCCGATCCGGACGGGCGGCTGCTCGCGGCAGGCACCAGGGCCGGCAAGGTGACGCTCTGGGACGTCGCTTCACGGTCGCTTCGGCTGGCGCCGTTCAGCGTCTCGAAGACGCCGGTCGAGAGCCTGAGCCTGAGCGCGGACGAGACGCTGCTCGCAACCTCCGGCCAAAGCGGCGTGAGGCTCTGGGACGTTGCGACAGGGGCGGCGCGCGGCCGGGTCGGGGACGGCAGCTCCGCCGGCGCCGTCGCCTTCAGCCCGGCGGCCCCGCTCGTCGCGCTCGTGGTCGCCGCGTATGACGGAGACCGACCGGACCCGGACGAGGAATGCAGGAGTCGTCGAGGTCTGGAACGTGACCCGGCGCTCGCTGGTAATGAGGCTGCAACCCGATCTTGCCCCGGACGTCATCGGTTACGCGCTCGCCTTCACCTCGGACGGCCGGGTGCTTGCCAGCGGCGGGCTCGGCGACCGGTTCGTTCACCTCTGGGACGTCGAGAAAGGACGGCTGCTCCGCGAGTTCGAGCAGAACGTGGGCGGCGCGCACTCGCTCGAGTTCAGCCTGGACGGTCGGACCTTGGCGGTCGGGGGGTACGGAGAGCCGTATGCGGCGCTCCTCGACGTCGCGACCGGGGCGCAGCTCGGCCCGAGGCTCACGGCCGGCAGAGACGCCGCGATGATCGACGTGTCCCCTGACGGGCGCTCCCTGTTGCAGACGCACGGCAACGGGGAGGGGGCTGTCTGGGACATCGATCCGGAGTCCTGGGCGAGGCGCGCGTGCGCGCTCGCCAACCGCACGCTCACCCAGGAGGAGTGGAAGAAGTTCCTGCCGGGGCGGCCCTACGAGCCTGCCTGCCGAGCATGAGAAAGTTCAGAGGCGGATCGACCAGGTGAAGCGCGTCAGCGTGGCCGGCGGCGCGAGGCCACCGGGACGAAGACCCCGCCGCACGAGCAGTATCGGCGGAGCGGCATCTCGGGCGAGCTTGAGGCGCGCTGGGCCGAGTCCCTCGCGGTGCCAGCGCGTCGAGAGCCCGACGACGAGCAAGCCGGCGTCGCGACTCGCCTCCAGCATGCCCTCTTCGCCGGGCGCAATCAGCAACGGCTCGGCCGAGATTCCCAAGACCCGTTGAACCGCGAGCGCACCATGGGAGAGCAGCCGGCTCGCGTCGCGCTTGCTGTGCTCCGGCACTGCGGCGGCACCTGCGAGTCGGAGCGGCACACTGGCGGCTCGCGCCAACCAGGCACCGAGCTCGACCGCCGCCCAGTCGTGCTCGGCCCCGCCGAACGGGACGAGGACGGGACCCTCGGTCATCGCACCACGAGGAACGAGCAGTGCCACGTCGCAGGGCGTCTCCTCGAGGAGGGCCGTCAGCCGCTCATCGGGAGCTCCTTCGGCCAGGAGCTCCTCGGGTGCGTGCACGAGGAGAAGATCGACGTCGAGCTCGTTGGCGAGCCGAGCCATGTCCTCACCTGGCGCCGTTGACGTGAACGAAGCCGCACGGGCCTTGACGCCGCGCGCTTCGAGTGCAGACCGGTGCTCTTCGAGTAAGGCCGAGGTGGGGCGAAGCGCGGCTGCGTCCGGCACGAGCCTGGCCAGAATCAGGACACGCGACGGGTCTCGGACGAGCGGCTCAGCGACCGCGAGCAGCGCATCGATGTGTGTCTCGTGCGTGATCGCGACGAGAAGCGACCGCTCCGCGACCCCCCGGACACCGGCAGGTGCCGACACGTCGACGTCGAGCGCAGGGTCCTGCCGCAGAATCGCCCGCTCCAGCTCCTGGAGTGCCGCGCTCGGATCGATCCCGAGCTCGTCGACGAGTGCGCGGCGCGCTTCCTGGTAGACGTCCAGAGCTTCTGCCTGCCGACCCGACCGGTAGAGCGCGGTCATCAGATACATCCGCAGGTGCTCGCGGAGCGGGTGCTCGGCGACGAGTGCCTCGAGCTCTGCGACCACCTCGTCGTGGCGCCCGAGCGCGAGGTCGGCGTCGACGCGGAGCTCCACCGCGACCAGCCTGATCTCCTCGAGCCGGGCGATGGCCGCCTGGGCGAAGCTCTCGTAGGCGAAGTCCGCGAGCGCCGGGCCTCTCCACAGCGACAACGCGTCGCGGAGCCGCACCGACGCGTCGGCCGCGAGACCGCGAGCGAGCAAGCTTCTCCCCTCGTCGACAAGCCGCTCGAAGCGATGGAGATCGAGCTCGCCAGGCTCGACCCGGATCACGTAGCCGGGAGATCTCGTCGTCAGCACGTCGGCCGCAAGCGTCTTGCGAAGCCGCGAGACGTTGACCCTCAGGGCGGCGGCGGCGTCGTCGGGCGAGTCCTCGCCCCAGAGCTCGTCGATCAGCCGGTCAGCGGGAACGACGTCGTTGGGGTGGAGCAGGAGCGCTGCGAGCAGCGCACGAGGCTTCGGCCCGCCCAGGGAAACCTCGCTGCCTTCGTCCCACACCTCGAGCGGTCCCAGGATCCGGAACTCCATCTCGCCTCCCTGCCGGGCCGGGACGCTAACAGCTGTGCCTGAAACACGCGAAAGGCAGCCTCTGCAGCGAGAGATCGACCGCACTAAGGAGGAGCAGATGAAGAAGTTCGCCGGGCTTCCTCACTCTTCCGTAGTGCGCTGACGAGGCGGGCGGCGCCCGCTTGCGCCGTCCGCCCGCTGTTGCGCGTCTGAAACGGACCTGAAACGGACCGAGTCGATCATCGGATTCGACGAGCAAACGAGACGCGAAAGGGGGACGTCGTGAACAGACCGAGCTTCGCTCGACCTTCGACATGCCTACCTAGGGGGTTTCCATGAACCGCAACATCCGGCGCGCGCTGTGTGGGTGCGCCGCAACCACTGCGTTCCTCGTCGCGCCGGCCGTTGCTCAGGCCGACGTCATCGGCGCCTGGAATGCAATCGCGCAGACAGAGACCGTCATGCTCAGGCCGACAGCTCACGGCCAGACCCGTGGGATCGCGATGGTCGAGGGCGCGGTGTACGACGCGGTCAACGCGATCGACCGCGGCTACGAGCCATACCTCATCGACCTCGACGAGGTCAACGCCCAACCCTGGGGCTCGCAGGACGCAGCCGCAGCGACGGCCGCGTACCGCGTGCTTCTTGCGATCACGCCATCAACACGACACGCAGGTCTCGACGCCGCCTACGCGGCCACGATGGCCGCGATTCTCGACCCAGCGCCCATCAAGCAGGAGGGTGTCGACGCAGGGGAGGCTGCGGCCGCGGCGATGCTCACCGCGCGACAAGGTGACGGGTTCATGGCGTCGTTCACGCCTCTGATCGGCACCGATCCGGGCAACTGGCGGCCGATCGGCTGGCCGGCCACTCCCGCGTTCGATCCCGACGGGTGGGTCGGCAACCTGAAGCCGTTCCTGATCGACAATCCGTCGCAGTTCCGCTCGAAGGGGCCGAACGCGCTCACGAGTGGGATCTACGCAAAGGAGTACGACGAGGTGAAGGAGCTCGGCGCGCTGCACAGCTCGACGCGCACGGCAGACCAGACGGCTGCCGCCGTCTTCTGGCAGTTCGCTCCGACCAACCTCTGGAACCCGCTCGCCCGGGAGCTCGCTGACCGGTACGAGCTCGACACAGCCGACCAGGCTCGCTTCTACGCGATGTTCAACCTCGCAGGAGCCGACGGTGCTATTTCCTGCTGGAACGACAAGTACTACTGGAACTTCTGGCGACCGCGGGCCGCGATCCGCGAGGGCGACACCGACGGTAACCCGAAGACGATCGGCGACCCGAACTGGGAGTCGCTGTTCGCGCCGGCGACGGTGACGACACCAGGTGGTCTCGGCACGCCGCCGTTCCCCGACCACCCATCGGGTCACGGCTGCTTGACCGGCGCCGTCCTTGGCACGATGGCCGACTTCTTCGGTAAGGATAAGGTCGGGATCACGGTGGTCTCCGGCCGTACCCTCAACGGCGTGCCGATCGCGCCGCGACAGTTCGAACGCTTCTCGGACGCGCTCGCGGAGGTCATCGAGGCGCGCATCTGGGGCGGCATCCACTTCCGCACCGCCGATGTGCAGGGCGCCGTGATCGGGAACGAGGTGGCCCACTACACGCGGAAGCACTACTTCCAGCCCGTCAAGTAACCGGGGAAACGCGAGGGGCCGCGCCCACGGCCGGTCCCTCGCAATCTCCATTGGCGCTCTCATGCAACGAGCCAGGGACAGCTTCATCGACCGCGGTGACGCCGTGGTTCACATTGCCCCCGGCGGTGCTCTTCACGCACCTCCTCGAGGTCATGAGTCGCCACGGAGCCGATGGGTCGGACTGGAGCACGATGTGAGCGAGTTTCACCACGGTCACGAGCCACGGGCGGAGGAAATTGCGCTCCATCAGAAGTACCTCACGCTCGAGGGGCAGATCGACGCGGCCAGGCTCGAAGGGGACGGGGCCGAGGCTCGCCGCGTTACGCCGCTCGTCAAGCGGGCCAAGGCGCGCTGGATCAAGGCCAACCGGAGAGTCACCCGCGGGAGCTAGAGCCGATGGAGCTCGTCAGGTTCCGCTACTGCCTCCGAAGTCCGCTACGAGGAGCTCGTCACGCCTGACGAGCTCCTCGTCATTCTCGGAGCGATCCAGCTGGCCGTCTGACGAGTGCCCCGCGGCCGGTACGCCGACGGCTGTTGCGGGTCTGAAACGGACCTGAAATGCGCCGGGTCGACCATCGGCTTCGACAGTCGAGTAAACGAGAGCGAAAGGGGATGGGCAAGATGCCCGCGAATCCAATCCAACTCCTCGGTGCCGGCCTTGTCGTGGCCATCGGGCTAGCCGCTGCCTCCGGGGCCGCGTCCGCGCCGGCCACGGGGTCTCGGCTTCCCGCGGACGCGGCGCAAGGCAAGTCGAAGATCGCCTTCATCAGCCGCGGTCTGCAACGAAGACCCGGGCTCTACGTCCTGAGCGCGGACGGGAGCGGGCAGCGGAGGCTAACGGGCAGTGTGTTGGCCCGTACTCCTGAGTGGTCGCCAGACGGGCGGAGGATTGCCTTCGAAGCCGGCGGCATCTACGTTGTGAACGCCGACGGAAGCTTTCGAGTGAGGCTGGCGCGCAACGGGCGCACTCCCGCCTGGTCGCCCGACGGGCGGACGATCGCCTTCTTCAGCGGCTCCAAGATCTACCTCATGAACGCCGACGGGAGCAAGCACCGGCGCCTGACGACCCTGCAGCCGGGGCGGATGCCCAATCTTGCGTGGTCGCCCGACGGGCGGAAGCTCGCCTTCCTTCACTCGAGTTGCGGCCAATTCTGCTTCAACCTCTATGTCGTGAACAGCGACGGGAGCGGACTGCGGAACCTGACGTCGAAGCTGGGCGCCGGCGGTTATGGTCCCGGTACTAGTCTCGCCTCCGACCCTGTCTGGTCTCCCGACGGACGGAAGATCGCATTCGTGCGACTCAGCAAACGGCTCGGGGTCTATGTCGTCAACGTCGACGGCAGTGGGATGCGGAACCTGACGCCGAAGCCGGTGGGGACCTATGCTTCTCCAGCGTGGTCGCCCGACGGGCGCAAGATCGCGTTCGTCAGCGACCGCGACGACAACTCCGAGGTCTACGTCATGAACGCCAACGGCAGCGGGCAACGGAGCTTGACGCGCAACCCGGCGTTTGACGACGACCCTGCCTGGTCGCCGGACGGTCGTTTGATCGCCTTCCGAAGCACGCGCGAAGGCAACACGGACATCTACATCATGAACGCCGACGGGAGCGGACAGCGGAATCTGACGCGCAGCCCGGCGAACGAAGGCCGGTTTGCCTGGGCTCCCGGGCGGTACAAGCAGGGCACGTCGTGATGCTCAGCCGAGTCCACTGCCTCATCGCGGTCGGCATCGTCGCGATGGCCGGTGCAGGCGCGCCCGCCGGGGGCGCGCCTGCAACGGCCGAAGGCGAGGAGTCGAGCGCGCCTCCCCCCGTCGGGCGTGTGTTGCGAGAGATGTCTCCAGGGTCGAAGAGTGTGATCGTCTTCGTCTCCGTCGGGGGCAAGGAGTACGCGGCCACGGCGGGAACCCGCCGTCCCAAGGCGGATCAGCGCTTTCGCATCGGGAGCGTCACAAAGACATTCACGGCCACGATCGTGTTCCAGCTCATGCAAGAGGGGAAGCTTCGGCTCGACAGCACGCTGGAAGAGCACGTGCCGGGCGTCGTTCCAAGGGGCGGGGAGATCACCATCCGGCACCTGCTCGGTCACCGCTCGGGACTCGCCAACGTCACGGATTACCCGGAATGGCTCAGCGAGGCGGAACGGTCGCCCTCGACCAGTCCCATCAACAGCTTGCGCTTCGCGGCCTCCAAGCCGCTCGCCTTCAGGCCCGGCAGCCAGGAGCGCTATTCGAACACGAACTACCTCGCGCTCGGTCTCGTGATCGAGAAGCTCACGGGAAACTCGTATGCAGAGGAGCTTAAGGAGCGCGTCCTTGATCCGCTCGGTCTCTCGCGGACGGAGTTGCCGACGACGCGGCGCCTGCCGGATCTCGCCGACGCCGGCTCCAACCCGAACCTTCCCTGGGCGGCAGGCGCGATCGTCTCGAATACACACGACCTCTCCCGCTTCTACTCCGCCCTCCTCTCGGGGCGAATGGTTTCCACCGCGTCCCTTGAGACGATGAAGAACAAGGCCAAGACCGACGGAGTGTTCGGCTCGGGGCTCGGGATCTTCTCGACCGACCTCGCCTGCGGGCGCTCGTGGGGCCACCTCGGCGCCATCCTCGACTACCAGACGCTCGTCACCGCGAGCGAGGACGGCGACCGCGTCGCGGTCGTCTCGCTCCGCGGGCGTGGATACATACCGTGGCTCGGGAGGGCGCTGCTCTGCCCGGAGCCCCCGCCGCGGGCGGGCTCCCCGCGAGCGGGCAGGAGGATCGCGTTCACGAGCAGCGTCGGCCCGGGCCCCAGCCCGCTGTACGTCGCGGACGCCGACGGGAGCGGGCAGAGGTGGCTGGCGCTCAACGCGTGGATTTCCGGCCCCGTCTGGTCGCCGGACGGGCGAACGATCGCATTCGAGAACCTGCGCGACGGCAACGGCGAGATCTATGTCGTGAACGCCGACGGGAGCGGGCAGCGGAGACTGACCCGCAACCCGGCGCGCGACTTCGCTCCGGCCTGGTCGCCCGACGGGCGGAGGATCGCCTTCGTCCGCGACCGCGTCGTCGACCGCGGCCGCGGTCGCCCCCGCACGCATAGGCCGGAGGTCTACGTCATGAACGCCGACGGGAGCCGGCAGCTGAGGCTGGTGCGAGGTGGCCGGGAGCCTCTCTGGTCGCCGGACGGGGGGAGGCTCGCCTTCACGCGCGGGCAAGGCGGGGGCAGTGTGTACGTCGTGAACGTCGACGGGAGCGAAGAGCGGAACGTGACGCGCGGCCCGGCGCGCGCCTTCGCCTGGTCGCCGGACGGGCGGCGGATCGCCTTCGATAGCGCGCGCGACGGCAACTCCGAGATCTACGTCGTCAACGCGGACGGGAGAGGGCTGCGGAGGTTGACGCACAACCCGGCGCATGACCTTGCTCCCGCGTGGTCGCCTAACGGACGGAGGATCGCCTTCGCGGGGGCCGGTGGTATCTATGTCATGAACACCGACGGCAGCGGGCAGCGGAACCTGATGCGCAGCCCGACGCGCGACTTCGCTCCGACCTGGTCGCCCGATGGGCGGAGGATCGCATTCGTCAGCCAGCGCGACGGCAACCTCGAGGTCTACGTCATGAACCCCGATGGCAGCGGGCAGCGGAATCTGACGCGCAGCCCGTGGCACGAAGGCTCGGCTTCCTGGTCGCCCGCGCAGAAGAAGTAGGGCTTAGTTCAGCCTGCGCGCCTCCAGTTCGCCTGTCTTCCCGGGTGTGCACGGGGGTGTGCAGCCCACGAGCAATCCCGGCACCCCTGTCACATCTGACCCGCTCAACCATGCGGATTCCGCGTAGCCGAGCGGGTACAGATGGGCGGTACTGGACTCGAACCCGCGTCGAGTCGGAGTGGTGATGCTGAGGACGGCTTCAGCTGTTGTGCTTGGGCGGCATGCACCGATGCACGTGCTGTTGCGTCCGCCACTTCGAGCAGCGCGCCGCCCGCCCCTCCGACGATCGCTACGGCCGCTCGATTCGCGTGAAGCCGAACATCGCCGAGGTGCTCCGGCGCGAGCTCGCGCGCGCCTCCTGGGAGCTCAACGAGGTTGCTCTGGGCACTGCGACTGATCCCTACCAGCCCGCCGAGGGTCGGTTTCGTCTCACGCGCGCCTGCCTCGTCGAGCTCGATGCCTCCTGGACGCCCTATTCGATAGTCACGCGCGGGCCGCTCGTGGTTCGCGACATCGACGTCCTGCAGCAGGCGTCGTCGCGAGCCGGCGCGGAGGTGTTCCTCTCGCTTCCCACGCTCGACGAACGCGTCTGGCGGACGACGGAGCCGGGCACGGCCTCACACGCGAGCCGGCTCGAAGCGATCCGTCGACTGGCCGCGGCGGGCATCGACGTCGGCGTGGGGATCGCGCCGATCCTCCCGGGTCTCTCCGACGATCCCACGCAGCTCGAGACCGTCGTGCGTGCCGCGCGAGCCGCCGGCGCGCGGTCGATCTGGGCGGGCGTCGTTCACCTGCGGCCAGGTGTGCGCGAGCACTTCCTCGAGGCGCTCGCCCGCGACTGGCCCGAGGAGGTCGGCCTGTACGAGGCGCTTTTCGCGTCGCGCGCGTACCTCGGCGCCGCGACGACGGGCCCGATCCTCGAGCCGGTTCGACGCGCCACTGCCGCGGCTCCGAGCCTGCGCAGGCGCTCACCGCGCACTTCGGCCCCGCGCCAACTCTCTCTTGCCGTGTGAGGGCGGTGCAGGAACGCGCCGACACGCGCCGTAGAATCGCCGAGTGGCCGACGAGATCACCTGCCTCATCGCAGACGACCACGAGGTCGTTCGCGAGGGCCTTCGCCTCGCGCTGTCGCGCTCGGCGCGTATCCGCGTGATCGGCGAGGCGTCCGACGGAGCATCCGCGGTCGCCCTCGCAGAGCGGCGCCGGCCGGACGTCGTGATCATGGACCTGCGCATGCCTGACATGGACGGGCTCGAGGCGACCGAGCAGCTGCTCCAACGCGCGCCCGAGACCGGCGTCCTCATCTTCACGGCGTACGGTGAGCGGTCGCTGCTGCAGCGTGGGCTCGAGTCCGGTGCGCGCGGGTACATCCTCAAGGAGGCGCCGCACGAAACGCTCCTGCGCGCGATCGAAAAGGTCGCCGCCGGAGAGACGTTCGTCGACCCTGGGCTCATGGCCGAGTTCGTCGCCGCGCAGGGCCAGTCGGACGTGCTCACGCCGCGCGAGCGGGAGATCCTGCAGCTCCTCGCCGACGGCATGTCGAACGCGGACGTCGCGGCGAAGCTCTTCATCAGCCAGGAGACCGTGAAGAGCCATGTGCGCCACATCCTCGCCAAGCTCGAAGCCGACACGCGCACGCAGGCGGTCGCGATCGCGCTCCGCGAGGCGATGATCGACTGACCGTGGAGGACTCCGAGCGAGCGCTCCTCGCGGAGCGCATGCTGGCCGAGCAGGAGGAGCGCAGACGGGTCGCCGAGCTTCTGCACGACGGCCCCATCCAACAGCTGTCTGCGATCTCTCAGATGCTCGACGCGGGCCTCGCCGAGCTCCAGGGCGGCGACGAGGAGCGAGCGGTCGAGGTGTTCTCGCGCGGGCTCGAGCTCGCACGCGACGCCGCCCGCGATCTCCGTGCGCTGTGCGACGACCTCGAGCCGCGGGTACTCCACCAGCTCGGCTTCGCATCGGCCGCAGCCGCACTGGCCCGACGGATCGCCGCCCGCCACGACGTCGAGATCGACCTGGACGTGGCGCACGCCGACGAGCTCGGTGAGAACGCCGTCGTTGCCCTGTACCAGATCCTCCGCGAGGCGACGGAGCAGGCGGTCCGGCGCGGGCCGCTCTCGCGGATCGAGATCGCGCTGCTCGCCACCGAGGGTGGCGGAGCGGAGCTCGTCGTCACCGACGACGGTCCGCCCGAACGGCGTGCGGCGGTGCTCGAAGCGCTGGCGGAACGGGCGGCAACGCTCAACGGCCGCTTCAGCTCCGAGGTGCGCTACCCACGCGGCTCCACCGTCCGGATCGCCGTGCCGCCCGCGACCGCACACCGTTAGGATCGCAGCGTGGACGGAAACGGCTCGAGCGGCTTCCTCTTCTTCGTGTGGTCGACGTCCGGGTACACGCTCGTCGAGCGTTCCGGAGATCCGCCGCGGCCCGGCTCCGAGGTAGAGGACGGCGACGCGCGCTATCAGGGTGACGAAGATCGCGCCCTCACCGCTCCCGGGCGATCCGCGACCCTGCGTGTACCTGCAGCCCGCCTGAGCGCTACTCGAGCGGCTCGTTCTGGACGTTGTGCTCGGTGGCGTACGTGTCGACGAGCGCATTGATCTTCTCGGGATCGGGGAACGCGTAGTTGATCTCGACGAAGGCGTTCCACTTGTCCGGGAGCGCGTCCTCCGGGAAGATCGCCTCGACCGGACACTCCGGCTCGCACGCGCCGCAATCGATGCACTCCTCCGGGTCGATGATGAGGATGCGGCCGAACTCGTGGATGCAGTCCACCGGGCAGACATCGACGCACGAGCGGTCTTTGATGTCGATGCAGGGCTCGGCGATGATGTACGTCACGCGCGCGAGTGTATCGGCGTTGTCGAAGGGCTCTACGAGGGTTCCGTCGCGCCCGATCCGATCAGCTCGGTGACCAGATCCGGCGCGCGCTCGACGAGCGCCGACTTGACGATGACCTGGTCGAAACCGGCAGCGTGGCCGCGCCGAAGTCCCGACTTGTCGGTGTGGTTCGTGTACCCGAGGATCGGGATGTCGGGCCAGGCGTCGACGACTTCTTCCGGCTCCACGCGGGCGATATCGGCGATCACGAGCTCGGGCGCGTCGACGCTATCGCTCGTCACGAGCCGGTGCTCGGGAAGAAGCCCCTCCAGTTTTCCGCGAAAGAAGAGGTCGACCCCAACCAGCAGGATCGTCGCCACGCGGCGACAGTAGCAGCGGCGACGGACGCCGATAATCGGGCGGATGGCGCTCGCCGAGGGACTCCAGCTGATCCGCGACGGCGCGTACTTCGAGGCGCACGAGGCACTCGAGGACGAGTGGCGCACGGCACCGGCTGCCGAGCGCGACTTCCTCCAAGGGCTCGTCCACGTCGCCGTCGCGTGGCTGCACGCAGAGCGCGGAAACCGCAACGGCTGCGAGCGGCAGCTCGTGAAGGCCGAGCGACGGCTAGACGGCTACCGCCCGCGCCATCGCGAGGTCGATGTCGACGCGATCCTGGACGACGTCGCGACCGCACGCGACGTCGCCGCGACAGGCTCCCTCGCTCTGCCGGCGCCGCGCGTCTAGAACGCCGGCTCGAGGCCGAGCCACACGAGGAAGCGGTTCAGGTAGACGCGGAGGACGTAGAAGCGCTCGAAGAAGAGGAGTAGCCCGAGGGCGACCATGATCGCTCCGCCGCCGACCTGGATCACGCGGTAGTGGTCGCGCAGCCAGCGGAACGCCGACATCGCCCGCGTGAAGAGGGCGGCGGCGAGTACGAACGGCACCGCGAGGCCGAGCGAGTACACGCCGAGGAGCGCAGCGCCCTGGAACGCCGTGTCCGACGAGCCGGCGAGGACCAGGATCGCGGCCAGCACCGGCCCGATGCACGGCGCGGCGCACACCGCGAACGCGCCGCCGAGGAGCGCGCGGGAGCCGCGGCCGCGCGCCTCCTGCAGCAACCCCGCTCCGACGAGCCGTTCGGGCCAGGGAAGGAGCCCCATGAAGGCGAGCCCGAACACGACGAGCACGAAGCCCGCGATCCGTTCGAGCAGGAACTGGTCGCCGAGGACGCGACCGCCGACGAGCGCGGCCCCGATGCCGAGAAGAACGAAGAACGCCGTGAAGCCGAGCACGAACGGCACGCTGCCCCTCATCACCCGCCTGGCATTGCCGGGCTGCCCGAGCTGGTCGGCATCGACCGCCGAGACAGCCGAGAGGTAGGCCGGCACAAGCGGCAAGACGCACGGCGCGAGGAACGAGACCATCCCGGCGAAGAACGCGACCGGGATCGACGTCCAGCTCAACCGTCGAACCGCGCCAGCTCGTCGTCCACGAGACGATCGAGCTCGGGGCCGAGCTCCGAAACCGGCTGGGGCTGCGCGTCTCGCCGGCTCCAGGCGCGGATGAGAAGCCCGACCGCGATGGCGCCGCCGACGAGCGCGCCGAGCGGGAGCAGCCAGGCAAGGAGCCCGAAGCCGCCTCCCGGCGGCTCGGCCAGCACCTCGGTCCCGAACTCTGCGACGAGCGCGTCCTTGATCTCCTGCTCCGAGTCGCCGGCGGCGATGCGGACGCGGATGAACGTCTTCATGCGTTCGGCCACGGGGGCGTTCGACTGGTCGAGGGTCGTCTCGCACACGGGGCACACGAGCTCCGCCTCGAGGTCGGCGGCGTTCGGGGGCGCAGCGGACGCGGCGCCGGCGAGCACCGCACCGAGCACGGCCGCGAGCGCGAGCGTACGTCTCACGTCTCGAGCGCCCGGTCGATCGCCGCGAGCAGCCTCGGGCGGACGTCCACGCCGTCGACCGCGCCGGCGAACGTCTCCACGACGCGCCCCTCGCGGTCGAGGACGAACGTCTCGGGAAAGCCGGTCACCCCGAAGCCGTCGAGCGTGTCGCCCGGCCCGTCGTACACGAGCGGGAACGTCAGCTCGAAGCGATCCGCGAACTTCCGCGCATCCGCGCGGAAGTCCTTCGCGTCGAGGCCGACGACCACGAGGTCGCGGTCGCGATTGTCCTTCCACACCTGCTCGAGGAACGGTGCCTCCTCCTTGCACGGGATGCACCACGACGCCCAGACGTTCAACACGACGGCCTTGCCGCGCAGCGTGGACAGGTCGAGGTCGCCGTCCTCGTCGAGGCGCTCGAGGGTGAAGTCGGGGGCTTGCGGTCGATCACCCGCAGCCGCGGCGCTCTTGAGGTCGCTTCCCTCGTCGTTGACGAGCGACCACGCGAGCAGGATGAAGAGGAGCGCGACGAGGCCGATGGCCACACCCTGGCCCACGAGCCGCGCCCGGGACGCCACTGCTACTTCGCGATGATGAAGACCGGCGTTCCGATCTCCACGTGACTGAAGAGCCACTCCGCGTCGGGGATGCGCATCCGGACGCAGCCGTGCGAGGCCGAGTACCCGATCGACGCGGCGTCGGGCGTGCCGTGGATGCCGACGTAGGGTGCCGAGATCCCCATCCAGCGCGTGCCGAGCGGATTCCCCGCGCCCGGCGGAACCGGATCGGCGTCCGCCGCCCAGTCGGACGGGGGCGGATACCACCACGGGTTGCGCTGTAGGTTCACGATCTCGTAGTTGCCGAGCGGCGTCGGGAAGGCAGACTGCCCGGTCGCGACTCCGAACCAGCGAACGACCTTCGCGTCGTCGAAGAAGATCAGGCGGTTGGATCCGCGGAGGATCACGACGGCCTCGTCGAGCTCGGCAGAGGTGACCTTGGGCTTCTGGATCTCGAAGCCGAGCCGGATCGGGGCGCGGTTGTTGGTCGCGAGCGCGGTGCGAATCGATCGTCCCGCGGCGAGGCGCTTCATGATGCGACCCTCCTGTGCCTGCACCGCGCGTGGCTTCAGGCCGTGGAGCACGATTTGCGCGTCGACAGCCTTGCGATCGACGCCCTTGCCGAGACGGTCGACGAACGTCCTAACGCGCGCCTGAGAGACCTCGACGTCGAGTGGCACGACGGCGCCCGGGCGAGCGAGCCTCGCACGACGAATGGCCTTGGGCACGTTCGCGCGCGCACCCAGCACGGTCGGCGCGAGCTCGACCTTGTGCGTCTCGTCGACGACGAGAACGAGCGGCTTCGCGTACGTCCTCGTCACCGCCTTCGACGCCTTGAACGGCTTGAGACCTCCGACCTTCACGCCTCCCACCGTCACGCCGAACGCGATCGGGGCGGGCGTCTTCGGCGGCGGCTGGACGGGTGGCTCCTCGGGCGGGGGAGGCACGGTCGTCGTGGGCGGGGGGTCGGTCGTCTGCGCCGGAGAAGAGGTTCCGGCGCCGGCCGTCGCGGCGAGCGCGAAAGCAGCTGCAAATCCAAGGAGAGCAAAGACCACGAGGAGTCCTGCCCCCAGCGTGCGAGCGGACGCTGTCACCGTTTCAGTGTAGACGCCAATCCGGCAGGAAGAGCCGTGGATCGTTCGTGACGATCGCATCGACTCCCGCCTCGTCGACCCGTGCGAGCTCGCGCGGGTCGTCGACGGTCCACGTCACGACGGGTACTCGACAGGCGTGCGCTGCGCGGACGCTTCCGGACGTGACGACGGAGTGATGGAGCACGAACGCCGTCGCCCGCGTGTACGCGAGGATCGGACGCACGAGACCCGGAGTCAGGAGACGCGCCGCACGCAGTCCGGCGCGGGCGATCGGTGCACTGCGTCCGTCTTCGGAGATCTTGAAGGCGCTTCGCGGAATGGTGATCCCGACGCGAGCCCCACCCAGCGCGGCGATCCGACGCGACGTGCTCGCGTACACGGAGCTGACGAACGCGCGCTCGCTCAACCCGAACCGACGCAGGGCCTCCACGACCTCACTCTCGCGGCCGGTCTGCTTGAGATCGAGATGAACTCCGATGTCAGGCGCCTCGTCGACGAAGAAGCGCAGCACCTCGTCGAGCGGCGGCGTCTCCGGCTGGATCTCGTGAGCGGAGTGCGAGACGAGAAGCTCGCTCCCCGGCGTCGACACCACGTCGAACTCGATCAGATCGACACCCGTCTCGAGCGCCAACCGAAACGAGGCGAGCGTATTCGCCGGACCGAGCGTCGCGGCGCCCCTGTGCCCGATGCGCAGCGGGCGCCCGTTACGCCGCTCGAGCGAGATCACGGCTGCGGCCTCGTCGGGAGGTAGTCCTCCTCGAGCCTGCCCCCCTCGGCTGCGTACGACACGATCATGCGGTCCGTCAGCCACTCGACCGGGGCACGGTCGTCGGTCCACGGGGTCTCCGCTACGCCCACCGGTCGCACGTCGCGGGCAAGGAGCGCGCGAATCGACGCGAGATCGGGCGGGCCGCTCGACAGACGGCGCTCGATCTCCGCCGCCGAAAGAGGCTCGGTCAGCCCGAGCACGATCGTGTTGAAGCGCAGCGCGGGCCACTCGAGCACCTGCGGAAGCTCAGCGGCCAGCGTCCCGCCCACGGCACGCACGAGCCGCCGGTCCTCCGGCACCGCCGCGACGTTCAAGGCGACGATGCCGCCCGGCGTCAGGTGCTCGCGTACGAGTCGGAAGAACTCGCGGGTCGCGAGGTAGAACGGGACGTAGGGCTGTCGGTATGCATCGACGACGATCAGGTCGTACCGCCCGTCCGACGCACGCAGGAAGGGCCGCGCATCGACGTCGTGCACGGTCAGCCGAGGGTTGTCGCCCATCCCGAAGTACCGGCGCCCGACACGGCTCACAGCGGGATCGAGCTCGACGCCGTCGATCTCGGCGTCGGGGTAGTAGACGCCCATGGCCCGTGCCGTCGTCCCTCCTGCGTTCCCGAGGATCGCGACGCGCTCGAGCGGGCGCCCGAGCAGGGGCGGTAGCGCGAGGAACGCATCCCATACGCCTCCCGTGAGGACGGAGTCGGGCCGCCACACGGAGTGCACCGCGACTCCCTCGTTCAGCTGGAGCAGGCGGCGGCCGTCGGAGCGCTCGACGACGCCGATGTACTGGTGGAACGACGTCTCCTCGTGAATGAGACCTTCCTCGGCCTTGACCGCCCCCGGCGGCACGACGAGCAGCGCCGCGAGCAGGCCGGCCACGAGGAGATAGCGCGCACCGAGGAGAAAGCACGACGACGCGGCAAGCAGCGCGGCGATGACGAGGAACGTGCGCTGCGTCCCCACCGCGGGAATGAGCACGAGCGCGGGCAGGAAGACGCCGAGGAGCGAGCCCGCCGTCGACAGCGCGTAGAGACGGCCTGCGACCGCGCCCGCCGTCGCGATCGACGACACCGCGAGACGGATCGCGAAGGGCGAGACCATCCCGAGCAGGACGACGGCAGGCGCGCAGAGGAGGAGGACCGCGAGAAAGCTCCCGACGACCGCGCCCGCCGACGCCGTGTCGAGACCGTCAACGGTGAAGTCGAGGAACGGCTTCGCCGCGAACGGGATCACGGCGACGCAGAGCGCCGAGGCGAGCACGATGAGCCCGAGGAGTCGAGGCTCCGGCCGTCTGTCGGCAAGCCGCCCGCCGAGCCAGTAGCCGAGCGCGAGCGCCCCGAGCACGATCCCGATCAGGTTCGCCCACACGATCGTCGACGAGCCGAAGTACGGCGCGAGGAGCCGCGACGCGGTGATCTCCGTCGCGAGCGCCCCGATCCCGGCACCGAAGACGAGCGCGCCGAGCGCGAGGCTTCCGGGGCGCTCCCCGGCACCTTCGTTCATCTACAGGCCGAAGACGCGCTCGATCTCGCCCAGCGTCCGTGTGGCGAGCACGACGGTGACGGCCACGACGAGGACGAGCACGAGCCAGAAGCGCACGCCTGCCCAGCGCTTCTCCCGGTAACGCTTCTTCTTCGCCGCGCGGCGCGCGCGGTGCTGACGGTAGGCACGCGAGACCGCGTCGGGATCGAGCGGAGCCTCCTCCGCAGCGCTCTCCGCAGGCGGCGTCGTCTGGGCCGGATGTGCCACGGGACGAATTCTAGGATTCACGGGACGTTCACGTGCGGGACCGCCCCGTCGGCACCGCGTCATATGCTTACGCGATGCTGAGCTCAGGACTGCGGGGTCGCCGGCTTCCCGGCGGCGGCGACGTCGCCGGTCTTGGCGGGCGGCTGACGCTCATGTTCGGCCTGCTGCTCGCGATGTCGGCGCTCACGGGCTGGTACACGGGCGAGGGCAACGGCGCGACCGTGTCGGTCATCGGCTGGCACACGGGCACGATCGGGAAGGTCGTGCTGTTCCTCGGGCTCGCCGCGGCCCTGCTGGTCGTCCTGCGAGAAGTGGGCGTGAGCATGCCGGCCTCCGTGCCCGAGAGCCTCATCGCGATCGCGATCGGCTCGATCGCGACGATCCTCGTACTCGTTCGGATCATCTCGATCCCGGACGACTTCTTCTTCGCGAATCGAGGACTGGGTATCTGGATAAGCCTCGCCTGCGCGATCGCGATCATCCTCGCCGGGCTGCTCGAGGCCTCCGAAGAGCTCTGAGGTCGCAGCGCTACGGCGTGGTCGTGACCGTGACCGTCACCGTGCGGACGGGCGCCTCTTGCGGAAGCGGCGTCAGCGTGCGGACGTTCGTCTCCGTCCCGCTCGACTTCGGTCGTTCGTCGAGAGTCCGCGCGAACGCGATCCCGACCACGAATGCGAGCGCGAGGCCAACGGCGATCAGTAGCGCCCGCGCGATCCGGTCGCGACGGCTGCGCCGGGCTGGTGCCTGACGGCGCGTTTGCTCCAGCATCGTCACGGCGCGTAGTCCACCGCGCCGCGCGCGTACAGGTGGAATGCCGCGCCTTCGACGACGGACAGCGTGCGCGGCCAGCCGGGCGTCGCCTGCACCGCAAGAGCCTCCCGCGCCCAGGCGTCGGCTCGCGTGTACTCGTCCGCGAGCTCGCGAACCGTGTACGTCCCTCCCACCCGTCGGCGGAGCTCGGTCGTGACCGCGTCGAGCTGCATGCGCACGCGTTCCTCGAGCGTGGCGTCCCGCGACACCTCCGTGAAGTCCCGGTACGCGGTCTCCCACTCGAGTCGAGTGCTCTCGAGGTCGGCGGACACGAGCGCGGAGACTACTCGGACCTTCCCCGCGGTCGTACCGTGCGCGTGCACGGCGGCAGAGCTGCCGCCTCCAGGGATCTCGCGACCGGAAGTCGCGCTAGCGAGTTCCGATCTCGCGCAGATCGGCGGAGCAGCAACGATCGGAGGGCCAGGGCTCGACGACGTCGTCGAGGATCTGCCGGCCGAGCTCGTAGCCCGGGCGCGCGAGCGCGAAAGCGACGTGCGCGTGCAGGCACTTGAGGTGCGCCGGCGAGCGCGAGCCGCCGATTCCGGAGTCGAGCGACGCTCCGTCGTCCGTCCCCCGGATCGCACCCGCGAGCTCGTGACGCACTCGGCGCTGCTCTTCCGTCGCGCGGGTCAGCGAGGCAGCGAGAGCATCGTCCTCCGTGGCAGCCGCGCTCCAGCGCTCCACTCCACCCTCTGCCTCGAGCCGCGCGACGGACGCGACCAGGTGCGGGCACGTGAGGTAGTAGGTCGTCGGGAACGGCTTGCCGTCGGGGCCGTACGGCACCTGCTCGGTCACGGCAGGAAGCCCGTGCGGACAACGAACGGCGACGCGGCCGAACGCACGCGGCGTGCGGCCCAGCTGGCGGGCGACGATCCCTCGATCGTCCATGCGGTAGAGCCTACGGGTGGTTCCCGGAGCTTCGCGCCTTGCGCCATGCGGGGATGCCCTTCACGACGAAGAGGCGCTCTCCCGGCTTCACGTAGTCGATCCGTCGGGCCTCGCGCTCGAGCGACCCGACGCTCGTGGTGTTCACGAGTCGCAGCTCGAGCTCGGCGCGCACGAGACCCAGGGACTCGACCTCGGAGCGTCGTGTCGTCAGGTCGTTTCGCGTCTCGAGATACGAGGAGATCGGTTGGTAGTAGAGGTACGCAGCGATCCCGAGGAACGCGACCGCCCACAGCAGCCGCAGCCGCCGCCGGCCGATGCGCGATGCCGCGGCCTTCCGACTACGCGACGAGGCCTTCCTCTCCCTGGCACTGTCTGCCACGTCGCCACCTTCAACATGCGGGCGTGGCTCCCTGCCCTGTCAGGCGACGTCCACCTTGATCACGTTCGTCGACCCTGGGATGTTCACCGCGGTGCCGGCCGTGAGCACAACGCGGTCGCCCGCGGCGACGATACCCGCATCGCGTGCCGCGGAGATCGAGATGTTCCATAGCTCCTCGACGTCCGTCACCTCGGGGATCTCGAGCGGCGTCACACCCCACTCGATCGCCATGTGCTGAAGCGACGCCGCGACATGTGTGAGCGCCACGACGGGGCGACGCGGGCGGAGTCGCGCGACCGCCGACGCCGTGCGCCCCGTGAACGTCGGGACGAGTATCGCCTTCGCACCGAGCGCCTCGGCGAGATCGCACGCCGCGTTCGACATCGCGCGGCCGACCGTCGGCTCCTCGAGCGCGGACGGCAGCTGGTGCCGGTAGCCGAGGCTCGGCTCGACCGCACGCGCGATCTTCGCCATCGTCGCCACGGCCTCGATCGGGTACTCGCCGACGGCCGTCTCCGCCGACAGCATCACCGCCGAGGTCCCGTCGAGGATGGCGTTGGCGACGTCCGAGGCTTCGGCGCGCGTCGGCTCTGGCCGGTGGATCATCGTCTCGAGCATCTGCGTCGCTGTAATCGCCGGCTTTCCGCGCTCGAGCGCCTCGACGATGATCTTCTTCTGGAGGAGCGGAACCTCGGCCGCGCCGATCTCGACGCCGAGATCCCCGCGCGCGATCATCACCGCGTCCGTGACGTCGAGGATCGCCTCGAGCTGCGTCACCGCCTCCTTCAGCTCGATCTTCGCAATCACCCAGGCCGGCGAGCCGGCCGCCTCGATGCGCGACTTGAGCGCCGCGACATCGGTATGCGTGCGGACGAAGGACTGCGCGACGTAGTCGACGCCGAGCGACAGGGCGAACTCGAGATCGGCGAGGTCCTTCTCGGTGAGCGACGGAACCGGCAGCGGAACCCCGGGGACGTTCACACCCTTGTGCGGTTCGACGATGCCTCCCGTGATGACCTCGCAATGCGCACGCGACCCGTCGACCCGCTCGACGCGCAGACGCACATGACCGTCGTCGATCAGCACCTCGTCGCCGGCCTCGAGCACCGAGCCGAGAACATCCGGCGCAACGGGGAGGTCGCCCACAGCGCACGCGTCCTGCCCTGCGATCACGATCGACTCGCCCACGACGAGCGAGGCCGGCGCGTCGAGATCGCCGATTCGGATCTTCGGCCCCTGCAGATCGGCGATGAGGGCGAGCGGGCGGCCGACCTCCGCCTGAACGGCGCGAGCGCGGCGCGCGGTCAGCTCGTGCTCGTCGTGCGTCCCGTGCGAGAAGTTGAGCCGAACGCCGTCCATGCCCGCGTCGACGAGCGCCGCGAGCGTCTCCTCGTCGTTCGACGAAGGGCCGATGGTGGCGACGATCTTCGTCCGGCGCTCGGGGATCGGCATCGACGCAGGCTATCGCCCGCGGAACGCGGACCAACCCGGGTACACCGCTCGGTCACCGAGCTCCTCCTCGATCCGCAGCAGCTGGTTGTACTTCGCAACGCGATCGGTGCGCGACGGCGCACCCGTCTTGATCTGTCCGGCATTCACGGCGACGGCCAGGTCGGCGATCGTCGTGTCCTCGGTCTCGCCCGAGCGATGCGAGATGACCGTCGCGTAACCGGCGTCGCGAGCCATCGCGATCACGTCGAGCGACTCCGTCAGCGTGCCGATCTGGTTGACCTTCACGAGAATGGCGTTGCCGACGCGCTCGTCGATTCCCCGCCGGAGGAAGTCGACGTTGGTCACGAAGAGGTCGTCGCCGACGAGCTGCACGTCGTCGCCGATCGACTGGGTGAGCTCACGCCAGTCCTCCCAGGCGTTCTCATCCAACCCGTCCTCGATGGAGACGAGCGGGAAGCGCTCGGCGAGAGAGCGGTAGAAGTCGATCATCTCGGCCGGGTCGAGCGTGCGACCCTCGCCGGGCAGGTGGTACGCGCCGTCGCGAAACACCTCGCTCGCGGCAGGGTCGAGCGCGATGGCGACGCGCTCGCGGTGCCCGGCACGCTCGGCGGCTTCCAGGATCGTCTCGATCGCGCGCTCGGTCGACTCGAGATCGGGCGCGAAGCCACCCTCGTCGCCCACGCCGGTGGCCAGGCCGAGCTCGTGGAGGACGGCCTTCAGCGCGTGAAAGACCTCGGCGCCGACGCGCAGCGCCTCGGAGAACGATTCCGCCCCGGCAGGGACCACCATGAACTCCTGGAGGTCGAGCCGATTCTGCGCGTGAACACCGCCGTTGATCACGTTCAGCATCGGCACGGGAAGGGTGTTCGCGCCAGGGCCGCCGAGCCAGCGATACAGAGGTTCGCCTGCATCGGCCGCGGCTGCTTTCGCAGAGGCGAGCGAGCAGCCCAGGATCGCGTTGGCACCGAGCCTGCTCTTCGTCGGCGTGCCGTCCAGCTCGATCAGAACACCGTCGAGCGCGCGCTGGTCGTCGGCGTCGAGCCCGGCGAGCGCGTCGGCGATCTCGCCGTTCACGTTGCCGACGGCCTCGAGCACTCCCTTGCCGAGGTACACCGCCGGATTGCCGTCGCGCAGCTCTACCGCTTCGTGTTCGCCCGTGGACGCGCCCGACGGGACGATCGCGCGCCCGAGCGCCCCGGACGAGAGGGTCACGTCGACCTCGACCGTGGGGTTGCCGCGCGAGTCGAGCAGCTGACGCGCGTGGACGCGGGCGATCTCGCTCATGCCAGTGACTCCTTCGCACGTTCGTAGTAGGCGTCCTGGGCGTCGAGGCCAAGGCCCCGCCAGTCGACCCCGTCCGCCTCTGCCAGCTCCGCCGCGGCCTCGACGCGTTCCGTGAAGCGACGGGTCGTCCCGCGGAGAGCAAGCTCCGGGTCGACGTTCAGTCTGCGAGCGACGTTGACGACCGTGAACAGCACGTCGCCGAGCTCATGGAAGACCTCGCGGTCGGGCTCGGTCTCCGGCGCGGGCGTACCGACCCGTGCGCTCGCTTCCTCGAGCTCCGCGAGCTCCTCCCGCAGCTTTGCGAGGGGACCGGCGAGATCGGGCCAGTCGTATCCCACCGCAGCCGCCCGCCGCTGAACCTTCCGACTCCGGAGGAGAGCGGGAAGCGCCTCGGGAACGTCGTGGAAGATCCCCTCGCGCCCCTCCTGCTCGGTCTTCAGCGCCTCCCAGCGCTCGCGCACGCGACCGGGCGTGCGTGCTTCGACGTCGCCGAACACGTGAGGATGCCGCCGCACGAGCTTTGCGTGCACGTCACGCGCGACGGTCTCGAGGTCGCCGGCTCCCTTCTCCTCGAGAAGCAGCGACAGAAAGTAGACCTGGAAGAGGAGATCGCCGAGCTCGCCCTGGAGCGCCTCGGTGTCGTCGGCGAGCGCTGCGTCGGCGACCTCATAGGCCTCCTCGACCGTGTGTGGAACGATCGTGACCGCCGTCTGCTCGCGATCCCAGGGGCACTCCCGGCGCAGCTGCCGAGTCAGGTCTTGGAGGTCGAGGAGCGCCTCCGCGAGGCTCATGCCGCGAGACCCTACTGGGTCTCGGTGGGTGTCTCCGGGAGCTGCGGCGGCTCGTAGCCGGCCGCGTAGCTCACCTTGCCCTCGTAGCCCTTCTTGAGATCCTCGACCCAGGTCTGCATCTCTTCGTTTCGCTTCTCCTGCAGAAGCGTCGCCCGGATCGTCGGCTTGACCTTGTCGATCGGCTGGGTCGTCGCCTTGCGAACGTCGGAGACCGCCTCGATGACGTGATAGCCGTACTCGGTCTTGACGGGCTTCGACAGCTCATTCTTGTCGAGCTCGAACGAGACCTTGTCGAACTCGGGCACGGTTTGGCCCCGGGTTATCGTCAGCTTCCCGCCCGAGTCCTTGCTCCCCGGATCCGCCGAGCTCTCCTTCGCCAGCGCCGCAAAGTCGGCGCCGCCCTGAAGCTCGGTGTAGATCTCGTCCGCCTTTGCCTTGCTCGCAGCGAAGTCGACCTTGTCGCCGTCCTTTTCTGCGATGAGGATGTGCCGCACGTCACGCGACTCGGGCGAGCCGTACTGGGACTGGTTCTGCGTGTAGTACTCAAGGATCTCCTGGTCGGTCGCCTTCACGCCCTTCGTGACCTCGTCGAATATCTTCGAGGAGAGCGCCGAGACCTCGAGCGCGTTCTTGCGATACTGCTCCGCGGAGAAGCCCTGCTTCTCGAGCGCCTTCTCGTAGTCGGCGCGCTTGCCGTCGAAGCGCTCGTCGATGAGCTTCTGCTCAGCGGTGTCGACGTCCTTCTCCGATACGGAGATGCCGAGCTCGTCGGCGGCTTGCCGAAGCTCCTCGAGCTCGACGAGATACGCGACGTACTGCGTCTGGATGCTCTGGAACTCGGGCGTTCCCGCCTTCGGAAAGTCCTGGCCCTGCGACTCGTAGCCCTTCTTCGCCTGCGCGATGAGCTGATCGAGGTCCTCCTTCGCGATCTCGGTGCCGTCGACGACGGCGATCGACCCGCTCGGAACGCTGTCGGAGCCGCCGCCACAGGCCGCCGTGGTGAACACGACGGTCGCGAGCAGACAGGCAAGCGTGATTCGCAAGGGCGACATCAGAACCCGCCCGTTATAGCCAAGGGGGTGTTAGGCACGGGTTGCGGACTGTTCAGAACCTGGGAGTGATGTCGCATGCGGCCCGAAAGAAAGGCCGCTCGTCAAGCGGCCAGGCGGGCCTGGACAATAGCATCGGGCAGCTCGAGAGCATCCTTGAGACTCTCGACCCGAAGCGACACCTCGCGCTTGGAGGTCGAGTAGATGACGGTCGGCGCGGTGCCCACGAGCGCACGAACCTCGGTCGAGCCGAGCGAGAGCGGGCCGACGGTCACACGACCTCCGCGGAACACGAGATAGTCCGCGCCGAGGCGTGCGAGCTTGAGCTTCGCCTCCTGAATTGCGAAGAGGTTCTCGACGGGCTCGGGGATCGGGCCGTAGCGATCCTCCGTCGCCGACACGAGCTCGCGCAGCTCGTCCTCGTCCTCCGCGAGCGCGATGCGTCGGTGGAGGTCGATCTTGAGCGCCTCCGCCGCAACGTACGACGCGGGCACGTAGGCATCGACCCGAGCGTCGACCCGAACCGGTCGTGCGGCGGTGCGCTGACGGCCCATGAGCTCGGCGACCGCCTCGTCGAGCATCTCGACGTAGAGCTCGAATCCGAGCGCCGCGACGTGTCCCGACTGCTCCGGGCCGAGGAGATCGCCGGCGCCCCTGATCTCGAGGTCGCGCATCGCGATCTGGAAGCCAGCCCCGAGCTCCGTGTGGTCAGCCAGCGTCGAGAGCCGCGCGCGCGCCTCGGGCGTGAGCTCCGACGCCTCCGGGTAGAAGAGGTATGCGTACGCGAGGACGTCGGAGCGGCCAACGCGGCCGCGGATCTGGTACAGCTGCGCGAGCCCGAGCGCGTCGGCGCGCTCGACGACGAGCGTGTTCGCCTGCGGGATGTCGATGCCCGACTCGATGATCGTCGTCGACACGAGCACGTCCGCATCGCCCGCGAGGAATGCGTGCATCCGCTCCTCGAGCTCCCTTTCGGACATCTGCCCGTGCGCGACGAGGAAGCGAAGTCCCGGACACAGCTCCTCGAGCTTCTGGGCCGCCTCGTCGATGGACTCGACGCGGTTGTGCAGGTAGAACGCCTGCCCGCCGCGCGCGTGCTCACGCTCGAGAGCGCTCTTGATGAGCTCCTCGTCGTATTCGCCCACCGTCGTCCGCACCGGCCGGCGGCCAGTCGGCGGCGTCTCGATGATCGAGATGTCGCGGAGCCCGGAGAGCGACATGTGGAGGGTGCGCGGAATCGGCGTCGCGGAGAGCGCGAGGACGTCGACCTCGAGCCGGAGCGAGCGCAGGAGCTCCTTCTGCGCCACGCCGAAGCGCTGCTCCTCGTCGAGGACGACCAGACCGAGATCCTTTGGGATCACGTCGCGCGAAAGGACGCGGTGGGTTCCGACGAGGACGTCGACCTTGCCCTCCTGGAACTCGTGCAGGACCCGCGTCTGGTCGGCGCGTGAACGGAACCGCGACACCATCTCGACGCGGACCGGGAAGTCTCGATAGCGCTCGCGAAACGTGTTCCAGTGCTGCTCGGCGAGAATCGTGGTCGGGCAGAGGACGAGCGTCTGCCGGTTGTTCAGCGCCACGGCGAACGCTGCGCGCACGGCAACCTCGGTCTTCCCGAACCCGACGTCACCGCACACGAGCCGATCCATGGGCCTCCCCGCCTCGAGATCCTCCTTCACCGCCTCGATTGCCTGGAGCTGATCCTCGGTCTCGCGATACGGAAACGAGCTCTCGAGGCGCTCGAGCCAGTCGTTCGTGAGGTCGAGCGCCTGGCCTGGCGCGCTTCTCCGTCGCGCGTACAGCGAGAGGAGCTCGCCCGCCAGCTCGCGCACCGACGCGCGCGCGCGGCTCTTGAGGTTCTGCCACGCCTTCCCGCCGAGCTTGGACAGTGCGGGGGCCTTCGCGTCAGCGCCGATGTAGCGAGAGACCTTCCCGATCTGCTCGTGCGGGACGTACAGGCGATCATCGCCCCGGAAGGCGAGGAAGAGGTAGTCACGCGTGACGCCGGCGACGTCCTTCGTCTCGAAGCCGAGGAGCTTGCCGATCCCGTGATCCTCGTGAGCCACGTAGTCGCCCACTCTCAGATCGGCAAACGATTGGAGCGCGCGACCGAGCCTCGTATCGACTCGGGGCGGCCTCTTGCGGAAGACTTGCGTATCCGGGAGCAGAGCGATCCCCAGCTCGCGCCAGACGAAGCCGCGGCGCGCCGGGCTGACGACGAAGGCGACGGAGGGATCGCGCGTGACCTCGTCGACGTGGTCGGTGACGGAGGCCTCGACCTTTCGGAGCAGGCGCTGCGTCCGCAGAGCCTCGCCCTGATGCGGAAAGGTGACGACGACGCGTCGGCCCTGGCGCACCATCCCGGCGAGCTCGTTCTCGGCCTCGGCGAGGCCCCGTGCGGCGATTGCGGGGCGCTGGGCCTCGAACACGTGCGGCTGCGAGCGCGGCAGCGCGTCGAGGTGGGCGGTGCCCTCGAGGCTCGGAGGCTCGAGCCCCTCCTCCTCCCAGAGGCTGGTGACGTCGTCGACCTGCCAGACGAGGTCTGGAGGCGTCGCCAGCAGCGGAACGCGATCGGCCTCGTCGGCACCGCTCTCGAGATCGCTACCGGCGATGCGCTCCCGAGCAGGGTAGATCGACGCGTCAGCGACCGAATGGAGCGTGCGCTGTGTGAACGGCGAGAACGCGCGGATGTGCTCGATGTCGTCGCCGAAGAACTCCACTCGAAGTGGCTCGCGCCCGGTGCTCGGGAAGATGTCGACAAGGCCACCTCGAACCGCGATCTGACCGCGGTCTTCGACGCGCTCCACGCGCTCGTACCCTGCGAGTGCCAGCTCCTCAACGAGCGTGTCGAGATCGCGTGGGCCGGCGTGCGTCAGCCGGATGGCCTCCGTCCGAACCGCGGACGGCGGCATGCCTTCTGCGAGCGCACGGGCGGAGACGCAGACGAGGCCGCCGTCGCGCAGGACGTCCAGGGCGCGTGCTCGCTCTCCGACGAGATGTGCCGGGGATTCGAGCCCCGACCCTGCCCGGACGCCGGGGCTCGGCAGGAGCGCAACGGTCGCCGGGTCGACGAACCAGCCCACTGCCTCGGCCGCGTCTCGGGCATCCTCGTCCTCCGCGAGCACGCAGACGAGGGCGCGGTCGAGAGTTGCGTGCAGTGCGGTGAGGAGAAGCGGGAGTGCGGGCTCGGAGACGCGCGCGTTCGCCGGGAAGGCATCGACGAACGCGGCGAACCGTTCGCTCGCGGCGAGCTCACGAACGAGTCCAGCGAGGGGTGTCGGCGTCGGGTCCATGCGGCTGGCGGGAACGATGTCCCGCCGCGTGATCGTAGCGTCCGCTCGTGCGTCGATTCGCGTCCGCTAGGTGCCGGACGTGCGCGGAGCGCGGGAGTACAAACCGCGGACGATCTGCTGACCGTTGTGTCGCGCGCGTGCCGTACGAGGAAAGACGGCGGTCCACGTCACAAACCACCCCCAGGGGCACTCCCGTGTCCCTGCTGTCACCGTACCGGCCATGCAGTTACAGGTGTGAACCTGCCCTGCCACGAGACAGCGCCACTCGATCCACATGGCCGTCGTCGCGAGCCGTCAGTTGAACTGCCGCTGCGCCTCTTCGAGCCCCTCGCCGACGAGCAGCTCGACAGCATCCGCAGCGCGCGCTACCAGCCCGTCCCGATCCTCGTGCGGATCGAACGGCGACAGGACGAAGTCGGCGACGTCACGTGGATCTCCACGATCGGGCCGTCCGACGCCGATCCGCAAACGGAGGAAGTCGGCGCCGCCGAGCGACTGCGCGATCGAGCGCAGACCGTTGTGCCCTGCGAGCCCGCCCCCCGCCCGCGCCTGCAGGCGGCCGAGCTCGAGGTCGACGTCGTCGTGCACGACGAGGACGTCTTCGATCGGAACCTTGAAGAAGCGCGCCGCCGCGGAGATCGAACGCCCGGACTCGTTCATGTAGGTCTCCGGCTCGAGCAACGCGATGCGATGACCGTCGATCCGCGTCTCGCCGAAGCGCCCGTTGAACTTCGACTTGAGCGACGCATCGCACCGACGGGCAATCTCGTCCACCACCATCCAGCCGACGTTGTGGCGTTCGAGCGCGTGCCGCGGACCCGGGTTTCCGAGCCCCGCGACGAGCAGGTCGAGCGTCGAGGCGTCGTCGCCCCGACGGAACAGCCGCATGGCTACTCCTCGGAGTCGGAGCTCTCGTCCGCGTCTGCGGACTCGGCCGTGCCGGCCTCGCCGTCGGCCTCCTCGCCTTCGGCGGCCTCTGCCTCGGCAGCCTCGGCCTCCGCAGCTTCGGCCTCCTCGAGCTCGGTGAAGCCGCGCGGAACCGCAACCGTCGCGATGACGGTCTCGTGCGGATCGTCGAGAAGCGTGACCTTGTCGATTGCCGGAACGTCGGCGAGGCGGAGGACGTCACCCACCTCCATGTGCTCGACATCGATCTCGATGTGCTCGGGCACATCCGCGGGCAAGGCTTCGATGTGAAGCTCACGCGCGACGAGTGAGAGCATTCCGCCCGTCTTCGCACCTGCCGGTTCGCCGACGAGCTGCACGACCACGGTGGCGTGGATCGGCTGGTCGAGTCGAACCTCGCGCAGATCGATGTGCGAGATCGTGCCCCGGATCGGATCCTGCTGATACTCGGCGAGGATCGACGGGTGCACCGTCGTCTGCCCCTCGATCACGACGTCGAGGATCGCGTGGAGCCCCGACTTGCCGGTCATCACGGTACGAAGCTCCCGCTCCGGAACGACGATCGGGCGTGCGTGACCCTTCCCGTACAGAACGCCGGGGATGAGACCCTCCGAGCGGAGGCGCCGGGTGTGACGCGAGCCGAGTTCCTCGCGCTCGCGCACTTCGAGCTTCATCCTGTCTCCGGACACGGCGGCGGATTGTAGCGACGAGCGCGATCTCAGACGGTCGACACTGGATCCGATTCGACGTCATCGGTAGGACCCCGCAGTGCCGACGGCGTGCGCGCGAGGCAATAACCCTGTCGTCCCTACGTGCGGCAGCAGGGACGAGCGTCCCCAACGAGCCGAGGTAGCGGCTGAGCGATCGGAGCCCTCGACCCTGAGCCCGGTTCCGTTCGACCTGGGCGAAGATGCCAATCGTCGCAGTCGCGCAGGTTTCTCTGGGCCGGCATTCGGGCAAACGCCCCTATGCCCGTCAGCGAGCACGAAGGAGGTTCCTATGAGTGTGTACAGGGGAGCGTTCGCCCTGGTCATCTGTCTGCTGGCGTTTTCCGCGACGGCACTCGGAGCAGCACCACCGCAGAAGACTCCGAATGACGCCGTGCAGTGCAGGCTGCCGGAGTCGAACGCCGAGGCACTCGTCATCCTGAACAACTACTACCCGGGCTACTGGTGGGATCACACCGATCTCACAATCGCCGTCCAGGCACATCCGAGCGCAACGGACGAACAGCTCGATGCGATAGCGGGCGCGATTGCGACGTGGTCGAACACCCTCGACGAATGTTTCGACGGGCTCATCACGCTCACCGACGTAACGGGGGGCAAGCGGCAGGAAGCCGACATCGTCGTGCACTACGTCCCCACCGCCGGCGGTGTCGTCTTCGGTGGCTACGCGCTCTGTGGCGATCACGGATGCCCGAACATCCTGGTTCGGTCAGACCTCCCTCCGAGCCTCGACCGCGAGCCTTACGACCCCGTGTACCTGGGCTGGGTCACGCTGCACGAGATCGGTCACGCCCTGGGACTTGGTCACGCAACGAATCTCCTCGAGAGCACCGACCTCATGGGGTACGGCTGGCCGGACCTGGGTGACCCGGTTCTCTCAGACTGCGACATCGATGCGCTCGCATTCGTCTTCGCTTGGGCGATCACCGGCACCGAGCCGGCGCCGCCGGCAGAAGGCCCCTACGACTGCGCGCTCGACTGATTCGATCAAGAGACCTGAGCCAGCCGAGCTCGTCTTCTCGGCTGGCTCAGACGTTTGTACGAACCGCTGCCGCGCGCTACGCCTTTGCCGGGTGGGCCACGACTCGAACTGCTGTGAGCGCTGGCATTGCGCCTTCAGCTAGTTCTGCCTTGCACACCCGCGCCTGGACGAGCACCCGGTCGCCCACGACGAGATCGCCGATGAGCGCCTTGCCCTTACGCCGCACCTTCGTGTCTGCGTTGACCGCAACCGAAGTCACGGCCGCCCCCTCGACGTATGCACGCCCCCAGCGATTGGCCCTCGTGACGTCCATGCTCAGCGGAGCGCCCGTGAGCGTCCCCTTGAGGACAACTGTCACTTTCGGCTTGCACCCCTCGCCAGTAGTGGAGGGCTTGCCCTTGCCAGCCGGTGGCGCAGCGACCGCTGCCGACGTGGTGAGCACAACGACTACGAGTCCGGCAAGTAGCGATCTGACCTTCACGTTAGAACCTCCGTGTCTCCGTGCATTCCCTCCCACATGGAGGATGCGTGAGAGCGCGGAAACTTGCGCGTTCTCTCGGCAGGAACGGACAATCAGCAAACCCCGCATGGTTGAGCTACATCTCTAGAAGAGCTGGTTCTCGCCGCCGAAGATCGCCGACACGGAGTCGTCGGCGAACACGTTCATGATCGTCGCGGCGAGCAGACCGGAGACGCTCAACACGGTCAGATTGTCCGGCTGCTGGCGCGCATCGATCGGAACGGTGTCCGTCACGACGATGCCGGCGACGTCGTCCGCAGCTCCGAGCCGCTCGAGACCTTCGTCGTTGAGCAGCGCGTGCGTGACGTAGATCCAGACCTCGCGTGCACCCTGCTCGCGTAGCGCGCGCGCACCCGCGATAAGCGTCCCACCCGTCGTCGTGACGTCGTCGCCGACGATGCAAACCTTGTCGTGCACGCTCCCGGTCACCTCGGTCATCGACACCTGGTCGTGACCTATTCGGGTCTTGTTCATGATCGCGAAGTCGGCCTCGATCATGTGCGCGAAGCGCACGGCGTACTTCGCGCGGCCGGCGTCCGGTGCGACCGAGACGACGCCCTGGCCCGAGAACCCGAGGTCGCGGAAATGGCGCGCGAAGAGCTGCTGCGCAGTCATGTGATCGACGGGAATCGTGAAGAAGCCCTGGATCTGGCCCGCGTGCAGGTCCATCGTGAGCAGACGATCTGCACCGGCGCTCTGGATCATGTCGGCGAGCAAGCGGCTGGAGATCGGCTCGCGCGGCTTTGCCTTGCGGTCCTGCCGTGAGTACGGGAACCACGGGATCACGGCGGTGATGCGCTTCGCCGACGCGAGCTTGGCCGCTTGGATCATGAAGAGGAGCTCCATGATGTTCTGGTCGACGGGGCGACAGCCCGTCTGCACGATGAACACGTCTGCGCCCCTGATCGACTCGCCGTAGCGACAGTAGGTCTCGCCGTTCGCGAATGTCGTCAGCTCGACCTCGCCCAGTTCCACGCCGAGGTGCTCGCCGATCTTCGACGCCAGCTCGGGGTGCGAACGGCCCGCGAACACCATCAGCCGCTTTTGCGGCGTGAGGGGTATCGCGTGACCTGTCGTCACCGCAACCTCGGGAGGACCAGTCGGCTCGATCCCGGGAAGCGACTGCTCAATCGTTCCGCTTTCCACCGCGTCCTTCCTTGTTCACTTGCTTCGCCCGGGCGATCGCCAGTGCGCCGGGAGGGACATCCTCTGTGATCACGGAGCCTGCTGCAATCCATGCATCGTCACCGATCGATACCGGAGCGACGAACGCATTGTCGACTCCCGTCCTGACGTTGCTGCCGATCGTCGTCCGCTCCTTCGCGCGCGTGTGCTCCTGGTTCGCCGTGATGTTTCCGGCGGCGATGTTGGTATCGGCACCGACATCGGCGTCCCCGAGGTACGTGAGGTGTGGCACCTTGGAGCGCTCGCCGACGTGCGAGTTCTTGATCTCCACGAAGGTGCCGGCCTTGGCTTCGGCCTCGAGAACGGTTCCGGGACGGAGGTAGCAAAAGGGACCGACGAGGGCGCGCTCCCCGATCGTCGCGTCGACGAGAACGGCGTGCGGCCCGATCTCGGCTCCCGCGGCAACGCGCGACGCTCCGCGAATCACGGTGAACGGGTGCACCACGGCGTCCGCCTCGAGCACGGCGTCGGCGTCGATCCATGTGCTCGCGGGGTCGACGATCGTCACGCCGGCCAGCATGTGCGCCTCGTTGATCCGATCGCGGAGCGCACCGGCTGCAGCAGCCAGTTCGACTCGCGTGTTCACACCCTCCGTCTCCATCGGATCATCCCCCTTGTGAACTGCGACGCGGTCACCGCCCTCGCCGAGGAGAGCGACCGAGTCCGTGAGGTAGAGCTCGCCCTGCGCGTTATGCGGCGTGAGCCGGTCGAGCACCGCCCACAACTTATCTGCCCGAAAGACGTAGATGGAGGAGTTCACCTCGCGGACGGCTCGCTGCTCCTCCGTCGCGTCCCGGAACTCGACGATCGCGGCGAGCGCGCCGTCGTCGGTGCGAAGCACGCGTCCGTACTGCTTGGGGTCGTCCGGCTCGAACGAGAGGACGGTCGCGACGGCGTTCTCGCGTCCATGCGTGTCGACGAGTTCCCGCAGCACCGCCGACGTGAGGAGCGGTGTATCTCCGGACAGGACGAGCACGTCGTCCACGACGTCGCGGAGTCGATCGCGGGCGCAGCGGACGGCGTCGCCTGTGCCGCGCGGCTCCTCCTGGACCACGACCGGGAGGCCGTCGAAGGCGGCAACCGTCGCAGGCGAGGCGACGACGACGATCGGATCGACACCGAGCTCGCGGGCCGATGCGAGCACCCAGTCCACCATGCGCCGTCCGAGGATCGGGTGGAGGTGCTTCGGCATGGCGGAGCGCATGCGCGTGCCGAGTCCCGCCGCCATGACGACGGCGCCCAGGGTCCTCTCACCGTTCGACGACACGGAGGCTGGGGCGCCAGGATTCGAACCTGGGATCACGGGACCAAAACCCGTTGCCTTACCGCTTGGCCACGCCCCACTGCGCGGCGCTCATCTTGCCACTCACGGCAGATCGACGGCCTCGAGCGGCCGCGTCATGAGCGTTCGCCCCAGATGGATCAGCTCCGCGGCGGCGCGCGCAGCGTCCTCCTCCCGCTCGAAAAGGCCATAGACGACCGGGCCGGCGCCAGAGACGTCGGATCGAAATGACCCGGCAGCGTCGAGCGCGCGCGCGATCGGCGACGAGGCGAGATCGTTGGCCGGAAGCCTGGCCAGGTCGGGAGAGTCCGAGATCGACTCGAGCGCACGTTGGAATGCGGTGGCGCGCTGCTCGAAGCCATTCGCGCCCCGACGGACGTCGAACGCCTCGTAGACCGCCGCGGTCGACTGCTTCGTCTCGGAGTGCGGCACGACGAGGACGACGTGGTAGTCGACCGGAAGGGCGACGCCCGTAAGCTCGGTTCCGTCTCCGGCCGCGATCTGCGCTCCTTCCCGGAGAAAGAACGGGACGTCCGCACCGACGGCGGCGGCGACGACGTGGAGGGCGTTCGCATCGAGCGGCTCGGACAGCTCGGCGTTCGCGAGCTGAAGTGCTGCGGCGGCATCGCTGCTACCCCCGCCGAGCCCGGCCGCCACTGGAATCCGCTTCTCGATCCGAGCGCGCCAGCGCGGCTCGACTCGTGCTGCGACGGCAAGCGACTCCAGCGCGCTCCGGACGATCGTGTCCTCCGCGAACCCGTCCACTCTGAGCGCGTCCGCTGGCTCGAGCGCCAAGTCGTCGTGGATGTCCACACGCTGGAGCAGCGTGAGCACCTCGTGCTTGCCGTCGTCGCGGATCCGCCCGACGACGAGGCCGAGATTGATCTTGGCGTACGCCTTCGCCTTCCTCATCGGAGGTGCTCGGCGAGCTCGACGAACTCCTCCGGCTGGAGCTCCTCGGCGCGCACGCGGGTCGAGCGACCGATCGCGGTCAGCGCCTCCTCCGCGCGAGCTCGCGGAGCGAGGCCCGACACGGAGACTGAGTTGACCAGTGTCTTCCGACGGTGCGCAAAGGCAGCCTCGACGATCGGTCTGACCGTTGCGATCGGTGTCGCCGCAGCCACGCGTTCGAACGCGACGAGTGCGGAGTCGACCCGCGGACGCGGACGAAAGACAGTCGGCGGAACCGCGTGGAAGCCCGTCTTTCGTGCGCTCAGCTGCACGAGAACGGAGACCGCGCCGTACGCCTTGGTTCGCGGCCTCGCGAAGAACCGGTCGGCGACCTCCCGCTGCACCATCACGCACCAGTGCCGCAGCGACGCGGCGTGCTCGAGCGACTCGACCACGAGCGGCGTCGCGATGTTGTAGGGGAGGTTGGCCACGAGCTTGGTGGGCAAGGGTCGAAGAGTCCGGACGTCGAGGTCGAGGGCGTCGGCCCAGACGAGGTGGACGTTCGCGCGCTCGCCGAGCGCGTCCTTCAGCACCGACTCGAGCGAGTGGTCGAGCTCGATCGCATGGACGTGGCACACGCGAGCGGCGAGGTAGCGAGTGAGGACGCCCAGGCCCGGCCCGACCTCGAGGACGACGTCAGTGGCATCGAGCTCGGCGAGGCGACCGATGACGCCGAGGATGTTCTCATCGACGAGAAAGTGCTGGCCCAGCGCCTTCTTGGGAGCGACGCTCACGAGAGCGCGAAGGCGGCCGTGGCGTTCGAGTCGGTCACCGCGGCAAGGTCATCGAAGGACTCGCCACGCGCCTCGGCCAGGACCTGCAGCGTGTGGACGATGTTGGCCGGCTCGTTCGGTCGTCCACGGAGCGGCAGCGGCGCGAGGTATGGGCTGTCCGTCTCGACCAGGATGCGGTCGCGCGCGATCGTGGTTGCCGCCGAGCGCAGGGCGGCTGCGTTCGCGTACGTGACGTTTCCGGCGAAAGAGACGTAGTACCCACGCTCGACGGCCACGGGAACCAGCTCGGCCGACGAGAAGCAGTGGAGCACCACCGTCCCACGGAATGCCGCGAGTGCGCTCACCGTCTCCGCATCCGCCTCGCGGTTGTGAATCACGATCGGAAGCTCGAGCTTCTCCGCGAGCTCGAGATGCGCGTCCAGCAGCCGGCGCTGCTCGGCCGGCGTTGCATGGCGACGCACCGTGTCGAGACCGGTCTCGCCGACAGCGATCGCCTTCGGATGGGCGAGCAGTTCGCGGAGCTCGTCGATCCGGTGAGCCTCCGGCGTCGCAGCCCGATGCGGATCGATCCCGAGCGCCGCGTGGACGCCCTCGTGCGCCTCGGCAATCCGGAGGGCAGCGCGACACGAGTCGATCCCGGTTCCGATGGTGACGATCCGCGTGACGCCGGCCTCGCGCGCGCGCTCGACGAGGGCCGACGCATCGTCCTCGCACGCGTCGAGGTGCGCGTGCGAGTCGGTCACGCCGTGGCGGCGGCGAGTCGATGCTCGGGAAAAGTGGTCCGCGTCGGCTCGCGAAGACCGGCTTCGGCACGCGGACCAGCCCGTGCGCGAGCGTCGCTCCCAGCGACCTCATCCGCATCCTCGCCGAGTGCCTCGAGGATCCGAGCAGAGGTGTCCGGAACGTACGACGCGAGCGCAATCGCAACGACACGAATGCCGTCGCGCGAGGTCGTAGAGGGTCGCCGTGCAGCTCGTCGCGCTTGTCCTCCTTCGCGAGCTGCCACGGTGCCTGGGACTCGACGTGGCGGTTCAGCTCCGCGGACGACCACCCAGATCCGCTCGAGCGCGCCCGTGAGATCGAACGTTGTCGAAGCGGCGCGCGACGTCGTCGGCCAGGCCTTCCACGAGCGCGGCGACGGGCGAGTCGAATCCGCGGGCGACTGCTGGCAGCTCCCCACCGAGGAAGCGGTCGATCATCGCCGGTGGTACGCTGAGACGAGATTGCCCAGATCGTTGCGCCAGCTCGCGCTCGTTGCGTCGTGGAGAATTCGAGACGACACCGTGCCGTCCTGACCTGAAGGCGACGGCTCGCGTCGTCAAGAAGTACCGCACGGGATCCGCTCCGGCTAGAAGTCGCACGAGATCGGAGTACGGGTCGTACTGACTTTCCCGAGCGACGTCAGGAACTTGCGGATGTCGAGTTGTCAGGTAGCCGAGCGCGAAGATCTCGTGCCGGCGCCTCGGAGCCCCCGAGAGGAGCTCGCGGGCCAGAACACGCAGTGGAACCGGATGATGTCCTTCCCCGAAGTCACGGTGCCGGCGACCGACGGCCTGCCACCAGTCGCGCAAGGTCCGGCGTTCCACGGTTCGCGGCGCACTCGATCGAAGCGGAGAGATAGCTGATGAGCGCATCGGACCAGACGTAGATGCGCTTGTCGGCGCGATCCGGATCCCGCGACAGGGATCGCACGCCCCAGTCGAGCTCGCCTGCGCGGCTGTGGATGAAGTCCTGCACGAATCGAGGCGATGAAGACTTTCGCGCCGTCTGTCTGTAGCGATCAGGCGGCGGCTGCTCGAAGTCCGGATGCTCGTCGTCCGAAAGAGGGCGGGTCCGTCGATCCTGATAGCGCGAAAGCCGGAAGAACTAGTTACATTCTCCCTGATCGCACTCGGGCTCGGAGCCGCGCGCGGGCACTGTCCCGTCGATGAGCCCGATCCGTCTGAACGCATGGCAGCCGAGGCGTAGAGGCCCGCGTACTCGTCCTCGACGATGTAGCCCTCTCGTAGATGCGCTGAAGGAAATCGCGCGATGAACGCGTAGTGGCCCCGCGTCGGTCGTGCGGATAAAGAGGTTATTGGTGGCCGAGATCCGCCGTGGCATCTCTTGCCATGCGCTCGATGAATCGATCTGGCGTACTCCTGCGGTGCTAGCCCGCTGCTCCTCCGCGACGCGTGGCCACCTTCGACGCATGCTCGTCGGTTCCCGTCATGAAGAAGGTGTCCTCTCCGCGAAGCCGGTGGTGCCGAGCGAGGGTGTCGGCAGGGACGTCGAAGTCCGCCACGTGCCCGATGTGGGGCCGTTCGAACGGCCACGCCAGTAGATCGGTGTCGTTCACGTAGTACGGCATGGGCGCCAATGATAGGGAGTGGCTCTCGGACACCCCGGCGCCGGGCCAGGATCGACCCGCCGAGGATGATGACGAGAAGCGCGCCGACCCAGGCCGGCAGCATGTCGAGCGCTCGCCTCCGGATCGAGATGCCCGCGGCGGCGTCGCCAGGCTCGGCGAACCCGCCTGGGTGACGCCGCGTGAGGTCTGGGACGCGGGTGACGTGCGCCGCCGGCCGGTCGACGACGATCAGGTCGGCCGTCCGTGCACGCGCTCGGACGTAGGATCGGCTCGCCGATGCGTTCGCAGAGGGGTCGCGCGCGTCCACGGCTTCACGTCGGGCCGCAGCATCTGGACGCGCCGCCGCCTGGACGTCCGCTGCGCCCGCCTCGGCGGGAACGCTCGGAGGAACGGACGCCACGTGCGCCCTGGCATCGACCCGCACTGCAGGACTGGTCGGAACCATCGCCGACATGCTCTCGGCGACCACGACTGGCGTCGTGACGACAGGCGCTGGTTCGGCCGCAGCCGCAGGCGCGTCCGATGCCGGGAGCGACGGCTCGGGCGCGGCCGGTGTCGGCGCCGGAGCGTCGGAAGTCGGCTCCGCCTGCTCGCCAGCCGGTGGAGGCGCGGGCGCCGGAGCGGGTGAGGGAGCCGGGGCGGGCGGCGCCGCGGGTGCCGGGGGAGGGTTGGGGGCACTCCGCGGCGGGAGCAGGCCGAGTGGGTCGACGTAGGCGTCCTCGCCGACCCGAATGCCGAGATGGACGTACGGAACCGCGTGCTCTGCATCGCCCGACGGCCCGGGGTCCGCGATCGGGTCTCCCTCGGCGACGATGGCGCCCTTGCGGACGCGCAGGGTTCCCAGATGCGTGAGCGACGCTTTGTATCCGTCGCCGGTGACGATCGTGACCGTGAGCCCGTACGTCGGAACCTGGCCGGCGAACGACACCTCGCCGGCTGCGGGCGCGCGGATGGAGGCGCCCTCGCCCACGGCGATGTCGATCCCACGATGCTGACCTGCGGCGTACTTGTCGCCATCCACTGCATAGCCTCGGAGCACCGCACCGTCGACCGGCCATACCCATGCCCTGGCGGGCGAGCCGGCGACGAGCGACCAGACGGCAGCAACGACCAAGCAGGCGACACATCGCGTTGCCCGGTGCGTGAACATGGAGCGACGGTAGCGAGCGCGTTGCGCGACGGCAACGCGATTGACGCTCTTGTTACAGAGAGTCGCGGTAGAGAGAATTTCGGGACGCGCCGGTCAAGCGCGCCACCACCTCCGCTGCCGACCGTCGCGACGCGCCGGCTGCAACGAGCTCCGCCACCGCCGCACGCGCGTCGTCGTCGGCACGCGTCGACAGCGACGACGCGTCCGGCCCTACGACCAGCGTGATCTCGCCGCGCGGCGGATCCACGAACCGCGCAGCCAGGTCGGCGAGCGAGCCGCGTACGACCTCCTCGAAGCGCTTCGTGAGCTCACGGCATACGGCGGCGCGACGACCCGGAAGCGTCTCCGCGAGCACGCGCAGCGACGACGGCAGCCGACGAGGCGACTCGAACGCCACGACCGCTCCACCCCAGCCGCCGATCGCCTCGGCAAGCGTGCGCAGCTCACCCGCCCGCCGCGGGAGATACCCGACGAACTGGTAGCAGTCTGCGCCGAGACCGCTCACGACGAGCGCGGTCTCGACAGCCGATGCGCCCGGCAGCACGCTCACGTCGACCTCAGCGGATACGGCGGCCGCAATCAGGCGAGCGCCGGGATCGTTCACGCCCGGCAGCCCGGCGTCGGACACGAGCGCAACGCGCTCTCCCGCGCGCAACCGCTCGAGCACACGAGGCGTGCGAGCGGCCTCGTTGTGGCGATGGTGACTCTCGAGGCGAGCGTCGATCCCGTGCCGCGCGAGGAGGATCCGCGTCCGGCGCGTGTCCTCGCAGAGCACCAGGTCGGCGGCGCGCAGCTCCTCCAGCACACGGAGCGTGACGTCGTCCAGGTTGCCGATCGGCGTCGCGCAGATCGAAAGCGGCATCAGCGGATCCCGTCGAGGGCCTCGAAGGCGACGAGCCCCGCGCCGACGAGTCCGGCCTCGGAGCCGAGCTCGGCGGGGACGACGTGCACGATCGTTCTCGCCGGCCGAATCGCCTCCACGCGCACCGCCGCGCGCGCCGGCTCGAGGACGAGCTCGCCCGCAGCAGCGCCGAACCCTCCGCCGACCACCACGAGCTCGGGATCGAAGATGTTCACGAGCGACGCGATGGCTGCGCCGAGCGAGCCGCCGATGCGAGCGAGCGCCTCGCGCGCCGCCTCGTCTCCCGCCTTCGCCCGCTCGACGAGCACGTGCGCGTCCGCGCCGGGACCGTAGAGCTCCTGCGCGGCGCGGTCGCCGGCGCTCCCCGACGCCAATGTCTCGAGATGGCCACGACCGCCGCACGTGCACTCCTCCCCACCCTCGCGCACGACGACATGTCCGAGCTCGGCCCAGCCACGAAACAGGCGGCCGTCGACCACGACGCCGCCACCGACCCCGGTTCCGAGAGTCAGCATCACGAGGTTCTGCGTGCCTCGGCCCGCGCCGCGGCGCCACTCGGCCAGCGTCGCCGCACTGGCATCGTTCTCGACGCCGACGGGCAGCCCGAAGCGCTCCTGCGCGCGCGACACGAGATCGACGTCGTCGAGCGGCAGGTTCATCGCGTACAGGATGCGACCCGTTCCGCGCTCCAGGTTCGCCGGAATGCCGTAGCCGATCGCGACGACCCGGTCGTCCAGCAGCGCCTCCACCGCCGCATCGAGGGCCGCGAGCACGCCCTCCTCGGAGCCGTCCGGGCTCGGCACCTCGTGCTCGGCGTGCACGGTCCCCTCGCGATCGACGAGCCCGGAGAGGATCTTCGTGCCTCCCACGTCGAGCCCGATGACGACGGGAGCCTCCACGGCGGGGGCTACCATAACGCCCCGCAATGGCCGAGGGACAGAAGCCCTACCGGCTGTATCGCGGCGGCCGCAAGAAGGGCAAGGTTCCACTCGGGCAGGCGAAGCGCCCCACGACGCAGCCCACGAACGCATCCGGGAAGCCGAAGCGCCGGCGGCGCTGGGGGCTGTGGGTCGCACTCGCGATCGTCGGGCTCCTGGTGTTCGCCGTCGTCTGGGGGCTGCTCGGGTTCCGCGCGTTCGCAGGCGGCGTCGACGACGCGAACAAGCGTCTTCCGCGGAGGGCCGAGACGCAGCTCGCCAAGCGCGACCGATCGATCCTGTCGGAGCCCACGACAGTGCTCGTCATCGGCACGGACGGCGGGCGCGCACCAGGTCGCGGCGATGCGAACCGCTCGGATTCGCTGCTGCTCGTCCACCTCGATCCGGAGACGCACCGCGTCTCGTACCTCTCGATCCCGCGCGACCTCCGCGTCGAGATTCCCGGCTACGGGACATCGAAGATCAATGCGGCGAGCCAAGTCGGCGGCCCGGCGCTCACGCTCGCAACGGTGAAGAGGCTCCTCGGCCTTCCGATCGACCACGTCGTCGTCGTCGACTTCGACGGCTTCAAGGAGCTCATCGACGCGATCGGCGGCATCGAGGTGACCGTGCCGAAAGCGATACTGTCGAACAAGTTCGACTGCCCGTACAAGCCGAAGCGGTGTGCCGACTGGGAAGGCTGGCGCTTCGAGAAGGGCACGCAGCACATGAACGGGCAGCGTGCACTCGTCTACTCGCGCATCCGCACGAACCAGCTCGACCCGTCCGACACGGACATCACGCGCGGAAACCGGCAGCAGATCGTCGCGGACGCCGTCGGTGACGAGATCGCAAGCGTTGGGACGTTCCTCCGCCTCCCGTTCATGGGCGGCGACCTGGCCGCGCCGCTCGCGACCGACCTCTCGGCGTGGGAGCTCGCACAGCTCGGCTGGATCCGGTTCCGTTCGTCGAGCTCACTGCGCTGCCGCCTGGGAGGCGAGCCGAGCTCGTCGGGCGGCGAGTCCGTCCTCCTCGGATCGGAGGACAACGTCGCGGTGATCTCGATGTGGCTCGGAAATTCGGCGCCGCTCGCTCCACGGAAGGGGACGCTGTACGGCGCGGGCTGTACGCGGCGTTAGCCGCCGGCATCTGCGGCCGGCTTGGGCTTCGAGTCCGCAGACGACTTCTCGGCCGGCTTCTCGGCGGATTTCTCGCTCGACGACGACGTCTCGCTGTCCTTGGCCGCCTTCGACTTGCGCGAGCCGTAGTCCGTGGAGTAGAAGCCCGACCCCTTGAAGTGCACGGCGACCGGGAAGAGCAGCTTCTCGACCGGCCCGGCACCGCACGTCACGCACGCGTCCGCGGGCGGATCGGACATCTTCTGGAACAGCTCGAATGTGTGCCCGTTGGGGCAGCGGTACTCGTAGATCGGCACGTGGGCGGGAAGGCTAGCGCCCCGTCGTGCCGGTGTTGTCTCGCTCGCGCTCGAGCAGCTCGAGGTAGCACGGCGCACTCTCGAAGGCCGCGAGACCGCGCGGCCGTCCGCGGCGTCGCTGCGCACGCCGCCGGCGGTTCAGGGCTGCGATCGCAGCGGACGCGCCGACGAGCCCCCCGATCAGGAACGCACGGATCCCGTCGCGTCGCTCGCCTCCGTCCACGGTCTGATCTTACGATCATGCGCGCGATGCTCGTCTGCGCACTCGGGGACCTCACCCTCGACGTCATCGTCCGGCTCGCCGGGCCGGTCGCCGCGGGAGGGGACACGGACGCCGAGATCCGCATCGGACCAGGTGGCCAGGCCGCGAACGTCGCCGCGTGGGCGGCCGAGCTCGGCGCGTCAGCTCGCTTCGTCGGGAAGACAGGCGCGGACGAAGCAGGCGATCTCGTGCGATCGAAGCTCGCGGCGCACGGTATCGACGTCTGCGGGCCGATCGAGGGGCGCAACGGGTCGATCTGCTCGCTCGTCTCTCCGGATGGAAACCGCTCGATGGCCGCCGACCGCGGCTCGGCCCGCGAGCTTCGCGTCGACGAGCTCGATATGGCGTGGTTCGCCGACTGCGATGTCCTGCACGTCTCCGGCTATGCGCTCATGCACGAGCCGGTTCGGAGCGCTGCCATCCACGCGGGCGAGCTGGCGCGCGCTGCAGGCGCGGGCATCACCACCGATCTCGCGTCCTGGAGCGCGATTCGCGACAGCGGGGTCGCCGCCTTCGGCGAAGCGCTGGGCGCACTCGCGCCGGGGGTCGTGTTCGCGACCGCGGAAGAGGAGCGCGTCGTCGGCCGCTCGCTCGTCGACGCGTTCTGGATCGTCAAGCACGGCGCGCAGGGGTGCTCGTTCGGCGAGGACGAGCGCGAGGCCCTTCCCGTCGAGCAGGTCCTCGACACCACCGGAGCGGGCGACGCCCTCGCGGCGGGCTGGATCGTCGGCGGGCCCGAACTCGCGCTCGACGCCGCTGCCCGCTGCGTCCAGCAGGTCGGCGCGATGCCGCTAGCGTCACCGGCGTGACGGAGCTCATCCATTTTTCGGACGAGGTTCGCACCGCACTCGACGAAAGTCGGCCGGTCGTCGCGCTCGAGACGACGATCGTGGCACACGGGTTCCCGGCACCCCACGGCCTCGAGGTCGGCGTCGAGATGGAAGCGGCGGTGCGTGCGGCGGGCGCGACGCCGGCGACAATCGGCGCGCTCGGCGGACGCATCCGGATCGGGCTGGACGAAAACGAGCTCGCGCAGTTCGACTCGAGCGCGCGAAAGCTCGGGCCGCGCGACCTCGCGGCCTGCGCGGAATCGGGCGAGATCGGCGCCACCACAGTGGGAGGCGTTCTCACTGCCGCACGAACGGTCGGCATCCAGTTCATGGGGACAGGCGGGATCGGTGGCGTGCACCGCGGTTACCCGGCACCACCCGATGTCTCAGCCGACCTCGTCGCCCTCGTCTCGTCCCCGGTGCTCGTGGCCTGCTCCGGCGCGAAGTCGCTCCTCGACATTCCTGCGACGACGGAGTATCTGGAGACGCTCGGGATCCCGGTGCTCGGCTACCGAACCGACACGATGCCGCTCTTCTACGAGGCGGAAGGCGGACCGGCCGTGACGCAGCGCGTCGAGGATCCGGAAAGCGCAGCGCGCATCGCGCAGGCGCACTGGAAGCTCGGCGGCTGCGGGCTGCTCCTCACGAACCCTCCGCCGGAGAGCATCGAGGTCGGCGACCTGATCGAGGAAGCAGTGGCGGAAGCGGCGCGACAAGGCGTCTCCGGACAGGCGGTTACGCCATTCGTGCTCGCGTTTCTCCACGAGCGGTCGAGCGGTCGCACCCGGGAGGTGAACCGCAAGCTCGCCGTGGCGAACGCGCGGCTGGCCGGCGAGGTGTCGGTAGCGTTCGCCGACCTGTGAGCCTCTACGACGCCGTCCGGGACCTCCCGCTCGAGATCGACAGCTACGCGCTCGATCCGCTCGAGCTCCAGGCGCGCGAGGACTTCCTCCGCAAGACGACGGTCGTGCGCCTGCTAGGACGCGGCGAGGAGGGCATCGGCGAGGACGTCACCTATCACGGCGAGGAGCACGACCGCCTCCAGGTACGCGGGCCCGACCTGCCGCTCGCAGGCTCCTGGACACTCCACTCCTTCTCGGAGCACCTGGCGACGCTGCCGCTCTTCGAGGCCGAGCCCGCCCAGCACGCGTACTACGACTACAGGCGCTGGGGCTTCGAGAGCGCGGCGCTCGACCTGGCGCTCCGGCAGGCGGGCACGTCGCTCGGAGAAGCGATCGGGCGCGAGCCTCGACCCGTCTCCTTCGTGGTGTCCGGAGGTCTCGGCGATCCGCCGGCGACCGAGCGGCTCCACGAGTGGCTCTCGCTCTACCCCGACCTCCGCTTCAAGCTCGATGCGAACCAGGCCTGGACGGAGGATCTGATCCAGGAGCTGGCGGCGACGGGCGCGGTGGACTCGATCGATTTCAAGGGCCAGTACCGCGGCACGGTCGTCGACGCCCCTCCCGACGCGACGCTCTATCGCCGGGTTGCCGAGGGCCTGCCCGAGGCATGGCTCGAGGATCCGGGCCTCACCAACGAGACGAGGACGGTGCTGGAGCCGCATCGCGACCGAGTCACGTGGGACGCGATCATCCACTCGGTCGAGGACATCGAGGCGCTCGACTGGCCGCCGCGCACGGTGAACGTCAAGCCGTCTCGGTTCGGATCCGTGGAGAAGCTCTTCGCCGCCTACGACTACTGCGAGACTCGAGAAATCGGCGCCTACGGCGGAGGCCAGTGGGAGCTCGGGCCCGGTCGCGGCCACATCCAGCTCCTGGCCGCGCTGAACCATCCCTCGACGCCGAACGACGTCGCGCCGCGCGAGTTCAACCTCGATCCTCAGAGCGGGCTTCCGGAGAGCCCACTCACCGTCACGCCTCGCGAGACCGGCTTCCTCGCCCTCTAGGGCGAATCGCGCCCTACACGGCGTCGACGCGCAGCCCGGTTCCCGGATCGAAGAAGTGAAGCCGCCCGACATCGACCGCGAGGTCGAGGCGCTCGCGCTCGCGCGCGCCGGTCATTCGGTCGACACGAGCGACGAAGCGAGCACCCGCGCCGCGCGCCTGTTCCGCGGCGAGCCGCGTCGACGCGTCCTCGGGCGCATCGACGACGTGTGCCTCTAGAACCTCCTGCAGCGCGACGGGCTCCGCGTCGAGGTTGAAGTGCACGTACACCTCGGAGCCCATGTCCTCGCGAATGTCGCAGACGACCGACAGCCGCTCCTCCGACGGCGCGTCGGAGGCGATCGCGGCGTCCTCCATGTCCTCCGGTCGGATCCCCAGGACGACGGTGCGCCCCTCGAAGCGTTCGAGCCCCGGGTTGCGTGCGAACGTCGGCTCCGTCAGCCGGAGCTGCTGATCGCCGAAGCGCGCCCAGAGGTCGCCGTTCGACCGCTCGAGTCCAGACTCGACGAGGTTCATCGCCGGCGAGCCGATGAACTCCGCCACGAAGAGCTTGCGCGGTCGCTCGTACAGCTCCTGCGGTGAGGCGACCTGCTGGAGCAGCCCACCTCGCATGACTGCGACGCGGTCGCCCATCGTCATCGCCTCGGTCTGGTCGTGCGTCACGTAGACGGTCGTCACTCCCAGGTCTCGCTGAATCCGCGCGATCTCGGCTCGCATCTCGACGCGGAGCTTCGCGTCGAGGTTCGAGAGCGGCTCGTCCATCAGGAACGCCTGGGGGTTGCGCACGATCGCCCGACCCATCGCGACCCGCTGGCGTTGGCCCCCTGACAACGTCCGCGGCTTCTTCTGCAGCGAGTCGGTGAGTCCGAGGATGCGTGCGGCCTCACGAACCCTACGGTCGATCTCGTCCTTCGGAAGGCCCCGCATCTTGAGCGCGAACCCCATGTTCTTGTACGCGTTCATGTGCGGATAGAGCGCATAGTTCTGGAACACCATGGCGATGTCGCGATCCTTCGGAGGAAGATCGTTGACGACGTGCCCGTCGATCTTGACGGTGCCGGAGGTGATCGTCTCGAGGCCGGCGACCATGCGAAGCGCCGTGGTCTTCCCGCACCCCGAGGGCCCGACGAAGACGACGAACTCCCCGGTCCCGACCTCGAGATCGAGGCTGGTGACGGCTTCGGTGCCGTCGGAGTAAATCTTCGTCAGCTGCTCGAGGACGATCTCGGCCATGGAATCTCCGCGCCTGAATCTACTAGGATCGGCGAGGTCGATGGAGGCGCAGGCTGCTGGAGCCAAGCCCGCACATGGCCGCTGGCGGCACGCACTTGAAAGCCGCCGCGTTCTCGCGCCCTTGCTCATCGCGCCGGCCGTCGTGTTCATGCTGCTCGTCGTCGGCGTCCCGTTCGTCTGGGCGATCTACCTCAGCTTCACAAACGCCATCGGCGGCTCGCTCTCGGGGAGCTGGGTCGGCTTCGACAACTTCACGAGCGCCTGGCAGGACGACAACTTCCGGCGCGCACTCCGAAACACGCTCATCTTCACGATCGCGTCTCAGGCAGTGGTCCTCGTCGGCGCCGCCGTGCTCTCGAACTTCCTCGTCCGCGACTTCCGCGGCAAGTGGATCATCCGCTTCCTCGTGGTGCTCCCGTGGGCGGCGCCGGTCGTGCTCTCGACCATCGCCTGGCTCTGGCTGCTCGACTCCCTCTACAGCGTCGTCAACTGGACGCTCGCGAGTCTCCATCTCGACAACGGCCTCGTGTGGCTGCTCAGCTCCGTCAACGTCGAGGAGGACGCGCAGGTGCCCCTGCAGTGGCTCGGCCGCCCCAACCTCGCGCTCATTGCAATCACGCTCGTGCATGCCTGGCGGATCCTTCCGTTCGCCGTCGTGATCTTCATCGCAGGCCGGGCGTCGATTCCGAACGAGGTCGAGGATGCGACCAGGATCGACGGCGCGACCGGCGTCAAGAAGCTCTGGTACGTCGACATCCCGCTGCAGCTCCCGATCGCGCTCGTGGCCGTCCTGTTCGGGATCGTGTTCACCGCGGTCGACTTCGCCGTCGTCTACCTCCTAACGCGTGGCGGGCCGTTCAACTCCACGCAGGTGCTGCCCACCTGGGCATACGCGATCGGAATCGACGGCGGCTCCCTCGGCGAGGGCGCCGCGATTTCGCTCTACCTCTTCCCGCTGCTCGTCGTCGTCAGCGTCGGGATGCTGTTCTTCGCGCGGCGGGCCCAGGTGAGCTGACCCGATGACCTGGCGCCAGAAAGGGATGACCTACGCCGTGGTCGTGCCCTTCGCGATCTTCCTCGCGTTCCCCTTCTACTTCGCGCTCGTGACGATGTTCAAGACGAACCTCGACCTCGCGAACGTGGAGCACTCGCCGTATCTCTACAACGACCTCGAAGGCGACTTCCACTGGGACTTCTGGAACTACGCGACGACGGAGCACGTCACGTTCCTGTTCGAGGACACGAACTATCCGAGATGGCTCCTGAACACCCTCGTCGTCGGCGCGGCGGTCGTGGCCATCACGCTCCTCCTCGCCCTGCCCGCTGGCTATGCCCTCGCGAGGCTCGCGGGTGGCTGGGGCCAGAGCGCAGGGGTTGCGATCTTTCTCATCTATCTGATCCCTCCGACCCTGCTGTTCCTTCCGCTCTCGCGACTCATCACGCAACTCGACCTCAAGGACTCGCTCTGGTCGCTCATCCTCATCTACCCGTCCTTCACGGTTCCCTTTGCGACGTGGCTGCTCATGGGATTCTTCAAGACGATCCCGCAGGAGCTCGAGGATGCCGCGTTGATCGACGGAGCGTCGCGGTTGAAGGCGTTCGCCCTGATCATCCTTCCTATCTCGCTCCCTGGGATCCTGACGGCGGTCATCTTCGCCTTCTCGCTCTGTGTGAACGAGTTCATCTACGCGTTCACGTTCATCTCGAGCTCCGAGCAACGGACGGTGTCGGCGGGGATCCCGAACGACCTGATCCGCGGAGACGTCTTCTTCTGGCAGTCGCTCATGGCAGCAACGCTGATTCCCGCGATCCCGCTCGCGCTGCTCTACAACGCGTTCCTCGACCGTTTCATCAAGGGCTTTACAGGAGGAGCATTTCGCTAGAGAATCGAGTCGAAAGGAGGTACCTCGTGGCAGACGCATCCGACGAGCTCTTGCCTGAGAGCTCGGCACTCACCCGGAGTCAACTGCTGAAGGGGGGCACCGCCGCGGCGTTCGCCGTAGGGATGTTCGGCGGTCTTCCGGAGAAGTCCTTCGGGTTCGCAGGCCCTATGCAGTTCGCGAAGAAGCAGCTCGCGGGCGATCTCAGGATCATGCAGTGGGCCCACTTCGTCCCGGCCTACGACACGTGGCTCGACAACACGTACATCAAGCGCTGGGGCGAGGCGAACGACGTCGAGGTGAAGGTCGACCACATCAACAACGCGCTGCTCTACTCGACCGGTGCCTCGCAGGTCGCGGCACAGAGCGGCCACGACCTGTTCTGGTTCATCTCGCCGCCGTCGACGTTCCAGAAGCAGGTCGTCCCCATGAACGACATCGTGCAGGAGGTGACGAAGAAGCTCGGCCCGATGACGAAGGTCGCCAGGAAGAGCACGTACAACCCGAAGACGAAGCAGTTCTACGGCTTCCCGGACGACTATGCGCCCGACCCGGTCCAGTATCGGCGCAGCTACCTGCAGGAAGCCGGAGTGAGTCTCAATACGTGGGAGGATCTACGGAAAGGAGCTCCCAAGCTCAAGGCGATCGGACATCCCGTCGGACTGGGTATGTCGAACGAGATCGACTCGAACATGCTCCTCGCGTCGCTCTTGTACTGCTACGGCGGGTTCATCCAGAACGAGGAGAACCGGATCGTCATCGGTCAGGGCTCGAACAGAAGAGGCGCGATCGAGGCCCTGCAGGTGATGCGCGACATCTACCGCAACGGCATGACCGACGAGGTCTTCGCCTGGACCGCGGCGTCCAACAACCAGGCGTTCGTCGCCGGCCGACTCTCGGTTGCGCTGAACGCGATCTCGATCGCTCGCACGGCGGAGAACTCCGGAAACACCGCCATCTCCGACGACACGTGGCTCGCCTCGATCCCACGTGGCCCTGCGATGCGCATGGGCAACGAGCACGTCATGGGCGTCTTCGTCATCTGGAAGTTCGCCAAGAACAAGGAGGCGGCGAGGAAGTACCTCGTGGATCAGCAGCTCGGCTACCGCGAGCACTTCGTCCGCAGTCAGTTCTACAACTTCCCGGCCTGGACAGGCGCGATCAAGGGCGGCTTCAAGGAGATCCGCCGGATGACCGCGCAGGACACGCACAAGCCGAGAGGCAAGTACACGATCCTCACGACGATCGCCGAGAGGTACACCACGAACCCGGGCCACCCGGGCAACACGACCCCGGTGATCGACGAGATCTTCCAGACCTGGCTTCTCCCGCAGATGTTCGCGGAGGTTGCTCAGGGGAAGTCGACCCCGGCAGAGGCGGTTTCCGCCTTCGCCAAGAAGGCGCAGGCCATCTACCGGAAGTGGAAGAACCAGGGGCTCGTGTAGCCCGGCGCTCGCGGCCCGTCGTTCGAGGGCCCCGGCGACGGGGCCCTCTCCACGCTCACTCCAGGCTCGACAGGAAGACGTCCACGGGGATCAGCGGCAGCGACTCGAGCTTCGCGCTCCCCCGCGCTCCGAGCGCGATCGAGACCTTCGCGATCGTCAGGTCGTCGGGCGCCTCGACGATGTTCACGAAGTCGTACTCGCCGAGCGCGGCCCACTGGTGGAGGACCTTCGCGCCCATCTCCTCGACGTCGCGGTTCACCTCGGCGACGCGGGCCGGGTTCGCATGGAGGGTCTGGACACCCTTCTCCGTGAGCGTCGTCAGCATGAGGTAGGTCGGCATCTCACTCCTTCGTTTGCTGGCCGCGCGAGCGTAACCGAGCCTCCTGGTCGACGTAGAGGATCGCCCCGCCGAGGAAGAGGAGCGGCGCGAGGACGGCGTCGGAGAGGAAGATCGCGGTGCGCACGGTGTTGTCGGCCTGCGACTCGAGGAGGAGCGCGAGGCCGATGCGCATCAGGAAGAAGAGGATGACGAGCGTCGCGAGCGCACCCGCAGCGTGCACGTAATCGACCCGCCCGAGCGCGAACCCTCGCCGGAGAGAAGCCATGAACGGGGTGCCTTCGTACATCGCAGCCGGCACCGCGAGACCCGCGAGCGCGAGCCAGAGGACGGCAGCCAGCGCGAACCACGGGAAGAGCAGCGCCGCCGGGACGAAGATCAGCGTGCCCACGACGATCGCAGTGATCCAGGAACCGCGAGCCGCTCGGCGGCCCGCCTCGAGCTGGCAGGCGTACGCGTAGCCGGCCGAGAACACGGGCGCCGCGAGTAGGAGGATCCCGCCGACGACCATGCGGTCGGCGTCGACGGTCAGCTGGTTGATCGCGGCGACGATCACTCCGAGCGGCAGAGCGCTCATGAAGTGACGGCCGTAGAGCTTGATCGACTCGGCGATCAGCTGACCGACCGTCCGCTGTGCGGGTGGGAGCGGCGCAGGTAACGGCCGCTCGACCCGCTGTGCTCGCCGCGCCATGGGCGAAGAGGCTACTGAGCGGCCGCTTCGAGCATGCGCGGCAGCGCGTCGGCGAGCGCCTCGAGCGCGCGGCCGATTCGCCAGCGCGCGCGATCGCTCTCGGAGATCTCGTTCGAGATCGCCCGCACCTCGATCGCCGGCACGCCCGCGAGCGCGCAGGCGCGAAGGACCGCGAAGCCTTCCATCCCCTCGACCCGCACATCGGTTGCGCCACCCACCGATGCGCTGGTGCCGATCGGCAGCGAGAGCGCCTCCGGCACGGCGGCTCGAACCGCCGCCAGGAGCCGAGCATCCGGCGCGAGCCGCTCGACGACCGGGATCTCGGCGGAGATGTCGCAGTAGATCGACTCGGTGCCGATCACGATCCCACCAGGCGTGATTCCGCGAGCGCCCGCGATTCCGATGTGCAGGACTGCCGCCGGCGGCTCGAGTGCGAGGTGCCGCGCCGTCGTCGCGGCCGCCTCGACGGGACCGACGCCGCACGCGAGCCCCGGACGCTCGCAGAGTTCGATCTCGGTCGCGGCGACGAGGAGAACCACTACTCGTACGCTACGGGCTCCCGAGGCGGAACGCCGGGTGGCGTGGGGCCTCGGCGAGCCAGTCGTCTTCGGACGAGTCGAGCGTGACGTCGAAGAACGGTCGGGTCACCCGGAAGCGGCGGTAGTACTCGCGCAGGACGGGGACTGCCCCCGCGGCGTCGACCTCCTCGACGGCGAGCCGATCACTCCGGCGCCCACGCCGGAGCTCGACCGAACCCGCGGCGCGGGCGTTCTTCACCCAGTTCCGCTCGCCGTAGGGCGCGACGAGCCACCGCTCGCCGCCGTGTTCCACGATCGAGACCGGCGTCGACCAGAGCTTCCCGCTCGTGCGCCCGCGAACCGTGAGAACGTACGTGCTCCGCCCGGCGAGTCCGAGACGCGCAAGCGGCCGGACCAGCCCGTTCAGGACACGGCGCCAGGCGCTTCTTCGATACGGCCTCGGTTCGCCCGCCACGCCAAACAGTTAACGCGATACTGCGGCGATGGGATTTGCAGTGTTCCGCGCGTCCGAGCTCGACTGGGTTCCGCGCGACGATGGGAGCGGACGAGCCGTTGCCCGTCTCTCCGAGTCGATGGCGCAGTCGCGCGCGAACGTCTGGCGCTACCCACCGGGCGCACGCGGCAAGCGGCATGCCGACAAGGCGCAGGAGGAGGTCTTCGTCGTCCTCGACGGAACGCTCACCGTCGATCTCGGGGAGCCACCCGAGCGGCACGAGCTCGAGCGCGGCAGCGCCCTCGTCGTCCAGCCAGGGACGATCCTCCAGCTGCGCAACGCGGGCGGCGACGAGCTCGTCCTCTTCATCTACGGCGCCCCGCCCGTCAGCGAAGGCGCCGACTTCTTCGACGACGTGCCCTAGCCGCGGCCCTCGCGACCGGCGGCGTACGCCGCGTCGAACGCGTCCTCGCCCAGCGCCTCGCGCGCCCGATCCTTGGTCCAGGCGACCATGTCCTGCGCGAAGTCGCCTTCCGGCGCGCCGATCTCGTCCAGCTCGCCCCGTGCCTGCCCGAGAAGTCGCGCGGCGTCCTCGAACCGGCCCTCGCCGGCCGCGAACGCTGCGAACCCCTGGAATGTATGGGCGACGTGCGCGCGGAAGCCGACCTCCTCGAAGCACTCGCGCGCCTCCTCGAATGCGCGGAGCGACGCCTCGTGCGTGCCGAGCGCGTAGTGGACGACGCCGAGGTTGAGGAGCGCTGTGCCGATTCCCTCAACGTTCTCGTTTCGCCGGTGGATCGCGAGAACGTCCTCGAACATGACCTGCGCCTCGGGGTAGTCCTCTTCGTCGAGGGCGATCACGCCGAGGTTGAGCTTCTGCGCGAACGGCTCGAATCCGAGCTGCTCCGCGAGGTCCATGCTCCGTCGATGATGGAGCCGTGCCAGCGCCCGATCGCCTTCGACGTTCGCGACCACCCCGATGACGGTGTTCGCCGCCATCTCGTCCCACACCGAGCCTGCCTCGACAGCGACCGGGATCGCCGCCTGGGCGAGATTCTTCGCGCGCTCGAGATCGCCGAGGACCCACGCGAGACCGGCAGCGCCGCGTAGAGCCTGCGCGCGCGCGACCGTCGGCGCTCCGTCGCCGCCAGCGAGCGCGCGTTCAATGTGCCGGATGCCTTCCGCCGCCGCCCCACGAAACCACCAGTAGCGCCAGATGCCTCCGGCGAGGCGGAGCTCGAGCTCCGCTGCTCCTGCCTCGGCACACGCGTCGAGCCCCGCGCGCACGTTGTCGATCTCGGGATCGAGCTTCGCGAGCGCCTGCGCGTGTGTTCGCGCCTCGACCTCGACCTCTTCCGCGACGACCGCCAGGTACGCCGCCATCGCCAGCGCAGACGCCTGCCGCTCCTCGCCGAGAAGCTCGAGCGCGTACTCGCGAACCGTCTCGAGCATGCCGAAGCGCGGCTCCCCATCGACATCCTCACGGCGAACGAGGTGGTCGTCGACGAGGGTCGCGAGGGCATCGAGGTCCGCGCTGCATACGCACTCGGCCGCTTCGAGCGTCGCGCCGGCAGGGAAGACGGCAAGCCGCGCGAGCACGTCGCGTTCGCGTTCGTCGAGGAGCTCAACGCTCCAGGCGATCGTCTCGCGAAGCGTCTGCTGGCGGGCCGGAAGGTCCCGTGGCCCGCCTGTGAGGAGGCTCAGCCGCGCGTCGAGACGCTGGTTGAGCGCACGCGGCGTCAGCGCGCGGATGCGAGCCGCCGCCAGCTCGACCGCCAGGGGGAGGCAGTCGATGCGGCGACAGATCTCGCGGACGTCCGCCTCGTTCTCGGAGGTGAGCTCGAAGCCCGCGTCCAGGAGGCGGGCACGCTGCGTGAAGAGCTCGACGGCGTCGGCCTGCGCGAGCGGCGCGACCGGAACGACGTTCTCGCCCGATACGTGAAGAACCGCTCGGCTCGTGACGAGGAGCGTCAGGCGAGGTGCGCGGGAGATAAGCTCGGCGAAGCTTGGTGCGGCCTCGCGCACGTGCTCGGCGTTGTCGATGACGAGGAGGAGCTCGCGTGCGGCGAGCGCCGCGGCAACGGCGTCGAGCGCGCCGACGTCATCCTCGACCGAGATCTCGAGCGCTTGCGCCATCGTCGGCACCACGAGCGCGGGGTCACGGAGCGGCGCGAGCTCGACGAGCACGACGCCGTTGGCATACGAGCCCGCGACCTGCCGAGCGACCTCGAGCGCGAGCCTCGTCTTGCCGCTGCCTCCGGCTCCCGTGAGCACGATCAGCCGCGACTCACGCCGCTCGAGGAGCGCGCGTAGCTCGTCGAGCTCGCGCTCGCGCCCGACCAGTGGGTTGGGCGAGACCGGCAGCGCTGCACCCGTCGAGGCGGTCGTGGCTGCCAGATCGAGACCCGGATCCTGTTGCAGGATGCGCCGTTGCAGCTCGCGCAGCCTCTGGCCGGGCTCGAGCCCGAGCTCGTCGTCCAGCCGCGAGCGCACCAACGCGTAGTGGTCGAGGGCGTCCGCCTGTCGTCCCGACCGGTACAGAGCGAGCATGGCGAGCTCTTGTGCATGCTCGCGATACGGGCTCTCGTCGGCATGAGCTAACACCTCGCCGAGCGCCTCGTCGTGCCGGCCGAGCTCGAGCTGGGCGGCGAGGCGCTCCTCCAAGGCGACGAGACGCAGCTCCTCGAGCCGCTCGCTCTCGGCGCGGGCGAGGTTCTCGTACGCGATCTCGCCGAACGCGCGGCCGCGCCAAAGAGAGAGGGCCTGGTCGGCAAGCGACGCCGCAAGCGCGGAGTTGCCGGCCGCGCGAGCCGAGGCGCACTCGCGAAGCAACCGCTCGAACCGCTCGGCGTCGAGCACTCCCGGCTCGAGAACCAGGGAGTACCCGCCGTCGACGGTCGTGATCGCGATGGCCGGCGGGAGCGCCTTGCGCAGCTGTGAGACGTAGACCTGGACGAGCTTGCGCGCCGACGTGGGCGCTACGCCGGCCCACGTCGCCTCGACCAGCTCGTCGATGCCGCGTGCGTGGCCGTCGGCGACGACGAGTGCAGCAAGCAGACGCGTCTGCTTCGCCGGGATCCGGATCGGCCCGTTCCCGTCGACGACCTCGACGGGGCCGAGCACACGCACCTGCGCTTCCCCCATCAGCACATTCTCACCCGCTGGCCGGCGAGGGCAAACCAAGGCTATACCGAGGCTAAGCCGCGATCCGCGACGGTCATCGCGATGTCGTACGCCGTCGTCGAGGACGTCGCCGCGAGCTGGGAGAGCTACGAGCGCTCCGCAGCATCCGATCTCGAGCGCAGAGCGCCCGAGGGGCTGATCCTCCACGCCGCGGGACGTACGGACGAGGGCGTTCGCATCATCGAAGTCTGGGAGAGCGAAGAGGCGTGGCACCAGTTCGTCAATACGTCCGAAGGTTTCGCTGAGTGCCGGTTCTCCGGTGCCCCGCGCCACCTGCGCGAGTTCGAGCCGACGCATCTCGTGATCGCAGGCGACACGTCGTGAAACCCCAACGAAGGAGAAACGTCATGCGCAGATTCATCGGTCTCGCCGCCATGCTCGCGGCGGTGGTCATCGCAGGCACCGCACTCGCGGCGCCACCGACCAAGGGCGGCGTCTACCAGGGCGAGCTGTTCGCGACGAGCGCGGTCGCACTTCCAAAAAAGGTGCGCCTCGTCGTCACGAAGACAGGGACGAGCGCCCGCGTCCTGTGGTGGTGCGGCTCGGGGCGCGCGCCGAGCACGCTCCGCATCCAGATCGCGCCCGACGGCACGTTCAAAGGAACGAGCAACGTCGGAACGCTCACTGTTTGGGCGGTCAAGGGCAAGTTCGTGTCGGCCACCAAGGCCCGGCTAGCCCTGCAGCTCAAGGTGATCTGCGACGGCAAGGGCGGCACCGTCAACCTCGAGCTCAAGGCGTAGCGGGAGCGCGTCATGCGAGAGAAGACGAAAAACCGCGCTGCGCTCGTCCTGTCCGCAGCGGCGCTGCTCCTTGCGATCGGAGGGAGCGGGCTCGCCGCGCTGGCAGCGATCCCTCAGGACGGGCGCTTCACCGCCTGCTACCAGACCTCGGACAGCGTGCTCAATCGCATCGTCGTCCTCGCCGAACCGAACGAGGGCTGCCCGAACACGTACGCACGAGTTACCTGGTCGCAGAGTGGCGGGGCCGGACCAGCCGGACCAGCCGGGCCTCAGGGGCCTCAGGGGCCACGCGGGCCAAGCGGGCCAAGCGGAGCAGCAGACAGCCGGACCTTGATCGTGAGCGCGACGGAGCGACGAGTGACGCTCGCCGGTAGGCGAGATGCGATCGCACGCTGCCCGAAGGGCGCCCGTGCCGTGGGCGGCGGGGGCGTCATCCACAACAACTACGGGTACGAGCCGAAAAGCAGCTATCCACTCGTCGAGAAGCGCGTTCCGACCGGCTGGGCGTTCGAGCCGCATGCGCCACAGCGCTACGGATTCAAGGCTGTCGACGGCGGGCTATTGGAGACATTCCTGGCAGCGGCTCACCGCCACAAGTTCTCTTCCGCACCGCAGCTGGTTCCGCTCGTGGGCGGCCCCGGCGCCCCTGCCCAGGTGACCGTCTACGCGATCTGCATTCGGTCGTACAGCGTCGCGAAGCCCAAGCCGAGCACCCCGCCGGAGCGGAAGCCGTGAGCTCGAGACCGAGGGGAACGTTGTCCCCCGACCACGCGGCAGGTACTCGTACGCAGTCACGATCGCGTCACCGAGCGTGGCGTTACGCACCGTTGAGCTGCGTGCTGAGCCGCAACGCGCCACGGCCCGGTGCGTCCCGGGCGAGACCGCGATCAGCGGGGCTTCAAGCGACCGAAGCTTCCGAACGTCAGGCGACGGAAGCGTGCTGGTCACGCGGCGGCGGCGGCCAAGATGGCCGTTCGGGACTACGCCGCCGCGGGCTCGGCCGTCTCGGCGCGCCCGAACACGAGCTCGCTTCCCTCGGCACTGGCTCGCACGGTGTCGCCCTCCGCGAATCGCCCTTCGAGCAGTTCGAGCGCGAGCGGGTTCTCGACAAGCCGCTGGATCGCGCGCTTCAGCGGCCGCGCCCCGTACGCCGGGTCCCAGCCTTCCTCCGCGAGCAACTCCTTCGCGGCGTCCGTCACCTCGAGCGAGAGCTGGCGCTCTGCGAGCCGCTCCCGTAGCCGCGCGAGCTGCAGCTCGACGATGTCGGCAAGCTGCTCACGGGTGAGCGCGTCGAACGAGACGACCTCGTCGACGCGGTTCAGGAACTCGGGGCGGAAGCGGTCGCGCAGCTCGTTCTGCGAGCGGATGTTCGAGGTCATGATGACCACCGTGTTGCGGAAGTCGACCGTGCGGCCCTGGCCGTCGGTGAGCCGCCCGTCATCGAGCAGCTGCAGGAGGACGTCGAAGACCTCCGTGTGCGCCTTCTCGATCTCGTCGAGGAGAACGACTGTGTACGGACGGCGACGCACGGCCTCGGTGAGCTGCCCGCCCTCGTCGTAGCCGACATACCCGGGCGGTGCGCCCACGAGCCGCGACACCGTGTGCCGCTCCTGATACTCCGACATGTCGAGCCGGACCATCGCGCGCTCGTCGTCGAACATGAACTCGGCGAGAGCGCGCGCGAGCTCCGTCTTTCCGACGCCCGTGGGCCCGAGGAAGATGAACGAGCCGATGGGCCGGTCCGGATCCTGGAGCCCCGAGCGGGCGCGCCGCAAAGCATTCGCCACCGCCTCGACAGCGATGTGCTGCCCGATGACGCGCTGGTGCAGCCGCTCCTCCATGTGGATGAGCTTCTCGACCTCGCCCTCGAGCAGGCGCGAGACCGGAATGCCGGTCCACGTGGAGACGACCGCCGCGATGTCGTCCTCGTCGACCTCCTCCTTCACCATCGGCGTCTCCGTGCGCTCCTCGCGCTCGACGAGCTCCTTCTCGAGGTCGGGCAGGATCCCGTACTGGATCTCCGCGACGCGCGCGAGGTTGCCGCCCCGCTCCTCGCGCTCGGCCTCCATGCGCAGCTCGTCGATCTGTCGCTTGATGTCCGCGACGCGCTGCAGTGAGTCCTTCTCGCGCGACCAGCGCGCGGCGAGCTCGTCGCGCACGGACTGGGCGTCCGCGAGCTCGCGCTCGAGCGGCTCCCGTACGCCCTCGGACTCGTTGGCCATCGCGGCGAGCTCGATCTCGAGCTGGCGCACGCGCCGGTCCGCCTCGTCGAGCTCGACCGGAGAGGAGTCGATCTCCATCCGCAGCCGCGACGCCGACTCGTCGACGAGGTCGATCGCCTTGTCGGGCAGGAACCGATCCGTGATGTACCTATCCGAAAGCATGGCCGAAGCGACCAGGGCCGAATCGCGAATCTCGACGCCGTGATGGGCCTCGTAGCGCTCTTTCAAGCCGCGCAGGATCGCGATCGTGTCCGACACCGAGGGCTGTCCCACGAAGACGGGCTGGAAGCGCCGCTCGAGCGCCGCGTCCTTCTCGATGTGCTTGCGGTACTCGTCGAGCGTGGTTGCTCCGACGGCGCGCAGCTCTCCGCGCGCGAGCATCGGCTTGAGGAGGTTCGCCGCGTCGACGGCGCCTTCCGCCGCCCCCGCACCGACGATCGTGTGCAGCTCGTCGATGAAGAGGACGATGTCGCCGGCAGCGTTCTGAATCTCCGCGAGAACGGCCTTCAGCCGCTCCTCGAACTCGCCGCGGTACTTCGCCCCCGCGAGCAGCGAACCGACGTCGAGCGCCCATACGCGCTTGCCCTTCAGTCCCTCGGGAACGTCGCCCGCGACGATCCGCTGCGCGAGCCCCTCCGCGATCGCCGTCTTCCCGACGCCGGGCTCGCCGATGAGAACAGGATTGTTCTTCGTGCGCCGCGAGAGCACCTGCATGACGCGACGGATCTCCTCATCGCGCCCGATGACGGGATCGAGCTTGCCCGACTCGGCGAGCGTGGTCAGGTCGCGGCCGTACTTCTCGAGCGCTTGGTAGGAACCCTCCGGATCCTGTGACGTCACCTTCTGGCCTCCCCGCACGCCCTGCAACGCTTCGAGCAGCGAGTCGCGGGGAACGACGTCGAGCGCGAGCAGAAGATGCTCGACCGAGACGAACTCGTCCCCCAGCTCGCGCATCGAATCGCCGGCCGCATCGAGCACGCGGCCGAGGCGTGCGGATGCGTGCGGCTGACCGCCGCCGGTCACCGTCGGCAGCAGAGCGAGGCGCGCTTCTGCCTCCGTACGGAGCTCTCCCGCGCCGTAGCCGGCGCGATCGACGAGCGTCCGCGGCAACTCCTGGTCGAGCAGCGCCACGATCAGGTGGTCCGGCGTCAGCTCGGGATGACCGCTGCGGCGCGCGAGCTCCTGCGCCGCTGCAACAGCCTCCTGGCTCTTGAGCGTGAGCTTCTGAAAGTCCATGTCATCTCCTCGGGGCCGGATGCTTGGCCGGCCGGTAGAGCACCACTTCCCGCTTGTACGCGCGGTGAACCTCGGCGATCTCTTCGCGGAACTCGCGCTCCAGCCGTTGCATCCGCGCGCGCATCCGGTTGAGCTCGTCCTGCATGCGGAGCACGTGCTCGACGCCGGCGAGGTTGAGGCCGAGCTCGGTCGTCAGCCGATGGATGAGCCGCAGCCGCTCCACATCCGAGTCGGAGTAGAGCCGCGTTCCGCCTGGCGTACGACCCGGCCGCACGAGCCCTTTCGCCTCGTACATCCGCAGCGTCTGCGGATGCATGCCTACGAGGTCGGCAGCGACCGAGATCATGTAGCGCGGGCGGTCGGGCACGTCAGCTCGCCTCCACGAATCGCTCGCGCGGCTCCTCGCGCGAGACCTTCTGGTACCCCTCGAGCGCCTCGCGCTCGGCCTTCGTCAGCTTCTTCGGAACCGTGACCTTCACGCGCGCGAGCAGATCGCCGCGACCGTTCCCCTTCAGATGAGGCACGCCGCGGCCCTTGACCCGGAGCAGCTTGCCGCTCTCGGTTCCGCTCGGCACCTTGAGCGAGACCGGGCCTTCGGGTGTCGGGATCTCGACCGACGCGCCGAGCGCCGCCTCGGCGTAGGTGACTGGCACGTCGAGCAGGAGGTCGGACCCGCGGCGCTCATAGCGGGTGGACGGCTCGACGTCGACGACGACGAACAGGTCGCCGGCGGGACCCGCGTTGTGCCCCGCCTCTCCCTTGCCTTTGAGACGCACCCTCGTGCCGTTCTTCGCCCCGGCGGGAATCTTCACCGCGTAGCGCTTCGTGACGCGCTCGCGCCCGGCGCCTCGACAATGCCGGCACGGCTTCTCGACGATCGTGCCGTTTCCGCGGCAGCGCGGACAAGGCTGCGAGAACGCGAAGAGGCCCTGCGAGTCGGAGACAACGCCGCGGCCGCCGCACTGCGGGCAGCTGACCGGCGCAGTGCCGGGCTCCGCGCCCGTGCCGTGACAGACCGAGCACGCCGTGTCGACCTCGATCGGAACGCGCACCTGGACGCCCTGGAGCGAGTCCTCGAAGGAGATGCGCACATGCGTCTCGAGGTCGTTGCCACGGACCGGCTGCCGCCCGGCGCCGCGCTGCGCGCGACCGCCGCCGAACATGCCGCCGAGCAGATCGCCGAGGTTCGAGAGGTCGAACTCCTCGAACCGCATGCCACCCATGTCCGCACCGCCCGCGCCTGGAAAGCCGCGCCCGTCGGCGCTGCCGAAGGTGTCGTAGGCCTTGCGCTTCTCGGTGTCGGAGAGCACGTCGTACGCACCCTGCACCTCCTTGAAGCGCTCCTCCGCAGCGTCGTCGCCCGGGTTTCGATCTGGATGGAACTCGCCGGCGAGCTTGCGGTACGCCTTCTTGATGTCCGCGTCGGAGGCGTTCTTGGCGACCCCGAGGACCTCGTACGGGTTCCGCGTCATTCGGCGACGATCACCTTCGCCGGACGCACCACGCGATCGCCGACCCGGTACCCGCGCTGCACGACCTCGAGCACCGAGCCCGACTCGACGTCGTCGCTCGGTTGCGTGAGAAGTGCTTCGTGGACATGCGGATCGAACGCGCCGTTGGTCTCGATCTCGGCCAGCCCCTCCTTGCGCAGTGCGGTGCGCAGTGACTGCTCGACGAGTTTGACGCCCTCGACGAGCTGCGCCTCCTCGTGGCGCTCGGCGGCCTCGAGCGCACGCTCGAGATCGTCGAGAATCGGGAGCAGCTCGCGGACGAGCCGCTCGTGTGCGTGTGCGACGAGACGCTCCTGTTCACGCACGGCGCGCTTGCGGTAGTTCTCGAAGTCCGCCTGGACGCGCTGAGCGAGGTCGAGGTACGCGTCGCGTTCTGCGATCGCCGTCTCGAGCGGGTCGGGAGCCGGAGCCTCGGGCTCCGGCTCCTCGACCTGCGTCTCGATGAGCTCGTCGCTCACGACTTCGCCGCTTCCTCTTCGTCGATGACCTCGAAGTCGGCGTCCTCGACCACCTCGTCGGCGGCGACGCCGTCTCCGTTGCCGGACGGCTGAGCGGACGCCTGGGCAGCCGACGCCTGTGCGTAGATCGCGTCCGCGAGACTGCGCGACGCCTCCTCGAGCGCGGCTGTCTTTGCCTGGATGTCGGTCAGATCCGAGCCCTCGGCCGCCTGCCGCAGCTCCATGATCCGCCCCTCGATCGTCGAGGCCTCGGCCTCGGGGAGCTTGTCGCGGTGCTCGGCGAGCGTGCGCTCGGCCTGATAGGCGAGCTGCTCGCCGGCGTTGCGGGCGTCAGCGAGCTCGCGCAGACGATGCGCCTCGCCTGCGTGCGACTCGGCGTCGGAGACCATGCGACTCACCTCGTCCTCGGTGAGACCGGAGCCGCCCTCGATCCGGATCTGCTGCTCGTTGCCGGTGCCGAGATCCTTCGCCGACACGTTGATGATCCCGTTGGCGTCGATGTCGAATGACACCTCGATCTGGGGCATCCCTCGCATCGCCGCCGGGATCCCCACGAGCTGGAACTTCCCGAGCGTCTTGTTGAAGGAGATCATCTCGGACTCGCCCTGGCCGACATGGATCTCGACGGACGGCTGATTGTCCTCGGCCGTCGTGAACGTCTCCGACTTGCGGGTCGGAATGGTCGTGTTGCGGTCGATCAGCTTCGTGAACACACCGCCCTTCGTCTCGATGCCGAGCGACAGCGGCGTGACGTCGAGCAGGAGGACGTCCTTGACGTCGCCCCGCAGCACGCCGGCCTGGATCGCTGCGCCGACGGCGACGACCTCGTCCGGGTTCACGCCCTTGTGCGGATCCTTCCCGATCAGCTCCTTCACCTTCGCCTGAACGGCAGGCATGCGCGTCATGCCGCCGACGAGAACCACGTGCTCGATGTCGGCGGGGGTGAGGCCTGCATCGGCGAGCGCCTGCTTCGTCGGCCCGACCGTGCGCTCGAGCAGGTCGTGGGCGAGCTCGTCGAGCTTCGCGCGCGTCAGCTGGAGGTCGAGATGCTTCGGCCCCTCGGGCGTCGCGGTGATGAACGGCAGGTTGATCTGCGTCGTCATCGTCGAGGAGAGCTCGACCTTCGCCTTCTCGCCGGCTTCGTAGAGCCGCTGCAGTGCCATCGGATCCTGGCCGAGGTCGATCCCCTGGTCACGCTTGAACTCGGCGATCATCCAGTCGACGACCGCCTTGTCGAAGTTGTCGCCGCCGAGATGGTTGTCGCCGTTCGTCGCCTTGACGTGATAGACGCCCTCGCCGAGTTCGAGCACGGAGACGTCGAACGTCCCGCCGCCGAGGTCGAACACGAGGATCGTGTGCTCCGAGCCCTCCTTGTCGAGCCCGTACGCCAACGCAGCCGCGGTCGGCTCGTTGATGATTCGCAGGACATTGAGCCCGGCGATCTTGCCGGCGTCCTTCGTCGCCTCGCGCTGGGCGTTGTTGAAGTACGCGGGAACGGTGACGACGGCGTCCGTCACCGGCTCGCCGAGGTACGCCTCGGCGTCGGCCTTGAGCTTCTGGAGGATCATCGCCGAGATCTCCGGCGGTGCGTACTCCGTCCCTTCCGCAGTCACGCGGGCGTCGTCGTTCGCGCCCTTCACGACCTCGTACGGGACGATCTTCATCTCCTCGGAGACCTCGTCGAACTTGCGGCCCATGAACCGCTTGATCGAGAAGATCGTGTTCTGGGGGTTGGTGACCTGCTGGCGCTTCGCGGGCGCGCCGACGAGCCGCTGACCGTCGCGGCCGAAGGCGACGACGGACGGTGTGGTGCGTCCGCCCTCGGCGTTCGGGATGACGGTGGGCTCGGATCCCTCGAGAACGGCCATGCACGAGTTGGTCGTCCCGAGATCGATTCCGATGGTCTTTGCCATGTGCTGCTCCTTGTCTGAGTTGCCGATGTACCGAAAACTTGAGCCTCACCGTAGCAGATCGTCGAATAGCCGAATGCTCGGGCGGATCGAGCAGAAGCCTGGCTAGCGGTAGATGCCGATGAGGACACCGCCGGCAACGACGAGCGCTGCTCCCGCGACGAGCCGCGCACCCACCTGCTCGGACTTCCGCAGCACGAGCCATGACAGGGTCACGCCCCACAGCGACTCCGTGGCGACGATCGGCGACACGACGGACACGCGGCCGCGCGCGAACGCCTCGAACAGGAACACGTACGACAGGCCGTAGCACACCCCCGCAGGCACGAAAGCGATAGCGGCACGGCGGCTGAGGGGCGTTCGCGTCCATGCGAGGAACGCCAGCGACACGGCCGTACCGGTCAGCATCGCGACGAACGCTGCCGTTCCCGGCTCGGCGTCGGTGGCCTCGGTCCCGAGCCAGCGGATCACCGTGTCCCTCGTCGCGAATGCGATCGTGCCGATGAGCGCGTAGACGAGTCCGATGCGCTTGAAGTGCTCGGGCCTCGCGCGATCGCTCGCGAGAACGATGCCGCCGGTGACGATCAGAGCCGCGCCGAGGATCAGCCCTGCGACGAGCGGCTCGCCGAGGAAGACGAGTGCGGTCGCGACGGCGAACAGCGGCGCCGTCCCGACGGTCACGGACGTGCGGGACGCGCCAGCATCGCGTACTGCGAACGTGAAGAGGATCTGCGCGATGCCCGGCGCGAGCAGCCCCGCGAGGACGTACGGCCACGCCTCGGCGACGTCCCAGTTTCCGCGAGCCACCGCCGCGATCCCGGTGATGGCGCACGCAGGAACGATCGTGAGGAACGTTCCCGCCGCGGGAGGCACACCGGTGACGAGCGCCATGCGAACGAGGACGGTCATCGCGCCGAAGAGCGCCGCCGACACGCACGCGAGGAGGATCGCCGTCACGCGGGCGCCGCGCGGCGAGAGAGACGTCGAAGCGTGGCTGCCGCGGCAGGCTCGGCGACGAGGATGCCGGCCATCATCACGGCACACCCGACCCAGCCGGCCCACCCGAGCACCTCGTCTGCGAGCAGAACGCCCGCCAGCGCGGCAAACGGAGCCTCGAGCGTGAAGACGAGCGCGGCGCGCGCAGCCGTCGTGCGCGCCTGCACCCAGGTTGCGATGAGGTACCCGAGCGCCCCCGCGAAGACACCCGTCACGATCAGCGCACCCCAGACCGTGGCTCCGCGAGGCACCTCGAGCTCTCCCAGTGCGAGCGCGATCACGGTGAAGCCGACGAACGACGTCGCCATCATGAGAAACGTCAGCGCGCGCGGGTCGTAGCGCGGAGCGAAGCGCTCCATCGCGGTGATCTGCAGTGCCTGGAACACGGCGTTCGCGAGGACGAGCGCATTGCCGAGCGCGGATCCTCCCGGAACGCCGTTCAGCAGGAGCAACCCGACGACCGCGAGCGCCACACCCGCCCACAGGACACGAGGCACCGGCGTGCCGAAGAACGCGAGCGCGAGCAGCGGCGTGAAGACGACGTAGAGCCCCGTGATGAACCCGGTGCTCGCGACGGTCGTGAGCTCGAGCCCGGCGGTCTGCAGGCCGTACGCGGTCGCGAGCAGCACACCGACCCCGATGCCCGCCACGTACCCCGATCGCGGCAGCGTGCGGAGCGAGCTCCAGGCGAACGGGGCGAGGACGACCGTGGAGATCGCGAACCGCACCGCCAGGAAGGCGAACAGCGGGTAGAGGGCGATCGCATTCTGCACCTGCACGAACGTCACGCCCCAGATCGCGGTGACGCCGACGAGAGCGAGAAGAGGCACGCGTCGGCTCACCAGCGGGATTCTCTACGCTGCCTCGAGATGACCGTCGTCGACACCCTCGGCCGGCCGGTTCGCGATCTCCGGATCTCGGTCACCGATCGCTGCAACTTCCGCTGCGTGTACTGCATGCCCAAGGAGGTCTTCGGGCACGAGTACCGCTTCCTGCCGCGCCGCGAGCTCCTCACGTTCGAGGAGATCGAGCGCGTCGCGAATGCCTTCGTCGACCTCGGCGTGCGGAAGCTACGGATCACGGGCGGCGAGCCGCTCCTCCGGCGTGACCTCGAGCTTTTGATCGCCCGGCTCGCAGCGCTCGGGGACGACCTCGACGTCACGCTCACGACGAACGCGGCGCTCCTCGCGCAGAAGGCGAAGGCGCTCGCCGACGCCGGGCTCTCGCGCATCACCGTCAGCCTCGACTCCCTCGACGACGAGGTCTTCAGGGCGATGAACGACGTCGACTTCCCCGTCGCCCGCGTGCTCGCCGGGATCGACGCGGCCGCCGAGGAAGGCCTTCCGGTCAAGGTCAACGTCGTGGTGAAGCGCGGGCTCAACGAGTCCTCGATCCTCGACATCGCCCGGCGCTTCCGGGGAACCGGCCACACCGTCCGGTTCATCGAGTTCATGGACGTCGGCGCGACGAACGGCTGGAGGATGGACGACGTCGTCCCGGCCGCCGAGATCGTCGCCACGATCGGCGCCGAGTACCCGCTCGAGCCGGTCGCCGCCGAGTACAGAGGCGAAGTCGCCGAGCGCTATCGCTACCTCGACGGCACGGGCGAGATCGGCGTGATCTCCTCCGTCACCCAGCCGTTCTGCGGGGACTGCACGCGTGCGCGCATCTCGGCAGACGGGAAGCTGTACACCTGCCTCTTCGCCGTTCGCGGCCACGACCTGCGCGCGCTGCTTCGTTCCGACTCGGCGGGCGAGCTCGAGGAGACGATCCGCGCGGTGTGGACGCGCCGCGGCGACCGCTACTCCGAGATCCGCACCGAAGGTACCTCGACGCTCCGCAAGGTCGAGATGTCGTACATCGGCGGCTAGAGGGCTACGCAGTGGGCTCGGTCGCGGCTGCAGCAGCGATGGGACGCTCCTTCGTGAACAGCCCACGGCCGGGCTCGAGGCTCGTCCCGCCCGACCGCAGGATCACGGCGACCGATACGAGCACGGCCGCACCTGCGCCGAGCATCTGGAGCGTGACGCTCTCGTCGAGGATCAGCCAGCCGAGCGCGACGGCGACGATCGGATTGACGTAGGCGTACGTCGAGACGAGCGAGATCGGAGCCACCCGAAGTAGCCACACGTATGCAGTGAAACCGACGAAGCTGCCCACGACGATGAGGTAGGCAAGTCCGAGGAGCGCATCGCTCGTCCACGTCGCCTCGCCGATCTCGCCTGAGACGACGGAGTAGCCCGTTAGCAGAATGCCTCCGCAGAGCGAGGCGAGGCCGGCGGAGACGAGAGGGCGACTGGGTAGAGGCGCGCCGCGTGAATACAGAGATCCGATCGCCCAGCACATCGCGCTCACGACGATCACGAGCGCGCCGACACGATCGACCGATCCCTCGCCGAACGGGTCGAAGAGGAACGCCAGACCGGCGAAGCCGACGGCGATGCCGAGGTATGCACCGACAGCGAGACGCTTTCCGAATGCGACGCGATCGAAGAGGGCCATCCAGATCGGGATCGTCCCCACGAGTAGCGCCGCGACACCCGCCGGCACGGTCTGCTGGGACCACGCCAGCAAGCCGTGCCCCGTCACGAACAGCAGCCCGCCGAAGACGAACGCGGCGGCAACCTGCCGCCGGCCGATCGGATCCGCGGCGCGATCACCCCGTGGAAGTGCAAACGCGAGGAGCACGCCTCCCGCGATGAGATGGCGCACCGACATCGCCAGGAACGGCGGCAGATCGCGGATGACGATCGCGAGCGCGATGAACGTCGACCCCCACACGAGGTACACCGTCACGAGGGCGAGCCACACCCGCACGCCGTATCGCGCAGCCATCGCGGCATCGTGACGCCCGCCGAGGATCAGCTCAAGTCGTGTTGCCACGCGCATCGATCAGCGCGACTGATCCACCGGGATGCGGGAAGGCCGAATGTCGGTCAGCGTCCGCACGGATGGCCCGGAGGGTTGCACGACTCAGGCTTGATTCGTGGAGCGGAGAGCGACGATCGATGCCAACGAGGCTGTCGCCTGGGTCGCGTACCGCGCGGCCGAGGTGATCGCGATCTACCCGATCACTCCCGCGACGTCCATGGGCGAGCTCGCTGACACGTGGTCTTCACGAGGCATCCCGAATGCGTGGGGCGTGGTCCCGCAGGTCGTGGAGATGCAGAGCGAGGGCGGCGCCGCGGGCGCCGTCCACGGGGCGCTCCAGACGGGAGCACTCGCGACGACGTTCACGTCCTCCCAGGGGCTCCTGCTGATGCTCCCGAACATGTTCAAGATCGCCGGAGAGCTCACCCCGGCGGTGTTCCACGTCGCGGCGCGGACGGTCGCGACCCACGCGCTCTCGATCTTCGGCGACCACTCCGACGTGATGGCGGCCCGACCGACGGGCTTCGCGCTCCTCTGCTCCTCCTCCGTCCAGGAGGCGCAGGACCTCGCACTGGTTGCTCACGCCGCGACCCTGCGCACGCGAGTCCCCTTCCTCCACTTCTTCGACGGGTTCCGAACGTCGCACGAGCTCAACACGATCGATCGCCTCACCGAGGACGACGTACGTGCGCTCCTCGACCCCGAGCTCGTCACCGCCCACCGCGCCCGCGCGCTCTCGCCGGACCACCCGGTGCTTCGCGGCAGCGCGCAGAACCCGGACGTCTTCTTCCAGGCGCGCGAGGCGGCCAACCCGTACTACGCCGCGGTGCCGGAGATCGTCCAGGAGGAGATGGCGAGGCTCGGCGAGCGGACAGGGCGCCGCTACCGTCTCTTCGAGTACGTCGGCGATCCGGAGGCCGAGCGCGTCCTCGTGCTCATGGGATCGAGCGTCGGCGCCGCGGAGGAGGCGGTCGAGCGGCTCCGCGAAGCGGGCGAGTCCGTAGGGCTCGTCAAGGTGCGGCTGTACCGGCCCTTCGACGCGGATGCCTTTGTCGCCGCGCTCCCTGCCACCGTTCGCGCGATCGCTGTGCTCGATCGAACGAAGGATCCCGCAGCGCCTGCGGAACCGCTCTTCCAGGACGTCGTGACGTCGCTCGCGGAGCGAGGCGGCGAACTGCCCCGGATGATCGGCGGCCGCTACGGGCTCGCGTCCAAGGAGTTCACGCCGGCGATGGCCGCGGCTGTGTTCTCCGAGCTCGAGCGAGAAAGCCCGAAGCGACGCTTCACGATCGGGATCACCGACGACGTGACCGACCTCTCGCTCGACGTCGACACCGGCTTCCGCACGGAGCCCGACGACGTGGTGCGTGCCGTCTTCTACGGACTCGGCTCGGACGGCACGGTCGGAGCCAACCGAAACTCGATCAAGATCATCGGCGAGGCGACCGAGCTCCATGCGCAGGGCTACTTCGTGCTGGACTCGAAGAAGGCTGGCTCGACGACCGTCTCGCACCTCCGCTTCGGTCCACGACCGATCCGATCGACGTACCTCGTGCAGGAGGCCGACTTCGTCGCGTGCCACCAGTTCGGGTTCCTCGACCGCATCGACGTGCTCGGGATCGCGCGCCGCGGTGGGACATTCCTGCTCAACGCGCCGTACGGCGCAGACGAGGTCTGGGAACACCTTCCGTCCCACGTCCGGAACGAGATCCTGGTGAAGGAGCTGCGACTGTGGGTGGTCGACGCGACGCGCGTGGCGCGCGAGACGGGCTTGGGCAAGCGGGTGAACACCGTGCTCCAGACATGCTTCTTCGCCCTCGCCGATGTGCTCCCGGCGGAGCAGGCGATCGCGGCGATCAAGGACGCGATCCGAACGACGTACGCGAAGCGCGGCGAAGCCGTGCTCGAGCGCAACTTCGCCGCCGTCGACCGCGCGCTCGAAGGTCTCGCGGAGGTCGACGTTCCCAAGCTCACGGATTCGGTCGCACGACCCTCTGCGCCTTCACCGACCGGCGAGTTCGTGCACGACGTCACGCTGCCGCTGATCGCGGGTAGAGGCGACGAGCTCCCCGTCAGCGTGCTTCCCGCGGACGGCACGTTCCCGACCGGAACGGCGCGGTACGAGAAGCGCTCGATCGCGCAGGAGATCCCGATCTGGGATCCGTCGATCTGCATCGACTGTGCGAAATGCGCGCTCGTGTGCCCCCACGCCGCAATTCGCATGAAAGTCTTCCCGCCCGGTGCGCTCGCGGACGCACCCGCCGGGTTCCTCTCGAAGGAGTGGAAGGCGCGCGACCTACCGGGGATGCTGATGACGATCCAGGTCGCGCCGGAGGACTGCACGGGCTGCGGGATCTGTGTCGAGACGTGCCCGGCGCACTCGAAGGAGGAGGTCAAGCACAAGTCGATCAACCTCGAGCCGAAGGACGAGCACCTGGCGGTGGAGCGTGAACGCTACGAGTTCTTCCTCCGGATCCCGGAGATCGAGCGTGCGCTCGTGGCGCCGGCGACGATCAAGGGGTCTCAGATGCTCCAGCCCCTCTTCGAGTACTCGGGAGCATGCGAGGGCTGCGGCGAGACCCCGTACCTCAAGCTCCTGACCCAGCTCTTCGGTGACCGGATGCTCGTCGCGAACGCCACGGGGTGCTCGTCGATCTACGGCGGCAATCTGCCGACGACTCCGTGGTCGCGCAACCTCGACGGACGCGGGCCTGCGTGGTCGAACTCGCTCTTCGAGGACAACGCCGAGTTCGGCCTCGGGATGCGGCTCGCACTCGACCAGCAAGCGCGCGCAGCACACGCGCTCGTCCCCGTCGTCGCTCCCGACCTCGCAGACGCCATTCTCGCGGCCGATCAGTCGAGCGACGCCGAGGTCGAGGCTCAACGGACGCGTGTGGCCGAGCTGGACGCACGATGCCACGAGCTCGACACCGAGCCGGCACGCAGCCTGCTCGCACTCTCGAATGCACTCGTCCGGAAGACCGTCTGGATCGTCGGCGGCGACGGCTGGGCGTATGACATCGGCTTCGGAGGCCTCGACCACGTGCTCGCGTCGGGCCGCAACGTCAACCTGCTCGTTCTCGACACCGAGGTCTACTCGAACACGGGCGGCCAGGCCTCGAAGGCGACGCCGCGCGGAGCGGTGGCGAAGTTCGCCGCGGGCGGCAAGCGGACGCGCAAGAAGGACCTCGGGATGATCGCGTCGGCCTATGGGGACGTCTACGTGGCGCAGATCGCGATGGGGGCCGACAATGCGCAGACGGTGAAGGCACTGGCCGAGGCCGACGCTCATCCAGGCCCGTCGCTCGTGATCGCGTACAGCCACTGCATCGCGCATGGCATCGAGATGAAGACAGGGATGGAACAGCAGAAGCTGGCGGTCGACACCGGCTACTGGCCGTTGTATCGCTACGACCCGAGACACGCCGACGCTGGTCAGCATCCGTTCCGGCTCGACTCGCGACCGCCGAAACTGCCGCTGACCGAGTTCACGTCGCGCGAGGCGCGGTTCGCGATGCTCGGGAGGTCGCGGCCCGCCGAGGCCGCCGAGCTCGCTGCGCTCGCGCAACACGACGTCGACGAACGCTGGCACGTGTACGAGCAGCTCGCCGAGATCGAGCACGAGCCGGCCGAGGAGGAAGCGTGACAGTCGACATCACGACGACGTACCTCGGCCTCCGACTCCGAAGCCCGATCGTCGCGTCAGCGTCGCCGCTGACTGGAGACCTCGACTCGCTCCGCGCACTCGACGACGCCGGCATCGGCGCAGCAGTGCTCCCCTCGCTCTTCGAGGAGCAGATCGAACACGAGGCGATGGACATCCACGAGCTCCTCGAGCATGCGACCCACAGCTTCGGCGAGGCGGAGACGTGGTTCCCCGAGCTGGACGGATACAACACCGGTCCCGAGGCGTATCTCGACCACATTCGCGAGGCGAAGCACGCCGTCTCGGTGCCGATCGTCGCAAGCCTGAACGGCACGTCCGAAGGCGGCTGGCTGCGCTACGCGCGGCTCTGCGAGGACGCCGGCGCGGATGCGCTCGAGCTGAACGTCTACGCCGTCGAGGTCGACCCCGAGCGTTCGAGCGCCGACGTCGAGGCGCGGACTGTCGCGCTGGTTCGCGAGGTGCGCAGATCGGTGTCGATCCCGCTGGCCGTGAAGGTCGGGCCCTTCTACTCCGCGTTCGCCCACATGGCCGTCGAACTGGCGGAGGCCGGAGCAGACGGCCTCGTCCTCTTCAACCGCTTCCTCCAGCCCGACATCGACCTCGAGACTCTCGACGTCGCGCCCTCGCTCGTGCTGTCGGTTCCGTCGGAGCTCCGCCTGCCGCTGCGCTGGATCGCGATCCTCCGCGACGCCGTCCCGGTAAGCCTCGCCGGAACGAGCGGTGTGCACGACTGGCAGGGCGTTTTGAAGCTCCTGCTGGCGGGTGCCGACGCCGTGATGGTCGCGTCGGCCCCTCTTGCGCGCGGGCCTGAGGTCGTCTCCGACATGCTCGACGGCCTCCGCGCGTGGATGGCCGAGCGGGAGTACATCTCCGTGGAGCAACTGAAGGGAAGTCTGAGCCGTGCAACCGGTCCTGACCCCGCAGCTTTCGAGCGCGGAAACTACATGCGCGCGCTCGTCTCGTACGCCCCCCGACCTGGCACCTGACGCCCGCGTTAGAATCCATGGCGTCGTGTCGAGCTTCGTCGCGGAGACATCTCGGCGCCTGCCACGCGGCTGGGCGCACCTTGCCCTCCAGTTCGTGATCTGGATGGGCTTCTACGTCGTGTACCAGATTGCGCGCGGTGCGGCGGACCGCGACGTCGTCACGGCGTTCCACAACGGCGAGTGGATCCTGCGGCAGCAGAAGGCGCTCGGTGCGCTCTTCGAGCCGGCCGTCCAGCGGTTCGTGGATGGGTCGTCGCTGATGATCCTGCTCACGTCGTACACGTACTGGCTCTCACAGTTCGCCGTTGTCGGCGCAACGCTCCTCTGGGTCTACTTCAAGCACCACGAGCGCTTCACAGGGTTCCGGAACTGGCTGATCGTCGCGAACCTCGTCGGGCTCGTCGGCTACATCCTCGTGCCCACCGCCCCGCCGCGGATGTTCCCCGAGTGGGGCTTCGTCGACACGCTCGGCCAGTTCTCGTCCGTGAACCACGACAGCGGCCTCATCGCCTTCGCCTCGAACCCGTATGCCGCGATGCCGAGCCTCCACGCCATGGACGCGCTCATCGTCGGGATCGTGATGTTCGGCGTCGTGCGCTCGCGGGTCGTCAAGGCGCTGTGGCTCGCATGGCCCGCGTGGGTCGGATTCTGCGTGATCTCGACCGGGAACCACTACTGGCTCGACGTCGTCGCTGGCTTCGCGCTCGCGCTCGCGACCGGCTGGGCACTGCGTCGGGTCCACGCGCTGCGACTGCAGCGCGCATGACCGACGAGCAGCCGGCCTCCGAGCCGGCTCGCGTCAACCAGCTCGACCGCGTCAAGCAGGAGTACACGCAGGCGGCGCGCGAGATCTTGCAGCGCTCCATGCGCGGGGTCGCGAAGACAAAGCTGACCCCGGACATGCTCACGCTCGCCGGCGTCTCGCTCTGTCTCGCCGGTGCCGTCCTCGTCGGCTTCGAGGAACGCAACGAAAAGCTCTTCTTCTGGCTCGGAGGCTTCCTGTTCGTCGTCGGCTCCGTGGCGGACATCCTCGATGGAGCGCTCGCGCGCGCCGCGAGCAAGGGAACCGTGTTCGGTGCGTTCCTCGACTCGACGTTCGACCGCCTCGGTGAGGCGGCGATGCTCACGGCGATCGGGCTCGTCTTCATGCGCGACGGGAACGAGATCGCACTCGTCGCTACCTTCGCCGCCGTGATCGGGTCGTTTCTCGTCTCGTACACGCGGGCAAAGGCGGAAGCGCTCGGACTTCGCGCAGACGTCGGCTTCGGCTCCCGCGTCGAGCGCGTCGTCCTCGTCTCGGTCGGCCTCTTTCTCGCTCCGTGGGGTCTGCTGCAGTGGCCGGTCTACGTCCTTGCCGCCATCGCGTGGATCACGGTCGTTCAGCGCATGCTTCTCGTGCGCCGGCAGTTGCGGGAGCTCGCCGAAGCCTGAGTGCGGGAGCGTCGTCCGGGGCGACGCGTGCACAACTCGCGTGGGCGCCGACCGGGTGGGGATGCTCACGATTGGCTAGTAAGGCGTCGGCGAACTAGCAATGGTAGAGTGCTAGCACTTTGACTGCTAGCAAACCACGAAGGGCGGGCATCTTGGTCAGAATGCCTGCTCCGCTCAAAGAGGCGCTCGTCCGGCAGACGGCTCGCAGCGAGTCCAATGTCAACGATGTCGCTGCGGGGCTCCTCGCAGACCGGTTCGGGGTTTCCTATGTCCCCAGCGGTCGTCGCCGCAAAGTGCTAGCAGGCTCGAGCCCTGTCCTTCTGCTCCGCGTCCCACAGGAGCTGAAGGACGAGATCCATGCGGAGGCGTCGCGGCGCGACTCCAACGCGAACGACCTCATCCTTGCCGCGCTCGCCGACGGTCTCGGCGTGCCGGCACAGAGCAATCGCAAAGGAAGGAAACTCATGGCTTCGACGAACGGCTCGAAGAACGGGCGCGCAAAGGACAAGGTGCGCGTCGCGATCATCGGCGTGGGCAACTGCGCCAACTCGCTCCTGCAGGGAGTCGAGTACTACAAGGACGCGAAGCCGGAGGACTCCGTCCCCGGGCTCATGCACGTCGACCTCGGCGGCTACCACATCTCCGACATCGAGTTCACCGCCGCGTTCGACGTCGTCAAGGGCAAGGTCGGCGTCGACCTCAGCGAGGCGATGTGGGCGCATCCGAACGACACGATCAAGTTCGCGGACGTGGCGAAGACCGGAGTCAAGGTCTCGCGCGGCATGACGCACGACGGCATCGGCAAGTACCTCTCGCAGGTCGTCGAGAAGGCGCCCGGGCCGACCGACGACGTCGTCGGGATCCTGAAGGACACCGGCACGGACGTCGTCGTCAACTACCTTCCGGTCGGCTCCGAAGCGGCCACGAAGTGGTACGCGGAGCAGATCCTCGAGGCGGGCGTCGCGATGGTGAACTGCATGCCCGTCTTCATCGCGCGTGAGCCGTACTGGCAGAAGCGCTTCGAGGAGGCCGGCTGTCCGATCATCGGCGACGACATCAAGTCGCAGGTCGGAGCGACGATCACGCACCGCGTGCTGACGACGCTCTTCGGCGACCGTGGTGTCCATCTCGACAAGACGATGCAGCTCAACGTGGGCGGCAACTCGGACTTCCTCAACATGCTCGAGCGCGAGCGCCTCGAGTCGAAGAAGATCTCGAAGACGAACGCGGTCACGTCGATGCTCGACTACGACATCGGCGACAAGAACGTCCATGTCGGCCCCTCCGACTACGTGCCGTGGCTCACCGACCGCAAGTGGGCGTACATCCGCATGGAGGGCTCGTCGTTCGGCGACGTGCCGCTCAACGTCGAGCTCAAGCTCGAGGTCTGGGACTCGCCGAACTCGGCCGGCATCGTGATCGACGCCGTCCGGCTCGCGAAACTCGCCTTGAACAACGGCATCTCGGGCTCGCTGGAGGCACCCAGCGCGTACCTCATGAAGTCGCCGCCGAAGCAGATCCGCGACGACGAGGCGCGCGAGGACATCGAGCGCTTCATCGTCAAGAACGCGGTGAAGGCGACCAAGGCGGCGGCGAAGGCGTGAGTCGCCGGCGCCTCGCGCGCATCTTGTGGATCAGCGCGGCGGCGGCGCTTGTCGTCGCCGCGCCGATCGCACTGGCCGCGGTGATTCGACCCACTCGGGAAAGGCGCTCGCCATCCCGCCGAGCTGCAGTCAGGTGAGCGCTAGCGAATAGCGCGTAACGCCGAGTCGTCGGCGACGAAGCCGTGGTGGCGGTGCGACTTGTCGCAGAACGGCTTGTTCGCCGAGTGCCCGCAGCGGCACAGCACGATCGAGTCGCCCTCCGGGAGTACGAACTCGTTGCCGGTCGAATCGATCACACGCACCGGACCCTCGACTCGATACGGCCCGTTCGCCCTCGCCTTGATCACGACTTGGGCCACGCCGCGATTGTAGGGACGAGGCACATCTCGCCCCTACACTGCCGCGTGTGAGCCTCCGGATCTGCTTCGTCACGCCGTTCGCGTGGTCACAGCCGCACGAGGTCAACGCGCACGTGGACGGAGCGGCCGCAGCTCTCCGGCGGCTCGGTCATCACGTCACGGTGCTCGCCCCGTCTTCGCGGGCGCGTGATCTGCTCGCCGGTCGACGGGCGCTGCAGCGCGGAGCCGACGCGGACGTCATCGCCGTTGGGCCTTCGATCCCGGTCTCGCGGCGCACGAACATGGGCGTCCCGATGGCAGTGCGGGCCAACCTCCGCCTCGCACTCACACACGGCCGCTTCGACGTCGTGCACGGTTTCGAGCCCGGACTTCCGAGTCTTTCGTACCTCGCGCTCAGCTCGACTCACGCGCTGACCGCTGCGACGTTCTTCTCGGTCGACCGGCTCGGTTACCCGGCACGGCGCTCCCGGCGCGACCGCCTGCGAACAAGGATCGACGCCCTGCTCGCCACGTCCGAGGAGACGGCACGCGCGGCCACCGACCGCTTCGAAGGTGACTACGACATCGTCCCGCTCGGAGTGGACGTCGAGCGTTTCCGCCCCGCGCCGAAGCGTCGACTCCTCGCGATCGAGCTGGAGGCGGCCGGCCGCGCAACGACGCGTGCGCTGCTCCGCCTCCTCGAGGACGCGCCGGACTGGGAGGCGACGCTCCTCCACACGAAGCCGCTCGGCTTTCGGCCCGTGGTCCCGCGCCGGCTCCGGCCGCGGGTGCGCGTGCGTGCCGCGCGCACGAGCGCGCAGCGTGCCGACGTGCTTGCCCCGGCAGCGATCCTCGTCAGCGCGCCCGGAGGCGAGGAGCGGCTCGCGCTCGAGGCGGCCGCGTGCGGCGTCGCGCTCGTGGACGGGAATGCAGGCGACGTGGCACCGGCCGTCGATCGGCTCATGGACGACGACCGAGCTCGGGGGTCTGCGGCACGCGAGGGTCAGACCCGGGCGGAGACCCAGAGCTTCGATGCCGTGGCCAGCCAGCTCGACTCTCTCTACACGGGTCTCGCCCAGAAGCGGCGTATGCCCCACCACCAGCCCGAGGATCCTTTCGAAAGCCGCGACTGGATCACGATCGACCTGCACCTCCACACGGACTGGTCACACGACTGCTCGATCCCCGCGGAGGACCTTCTCGACCACGTCGAGGCGATCGGTCTCGGCGGCATCGCCGTGACCGATCACAACGTCTTCGGCGGCGCGCTCGAGGCCGTCGAGCTCGCGCGCGACCGAGACCTCGTGGTCATTCCGGGCGAGGAGGTCAAGACCGACAACCAGGGTGAGGTGATCGGACTTTTTCTGGAGAAGGAGATCCCGCGCGGCATGTCGTTCGCCGACACGATCGACGCAATCCGCGAGCAGGGCGGCCTCGTCTATCTCCCCCATCCGTTCGATCGGCTCCACGCGATCCCCGATCCAGTGACCATCCACCGCCACCTGGCGGAGATCGACGTGTTCGAGGTGTACAACGCCAGGCTTCTGCGTGACTCGTTCAACGACGAGGCGCTGCGCTTCGCGCGGAAGTACCGGCTGCTCCAGGGCGCCGGCTCGGACGCACACGTCCTCCAGGGCGTCGGAACCGGCGTCGTCCGGATGCGTCGGTTCGACGGGCCGGAGGAGTTTCTCCTGTCGCTCCGCTCCGCGGAGATCCTGCGCCGCCCGAAGTCGCTCGCCTACCTGCAGTCGCTCAAGTGGGTGGCGCAGGTCAAGGAAAGGGTCCTCTGAGAGAGAAGGGTGCTCCCGACTCCGTGACCGCTTCCGTGCCCACCGACGAGATCTACGAGCGGTACCTCAAGAAGGCCATCTCCGAGATCAACGACCTCGGTGACGAGCTCGCACGTGCGGGAGACGAGCTGCGGGTGCCCGTCGTCGGATCGGGACACCCCCTCGCCGACATCATGCTTCTGAAGTTCTCGCCGCAGCCGGCCGAGATCCAGGAAGGCGTCGCGTACTTCGGCCGCTCGGGGCAGGCCGTACTGAAGTCTCTTCAGCGCCTCCACGTCGACCCGCTCGCCGTCTACGGCACGAACTGCCTCAAGTTCGGCACCGAGGATCCGGAGGACGCGGCGTCATGGCTCACGCGGGAGCTGCACATCGTCCAGCCCAAGCTCGTCGTGACGATGGGCGAGCGCTGTATCGCCTTCGTCGATGACCTCGCGTTCCCACTCTCTGATCGGTTGGACGCAACCGCGCTCGGCACGATCCAGCGCTTCACCCCGACCATCCAGGCGCTCGTTACCCCCGACATCGACGACGCGCTCGACGAGGCGCCGGCGAAGACGGCCTTCTGGAACGCCTTCAAGGCGCTCGGCCCCTGGTGGGCGGAGCAGCCGCCGTATTGAGCAGACGGCGAGCAGCCTCGCTCGCCGCGCTCCTCGTCATCCTCGTGGGCTACGGCGCGGGCGCACGGCATCTACCGGAGTTGCCGTCTCGCCTCGACGTCGCGTTCTACGCCCTGGTCGTGCTTCCGGCGTTCGCTGCGGCAATCTGGCTCGCGCTCCCCGTCGCGGGTCTCGACACGAAGTCCCTCCTCGTCCTCGCCGCCGGTGCCGGCGCGCTCGGCATCGCACTCTCGGTACTCGATGTCGAGTCGGCGGCCAACGTGGCCAAGCTCGCGTGCTACGCGCTCGCCGGGTTCACGTTCCTTTCGCTCTTCGAGGACCTCTGGTGGCTGACACTGGTCGCCGTACTCGTGCCATGGGTCGACATCTGGTCGGTGGCTGCAGGCCCGACCGAGTACGTCGTCGAGGAGCGACCGGGAATCTTCGAGCAGGTCGCGATCGCGTTCCCGAGCCCGGGCGAGACGGCGGTCGTGAACATCGGCCCGCCCGACATCCTCTTCTTCTCGCTGTTTCTCGCCGCCGCCGACCGCTTCCACCTGCGGGTCGCGGCGACGTGGACCGGGATGACGGTTTGCCTCGGCGCTACGCTCGCGCTCGTCTGGTACTGGGACGAGGTCGCGGGACTCCCCGCGCTGCCCGCGGTCTGCCTGGGGTTCCTCCTCCCCAACGCCGACCTGCTGTGGCGTGACGTCCGTCGGGCGCGTGCGCGCCCTACCGAGACAGGATGAGGGACGAGACCGATTCGACGTGCGGCGTGTGCGGGAACATGTCGACCGGTCTGCATCGCTCGAGCTCGTAGTCGTACTCGTCGCGGAGCACCTGCAGATCCGAGGCGAGGGTCGTCGGATTGCACGAGACGTAGACGATCCGCGGCGCTCCGAGCGCGCCCGTGCGACGGAGCGCTTTGCCCGCGAGCCCGGCGCGCGGAGGATCCACCACGACGACGTCCGGCGCGCCGGCCTCCTCGCGGAGCTCCTCGATCGTCTGGCCCACGTTGCCGGCGAAGAACGATGCATTCTCGATGCCGTTCAGCTCGGCGTTCTCGATCGCGCACGCGACGGCTTCCTCGGAGATCTCGAGCCCCCAGATCGACTTTGCGTCGCCGGCGAGCGCCAATCCGATCGTGCCGGTGCCGCAGTAGAGGTCGTAGACGTTCTCGTCACCGGTGAGCCGCGCGTACTCCCGCGCGAGCTCGTACAGCGTCGCTGCCATCTCCGTGTTCGTCTGCAGGAACGCCGACGGGCGGACGCGGAAACGCAGGCCGAGGATCTCCTCCTCGATCGCCTCGACACCCCAGAGGAGCTTCGTCGGAAGGTTCGTCTGCTCGGCGGGTGTGTCGTTGATCGCCCAGTGCACCGATCGCACCTCGGGAAACCGCCGAAGCACGTCGACGAGATACCCGGCTTCGAAGCGCTCGCCGGGCGCGGTGACGAGCACGACGAGCGCCTGTCCTGTGTTCCGGCCCTCGCGAACCACGAGATGGCGGAGGTACCCCGTTCCTGACGACTGGTCGTACGCCTCCAGTCCCTCCTCGCGTGCCCAGCCGCGAACGGCAAGCCGTATCGCGTTGCCGACATGGGTTGTCAGCAGGCACTCCTCGATTCCGACGACCTCGTCCCAGCGTCCGGCGCGGTGGAACCCGAGGTCGAGTCCGTCCTCGGTCGTCGTGAAGGAGTACTCGAGCTTGTTGCGGTATCCGAACTGGGAGGTCGCCGGCACGATCGGCTCGAGCGGCGGCTCCGAGAAGCGGCCGATGCGCACGAGAGCGTCGCGCACCTGACGCTCCTTCTCCTCGACCTGCACGTCGTACGCGAGATCCTGAAAGCGACACCCGCCGCAAATGCCGAAGTGCCGGCATGGGGCGTCGACGCGTGCCGAGCTCGGTTCGACGAGCTCGGTCACGACGCCCTCCGCGAATCCGCGCTTCACCTTGGTGACCCGCGCGCGCACATCGTCACCGGGCACGCCACCCCGGACGAAGACGACGAACCCGTCATGGCGTGCTACCCCGCTCCCGCCGTAGGCGAGCGAGTCGATTCGGAGCTCGAGCTCCTCTCCCTTGCGAACTGGCGCAGCCACCGGCCAGCCAGCGTACCGGCGCCTACGTGATGTCTCGACGCCTCGTCCGGAGCACCGCGAGCACGGTCGCCACCACGATCCACCCGAGGAAGGCGCCAGCCGAGGCGATCCAGCGCACGTCATCGCCTCCCTCCGAGTCGATGAGACCGCCGAGAGACGCTGCCGGCAGGTAGTCGGCGACGCCATCGAGGTCGAGCAGTCCCAGGAGCACCCAGCAGATCGGTTCGAGCACGAGCATCCAGACGAGCGTGCCCACGAGGGCGCCGACCTGCGAATGGACGGCGGCGCCGATGGCAGCCCCGAACGTTCCGGCCATTACGACCGCAAAGAGAGCTCTCCACAGACCATCAGCAGCCTCGCTCGGTGCGAGAGGAACATCGAGGATGCCCAGCCAGATGATCGCCGTCACGGCGATCACGACGAGCATCAAGAATATGAGCGCGGCACCGGCGAACGCGCCCGTGAGCAACTTGACGGTCACGAATCGTCCGCGAAGCGGCGTCGCCAGGAGCGTCCGCGCGATCGTGCCATGGCGAAACTCGTTCGTCACGAGGATGATCCCGACGAGGATCGCGAGGATCGCGGCGGGGAACGCAGCGTCGAGCACGATTCGAAGCTGCAGCTCGGGATCGAGCCGATCGGACTCCGTCGCCCCACCGATGTTTCCCGCCGTCACGAGCGCGGCGAACGCCAGCGCGACGAGGCCGAAGCCCCATGTCGAGCGCAGCGTTCTGAGCTTGAGCAGTTCAGCTGCGAACAGACGCGTCACGCTCCGCGCTCCCCCGGATCTCCGGTGAGCTCGAGGAAGACCTCCTCGAGCGTGGCGCGTTCGACGGAGAGCTCGTGGAGCACGACGCCGTTCGACGCTGCGATCTCTCCGACCCGCTCGGGCGGCGCGGCGACAGCCAGCCTTCCGTCGCCGACTGCGCGCACGCCCAGGTCAGCCTCCGCCAGCAACGCCCCGAGCCGCTCGGCCTCGGGGGAGCGAACGGTCGTCGACCCTGCCGCCATCGCGTCGAGCTCGGCCATCAGCGCTTGCTGCACGAGCTTGCCGCGGTGAATGATCACGACCTCGTCGACGGTCTGGGCGACCTCCGCCAGCACATGGCTCGACACGAGGATCGTCCGACCTTCTGCGGCGAGCGTGCGCAGGAAGTCCCGAAGCCAGCGGATGCCCTGCGGGTCGAGGCCGTTCGCGGGCTCGTCCAGAACCAGTACCTCCGGATCGCCGAGAAGCGCGGCCGCGAGTCCCAGGCGCTGTCGCATTCCGAGGGAGTAGCCCTTCACGCGCCGACGGCCGGCCTGCCCGAGGTCCACGAGCGACAACACCTCGTCGACTCGCGTCCGTGGAATCGCCCCCAGCCAGGGCGAGCACGCGAAGGTGGTTCCGGCCCGACCGGCCGGGGTGGGCATCGAAGGTCTCGAGCAAGACGCCGACCCGACGGACTGGCTGATCGAGCTCGCGGTACTGCATCCCCAGTACGGTCGTCGTCCCGGAGGTCGGTCGAACCAGCCCGAGAATCACGCGCATCGTCGTCGACTTGCCGGCGCCGTTCGGTCCGAGGAATCCCGTGATCGTCCCGGGCTTCACCGAGAAGGTCAGGTCGTCGACTGCGAGAGTCGAACCGAAGCGCTTGCTGAGCCCAGCGACCTCGATCATGCAAGGACGCTGACGTAGACGGAGCGCTCCCGCGGGCCGTCGAACTCGCAGAAGAAGACTCCCTGCCACGTGCCGAGAGCCAGCGAGCCGTCCTCACGGAGCGGGATCAGCACGCTCGGGCCGATCAGGGACGCGCGTGCATGCGACGGTGCGTTCGGGCCGTCCTGATCGTCGTGGCGCCAGGGCCATTCGTCACCTACGACCCGCTCCAGAGCGTCCTCGAGATCAGACGCAAGGTCGGGATCGGCGTGCTCGTTGATGGTCACGCCCGCAGTCGTGTGCGGCACGTACACGAGCACGGCGGATCCGTGCGAGCCGTCCACGGCGCTCCGCACGTCGGCACTGATGTCCACGACGTGGCTCCGCCGCGCCGTGCGCAACCGGATCTCGCGCATGTGGGTCTAGAGCGCGCCGCCGGCCGCCGGGGGCGCGCCGGCTTCGAGGGGGTTCTCGCCACCCGCCGAACGACTCAGGTGCTCCTCGACGCTCAGCAGGTTGTCCCGTCCACGCTCGACGACGGCGAGCAACTCGGTCATCGACGCGACTTCCTCGCGCTGCTCCTGGAGGAACCAGTGGAGGAATTGCTCACCGACGAGCTCGCCCTCGTCGCGCGCGAGCTTCACGAGCTCGACGATCTGCTCCGTCACGCGCTTCTCCTGCGCGAGAGCGAGTGAGACCGGAGCGACAGCGTCGTCGAACGCCGTCTGCGGAGCCTCGACGCCCGGAGTCACGACGTCCTCGTCGGCGTCGAGGAGGTACTGCACCATGATCATCGCGTGGTTCCGCTCCTCGACCGCCTGCCGATAGAAGTGCGCGGCGAGCTGCGAGAGGTTCTCGGCGTCGTAATAGACGGCGATCGCGATGTACTGCTGCGACGCGGCGAACTCATACGCAACCTGACCGTTCAAGGCTTCACCGAACCTGGACACGGTGCGACTCTATCGACTCGGGCGCTGTACCTTGGCGCGATGCCGGGCGTACCCACTGACCTGAAGGGCAGGAGCTTGACCCGTATCGCCTCGTGGTCGCGTACCGAGCTCGAGATGCTGCTCGACCTCGCGGACGAGCTCAAGGCCGAGCGTGCGCGACGACCCGAGCTCCGCGTGCTCCCGGGCCGCACGATCGGTCTCATCTTCCACAAGCCGTCGACGCGGACGCGCGTCGCCTTCGAGGTTGGCATCGCCGAGCTCGGCGGAATGGCCCTGTTCCTTCCCGCCGCGGAGCTCCAGCTCGCTCGCGGCGAGTCCTACCGCGACACCGCGCTCGTCCTCTCGCGCTTCCTGTCCGCTCTGATGATCCGAACCTTCGAGCAGGACGAGGTCGAGGAGTTCGCCGAGCACGCCTCCATCCCGGTGATCAACGGGCTCACGGATCTCGCACACCCGCTCCAGGCGCTGGCCGACACGATGACGCTGCGCGAGCGCTTCGGCGAGCTTGCGGGACTACGAGTGGCGTACGTCGGGGACGGCAACAACGTCTGTCACTCCTTGCTGCGTATGGCGGGGCGGTTCGGGATGCACATCGTGGCCGCGACGCCACCGGGCTACGAGCCGAACGCAGACGTCGTCGCGGCCGCCGCGAAGGATGCGAACGCAGGCGGCGGCAGCGTCGAGGTCGTCGAAGACGCATCGCGCGCCGTCGACGGCGCGCTCGCTGTCTACACCGACGTCTGGACGAGCATGGGCCAGGAAGCGGACCGCGACCGGCGCATGCGAGATCTCGCCCCGTACCGGATCGACGACGCCTTGCTCGCCCTCGCCGATCCCGATGCGGTCGCGATGCACTGCCTCCCGGCGCACGTCGGCGAGGAGATCACGTCCGAGGTTCTCTATGGCCCGCGCTGCCTCGCGTGGGAGCAGGCGGAGAACCGGCTGCACACGCAGAAGGCGCTGATGGCGCTCGTCATCAGGTGACGTTCGACGACCACGTTCGCGCTGCTCTCGACGAGCTTTCGCCCGACCTCGCCGCTGCGCTCGAGAACGTTGCCGTCGTCGTCGAAGACGAGCATCCGGACGATCCGGACCTGCTCGGCCTCTACCACGGCGTCCCGCTCACCGAACGCGGCGACATGGCCGGCGTCCTCCCCGACACCATCTCGATCTACCGCATTCCGCTCGAGGAGTCGTTCCCCGATCCAGGCGAGCTGCGCGAGGAGATCCGCATCACCGTTCTGCACGAGTTGGGCCATTACTTCGGCCTCGACGAGGAGCGGATTGCAGACCTGGGATACGACTGAGTTTCGGGAATGCGCACTCGGGGGTAAGCGTTTTCAAGACGCATGACCACAGATCAGCTCCATACGGAAATCGAACAGCTCTCGGAGGAGCGCCAGGTGCTCTGGCAGCAGCTCTCCGAGGGTCTCGACACGTCCGTACAGGCACAAATCAAGGAAGTCGACGAGCGCCTCCAGGCCCTCTGGCAGTCGCTGCGTATCGAGAAAGCTCGCCTGCGCTTCGGGGAGCGCGAGGAGATCGTCCGTCGCGCTCGCGCCGAAGAGCGACTCGAGCGCGCAGCGTAGCCTCGAGGCAGGAGAGAGCGGCCGGCCCGCGCATATCATCGGCGCGTGGCCCTATTCAGCAGGCAAAAGAACGAGCCCGTTTCGATCGAGAGCGAGCAGGAACGCCTGCACGCGATCCGCATCGCCGCCGAGCAGGAGCTCGGCCGCCTCCGCCGTGAGTTGACCGAGCGCGTCGCGGCGGTGGAGCACCGCGAGCGCGAGCTCGCCGACGCGGTCGCGCGCGTGAATCAGCGGCCGGGCCGGGGTTCTGGAAGCCACGACGACGCGGTCGAGCACGCCCAGGTCGGACTCGCGGCGCACGCACAGGAGCTGAACCGGCGCGAGCGGGAACTCACTGCTCGCGAGCAGGCGCTCCTGCGTATGGAGTCGGACCTCGCGCGACGCGCGGCCGCCGCCGCCGAGACTCCCGAGGAGCGCCTCGCACACATCGAGGAGCGGATCTCCGCCCTCCACGAGGCGGAGAAGGCGTTCGCGCGGACTCAGGCCGAGCTCGCCGCGCGGAGCGCCGATCTCTCGGCCCGCGAAGCCAACCTCGCCGAAAACGCGCGTCTGGGCGTCGTCGACGCCGGGCCCGTCATCCCAAGTCGCGCCGAGATGGACGAGCTCGACGAGCGCTTGCGTCGCCTGGAGCGCGAGACCCGCGAGGCGACGAAGGATCACGGCTTCGGCGACAGCCTGCGAGCCCTCGAGCACCGGGGCCTGCGCGGGGAGTCGTCTGGCGGCCCGTGACGTCTCTACACTTGTCGTCCCTGGGGCGTTAGCTCAGCTGGGAGAGCGCCGGCTTTGCAAGCCGGAGGTCGCCGGTTCGATCCCGGCACGCTCCATGGCTCAACCAAGCGATCTCCGCCCAATTCCGCCGGGGCTCAGATTCGCTCGGCGCCGGCTCTTGTCAGATCTGGCGGTACGGACCGAGGCAGAGGATGTCGGGACTCGAATGCCAGTGCACTCGAACGGCAGAGCTCGTCCCGCTGTCGGCGAGCAAGCTTCGTCCGACAGTTCCTTGATCGAGCCGCCTAGAAAGGCAACCGTCGATCGACCTCCGTACTCCCGCCGTCAGCGTTTCCGGGCAACGATGTGGAAGAGGTGCCAGTGCTTGTCGGGACCCGTCGCGGTCGGGCCGTCCTCGTCGATCTCGATCAACTCCTCGATCGCGTAGTCGCCAAGAAGCTCGTCAATCTCGCTCCTTGTGAGGAACGTCATGGCGTTCCGCGGTGGCGTCCATTCCGCGGTGGGGGTAACGGGCACCGACGCCCACTCGTCGCGGTCGCCGAAGAGCTGTCCGCAGAAGCGCCCTCTCGAGGGAAGCGACGTTGTGATTCGCTCCCAAAGCCCCGCAAAGTTTCCGGGAGGGCAGAAAGGGAGCGCATAGCTTGCGTTGACGAGTTCCGCAGTCGGCCAACGCGCCGTCTCGAAGTCTGCGACCTGGGTCTCGAGTCGATCGGATGAGACGAGCTCGCCGCTCCGGCGCAGACGCTGTATCGCCTCCTCCTGGGCATCGATGGCAAGCACCCGCCAGCCGCGACGAAGCAACTCGAACGTATCGCGTCCCGTACCGCATCCAAGGTCGACGGCGAGGCGCTCGTGGTCGCTCGGCTCGGCATCGAAGTGCTGGAGTGCGGCGAGAAGCGTCGGTCGCGGGTCGTTTCCAGCCGCGTTGAAGTAGCGAGTCCACAGCTCACTCACAGGGCCGACACTAGTTCTTCTCACGACGAGTGACCCATCTAGCCAAGCACCCCTTCCAGTTGCGGCCAGCAGATGGGGCCTGGTTACGGGCCAAGGCCAGAGCAACGGCAGGAGAGGATGCGAGGACTCGACCTCCAGCGACGCCAGCGCTTCTCCACGCCACCATCCTCCCCCACGCGACGCGGCTCGGCGGTGGGCCCTTCCTGAGCGCCGCCGCGCACAGGTCGCACATACTGCGACCGCGTTGCCAAGAGGTTGCCGTTACGCATGTGAGGATGCGATGCGGTAGCGACGCGGGCGCGACTCGCTTGACTTGGCAAGCTTGCAGTGAGAGAAACCGATCTGAGAGCGCTTCGAGACGGAAACGGAGGAAGGCATGAGCCCGACAGGCGACGACGGCATGCGGCAGGAGATCCTCAACCCCATCCTCACGCGAAGACGACTGATCGAAAGCGCGGCGGCGCTTGGGCTCACGTTCTCGGCGAGCGGATTCCTTGCGGCGTGTGCAGGCGGTGGAGACGAGACGACGGCGATCGGCCCAACCGGTGATCCACAGCGCGGAGGACGACTGCGGGTCGGACATGTCGGCGGCGGCACCGGAGAGTCGGTCAATCCGGCGACCGGCTCGTCGTTCATCGACGCTTCTCGCTTCTTCAACATCTACGACCCACTGTTCCGCGTCAGCCCGACGCTCGAGATCGAGCCGGGCCTCGTCCTCGAGTGGGAGCCGAACGACGACTCGACCATGTGGGTGTTCCGCCTGCGGCCCGACGTCGTCTGGCACGACGCGAAGACGTTCACTGCGGACGACGTCATCTACACGCTCCAGCAGATGGCCGACGAGGGTCACACGGCGCACTCGAGCGTCTCGAACATCAAGGTCGCCGACGTGAGGAAGATCGACGACCTGACACTCGAGATCCCGCTCCTGCGTCCCGACGCGCGGCTTTACGACCAGTTCGTCCAGCAGAACACGGTCATCGTCCAGGACGGCTCGCAGCCCACGCGTCTGCCGGTGGGTACAGGCCCGTTCAAGCTGACCGAGTTCACGCCGGGCCAGCGCAGTCTCGGGGTACGCAACGAGAACTACTGGGACGAGGGCAAGCCGTACGTCGACGAGTGGGAGGACATCTCCATCGACGACAACACGGCGCGCCTGAACGCTCTCCTCGGCGGCGAGATCGACATGATGAGCCAGCTTCCGTTCACGCAGGCACGCGCGGAGGCGGGCGGCGACCAAATCCAGGTCATCGACGCCCCGAGCCCCGCCCTGCAGGTCTTCATCATGGCGGTCGACGAGGCGCCCTTCGACGACGTCCGCGTGCGCCAGGCGTTCCGGCTTATCGCCGACCGGCAGGCGCTCATCGACGGCGCGCTCTCCGGGTACGGGACGATCGGGAACGATCTCGCCGGAAGCGGCCTTCCGTACTACATGGAGGCGGAGGCGCCGGAGCAGGATCTCGAGCAGGCTCGCTCATTGCTCGCCGAGGCAGGCCACGAGAATCTCGAGGTCACGCTGCACACGTCGGACATCGTGCCCGGGTTCGTCGAGGCGGCGACGCTCTTCGCGGAGCAGGCGCGCGAGGCGGGCGTGACCGTCAACATCAAGAAGGAGGCCGCGAACGCGTACTTCGACACGTCACTGCTGTACACGAAGCTCCCGTTCGCCCAGTCCTTCTGGACGTACTCGTCCCTCGCGGCCTGGTACACCCAGTCGGTGCTCTCGGACGCCGTCTGGAACGAGACGCACTTCCGGGACGAGCAGTACGACGAGCTGATCCAGGACGCGATCGGCGCGACGGACGAGTCGTCGGCGCAGGAGCTCTGGGACGAGGTGCAGCAGCGCCAGCTCGACGAGGGCGGCTACATCGTGTGGTCGTACCAGAACATCGTCGACGCGGCAGCGACGAACGTGGGCGGGATCACGCCCAGCTCGTTCTTCAACCTGGGCGGGTGGAACTACCGGGACGTCTGGCTGCAGACGTGAGGAAACGCGGGCGCCGCCTGCCGCGCGCGACGAAATGCGGAAGGCGGCGCTCGTGATGACCACGTCGGTCGCGGTGGCCGCAGCGCCTCACCGCACGAGCTTCGCTCGCCTCGCACTGCGCCGGATCCTCGGCGGCCTCCTGACCCTGCTCGTCGTCTCGGCGCTCGTTTTCGTCGGCACCGAACTGCTCCCCGGAGACGCGGCGAGCGCCGTCCTCGGACGCACGGCGCAGCCGGAGCAACTCGCCGAGATGCGCGAGCTCATGGGGCTCGACCGGCCAGCGGTCGAGCGCTACTTCGACTGGCTCGGCAGCGTCCTCGTGGGTGATCTCGGCAACTCGGCCGCGGGGTACGCGGCGGGGGCGGAGGAGGCGATCTGGGACGACATCCGCAGCCCGCTCTGGAACACCGCGATCCTGGCGGCGATCGTCGTCGCGTTGATGATTCCGCTCTCGCTGCTCCTCGGCGTGGTGGCCGCAACGGGAGTCGGACGCCTCCGTGACCATGCGATCTCGCTCGGGTCCCTCGCGGTCGTCTCGCTGCCCGAGTTCATCATCGGCTCACTCCTCATCGTCGTCTTCTTCTCGTGGCTCGACGTGCTGCCGCCGGTGTCACTCGTCCCGCCGGGAACGAGTCCGCTCGAGCGCCCGGAGATCCTCGTGCTTCCGACCCTCACCCTTCTCGGCGCGACGCTCGCGGGCTCGACGCGGATGGTGCGCGCCGGGATGCTCGAGTCGCTGCGTTCCGACTACGTCCAGATGGCGCGGCTCAACGGGCTCCCGGAACGCATGGTCATCCTGCGCTATGGGCTCCGCAACGCGCTCGCGCCGGCGGTGCAGGTCTTCGCGCAGAACATCCAGTACCTGATCGGGGGAATCATCGTCGTCGAGTACCTCTTCAACTACCCGGGCATCGGGAAGGAGCTCGTCGACGCCGTCGCGATTCGCGACGTGCGGGCGGTGCAGTCGATCGCGATCGTGATCGCGGCCGTCTACATCGCCGTGAACATCGTGGCCGATCTCGTGGTCGTCGCCCTTGTGCCGAGGTTGCGGTCGGGACGTGCCTGAGGCGCTCCGCTTCGCGCGCAGCGGGACCGGCGCAGTCGGCGTGGCGGTGCTCGTCTTCGTGCTGCTCGTCGCGCTGTTCGGCCCGTTCGTGGCCCCGCACTCGCCCGCGCGCCCGATCGGGATCCCGTACGAGGGGCCGAGCGCCGAGGCGCTGCTAGGCACGGACTTCCTCGGCCGCGACGTGCTCTCGCGCGTCCTCTGGGGAGGTCGGAGCGTGATCGCGCTCGCGGGGCTGTCGGTGCTCCTCGCCTACGCGGGGGGCCTTGCGGTCGGATTGGCGGCCGGGTACTCGCGCGGGCTGCTCGACCCGATCCTGATGCGCTCCGCCGACGTCCTGCTCTCGCTGCCGGCGCTGCTCTTCCTGCTGGTGCTGGTGACGGGGCTCGGCTCGAGCAGGACCGTCCTCGTGGTGGGCGTCGCGCTGATCCAGATGCCGCTGATCGCGCGCATCATCCGCTCCGCCACGCAGACGCAGTCCGTACGCGGATTCGTGGAAGCCGCGGCGGCACGTGGCGAACGGACGAGTGCGATTCTCGGACGGGAGCTCCTGCCGAACATCGTCCCAACCATCGCGGCAGACGTCGGGCTCAGGCTGACCTACGCCATCATCCTTGTCGCCTCGGTGAACTTCCTCGGCCTCGGCCTGCAGCCGCCGGATGCGGACTGGGGCCTGATGGTCTCGGAGAACCGCTCCGGCCTGAACCTGAACCCGCTGGCCGTGCTCGCGCCGGTGACGATGATCGCGCTCCTCACGATCGCCGTGAACATGGTCGGCGACGCCGTCGCACGTCAGCAGGGCGTCTCGGCGATCGAGGTGGGTGCCCGCACGTGAGCGCCGTCCTCCACGCCAAGGGCCTCACGGTGGAGCTTCCCGGCGGACGGGCTGCGGTCGACGACGTCTCGATCGCGGTCGGGCCGGGCGAGATCCTCGGGCTCGTCGGCGAGTCGGGGTCGGGGAAAACGACACTCGCCCTGGCGCTGCTCGGGTACGCGCGTCCGGGGTGCCGGATCGTCTCGGGCTCCGTCGAGGTCGCAGGCATGCGACTCACTGGTCTCGACGAGGCCGAGGCACGGAGTCATCGCGGCCGTGTCGTCTCGTACGTCCCGCAGGACCCGGCGGCGGCACTGAATCCGTCCTTGCGAGTGGGCGACGCCGTAGGCGACGTCGCGCGCGAGCACGGCGGTGGGGCGGGACGAGGCGGCGTGTTGCAGGCGCTCGGGCGCGTGCATCTCCCCGCGGATAGCGCTTTCGCACGGCGCTACCCACATGAGCTCTCTGGCGGGCAGCAGCAGCGCGTCACGATCGCGACGGCGCTCGTGTGTGAGCCGGCGGTGGTTGTCATGGACGAGCCGACGACCGGCCTCGACGTCGTCACGCAGGCGCGGATCCTCGAGGAGGTCGAGCGGCTGCGCTCGGAACGAGGGATCGCGGTCGTCTACGTGAGCCACGACCTCTCCGTCGTCGCGTCGATCGCCGACCGTGTGGCGGTGATGTACGAGGGCCGCATCGTCGAGGAGGGCGACGCGACGCAGGTGATCACGCGCCCGCGGCACGAGTACACGCAACGACTCGTCGCGTCGATTCCGCGGCTGGTCGAGCGGAGACCGGAGCGGGGGGAGGCGGGAACCGCGATCCTCTCGGTCGACGGCCTCGGCGCCGCACACGGGCGCGTGCCGGTGGTCGACGACGTGTCGTTCGAGGTCGAGCGCGGCGCGTGTCTCGCGATCGTGGGCGAGTCGGGCTCGGGAAAGACGACGATCGCGCGCTGCGTCGCGGGCCTGCACCCCCCGTCTGTGGGCGCGATCCTGCTGGCCGGCGAGCAGCTCGCTCCGCGCGCACGCTCGCGCACGCGGCAACAGCGACGGCAGCTGCAGATCGTGTTCCAGAACCCGTACGACTCGCTCAACCCGAGACGTCGGATCCGCGACGAGATCGCGCGGCCGGCGCGCCTCCTGCGCGGTATCTCGGCCGCGGACGCGGAGGCCGAGGTCACGCGTCTGCTCGAGCGGGTCCGTCTGCCGAGCCGGCTCGCCGGCCGGTTCCCTGGCGAGCTCTCCGGCGGCGAGCGCCAGAGGGTCGCGATCGCGCGCGCCCTCGCGGCGGGGCCGGAGCTACTCGTGTGCGACGAGATCACGTCCGCGCTGGACGTGTCCGTGCAGGCGGCGGTACTCGAGCTGCTCCAGGAGCTGCGCGCGGAGCTGGGACTTTCACTGCTGTTCATTTCGCACGACCTCGCCGTCGTCGGCACGGTCGCCGACGATGTGCTCGTGCTCGAGAGCGGGCGCGTCCGCGAGAGAGGATCGACCACGCGGGTGCTCTCGAGCCCGCAGGACGACTACACGCGGCGGCTTCTCGAGGCCGCGCCGAGCCTGCCCGCACCGTGATCGTCCTGCGCTCGAAGGAGCTGCTCGCGCTCGTCGATCCGGCCCACGGGGCCGAGATTCTCGAGCTCGTGCACCTGCCGACCGGACGGCGCCTGCTCGGCCGCCCTCCGTTCGCGACGGAGCCGCCATTGCCCGGGGATCTCCCCGAGGACGTGTGGACCGCCTCGTACCGCGGGGGCTGGCAGCTCGCGGCGCCGAACGCAGGTGCGTCATGTCGCGTCGGAGACGTCGAGCACGGCTTCCACGGACGCGCCTCGAACGATCCCTGGCAGGTCCTCGCATCCGAGCCCTCGACCGCGAGCTTCGAGTGGCGCGGTCACGGGCTCTCGCTCGTGCGCACGTTCGAGGTCACCGGTTCCGAGGTGCTTGCCCGTGTGCACGCTGAGGCGCTCGAGCCGACCTCGCTTGTCGCCCTCGAGCACGTCGCGCTTGGCCTGGAGCTCCTCGATCCCGAAGTCGAGATCGATCTTCCCGCCGGGCTTGCCTACGAGCTCAGCGAGGCGGACGGGCCACCGTTTCCGCCACCGACCGCGCCACGCTGGCCCGCCGTCCTGCTCCTCGACGGCTCGCAGGAGCGCGGCGATCGCTGGCCGCTCCACCGTCCGCGGAGCCGCCTGCTCGCGGTCGCGGAGCTCCCAGAAGGGCGTGCGCGGGTCCGCAACGCGAGAACCGGCACGACCGTCGAGCTCAGCTGGGACGCGAGCTGGCTGCGGCACCTCTGGATCTGGCACGAGACCCGCGAGTACGGCGGGCCGTGGCGCCGTCAGGCGGAGCTCCTCGCGATCGAGCCGACGTCGGTTCCGCACCCTCTCGGCCTCGCCGCCGCGATCGAGCACGGCCAGGCGCTGCAGCTCGGGCCGGGCGAAACGGCCGGCTATGAGCTACGGCTGGCCGTCTCTGTGGCCTAGGCGCGGTAGCGATCGACGGCATCCGCGTCGAGCTCGATCCCGAGACCGGGAGCGGTCGGCAGCGCGATCGCACCGTCGACGATCGCGGGCTCGGGCGAGACGAGCTCTCGCCGCAGCGGCGAGTCGAAGAGGTCGGGGGAGAGGTGCTCGACGAAGGGGACGTTCGGCATCGCGGCCTGAAAGTGACGAGCTGCGGCGGACGTGATCCCCGTCTTCCAGCCGTGCGGAACGACGAGCACGCCCGCGAGCTCCGCGAGCTGGGCGATCCGGACCATCTCGGTCAGTCCGCCGGCACGGTTTACGTCGGGCTGGACGACGTCCACACGGCCGTGCTCGATCCACTCGCGGCACTCGAAGCGCGTGGCGGCCATCTCGGCTCCGCCGATGCGCGTCTCGGCGCGCGCCGCGAGCTTCGCGTGGCCCTCGAGGTCGTCGTGCTGGAGGGTCGCCTCGGCGAGGTAAAGATCGCAGTCCTCGAGCCGGTTCAACGTCCACAGCGCGGCGCGCCAGTCTCTCCAGCGGTAGCCGAAGTCGACCAGCAGCGTCGTGTCGTCGCCGACGAGCCGCCGGCCTTCCTGGATGCAGCCGACAAGCTCGCGATCGCTGACGAGGTCGCCGAAGAACGCCTCCATCTTGATCGCGCGAAAGCCGAGCTCGAGCGCTCGCTCGAACCCGCGAGCGAGCTCGTCCATGAGCTCGCCGATCGTGCGGCCGCCGGGAACGCCGGGATAGATCGTCGCGTACGGCCGGATGTCGTCGCGGCCGGCGCCGCCAAGGAGCTGGTACGCAGGGCGTCCCAGCTGCTTGCCCACGAGGTCGTGGAGCGCAACGTCGACGGCCGACAGCGCGTGGATCCCGAGCCCGCGCCGCCCGTGGTAGATCGTCGCCTCGTACAGGTCGCGATGGAGCGCCTCGATCTCGAACGGGTCGCGGCCGAGCAGGACGTTGCGAAGGCCGCGGCTCCACGCGTGCCGGTCGTCCATCAGCACGAGCTCTCTGACTATCGGTGCCGGCGCGTCCGCCTCGCCGATGCCTACCACGCCGTCCTCGTCGTGGATCAGCACGACGACGGTCTCGGCGGAGCTGTCGAAGTCGTTCGGGTCGCTCTCGGGAGCGCGGAGGACGACCGCCTCGACGTCGGCGACGAGTGCCATGGATTCGCGAGCCTACTGCCCACTCGCGGTGATGTGCGAGAGTCCCCGCGTGCCGGAGCAGGCCATCTCCGCAGTCGTCACCGGCGCTGCCGCGGGTCTCGGGCTTGCGGTCGCACGACAGCTGGTCGCCGAGGGCGCGCAGGTTGTCGGGGTCGATGTGGACGAGGCCGGCCTTGCGCGCGCCGCAGACGAGCTCGGGCTGGAGCCGGTCGTCGGCGACGTGTCCGAGTGGAGGACGCACGAGCGCGCGGCGGACGCGGCCGCGGCGCTCGGCCCGCTCGAGGCCTGGGTCAACAACGCCGGCATCGATATCCAGGGCGCCGCGCACGAGGTGACGGAGGAGGAGGTCGACCGCGGGCTGCGCATCCTGCTGGCGGGAGCGATCGCCGGAACCGTCGTGGCCGTGCGACGGATGCTGCCGAACCGGCGCGGCTCGATCGTGAACGTGTCGTCGGTGCAGGGCGCAGCCGCGTTTCCGCGCTACCTCGTCTATGGGGCCGCGAAGACCGGCGTGCTCCACATCGCCCGCTCGGTGGCCGTCGACTACGGCCCATACGGCATCCGCTGCAACACCGTGCTCCCCGGGACGATGGACACGCCGATGACGGACAGCGTCCTTCCGCCTGACCTCCCCCGGGAGGAGGCGCTCCGCCGCGAAGGCGAGCTCGCGACGCTCGGCCGAGTCGCCGATCCCGAGGAAGTGGCGGAGGTCGTCTGCTTCCTGCTGTCCGACCGCGCCTCGTACGTCACGGGCGCGTCGGTGCTCGTGGACGGCGGCGCGGCCGCCCGCTGCTTCGCCTACTCGCCGCTCGAGCTGTAGTCGAGGAACGCTCCGTCGACGCGGAGCACCGAGCCGCTCGTGAAGGACGACGCATCCGACGCGAGCCAGACGGCGGCCTCGGCGACCTCCTCGACGAGCCCGAGTCTCGGGATGGCGTGCGATCGAGCAAGCCGCTCCCGCTCACTCTCGTCCTCGACTTGGTCGGTCATGCCTCCATCGATGACCCCAGGTGAGATGCAGTTCGCGCGAACGCCTTGCGAGCCGTACTCGACGGCGATCGTACGGGTGAGCATGTCGACGCCCGCCTTGGAGGCGTTGTAGGCGGCGTCGCGCGGCCACACACGGTACGCGGCGACACTCGTCATCGTGACGATCGAGCTGCTCCCCGCCGCGACGAGGTGCGGCAGGGCGGCGCGGCAGACGTAGAACGTGCCTGAGAGATTGGCCTGCACCGTCTCGTCCCACGTCTCCACCGTCATCTCGCCGACGGGGGCCCACTCGCAGTCGACGCCCGCTGCGTGGACGAGGCAGTCGAGTCCCTCGAGCAGCTCGGCGGCTCGGTCGACACCGGCCTGCACCGCCTCGGCATCCGTCACGTCGAAGGCGATCGTTTCAGCATCGGTGAGTTTCGTAAGCCGAAACTCACCACTCCCGGCGAGCACGAGACTGGCTCCTTCACCAGCGAACGCGTGAGCAATGCCTGCGCCGAGCCCGCGGCTCGCTCCGGTGATCAGTGCCCTGCGGCCCTCGAGCCGGCCCACGCCGGCAGTATCTCGCTTCGAGACGCGCTCGGCCGAACCGAACACAAATGCATGACGCCTCCCAGCGGCTGAGAGCGGTGTACGAAACGCGTCGTGCGTGCCAGATTCGTGTCAGATCAGGCTGACCCTCGGCGGTCCGTCCGGACAGATGGATTCGTTCCGAACGGCATGACGATCGAGAGCCGACGCGCGCTGACCAAGCCTGATCGACGCCGGACAGAATTGAAAGCCGGAGGTCGCCGGTTCGATCCCTCCGGACTCGCAGTGCGTCGGGGCCTTTCGTTCCCCCGCTATCTGAATCCGAGATGACTCAAATGTGTGGGAGCGCGCGGGCAAGAGGGCCCATTCACTCGGGGACGGCGAGGGCGAGCGTGACCGCCTCGTCGAGCGACATTGCGCGACCCTCGTCCCACGCAGTGGCGAGCGTCTGCTCGTCGAGTGCGATTTGAATCAGAGCCAGCGTCTCAGCGTTTCGCTCCTCCTGATAGAGAGGGACGACGATGCCGTGCTCCTCGTGTAGGTGCAGCGAGCTCGAGAGAAGCCGCGCCGCGGTTTGCTTCCGATCTGCCCGGGCATGGATGGCGGCCACGCGGCTGAGACTGTCGAGCTCGTGCTGAAGGTCGCCCTCGTGGACTCGGATTCGGAGAGCTTCGAGCGCCGCGTGGAGAGCCTCGTCGAGCCGACCTTCCTCGCGCGCCCGCGAGGACTGCAGGTCCAGCGCGAACGCGACGTTCCGCGGAATCCCGGACGCTCTTGCGAGGCGAAGATGTTCGTTCTCCAGGTCCCGCGCGCGCACGACGTCGCCCAGTACCTCACATGCCCACGAGAGGTTGAAGAGGGTAAGGAGCACATCGTGCTCGGCGTCGAGCGCGGTGAACTGCTCCAGGCTCTCCTCGAAGCGTGGCAGGGCGTTTGGGAAGTCGCCCGACTCGATGGCGACGTAGCCCTGAAAGAACGTGGCGCGGGCACTGCCCCAGGCGTCATCAAGGTCCCGATACAGAGTGAGAGCTTCGTCGGCATATTGACGGCCTCGCTCGTACTCCTTGACGTCGACGGCGAGCGCCGCGGCTCCGGTCAGCGCTTGTGCGCGCGCGGCCGTGACGCGATCGTCGCTCGCGAGCGCCTGATCGAGCCGACCCATACCTTCGGTGTGGAAGCCACGAACGCCCCAGAAGCGCCACAGGGCACCGGCCAGCCGCAACACGAGCTGGGTCTCGCCAGCCACTTCGAGGCGGTCGAGAGCGGCGCGGAGGTTGTCGTGCTCCGCCTCGTTCTGGTCGAGCCAGGCCTTCGACACCGAGACGTCCCTCGGCAGCGACTCCGCGAGCGCGAGAAGCCACTCCGCGTGCCGACGCCGCAGCCCGTCCGCCTCGCCCGAGACTTCGAGCTGCTCGGCCGCATACTCGCGGATCGTCTCGAGCATCCAGTAGCGAGACTCGAGCTCGGACTCGCGCTTGCGCACCAGGCTCTTGTCGAGGAGCGACTCGAGGGTGTCAGGGTCAGCGTCGGCGACCTCCTCCGCGGCCCCGTACGTACAGCCGCCGCGAAAGACGGAGAGGCGGGCAAAGAGCGCTTGCTCCTCCTCGTCGAGCAGGTCGTAGGACCATTCGATGGTCGCGCGCAGCGTCTGCTGGCGGGGATCGGCGTCGCGCTCTCCCTTGAGCAGGTCGAGACGTTGCGAAAGGCGCTTGAGCAGCTGCTCGGGGCTGAAGAGGGCGGTGCGGGCGGCGGCGAGTTCGAGCGCGAGCGGCAGCGAGTCGAGGCGCAGGCAGAGTTCGTGCACCGCCTCGCTCGGCGTAAAGGAGGGATCGACGGCGCGCGCGCGGGCGCCGAATAGCGCGACTCCGTCTGGCTCGGCAAGCTGCGGCACGGGGTACGTCTGCTCGCCGCTCACCCGCAAGCGCTCCCTGCTCGTGACGAGCAGGTCGAGCCTGGGGCAGGCAGCGAGGAGCTCGGCGAGCTCCGTGCCTGCCTCCACCACCTGCTCGAAGTTGTCGAAGAGGCACAGCATCTCCTTGTCGGAGATGTGCTCGGCGAGCCCGTTCTTCGAGCCGAGGGCCTGCGCCGCCGTCTCGAGCACGAGTGCGGGGTCGCGCAGAGTAGCGAGCGGCACCCACCAGATCCCGTCCGGGTAGCGATCGGCAGCCTCGGCGGATGCCTGCAGGGCAAGGCGGGTCTTGCCCGTCCCTCCAGGACCGGTCAGGGTGAGTAGGCGCGTGCCCTCGGAAAAGAGGAGTGAGAGCACTTCCGCGAGCTCGGCCTCGCGACCGAGGAAGGGCGTCGCGGGAACGGGGAGATTCGTGCGGTAGAGGCTCTTGAGCGCCGGAAACTCGCCGTCTCCGAGCTGGTAGATGCGCTCTGAAGCAGACAGATCCTTGAGTCGATGCTCGCCGAGGTCGCTCAGCCCGAGCTCGACGAGCTGAGCCGTCGACGACGAGACAAGCACCTGCCCACCGTGGCCCGCGGCGGCGATGCGGGCGGCGCGATGCACGTCATCGCCGACATAGCCCTCGTCGGTGAGGAGCGGTGTCCCTGTGTGCAGACCGACGCGAACGCGGGTCGGACTGGAGGCGAGTGCTTGTGTCAACCCGCGCGCCGCTGCGAGCGCGCCCGGCGCCGTTGGAAAGGCGAAGAAGAACGCATCGCCCTGGGTGTCTACCTCCACGCCGTCGTGCCAAGAGCAGGCCTCGCGAATCAGTCGCCGGTGCTCGGCGAGCGCTTCGGCATAATCCTCGGCTCCGAGCTCGTGGAGAAGCCGCGTCGATCCCTCGACGTCGGTGAAGAGGAAGGTGACCGTGCCGGAGGGGAGGTCGACTCGCACGCGCCGTGATCATCCGCCTGTCGGGAACTGGCGTCCAGTCGCACCTGTGCTCTGGGCGAGAGGATCGCCGAGTGCACGAGCGTTCAGGAATGTCGCTTGAAGACTGAGACCCGGGAGCGCGCTGCGAGAGACTAGGCCGTCATTGATTGGGTTAGCGTCGCTGCATGGACGCGCCTCTTCGCCGGAACCGCGACTTCATGCTGCTGCAGTTCTCGCAGCTCGTCTCGAGCGGCGGTTCGCAGATCACGGCGATCGCGTACCCGCTTCTCGTCCTCTCGCTCACTGGTTCGTCTGCGAAGGCGGGTCTGGTCGCGTTCGCTCGTCTGCTTCCGAGCGCGCTCTGCGCGCTGCCCGCAGGCCTCGCCGCCGACCGGTGGACCCGCCGCAGGGTCATGATCGGGGCACACGTCACTCGATCGGTCGCGGTCGGAACTCTGGGCCTCCTGATCGTGGCCGACGAGATCGTCTTCTGGATGATCCCGATCGTCGCGTTCGTCGAGGGAGCGGGAAGCGCGTTCTACGGTGCCGCTCAGGCCGGCGCGCTCCGCGCGGTCGTCCCGCAGAAGCAGCTTCCCGCGGCGGTCTCGGTGGTCACCGGCCGGGAGGCTGCGGTGATCGTCGCCGCGCCGCCCGTCGGAGGCGCGCTCTTCGGCGTGGCGCGGGCGCTGCCGTTCCTCGTGCATGCGATGTCCTATGCCGTCTCGACCGTGCTGCTGCTCCGCATGCGCACGCCCTTTCAGGAGGAGCGCGAGTCCGATGAGGCACCGCTTCGCACGCGGCTCGCCGAGGGATTCCGCTTCCTCTGGAACCACGCGTTCCTGCGG
>CAVUCT010000010.1:0-136796 GCA_963740105.1 uncultured Gaiellaceae bacterium
CGTCGAGCCGGGGGACGCGCATGCGTTCAAGCGCGCGCTGGGTGAGGTGCTGCGCGACGGGTGGCACGCGCGCTCGCTCGGCGCGCGGGCGCGCGCGACGGTGGAAGCAAGCCTCACCTGGGATCGCTATGTCGACCGGATCGAAGGGGTTCTTCGCGACGCATGCGCAATCGTCGGTCCGGGACGGGGCGGTCGAGAAGAGGCCTGAGTATCTTCCGGTCGGTGCGCGCTCAGCCCATCGCCCTCGGTGTGTTCGCGCTCATACTGGGAACGGCGCTCGTGCTCCTGCGGGGCGAGCCCTTCGTTGCCAGCGATCAGGGCGTCTTTCTCAGCGTCGCCGGGAGACTGCTCGACGGCGACCGTCTCTACGCGGAGGTCTTCGACAACAAGGATCCCCTCTTCTTCTACAGCTATGCAGGCGCACTCTGGGCCGCGGGCTGGCGCGGGCCCTTTTTGCTCGATGCGGTGTGGCTCGGCGTGGGGGCCGTGTCGATTGGGCTCCTCCTTCGTGAGCTTCGCGCACCTCGCGCAGCGACACTGGCCAGCTTTCTGGTGTACCCGTTGACACTTACCGCCGAGTGGTACCTCGTCGGATTGTCGATGCTGGGCGCTCTGTCTGTCGCTCCGCTCGTGCCTTGGCTGTGGCTTCGCGGCTGGCACGCCGCCTCGGGCGCGGCGGTCGTGTTCGCCATGCTCTTGAAGCTCAACCTCGCCCCCGTCGTTGCGGCTCCCGTCGCCGCCCTGATCGCGTTCCGAATGCCGGACGCGCCGCGATGGCACTCCGTGAAGCGCGGGATGCTCGGCGCTGCAGGTGCCGTCGTGGCCGCGGTGGCGGTGTTGGGGGTGCGAGGGGAGTTGCGGTCGTACCTCGAGACGTTCGCGTACAACGTTCACTACGCCGGCGCCCGCACTCAGTCCGAAGGGTTCCTCGGCCGGGCGCACGATCACCTGCGCATCCTCACAGACTTCTTCCACCTCGCTGGAAAATGGCAGCTACCTGCCGCGATTTTGCTCCTCGTCGCGTTCACCGCCGTCGGAGGTGTCGCGCTTGCGCGCGGACTGCACGCGGAGCGCGCCCTCGTAGGAATGGCAACGGCAACGCTCGTCGCCGCGGTGGGCGTCATTGCGCTGACGGCGTACGGAGACGAGCATCTTCAAGTCCTGGCGTATCCGGTCACGCTCATCACGGGCGCGCTGGTCTGGCGAACGAACGCGATGTTGGGCAGGAGGTGGTGTGCGGTGGCGGCCTGCGGAGTCGTTCTCTTCGCGCTCTGGTCGTCGCTGAAGGTCGCCGGGGGAAGAGACGTCTCGACCCTCTGGACGGCGCGTCCCATCAGCCCCGGCGCGATTGCGCTCGAGCGCGCCCGCGGGCGATTCATACCCACGCAACGCACGGTCGGCTACATGGTGATCGGCTCGAACAGCGAGGGTGGACATGCCGCGTTCATCGACGACTCGTTCGACCTCGAGTGCCGGTACTTCCACCTGTACCTGTTCAGCGTTCGCGAGCAGTTCGACGAGACGTTGAGCTGCGCCGAGCGCGAGCGTCCTACATTCGTTCTCGTGACCCTCGGGTTCTTCGACGAGTACGGCGACGTACCGGCATGGAACGCGTTCGTGGCGGGCGCGAAGCGCCTCCTCGATCGGCGCTACGAGTACGTCGAGGAGGAGTATCCCGGCGTGCAGGTGTGGAAGCTCCGTTCGGCGTGAGACGGCTCGCGGCGGCAGGTCGGGCTCTTCGCGGATCTGGCCGGGATGCTGTAGGACGGGCTCGCATGGAGCTCGATTTGCTACGCGCAGACGAGCGTCCGCCGACCTCGCGCTCTTCCACGACTTCGAGCCGCCGCCGTCGGGTGGAGGGCACCAGTTCCTCCGCGCGCTCGTGCGAGAGCTCGAGCGTCGCGGCGTCGTCGTCGAGCACGACCGCATCTCCGGTGGCACGCCCGCCTGCCTCTTCAACTCGTTCAACTTCGACTTCGCGCGTCTTCGCCGCTTCGCGCGATCGGACTGCCGCATGGTGCACCGGGTGGACGGGCCGATCGGGGCTTACCGCGGGTTCGACGACGGCACCGACGCACGCATCGCGGAGATCAACGCGCGAGCTCGCGGACGCGACCGTGCTCCAGTCGCAGTACAGCCTCGAGAAGCACGGCGAGCTGGGGATCTCGCTCCGCGCTCCGGTCGTCGTCCGGAACACGGTCGATCCGGCGATCTTCCACCCGCTGGAATGTCGCGACGAGCACACCGGCGGACCGATCCGGGTGGTCGCGTCGAGCTGGTCGCAGAATCCGCGCAAGGGCGCCGACGTGCTCGCGTGGCTCGACGACAACGTCGACCCGACGCGCGTGTCGCTCACGTTCGTCGGCCAGACTCCGCAGCCGTTCGAGCGCATCCGGCACGTCGGCCCGCTCGACTCGAACGGCGTCGCTCGGCTCCTGCGAGAGCACGACGTCTACCTCGCCGCGAGCCGGGACGACCCGTGCTCGAACGCCTTGCTCGAGGCGCTCGCGTGCGGGCTGCCCACTGCGTATCTCGACAGCGGCGGTCATCCGGAGCTGGTCGGAGCGGGCGGGTTGCCGTTTGCATCGCCCGAGGAGGTGCCTGACGTGATCGAGCGTCTCGCCGCCGACCTCGAGGGTTACCGGGCGCGCATCGCCGTTCCCACGATCGCGTCGGTCGCCGACGACTACCTGAAGGTGCTCGGGCTCTCCGCCGAGGCGCGACCCTAGAATCGCTGCCCGTGCAGAACTACCCGCGCCGCGCCCTGACGTCCGCTCGCTTTCGCCTCGATCGCCGGCTCGACAGCGCCGCCGTCGCTCGCGCGCACGACGTCCTCTACGAGTCGGACGCCTGGACGGAGGCGACCTGGCTCGGCGCGCAGGCGCTGAAGAACCCGCTCGATCTCTGGGTCTACCAGGAGATCGTCGTTCGAGACGAAGCCCGAGCTCATCGTCGAGACCGGCACGTATCGCGGCGGCAGCGCGCTGTTCCTCGCCTCGCTCTGCGACCTCGTGGGTCGCGGCGAGGTCGTGTCGATCGACATCGAGCCCGAGCGCGAGGACTATCCGGCCCATCCGCGGATCACGTACCTCAGCGGCCGCTCGTCAACGGATCCTGCCGTCGTCGACGAGGTGCGTGCGCGTGCCGCGGACGATCCGATCCTCGTCATCCTCGACTCGGATCACTCGCAGGCGCACGTCGAGGCGGAGCTCGCGACCTACGCGCCGCTCGTCCCGGTCGGCTGCTACCTGATCGTGGAGGACTCGAACATCGGGCAGATTCGCAAGGATCTGATGCCGGGCCCGCTGGAGGCGATCGAGACCTTCCTTGCGCAGACGGACGAGTTCGTGGTCGACCGCGAGCGGGAGAAGTTCCTCATCACGTTCAACCCGAGCGGCTACCTGCGCCGCGTGCGCTAGGCACAGTCGCGCGCGCTGAGCTCGTCGTTCGACGTCGCGCCGACGACGACGACCGGGCCGTCCGTGCGCCACAGGACGAGCTCCGCGTTCGTGCCCGTCGCGACTCGCTCGCCCTCGAGCTCGACGCCCGGCTGGGTGAAGACGTACTCCGCCATGAGGGCGTTCCCCGGTGACAGCAGCAGCCGTCCGTCCGAGCCGACGTCGACGCGCTCGATCGGCAGGCCGTCGGGAGTCGAGTCCCCGATGTAGGCGGCTCGGTCGACGGAGGCGTTGAAGGCCTCGGTGAGGAACAGCGCATGCCGCTCGAGCGCCGAGCCGCACTCCGTGTCGATGTACAGCTTCGTCACGCGCGCGTCTTCCGGCACGGCGTCGTCGACCCACGATCGCTCGAGCCCGCCGGCGAAGACGGCGTCCTCAGGCGCGTCGATCAGGCGCTCCCAGGCGAGCGCGCTCGTGACGAGGAGCACGGCGGCCACGGCGACGACCAGCGCTCCCGCTGCGCGTCGCGGCAGCAGGACCATCGCGAGCAGGAGGCCGATCACGAACACGGCCAGGAGGCGCGAGCCGGAGAGCGGGCCGGGGCCGGCGACCTGCGCTTCGACCCAGACCCAGAGCGCGCCGGGAACGGTGTCGATGCCCGCCTCGTTCGCGAGCTGGCGGAACGGGAGCACCGCCGGCAGGACGAGCGCCAGCACGACACCGGTCGCGGCCGCGACGAGCGGCCGCGGGAGACCGTCCGCGAGCCAGACGACGAAGGCGAGCAGCCACAGCGGGAGGAGGTAGAAGGCGTAGCGGTCGTGCAGGCGGTCGTAGCCCCACGGTGTGCTCGTGAACGCGGCGACGACGATGAGGCCCGTCGCGTTCGCCGCGATGAAGAGCGACGCGAACGCGGAGTCGACGATCGAGCCCGCCCGTCCGCTTCGCACGAGCCGCGTCAGCACGATTGGCGCCACGGCGAACGGGATCACGGCCAGGTAGATCTCGACGTCGGCGAGGTGGTACACGACCCACTTCGCGACTCCGAACGGGTCGTAGCCGCGCCACAGCTCCCAGTACGCGCCCAGCGAGTCGCGGGGTGACGAGCCGCCGGCAATCCGTGCCAGGAGAAACGCGACGGCGGCGACGAGTGGAAGCACGCTCGGCCAGAGGCGTCTCCAGTCGGCTCGACCGCGGGGTCTCGTCGAAGGCCTGATCCACCAGTGGAGGCCGAGCGCCACGAGCCAGCCGACGTAGAGGACGCCGAGCTGCGAGCGCGTCAGGAATGCGACCCCGATCGCGACCAGGAGCCAGAGCTGCCGCGGGACCGTGGGGCGCTCGAGCGCGAGCATCGTCGCGTAGAGCACCCAGGCGGCGGCGAGGAACGCCATGCTCTCCGTCATCACCGTCCCGACCGAGATCGACGACGGGATCGCGAGGGTCAGGCCGGCGGCGAGGACGGCCCACCACTGCGACACGAGCCGGCGCGCGAGCAGATACACGGGAACGGCCGTGAGCGCCCAGAAGAGCGCGTTCACGACCTTGAACCACGGGTACGCGGCCTCGAGGCTCGACGAGAGCCAGAGCACGAGCGAGAGCACGGCGGCGTGGAGCGGGCCGAACCCGTACTCGTCGCCACGTAGGCTCAGGCCGTCGCCCTCGACGAGCGCAGAGGCGCCGATCATGTAGCGCACCTCGTCCGGGTGCACGCGCGGCACGCTCACGAGCGTGGAGAGCAGCGCGTAGACGACGAAGGAGCCGACGACCAGCCCCGCGAGCGCGAAGGCAGGCCCGCGGTTCCGGGTCACGGCAGCCACGGGCGCGGATGGTAGAGGCGCCCAGGGATAGGTCGTGTGACGGCGGCGCTAAGGTGCTGGCGCCATGTACCGCAGGCGCGCGCTCATCATCGGGATCGCGGGGCAGGACGGGTCGCTCCTTGCGGAGTTGCTCCTTGCCGAGGGGTACGACGTGTTCGGAGTCGTCCGTCAGCCCGTCTCCGGCCGGTTCGACAACCTCACGGCGATCCGCGATCGCGTCGAGCTGCTCCAGGCCGACGTTCTCTCCGAGCTGTCGCTCGTCGACGTGATCACGAGCTGCAGGCCGCACGAGGTCTACAACCTGGCCTCGCCCTCGTTCGTCCCCATGTCCTGGCGGCAGCCCGTACTCACGGCGGAGTTCGCAGCCGTGGGGTGCACGGCGCTGCTCGAGGCGATCCGGCGAGTCGATACGGAAATTCGCTTCTACCAGGCGTCATCGAGCGAGATCTTCGGCGAGCCGCGAGAGGTTCCGCAGACCGAGGTGACGCCCCTCGCGCCCGTCACGCCGTACGGCGTCGCCAAGGCCTACGCGCACTTCATCACGCTCAGCTATCGGCGGCGCTACGGCCTGCACGCGTCGTCCGGGATCCTCTACAACCACGAATCTTCTCGACGGCCGCTCGACTTCGTCACGCGCAAGATCTCGCGGGCGGCCGCTGCGATCAGTCTCGGGCTCGAGCACGAGGTGGCGCTCGGCGACCTCGATTCGCGCCGTGACTGGGGGTACGCCGGGGACTACGTTCGCGCGATGTGGCTGATGCTCCAACGCGACGCGCCGGCCGACTATGTCATCGCGACGGGCGAGTCCAACAGCGTCCGCGACCTCGTCGAGCTGGCGTTCGCGTACGTCGACCTCGACTGGACGAAGCACGTTCGGACTGACGAATCGCTGGTTCGTGGCAAAGCAGAGCTGCACCACCTCGTGGGTGACGCCCGGAAGGCGAGGGAGGAGCTCGGGTGGTCGCCAACCGTTGACTTCGAGGAGCTCGTCCACATGCTGGTCGACGCCGACCTCGAACGCCTCCGATCGCAGCTCGAGCCTGCCGAGAACGTCCTCGAACGCTGAGGGAATGAGCACAGCGGAGCAGGTTCGGCGGCTCCTGGCTCCGGTGGGACGGCCGGTCCGGCGCGCCGTCGTCGGTCGACGCACGCGCGGCTGGGCACCTCACACGCGCCTCTTCATCGGCCAGGAGGCGGCGGAGTGGGTGCTGTCCTACGAGGCTCGGCAGCTCGTCCGGACCGCTCGCGCGCTCGGTGTCGAGCTCGGGCCGCCCGCGTGGATCAACGCGGTGGCGGGCCAGTCGATCTTCCACCAGAGCCAGTTCACGCTGCTCCTCCACGACTTCGAGCGGCACGGCAACAACCTCGGCTTCGCCTACTTCCACGGCCGTCCGGGCACGCCGGGGATGCCCGAGTTCGACGCCTGTTTCGACGCGATGCGCAAGCGCCATGCGGAGATCGACCGCGTCCAGGTCACGAACCGCGCGATGGAGGAGCTCGTGCGCGGGACCGGTATGGCCCCCGAAAAGGTGCACCGCATCCCGATCGGGATCGACGTCGACACGTTTCCGCTCCGTGCTCCCGACGCCGCGCGCGATGCGCGATCGCGGTTCGAGCTGCCCGCGTCGGCCTTCGTCGTCGGCTCGTTCCAGAAGGACGGCGTCGGCTGGGGTGAAGGACTCGAGCCCAAGCTGATCAAAGGGCCGGACGTGCTCCTCTCCGTCGCGGAACGGCTTCGCGACCTCGTCCCCGAGCTGTGCTTTCTTCTCACCGGGCCGTCGCGCGGGTACGTCCGAGCCGGCCTCGAGCGGCTCGGCATCCCGTACCGGCACGCGCTGCTCGACGACGTCGACGCAGTCGCGACCGCGTACGCGGCGATCGACGCCTGCGTCGTCGCGTCGCGCGACGAGGGCGGCCCGCGTGCAGTGCTCGAGTCGATGGCGACCGGCGTGCCGCTCGTGACGACCCGTGTCGGCCAGGCCGCCGATCTCGTCGCGCACGGCGTGAACGGCTGGATGGTCGACGTCGAGGACGTGGAGGGTCTGGCCGGTTCGCTCGCGCATGTCGCCGGGGCGCCGACGGATGAGCTGGAACGCATGCGCCTCGCCGGTCGCGCGACGGCCGAGGAGAACTCGTACCCCGCGTTGCGGCCGCGCTGGCGCGCGCTCCTGGAGGGGTTCGTCGTGCTGGGTGAGGAGGCGTGAGACCGGTGGATTTGAGCACCGCGCGTGCCGCGAGATACGGTCGGGCGGCGAGCAGGTGGGCGCGACTGCTCGCATCGGGTCGGGCGGCGCCGGGCGTCCGCGTCTTCTACGGGCACGATCGTGTCCCGGCCTCGGGCGAGCGGGCTGCGGGTGGGACGGCGAAGGCGCAGAAGCTGAACGAGCGCTTTCCGAACGCGCCCGCGGACTTCTCGCTCCTCTACCTCGGCACGACGTGGCTGCCGCGCGACCTCGGGCCGCTCCTCCGGATCGCGAAGCGGCGCGGCGCGGCGATCGTCGTCAACCAGGACGGCGTGGCGTATCCGGGCTGGGCTGGCGATCGGACCGAGGAGCTCAACGACCCGCTGCGACGCGCCGTACTCGCGGCCGACCACGTGCTGTACCAGAGCGAGTTCTCGAAGCAGTCAGCCGACGAGTTCCTCGGCGCGCCGAGCGGGACCTGGGAGATCCTGCACAACGCCGCCGACACGACGCACTTCACGCCGGCTGCGACACCGCCGAGCGGCGGGCCCGTCCTGCTGCTCGGAGGCGATCAGACGCAGGAATACCGGCTCGAGCTCGCCCTGCGGACGCTCGCCGCCCTTCGCGTGGAGCGCCCGGACGCGCAGCTTCTCGTCACCGGGCGGCTCGTGAGTCCGATCGAGCCGCTGCGGGACCAGCTGGGACTCCGTGGGAGCGTGCACCTCGTCGGCGGCTATGAACAGCGCCATGCGCCGGACGTCTTCCGGCGTGCCCACCTGCTGCTGCACACGAAGGTGCAGGATCCGTGTCCGACGCTCGTCGTCGAGGCGATGGCCTGCGGCCTTCCGGTCGTGCATCCGGCGAGCGGCGGCACGAGCGAGCTCGTCGGGGACGTCGGGGGAATCGGCGTCGCGCACTCCGTCTCCTGGGAGCGTGACGAGCCGCCGTCACCCGAGGCGCTCGCCGAGGCCGTCGCGCGTGTGCTCGACGACCTTCCGGGCTACTCAGCCGCGGCTCGCGCGCGCGCTGTCGAGCGCTTCTCGCTCGAGCCGTGGCTCGATCGTCACGCGGAGCTGTTCGAGCGCCTCGCGCCGAAGTAGCCGCGAAGGCGACCTCGAAGCGTCGCGACCTGGTAGCGCGCGCCCGCGCCGTCGAGTCGAGCGACCGCGACGAGTGCACCTCCGACCGGTCTGACGAGCATGCGGCCGACCGTCCGGGCCGGGTAGGCGTGCTTGCGCAGGAGGTACCCGACGCTCGCGCCGTCGCGGAACCCGATCGGCGCGTCGTTCTCGCGAAGGTCGTGTTGCACGACGAGGGTCGGGTCATACTCGATCCGCGCCCCGCTGCGAACCGCGCGGACGAGGTAGTCGATCTCCTCGCCCGATCCCCACGGCTCATCCGAGCCGAGCCCCAACCGCTCGTCGAAGGGCCCCACCTGCTCGACCACGCGCCCGCGGAGGAAGATCGTGAACGAAATGGCCCGGTTCCAGAGGTTGTCCTCGGTGAGTCTCGCCGCGTCCTGCTTCCAGGACGCCGCATGGTGCCCGGACGCGTCAGCGGCACGTCCCGTGAGACCGTCGAGCGAGCTGTCCGCAGCGAACAGCTCCCCCACGCGCGTGAGCAATCCCGGCGGGTAGATGCAGTCGTCGTCCGGGAACGCGACGAGGTCCGCGCTCACCCGGTCGAGCGCGACGTTGCGCGCGCGTGAAAGCCCTCGTCGAGAGGGCAGCAGTACGACCTCGAGCGCGCGTCCCGCCACCACGTCCGCGACCCGTCGGTCGTCGTTCTGATCGACGAGGACGACCCGCAGTCTCGGATAGGCCTGCGCCTCCAGCGAGGCGAGTAGACGACCGAGCTCGTCCGTCCTCCCGACCGTCGCGACGACGAGGTCGAACGACGGAAGCTCCCGCGGCACGGGCCGTAGGCTACGGGACGCCTGTGCCGAACGTGCCGCTCGTCTCCGTCCTCGTCGCCGTGCACGACGGCGAGCCGTTCGTCCGGACGGCGCTGCTCAGCATCCTGCGCCAGACCGTGTCCGACCTCGAGCTGATCGTCGTCGACGACCACTCGTCGGACGGCACTGCCGAGACGCTCGCGTCGATCGACGACCAGCGCCTCCGCACTGCTTCGCAACGACGAGCAGCTCGGGCTCGCAGGCTCGCTGAACCGCGCGCTCGACGAAGCCCGCGGTCAGTACGTCGCGCGCATGGACGCCGACGATGCGGCCTTTGCGGACTGGCTCGAGCGGAGCATCGCGCTTCTCGGTTCGAGGCCGGATCTCAGCCTCGTGGGAGCGGGCCTCCTCGACATCGCGGCGAACGGAGAACCGCTCGAGCTCCATCTCCACGACGCCGGCCGCGCTGCGCTGCGCTGGCGAGCGCTCTTCAGCGCCCCGGTGTTCCACAACACGGTCGTGCTCCGGCGCGACCTGCTCGAGGAGCACGGGTTGCGGTACGACACGTCGTTCGGCGAGTCCGAGGACTACGACCTCTGGACGCGACTCCTCGCCGTCGCGGAGGGCGACTGCGTCGAGGCTCCGCTCGTGTTGCATCGGCTGCATCCGCAGCAGGCCTCGCGGCGACGCCGCGACCTGCAGCGGGATCTTGCAGAGGCGATCTCGGTTCGGCAGATCGGCGCAATCGCACCGGAGCTCTCCGAGCAGCGTGCAGCGCTCGCCCGCCGGGTCTGGCTCGGCGACGAGGTCGGGGCCGCAGACGCCGAGGCAGCCGCTCTCGCGTTCGTCGAGCTCGAGCAGACCTTCGAAGCCGAGCACGCCTTTCTCGACGACGAGCTGGGAGTGGTTCGGGCGGCAGCGGCTCGCGCGCTCGTGCGGCTCTCAGCGCACGCACGCGGAACGGCAGGGGCCGTCGTGCTGGGCGAGGCCGTACGCCTGGATCCTCTGCTTCCCGCCCACGTCGCGGCGCGTCGGGCACGCCGCCGCGCGCTCGCAAGGAACGCACGTCGCGACGCGGCCGACCTGCTCCGCGCGCTCGCGGCGGCACCCGACGCCCCGCCCATCCGCGTCGCAGCCGTGTTTCCCGAGCCGACTCCGTATCGGGCGCCGCTCCTCGACCGTATCGCGGCGCTTCCCGGAGGTCGATCTCACCGTCGTCTACGCGGCCGGAACTGTGGCCGGACGCACGTGGCGCGTGGAACCGAAGCACCGCGCGATCTTCCTCCGCGGTCTGCGCGTCCCCGGCGCCGCGCGCGTACTCCACCACGACTACCCGCTCACGCCGGGTGTCGTGCCGGCGCTCAACGGCGTCCGGCCCGACGTCGTCGTCGTCTCCGGTTGGAGCACGTTCGCGGCACAGGCCGCCATCGCGTGGTGCCGCCTTCGTGGCGTCCCGTACGTCCTCGTCGTCGAGAGCCATGACGAGGGACCACGGCCGGGGTGGCGGCGGAAGGTGAAGGCCACCGTCGTCCCGCCCGTCGTCGCGAATGCGTCGGGCGTTCTCGTCACGGGGACGCTGGCCCGCAACTCGATGGTCGCCCGCGGAGCGCCCGCGGATCGTGTGCGCGTGTTCGCGAACACCGTCGACGTCGAGGAGTTCGGCGCGACCGCGTCTCGTCTCGCGAGTCGTCGTCCAGAGCTCCGGAGCGCACTCGGCGCGGAGGACGACGATGTGATCGTCCTCTCGGTCGCGCGCCTCGCGCCGGAGAAAGGGCTCCACGACCTGGTGCGAGCAGTCGCCGTGGCGGCCGACGCGCAGCTCCTGCTCGTCGTCGCGGGCGAGGGCGTCGAGCGTTCGAGTCTGGAGGGGCTCGCCCGCGACCTCGGCGTACGGCTCGTGCTCACCGGCGACCTCGACTGGGAACGGATCGCCGAGCTGTACGTGGCGGCGGACGTCTTCGCGCTCCTCTCCGAGCGCGAACCGTGGGCCGTCGTCGTCAACGAGGCCGCCGCGTGCGGTCTCCCGCTCGTTCTCTCCGACCGTGTCGGTGCAGCGCACGATCTGCTCAGAGACGGTGAGAACGGAGTGCTCGTCGCAGCGGGAGACGTCTCCGCAGCTGCACGTGCGCTCGGTGGGCTCGCCGCCGATTCGGAGCTGCGGCAAGCGCAGGGAGAGCGGTCGCGCGAGCTCGCGGCCGACTGGGGCTACGGCCCGAGCGTCGACGGATTCCTGGAGACCGTGCGCGAAGCCGTGGATGATCGGCGCTAGCCTGCCGCGGTGTCCCGCCGACGGATTCTCGTCCTCAACCAGTACTACTGGCCCGGCGTGGAGGCGACCGCGCACCTTCTGACCGAGCTGTGCGAGGCGCTCGCGGAGGAGTACGAGGTCGAGGTCGTCACCGGCGTCCTGCACGGCCACGAGGACGAGCCGCGGCAGATCGAGCACAACGGCGTCGTCATCACGCGCGTCGCGTCAACGTCGTACGAGCGGTCAGAGCTGGGCCGCCGCGCACTTAACTACTTCTCCTATCTCGGCCTGGCTCTTCGTCACGCGCTCAGCGGCCGGGCGCCCGATCTCGTGCTGTGCATGACCGACCCGCCGATCATCGGCGACCTCGGTGTCCTCGTCGGAAAGCGCGTCGGCGCGCCGGTGCTCGTCATCAGCCAGGACGTCTTTCCGGAGATCGCGACTGAGCTCCATCGCCTGCGCAACCCCGCCGTGATCGGCGTTCTCCGCGGGCTCGTCGGCGCGTACCTGCGCCGTGCGGACCGGATCGTGGCAATCGGCGAGACGATGCGCGAACGCCTGGAGCAGAAAGGCGCGCCGCCCGAGCGGCTGCGCGTCATCCCGAACTGGGTCGACACGCGGGCGATCACGCCGCAGCCGCGCGACAACGAGTGGGCGTCGCGCCACGGGCTCGCCGATCGCTTCGTCGTCATGCACTCGGGCAACGTCGGGCACGCCCAGGACCTCGACAGCCTCGTTCGCGCGGCGACCTTCCTCCGCGACCGCGACGACCTCTGCATCGTCATCGCAGGGTTCGGCGCGCGCCACGCGCAGATGGTCGCGCTCGCGGAGCGGCTCGAGGTCGAGGAGAAGGTGCGCTTCCTCCCGTACCAGAAGCGCGAGCGGCTCCCGCTCTCGTTGTCGAGCGCCGATCTCCACGTGGTCGGGCTGGCGAAGGGCCTCGCCGGCTACGTCGTGCCGAGCCGGCTCTACGGGATCCTCGCTGCCGCCCGCCCCGTGCTCGTCGCAGCCGACGACACGAGCGAGACCGCACGTCTCGTGAGTGAGGTCGGCTGCGGCATCGTCATCCCGCCCGCGCGGCCCGATCTCATCGCACGCACGGTCCGCGAGGCCGCGGACGGAGCATTCGACCTCGCCGAGATGGGCCGGCGCGGTCGCGCATACGTCGAGGAGGAGGCCGATCGGATCGTCGCGATGGAGCGTTATCGCGCGCTCGTCAGGGAGATGCTCGCGGCGTGATCGCGAAGGGTCTCTTCTGGGGTTCGCTCGGCGCACTCGCGTGGACGCACGCCGGTTATCCGCTCGCGATGGGAGCGCTCGCGCGTCTCCGACCGCGGCCGGTTCGCAAGACGGAGCAGACTCCGTCGGTCACGCTCGTCGTCTCCGCCCACGACGAGGAGGCCGTCATCCGCCGCCGCATCGAGAACGCGCTCGCCCTCGACTATCCGGAGGAAACGCTCGAGGTCGTCGTCGCGTCGGATGGGTCGACCGACCTTACGGATGCGATCGTCGGCGAGATCGCAGCCGAGAACACACGCGTGCGGCTGCTCCAGTGCCCGCGCGAGGGCAAGGTCGCGGCGCAGCATCGCTCGGTGCGCGCGACGTCGAGCGACGTCCTCGCGTTCACCGACGCGAACAGTGAATGGAAGCCGGACGCCCTGCGCGCGCTTACGCGGAACCTCTCCGATCCGGATGTCGGCTACGTCTGCGGTCAGCTCCGACTCGAGAGTGCGGACGGCGCGAACATGGAGGGCGCGTACTGGCGCTACGAGATGTGGGTGCGCGAGCAGGAGTCGACCGCGAGCTCGATCACCGCCGGCAACGGCGCGATCTACGCCGTCAAGCGGGCTGCCTATGTCGAGGACGACCCGAAGTTCGGACACGACTTCGGCTTTCCGTACCTCATGGAGCAGATGGGGCTGCGCGCCGTGTACGAGCCTGCCGCGGTGGCGACGGAGAAGCCGGCCGCCGAGCCCGAGGACGAGTACGGCCGCAAGGTGCGGACGATCTCGCGTGCACTGGGCCACATCCTCACGGGGCGCGCTCTGCGCGGGCCGACGCGGCCGCTCTACCTCGTGCAGCTCGTCTCGCACCGCGTCCTGCGCTACTCGACCGGGATCCTGCATCTCGGCCTACTCGTTTCGAACCTGTTGCTCGTCGCGCGCGCGCCGTTCTACCGCGTGTTCCTCCTCCTTCAGCTTGCGGGACTCGGGCTCGCGGGCGCGGGGAAGGCGCGGTTGTCGGTTCCCGGCGCTCGGCTCGCCTACTACTACTTCGTCGTCACGAAGTCGACGGTCGCGGCGCTCGTGCGGTACCTGCGGTCGGGGACGCCCCAGACCTGGGAGAAGGCGAAGGGAACGCGATGAACCGTGCGGCCGATGTCGCAGTTGCCGGCGCCGGTCTCGTCCTCACGAGCCCGCTCATCGGCCTCGCCGCGCTGGCGACGAAGCTCGAGGACCGCGGGCCGATCCTCTATCGCCAGATGCGCGTGGGCAAGGACGGTGTCGACTTCGAAGTGCTCAAGCTCCGCACGATGGTCGTCGGCGCGGAGAAGCTCGGCGCCGGGTACGCGGTGGATCAGGGAGATCGGAGGATCACTCGCGTCGGACGCATGCTGCGCCGCACGTCGATCGACGAGCTTCCCCAGCTCTGGAACATCCTGCGCGGCGACATGAGCGTCATCGGGCCCCGTCCGACGCTTCGCTACCAGGTCGAGCAATACGATGAACATCAGCGCCGCAGGCTCGATATCAGGCCTGGCCTCACCGGCTGGGCGCAGGTGCACGGACGCGCGTCGCTGCCCTGGGCGGAGCGCATCGACCTCGACGTCTGGTACGTCGAGAACCGCTCGCCAAGAGTCGACCTCGGGATTCTTCTGCGTACGCCGCTCGCGCTCTTCCGCGGGACGTACCGCGGCGCGACCGGGGGCTGGAGGTCGTAGCCTACGCGAGCCCTTTCTCGGCGAGCAGCGACCGGTAGAGCCGGTCGACGTCGTCGACGAGGCGATCGACGGCGTAACGCTCTCGCACGTTCTCGCGGCCGGATTCGCCCAGTCTGGACCGGAGCGCCGGGTCGCGCGCAAGCTGCGCAAGGCGCTCCGCGGCGGCGTCGGTGTCGCCGGGCTCCACGAGGAATCCGGTCGCGCCGTCCGTCACGACGTCGGGCACGCCCCCGACGCGCGTCGCGACCACCGGCGTTCCCGACGCCAGCGCTTCGATCGCACTCACCGGAGTTCCCTCGTTGACCGACGGAAGCAGGAACGCGTCGAACAGCCGGTAGTAGCCCGCGACGTCGGACTGGTAGCCGACGAAGTACGTCGAGCGTGCGATACCGAGATCGTGTGCAACCTGCTCGAGGCGATCACGGTCGGGGCCGTCGCCGACCATGCACAGGACGGCAGGAACGTCCCGTTCCCGGGTCGCGCGGACGATCTCGAGCACCGCGTCCGTGTCCTTCACGCCGGTCATACGGCCAACCCAGCCCACGACGAACGCGTCGTCGGGAATTCCGTACAGAGCGCGATAGTCGAAGTCCGCGGTCTCGTCGCCGAGCCGCTCGTCGAGTGGGATTCCGAGCCGGATCACGGTGAACTTGTCCGCGGGAGCGATTCCGTGCGCCACGAGTTCGTCGCGCACCTCGGGGCTCACTGCGACGAGCACGTCGGAGTAGCGCGCCAGAGTCCGCTCCACCTGCTTGAAGAACGCCGTGCGACCCGCGCCGAAGTACCCCTTGAGCACGTGGCCGTGGAAGGTGTGGACGATGATCGGCGGGCGCGCGCTTCCCGCCACGAGCGCGGCGGCGCGGGCGAGCGCGCCCGCCTTTGCCGTATGCGTGTGAAGGATGTGCGGCCGCACCTCGCGCATGATCTCGGTGAGTCGCCGAATCGACTGCACGTCGTGCAGCGGTGCGACCTCGCGCTGGATCTCCGGGACGCTGACGACCGTGACCCCGAGCCGCTCGGCGACGAACGCCATCGAGTCTTCGCCCCGCGCGAGGCTTCCGGCGACCACCGTTGTCGCGTACCCGCGCGTCTGCAGTCCGGCGGCGAGATTGGAGACGTGGATCGCGGGGCCGCCCATGTTCAGGCGCGCGATGACGCGAAGGACGCGGATCGGCTCCGGCACGGCGCTGACCCTAGCCCGGAGTACGCTCTCGCGTCGTGGTCGTCATGCTCACGTCGGTCGGGCAGCGCGTGGACATCGCCCGCGCGTTCCGCGCTGCGGGCGCCGTCACGCTCGGCGTCGACGCCGACCCGCTCGCGCCGGCGCTCTACCACTGTGACCGGCACGCCATCGTCCCGCGGATCGCCGATGCGGAGTACGTCCCGGTACTCGCAGCTCTTCGGGAGGAGCACGATGTTCGCCTCGTCGTGCCGCTGAACGACCTCGACTTCACTGTGCTCGCGAGCGCGCGCGACGGACTCTCGCCGGCACTCGTCCTCCTCCCCGATCCCGAGGCCACCGCACGGATGTCGGACAAGCTCGAAGCGCACCGCTTCTTCGTCGCCAACGGGATCCCGTCGCCGCGCAGCTGGGCTCCCGAGGACGTGCCCGACGACGTTCGCTACCCCGTCCTCGTGAAGGCGCGCGAGGGCTTCGGCTCGCGAAACATCCATCGCGCGACGAACGCCGATGAGCTCGCGTTCTTTCTCGGCTATTCGGACGTGCCGTCGTTCGTCCAGGAGGCCTGTCTCGGAGAGGAGTTCTCGATCGACGTGTTCTGCGACCTGGAGGCCCGCTGCTTGAACGCGATCCCGCGCACCATGCTTCTCTCGAAGGGCGGCGAGTCGATCAAGGGCTCGTCGATCCAGGATCGCGAGCTGATCGAGCACGGCGCCCGCGTCGCCGAGGCGGTCGGGATAAAAGGGCCGGCGAACGTGCAGTGCTTCCGTGAACCGGACGGCTCGCTTCCGATCACGGACGTCAACACGCGCTTCGGCGGCGGGTTCCCGGTTCCGCTCGCCGCGGGCGGCCGCTATCCGGAGCTCGCGCTCGCGCTCGCGCGCGGCGAGTCACCCGAGCCGCGGCTCGGAGATTTCCAGGACGGCGTCGTGATGACGCGGTACTTCTCCGAGGTGTGCCTCGCGCCGGGCGATGACGGAGCGCTCACGGTCGTCCATCGGCCGTAGCATTCCCGCGTCATGCGCTACCTCGTCACCGGAGCCGCGGGCTTCATCGGCTCGCAGCTGTTGCGCACGCTCGGCGAGCGCGGGCACGATGCGATCGGCTGGGATGCGTACACGGACTACTACGACCCCGCGCTGAAGGAGGAGAATGCGGCAGGCCTGCCCGTAGAGCGCGTCGACCTCGCGCAGGACGATCTCGGCCTCTCGGGCTTCGACGGCGTCTTCCATCTCGCCGGTCAGCCCGGCGTCGCGAGCTTCGGCAGCGTCTTCCCGGTTTACGTGCGCCAGAATGTGCTCGCGACGCAGCGGCTGTTCGAGGCGGCCGCCGCGGCGGGAGTGCGCGTGACCTTCGCGTCGTCGTCCTCGATCTACGGAGACGCGGCGACGTATCCGACTCCCGAGGATGCGAGACCCCGCCCGATCGCTCCGTACGGGATCACGAAGCTCGCCTGCGAGCACCTCGCGCACGCATACGCGTCCGAGTTCGCACTCGAGGTGGTCACCGTCCGCTACTTCACGATTTACGGCCCGCGCCAGCGTCCGGACATGGCCTTCACGAAGATGGTCACCTGCCTCGCCGAGGGTCGCCCCTTCGAGCTCAACGGCGACGGAACGCAGTCGCGCAGCTTCACGTTCGTCGACGACGCGGTGGACGCCACGATCGCGGCCATGGAAGGTGGCGCTCCGGGCTCGACGTTCAACGTCGGCGGAGGCGCCGAGGTGTCGATGCTCGAGGCGATCGAGACGCTCGGCCGGATCTCGCGGCGGCGGCTCGAGGTCGTTCGCATGCCCCGTCGAGAAGGCGACGCGGCCCGGACCGCCGCCGATACGACGCGCATTCGGACGGCGCTCGGCTGGCAGCCGGTGACTCCGTTCGACGAAGGTCTCGCAGCTCAATGGCGCTGGGCCGCTGCTAGGGTCGCGGCCCCATGAGCACCCCCCTCGACGAAGAGCAGGAGGTCGATCTCTCCTCGGCGTGGCAACGCCTCAAGCTCCGCTGGTGGCTTCCGGTCGGCGGCCTCGTCGTCGGCGCCGTCGTCGGCATCGCGCTCGCGCTCTCGGGCGGCTCCGTCTGGCGCGCGCAGACGATCGTCTACCTCGGGCAGCCGTTCGCACCGCTCGGGGGAGGCCAGATCCAGAGCCTCGCGACCAACCCGCGCACGGTGGGCGAGATCATTCGCTCGGAGGCGGCGCTCAAGAACGCATCGGAGGCCAGCGGCATCCCTGTTTCGCGGCTGCGCTCGTCGATCTCGACGCGCGAGCTGCTCGCGGTGGGTCAGCTCCGCGGGATCAATCCGCTCATCGAGATCGCAGTGAAGGGGAACGGGAAGCGCAAGGTGGAGCTCGCCGCGGGCGTGCTGGCCGAACGCGTGAGCGAGCGCGTATCGGTGTACGTGACCGAGAAGGTCGCCGGCCTCGAGGATCAGCTCGAGGCGGCTGAGCTGCAGCTCGACGAGGTCAACGAACGCATCCGCTTGGCTCAGGTGCAGCAGGCCGCGATCATCGCCGATCAGTCGATCCCCCTCGACCAGCGGCTCCTTCTCACCGCGAACCTCAACTCCGTGATCACGACCGCCGACGCACGGAGGGCAGCGATCCAGGGCGCCCGGTTCGAGGCGGGCCAGCTCCTGAACCTCGCCGAGAACGTCGAGTCGAGCCGCATCATCGAGCCGGCCGCGGCGAGCAAGACGACCGCCAGATCGAGCCGTTCGTCGCTCCTCGTCGGCGCGCTGATCGGCCTCATCCTCGGTGCGATCGCCGCGCTCCTCGTCGACCCGATCGCCGGTCGGCGACGCGGATCGGCGTCGACCTCGGCCTGATGCTCGACGGCAAGCGGGTTGCGGTCGTCGTGCCTGCGTACGACGAGGAGCGCCTCGTCGGCGAGACGATCCGTGGCATCCCGGACCTCGTCGACCGGATATACGTCGTGGACGACGCCTCGCGAGACGGAACGGCCGACGCTGCGGAGGCCGCTGGCGACCCACGCGTCGAGATCCTCCGGCACACACGTAATGCCGGAGTGGGGGCCGCCATCGCCACGGGATATCGGAAGGCCGTCGAGGAGGAGATCGACGTGACCTGCGTCATGGCGGCCGACAACCAGATGGATCCCGCCGAGCTCGAGTCGCTGATCTCTCCGGTCGCGCGGGGCGAGGTCGAGTACGCAAAGGCGAACCGCCTCGTCTCGGGCGAGGCATGGAAGGTCATCCCACGGACGCGGTACCTCGGGAACGCCGTTCTGTCGCTGCTCACCAAGATCGCGTCTGGCTACTGGCACGTCGCCGACTCGCAGGCGGGATATACCGCCGTTTCGCTGACCGCCCTACGCCGGCTCGATCTCGATGCGTTGTATCCCCGCTACGGATTCCCGAACGACATGCTCGTCCACCTGAACCTCGACAACGCGCGGGTGCGGGACATCCCGTCACGGCCGATCTACGACGTCGGTGAGCGTTCGGGTATCAGGCTCCGCTCGGTCGTGCCGCGGATCTCGTGGCTCCTGTTCAAGGGCTTCTGGTGGCGCATGGGACAGAAGTACGTCATCCGCGATTTCCACCCGCTGGTCTTCTTCTATTCGTTCGGGGCGCTGATGCTGGGCGCGGGCCTCCTCCTCGGGCTCTTGGAACTCGCCCTGCGGATCGCCGGGAACGCGATCACGCCGGCGTCGATCGTCCTCGTTGCGGTGCTCGTGATCGCGGGGCTCCAGATGACGCTGTTCGCGATGTGGTTCGACATGGAGGCGAACAAGGACCTCCGGTGAGTCCGGGTCGGTCGCCTCGACACGGCAGTTCGCGCGGATCGGGAGGCACTCGGTCAACTGTGCTGGTGATGCGCGTGAACAGGCAGGAGCGCTCGTACGGGTGTCGTAAGGAGTGAAGTCGCACGCGCATGCGGCCGATTAGGATCGAGACCATGCCGACCTCACTCGTCACCGGCGGCGCCGGATTTCTCGGCTCCCATCTCTGCGAGGCGCTCCTGCAGCGCGGACACCGCGTCATCTGCGTCGACAACCTCGTCGTCTCGACCCTCGAGAACATCGACCACCTGCGCGACGACGCGTTCACCTTCGTGAACCACGACGTCATCGAGCCGATCGTGACCGGGGAGCCGATCGACTTCGTCTACCACCTCGCTGCGCTGGCGAGCCCGGTCGACTATCTCCGCCTCCCGCTCCATTCGCTGAAGACCGGGTCGTACGGGACGCATCATGCGCTCGGCCTCGCGAAGTGGAAGCGGGCGCGGTATCTCCTCGCCTCGACGAGCGAGGTATACGGCGATCCAGAGGTGCACCCGCAGCCGGAGACGTACTGGGGCAACGTGAACCCGATCGGGCCGCGCGGCGTGTACGACGAGGCGAAGCGCTACGCCGAGGCGCTCACGATGGCGTACCACCGTCAGCAGGGCGTGAACACGGCGATCGTCCGGATCTTCAACACGTACGGCCCGCGGATGCGCGCGAACGACGGACGTGCGATTCCGACCTTCTTGCGCCAGTCGCTCGACGGCAAGCCCGTGACGGTGTTCGGCGACGGCTCGCAGACGCGAAGCTTCTGCTTCGTGGACGACCTCATCCGCGGGATCGTGCTCCTCGCGGAATCGAGCGAGCACCTGCCCGTGAACCTCGGCAACCCTGACGAGAAGACGCTCCTCGAGCTCGCGGAGGTCATTCTCCGCCTCACCGGCTCGTCGAGCGAGATCGTGTACGAGGCGCTGCCGGTCGACGATCCGCAGGTACGCCAGCCGGACATCACCCGTGCGAAGCAGATCCTCGGCTGGGAGCCCGAGATCGCGCTCGAGGACGGGCTGCGCAAGACCATTGCGTCGCTCGGGCACGAGGCCGCCGTCGGCTCCGCGTGAGCTCGCTCGGCGACCGCTACGAAGAGCATCACCGGGAGCGGCGCGACGAGGGCGAATTCGTCTTCGTCCCCGAGCGGATCCCGCTGTTCGTCGCCGCGGTCGGCCGCGGGAAGCACGTGCTCGACCTCGGCTGCCGCGCGGGTGCGCTGACGAAGCACTTCCTCGAGGGCAACTCGGTCGTCGGGCTCGACGTGGACGCCGCCGCGCTCGAGAAGGCGTCGGCGCTCGGGATCGAGACCGTCCAGGCGAACGTCGAAAGCGTCCTGCCGTTCGAGGACGCCAGCTTCGACGCCGTGGTCGCCGGGGAGCTGTTCGAGCACCTCCAGTTCCCGGATGCGCTCGTCGCCGAGATCTGGCGGGTCTTGCGACGCGAGGGTGTCCTCGTCGGGTCCGTGCCGAACGCGTTCCGCCTCCAGAACCGGTTGAGCTTCCTGCGAGGACGAGCACCGGAAGACGATCCGACGCACCTCAGGATGTTCTCGCCGCGGGAGCTGCACGGCCTCCTTGCCGGGTTCGACGACGTCGAGCTGAGCTTCGTCGGCGGCCGCTACGCGCGCCTGCACGCACGGCTGCTCGCCCGGGACCTCGTGTTCCGCGCCGTCAAGCCGTAGGCGACTTCCCGAACCCGGCGCGTCGCTCGCTGTCGGCCTCGTCGACCATGTGGCCGTCCCGCTCGACGTAGCCGTCCTTGCCGCCGACGACGAGGATGACGAGGTCTTCCGTCTCGCTCGCGTTCGAGACCCTGCGCGGCGTGGTCGAGTCGACGTGGAAGAGTCCGCCCGGCCCGACGACTCGGTCTTCGTCCTCGACGACCACTCGTGCCTGCCCCGAGTGGACGAAGTAGAGCTCGTCCTGCGTGTCGTGGTAGTGGAAGAAGCCTTCGTATCCGGGCGGATAGACGGTTGCGTTGACCCCGAAGGCCGTGACGCCGAGCGGCTTGCGGATCTTGCGGAACCCGTAGCCCTCGCCGAGCTCGTCGAGTGAGCTGAATGCGTATCCCATCGCTTATTCCTTTCCTCCGAGTAGAAAGCCGGCGGTGCGTCGCAGACCCTCCTCGAGCTCGACCTTCGGCTCGAACCCGAGCGCGCTCTTCGCCTCGCTCACGTCCGCCCACGAGTTCCGCAGGTCGCCGGGTCGAGCCGGCAGATAGCGGCGCTCGACCGGCTTTCCGAGCAGGCGGCCGATCGTCTCGGCGAGCTGGTTGACGCTCGTCGGAGTTCCCCCCGAGATGTTGAAGATCCGTCCATTCGCGCCGTCGGCGTCGGCCGCGAGCAGGTTGGCCGCGACGACGTTGTCGACGTACGTGAAGTCCCGAGATTGCTCGCCGTCGTCGAAGATCGTCACCGGCTCGCCGGCGGCAATGGCGGTGATGAAGAGCGGGACGACCGCTGCGTACTGCGACGTGGGGTCCTGCCGCGGCCCGAAGACGTTGAAATAGCGGAGCACGACCGTCTCGAACGAGTGGTAGACGCGGCTGAAGCTCACGCAGTAGCGCTCGGCCGCGAGTTTCGCGACCCCGTACGGCGAGATCGGATCGGGCGCCATCGACTCGCGGAGGGGCAGCTCGGACTGATTGCCGTAGATGGACGACGAGGAGGCGAAGATGACGCGGCGTACGCCCTCGTCGCGCGCGGCGAGCTGGACGTTGAGCGTGCCTTCGACGTTGACGGCGCTCGACGTCAGCGGATCCTGCACCGAGCGGGGCACGGACCCGAGCGCGCCGAGGTGGAAGACGACCTCGGTTCCGCGCACGGCATTGTGGACGCGCTCGTAGCTCCGCAGCTCACCCTCCACGACCTCGACGTCCAGTCCGGCGAGATTTCGCCGGCTCCCGGTGGAGAAGTTGTCGAGGACACGCACGTCGTCGCCGCGCTCGAGGAGCGCACGGACGACGTTCGAGCCGATGAACCCGCCACCGCCCGTCACGAGGATCTTCATCGAGGCATCCCGGCCATGATGTGGAAGCTCGCGTAGGGCCCGCCGGGAGCCGGGCTCGCGCATGCGGGTCGAACGGGCGTCAATGCAGCTCGCAACCGTGGTGATCGCGGCGATGAGCGGCCGGGCGACGGCACCCAGGCCGACGCGGCGGAGTCCGAGATCGAGGTACATCGCCAAGAGCCATTCCGACACAGGCAGTCGTGCCCGTGCGCGGAGTCACCCTAACGCACGACCGTATCGGCATCGACGGTGGCAAAAACGAGTCGCATGTCGCCGTCAAGCTTCTACGTCCGCTCCCGCAGCGGCACCGGCGGCCGCGAGTCCGAGCAGGAGGCACGTCGCAGCCTGCAGTGGAATCCCGGCGACGATGCCGAGCGACGCCCACTCCGCGCCGATCGTGAGGAGCGCGCAGAGGGCGAGGAGGCCTGCACCGGCCGCCCATGGTGTCGGGGCCTGCGTGCCCGCGCGCCAGGCGAGGACGAGTCCGGCCGCGCCGACCAGGAGGAGTAGTGCAAGCCCGATCACTCCAGCGTCGGCGAGCATCTGGATGTAGAGATTCTGGACGCCCCACTCGCGCCCTTCCGCGGGGAAGGCGAGGTCGTCGACGTCCGGGAACCGCTCGCGCGCGTCGGCCAGGTACGGCTCGAACACTTCCGGTCGGGAGGAGCGCTGCCAGCCGACGCCGAGGATGGGGTCGTCCTGTGCGATCCGCAGCCCGATGTACGCCAGCACGGTGCGCTGCGAGTACGACTCGACGCCGATCGGAGGCTCGTCGCCGCGGACACCGAGGAAGCGCAGGAAGTCCTCGAGCGCGTCTCCGCGCACGGCCGTCACACCGCCGGCGACCAGGGCGACGATCGCGATGAGCGCGAGCGCCTGTCGTCCACCGGGAGCGAACCGGCGACGCGAGGCCGCCCAGAGCGCGATGACGCCGAGCGCGAGCCCTCCCGCTGCGGCGACCGACCCGGCCAGGATCAGCCCGAGAACGCCGGCGACGAGCGCGGCCGCGACGAGCCGCGGCGCCGGAATCTCGCGACGTCGTGCGACGATCGCTGCCGCGGCGAGCGCGAGCCCGATCGCCGCGAGCGCGGCCAGGTCGTGGTGCCCGAGGAACGAGGGCTGCCGCCAGCCGGCGTTCCACGCGCCGAAGATGTCCACACCGAAGAACTGGAGCAGCGCGACGCTCACGGCCACTGCCCCCCAGAGCACGATCCCGCCGATCACGATCGTGAGGTGGTCCGCGCGCCGTACGAGGAGTGGCACTGCGACGGCGAGGAGCCCGTACTCGACGAGCTTCAGGAAGCTCACGAGGTGGTCGTCGAAAAGAGCGTCGTCGAGCGACACGGGCCGGAACGTCTGGAACGCAATCCATCCGAGCAGCGCTGCGCCCGCCAGCCAGAGCGCACGGCCGGGGCGGAGGCGGGCAAATCCAACGCGGAAAGCGGCAAGGACCGCAGCGGCGAGGACGACGACGACGGCGAGATCCGAGAGCCGGACGTCGACCGTCGTCGAGCCGACGCCCACGCCGTGCGCAGGCTGGTAACGCTCGTGGAGGAAGAGGAACGGGATCGAGGCCGCGAGCACCAGCGCTCCGAGAGCGTCGCGGTCGACGAGGCTGCGAAGGCTCGGCGAGGAGCGCGTGCTGTCGAGCGCCCCGGTCGCCACCGCGCCACTATAGGGCGCCGGCTGGCGGGTTCAGACCGCCGTGGGATCTGACCCCGGCTCCTACACTGACCCCCGTATGTCCTCCCGGGTGCTCCGACGCCGGTCGGCGACGGCTGCGTGGATCTATGCGTCTGTCGCCTGCGGCATCGCCGGGACGATCGTCGCGGCGCGGGTCCTCGGACGTGACGACTTCGGGGTGTTCGCGACGGCGCTCGTCGTCGTCGGCTTCTTCCAGATCCTGCTCGACCTCACGGTCGAGGAGTCGCTCACGAAGTACGGCTTCCGGTATGTCACGGGACAGGACTGGGGACGCTTGCGGCGCCTCTTTCGCCAGGCGCTCAAGCTCAAGATCGTGGGGGGTGCGCTCGCGACGATCCTCGTCGTCGCGATCTCGCCCTTCGCGAACGAGATCTTCGATGCCGACGGCGTGCAGCAGGCGCTCCTCGCGGCAGCGCTCCTTCCATTCGTCCAGTCGTCCGAGAACGTCGGCGCGACCGCCCTGCTCCTGCACAGCCGCTACGACCTGCGCGGCGTGTACCAGGCGGGATCGGCGGCACTTCGCCTCATTGCGATCGTCGTGGCCGCGCCGCTCGGCGTGACCGAGGCGCTCGTCGCGATCGTCGTCGCGCAGGCCGTCTCGACCGTCGTGATCTCGTTCGTCGGAGTCGCGGCCCTTCGTCGGTTCCCGTCGGGGCCTGCGAGGGCGCTCGACGAGGACGTGCCGGAGATCCGCACGTTCGTCCTTCAATCGAGCCTCGCGACCGGTGTGATCTCGCTGCGCACCACGCTCATTCCCCTGATCCTCGGCGTCGTCTCCGGCACGACGCAGGTCGGTCTGTTTCGCATTGCGCAGACACCTCAGACCGGGCTCGCGGCCGCGAGCTCGCCTGCCCGCCTCATGCTCATGACCGAGCAGACGCGCGACTGGGAGAAGGGCGAGCGCCGGAGCATCCTCGCCGGAATCCGCAGCTACACGAAGTGGGCGGGCGCGCTGATGCTCGTCGCGGTGCCCACCTTCTTCATCGCGATGCCGTGGCTCGTCGAGCTCGTCTTCGGATCGGAGTACAACGGCGCGGTGACCGCCGCCCGTGTCGTCCTTCTCGCCGCCGCGATCCACTTCGCGCTCGGATGGACGAAGTCGCTTCCCGTCACCATCGGACGGCCGCGGCTACGGATCGTCACGCACGGGCTCGAGACGCTCGTCGCCATCCCGCTCGTGGCCGTGCTCGGCGCCGAGTGGGGTGCGACCGGGGCCGCGGTCGCCGTGCTCGCCTCGACGCTCGTGTTTGCAGCGGCTTGGATCGTCGTCATCCTGCGCCTGCGCGACGAGGTGCATGCTGCGGAACCGGGGACAGAGATGTCGCTGCAGCCGTGAGGGTCGTCGTCGTCTCCGGCATCTGGCCGCCCGATCCCGGTGGCCCTGCGAGCCACGCGCCTGCGCTCGCGGGCTTCCTCGCCGACCGCGGGCACGCCGTCGAGGTCGTGACGACCGCAGCGTCGGAGCCTGCCGCGTGCCCGTACCCGGTGCACTGGGCGGCGCGCCGCTCGCCACTTCGTCACGTGCAGGTCTCGTTGCTCGTGCGCCGAGCAGCGCGTCGCGCCGACGTCGTGTACGCGACGAGCATGATCCGTCGCGCCTCGATCGGGTCGCGGCTCGCGCGGCGTCCGCTCGTCGTGAAGCTCGTCTCCGACGAGGTCTTCGAGCGCGCGACACGGAGCGGACGCTACGGCGGGACGCTCGACGGGTTCCAGCGCGTCGAGGGCGGCGTGCGGACGCGCTTCCTGCGTGCGACGCGTAACGCGGCACTGCGCAGCGCGAGACACGTCTTCTGCCCGAGCGCGTACCTGCGCGACGTGGCACTTCGCTGGGGCCTCGACCCGGAGCGAGTCTCCGTGCTCCCGAACCCCGCCCCGGAACTGCCGGACCTGCCGTCGCGCGAGGAGCTACGCGCCGCGTTCGGGCTCGAGGGCAATGCGCTCGTCTTCGCGGGCCGCCTGGGACCGCAGAAGGCGCTCGGCACGGCGCTGGAGGCGCTCGTCGACGTGCCCGACGCGACGCTCACGGTAGTCGGGGACGGACCGGAGCGCGCTGCCCTCGAGCGTCGAGCCCGCGAGCTCGGACTCGATGGCCGCGTCTCCTTCCTCGGGAGCATGGGGCGCGGACAGGTGCTACGGCTGTTTCGCGCGGCCGACGCATCCGTCCTCTCGTCGGCCTGGGAGAACTTCCCGCACACGGTCGTCGAGGCGCTCGCCGCCGGCTGTCCCGTGATTGCGACAGCCGTGGGCGGCGTGCCGGAGGTCGTGCGCGACGGCGAGAATGGACTCCTCGTCCCCCCCGGCGATCCGGCTGCGCTCGGCGCGGCGATCGCGCGGTTCTTTGGCGACGACGAGCTTCGTGCTCGTCTGGCCGCCGCGGCACCGCGTTCGGTGGAGGGGTACTCCGAGCAGACGGTCTTCGCGACGATCGAAGTCGAGCTGCAGCGGCTAGCAGCGTGAGGAAGCGGCTCCTCATGGTCGGGCGCTCGCGGTACGCGCTTCCGCTCTCGCCGTCGCTCGAGCAGAAGTTCGACGCGCTCGAGGGAGAGCTCGACGTGCACGTGCTCGCGAGCGCGGGTCGTGGGAGCGGGACGGATCCGCGTTTCACGCTGGTTCGGCCGATCCGGCCTCGCACCCTCGACGGTTTCTTCTTCTACGCGGCGCTGCCGTTTCGGGTCGCACGGGAGATCCGCACATTCAGGCCCGATGCCGTGCTCGTGCAGGGTGCACAAGAGGCAGCGCTCGCCGTGGCCGGGCGGAGGCTCGCTCGCGTGCCGACGCGCGTGATCGCCGATATCCATGGCGACCCCGCCGCGCCAGTGCGGCTCTACGGATCGCCGAGGCGGAAGCTGCTGGCGCCGCTCGCGGACGCGCTCGCACGCTACGGGCTGCGGCACAGCGACGGAGTCCGCACGATCTCGGCGTACACGTCGAGGGTCGTTCGCGATGCGGGGGCCGAACCGACGGCCGAGTTCGCGGCGTTCATGGATCTCGAGCCGTTCGTCGAGCCGGCGCCCGTTCGGCTGCCCGAGCGTCCGGTCGCGCTCTTCGTGGGCGTGCTCGAGCGCTACAAGGCGGTGGACGTGCTCGCGGAAGCGTGGCGGCTCGCCGCGCCGCGCGTGCCGGAGGCGACGCTCCACCTCGTCGGCCGCGGTGCGCTGCGTGAGGTTCCACAGGCGCTGGCGCGCGACCTTCCGGAGCAGACGCGGTGGACGGAGTCGCTCTCGACGCCCGAGGTCGCGCGTGCACTGGACGAGGCGAGCGTCCTCGTGCTTCCGTCGCGCTCGGAGGGACTCGGGCGCGTGGTCGTGGAGGCGTTCTGCCGTGGGCGCGGCGTCATCGGCAGCCGGGTCGGTGGGATCCCAGACCTCGTTCAGGATGGCGTCTCGGGAATCCTCGTGGAGCCTGGCAACGCGCACTCCCTCGCGGATGCTCTCGTCAGCGCTCTCGCCGATCGGGAGCGGGTGGGGGAGCTCGGCGCCGCGGCCCACGCAGCCGTGCAGCCGTGGCTTGCAACGCCCCAGGAGTACGCCCGTCGCATCCGCGAGCTCGTCGACCAAGTCACGGCGTAGGCCCCGCTTACACTCACGCGATGCGTGCGGACAAAGCAAAACAGCTCCTCAAGAACGGCGTCTATCGCGCTATCGGCGAGACGGTCAGTGGCGCCGGCGTGCTCGACGGCGAGGGCGCGCGGACGCTGCGGGTGCTGATGTACCACAAGGTCAACGACTTCACGCCGAACCCGACGACGGTTCCGATTGCGGTCTTCGGAGAGCAGATGGCGCTGCTCGGCGACCTCGGCTATCAGCCCGTGTCGCTCGAGCAGGTGCGCGCCCACTACGTCGACGCGGCGCCGCTCCCGCCCGGCGCTGTGCTCATCACGTTCGACGATGGCTACCGCGACAACCTCCGAAACGCGCTGCCGATCCTGCAGCGGCACGGTTATCCGGCCGTCATCTTCGTTCCGATCGGATTTCTCGACTGCGATCGCCCGCTTCCGCACGAGGAGACGCTTCGCGCGATCGGCGTTCGCAACGAGACCGTGGCTTGGGATGAGCTGGCCGAGCTCGAGGCGGGTGGGATCCGCGTCGAGTCGCACGGGATCGGGCACCGGCCCGTGTCGGAGCTCGACCCAGCCGAAGCCGCGCGCGAGATCGCGCTCTCGAAGCTCCGGCTCGAAGCGCGGCTCGGTCGCTCGGTCGATGCGTACGCGTTCGTTAAGGGCTCGCTCGCCGACTATCGCCCCGAGCACGTGAGCCTCGTTCAGCAGGCCGGGTACAGGCTCGGGTTCACGTCCGTCTCCGGTGCGAACGGCCCTGCGACCGACCGCTACAGGCTGCGTCGCTACAACGTCGAGCCATACCCTGCGCGGACGTTCGAGCTCGTCATTGGCGGGCGCATGCGACCTCATCTCCGTGAAGGACACCGTTCCCGGCACGTATGCGCGGCGCGCCTTCAACAAGGTGCTCGGCACCGCCACGCGGTGAGCGTCGAGACCGTCAGGTATGCGCCGCAGTGGCGGCAGTCGCTCGTCGCTCTGCTCGCTCGCGTGGGGACCACTCAGCTCACGGACGAGGAGTTCGCATGGTGGTTCGAGCGGAATCCCGCCGGCGAGGGAATCGTGTCGCTCGCCATCGACGATGGAGTGGTCGTCGGCGTGGCCGCGATGAGCTTCTTCAGGACGCAGCTGGACGGCACAGCGACGCGCCTCGCGATCCCCGTGAACGTCGCCACCGACGCGCGCTACCGCGGGCAAGGTGTGTTCTCGACCTTGCAGGCCGAGAACGAGTCGGTCGCGGCCGCCTCGGGCTCGCCGCTCACCGTCACGTTTCCGAACGCGAAGTCGCACCCGATCTTCGTCAGCAGACTCGGCTGGATCGACCTGCCGCGGCTGCGGCTGTGGGCTCGGCCACTCCGGATCTCCGGGGTCGCGCGCTACGCGCTCGGCCGCGCCGGCGAGCATGGTGGTATGCGCGACCCGGAGCCCGCGCCGCGCACCTCGCACGGGCTGGAGGTTCGTCCCGTCGAGCGCTTCGGAGCCGACCTGGACGCACTGGGTGCGCGCACGGCGGCCGGATACGGCAATCACTTCACGCGGGACGCGGCGTACTTCAACTGGCGTTACCTCGACTCGCCGCGCGACTACCGCTGCTTCGGCGCCTACCGCGGAGCAGAGCTCGCGGGCGTCGCGGTCGTCGGTCATACGTTCAAGCACGGCGTCTCCGCCGGGTTCCTCGCCGACCTCGTCGCTGCTCCTGCGGATGGGCTCGCGGTCCGCGCGCTCGTCTCACGCGCCGTCGCAGAGGTGAAGGGAGGAGCAGACGCGCTCGTCCTCCTTCCGCCGCCCTCGAGCATCCAGAGGCGTTCGCTCGTCGGGGCAGGCTTCGCGCCGACGAACAAGAAGCTCCGCTTCATCGGCAAGCCGCTCCACGACAGCGTCCGTGTCGACGATCGAGCGCGCGCGTGGCACTTCACGCTCGGCGATTTCGACTTCTTCTAGGCCGTGAGCAAGCTCCTCTTCATCACCCAGCAGGTCGACCCGCGGCACCCGGCGCTCGCGGCGACGGTACCGAAGATCCGTGCGCTTGCGGCACTCGTCGACGAGGTCGTCGTGCTCGCGGACGGCGCCGTTCCGGGCGTGCTTCCGGACAACTGCCGGCTGCACACGTTCGGCGCTCGCCACCGCGCGCTGCGCGGTGCGCGTTTCGAGGCAGCGCTCGCGCGCGAGCTGCCCGGCCTGCGAGGAGGGGCGGTCGTCGCCCACATGTGCCCGATCTACGCGGTGCTGGCGGCCCCGCTCGTCCGGCCACTCCGCATCCCGCTCGTTCTCTGGTTCACGCACTGGCGTGCGAGCGACCTGCTGAAGGCGGCGGAGCGTGCGTCGACGGCAGTGACGAGCGTCGACTACCGGTCGTTCCCGCTTCCGTCGAGGAAGCTGCGCGCGATCGGGCACGGCATCGATCTCGACGAGTTCCCGTGCACGACGCCCCGAGAGGGGGCGGGGATGCGCCTGCTCGCGCTCGGCCGCTACTCCACCGCGAAGGGGCTCGACGTCGCGGTCGCCGCGGTGCCGCTCGCAGGCGAGGACGTCCAGCTCACCATCCATGGACCGTCGCTCTCGGACGAGGAGCAAGCTCACCGCGCCGAGCTCGAGGAGGTCGTCCGCGAGCTCGATCTGGACGGGCGCGTCACGATCGGCGACTCCGTGCCGCGATCGCAAGTCCCCGAGCTCTTCGCGACCCACGACGCGCTCGTGAACAACATGCGCGCCGGCGCCCCCGACAAGGTCGTCTACGAGGCCGCTGCCGCTTGCCTCCCGGTGCTCGCCTCGAACCCGATCTTCGACGAGCTCCTAGCTCCCGAGCAGCGCTTCACGCGCTGGGATCCCGGCTCCCTCGCCGAGCGCGTCCAGACGCTCGTCGCGATGACCATGGCGGAGAGAGCCGCACTCGGGCACACGCTGCGCGAACGTGTCGCCGAGAGTCACTCGGTGCAGTCATGGGCCCGTGGCATCCTCGACGCCGCTGGAGTGTCATGACCGACGGAATCGTCCTCCACACCCAGAAGGTCGCGGGCATCTCCGGCTCCGAGGCCCACCTCTTGCAGCTTCTCCCCGACCTGCGCGAGCGCGGCTGGGATGTGCGCTTCCTCATGCTCCACGAAGACGAGCCCGGCGCCTGGGAGTTCGCCGACGCGCTTCGCGGCCGCGGCGTCCCGCTCGACGGCATCCGCCTCCGGGCCGACGTCGATCCGATCGCGTTCGCCGAGGTCGCCGCCTACCTCGGGCGCGCGCGTCCGCAGATTCTCCACACGCACCTGGTGCACGCCGACGTCTACGGGCAGCTCGCCGGCTCGCTGACGCGAGTGCCGTTGCGGCTGTCGACGAAGCACGGCTTCAACGAGTTCCGCGAGGGCCGCTGGTTCGGCTTCGCGGATCGCTCGGTCGGCTCGCTCGCGCACGTTCACGTCGCGATCTCGCAGGGTCTCGCGCAGTACCTCGCGGAGACCGAGGGGTTCGAGGAGGAGGACTTCGAGATCGTGCACTACGGGATTGCGGCGGGCGGCGCCGCAGCGGCGTACGCGGGATCGGAACCGCGGCTGCTCTGCGTCGGTCGGCTGATCCCGATCAAGGGCCATCTCGTGCTGCTGCGCGCGCTCGCGCAGGCACGCGGTCAAGTGCCGGGCGTGATGCTCGACGTCGCCGGGCGCGGACCGCTGGCGCCGGCGCTCAAGGCGTACGCGCGCGAACTGGGGCTCCAGGATGCCGTCCGCTTTCTCGGCTTCGTGGCGCCGGTGGAGCAGGCGATCGAGGACGCCGCGATCGTCGTCGTTCCCTCGCTCGGGGAGGGCTTCGGCATGGTCGCGCTCGAGGCGATGGAGCGCGCGCGACCGGTGATCGCGAGCGCCGTCGGCGGGCTTCCCGAGATCGTCGCCGATAGGCAGACCGGCATCGTCGTACCGCCCGCTGATGCCGAGGCGCTCGCGGAGGCGATAGTCGCGCTCGCCGGCGACCTTCCGCGTGCGGCCGAGATGGGAGCCGCCGCGCGCGTTCGTGCGCTCGACGAGTTCACCCCGGAGCGCTGTGTTGCGCGGGTCGAGGCGCTCTACCAGCGCGCTCTGGCGCCGCCTGCGTAGGGGCGCCGCCGAAGGCGGACACGCTCCCACGCGGCCGCGAGCGCGAACGCTGCGAGGATCGCGAGGAGGAAGTCCCACGGCGTCCGGTAGCGCGCGGTGCCTGCGAACACCATCGCAGCGAGCGTGTTGTACGCGAGCATGACCGCAGCGAGCCCGACGAAGTGTGGGGGCGCGACGAAGAAGCCGGTGAGCGCGAGCGCGTAGAGGCCGATCACGAACGCGGGCTCGATCGTCCTGCGAGCAAGCCGCGCCGCTCCGCTTCCGCTCTCGTCCGACTCCTGCGGCACAGGGCTCCAGAGCATGCGCGTCGCCTGCAGCGCGAGGAGACCCTTCTCGCCCGGCTCCTCGCGCCAGAATTCGACCACCTCATCGCGATAGAGCCGCATCTGCGCGCACTCGTCCACTCTGGTCGGCGTGCCCGCGAGCGTGAGGTCCGCGGCAAGCTCCGGCCATGGCGGCGCGCCCGGGAGCTCGGGCACGTCGTCGATCCAGCCTCCGTCGTCGAGCACATCTCGCGTGTTCGGGTTGTTGGCCTTCCAGAGCGCTCGCGAATCGGTCGTGATCGCGTAGCAGCCGACCCGCGCCTCGTTCCGCGCGACCCACGGGGCGACGACGAGCGCGGCCATCCCGACCACGAGCGCGACGGCGGTCACCTTCCGCGAGGCCGGAACGATCCGCCACGCGACGTAGGCGGCGATCGCGAGAGGCAGAAGCACGAGCCGCGCGTTGCCGAGGATCGCGAAGCCCGCGACGAGGCCGGTCAGCGCAGACAGCGGAAGCGAGCGGCGCTCGTATGCAGCGAGCGCGCAGAGCGCGAGCACGGCGAGCACGAGCCCGTCGAGCACTTCTCGGTTCAGGTGCACGTCGTGCCAGATCACGTACGGATGGAGCGTCGCTATGAGCGCGGCGACGAGTCCGACGCCGATCGATCGCAGCCGCGATCCGATCTCGAACACGACGAGCGCCGTCGCGACGGCGACGACGACCTGCGCGATCCCGACGGCGAGCCACGAGCGGCCGAACGGGAGGTAGAGACCCGCGAGGAACCAGCCGTAGAGCGGCTGGGTGTACGCCGACGGCAGATCCGGGAGGAATCCGAACGTCCCGTGGTCGACGAGCGTCGTCGCGAATCGGTCGCTCTTGTCCACGAACTCGTCGAGGATCGTCGCGCGCTCGCGCGAGAGCACCAGCAGCCGCGGCACCGCCGCCGCGACCACGACGAGAAGGGCGCCCGTCGACCGTTTCATCTAGCTTCGAGCACGATGGGCGCCACTTCTGCGGAACGGTACGCGGTCGTGTCCTGCCACGTTGAGCGACCGCTCGAGGACGAGGTGTGGGCGCGCTTCGTCGCGCTCCAGCGGCGTCGGCCGGGCGGCTTCGCGATCGCCGCGCTCATGCGCCCGGCGGATCCCTCCTTCGGTGAGGACGAGACGCTGTGGCTCGAACGCGCGCGCGAGGCTGCGTCGCTCGGGCCGCTCGGGCATCACACACATTGGACGGCGCCGGATCATGCGCGGCCGACGGGCGGAGGCAGCGGGCGAGCGCGTCCTCGCCGAAGGGGCGCGCCTGCGTGAGCGTGGCCTGACGCCGACGCTCTTCTGCGGCGGTGGCTGGTACACCGACGAGGAGGTCGCCGAATCGTGCGCGGAGCTCGGCTACGTCGACTGCACGCCGCGTGCGCAGCGACCTCCATATCTCGCTCGGAGCGAGCGGTGGGCGTCGCTCGCCGCGCCGGCAGTGGTCGACCTGCCGTCCGGTCGGCCTCTCCGCGCGATTCCGACCACCCACTCGCTCGGTGACCTCGCGCGCGCGCTCCCCCGCCGCGATCTGCCGGGGTGCGTCCACGTGTACTTCCACGACACCGATCTGCTCGACGTACGGCGTCGCGCTCTCCTCCACGTGGCGTTGCCGGTGCTTGCGCGGCGCGCACGGGTGACCGACCTCGACGCCCTTCCCGCGCGCACGCTCGCCTCATCGACCCGCGTGACGTGGGACGACGTGGCGCGGCTCTAACATCCACGGGATGTCAGGCCCCAAGGTCGCTCCGCCGGCCGAGATGTCACGTCGGGCGGCGACGCCGCCCGAGCCGCATCGCGACCTCCGAGCGTCGCGCCTCTACGTGCTCTCGCGAGGCTCGACGCTGTCTCTTGTCCGGCGCACTGCTTCGGTCGTCGCGCTCGTCGCTCTCGACGTCGTCGGACTCGCTCTCGGGATCTACCTCGCACTCGTCATCCGCCAGGTGGTCGCAGGTGACGGAGAGGTCCTGTGGGGGCTCCTGTGGCGCGAGGGACCGGCTGAATGGCTGAAGTTCGCCGCGCCGATCACGGTACTCGTCTTCGCGCAGGCGGGCCTCTACCGGCAGCGCGAGCTGCGTCCGGGAGCAGGGAGAATCCTTGCCTGCCTCATCGTCGTCGCGCTCATCGTGCTCGCATTCGGGATCGGAACGGGCTACGACTTCTCGACGTCGGGCCTCATCCCGACGTCCGTGGTCGTGTCTGCGGTGGCCATCGGCCTCCTGCGCGCGGCGTACGAGTCGGCGTCGCTCGAGGTCATGCGTGCTGCCGGGATCAGTCGACGCGTTGTGCTCGTCGGGGCGGGAGAGAGCCTCGTGCGCTTGCGCGCGTCCCTCGAGTCGGCCCGCAGCGGCCTCTCGTACGAGTTCGTCGGCGTCGTCGCGCCGGAGGCGGTCCCGGGCTTCGAGCTCCTCGGCTCGCGCGCGGAGCTTCCGCTCGTACTCGATCAGCTCAAGCCTGACGAGGTGATCCTCACCGAGGCGGACTTCGACGAGCGAGCCGTGCTCGAGATCGTCGAGCAGGCGCACCGCCAGGGGATCAAGGTGCGCCTCGCGCCCGACACGACGGAGCTCCTCGTGCAGCGCGGCGAGTACGTTCCCGGCCAGGGGGCGCCGCTCTTCGAGCTCCGCCCGCCCGTGCTCACCGGCTGGGACTGGGCGGTGAAGCGCGGCTTCGACCTCCTCGTGAGCGCGCTCGTCGTCGTGATCGGGCTGCCGCTCTGGGCGCTCATCGCGCTCGCGATCAAGCTCGACTCGCGAGGGCCGATTCTCTTCGTCGATCGCCGCATCGGCGTCGGCGAGCGCGACTTTCCGATGCTGAAGTTTCGCACGATGGTCGCCGACGCCGCCGACCTCCAGCCAGAGCTGGAGGCGGAGAACGAGGCCGAGGGGGCGCTCTTCAAGATCCGCGAGGATCCACGTGTCACCCGCGTCGGGAGATTCCTTCGTCGCTTCTCGCTCGACGAGGTGCCGCAAGTGCTGAACGTGTTGAAGGGCGAGATGAGCCTCGTCGGGCCGCGGCCTCTGCCCAAGCGCGACTACGAGCTCCTCGAGGACTGGCACCGGCGCCGCTACGGGGTCCTGCCCGGGATGACGGGCCTGTGGCAGATCTCGGGCCGTTCGGGGCTCTCGTTCGACGACCTCGTACGCCTCGACTTCACGTACATCGAGAACTGGTCGCTCTGGCTCGACATCTCGATCATCGTCAAGACCATTCCCGCGGTGATCACGCGACGAGGCGCGTATTGACCCGGTCACCCAAGATCCTCGCTGCCGCCTCCGCGATCGACCTCGACTTCCGATACGGCTGCACGCCAGCGTGGTGGCAGCTCTGGAAGGGGATGTACGAGGCGGGCGTCGACCTCGTCGTCACGCCGTACCGCGGCCGTCCCGTCGAGTCTCCGTGGTGGCGTACCGCGCCAAATCCGACGTTCCGCGAAGGCGAGTCGTACCAGAAGGCGCGCGACGTGCTCGCCCGCCTTCAGGGTGATCGCTACCTGCGTCGCGCCGAAGCGAACCCGGACGAGTCCGCGCTCGACAAGCTCACGCGCGAGACGGTCGCACGCTGGGTGACACCGCGGTGGAAGCGACATCTCGAACGGCTGATAGAGACCGAGAAGCCGGACGCGCTGATCGTCTTCACGATTCCGATGGCGCATCTGCGCGGCATCCCCGACGCGTTGCGCGAGCGCTTCGGCATCCCCATCGTGTTCTACGACGGCGACGTCCCGATGAGCCTGCCCGAGTACGGCGGCATGGACACGGGGTTCAATCCGTACCACGGAGCCGATCCGTGGGAGTACGACCTCGTGCTCTCGAACTCCGAGGGCGGTCTCGGCCGCCTGCTCGAGCTCGGAGCCCGTCGCGCGGAAGCCGTGTACTGGGGAGCCGATCCCGAGTTCTTCGCTCCGCAGGCCGTCGAGAAGGAGGTCGACGTCTTCTTCTACGGGTACGGCGACAAGTTCCGACGCGACTGGATGAAGACAATGGTCGGCGAGCCGTCGCGGCGAGCTGACGACCTCGACTTCGCGCTCGGCGGCCTCGACTTTCAGGGTGACACGGGCGCGGCGCGCTCGCTCGGAGACATCCCCTTCAACGTCTTCGCCCGGGCGATCTCCGCGGCCCGCGTGAATCTCAACATGACACGACGCCCGCACGCGACCGTTGCCGGCTCGTCGACGGCGCGCCCGTTCGAGCTCGCCTCGTCCGGGGCCGCGATCGTCTCGAACCCCCACGAGGGCATCGAGCGCTGGTTCGAGCCGGGGCACGAGCTCGTGATCGTGGAGAGCGCGGAGAAGGCAGTCGAGACCTACCGTGAGCTCGTTGCCGATCCGGGACAGGCCGAGGAGCTGGGCGCGCGCGCGCGCGAACGTGTTCTCGACGAGCACACGTACGCGCACCGTGCGCGGCGGCTGCTCGAGCTCGTCGGGCTCGAGGCCGGAGTCACGGCGTGAGCAGAGGACCGCTCGTCGCCGTCGTGCCGGCGTGGAACGAGGAGGGCGCGATCGGGCAGGTCGTCGACGAGATCAAGCGCTTCGACCCGACGGCCGAGGTCGTCGTCGTCGACGACGCATCGAGCGATGAGACGGCGCGCGTGGCAGAGGAGCACGGAGCGACCGTGCTCCGGCTCCTCTTCAACGTCGGCATCGGCGGCGCGGTGCAGACCGGGTTCAGGTACGCGCGGGACGAGGGGTACCGGGTCGCGGTGCGGCTCGACGGCGATGGCCAGCACGACGCGTCCGAGCTCGGGAAGCTTCTCGCGCCGATCCACGCGGGGGACGCGGATCTCGTCATCGGCTCGCGGTTCGTCGATCCCGGTGGAACCTACCGCCCACCGTTCGCCAGGCGCATGGGCATCCGCGTGTTCGCGCGGCTCGTGTCGCTCCTCGGCGGCCAGAAAGTGACCGACACGACATCCGGGTTCGTCGCTCTCGACCGCACCGGAATCGAGCTCTTCGCGGTCGAGTACCCGCACGACTACCCGGAGGTCGAAGCGACGCTCGTCGCGCTACGCAGCGGGCTGCGGCTCGCGCAGGTGCAGGTCGAGATGCGCGAGCGCCAGACGGGCAGCTCGTCGATCACGTTCGTCCGGTCGCTCTACTACATCGTCAAGGTGACGCTGGCGCTGTCGATCGCAAGCCTCCGCCGCTACCCGCGCCTCGAGGCTGTACGGCGATGACGCCGATTCGTGCGTCCGTCATCGGCGCGATCGCATCGATCATCCTCATCCTGGTCGTCGTCGAGCTTGTCCGCGCGCGGCACCTGAAGGAGCGGTACGCGCTCCTGTGGCTCGCGACCGGCGCCGTGCTGCTCGTCCTGTCGATCTGGCGCGAGGGACTCAATACGATCGCAAGCTGGGTGGGCGTGACCGGCTACCCGCCGGCGGTGCTCTTCGCCGTCGCGACGCTCTTCATCATCCTCGTGCTGCTCCACTACTCGACGGTGATCTCACGGCTGACGGACGAGAACGTCGATCTCGCGCAACGGATCGCGCTGCTCGAGGAGAAGCTCAGCCGGCCGCAACCGCCGGCGGACTGAACGCGAAGACGTCCCCGAACGCGGGGTCGTCGACCCAGTTCGTCCCGACGCCGATGCGATACGTCGTGCCTGGAGGGGCGCCCGCGTCGAGTAGCTCGCGCTCGCGCACGCTCTCGAGCAGCGTGCCGAAGAAGTAGCAGGACTGGGCGGGATGCCCGTCCGTATTCTCGCACTCGACGTCGTCGCCCTCCGAGCGGTACACGCGGTAGAAGACACCCGCACGCCACGGTCCGTCGTCCCATGTGAGCCGGTTGCCGTCCGGCACGCGCTCGACTCGAAGCTCGACGCTCTCGTCCACCGAGGTGAGGATGAAGTTGCCGGCGTCGTCCTGGGTCAGTGCGCGGGAAGGCCCCTCGAGCGGCGAGGAGACCGCCATCGCCGTGGCCGGCACGACCACGGTGAGCACCGCGACGACGACGAGCCAGCGGCCCGCGACGGGTGGTGACGACGGTGCCCGCAAGCGGTCGTCCGAGACGGTGCGCCAGTGTCGGCACGAGCAGCGGGATCGCGGCGAACAGGAGCAGGTAGGCCGGCCACGCCGGCATGAGGAGCCGCCAGAAGCTGTTCGCCTGGATGTCCGCGCGCGGCGAGAACCCCTTCACGACGAGGAACGCTGCGAGCCAGCCCGCCAGGAGCGCTGCGATCGCGCCACGCCGCACGCGGAGCACGGCGATGAGGCCGGCGATCGGAGCCCACTGCGCAACCCGTGCGCTGAAGAAGAACTCGCGCATGTAGTCCATCTGCTGCAGCCAGTGGTCGAGGTCGAAGTCGAGGTACTGGTCGAGGTCGACCGAGACCGCGGTCGTTGCCGCGCCGACGGCGAGGCGGGTCTCCTCCAGCCCGAGCGCCGGGATGCCTCCGAGCCCGCGTTCCTTCCAGAACACGAGCACGAGGAGAGAGGGAACGATCGCCACGCCAAATGCGATGCCGTTGCGCCATCGCCGAGCGACGAGATAGGCAAGCGCCGCACCGACTCCCATGAGCAGGTTCGGCGGCTTCACGGCAGCAGCGGCGCCGAGGAGGAGGCCTGCCAGCACCGCATCGGTAACGCGTGCGGCGTCCAGGGAGCGAGCGACGAACACTGCGGAGGCGAGCACCAGCACCATCGACGGGTAGTCCGACATCGCCGTCAGCCCGAGTGCCTGCGGGAGGAACTGCTCGCCGAAACGCTCCTGGTAGCGGTCGACGAAGAGCGGGATCGACGCAAACGGTGCGATCGCCCACAGGAAGGACGCCCAGTAACCGAGCAGCCGTCCACCGATTCGGCTCGCGAGGTCGTAGATGCACAGGAGGGCGACGGGTCCGAGCACAAGAACCTGGAGCACGACGAGCGGCGGCAGCGCCTGCACGTACGTCGGCCCCGTGATCCACATGATCGGCGTCAGGGCGTAGGACCACAGGTACCCGAGCTCGGTCGGAGGAAGCTCGAGCTGCCCGAGGAGCCAGCCCTGGGTCGAGAGCCAGATCTGGTCGCCACCCTGGAACCACACCCAGCCGTTGTGGTCGACCGCGAGGGCGAGAACGATCGTCGCGACGATCTGGAGTCCGACCAGCACGCCGACGACGCTCCGCGGGTGCGCGAGAAGTCGGTCGAGCGTTCGCCCGCTCCAGCGAGCCGTCGCGACCGCGCTAGTGGCTACCGACACCGGCGACCGCCGAGCGGTACCAGGCGACGGTGCGCTCGATCCCCTCGCGCAGCGGTGTCCGCGCCTCGAATCCGAAGAGCTCGCGCGCCCGTGTGCCGTCGACGCTCCTGCGCGGCTGCCCGTTCGGCTTCGTCGTGTCCCACGTGATCGACCCCTCGAACCCGGTCACGTCCGCGATGAGCTCGGCAAGGTCGCGGATCGAGATCTCGCGCGAAGCGCCGAGGTTCACGGGGTCGGCCCCGTCGTAGTGCTCCGCCGCGAGCACGAGCCCTTCGACGCAGTCGTCCACGTAGAGGAACTCGCGCGTGGGCGAGCCGTCGCCCCAGAGAACCACCTCGTCGCCCGACTCCAACATCTTGCGAATGAGATCCGCGATGACGTGCGCGTTCGTCGGGTGGAAATTGTCGCGAGGTCCATAGAGGTTGGCCGGCAGCAGGAAGATCGCGTCGAGGCCGTACTGCTCGCGGTACGCCTGCGCGCCGACGAGCACCGCCTTCTTTGCGACCCCGTAGGGCGCGTTCGTCTCCTCCGGATAGCCGTCCCAGAGGTCGTCCTCGTCGAACGGGACCGACGCGAACTTCGGGTACGCGCAGACCGTCCCGACGATGACGAGCTTCGCCGTCGAGTGCAGGCGCGCCTGCTCGAGGACGTTCGCTCCCATCGCGAGATTCGCGTACCAGTAGCGACCGGGGTTTGCGCGGTTCGCGCCGATTCCGCCGACCTCGGCGGCGAGGTGAAACACGAGCTCGGCGTCGGCGTCGTCGAACATACGCGCCGCGTCGTCCATCGAGGTGAGGTCGTAGTCGGCGCTCCGCGCCGTGAAGACGTCATGCCCTTCGGCTTCGAGGCGCTCGACGAGGTGCGAGCCGAGAAAGCCTCCGCCACCGGTAACGAGCGTGCGCATCGGCGCAGGGTACAAGCCAGCCAGGGCGGCAGAACCGTGGTGGTACGGATGTGTGAGAGGCTCTCGCACATGACCCTTCTCGCGCAGCTCGAAACGAGGTGGTCTACCGGGCGGAGCGCTTGAGCGCTCGTACGTCGATCGCGAGCTCGCTCGCGATCCTCTCTCTCCTCGCGATCGTCGCGGTGCGGAATGCGTTCGTGTACCCGGCGATCGGCGGCTACGACGCCCAGGAGTACATCACGTATGCGGACGGCGTCGTCCACGGCCGGCTTCCGGACGGCGTCGGCGTCTACCACACGCCTCCCGGGTTTCCCGCTGTCGCAGGCGTCGCGGTCGAGCTGGGCCGCTGGCTCGATCTTCGCGAGCCGGAGCACCTCGGCCAGCTCGTCAGCGCGCTGGCCGTCGTCGCGACTGGCGTGATCGTGCTCCTCCTCGCGCGCGTGCTCTGGCCCGCACGTCCTGCGCTGTGGGTTGCTTCCGTCGGGTTCTTCGCGTTTCTGCCGACCGTCGCGAAAGCGGGTGCGATGTTTCACCCGGAGCCGCTCGCGATGCTGCTCACCGCCGGGGCGCTGCTCGTCCTCGCCTGGATGGTTCGCGCGCGCGCGTACTCGGGGTGGATCGCACTCGTGCTCGGCGTCCTGCTCGGGCTGGGGCACCTCGTGCGCGCCTGGTCGCTCTGGATGCTGGCCGTGGCCGTTGCTGTGCTCGCCGTCGTGGCCCTGAGCGACCGTGCATCACGACGCCAAGTTCTCACGTCGCTCTCCATCGTCGTGGCCGCCGCAACGTTGGTCGCCGCGCCCTGGTACATCCATCAGGCGACGCGGTACTCGAATCCGGTCTTCAACAGGAAGCAGCCGGACACGTTCATCCTCGCCCGTAGGCCGCTCTCCTTCTACATCGACGCTCGCGTCCCCGACGTCGTCGAGCGACCGTGGTCCGGCCGGTTCGACGACCGCTTCTGGGCGGTCCTCTATGCGGAGACCTGGGGTGACTACTTCGGAATCTGGTCGTGGGGCACCGGTCGCGGGGAGAGGACCGACGCGATCGACGCGACCCTCGCTCGCCAGAGTTGGCTCGGCGTGCTCCCGTCGTTGCTCACGCTCGGCGGCGTCTTCGCGCTTCTCGGACTCGCCGTGACGAGACCTCGAGAGGACGTCGCGCGGCTACTCGTCGCATTGCCGCCGATCGCGGCAGTGGCATCGATTCTCTTGCTCTCGATCGCGTATCCGTCGACGGATGGAGACACGATCAAAGGCACCTACGCGCTCGCCGCCGCGCCGGCGACTGCGCTCTGCTTTGGATTCGCGGTGGACGTGCTCGCACGACGCCGTGTCGTCGGCATCGTCCTCGGCGTCGCGCTCGCCGCAACCGCTCTCGCCCTCCTCCCGTTCGTGGTCTGGTGAATCCTCACGACACGCCTGCCGTCCGTGAGTCCGAGCGCCGGTGGGTCGTGATCGGAGTCGCCGTCGCCGTGTCGCTCCTGTTCGTTCAGGTCGCCGCGGGCGTGTTGCGCGGCGTTGCCTCCGACGAGCCGTCGTTCCTCGAGAAGGTGCAGACGTGCTTGATCGAGCGGGAGACGCCGTTCGAGCCCGTCGAGGACGATCCGATCGCGGTGAGCGCGGGGCGCGGAGCGCTGCGGACGACGGTCGACGGGAACGCGGTGACGGTAGCGCTCGGACGATCCGAGGACGACGCGGAGCGTGTCTACGACGCGTACGCGGGCGTCGCAACCGCAGAGGGGGCGGCGGCGCTCCTCGATCGGCGGCGCAAGGTCGTGTTCCTCTGGGACAGCGCGCCCACGACGGAACAGCGTGCGTTCGTGTACCTCTGCACGCTGGACGCGCAGGAGTAGCCACCCCCACGTGTCGATGTCGAGGTCAGTGCTGGAGGGTCGGCGCGCCAGTCGGCAGCCAGTCGACCCGGCCGATCCAGCGTTCTCGGTTGTCGGCGTACCACCGGATTGTCTGTAGTACGCCTTCCTCCCACGAGACGCGGGGCTGCCAGCCGGTCTGCGCCGTGAGCTTCTCGTGCCCGACGCGCAGCGCCATCACCTCGCTCGACCCTGGTCGGTGTCGCGACGGCGCTGAGACGATCTCGCGATCCCCCGGCCACAAGCCTTCCGCCTCGCCGACGCGGAGGATGAAGTCGACCCAGTCGCCCATCGAGATGTTCTCGCCCTGGCCGTAGACGTAGACATCGCCGGGCGTGCCCTGCGCGGCAACGGTGAGGTGTCCACGGACACCGTCGGTGCAAAAGCAAAAGTCTCGGAGCGGATCGAGTGCACCGAGCTCGATCGTCTCGCGCGTCAGCGCCTGCGTGATGATCGTTCCAGTGACGTAGCGCGGGTTCTGGCGAGGCCCGTAGTTGTTGAACATGCGCGTGACGACGCCCGGAACGCCGAACGCGTCGTGGTAGTTCATCGTCAGGAAGTCGGCGGCGACCTTCGCGGTCGCGTAGATCGACTTCGGGTTGATCGGCGAGCGCTCGTGGAGGATGAGCCCGCCCGCGTCGTCGAAGTCGTGGTGGTCGGAGACGGATTCGCGGACGTTCCCGTACTCCTCGGACGTGCCTGCAGTGTCGAACTTCTCGAGCTCGAGCCCGGCGTCGACGACCGCTTGCAGTAGGTTCAGCGTGCCGAGTACGTTGGCTGCGACGGTCTCGTACGGCCGGTGCCACGACTCGCCGACGTGCGCCTGTGCGCCGAGATGGAACACGTAGGGACGATCAGAAGCGGTGTCCTTGAGCTCGCGCACCAGGTAGTCCACCGAGGTGCGGTCGGTGAGATCGGCGAAGTGGATCTTGAGCCGGCTGCGGAGGTGCCCGATGTTGTTCAGGGCGCCGCTCGACGTTGCGCGGACGAATGCGTGGACGTTCGCACCGAGCTCGACGAGCGCGTCCGTGAGGTGCGAGCCCATGAAGCCGTCGGCGCCGGTGACGAGAACGGTGCGGCCGTCGTAGACGTCCCCGAACTCGCTGCGGAGGTCGTCGAGTGCGGCGCCTGTCCAGAGAGTGTCGTTCGGCATGGTCCGTACGCTTCTGCGTCGATGCGCAAGCGTACAGACTCGTCCGACCTGGGCTCCCTGGGCTCGGCGGCGCTGACTGCGACGTCGCTGATCATCGTAAGCGGGTTCGCCGCCCTCGTCGGAATCCTCATCGCGCGCGAGTTCGGAATCACCGACGAGACCGACGGGTTCTTCGCCGCCTACGGGGTGTTCGTCGTCATCGTCACCGCCGCGCAGGCGATTCGCGTTGCCGTGCTGCCTTCTCTCGCACGGGCGCGAGACGCGGGCCAGCTTGCGGCCACGGCGGCCGGGTTCGCGACAGCGCTCGCCCTCGTCGGGGTGCCGCTCGTTCTCGTAGCGCTGTTCGCCTCGGACCGGCTCGCGGACATCCTGACGGGAGACGGCTCCGAGGCCGCGCGCGAAGCCTGCGCGAATGCCCTCCAGTGGGTCGTCCCGGCGGCGGTCGCGCACCTCTTCGTCGGCCTGGCGGCCAGCACGTTCGCGGCGCTCGACGACTATGGCACGCCAGCTCTCGGCTACGCGGTCGGCAGCGCTGCCGGCCTCGCTTACATCGTCGCTCGCACGGACTCCGAGGGCATCGTCGCCGTGTCGCGGGGCATGGCGCTGAGTGCAGCGGTGGCACTCCTCATCCCTCTCGTCGTGCTCGCGCGGCGAGCACGACGGACGTCGATGCCGGCGTCGGCGGCCCGCCCTTCGGGCGAGCCTCTGCACCATCGTCTGAGGCTGTTCGTCGCTGCGGCCGCAATTCCGCTGTCGCTCCAGCTGGCGTACGTCGTTTCGATCCCGTTCGCCGGTCGGCTGGGCGAGGGAGCGGTGACGAGCTTCGGCTATGCGTACCTCGCCGCGTCGACGGTCGCCGGCATCACCGCGTTCTCGATCGGGCTCGTCTCATCAGTGCCGCTGTCTCGTATCGAGCTCACGCCTGCGGCAATCGCACGACACGTCGTTTCGGCAACATGGGTTGCGCTCGTGATCGTCGGTGCAGCGGTCGGAGTGCTCGCGCTCGCGGGCGCCGAGCTCGTCGAGGCACTTCTCGGGTCGGCGTACGGCGACGAGGTCGGTGACGAGGTCGCGGCGCTCATCGTGGTCTTCGCCGCGTGGATGCTGGCCGCCGTCGGCGTGAACGTCACGTTCCCGCTCGCGTTCGTCACCGATCGCCTACGGGCTCTCCCGTGGATCGGCGTCGCTGCGCTCCTGGCTCAGCTGCTCCTGGCCTGGATCGGCGTGGAGCTCTTCGAGCTGAAGGGCCTGGCGTTCTCACTCGCGCTGTCGACGCTCCTCGTCCTCGCCGCGCTCCTGGTCCAGCTCGGCGCAACCCGCCAGGGACTCCGCGGTATCGGGCTGGCGGCGGCGGTGGTCGCCGCGTTCACGGCCGTTGCGTTCGTCCCGCCACACCTCGTCGCCGGGGGGATGGCAAGCGCGCTCGTCGGCCTCGCGCTGTACGTCGCTCTCGTTCTCGCGATCCGTCCGCGGGGCCTCAGAGAGTCGTGGGCATACCTCCGGGCCCTCTAACCCGTCTTTCGCCACTTCAGGCCGGAGCCGCGGCGATAGAGCTCGACGAGCGCGAGGCCGGCGCGCGTACTGAAGACGCGGTGACGGCTCGATGCCACGGCGCGGTCGAGCGGCGGTAGGTAGCGGAACGTCATATGCCCGCCGAGCCGCTCGCCCTGCCAGTCGAACGGTGGCAGCTCGTCCGCCAAGCTTGCGCAGGACGACCGTCCGGTAGCTGATCGCGTTCTCGATCTCCCAGGCTCTTGAGCTCTCGCGCATAGTCGAGGACGACGGCGACCGGCGGCATGTAGGCGTCGTCGAGGAGCAGCGCCCGCCGACCCTCAGTCGCGGCGCGAGGTGCCACCAGTCGAGGATCGGGTACGGGAATCCATGGGCGCCGTCGAGCAGGGCGAGATCGAGCTGCTCGCGCTCGGCCGGACAGGCGGGGCAACACGTCGTGCGAGTAGCCGACCTGGAACGAGACGCGTTCGCTCGAGACGTCGAGCTCGAGGCACGCGGCGCGTACGCGAGCCTCCTCGTCCGTGTCCGGCGTGACGGCAACGTGATCCGTGCCCGCGGCGGCGAACACGATCGTGCTCGCTCCCGAGCCGGTCTCGACGGTTGCCATGCCCTCGCGAAGCTCTCGCTCGAGCCATTCGAGGGCCGGCCACGCAAGTCCCCAATACTCGTTGCCGGCGCCGTGGATTCCCGGCGGCGACTCGCGCAGCCGTTGCGTGAGAGGTGTCGTCACGGCGCCGTACGTTACGGCAGTTCGGTCACGCCATGGCCGCGGCGTACACCGCGTCGTGCGCCCGGGCGGTCTTCTCCCACGAGAAGCCCGCGGCCCGCGCAAGCCCCCGGACACGCCACTCGTCCGGCCGCGCGAGGATGTCCTCGACCGCCTCGACCATGGCCTCGACCGACATGGGGTCGAAGAGTCGCGCGCCGTCTCCGCACACCTCTGGCAGTGCGGCCGCGTTCGAGCTCGCGATGGGACACCCGCACGCCATAGCCTCGAGCGGAGGCTGCCCGAAGCCCTCGAACAGGCTCGGGAAGACGAGGCCTGCAGCAGTCCGGTACAGACGGGCGAGCTCGTCGCGCGAGACGTGGCCGAGCGAGCGCACGCCGGGCGGCGTCGGCCCGTCGTACGCCGTCAGCCGGAGCTCGAGGTCGGGGTGATGCCGCCGGAGCTGTGAGAACGCGGCGAAGAGTCGTTCGTGGTTCTTGTGCGGCCACGCGCGCGCCGGGTAGACGAGAAATCGCTCGCGCGGCTCCGGGCCGGGACGGAAGACAGCGTGGTCGAGGCCGAGATGGATGGGTCGAATCCGGCTCTCCGGCACGTCGTAGCGATCTGCGACCGCGCGTGCGGCGTGGTCCGAGATCGTGACAACGAAACGGCTGCGTCGAATCGACCAGCCGTAGGCGGCGCGGCGGTATGCGAGCTCCGCGCGGGAGAAGAACTGCGGGAGGAGCTCATGCTGGAGATCGAGAACGGTCACGATCGGAGGGGGCGTCGAGACGCGGGGGATCATTACCGTGAGCGGGAAGTGCACCACGTCGGTCCCCGAGAGACGGCGACGCAGCCTCCCGCCGCGCACGACGCCCTCGGCCATCGCGACGATTCGCCCCGACATCGAATTCGCTGCGCGGTACTCGTCCACGACCTCGCTCGGCAGCCCCTCCACGTCGCTCGCGATGCTCGGAAGAAGAACGCGGTACGAGTGCTCTCCCACGCGGCCGAGCGCGCGCACGAGCTCCCTGGCGTACGTCTCGCTTCCGCCCGAGACGCGTGGGACGAGTGTCAGGAGGCTGATCCCGACCTGCATCCGGGCTCAGACGGGCGCTTCGGCGACAGCGGCGCGGTACACGTCGTCATGGCGACGCGCGGTCTCGTCCCACGTGTAGCGCGCGGCACGCGTGAGGCCGAGGGTGGTCAGTTCCTCGCGTCGGGTGTCGGCTTCGAGCATCGCTGTGGCCATGGCTTCGACGTCGGTCGGGTCGAAGAGCACGGCGGCTTCTCCTGCGGTCTCCGGGATCGCGCCGGCGTTCGAGGCGGCGACCGGACACCCGCAGGCCATCGCCTCGAGAACCGGCAGCCCAAAGCCCTCGTAGAGGCTGGGATAGACGAGGCAGGCGGCGCGGCGGTAGAGCGAGGCGAGATGCTCGGCCGGGACGGAGCCGAGGTTCTCCACCCCCTCCGGGAGCGGCTCGAGCCGCTCCAGACCGCCTCCGGTGAGGACGAGCCGAAGCTGCGGCCGCGTCTCGCGCAGCGTCGCGAACGCCTCGAAGAGCCGCGTGTGGTTCTTGTGCGGCCATGGTCGCGCCGGGTAGAGGAGGATCGGCTCCGGCTCCTCGTCGCCGAGCTTGAATACCGAGTGGTCGATCGCGTGCGGGACGACGTGCACGCGGCCGGCGTCGAGATCCAGGAGCTCGACAGCGCGGCCGCGCACGAACTCGCTCGTCACGATGACGGCCGCGGCACTGCGGGCCGCGCGGTCGTACGCGATTCGCCGGAATGATCGGCGAGCCGGGCCGAAGAACTCGGGAAGGTCTCGATGCTGCGTGTCGTGCAACGTGACGACGGTCGGTGCCTGTGTTCCCGGCGAGGGCACCGTCAGCGGGTAGTGGAGAACGTCGAACTCGGCGACCTGCGTCGTCACGGCCCGCGTGCGCCTCGCGGCAAGCGCCATCGTCGCGATGCGAAGCGGGCCCCGGCGCCCCACGGGCGGATCCTTGACCTCGACCGCCGGCAACCCCTCGGCCGCGTCCTTCGCACGCGCTGGCACGAGCACGACGTACTCGTGCGTCCCGACGCGGTTCAACGCACGCGTGAGCTGTCGCGCGTACGTCTCCGATCCGCCGCTGTCTCCGGGCGACAGCGTCAGGAGTGAGATGCCGACGCGCACGCTCTCAGCCTACTCACCGTTCCAGCTGGCCAATCCTACGACAGGGGTAGAATCGTCCGATGTCCTCTGATAGCGGCGAAAATGGCGATTCTGCAGGGATTTCTTCGGCAGATAACCCGGTCGACGTGGAAGAGCTCTTCCGTGTGCTGCGCGAGGAGGTACGCCGTTCCGGCGCCGATCCCGGAGTAGGTGCCGGCGACGAGGCCGACCGTCGCGCTGCCCGCGCGGAGGCCGAGCGGCTCTGGCCGGTCTCTGCAGACCGATCGCTCCGCCTTCGGCCCGGCGTTCGCGGAGGCATCGGCACACCGGTCAAGGCGATCCTGCGAAAGCTGATGCGTTGGTACGTCGAGCCGCTCGCGTACGACCAGCGGTCGTTCAACGCCGCGGCTCTTCGCCTCATCGACGACCTCCAGGATCAGGTGGAACGGTTGCAGGCCGAGCTCGAGGCGACTCGCTCCGGCCAGCAATGAGGATCGCAGTGCTCAGGCCGCAGGTGCCGTTCGCTCGCGGCGGCGCCGAGATCTTCACGGACCGACTGGTCGACGAGCTGCGCGCGCGGGATCACGACGCCGATCTCGTCTCGGTGCCGTTCAAGTGGTATCCAGGAGCGCGCGTGCTCACACAGGCGTTTCTCTGGCGCATGCTCGACCTGGACGAGGCGGACGGCGGGCGGATCGACCTCGTGGTCGCGACGAAGTTCCCGTCGTACCTCGTGCGCCACGCCGACAAGCGTGTCTGGCTCGTCCACCAGTTCAGGCAGGCATACGAGCTCGACGGCACGCCACTCGGCCAGTTCGGCGATGCACCCGCGGAGCGGGCGTTGCGGCGCAAGGTGCAGGAGCTCGACCGTGTTGCCCTCGAAGAGGCCTCGCACCTGTTCACGACGTCCCGGAACGTTGCGTCCAGACTCGAGACGTCGACGGGGCTCGTGGCGGAGGTGCTCCCGCACCCTCCTCAGCAGCTCGACTACCGCTGCCAGGGGTACGAGAACTTCGTCCTCTCCGTCAACCGCCTCGATCGCGCGAAGCGGATCGACCTCCTGCTCGAGGCCGCGGCGCGCGACGCGCGGCTCGAGGTAGTCATTGCAGGGGAAGGGCCCGATCGTCAGCGTCTCGAGCGCCTCGCACACGATCGCGGACTGAACGGGCGTGCCCGCTTCACGGGCCGCGTCTCGGAGACGGAGCTCGCCGATCTCTACGCCCGGTGTCTCGCCGTCTACTACGCGCCCGTGGACGAGGACTACGGAATGGTTCCGCTCGAGGCGTTTCTTTCCGAGAAACCCGTCCTCACGACGACGGACGCGGGCGGCCCGCTCGAGGTCGTCTCCGACCACGCCACCGGGCTCGTCGTCACGCCGGAGGCGGAGGAGATCGCACGGGCGCTGGGGTGGCTTCGCGAGCATCGTGACGAGGCGGCAGCGTTCGGACGCGCGGGAAACGCGATCGCGCGCGAGGTGACGTGGGATCGTGCGATCGAGAGGCTCCTCGCATGAGGGTCGCGTACTTCTCGCCGATGCCGCCGGAGCAGACCGGTATCGCGGACTACAGCGCGCTGCTTCTGCCGGCGCTGCGCGAGCGCATCGACGTGACGGTGGCGAGGCGCGGCGCGCGCAAGCCGCCGCGCGGCACCGACATCTCGCTCTACCACGTCGGGAACAACCCGGACGCGCACGCCTGGATCGTCGATGCTCTCCGTCGCGCTCCCGGCGTCGTCGTCCTCCACGACTTCGTCCTGCACCATCTCGTCGCCGGGATGACCGTCGGCCGGCGAGACGGGCACGGCTACCTCGACCTGATGGAGCGTGAGCACGGTGTCGTCGGTCGCCTCCTCGGCCACGGCGTCCTCGACAAGCGGATCCCGCCGCTGTGGGAGTCGCGTCCCGAGGACTTCCCGCTCGCGACCTTCGTGCTCGAGCATGCGACCGGCGTGATCGTCCACTCCCGGTACGTCCGCGACCGGGCGCGTGCGGCTGGCTTCGACGGGCCGATCAGCGTCGTGCCGCATCCGGCGTGGCCCGCGCCGAACATTTCGAGGGAGCAACACGGTGGCAGAGTCGTAGTCGGCTGCTTCGGCGTCGTGAACGCGAGCAAGCGGATTCCGGAGCTGCTTCGAGCCACGGCCGACGTCCGCCGTGAGCACCCGGAGCTGACGCTTCTCCTCGTCGGGTCGACGTCGCCGGGCTTCGACCTCGACCGGCGTTTGCAGCGGCTCGGGCTCTCCGGCGACGGGCTCGCACGCGAAGGCTGGGTGGACGGGTCGCGACTCTGGTCGCTCATGGCGGGCTGCGACGTGCTCGTGAACCTTCGCCAGCCCACGATGGGCGAGACGTCGGGCAGCGTGATCCGTGGGCTCTCGCTCGGCAAACCTCTGGTCGTGAGCGACGTCGGGTGGTTCTCGGAGCTTCCCTCCGACGTGGCGTTGAAGGTCGCTACCGACGACGTCGAGGTGGAGACGCTGACGGCGGCACTCGAGCTCCTCGTCACGCGTCCAGACGTTCGCGAGAAGATGGGCGCCGCAGCGGCCGACCTCGCTCGTCGCGAGCACGACGTCGGGCGTGTTGCAGAGCTCTACGCAGCAGCGCTCGAGAGCGCGGCCGGCGGCGGCGCAGTGGACGACGCGGTGCTGCGGGAGGTCAGCGAGGCTGCGGCCGACGTCGGCATCTCGGCGGGCTCGGTCGAGGCGAGAGAGATCGCCCGCCGCCTCGCCGAGGTCGAGCTTGGGTAAGGCACTCGGCAGGGTCCCGAGCTGGGCGTGGCTCGCGGCCATCGTGGCGGGCTCGACGATCGTGCGCGCGATCCTCGCAAGAGATCTCGTCGCGCCGTTCATCATGGTCGACGAGATCATCTGGTCCGAAGTCGCGCGCGGAATCGCGGACGCCGGCGAGCCGCTCCTGCGCGATCAGCCCGACCCGGGCTACAGCCTCGTCTACCCGCTGCTCATAAGCCCCGCCTATGCGCTGTTCGAGAGCCTGCCCGAGGCGTACGCGGGCGTGAAGACGGTCAACGCGCTCCTGATGTCGCTCGCGGCCGTACCCGCGTTCTTCCTCGCGCGGCGTGTCGTTCGCGACGGGCTTGCCTTGCTCGCCGCGCTCATGTCGGTGGCCATCCCGTCCATGGCGTACACGGGGACCGTCATGACCGAGAACGCGTTCTACCCGCTCTTCCTTCTCGCCGTCCTCCTTCTCGTGGTCGTGCTCGAGCGACCGACACCGGTCCGCGTTGCAGCGCTTCTTCTTCTGGTCGGGTTGGCGTACGCCACCCGCGTGCAAGCCGTCGCGCTCGTGCCCGCGATCCTCGTCGCGCCGCTCGTCCTGGCCCTGTTCGAGCGGTCGAGCTTCAGGGCGACGCTCGCGAAGTTTCGGTGGTTGTACGGGATTGTCGCCGCCGGCGCTCTTGCCGTGTTCGTCATCCGGGCCGCGCTGGGAGGGGCGCTGCTCGGCGCCTACGAGCCCGTCGGCGAGCGATCGTACGACCTGGGCGAGGCGCTTCAGTTCCTGTGGTGGCACGTGGCAGAGCTCTCGCTCTACCTGCTCGTGATCCCGCTCGCGGCGACGATCGTCCTCGTCGCGCGGGCGCGCTCGCTCGATGCGCGGCTCCAGGCGTTTCTCGCCGCCACGGTCTCCATGACGGTGTGCGTCGTCTCGGTCGTGGCCATGTTCGCCTCCGAGTTTTCCGACCGGATCCAGGAGCGGAACATGTTCTACGTCGCACCACTCCTCTGCATCGGGCTCCTCGCCTGGGTCGAACGCGGCGCGCCCCGTCCGCGCTTGCTCGCGGGAGCCGCTGCTGTCGTCTCCGTGCTCCTCGTGGTCGCGATTCCGCTCGAGCGGTTCATCACCACCTCCGCGCTCACCGACACCCTGATGCTGTTGCCCTTCTGGTCTCTGCAGGACCGGATAGGGCCGGGCTGGACGGAGGCGGCGACGTTCGGCCTCGCGGCCGCGCTCGCCGCCGCGTTCCTCTTCGTGCCTCGACGATACGCACTCACGCTGCCGCTGCTCGTCCTCTGCATCTGGATCCTCGCGATCAGGCCGATCTGGTGGGGGACGCACGGGTTCGAGCGGTTCTCGCGGGGAGCGCTCTTCCAGGGCATTCGTACGGTCGATCGCGATTGGGTCGACCAGGCGCTGCCCTCGGGAGCGGACACCGCGTTCCTGTGGACCGGGCGCACCGACCGGCTCACGGTGAACCAGAACGAGTTCTTCAATCGCAGTGTCGGCCCGGTCTACTACGTCACTGCGCCGACGCCCGGCGGATTGCCCGAGAGCGAGGTGCGGATCGATCCGCGGACGGGCGAGGTGACGTTCGCGGACGGCACGCCGGTGCGCGACCGATTCCTCCTCGCGGACTCCTCGTTCGAGCCCGACGGCGAGGCGCTGGCGGCCGACGAGGGGTGGGGAATCACGCTCTGGCGTGTGCAGCCGCCGCTCGTCTCTGCGGTTCGGGTCGACGGCCTGTACCCGAACGACACGTGGTCAGGGGAGACCGTCACGTACACCCGGCGGCGCTGCCGGCCGGGCACGCTCACGGCCTTGCTGTCCAGCGATCCGAGCCTCTTCGTCGAGCCGCAAACCGTCGTCGCGCACTCGAACGGGCGGGTGGTGGGACGCGCAGAGGTGGGTCCCTACGGACGCGCGCACCTGCGCGTGCCGCTCGCTCCGGCGCCGGGCACTACCGACTGCCGGGTCGTGTACACGGTCGAGCCTACGGCGGTTCCGGCCGACGTCACGGGCGGTGCGAACCCCGACCCACGGGAGCTCGGCGCGCACTTCGATCGCTTCTTCTATGAATCCGCACCGTGAGGATCGCGTTCGACGTATCGCCGCTGTCGCATCCTCTGCTCGGGATCGGGAACTACATGCAAGGCTCCCTCGCGGGACTTGCGGAGGCCGCGGCCGGGCAGCACGAGATCGTGGCCTTCGCGCCTACCAGCATGCGCGGGCCGGCCCGAATCCGCGAAGCACTGGCCGACATCGACGTCGAGGTGAGGCCCTGGCCGCTCCCTCTCTCACACGCTGTGCGCACTGCCTGGAGCAGGCTCGGCCGGCCGACGGCGGAGCGACTCCTCGGCTCGTTCGACGCTCTTCACTTCTCGGACTGGATGTATCCACCGCAGCGTGCTGGCGTGCGCGCGACGACGATCCACGACCTCGTACCGCTGCATCACCCCGAGTGGACGACCGCGCGCACGCGCTCGATGCACGGCCGCAAGTATCGGAACGCCGCCCGCACGTGTGACGTCGTCTTCGTGAACTCGGCGTACACGGGTCGCGACGTGGTGCAGACCCTCGGCATCCCTCCCGAGCGGATTCGCGTCGCGCATCCCGCTCCCAAGGTGGTCTACCGCGTCGACGGGCCCACGAGCGGCATTGGCGTGCCGTACGTCCTCACGGTCGCGACGCTCGAGCCGCGGAAGAACCTGCAGGTGCTCGTCGATGCGCACCGACTGCTCGGCGACGACCTCGAGCTCGTCATCGCCGGCGGCGAGGGCTGGGGCGAGCAGCCGCTCCTCGGCGGCCCGCGGATCCGGCGACTCGGATTCGTCTCGGACGAGGAGCTCGCTCGCCTCTACCGTGGAGCGGCCGTGGTTGCGTATCCGTCGCGCTTCGAGGGGTTCGGCATTCCCGTGATCGAGGCCATGGCGTGCGGCGCTCCGGTCGTCGTCTCGGCCCACGAGTCGCTGGACGAGGCAGCCGGCGACGCCGCAGTGCGGGCCGATCCGGAGGATCCCGTGGCCTTCGCCGCCGGGATCGAGCGCGCGCTCGCCGAACGAGAACAGCTCGTCGCGCGGGGCCTCGAGCACGTCAAGGCATTCTCCTGGCGCGCGGTGGGCGAGGTCTTCCTGCGTGGATACGAGGAGGCGCGGCCGTGAGAGGTGACCAGGAGATCGTCGTCGTGGTGCGGCGGGGCCCCGAGTTCCTCGTCATGCGCCGTGCCCCCGAGCGGCTGGGCTACTGGTGCCTCGTGGCCGGCGGCCTCGAGCCCGACGAGTCGCCGACCGAGGCCGCGCAGCGCGAGCTCTTCGAGGAGGCCGGTCTCACGTCGCCCGTCAGGCCGCTGCCCCTCGCGCTGTCGTACTCGCTGCGCGACGATCCTCCGGCGATCCGCGCCCGCTACGCAGCGGGAATCGAGACCGTTACCGTCCATGCCTTCGTCGTCGACGCTCCGGTGAAGTGGGAGCCGACCCTCGACGCCGAGCACGACAGCTACGAGTGGTGCGACCTGGACGAGGCGCTCGAGCTTCTCTTCTACGAGACGACGAAGGACGCCGTCCGTGCTGCGGCGCGGGAGCCGCAGTGAGGGTTGCCGTCGATACCTCCCCGCTCGTCCAGACGCGCGCGGGAACGGCTCGGCACGTCCGCGGGCTTCTGGGAGCGCTCCGCGATCGGCCCGGGCTCGACCTCGAGCTCCTGTCGTTCGGTGGGCCAGGGCGAGCCGCGAGCATTGCACGCGATATCGCCTGGTACCCGGTCGGCCTCGGACGACGCGCGCGTGCGGTCGACGTCCTGCACTGCACGACGTTCCGCGGCCCCGTCGCCGCACCCGTGCCGACCGTGCTCACCGTGCACGATCTTGCGATCCTCCGCGCCCCGGAGGTCTTCCCGCGTTGGCATCGGCTCTACGGTCGCACGGGGCTCGTTCGCGTTCTCCGGGCTGCCGATGCGGTGGTCGCGGTCTCCGAGTTCAGCCGCGACGAGACGATCGAGCTGACCGGGGTTCCCGCGGAGCGGATCCGCGTTGTGCCGCACGGTGTCGACCCCGTCTTCGGCCCGGACGGCCCTCGCGCGGCAGGCGACTACGTCCTCGCCGTCGCGACGCTCGAGCCGCGCAAGAACCTCGGGCGCGCGGTCGCGGCTGCACGAGAGGCCGGAGTCGAGCTGCGCGTGGTTGGCGCGCGCGGCTGGGGTGGGGTCGAGGCGGACGGCTGGGTCGGCGAGGTCCCGGACGCGGAGCTCGCAGCCCTGTACCGCGGCGCGCGGTGCGTCCTCTATCCGTCTCTCTACGAGGGCTTCGGGCTGCCCGTGCTCGAGGCGATGGCGTGCGGGACGCCCGTGGTGACATCCGTGGGGACTGCGATGGAGGAGGTTGCGGGCGGCGCGGCGGTGCTCGTCGACCCGCTCGACGTCACCTCGATCGCGGACGGGATCGGGACTGCGGTCGCTCGGCGCGACGAGCTCGTCGCGGCGGGACGGGCGCGTGCAGCCGAGCTCACGTGGGAGCGCGCCGCGGACGCCGTCGTCGAGCTGTGGAGCGAGCTCGCGTGAAGACCGTCGTCCTCGACGCAGACGTCCTCGGGCGCCGGCGCACGGGCGACGAGACGTACGTGCTCAACCTCCTTCGCCAGCTCGGGCCGCTGGCGAGCGAGGCGGGCATTCGGCTCGTGGCGACGTCGCGTCGGCCGGACCTCGTGCCGGAAGGAGTCGAGGCCGTTGAGCTCACGGCCGGCTCACAGGAGCTGCGCATGGCCTGGTCGCTGCCGCGCGAGCTCAGGCGACTGCGCGCGGAGCTCGCTCATACGCAGTACGCCGCTCCGCTTCGCTGCCCGTGCCCATTCGTCGTGACGGTGCACGACGTCTCCTTCGCGCGCGACCCGGGCCTGATGAGCTGGAAGGACCGCACGGTCTTCCGTCGCGTCGTGCCGCGGGCCGTACGGAAGGCGGCGCGCGTCCTCACGGTGTCCGAGCGAACGAAGTCGGATCTCGTGGAGCTGTACGACGTTCCGGCCGAGAGGATCGTGGTGACGCCGAACGGCGTCGATCCCGCGTTCGGGCCAGGGGTCGGCTCCCACGACTACGTCCTGTCCGTGGGAGCGATCCAGCGACGGAAGAATCAGCTTGCGGCTCTCGACGCCGCGAAGGCGGCCGGATTACCGCTCGTCGTCGTCGGGCCCGCCAAGGATCCAGGGCTCGCGGAGGAGCTGCGCCGGCACGGCGCCCGTCTCGAGGGATACGTCACGACGGAGCGGCTCGCCGACCTCTATCGCGGCGCCGCGTGCCTCGTCCAGTCGAGCCGATACGAGGGCTTCGGACTTCCCGTCCTCGAGGCCATGGCATCCGGGACGCCGGTGGTCGCCGTCCCGGACCCGGCGCTGCAGGAGGTGGCCGGCGACGCTGCGGTCTTCGTCGAGGAGAGCGCGCTTGCCGGCGGGATTCAACGCGCGCTCGCCGAGCGCGAGCGGCTCGTCGCGGCGGGGGTCGAGCGCGCTCGCGGATTCAGCTGGCGGGCTGCCGCCGAGCGGACGCTCGCGGTGTACCGGGAGATACTCGGGGCGTGAAGGTCTCCGCCGTCGTCGTCTCGCACGGCCATGCGGACGAGCTCACGCGCTCGCTTCCCGCCCTTGTCCCTCAGGTCGACGAGACGCTCGTGATCGGGAACCTTCCCGGCTCGATTCGCGAGATCCCGACCGGCGTGCGCACGCTCGAGAACCCACGCCCGCTCACGTTCGCGGAGAACGTGAACGTCGGAATCGCGTCGACCACTGGCGAGTACGTCCTCGTTGCCAACCCGGACGCGGTGGCCGAGCCGGATGCGGTCGCCATGCTTGCCGCGTTCGCCGACGAGCATCCGCGCTGCGGAATCGCCGGACCGCAGATGCGCTGGCCGGACGGAACCTGGCAGCCGTCGCGCCGGCGCTTCCCGACCGTACGCGGCACCATCGTTCGGCGAACTCCGCTGCGTCACCTGCGGTCTCCGTACGAGACCCAGCGGGAGCACTACGCGCTCGACGAGCACCCGACCGAGCCCGTCCAGGCGGATTGGATGCTCGGCGCGTTTCTGCTCATGCGCCGGACGATGCTCGACGAGATCGGCGGCTGGGACGCGGGCTATCGCCACTACTGCGAGGACATCGACCTGTGCTACCGCGCGGCGCAGGCGGGGTGGGAGCGCTGGTACGTGCCCGACGCGGTCGTCACGCACGCGTACGCCGCCGTCATCGACCAGCGGTTCCTCTCGCGGCACACGCTCTGGCACGCGCGCGGGATGGCCCGGTTCGTCCGCAAGCACCCCGAGCGCCTGTTGGCGCTGTGACGGACAAGGGCGGTCAGTACGCGCACCAGGCTGCCGAGTGGACGGAGCGCGCCTATGCGGACGTCTCGGCATATCTCGAGCATCGTGCCGACCTGATCGTCTCGCTCGGCCCGCGTCTCCAGGAAGGCGACGAGGTTCTCGATCTCGCGTGTGGCGACGGTGGTCTCGGCGAGGCGCTGCTCGAACGCGGCCTGCGCTACCGCGGAGCCGACTCGACCCCCGAGATGGTCGCGGCCGCGAGCCAGAGACTTGGCGCGCGAGCACCCGTCGACCTCGGTGACCTCAACGACTACGTGCCGCCCGGCCCGGTGGCGGTGACGACCGTCTTCCGCGCGATCTACTACGCGAGCGATCGCCGTGCGTTCTTCGGCCACGTGGCCGGGTACACGCAGAGGAAGTTCGTGTTCGATCTGAACCCGCGCCAGTACCGGATCGAGGACGTGCTCGCAGACCTGCGCGGCGCAGGCTTCGGGGAGATCGCGCTGCGACCGTTCTTCGTCCCGCAGACCGTGTCGCTTCCCGGCCCGCTGCTCGTGGCGGCCAAGGCGCTCGAGAGGAGCGGGCCGCTCGCCCGGCTCGCGCTGCGCGCCCGCTTCACGTATCTCGTCGCGGCGTCGCGCTAGTCGCCGAACAGCGGCTGGAATCCCGCGCGGTCCACGACCGCGCCGAGCCGGCGGCGATCGCTCTTCGACGGATCGATCTCGGCTGGGATGAAGGTCGGTGCGACGGTGACCTCCATGCGCCAGGGGACGTTCGGCGGGCTGAGCGTCGTCCCGCTCGACTCGCAGTCACGGATGTCGAACTTCCGCTCCTCGGTCACTCGGTCGATTCGCGGCTGATTGTCCGGCCCGATCCCCACCGCTCCGATGCGCACGGTCGCCTTCCCCGTGGTGCGAGCGCCCGGATCAGGGCACCAACCGAGGCGCGTGAGCCGAAGGACAGCGAGCCCAGGCTCGTCGTCGGACACGTCGTAGCGCGTATACGAGGCGCGCGCCACCGGGTCCTCGCTGGAGCCGACCATCCATCCGTCCGATTCGCGGCCGACGAGCGCCTCCTTCAGCTGCACGGGGCCGCCGTCGACGCGATAGAGAACCGCATTTTCCCGCTGCGCCACGATCGGCGCCTGGAGCGACACGCCGTTCACGGCGAGCACGTACTCGGTACCGGGTACCGGCGTGAGCGTGCCGTCGACGGCGTCGAGGTCGGGCGTCAGTATCGGCCCGCCGACCTTCTGCGCGGATCCGTCGAGGCTCCACATCTTGCGCAGGGACGGATTGAAGAACTCCGTGAGCCAGATGCCCGTCGCATCCGAGATCTGCTGGCCCAGGACGACCACCGAGCCGCCGCCCGTCGCCTCTTCGACCCAGTCGTAGGGCCGAGGCAGGTTGCGGTCGATCCGCTCGGCAAAGAGTCGCTCGCCCTCAGCTGCATAGACCTGGCCCGTCATGCTCCATGCGATGACGGCGACCGCGGCGGTGCCTGCGACCCACGCGAAGGCAACCGAGTGCGGGCGGAGGAGCTTCAGCGCCACGGTCACGACGAGCCCGACGACACAGGCGGCGACGAGCACGCCCTCGATAGTCCCTTCGGACCACGCGAGCTCGCGGTTGGCGAACGCGGCGATCGAGAGGCCGTGCGCTTCGTAGTACGGGTACTGGTCGAGACGGAGCGGAACTGCTGTGACCACGTACAGCGTGAAGACCGCGGCGCCCGCAATCGCCCATCCGCGTCCGACGCCACGCGCGAGGGCGAGTGCGGTGGCGATGAACAGGATCGGGCAGAGGTAGATCAGGTTGCGCTCCACGATGAGCGTGGAGAAGACGGTCGAGTTGTAGGCCCCCTTGATTCCCGCATAGGCCACGAACACGACCAGTGCGGCGACGCTCGTCGTGACGAATGCGCGTGTACGTGGATCACGCGCCTCGGAGCGGGGACGCGCGAGCGCTGCGACGCCGATGAGCATGGGCAGCACACCGATGCCGATCGCGAGCGCTCCCACCGCCCAGCTCGCGTGCTCGAAGATCCGGTCCTTGAAGACGAGCATCGTGTTCCGCCACGCGGTCGAGAGGTGCCCCACCGCGGCCGCGAGTGCGAAGCAGATTCCGACCGCCAGGGTCACCGCGCCGATCCAGTCCCACCTGCTCCATTCGGTGCGCCACGTGCGCGCCGGCTCGGACTGCCACGCGATCCAGAGGAGCCCGAGAGCAAGCACGACGAACAGCACAGCGAGCTGCGTGCGCGTGAGCACCGCGACGACCGAGATCATGAACGCGGCCGCGGTGCGGCCCCACGTCGGCCGCTGGAGGGAGCGCGCGATCAGCCAGAGCGCCGTCGTGGAGACCGGGTATGCGAGCGGCTCCTCCACGAGGATCGGCGAGTACGCGAGGGCAGGAACGGCGACGGAAGCGCCTGCGGCGGCGAGCGCGTACCACTTCGGCACGACCATCCGCGCGAGCCCGTAGGCGGGGAACACGGTCGCGGTCATCGCGAGGACGAGGACGAGCTTCGCTGCCGCCCACGACGCCGTCGCCGAACCGAGCCACCAGACGGGTGCCAGAGCGTAGGCCACGAGCGTCGCGAGGCCGTACGGCTCGCCGCGACGCGCCGGCTCGCCAGTCTCGGCGATGGCACGCGCGAGCTGGGTGAGCTCCAACTCGTCCGTGAAGATCGTCGGCACCGGCCGGCGCGATGCCTGCCACGCGTAGAGAGCCGCGAGGCTGAAGTACACGACGAGGAGCGGCACTGCCGAAAGGAAGCGCGAGAGGAAGTCGGGGCGAGGCTCCTCGCCCGCGTGCGGGCGAGCGGTCATGCCTGCGCGGCCTCGACCGGCTCGGGCGCCGTGAGCTCCACCTGGCGCCGAATCGTCCGGCACGGGATTCCTGCCTGTTCCGCTGCTCGTGTCACCGCGACGAGGCGTTCCGCTGCCGCTGCAGGAATCGTGACGAGGACCTCGTCGGCACGGGTGCCGGCGATCGCGCGGCCTGCCTCGTCGAGGCTTCCGACGACGCTGATCCCGAGGATCCGCCTCCGCCGTACGCGAGGGTTGTCGTCCAGGAACCCGACGACACGCTCGTCTCGTCCCTCGCGCAGATCACGGGCGAGGCCGCGCCCGGCGCGCCCGGCGCCGACGATCAGCACGCGCTTGCGCTCGCCGTGGTGGCCCAGCGTCTCGGGCACGAGCCGCAGCGCGAGCCGCGAGGCGCCGACGAGCGCGGTGCAGAGGAGGGCGTCGATGACGAAGATCTGCACGGCCGGAAACGACCCGATCGGGCGCAGCGCGACGAGGATCAATGCCGCTGCCGCCGCCGACGCGAAGCAGCCGAACACGACGGGTACGACGTCCCGTGCGGTTGCGTATCGCCACACCCGGCGATAGACGCCGAGCGCGACGAAGCACACGTAGCGCGCCGCGAGGAGGATCGGCAGCGCCGACAGGTAGACCGAGCGCTCGTACTCCGTTCCAGCTCCGCCGACGACGAGGAGGTAGGAGGCCAGGAACGACGCGCAGATGAGGACGAAGTCGGCGAACACCTCGACCAGTCGCCGCGGCTCGAAGACGATCGCGCGCCAGAGCGACGGCTCCGGCCCTTCGACGCCGCGGCGCGAGCGCTCCTCGAGGTCGCTGAGGAAGCTCCCGAACTGCACGAGCAGCACGAAGGTCACGAGTATGCCGATCGCCGTCAGGCGACCGTTGTCGAGCACGTTGTAGGCGAGCGCCGTCGCACCGATCGCCGATGCGACGATCGCGAGCAGCAGCACGGCCTTCGTCTCCGACAGGCCGTAGTAGACGAGCCTGTGCGAGGTGTGGTCGCGCCCGCCCTGCGTCACGGGCCGTTTCTCGACGAGCCGCGCGATCGTCACGAGCGTCGTGTCGAGAATCGGGATCGCGAGCACGAGCAAGGGGAGGAGGATCGTCGCGACGGTCGTTCCCGCGACCGTCCAGCTCGCGGCGAGAGCGAGCGAGGCGAGGGTGAAGCCGATGACGAGGCTCCCGGAGTCGCCCATGAAGACGGCGGCGCCTCGCCGAGGCCTGAGGTTGAACGGCAGGAACCCGGCACACGCGAGCCCGAGAGCCAGAGCGAGTGCCAGCACGGTCTCGTTCTCGTGCTCGGTCACCGCGTCGATCGCGAAGTACGCGCAGGAGACGACGGCAAGCGTCGCCGCGAGCCCGTCCATGTTGTCGAGGAGGTTGAACGCGTTCGTGATCCCGACGAGCCAGAGGAGCCCGATGGCCCACGCAAGGACGTCGTTTCCCACGATCTCGACGTTGTGGCCGCTCGCGAGCACGACGACCGCGGCGACGATCTGCGCGCCGAGCTTCGCAATCGGGCTCAGATGTCGCAGATCGTCAACGAGCCCCGCGAGGAAGACGATCGTAATGCCGACGAGGATCCCGCCGAGCTCGCCCGACCACTCGATTACCCCTGTCGCCAACGCGACTGCAATTCCGGCCGTGAGCCCAGCGAAGATCCCGACGCCGCCGAAGGTCGGCGTCGGCTGCTCGTGCCACCGCTCGTCGGACGGGACGGCGACGAGTCGCGCGCCGACCGGCGAACGAAGGAGGAGCCAGAGAACCGCGGCGGAGACCGAGAGCGCGGCGATCGCGACGATCGCGTTCACAACCGCGAAAGGGTAGTCGAGCATCCTGTCGCCCTAGACTCTTCGCGTGTCCGTTTACGCCGACGTAATTCGGTACCGAGAGCTCTTCGGGAGCCTGTTTCGGCGCGACATTCGCGCGAAATACCGCGGTTCGTTCCTCGGCCTCGGCTGGTCGCTTCTGCACCCGCTCGTCCTCATGCTCGTGTATCTGCTGGTCTTCTCGGTCCTCTGGCGCATCACCGCGGTCGGCAGCGACGACTACTGGCTCTTCCTGCTGTGCGGGCTGCCAGCGTGGGTGTTCTTCGCGACCGCGTCCCAGGCGGCGTCGCGAAGCCTGCTCGAGAACGCGAACCTCATCCGGAAGGTGCGCTTCCCGCGGCAGCTCGTGCCGCTCTCGATCGTGGGGACGAACCTCGTGAGCTTCGCGGTGATGCTCGGCGTCGTCATCGCGCTGAGCCTCTGGCAGATCCCCGCTGCGCGAGACACCGTGTGGCTCGCGATTCCGCTCGGCGCGCTGTTCGCGTGCATCGTCGCCGGCTTCGCGCTCGGGGTCGCATCGCTCAACGCGCTCTACCGCGACGTCGAACACCTTCTGCAGGCGCTCCTGCTGCCGTGGTTCTTCCTCACGCCGATCCTGTACAGCCTCGGCGAGCTTCCTGGTGTGGACGACTACCCGATCGCCGACTTCTTCCTGCACTGGGTGAACTTCCTCACGCCTCCGATCGAGGCCATGCGCGCGGTGCTCTTCTACGGGGAGGCTCCGGGCGCCGGCGACACCCTGTACACGGTCGTCGCGGCGGGCGTGGCGCTCGCGCTCGGCGCGCTCGTCTTCAGCCGCTCAGACGACCGGATCGCGACCGAAGTCTGACGACGGCACGGCCCTCGAAGAGGCCGTCGCGCGGCGGGTACGCAGGAAGGCCCGCGTGCATCGTCGGCTCGAGACCGTCGAGGAGCGACGGCAGGAGGAGCGGTTCCCCGAAGCGTGGGTTTCGCCCGCCTCCTGGCCCCCAGGCGGCGAGACTCCGTCGGTCGACGGGCGACTCGGCGGCGATCGCAGGCCCGACCACCGCGTAGCCCTCGGCGTGCGCATCGAGGATGAGGCGCGACCAATCCGGTGCGGGCACGACGCCGGAGACGAAGTGCGCCACCGCAACCGCATCCTCGGTGACCAGGGGCTCCTCCTGTGCGGAGAGCGCAGCTTCGAGCTCGGCATCGACGGGGCCGTAGACGTTGACCGTGAGCCGCCGTTCCTCGATGAGCGGCCGCACCTCGATCGGAAGGTCGAGCGTGGCCGACCCGAGCTCGGCGAACCAGAAGCGGAACTCCTCGACGAGGTCGAACGCCAGGCGATAGCTCCCGGGGGGGCGCGGCGCGATCACGGGCGAGACGAGTTCCACCGTCTCGCCCGGCTGCACGACTGCGGGAAAGCTCGCGCGCTCTCCATCCCAGACGATGGCGTTCCCGAGCGGATCGAGCCAGTGATACGCGAGCTGGACGCCTTCGCGGCCACGCGAGCGCCAGGGTGCGGTGCCCGCGTTCTGGAACCGGAGGCGCGCTCGGGTCGCGACGCCCGCGCGCTGCTCCTCGAGCTCGTACGCGAGCCACCGAACGGCCAGCGGCCCAGCAGGAACCGGGTGCTCGCCGACTCGCTCCATCGCCGGGCGTACTCTAGGCCGCATGCACGTGGGTGAGATCTCGGTCGAGAGCGTCGCTCGCAGCTTCCGGGTTCACGCCCGCGACGCGCGCACACTGAAGGATCTCTTCGTCCAGCGTGGACGGACTCAGCCGACGGACGTCTGGGCGCTTCGCGACGTCTCCGCCGAGATCGCGCGCGGCGAGGCCGTCGGACTGATCGGCCGAAACGGCTCGGGCAAGACGACGCTCCTGCGCCTGATCGCGGAGATCATCAAGCCGACGGCCGGCCGCGTCCGCACCGAGGGTCGGATCGGCTCGCTCCTCGAGCTCGGCGCCGGTTTTCACATGGACTTCACCGGCCGCGAGAACGTCTTCCTGAACGGCGCGATCCAGGGCCTGCGCCGGGCGGACATCAAGCAGCGCTTCGACGAGATCGTCGCCTTCGCCGAGCTCGAGAACGCGATCGACCGGCCGGTGCGCACCTACTCGTCAGGCATGACGATGCGGCTCGGATTCGCAATCGCGGCGTTCCTGGATGCCGACATCCTCCTGCTCGACGAGGTCTTCGCCGTCGGCGACGAGGCGTTCCAGCGAAAGTGCTTCGGTCGCATCTTCGGGTTCAAGGAGAAGGGCGGCACGATCGTGTTCGTGTCGCACGACGCGTCCGCCGTCGAGCGGTTGTGCGAGCGCTCCGTGTTCCTCGAGGGCGGACGCGTCGCGTTCGACGGTCCGACGCGCGAGGCCGTCGTCCGCTACCGGCGAGCGCTCGCCGACGACGCGAACCCGGCGGAGCGGGGTGCCGGGCTGCGAGAGTGGGGATCCGGCGAGGCGTCGATCGGATCTGCCTCGCTGGTCGGCCAGGAAGGCTCCGACCGCCTCCAGTTTCTCTCCGGAGAGCCGTTCGAGCTCCGCGTGAGCATCGGAGCCGACGGCGTGCCGCCGCCGCGCCTGCAGCTCGAGCTTCGAGACGATGCAGGCGCTCTTGTCGCCGGGCACGCAGTCGATCTGCGCGGCCTCGGCTGGGCGAGTGGCAACGGCGACCGGGACGTTCGCTTTCAGATCGGCGCGCTCCCACTCGCCGAAGGCCGGTTCCATCTCCGGCTCGGACTCACCGACGAGGCGGGCGAGCACGTGTACCACTGGCTCGACGACGCACTCGTGTTCGTCGTCTATCCGGGGGATGACGTACGCGGCGTCGTGCGCTTTGAAGGGACGTGGATGCTCGAGGAGAATTCAGCCTCGCGATGAGCGCGCGTACGTGCCCCGACTGGCCCGAGCTGATGGAGCTCGACCCGGACCTGCAGTTCAAGCACTACACCGTCGCCGAGGCGCAGCTTCCCGCGGAGGCGCTCGCGCGCATGTCGAGTGCATCGCTCGGCGAGGTCGAGATCTGCTGCGACCTCGACCACCACGTCTTCAACCCTGGCCACACCGACACCGACGTTGCCGAGGCACTCCGCGGCACTCACTGGTTCGACGTTCGCGAGTGGGCCACGTCCGGCCCGGGCGCGAACGGCTCATCGTCGAACGCCGCGTAACCTTCGCCGCGTGCCGGCGGTCGTCATCCCGTACCGCGGAGACGCGAAGCGGCGCGTCTCGCCGCCGTTGCGCGCGGCTCTGGCAGTGGCGATGCTCGGCGACGTCGTCGAGGCGGCGCTCGTCGTCGGGCGCGTGCTCGTCGTGACCGACGATCCCGCGGTCGTTCCTGCGGCCGCGGAGATCGTTCGCGACCCCGGTGAAGGGATGGGTGCGGCGGTCGCAGCGGGGCTCGCGCTGGTGGACGGGCACGCCCTCGTCGTCAACGCCGATCTCCCGGCGGCCACCCCCGACGCGTTGCATCGCCTGGCAGATGCCGGGCTCGCGCTCGTCGAGGCAGCGGACGGGACGACGAATGCGCTCTCGTTCCCCGATCCGACGCTCTTCGCCCCGCTGTACGGCGCGGGAAGCGCCGACCGCTTCCGCGCACACGCGCCGTTCGCCACGGCCTCGATTCCCGAGCTCGAGCTCGACGTCGACTGCGATGCCGATCTCGGGCAGCTCGCCGCGGCGCTGGGTGGCCGGACGCGCGCGCTGCTCGCCGTTCCGGCGTGAGGGTCGTCCTGCTGTCTGGCGGCGGGGGCGGCGCTCGGTTCGCGCGCGGCCTCGCCGATGTCCTCGAGCCGGGAGAGCTCACGGTGGTGGGGAACGTCGGCGACGACCTCGAGATCCTCGGACTCCATGTGTCGCCCGACCTCGACAGCCTTCTCTACACGCTCGGTGGGCTCATCGACGGCGAGCGCGGCTGGGGGCGGTCCGACGAGACCTGGAACGCGCTCGAGTCGGCGGGGAGCTTCGGCGGGGAGGCCTGGTTCCGACTCGGCGACCGCGACATCGGGCTCCACCTCGTGCGGACGCAGGCGCTGCGCTCGGGCGCGCGGCTGTCCGAGGTGACCGCCCAGCTCTCGGAGCGCGTCGGCATCGGGACGCACATCGTTCCGGCGACCGACGACCCCCTCCGCACCCATCTGCTCACGCCTGCCGGACGATTCGCGTTCCAGGAGTGGTTCGTCGGCCGCCGACATCGTGACGAGGTCGACGGCGTCGAGTACGAGGGCGCGACGGAGGCGGATGCGGCTCCGGGCGTCCTGGCTGCCCTCGATGCCGCCGACGCGATCCTGCTCGCGCCGAGCAACCCGTACCTCTCGATCGGACCGGTGCTCGCGGTGGCCGCGATTCGCGACTCGATCGAGCGACGTCGGGTGCGCTGCGTCGCCGTCAGCCCGCTCGTCGGCGGCGCGGCGGTCACCGGCCCGCTCGCCCGTATGCTCACGCGCATGGCCGGAGGAGCGAGTCCGACCGTTGTAGCGGGTTGTTACACGGATCTCATCGACGCACTCGTGATCGACGAGTCGGATGCACCTGCCGAAGCCGAGGTCGAGCTCATCGTCACGAACACGCTCATGCGCGACCGCAACGCCGAACGTCGTCTCGCCGAGTTCGTCCTGGGCGCGGCATGCGCGTAGCGATCGTGGGGGGAACGGGTCCGTTCGGCAAGGCGTTGGCGACTCGACTCCACGAGTCGGGGCTCGAGGTCATCATCGGGTCGCGCGACGCTTCGCGTGCTGAGGCGACCGCGCTCGCGCTCGACTGCGAGGGCGAGACGAACAGCGCCGCGTCCACTGACGCCGACTTCGTCGTTCTCGCGGTGAACGCGGAAGCAGCTCTCGACACGGCACGCGAGCTGCGCTCGTCGATCGGGGCGACACCCGTGCTCTCGGTCGCGTCGGAGCTCAGCTTCTCGAAGGGCGGCGTCCTCCCCTCGCCCGAGGCGAGGTCGCTGGCCGAACGAATCCAGGCGGAGCTGGACGGCCCGGTGGTCGCAGGCCTGCACTCGCTCGCCGCGTCGAGCCTCGGCGCCGAAACACCGCCGGACGAGGACGCCTTCGTCTGCGGCGACGATCCCGAGGCAAAGGCGGCGGCGCTCGAGCTCGTCGGACGGCTCACCTCCGGACGCGCACTGGATGCGGGCCCGCTCGCGAGCGCCCGCGCCCTCGAGGGGCTCACCGCGGTCATCGTCAACATGAACAAGCGGTACAAGGGTCACGCCGGGATCCGGGTCACGGGTCTGGGTTGACGCAAGAGCTGCGCGTCGTTCCCCTCCGGGGGATCCCGGAGCTCGAGGATGGTGACGATCTCGCGGCCGTTCTCGCCGACGCCGCGGCTCGTGCGGGTGGGCTCGAGCGCGGCGACGTGCTCGTCGTCGCTCAGAAGGCCGTCTCGAAGGTCGAGGGCCGGGTCGTCGAGCTCGCCGGTATCACGCCGTCCGACCGGGCGCGCGAGCTCGCGGGTGCCACCGATCCGCGTCGCCTCGAGGTGATCCTGCAGGAAGCGCGGGAGATCCTCCGCGTGCGACCGCCGCTCGTGATCGCGCAGACGCGTCACGGTTTCGTGTGCGCCTCCGCCGGTGTCGACGCGTCGAACGCGAAAGGGCCGGACACGCTCGTCTTGCTCCCGGTGGACCCGGATGGCTCCGCAGCGAGCCTGCGTCGCGCGCTCCTCGAGCGGACGGGAGTCGAGATCGGGGTGGTCATCTCCGACTCGTTCGGTCGTGCTTGGCGGCGCGGGACGACGGACGTCGCCCTCGGTGTGGCCGGAGTCACCGCGCTCGTCGATCTCTCCGGGCAGCGGGACTCGGCTGGCTACGAGCTGCATGCGACGGAGATCGCCGTCGCCGACGAGATCGCCGGAGCTGCCCAGCTCGTCATGGGCAAGACGGACGGCATTCCCGCGGCGATCGTCCGTGGTCTCCAGCTGAGCGGCGACGGCCGCGGCAGCGACCTCGTCATGCCCCCCGAGCGCGACCTGTTCCGGTAACGAGCCTCTAGACTCGGGCCGTGCGAAAGTATGCGATCTGGGGAACGGCCACCTCTCCCGACCACGAGGAGTGGGTGCGGGCGATCGGCAAGCAGTTCGAGGCCGACGGGTTCCTCGAGGTCGACGACATCGCGGACGCCGATTTCGTCCTCAACATGTTCGACCCCGAGGACCCGAAGGCGTTCCGGCGTGCCTCGCGCGGCACGTACTCCGCCGCGTTCTACGAGCTTCCCGACGCACCGGACGACGCGCTGAAGGCGAGCTACCCGATGCTCGTTCGCACACTCTCGAACGTCGTTCTCCTGCGCGTGCCGGAGAAGGGCGTCTGGTTCACCACGATGGAGCAGGGCACCTACCACGTCACCGAGGATCCGGCCACGATCTACGAGCGCCTGGAGCCTCTCGCGACCTCGCGGCTCGTCATCGACAACGAGTGGATCCCCGACCTCGAGCCCGAGCTCTGGGACGGCGACGAGGTCACGCAGGACATCAGCGAGTCCGGGCGCCGGCTCGACGAGCTGGACCTGCTGCCCTCACCGTTTCCGGTCGAGGAGTACCTCTCGGGCCGGGATCTGCGCCATGTCATGCGCCTCTACTCGGTCGGCGGCCTCTCCTACGGCAACCTCTCTGCACGCAAGGACGAGACGCGCTTCTGGATGAGCGCGAGCGGTGTCGACAAGTCGAAGCTGGAATCGGTCGGGCGCGACATCCTCATGGTCAAGGACTTCGACGACGACCGCGGGGTGATCGTCTTGAGCGTTCCGCCGGGCATCGAGCCGCGACGGGTCTCCGTCGACGCGATCGAGCATTGGATGATCTACCAGGCTCATCCCGATGTCGGCGCGATCCTCCATATTCACGCCTGGATGGACGGAATCGCCGCGACCGACGTGAACTACCCGTGCGGCACGCAGCAACTCGCCATTGCGGTGGCCGATCTGGTCGCGCAGGAGCCGGATCCCGCCCATGCGGTCATCGGGCTCCGGAACCATGGCCTCACGTGCACCGGCGACAGCCTTGCGGAGATTCTCGACCGCGTCGCGCCCAAGGTCCTGCGGCAAGTCCCCATGACGTAGGGAGGCTTGCCTCGTCCCTACGGGGATCGCAAGCGCAATGCGGTGAGAAGCGCGAGCAGCGGCGCGATCACGACGTCGTTGACCATGCACCACACGCAGACGGCGTCGATCACGAACAGCTGCAGCACGAGCAGGTACATGCTGAAGAGCAGCCCGACGAGCGCGATCGTCGCGGCCGCGAGCCGCGCAGCCGGGCTGTCCCACGCCACGAGTCCGAGCACGATGCTGTAGGCGACGAGACCGAGCGCTGCGACCGGAACTCCGGCGATCTCCGCGTACTCGGACTCCTGGACGGTCTCGCAACCGCCGCCCGCGACGCATACGAGCGCTGCATCGTCGAAGTGCACCCACGTCAGGTAGCCGGCGACACCGACCCCGGCGAGCGCCACGATCGTGGCCGCGAGGCGCAGCGCGCGGTCGGTCACCCGTCGAGCGCGTCGTCCAGAGCGGCCCGGAGCTGATCGACGGAGGCGACCTGGATCTCGTACGGCTCCGCATCTCCGATCACGATCTGGAGCGTCGGCGTGCCCTGGATCCCGGCTGCCTCGCCGACGGCCACGGCGCCGTTGGCCTCCGCCACGATGTCCTCACGCTCCGCGTCCTCGAACAACTTATCGACGTCGAGCCCGTCGATCTCGGCTGCCAGCTCGCGAATCAGGTCGTCCGTCACCCAGCCGTCGTTTTCGCCACCTTGGTTGCGGTACAGCGCCTCTTGCAGGTTCCAGAGCCTGTTCTGCACGCCGGCCGCCAGAAGGTAGCGATGTGCCTTCACCGAGTCGTCACCGATGAACGGGAAGCCTCGGAACTCCGTGTTGATGGTCCCCGGCCGCACGTACTCGTCGACGACGGTCGGGAAGAAGTCCTCGGTGTAGAAACGGCACGCCGGACACTGCGCGTCGGCCCATTCGACGAGCGTGACCGTCGCGTCTGCCGAGCCGAGCACGCTGTCGACCTGCGGGATGCCCGACAGGTCGACGACCGGGGTGGCGGTCGGCGGTGTGCTCGAGTCACTGCGGCCGATGAGTGCGACTACCACGAGGCCCAGCGCCGCGGCGATCGCGATCGCGAACGCCACGACAACCGTTCGCCCCGAAGGCCGCTTGCTCGAGTCAGGATTCATCGCAGTCAACGCGCCGCAAGTGTGCCGTTTACGCCGCCTGCGAGCGTTACACCACCCCTTACACCCCCGAGCGAATGGCCATCACTCGAACGGGTGAGTAGCTTCTCGGCCATGATCGAACTGGCCACGGAGAGGAAGACGACTCCCATCACCGCGAGGCAGCGTGAGGTCGTCGCGTTGATCGCAGCGGGCTACTCGAACGACGAAGTCGGGACACGCCTCGGGATCTCCCCCAGGACGGCGAAGGCGCATTGCGATGTGCTTCGACAGAAGCTCGGCGTGCGCCGCCGCCGGCAGATTCCGATGGCCTTCCGGCTCCTCACGGGAGAGGATCCGCTGTCTGCGGGGCGCCGATACATGGTTGCGGCCCGGCTACCCCGCTGACCCCAGGGTGCCCGCGGCGGCGTCGCCGCGGGCATTCCCTCGATCTGGCGAGTGTTAGGGTCGTAGCGGCGATTCGGTGACGTCGGTCAGGAGATGGCGACGACGGCAACAGCCTCAGAGGTACGGATTCGCAAGCGCAGGATCGTCGAGCGACCGAGGTTGTTCGCGCTCCTCGACGACACGAAAGCGCCTGTGCGGATGCTCGTCGCGCCTGCTGGCTACGGCAAGACGACGCTCGCCGAGCAGTGGGTTGCCCGTGACGGGCGCCGTTCGGCGTGGTTCACGGCGCGATCGTCGTCAACCGACGTCGCCGCACTGGCGCTCGGCATTGCCAAGAGCGCCACAGCGATCGTCCCGGACTGCGACGCCCGCCTGCGTACCCATCTGCGGGCGCTCCCAGCACCGGCGGAGAACGTCCAGACGCTCGCCGAGATCCTCGGCGAAGACCTCGGCGAGTGGCCCACCGACGCATGGCTCGTCATCGACGACTACCACGAGATCGCCAGGAGTCTGCAGGTGCGGAGGAGTTCATGTCCTGCGCTGGTGCACGGCGTCGACCGTCCAGATCTTGATTGCGAGTCGCGTCCGCCCTGCATGGGTCACGACCAAGGCACTTCTCTACGGCGAGGCCTTCGAGGTCAGTCAGAGGCGTCTTGGCGATGGACAATCGGGAGCTGCGGACGTGCTCGTAGGCGGAGTGCGCGCTCGGCATCGGGCCTCGTCGCTCTGGCGAACGGCTGGCCGGCCGTGATCGGTCTAGCGAGCGTGTCATCTGCCGAGATTCAGGATGGTGCCGAGCAGGTTCCGGAGTCGCTGTACCGATTCTTTGCGGACGAAGTCTTCTGCGTCCCTTGGTCCAGACGTCCGGCACGGCCTTACTACACTTGCGGTTGCCCCGCTTCTTGACAGGGAACTGGCCGGGCACTACTGCGTCCCGAGGCGGCCGAAGCGGTGTGGGCAGCGCGCTGGATGTCGGGTTGCTCGTCGAGCGCGATGGCCGACTCGACATCCATCCTTTGGCTCGGGTCTTTCTGGAGGAACGTAGTGCGCATCTGGGAGTAGTGCCCGCGGAGGACGCTGCCGCGATCTGCTTGTCGGCATATCGTGATCGTCGCGAGTGGGATGCCGCCTTCGACGTGATCCGCCGTGCCGAGGCTCGAGATGAGCTCGAAGGTCTGATGCGCTCGCCCTTGACGAGCTCCTCGACACCGGCTCGGCTGTCGACGGTGGAGAAGTGGTGACGGTTTGCGTCCGACCTGAGAGTCGAGTCGCCGATCTTCGCTTTGGCGCGTGCCGAGACGCGTTGCGCCGCGGGCGGCATGTGGAGGCGGTGGCGCATGCCGAATCCGCTGCCAGCGATCCTGCGCTCGAGTTCCGTGCACTGTCTCTTGCGGGGTGTGCCGCCCATCTTGCTTCGCGAGAGGAAGACGCACTGGCGCTCTACCAGCGGCCGAGGCGGCGGCCTCATCGGAGTCCGAGGTCCGCGATACGAAGTGGGGCCGGCTACGTCTGTCTGATTGACCTCGAACGCCCGACCCGAGAGCGCGCTGAACGAGCTGTCTCGTAGGAGTGAGCCTCGGCGACGCTCGCGAATTCGTGCGGGCCGCCGGACACGGTCTGTACTTCCAGCTGCGGCAGGGAGCCTGAACCTTGACGACGCCGACATTGCGCGCCAAGCCATGCCAGCGGTGATCGGATCCACGCGTTAGGTCGTCGTTCCTGAGTGCTTATGCGAATGGTGCTCGCCCTCGTCGGCGACGATATGACGACGCCCTCGAGGCAGCGGTCTTGACTACTACGAGCGTCGCCGAGCGGTATCGCTTTGACTTTGCTCTTCCGTACGCGTTCTGCGTGTCAGCGATGGCGCACGGGAGCTCGGAGATGGCTCGATGCCGAGGAAGCGCATGATCGGCGCTTTCGAGATCTGTCGCGCGAAAGCGGGGATGTCCACGCGGAATTGCTCAGTGTGCTCTGTCCTGCATTCGACTGCATGTGCAGCAAGGTCGGTTCGCAGAGGCTTTCGGACTGGAGCTGGGGAGATGCGTGGCGCGCTATCGAGGCCTCGATTGGCGAAGTCGTGAGCTCGCGCGCGCTGGTGTTTGCATGCGCGGGCCGATGGCCGACGCACGTGAACTGCTCCATACCGTACGAGCCACAACCACCGCGATAGAACCGTGGTTCTCGCTGGCGCCGTCGACGCAACTTGTGCGCTGCCGACGGTTCGGAGGATGTCGTGGAGCACGCCGTGTCGCATGGAGAATGTTGCGTTCGCAACTGGGGCGGTCGATCTTCTTGTAACGACGTATCGGTCGTGTCCGGAGCTCTTGTCGATTCTGCTTCGCTCCGCGCACGGTCGACGGTTCCGGGAGCTCGTGGAGCGTCGTCGGAGACGACGACTTGGCGATGGCCGTTGGTCAGCCGATCGGGTTTAGAGACAAACGTCTCCTCTTGTCTCCGCGCGAAAGCGAAGTGTACGGACTCCTCAGAGGCGGCCTGACGAATCGGCAGATAGGCGCGCTGCTCTTCATCGAGGAGTCAACCGTCAAGGCGCATGCGCACCGCATCTACGACAAGCTCGGTATTCGCTCACGCGAACGCTGTTGCGGTTCAGGCAGTGCTTGAGCGTGCCGACAACGCCACGTCTGCCACTGAGGAATCCATCAAGCGCGGGCGAATCGTCGTCCGTGCTCTGAGCAAACTCCCGAAAGTCGACACGACGTGCGAGCCGATACTCCTCATCCGCTCCTGCAAGGATGGCTTCGAATGCGGCGACAACACTGGTGTCAAACTGACTATCGACCGCTTGAGCGAGCCTGAGCCGTGCGACTCTGCTGGGCATTGCGTCTCGATAAGGGCGATCCGATGTCATCGCGTTGTATGCGTCAGCGACCGCGATGATGCGGGACACGAGAGGAATGCTCTCGTCCGCATGTCCGTCGGGATACCCCTGGCCGTCAATGCGCTCATGATGGTGACGGACGATCGTCGCAGATCTCTGAGTACTCATCGACGTGCGCCAGGATTCGCTCACCGATCGCTGAGTGTTCCTGCATCTGACGGCGCTCTTCGAGCGTGAGCGCACCCGGCTTTTCTAACAGTCCCGGCGGCAAGCCGATCTTGCCAATGTCATGGACGAGGCCGCATAGGTATGCCTGGTCGCGAAGTCTCAGCTGGGAGCCCCATGCGTCCGGCGATGTCACGCGAGTAGATAGCGACAGCGGCGGAATGGCCCGCCGTGTATCGGTCGCGCGCATCTAATGTTGCGATCAAGGCGGCGGCGAACTGAAGGTTTGCCCGCTCGAGGGTCTCGTTGGCCGTGGAGAGGTCGACCGCGAGCTGGCGCTGCTCCTGGTAGAGCGCGTATAGACGTTGGGCGGCCATCGCTGGAACAAGAAATAGCGCGAGCGTCCACGGTGAGACTCGGACATACATGAACGCGAGCAGAGCTACGACCGGGGCATAAACAGGTGCGGAGGTAAGCACCATCGGGACGATCGTTCTCATGCGTCGCTGATGGGTCGACCCCGGACACTGGCGGTCAGCGCGGCGAAGAGGACATCGAATACTTCTCCGACAACCGCGCCGACAAGTGAAGCGGCGACAAGCTCGCCGAACTCCGATGGCACAGCGCGAGAGTGGCCTGAGCTGCGAGGCCCATCGCGGCGCCTCCGATGAAGCGTGTGCTGGTGTACGTGGCCCACTTCAGCCTCGGTGCACGTTCTCGATCGGGTCGGGCGATGAGCTCGGGATCGCCTAGCATCGATGCCGCTCCAACGACGGCGGCGGCGAGTGGGCCGAACAACACGGCCGCAATAGAGTGTGGGGAGCAGGTGAATCGACTGCTCCTCGGTCGACGTAAGGCCGCGCTTAGCGACCGCGAAGCGAACGCTAATTCGCTCTGCGACGGCAGCTGCAACCGCAAGCGCTGCCACCGTCAGGGGGAGCTCGAGCCCGTAGCCCGCGCCGAGTAGCGCCCCAGCAACCAGTCGCGCTGTGACCACAAGAGCGCTCACGTACGCGAGTGTGCGGCGGCTGGGCTGACGGCCCATTCCTGTCGCGCCTTGAACTATCCCTCGAACGGGGTATACGATGCGGTTGCCGTCAGTTCCCAATCGAGGAGTCATTGCCTATGGCCAGGGGCGCAAAGATCTGGTAGTTCCGTCGCATCCTCGGTTCTCCGCCGGGGGTGGGCATCCCTCTTTCGGGTGTACCCCGAGGGAACAGGCCCGGTCAGGAGAGATTTGGGATGCTGACGGACGATCTACAGAATGAGCCCACGCCGGAAGCCAACCGCTACGGCGTGGGCTCTACTTCTTGCCTGAAGCTTTGCCAGCAGATGGCGGACATGCGACTTCACGGTTTCCTCCGAGAGGAAGAGCCGTTCGCCGATCTCGCGATTGACGAGCCCGTCCGCGACCAGCTGTAGGACTTCGATCTCGCGCGCCGTGGGGTCTTGGCCGACCTCCCGCGTCGTCGGGGGAGTGAAAGGGATCACTGCACCGCGACGGCTCGAGCTGCGGCGTGCCGCAGCCGCCTCGAATCTGCGGCTGTGGTCGCGATAACGGTTCAGGATCTCTTTGCGCTCGGCAGCGTCCACGCGTTCCGTATCGGCGCCGCCGTCGCGGCGCTTTAGATCACGCAGCCGGGTTTCGCTCGAATGGGGGAGAACGCCGGTTCGATAGCGATCACGTAGGCTCGGGATCGTGGTGTTTTGCGTGAATCGCCGCCCGCCCAGACTCGCCGGACCAATGCGTCCCGACTTTTCGAGAGTGGTGGCGTCGTAATCTTCGGGCTTCGATCAGTCCTGCCCGCGAAGGCGGCCAGGAAGAAAGGGGAGTACATGATGCGAAGACGGATGAGCTGGCAGGTAGGAACGCTGGCCACTCTCGTCGCGTTCGTCGTCGTCGCGCTCGGCGCCAGTGCCGGGCAGTCGGCGCCGAGTGGAAGTGCGCAGACCGGGATCATCGTCAGCGGCACGACGGACGCGATCACGAACATCGACCCGGCGGGTGCCTACGACTATCCATCGTTCATGGCCGCGATCAACATCTACGAGCACCTGCTCGACTTCAAGAACGGGGCGCGGCTGCAGCCGTCCCTGGCCACGCGCTGCTTCGCCGTGAACGGGAATCTGAGACGGTGGCGCTGCAACCTCCGCAGGGGGGTCGAGTTCCATGACGGCTCGGCGTTCGACTCCGCTGACGTGAAGCACTCGTTCGATCGAGTCATCAAGATCAACGACCCGTCCGGCATCTCGTCGCTCCTCGGGAACCTGAGGAGCACCACCACCACCGGCCGCTTCGCGGTGACGTTCAACCTCAAGACTCCGCAGTCGACGTGGCCGCAGATCCTGGCCACGGGTGCGGGGTTCATCGTCCCGAACAGCTATCCGGCCAACAGACTCCAGGCCAACGACCAGCCGCAGATCGGGACGGGACCATATCGTCTCACTCGCTACACGGCGGGCCAGCAGGCGGTGTACGAGCGGTATGACGACTACTGGGGACCTCGCCGCGAGGAACGAAGGCGTCATCCTCAGGCAGTTCGCCAGATCGTCGACGCAGAAGCTCGCGCTCGAGCGCGGTGAGATCGACATGGCCTTCAACAGCGGAGCTATGCCGCCCGCGGAGCTCGATTCCCTCAAGCGCAACCGGAACATCCGCGTCCATCAGGGCGTCGGGGTCTCAATCCGGTACCTGAACTTCAACGTCGCCCGACCGCCGTTCAACAACGTCGCGGTGCGTCGAGCGGTCGCGTATCTGATGCCGCGTCAGGCGATCGCGTCGAGGGTGTACCGGGGATACGTGCGGCCACTCTTCTCGATGCCTCCGGCGGGAATGCCCGGTCACATCGACGCGTTCGCGAACGTCTACGGGCGCAGGCCGAACGTCGCGGCAGCGCGGCGAGTCCTCCAGCAGGCGGGCGTCCAGACGCCCGTGGCCGCGGACGTCTGGTACACGCCCACGCGGTACGGCGACGCGTCAGCCGACGAGTACGCGGAGATCAAGCGCGCACTCGACGGCTCGGGGCTCTTCCGTGTGACCCTCAAGACCTCCGAATGGGCGCAGTACAGCGACGTCCTCGGGAGGCAGTACAACGCGTTCCAGCTCGGCTGGTTCCCGGACTACGTGGACATCGAGAACTACATCGTGTCGTTCTATCGCTCGGACACGTTCCTGGCGAACGGGTACAAGAACGCGAGGGTCGACAGGCTGATCAGGACAGCGCTGGCGACGAGGAACGACGATGCACGACTCGGCCTCTATCGCCAGATCCAGAACATCGTCGCGCGGGACGCCTCGACGATTCCGTACTGGCAGGGAGACATGATCGCTCCGGCTCGGCGGAACATCGCGGGCATTCCCGGAACCATCGATGCAGCGTTCATCATGAGGTTCTGGCAGCTCCGGAAGATCTAGCGGAGACGAGGGAGGCGGCTTTCCGGGTCGCCTCCCTCGACTCTCTCGGGCGTTCACCCGATGACGATGTCGTGAACGGCTAGCGTCTCGGTCAAGTGGGCCGGCAGGGGACGTCGCTCAGGCGCTACGCGATCACGCGGCTCGCGCTCGTGATTCCGATGGTGTTCGTCCTCGTCACCATGGTCTTCCTCCTCATGCGGGTGGCGCCCGGCGACCCGATCTCCGTGGCGCTCGGAGGACGCGTCCCGCGGGAGGAGCTGGATCGGATCAAGGCCGAGCTCGGGTTCGACGAGCCCATCTACGTCCAGTACTGGGAGTACCTGAAGGACGTGGCCAGATTCGACTTCGGCACTACGATCACCGACCGGCGCGAGATCTCCGAGATCATTACCGTCAACGGCGCCGCGACCCTCGAACTCACGTTCTTCGCGATGATCATCGCAATCGTCGTCGGCGTGTCCTTCGGCCTCCTGGCGGGTCGCTACAGGGATACCTGGATCGACGGCGGATCACGCGTGTTCGGGATCGTGATTTACGCGATGCCGGTCTTCTTCCTCGGGCTGATGGCCCAGCTCTTCTTCGGCTCGTACCTGGGCTGGCTACCGACGTCCGATCGGGCGAGTCCGATCACGCAGGCGACGATCGAGACCCACACCAACATCTACACGATCGACACCCTCATCGAGCGTGACTGGGACGCGTTCGTCGATGTCGTCAAGCACCTGATCCTGCCGGCCGTGACGCTCGGGCTCGTGACGGCGGGAGTCTTCATTCGCCTGATCCGGGTGAACGTGATCCGGACCATGAAGGACGACTACATCGAGGCCGCGCGCGCGCGAGGCATCGACGAACGCGGGGTCGTGTACCACCACGCGTTCAAGAATGCACTCGTACCGGTGATCACGGTCGTCGGGCTCACGATGGCCCTGCTCCTCTCCGGGGCCGTTCTCACCGAGACGACATTCAACTGGCCGGGAATCGGAGCGACTCTGATCGAGTACCTCCAGAACCGCGATTACACCGCGGTCCAGGGAATCGTGATCGTGTTCGCGCTCGTCGTCGTAGTGGTGAGCGTGATCATCGACTTCGTCAACGCTTACATCGATCCGAGGATCCGGTACTGATGGCTGTTCCGGCACAGGCTGAACGGCTTCCGGCTCCGCGCCGACGGCTCGTGGGCCTGCGCAGGGCGTTTGCGCCGGTCGCGGAGGCGAGGGGCATGACGCGGACGATGCTCTGGCTCGGCACCGCGATCACGGCCGGGTTCATCCTGCTCGCCCTCCTCGCCCCCGTGATCGCGCCGTACGAGTTCGACCAGTTCAGGTCGCCCGAGGAGGGGCGGTTCGCGCAACTCGAAGCACCCTCGCGGGATCACCTCATGGGCACGAACGTGCAGTCGACGGACGTGCTCTCGAGGGTCATCTGGGGCACGCAGACGGAGCTCAAGGTCGTGCTGATCTCGCTCTTCGTCTCGCTCTCGGTCGGTGTCCCGCTCGGCCTCCTCGCCGGGTACTTCGGCGGCAAGCTCGACCGCGTGCTCGTGCTGATCATGGACGCGCTCCTCGTATTCCCCTTCCTGCTCCTGGCGATCGTCATCGCGTTCCTGCTTGCGGACCGAGTGGGACAGGGGATCCTCTCGGCCGCGATCGCGATCACCGTCGTCTACATCCCTCTCTACTTCCGGGTGGTCCGCAACCACACGATCAGCATTCGCGAGGAGCCGTTCGTCGAAGCGGCCCGCGCAATGGGTGCGAAGCCGTTCACGATCATCCGCAAGTACGTCTTCTTCAACGTCGTGCAGAACGTCCCGCCGCTCGCGACGCTCAACGCCGCCGACGCTATCCTCACGCTCGCCGCGCTCGGTTTTCTCGGCTACGGGATCCAACCGACGGACGGCGCCGAGTGGGGCTACGACATTCAGCGCGCGGTCTCGGACGCCGCGTCCGGCATCTGGTGGACGGGGCTGTTCCCCGGCCTCGCGATCGTGCTCCTCGTCACCGGTCTCACGCTGCTCGGCGAGGGGCTGAACGAGACCATCAACCCGGTACTGCGCAAACGGCCGGTTGCGAAGGTCGACCTCCAGGGCATGGAGCAGCAGTGAGCACGGCGCCGGTCGTGTCGGTGCGCGACCTGCGCGTCTACTACGGGACGCTACGAGGACCGGTGCGAGCGGTCGACCGAGTCTCACTCGACATCGGCGCGGGGGAGGTTCTCGGCCTCGTCGGGGAGTCGGGCTGCGGGAAGTCGACACTCGGCCGCGGCATCCTCGGGTTGCTCCCGGCAGGCGCCGTCTCGGACGGAGAGGTGCTCTACGCCGGACGGAACCTCGTCGGCATGTCGCCGAAGGAGCTCCGCCGCCTGCGCGGGCCGGACCTAGGGCTCATCTTCCAGGAGCCGATGACGCGGCTGAACCCCCTCATGCGCATCGAGGATCACTTCCGCGAGACGCTCGGGCAGCACGAGTCGAAACTCACCGACCAAGAGATCCGCAAGCGCTCGCTCGAGACGCTCGGTCGGATGGGCATTCCGCCTACGCGCTTCCGCCAGTACCCACACGAGTTCTCGGGCGGAATGCGCCAGCGGATCATGATCGCGCTAGCACTTGTGCTGCGCCCGAAGCTCCTTGTCGCGGACGAGCCGACGACGTCGCTCGATGTGATTGTCGAGGCTCAGATCCTGAGCATCCTCGCCGATCTTCGTCAGAGCTTCGGTACGGCCCTGCTCCTGATCACGCACAACCTCGGGATCGTGGCTGAGGCTTGTGACCGGGTCGCTGTCATGTACGCGGGCAAGATCGCCGAGGAAGGAGCTGCTCGCGACGTGTTCTCCGATCCCGCACATCCGTATACGCGCGAGCTCCTGCGCTCGACGATCTCCCTCGACACGACCGAGCTTCACTCGATCCCGGGCGCGCCGCCCGACCTCATCGATCCGCCGTCGGCGTGCCGTTTCCATCCCCGCTGCCCGAACGCGATGGTTGTCTGCGCGGCGAAGAGCCCTGTGGAGCAGGCACTCGACGGCGGCCGTCGAGTGCTCTGCTGGCTACACGGTCCCGAGGAGCTGATCCCTGCGGGCGGGACATCCGAGCTCGAGCGTGAGGAGATCGCAGTTGCCGACGAGGCCTGACGACGCGACGAGCGGATCGGTCCTCGTCTCGATCCGCGGGCTCAAGACCTACTACTCGATCCGCGGGAGCTTCGCGGAGCGCCTCGTCGGCCGCGAGGCTGGTTCCGTCAAGGCGGTGGACGACGTGTCGCTCGACATCCGTAAGGGCGAGGTCCTCGGCCTCGTCGGCGAATCCGGGAGCGGCAAGACGACGCTCGGCCGGACGCTCCTCGGGCTTGTGCAGGCGACGGAGGGAAGCATCGAGTACGACGGTCGTGAGATCACGCGGATGTCGGAGCGCGAGTTGCGCGCGCTGCGGCGGGATGTGCAGGTCGTCTTCCAGGACCCTCACGCGTCGCTGAATCCGGCGATGACGATCGAGCAGTCTGTCATCCACCCGCTGCAGATCCACGCCATCGGAACCGCGAGAGAGCGCCGACGCCGGGTTGCCGAGACCCTCGAGACGGTCGGCCTCGCGCCCGCCGAGCAGTTCATGGACAAGTATCCGTCCGATCTGTCCGGGGGGCAGAAGCAGCGTGCGGTCATCGCGCGCGCGCTCATTCTGAACCCCGCTCTGCTCGTCGCAGACGAGCCCGTTTCGATGCTCGACATGAGCGTTCGGGCGAAGATCCTTGAGCTAATGCTCGATCTCAGGCGCGACTTCGATCTCACGTACCTCTACATCACGCACGACCTCGCGACCGCGAAGTTCTTCTGCGACCGCATCGCGATTCTCTATCTCGGGCGGATCGTCGAAATTGGCCCGGCGGAGGCGATCTACGAGAGCCCGAAGCACCCGTACACGCAGGCGCTGCTGCGGGCGATCCCCGAGCCGGATCCGCTGCGCAGCGTCCCGCGCGACCTGCCGCGTGGCGAGGTTCCGGACGCCGCGCGACCACCGCTCGGGTGTTCGTTCCATCCACGCTGCCCGAGGGCCTTCGAGGTCTGCGGCTGGGAAAGGCGCGACCTGCGAGACCTGCTCGAGACGCGCTGGGCCTTCGAGGCAGAGGAGGAGTTCGAGGCCGAGCGGGCGACCTTCGGCGACCTCGGCGTGCTCGATGCCCAGGGAAGCAAGGCTCGCCTGAAGGCCGGGCGAGGTCGATCCGGGTCAGCCCTCCTCTCGCTCCTCGAGCGTGTTCGTGCAGAGGACCCGGGCGAGCCGTTCTGGACAGGCGTGAGGAGCATGGAGGCCGGCGACGGCTACGTAGACGTCCAGTGGCACGAGCCGGTCGCGCCGCGTCCGCTTCCCGAAGGGGAGGTAACGGTCGAGTGCCACCTTTACGACGAGGACGCACTCGCGGAAGCCGAGCGGCGCCGTCTGGAGGGGGCTACGAAGAGCACCTGACCGCCGCGGCACTGCAGCGACGGTCAGGTGCTCGATGGCGTGATTTCGAAGACTAGGCCGCGAGGCCTGCGAGATCTCGCAGGGCCTCGAGGCGCTTGAGCGCCTGGCCCTCGAGCTGCCGGACGCGCTCGCGCGTCAGGTCGAGCTCGTGCCCGATCGCCTCGAGCGTCCACGGCTCGCCCTCGAAGCCGAACCGCAGCTCGAGGATGCGCCGCTCGCGCTCGGGGAGCGCGTCGAGCGCTCGCCGAATGCTCTGGCGGCGGAGCGACTCTTCGGCCTCTTCGAACGGATCCGCGGCCTCGCGGTCTGCGAAGAGGTCTCCGAGCTCGCCTTCGTCGTCGGCACCGACGGTCTGGTTCAGCGAGACCGATGCGTGTGCGGCTCCGAGTGCCTCGTCGACGTGCTGGAGCGGGAGGCCGGTGGCCTCTGCCAGCTCCTCCTTGGTCGCCTCGCGGCCAAGCTCGACCTCGAGCCGGCGGGCGGCGCGGGAGAGCTTCTGCTGGCGTTCGACGACATGCACGGGCACGCGAATCGTCCGCGCGTGGTTGGCCACGGCGCGCTGCACCGACTGCCGAATCCACCAGGTCGCATACGTCGAGAACTTGAACCCGCGGCGCCAGTCGAACTTCTCGACAGCGCGGTTGAGCCCGAGCGTTCCCTCCTGGATGAGATCGAGGAACGGAACGCCGAGTCCCCGGTAGCCCTTCGCGATCGACACGACGAGCCGAAGGTTCGACTCGATCATCACACGCTTGGCAACAGGGTCTCCGCGCTCGATGCGCTTCGCGAGCGCGACCTCTTCGGCAGCGGTGAGCAGCTTGTGGCGGCCGACGTCGGCGAGGAACAGCTGAAGGCTGTCGGCGGCGCCGGACACGGGACCAGCCTCGTAGCGCTTCTCCGCGGCCTCCTCCTTCTCGGCCTCGGCGTCCGGCTGGGTGATCTCGATGTTGTGGGCCTCGAGCTCGCGCTGGAGCAGCTCGGCGTCTTCCTCGCCGATGTCGTGCTCGAGCACGAACGCTTCGAGCTCGGGGGCCTCGAGCTGGCCTCCGTGCTCTTCCGCGCGCTCCATGAGCGCCTTCACGTGCTCCGATTCAAAGAGTTCCATGAGCTGGTTCTGCGTCAACGTCGTGTTTCAGTCCTTTCGAATCTCGCTCTTCTGTGCGACAAACTTACGCAGTCTACGACGGTTTTTTGGCTAATTCCAGGGGTAACTCGACTGGGTCAGTGTCACAAGCTCGTAAACGTTCGTGCCCCACTTCAGTATTCCGTCGCTGACGCTCAGCGGTTCATGGGCGAACGCCAAGAGCCTGATCGGCTCACTCCACCTGAGACGTTGTCGCCCCGGGCAAGTTAGATCATGACCCCTCGGACGGATACCGCAAACCCCTTCCGGGAGGCTTTACGCGCTCTTAGCGCGTCTTTCTGCGAGTAGCTCGACCGCTCGCTCCAGCGTGATCGCCTCCGGCGAGTCACCTCGGCGCAGGCTCGCGTTGGTCTCGCCGTCGGTCACGTACGGACCGAAGCGCCCATCCTTGACGACGAGTGCCTTGCCGCTTTGCGGATCCGGACCGAGCTCTTTCAGCGGAGGCTTGGGTGCACCTCTGCCACGGCGCTGCTTCGGCTGGGCGAGTACTGCCTCCGCCTGTTCCACCGTGAGCGTCAGGAGCTGCTCCTCCGACTCGAGCGACCGTGTGTCGGTGCCTCGCTTCACGAACGGCCCGTAGCGCCCGTTCGAGACGAGAATCTCCTCCCCTCCGGTCCCCTCGAGCGTTCGCGGCAACGTCAGCAGGCGAACGGCATCGTCGAGCGTGATCGTGTCGAGCGACATCGAGGAGAACAGGGACGCCGTACGCGCTTTTCCGTCCTCGCCGTCGGGAAGTACCTCGGTGACGTACGGCCCGTACCTACCGTCCTTCGCTGCGATCTCTCGACCCGTCTCCGGGTGGGTCCCGAGCGAGCGCTCGGCCCCGGAGGGCTGCGCGAGCAGCTCCTCGGCGCGCGGAGGCGTCAGCTCGTCGGGCGCGAGATCGTCAGGCAGGCTCGCTCGCTGCTCACCTCGCTCGAGATACGGGCCATAGCGACCGACCCTGACCACGATGTCGGAGCCTGGAATTGCGATCGAGTTCACGTCGCGCGCGTCGATGCCTTCGAGGTGGTCCGTGACGAGCGCGTGGAGCCCGGGGTCGCCGTCGCCGAAGTAGAAGCGCTTGAGCCATGCGACGCGCTCCTCGTTTCCTGCCGCGATCTGGTCGAGGTCGTCCTCGAGGCGCGCCGTGAAGTCGTAGTCGACCAGCCGGTCGAAGTGCCTCTCGAGCAGCTGCGTCACCGAGAAGGCGACGAATGTCGGCACGAGCGCGGTGCCCTTCTTGTAGACGTAACCGCGGTCGAGGATCGTGCCCATGATCGAGGCATAGGTGGACGGGCGGCCGATGCCCCGCTCCTCGAGCGCACGTACCAGACTCGCCTCCGTGTACCGGGCGGGTGGGCTCGTCTCGTGACCCTGCGGTTCCAGGGCCGTCGCCTCGAGAGTCTGGCCCACCGTCAGAGCGGGCAACCTCCGCTCCTCGTCCTCGTCCTTCGGCTCGTCCCGGCCCGACTCGTACGCCTTGAGAAACCCGGGAAAGGTGATCACGGTGCCGCTCGCCCGGAATGTCGCGGGGCGGTCGTCCGCGGTGCTGACGCCGAGCTCGATCGAGACGGTCTGCCCGCTCGCGTCTTTCATCTGCGACGCGACGGTTCGCTTGAACACGAGGTCGTAGAGCGCGTGCTCGTCGCGCGAGAGCTCGCCGCGGAGCTCGTCCGGCGACTTGAAGACGTCTCCTGCGGGTCGGATCGCCTCGTGCGCCTCCTGCGCGTTCGCCACGGCACGCTCGTAGAGGCGCGGTCCCGCGGGCACGGTCTCGGGCCCGTAGACGCGCGCAGCGTGCGCTCGCGCCGCGGCCAGCGCCGTTTCCGACAGCGTCACCGAGTCGGTTCGCATGTAGGTGATATGGCCGTTCTCGTAGAGCCGCTGCGCGAGGCGCATCGTCGTCTGCGAGGAGAACCGGAGCTTGCGGCTCGCCTCCTGCTGAAGCGTCGAGGTTCGGAACGGCGCTGCAGGCCGTCGCGTGTACGGCTTCTCGTCGACCTTGTCGACCGTGAAGGGGCGATCCGGTGAGCTCGTCCGCGAGCGATCGCGCTGCATCTTCGGAGAGCACGAGGACTGCCGCCGTTGGGGTTCCGTCTTCGGCGAAGTCGCGACCCTGTGCGATCCGCTTGCCCTCGAGCGACGTGAGTCGCGCGTCGAATGCGCCAGGCTCGAACGTGCCGACGATGTCCCAGTACCCGGCCGCGACGAACCGCATTCTCTCCCGTTCGCGGTCGACGACGAGCCGAGTCGCGACCGACTGCACGCGGCCGGCCGACAGTCGCGGCATCACCTTCTTCCAGAGGACGGGAGAGACCTCGTAGCCGTACAGGCGGTCGAGGATGCGCCTCGTCTCCTGTGCGTCGACGAGCCGGTCGTCTATCGCGCGGGTCTCGTCCAGAGCGCGCGTGATCGCGTCCTTCGTGATCTCGTGGAAGACCATTCGCCTGACGGGAACCTTCGGCTTCAACACCTGGACGAGATGCCAGGCGATTGCTTCGCCTTCGCGATCCTCGTCCGTGGCGAGCAGGAGTTCGTCGGCGTCGGCGAGGCGCTTCTTCAGGTCGGCGATCACCTTCTTCTTGCCGGGGTCGACGACGTAGTACGGCTCGAACCCGTCGTCGACGTCGACACCGAGTGCCCCGAACCGCTTGCGCTGCGCTTCCGGTACGTCCTTGGCCCGATCCGGGAGATCGCGCACATGGCCGATGCTCGACCCCACGGCGTAGCCGCTGCCGAGGTAACCCTCGATCGTCCGCGCCTTGGCGGGTGACTCCACTATGACGAGACTCTTGCCCATGGGCGCAACACGTTAGCGCCGCTGTCGACGGTCATCGGGACGCGATACTGCTCTGCGTGGCTTCTCGGCCCACTCGCGCCCCAGGTTGGGGTACCGGATGAGACCACTTCTCGTCGTGGACGGCGACTCGTTCGCGCATCGCGCGTATCACGCTCTGCCGAAGTCGATGCGACGAGAGAACGGCGGCCCTGGAAACGCGCTCATCGGCTTCACGAACATGCTTCTTCGGCTGTGGAGCGACGAGCGGCCGCGCACGGTGCTCGTCGCATGGGACACGCTCGATGTGCCGACCTATCGCCACACGGCCCTCGCGGCGTACCAGAGTGGACGCGTCTTCGACGGCGAGCTCCTGGAGCAACTCGACTTGCTTCCGGCCATGGTTCGGTCCGCCGGGTTCGCATGTGCGAAGGAGGCCGGCTACGAGGCCGACGACTTCCTCGCGGCTGCCGCGGCGCACGAGGAGACTGCCGGTGGGATGGCGCTCGTCGCGACGTCGGATCGCGACGCTTTCCAGCTCGTGACGGACCGGGTGACCGTGCTGCAGCCCGCACGTGGAGCGCCGCCGGCACGCATCGACCCGGACGGGGTGCGCGAGCGCTACGGCGTCAATCCGGCGCAGGTTCCGGACTTCATCGCTCTCCGCGGTGATCCCTCCGACAAGATTCCCGGCGCGCGCGGGATCGGCCAGAAGCGCGCGGCCGACCTCCTTGGGCAGTACGCGTCGCTCGACGAGCTGCTCGACAACGGCCGCTTCGCAACGGAAGCCGACGCGCTCCGCCTCTATCGCACCATCGCGACGATGGATCGGGACGCGCCGCTGCCGCCGCTTCCCGACGTCGTCCCGGACTGGGAGCGCGCGGCTGCGCATGCGCGGGAGCTCGGGCTCGAGCAGGTCGCGCGTCGATTCCAGGAGGTGAGGACGTGGACGTGATCAGCCACCACGCGTTCACCGAGCTCCATCGATGCGACAACGCCAGGAGCCCCGAACACGCCGGTCGACTGCGGGTGCTGCACGCAGCCTTTCCGGGGTACGCGAACGGAGCACCGGCGTCGTCGGAGCAGGTCCTCACTGTCCACTCGCGCGGCTACGTCGCGGCGATCGAGGCAATCGAGCACGAGGTACGGCTCGATCCGGACACGTACGGGGTTCCGAGCACGAGCGAAGCGGCGTTCCTCGCCGCCGGATGCGCGATCCGGGCGGCGGAGAACGGCGAGTTCGCGCTGGTGCGTCCGCCGGGCCACCACGCCCTCGAGTCGGAGGCGATGGGCTTCTGCATCTTCGGCAACGTCGCGATCGCAGCCCGCCATGCGCAACGCGAGCTCGGCGTTGCGCGCGTCGCCGTCGTTGACTTCGACGTGCATCACGGCAACGGCACCGAGGCACTGTTCCGCGACGACCCGAGCGTGCTCACTGTCTCGCTCCACCAATGGCCGTTCTGGCCCGGAACGGGCGGGCCGGGCACGAGTTCCGAGGGAGTCGTGAACGTCCCGCTCCCGGCCGGGTCGGGGGATGCGGAGTACGCCGAGGCGTTCGACGAGATCGTCGAGCCCGCTGTTCGCGACTTCGAGCCCGGGCTCGTGCTCGTCGCGGCGGGCTTCGATGCGCATCGGGAGGACCCGCTCGCCGAGATGGCGCTGTCCGCGGACGGCTTCCGCGAGCTCGCCCGCCGCTGCTCGGCGCTCGGGCCGCGTGTCGCGGCGGTTCTCGAGGGTGGATACAACCTCGAGACCCTGCCCGGGCTCGTCGATGCCGCGCTCGAAGGCTTCTCGAGCGAGATCTAGGCAGCACGTGCAACATCGAGGCGCTCGAGCGCCTCGCGCCGCGACGACACGCCGAGCTTCCGCAGCAGGCTCTTCACGTGCGAGCGCACGGTGTGCTCGGAGATGAATAGACGCTGGGCGATCTCGTCCGTGCCCAGATGCTCGTCGAGGAGCAGCAGCACCTCGACTTCACGAGCGGAGAGGACGCGCGTGATCTCCTCGGGAACGCCGGTGAGCCTGCCGCCGTCCCGCACGCGATCGAGGAGCCGGCGCGCGACACCGCCCGAGAGCGCGGCGTCACCGCGCGCAACGCCTCGCAGGAACGCGGCGATCTGCTCAGGGGGCTCGGTCTTCAAGAGGTAGCCGGACGCTCCGGCCCGGATCGCGGCGAGCAGGTTCTCCTCCGCGTCCGATGCCGTGAGGACGACGACCTCGGAACCGGGCGCATGCTCCCGAATCTTCGGAAGCGCAGTGAGTCCGTCCATGCCGGGCATGGTGAGGTCGAGCAACACGATGTCGGGTTGGAGCGCCGCGGTCTTGGCGATCGCGCTCGCACCGTCCTCGGCGTCTCCGACGACGTCGAATCCCTGCTGCACGAGCAGTGCCGCGAGGGCGTCTCGCGTGAGCGGGTGGTCGTCGACGATGAGCACGCGCTCCGTCACGACACTCTTATCGGCAGGTCGTGCGGTGCCGACAAGTGAGACGTGGACCACGCACGTGCCGAGAGCTATCGATCCTGGCTCGTCGGGGAGGTTCTCCTCGTCTGTCTGCTTGCAGCAGGAACGGCTTTGTTCAGCGCCAGCGCCTCGCTGGAGTCCGTTTACGAGCTGCAGGACGCGCGGCTCGTCTTCGATACGGCAGTCGCGGTCGTGGCGTCGTTCGTCTGCGTGCTCACGACCATTCGGTTTCTCGTCGAGGGGCGTGCGCTCGACCTGCTGCTCGCCGGCGGCTTCCTCAGCATCGCGCTCGGGACCATCGCCTTCGGTTTGATTTCAGTACTGGAGGGCGGCTCGCTCAACCCGGCTGCGGCCTGGCAGTACCTCGGCGCCCGACTGCTCGGAGCAGCGCTCATCGCCATCGCCCCGTACACGAACCGGCGACTGGCGGCGCGTCGCCGCGCGCTCGCGGCAGTCGGCGTCGGTGTTCTCGGGCTCCTCGTTGCCGGCGCCCTCGGCATGCGGGTGCCGGGGGCCGAGATCGCAGCGACCGGCGAGCTGGTCGAGGGCTCGTACGTGCGGCTCGCCGCGGCACTTCTCGCCGTCCTCTGGCTCGTCGCGCTCGTGGGCTTCGGTGTTCGCTTCCGGCGTTACGGTCGCGACCTCGACAGCTGGATGTGCCTGGCGGCGACGCTGGCCGTGTTCGCGGACCTTCAACTCGTCCTGACCCCGATCGTCTCGAGTGACTTCCTTCTGCAGGGCGACTTCCTCCGGGTCCTCGCCTACGCGATCTTGGTCGTGGGAGTCTGGCGCGCGATCAGCCAGGCGGAGTTCGGAAGGGCGGTCGCCGACGAACGCGCACGCGTGGCGCGGGACATCCACGACGGACTCGCGCAGTACCTGTTTGCGATCTCGACGCAAGTCAGCATGCTCGAGTCGGGCGCGCCGCTCGACGAGGTTCTCCCACGCCTCAAGCGGGCGGCGACGTTGGCGCAGCAGGAAGCGCGGTTCGCGGTGCTCGCGCTGTCGTCCGCAGGCGGCTCCGCTCGGTTCGACTCCGCTCTTCGCCGGTACGTCGACGTGCTGACGGCGGATGGCGAGTTGGACGTCGACGTCGATATCGACCCACAGGTTCGGCTCGCACCGGACGAGCAGATCGAGGTGTTCAGGATCGTGCAGGAGGGGCTCGGCAATGCGCGGCGGCACGCGGCGGCGCGCCACGTTCACGTGTCCATCACGCAGCGCACAGGCCGGCGCGTCGTGCTCGTGGCGGACGACGGGGTCGGGTTCGCCGAGGCCGAGGTGCCGGCCGGCCAAGGGATCGCGAACATGCGTCTCCGCGCGCAGGCGATCGAAGGTGAGCTGACGCTTCGGACCGGAGTCGGGCGCGGAACGGCGATCGAGGTCGTGCTCCGCGCCGCCTAGACGCTCGGAGTCGTACAGATTCGGCTTCGAATCGTGACAGTCCTTGTACAATCGCGCCGTGGCAGACGGCTACATCCGTATCGGCGAGCTCGGCCGGCGCACGGGTGTCAGCCCCGAGTTGCTCAGGGCGTGGGAACGCCGCTACGGCCTGTTCGAGCCTGATCGCTCGCCGGGGCGGTTCCGTCTCTACTCGGACGCCGACGTGAGCCGTGTCGGAGCGATGCGGGCGCAGATCGCGAACGGGCTCTCGGCGGCGGAGGCGGCGCGGCGCGTGCTCGGGATGGCCGAGCCTTCGCGAGGTTCGCGGCGCGACGTTGGCCCCGCGATCGACGAGCCCAGGGCCGAGCTCCGGGCGGCGCTCGAGGCGTTCGACGACGCAGCGGCCCACACCGCGATCGATCAGCTCATAGCCGCGCTCAGCCTCGAATCGTTCCTGCGCGAGGTCGTCCTGCCACTTCTGCAGGACATCGGCGAGGGCTGGGAGCGCGGCGAGATCACGATCGCACAGGAGCATTTCGCGAGCAACCTCGTTCGCGCCCGTCTCATGGCGCTCGGCCGTGGCTGGGGCCGCGGTACTGGCCACCATGCGCTGCTCGCTGCACCGCCGGGAGAGCTGCACGATCTCGGCCTCGTCGTGCTCGCGCTCGTCCTGCGAGATCGCGGCTGGCGTGTGACCTTCCTCGGCGCCGACACGCCGATCGAGACGATCGCAGACACAACGCGCCGCGTCGCGCCCGAGGTGATCGTGCTCGCGATGCTCAAGGCTCCCGAGGTCGAGCTACGCGACATGCGAGAGCTCACACGCGGCACGCGTGTGCTCATCTCCGGCCGTGGTGCGAACTCGGCGTTGGCACGAAAGCTCGCGGTGGAGCACTTCGCGGGCGGGCCGATCGAAGCTGCCGCCTACCTCACGGACGCGTAGACGTACCAGGGGAGCGAGGAAGCTCAGGCGTCGCCGAGTGGCTGTGAGACCCCGATCATGGAGTCTCGTGTGACGAGTGCGGCCAGCGCCTCCTCGTCCAGGGAGTCGGTTCCGGAGGGCCGTCGGGGCACCACCAGATACCGGATGTCGGCAGTCGAGTCGACGACGCGCAGCTCGACGTCGTCGTCGAGCGTGAGGCCGAACTCCAGCAGGACACCGCGCGGATCGGAGACGGCTCGAGATCTGTACGCCAGACTCTTGTACCAGTCGGGTGGCGGTCCGAGGAGCGCCCGCGGATAGCAGGAGCACAGCGTGCACACCACCATGTGATGCACGTCCGCGGTGTTCTCCAGCGCGACGACGACGGGTGACGGGCCTGGGTCGAGACCTAGCTCGAGGGCGGCTTCGCGTGCATCCACGAGCAGGCGCTGTTTGAAGTCCGCGTCCACCCATGCGTGTGCGACGAGCCGTGCGCCGTCGGCCGGCGTGCGAGAGACGAGCCAGTCGACCCGCCGCCGCAGCTCGTCACGTTCGAGGACGCCCTTCGTGACGAGGATGGTCTCGAGCGCGCGAACGCGCGCGGCGACGGCGGGCTCGTCGGCCGCGATCGGCTCGTGCGGATGGTCGTGATCGTGGTTGTGGCTCAAGGTGCCGGCTCCAACCAGTGCTCGAACACGTCGGCGGCCAGACGGTCGTCGGTTGCGCCGCGATACTCGGACCAGATTTCAGGCAGCTCGAAGCCGACGAGATAGAGCCGCTGTGCAGGCCGTCCGTCCTCGCCGTAGGCGCGCGTCTCCGGGTTCGAGAAGCGCTCGTGCACCCGTTCGATCGTTCCGGTCTTGCCCTTGAGATAGCCGGGAGTTCGATGGTGGCCAGGGTGAGTGCGGTCGGACACTCGCACCTTGTCGCCCGGGGTGAAGCCGCCGCTCATCGGAGCTGCTCCTCGAGCTCGTCAGGCGTGACGACGCCCTTCTCCGCGAGGATCGTCTCCACGGCGAACAGCCACCGCTCGTAGTAGGACGCGGCCTCGTACGCGGTCGGGTCCATGCTCTCGATCCCACGCCGCAACTCGTCGACGTTCATGACGCCGCGGGCGCCGAGTGCGCCGACGATCGCGTCCATGAGCAGCTCCCAGTCCGCGAGCCCGTGCTCCGTCATGTCGATCGGCTCGTCCGTCGGCCATCCGCCACGGTCATGGATTGCCTGCGCCATGCGGTGATCGTAACGCTGGTCTGACCGCGGTTGACACATTCCGATATGGGTATATGATGTCCCCATGGCACGAGCGGCGACGACCACAGACGCGTTCAACGCCGTCGCAGAGCCGCGGCGGAGGCAGATCCTCGACGTCCTCGCCGGCGGCGAGCGCCCGGTGAACGATCTCGTCGCGCAGCTCGGGCTCGCTCAGCCACAGGTCTCGAAGCATCTGCGCGTGCTCCGGCACGTCGGGGCCGTAGAGGTGCGGGAGGCGGGCCGACAGCGGCTGTATCGACTCAACGGCAAGGCGCTCAAGCCCATCCACGATTGGGTCTCCGAGTACGAGCGCTCATGGTCGGAACGGTTCGATGCGCTGGACATGGTGTTGGAGGAACTCAAGGAGAAGGAGGTAGGAGATGGCGACGACGAGTAGTGGAACGGCAACGGTGACGCTTCCGAGCGATACGCAGATCCAGATCACGCGGGAGTTCGACGCGCCGAAGCACCTCGTGTACAAGGCATTGACGACGCCGGAGCTCGTCCGGCGCTGGTGGCACGCCAATCGCGGTGAGATGACCGTCTGCGAGATCGACCTGCGCGTCGGCGGCATGTGGCGCTACGTGATGGTCGCCGACGGCTTCGGAGAGGTCGGCTTCCACGGGGAGTACCGGGAGATCGTCCCGAACGAGCGCCTCGTGTCGACCGAGGCCTACGAAGGCATTCCGGATGCCGACGAGAACGCGACCGTCAACATCCTCACTCTCACCGAGGTGGACGGGCGCACCACGATGACGATCCTCGTCGAGCATCCGACGAAGGAGGGTCGCGACGCGCACGTCGCGTCCGGGATGGAGGCGGGCATGCAGGACGCGATGGATCTGCTGGAGCAGGTGGCTGTCTCGTTGTCCTAGCTGCGCCGTACGACCGGCTCGGGTGTCAACGAAAGAGGCCTCGCATGCGCGAGGCCTCTTCGTTGCAACCGTGCCGGCTTGCCTGTCTCGACGCTATGACAACTCGACGACCGGCGAGAAGCCGCCGTAGACCAGGCGCTTCCCGTCGAACGGCATCGGATTCTCGTCCGGCTGCATGCGCGGGTCGTCCATCACCTTCTGCATCGCTTCGTCCCGCGTCGCCTTGTCGGGCCATTCGATCCACGAGAAGACGACCGTCTCGTCGTCTTCCGCTTTCACGGCTCGCCGAAAGTCGGTCACCGAGCCAGCGGGAACGTCGTCCCCCCAACACTCGAGTACGCGTATCGCGCCGGCCTCGACGAACACCGAGTCGCCTTTCTGCGCGTGGTCGATGAACTTCTGCTTGTTCGCCGTCGGCACTGCGGCGACGAATCCGTCGACGTAGGTCATGCGAACCTCCGTTTCGTCGAATCGTGCGTCTCGCAGGATCCGTTCCCGCGGCTCGCCTGCAGAAAACCTGAGCCAACCCGTGAATGGAGAAGCCCCGCTCTCGCGGGGCTTCTCCGTAGCAGGCCTGTAAGCCGGATTCTGTCGAGGGTGACCATCTCTCTGTGCGGTGTACCCGGCTCCTCGGCGGGCCGCGTCAACGGAGCCTGCTTCACCTTGCACCGGACGGGGTTTGGCTAGCCGGTCGTGTCGCCACGGCCGCTGGTGGGCTCTTACCCCACCGTTTCACCCTTACCGGTCGCGGTTTCCCGCGTCCGGCGGTCTCCTTTCTGTTCCACTTTCCGTCGGCTTTCGCCGCCTGGGTTGGCGCCGTTGGGCGAACCCAACGATGCTGCCCCAGCGTCCTGCCCTGCGGTGTCCGGACTTTCCTCGAGCCTCCCGAGAGAGGCCCGCGGTCACCCGGCCTGCATCACGGATGGTAACGCGATCTGGGCGATCCGGTCCTCGGAGTCGGCCAGGATCGTTCGGCACTCGGGACAGGCCAGCGCTCCGCGCACGTGCAGGACGAACTCGCCGCACACGAGGCATTCGAGGCTGGCGCCGCGGATGAGCGCCGCGAGCTCCTGGTCGAGGGAGCGGTTGAGCGATTCCACGCTCATCCCAGGCTCCTGAACACTCCCGTCACCTTGCCGAGGATCTCGACGTGCTCCGGGTAGAGCGGCTCGAGCGCCGCGTTCTCGGGTTGGAGGCGGATCCGGCCGTTGCGCTCCCGGTGGAACGTCTTCACGGTCGCCTCGTCGGCCGATTCGTCGCCACCGACGAGCGCGACGACGATCTCGCCTGCCCGGGCGTCGGCCTGCTTGCGCACGACGACGATGTCGCCGTCGAGAATTCCGGCCTCGATCATCGAGTCGCCCGTGACACGCAGCAGGAAGTCCGCGTCGCGTCCGAGCGGCTCGGGAACGGCAATCTGCTCCTCGACCTCCTGCTCGGCGAGCAGTGGCCCACCGGCCGCGATCCGTCCGAGGAGCGGAAGGGTCGGGACGGAAGCGGTGCGTTCAACGGCCTCCTCGCGCTTTCGGCCGACGAGCTCGATTGCGCGTGGCTTTGTCGGGTCGCGCTTCAGGAGACCGGCGCGCTCGAGATTCGCGAGGTGCGCGTGGACGGTCGACGGGGAGGCGAGACCGACGGCGTCGCCGATCTCTCGAACCGTTGGCGGATAGCCGTGCGCGTCCACGTACTCGGCGAGGAACTGCCAGATCTCCTGTTGTCGCGTCGTCAGCATCGGGCTTCTCCAGAGTCGGGGAACGAACGTATGTTCGTCAGGGAGAGTAGAGATCCTTCCGGACATCTGTCAAGTCGTCGGACGGCGGCTCACGAATGCGGCTTGCTCGAGCTCGTACGGGTTCTCGACTCCCGTGTCGAGGAGCTCGAGCCCCACGTCCGCTATCAGCCGCTTCCACGTTGCCTCCGGAAAGAGCCCGAGCGTGTGGTGGTCGTGCACGAGCCGGAGCTCGTCGCCCGGGCCGCGCGCGACGATCGCGTAGTCGGTGACGTAGGTCGACGTGCCCGGCTCCGGTGCGTGTGTCCACTCGAGGTAGCGCAAGCTGCGCCCGTCGTCGCCGTCATGCCCGCCGTGATCGGTCTTCGGTTTGAAGATCTCGGTCGTCGCGTCGGGCGTCAGGATCACGACGCCGCCCGGCCGAACGTGGACGAATGCCGTCTCGATCGCCGCGTGGAGATCCGCCTCCGAGGTGAGGTACGAGATCGCGTCGTGGATGAACACGACGTCGAACGTGCGTCCGAGGCGAAGCGTGCGCATGTCGCCCTCGAGGTGCTCGCACTCGGGGTTGAGCGTGCGGCTGAGCGCGAGCATCTCCGGCGAGAGATCGGTGAGGGTGCAGTCGAAGCGGGCCTTCAGGTGCGATGCGTTGTTGCCTCCGCCCGACCCGAGCTCGAGCAGCGTTCGCGAGGTGCCGTCACCCACCTCGTCGACGACGCGCGAGACGAAGGCCGCCTCGTCCCAGTAGTCGGACGGGTGGGTGAGCAGATGGAACCAGGGCGCGAGATCCGAGTACATGTGGAGCACGTCCCGAGAATGCACGAAGGCGGCCGAAGCCGCCTTTCGTCATGCGCTGGAGAGGACTTGAACCTCCACGGCCTAAATGGCCACTAGGCCCTCAACCTAGCGCGTCTACCAATTCCGCCACCAGCGCGCGCCCGGACGATTCTAGAGGAGGTGGAACATCAACACGGTGTTCAGCCCGAACACCGTGGCGACGACCACCGTCAAGCGGGTGAGGTTCCGCTCGACGACGTGCGTTCCGCCCTGCGAGTGTGGCGTGAAGCCGAGCCCGCCCATGCCTGCCTCGCGTCCCGAGTGCATGAGGACGAGGGTGATCACCGCGGCACTCAGAAGCACCTGGATCACCGCTGAGATCTGAACCCACGGCATGGCGTCGGGCAGGGTAGCAGCGCCGTTACGCTCTTCTGGTGGCAGACGACCCGCGTGAGCGCATCCAGAAGCTGCTCGTGACGGGCGACAACCGCCTGAAGCAGGGCGTCGCGCCGGAGAAGGTGCGCGCGAACTACGAGGAGGCGCTCGCCGTTGCCCGTGAGGCAGGACTCGAGGAGGCGATTCGCCCGCTCGTCGAGGTCAGGCTGGCAGATCTCGAGAGGCTCGCAGCAGGATCTCCTCCACGCGTTCCGCCTGCATCCTGACGTCGTGCTCGCCGGCGGCAGCGCGCCCGGCGAGGTTGGGCCGAGGGAGCGCTGCGGCCTCGGACAACGCGGCGAGGAGGGCCTCGTCGTCCGTCGGATCGACGAGCACGCCGGCCCCGGGTCTCACGAACTCGGGCGGGCCGCCGACGCTCGTGGCGACGACCGAACGCGCAGACGCCATCGCTTCGAGGGCGGCGAGGCCGAACGGCTCGACGAGGCTCGGCTGGCAGACGACGTCGGAGGCGGCGATCCAGGCAGGGACGTCGTCGTGGCCGACGCGGCCGACGACGCGGATGCTCTCGCGGCCCTCGAGCGCCTGCCGGAGCGGCCCGTCCCCGACGAACGTCAGCGTCCCCTCGCCGCGGCGCTCGAACGCGCGCGCGAGGCGGAGCACGTTCTTGCGCTCCGTGAGGCCGCCGAGGCAGAGAAACGCCGTGCCGTCACCGCTCTCGCCGAGCTCGCGGCGCGCAGTCTCCGCGTCGCGGGGCGCGAAGCGCTCGAGGTCGACGCCGCAGTCGATCACCTCGGTCTTGCCGCGCGCGTCGGGCAGCGCGTTCTCGAGCTGCGAGCGCAGCCAGTTGGAGACAGCGATCACCGTGGCGGCCCGCCGGACGACGTGTCGGGTCGCTCGGCGCACGCCGGGCTTCGACCCGATGTTCGCGACGTCCTGGCCGTGGGCCGTGACGACGAGTGGCGCGCGCGTCGCGAGGGCGGCAGCGAGTCCGGCCGGCACGAGGAAGTGCGCGTAGGCGACGTCCGGATCGAAGCGTCGCGCTGCGCGAGCGGCATCGCGATACAGCCGCAGATGACGTGTAGGGCCGCCTGAGCGCGTATCGACGACCGCCCGCCGAATCTCGTGCCCCCGCGCGTCCAGTTCCCGCTCGAGGTTTGCGACGAAGACTCCGAGGTCCGGGTCGGACGGCCCGGGATACATCTGCGAGACGAGAAGGATCCGCATCGGTCAATCGTGACTGTTTCGGTGCTGCGGCGTGATCCGTACGCACGGACGTGAGCCGCCGACGAAGCGCGTGCCGCAGGACTACCCGCGGGTGACCTGCAGGATCCCGAGGCACATCTCGTCGGTCGTGCCTTCGCCCCACAGGACGTAGCGGGGCGCCGTCGAGCCGCCGTATCCGCGCCGCGTCCGTTTATTCACGTCGTGCCGACACGTGACGCGTACGACGTCTCCGGGCTGCGCCCGCACGGAGCGCGCGAGCGTGTACGCGTTCTGCCAGTGGAAGTCCCAGCGCGGGATGTCGAGAAGCACCTTCGATCGGGAAGTCCCGGGGTTCAGCTCGAGCGTGATTGCCGAGCCGAGAAGGTGCATGTGGCCGGCGGCGACATGGATCGTCGTCGGCGTCGAGATGCGGCGATCGCACGTCGAGACGCGGCTTGCCGCCGGGGTGGAGGCGTTGCCACGGCAGAGGATCAACAGTCCGGCAGGCGTGAACGCCGCGGTCGTCCCGTACTTGCGGGCGAGGTCGAAGAGCGCCTCGTTCCGATCGCAGAGCTTGCCCGCTTCTCCCTTCGTGCAGGCGAGCTCGACCGGCCCGGGCAGGAGCATCGTCTGCAGCGGCTCGAGCTCGGCGGATTCCGGTGCGACCGTGAGGAGGGCGCGCGAGCGGTCGGGTGCGTTGCCGTTCAGAAGGTTGTAGTGGACCTGCATCACGATCTGGCTGCCGGCCGGCAGCGAGACCCCGGTGCCCTCGGGCAGCCGGTTGCCGCCCCACCCGGGAGCCCACGCGGCGATCCAGTTCGCGTTGTTCAACGAGTCGGCGATGCCCGTGCCGGTGCCGGCGGGCAGGCCGGTTCCCCCGAAGCACGACCAGCCTGGACCGGAGTCGCCGCGGTCCAGCCCTCTCGCGGATGCGACCTCGGTCGCTGCGACCCGGAACAGGATCACGTGGTGCACGACCTTGGGCTGGCCCGGGTCGATGCGTACGGATGTCACCGATCCGGGGCGTGACTGCTTCGGGTCGAGGAGGAAGCAGCGGTAGTCGTCGGTGACGCCCTTCGGTGCCGAGGGCCGGTAGGCCGCCTCCATGCGCAGGCTCAGCAGCCTCTCGCCGGAGCGCACCTCCGGCCCCTTCGGTGCTGGAGGCTTCCGCGCGGGGCCGTCGACCTTGCCGCCCTTCGTCGCCCATGCGACGATCGTCGCGCGTTGCTGCGCGGTCAGCGTTCGCGCCGCTTGTCCCTCGTACGCAGGCGAGCGGCTGCCGGGCGGCCAGGGTGGCATGACCCGCGCCTGCACCGCTGCTCCGATCCGCCCTGCGTGCGCCGAGATCTGCTTCGACGTCTCGAGCGGGAAGGGCGCGATCCCACCCGTCTGGTGACACCCGGCGCACTTGTCGGCGATGATCGGCGCGACGTCACGAGTGAAGCTCGGAGTGCGGCCCGACATCGCCACCGCGGCGAACGGGATCGCGACGGCGGGAATCAACGCGAGCGCGAGCGCGATCCAGGTGCGACGACTACGCATGCTGGGCGTCATATGTACCCCAAAGCTCGCGGAGAGAGCCGCAGATCTCGCCGATCGTGCATCCGCTGCCGAGCGCCTCGCGTAGCGCCGGGAGGAGGTTCGCATCGGTCGAGGCGACGTCGCGCACCTTGTCGAGCGCTGCCGCCGCCGCGATTCCGTCGCGCGCCGCGCGCCACGCCTCGGTCCGCTCACGCTGGCGCCGCTCGATCGCGGGGTCCACGTGCAGGAGCTCGATGCCGTCTCGCGTCCCCTCCGTGAATGCGTTCACGCCGACGACTACGCGCTCGCCCGACTCGACGTCGCGCTGATGACGGAAGGCCGACGCCTCGATCTCGGCCTGGACGAAGCCCTGCTCGACAGCAGCGACGGCGCCGCCGAGGCCGTCGATTCGCGCGATGAGCGCGCGCGCGAGCTGCTCGAGCTCGTCGGTGAGCGCCTCGATGAAGTACGAGCCGCCGAACGGATCCGCCGTGTCGGTCGTCCCGGCCTCCGCCGCGAGGATCTGCTGCGTGCGGAGGGCGATCGTCGCTGCGTGCTCGGTCGGGAGCGCCAGCGCCTCGTCGAACGAGTTCGTGTGCAGCGACTGTGCGCCGCCGCAGAGCGCGGACAGCGCTTGCACGGCGACCCGCACGATGTTGTTCTCCGGCTGCTGCGCGGTCAACGTCGAGCCGCCCGTCTGCGCGTGGAAGCGCAAGGCGAGTGCGCGCGGGTTGGTCGCGCCGAAGCGGTCGCGCATGATCTCCGCCCACAGTCGCCGCGCTGCGCGGAACTTCGCGACCTCCTGGAAGAAGTGGTTGTGGGCGTTGAAGAAGAACGAGAGCCGCTCGCCGAAATCGTCGGGTGAGAGCCCCGCCGCGACTGCTGCCTCGCAGTACGCGATGCCGTTGGCGAGCGTGAACGCGAGCTCTTGCGCCGCGCTCGCACCTGCTTCGCGGATGTGGTACCCGGAGATCGAGATCGTGTTGAAGGCAGGGAGTTTCTCGGCGCAGTACGCGAAGAGGTCGGTCGCGAGTCGCATCGACGGGCGTGGGGGGAAGATGTAGTTGCCGCGCGCGACGTACTCCTTGAGCACGTCGTTCTGAACCGTTCCGCGCAGCCGACCGCCGTCGACGCCCTGCTTCTCGGCGACGAGCTCGTACAGGAGGAGCAGCAGCGCAGCGGGTGCGTTGATCGTCATCGAGGTCGAGACGCGATCGAGCGGGATGCCGTCGAGCAGCGCCTCCATGTCCGCGAGCGAGTCGATCGCGACGCCGGTGCGGCCGACCTCCCCCTCGGCGAGCGGGTCGTCGGAGTCGTAACCGAGCTGCGTCGGGAGGTCGAAGGCGACCGACAGTCCCGTCTGCCCGCGCTCGAGCAGGTAGCGGAAGCGCGCGTTCGTCTCCTCGGCTGAGCCGTAGCCCGCGTACTGCCGGATCGTCCACGGACGCCCCCGGTACATCGTCTCGTACGGCCCGCGCGTGTACGGGTACGCGCCGGGGAGCTCGGGCTCGCGGTCATCGGTGTCGGCCGCGGTGTAGACCGGCTTCACCTCGACTCCGGAGTCGGTGAGCCGGCGGTCGTCGGTCGTCATCTCGTCGAATCCTAGGGAGGAACGCCGGGCGATCCGCGCTGAGCGCTCCGAGCGTTACGCGCACGCCGTCCGCGCGACAGGCGAAGCGCTCTATCTGTCAGCGGCGTCGAGCTACAGCTCGCCGCCGGCCCGCTCAATCGCGTCGAGCGCGATACGGCGGCCGGTTTCGACGTGCTCGCGGATCGCCCCCTCGGCGTCAGGGAGGGCGCCCGCCGCGAACGTCTCGACGATCCCGCGATGCTCGGTGACGAGGTTCGCGTGGCCCTCGACGTGGCCGCCGCGGATCACCTGCATCATCAGGTTCACGGACAGCTCGCGGTAGAAGCGCGACAGGAGCGCGTTGCCGGCAAGGTCGATCTGGTGCTCGTGGAACGCCGCGTTCGCTGCGTCCCACTGCTCGTGCGAGATCGCGGCGTCGGTCGCTTCCAGGAGCTCGGCGAAGCGGGCCAGGCGGCTCTCGTCGAGCTCTCCGATCGCGCGCTCGGCCGCGAGGAGCTCCAGCGCGAGGCGAACGTCGTAGCCTTCGTCCACCGCACGCGCCGTCACGGGCGTGACGAAGTAGCCGCGTCGCGGTCGGACGGTCAGAAGGCCCTCGGCGACGAGCCGCGTGAGCGCGTGGTGCACGGGGCTGCGCGACACGCCGAGCTCGTCCGCGAGCGCGTGCAGGCTCAGCTTCGCGCCCGAGGGCTCCTGGCGGGTGAGGACGCGCGTGCGGAGCTCGTCGTACACGCGCTCGTTGAGGTTCACCGGGGTGAGAGCGGTCAGGGTCATGGCGCTGGACCTAACATGTCACGGGCCGCAAGGCAACCGGCGGATACCCTGACTCGCATGGTCGTACGCGTCAGATTGTTCGCTGCGCTGAGGGAGCGCGCGGGAACCGGGGCCGTCGAGATCGACGTCGAAGACGGCGCAACCGTCGCCGACGTGTGGCCGACACTCGGGCTGGGCGAAGAGCCTCGGGGACTTCTGTACGCGCGGAACCGCGCGTACGTCGAGCGGAGCGAGGCGCTCGCGGCCGGAGACGAGGTCGCAGTGATTCCGCCGGTGTCCGGCGGCGATTTCCGACTCTCGGCCGATCCGCTGTCCGTCGAGGCTGCCGTCGCCGAGGTGCGCGACGACGCCGCCGGCGCTATCGCGACGTTCATCGGGACGACGCGTGCGCACTCGCGTGGGCGCGACGTCCTCCATCTCGAGTACGAGGCCTACGAGGGCATGGCCGAGCAGGTCATGGCCGACCTCGCGGCGACGCTCGTCGCGCGACACGAGCTGTGCAAGGTTTCGATCCATCATCGCGTGGGCCGCGTCGAGATCGGCGAGACGAGCGTCATCATCGCGGTCGCGGCTCCTCATCGTGCCGCCGCGCTCGAGGCCTGCAAGGACGCCATCGACGAGCTGAAGGTGTCGGTTCCGCTGTGGAAGAAGGAGACGTACGTGGGAGGTGAGGAGTGGATAGGCCAGGGGTCGTAGATCAGGATCGCGACCCTAGGTACGACCCGGTAGACGCTCCTGACGCGCGGAACTTCCCCGTTCCGGATCCGGCGATGGATGGTGACCGCGGCTACGAGCCGATCAAGCCGCGCTCGGGCCTCGGTGACCTCCTGCGCAAGCTCGCTGCGCCGATCGTCGCGCTCGGCTTCCTGATCGTCAAGTTCGGCGGGTTCATCCTGAAGTTCAAGGTCGTGACGACGGGCCTCTCGATGCTCGTCTCCGTCGCGGCGTACGCGTGGCTCTGGGGGCTTCCGTTCGCGATCGGCTTCGTGCTCCTGATCTTCGTCCACGAGCTGGGGCACGTGCTCGAGCTGCGTCGGCAGGGCATCCCGGCGAGCGCGCCGCTCTTCATTCCGTTTCTCGGTGCGGTGATCGGGATGAAGCAGCTGCCCGACGACGCTTGGAAGGAGGCGAAGGTAGCGCTCGCTGGTCCTATCCTCGGCTCCGTCGGCGCGGCAGCGTGCTGGATCGCAGCCGAGGCGACCGGCTCCGAGATGCTTCAGGGGCTCGCCTTCGTCGGGTTCTTCCTGAACCTCTTCAACCTCATCCCGATCGTGCCGCTGGACGGGGGCCGCGCGGCGGGAGCCCTCCACCCGGCGCTGTGGTTCGTCGGCCTTCTGATGATGCTGGGGCTCGTCGTCGTCAACCCGAACCCGCTCCTGCTCATCATCGTGTTTCTCGGCGGTCTCGATCTCTGGCGGCGCTGGCGCGAGCGCGGCGAGGCAGGCGACTACTACCGCCTCTCGGTCGCGCAGCGCGCCACCGTCGGCGTCGTGTACCTGGGGCTCGTTGCCGTGCTCGCACTCGCGATGTCGGCGACGTACGTCGAGCGCGACTTCTGATGGCCGACGGCGTGGAGGTTCCGCGTCGGATCTTCCGGCGGAGCGAGGAGCCGCTCGCGGCCGACGTCTCGCTGATCGCTTCCGAGTTCCTCGCCGGATTTCAGCTCATCCAGCAGATCGACCGTCCCGCGGTGTCCATCTTCGGCTCGGCGCGCATCACGGAGGGATCGACCACGTACGAGCAGGCGCGTGCGACCGGTCGCGCGTTCGCGGAGACGGGCTTCGCGGTCGTGACCGGAGGTGGGCCGGGCGTGATGGAGGCCGCGAACCGTGGGTGCAAGGAGGCGGGCGGGCTCTCCGTCGGCTTCAACATCGCGCTTCCGTTCGAGCAGGGGTTGAACTCGTGGTGCGACCTCGCGCTCACGTTCGACCACTTCCACGTTCGGAAGGTCATGTTCGTGAAGGCGGCCGAGGGGTTCGTGATCTTCCCCGGCGGATTCGGCACCCAGGACGAGCTGTGGGAGGCGCTGACGCTCCGACAGACGCGGAAGATCGGCGACTTCCCGATCGTCCTCTACGACTCCGACTACTGGGACGAGATGCTCGAGTGGGTGCGCGACGAGATGCTCGACGACGGGCTCATCTCTGCCGAGGACTACGAGGGGATGCTTCGCGCCGACGCGCCGGCGGACGTGGTCGAGCTCGTCGTGTCGCACTACGACAAGCGCGTCGTGGAGGGCTCCGCATGAGCATCGACGACGCCGTCGCGCGGATTCGAGGGGAGAGCGCCGTCGAGCCCCGGGTCGGGGTCGTCCTCGGGAGCGGTCTCGGCGACCTCGCGAACGAGCTCGAGGAACGTGTCGAGATTCCGTACTCGGAGATTCCCGGATGGCCGGAGCCGACCGCGGTCGGACATGCGGGCACGCTCGTGCTCGGCGCGCTCGGCGGCGTGCCGATCGCGGTCATGTGCGGTCGCGCTCACCTCTACGAGGGCATCGCCGCCGATGGCGTCGCGTTCGGCGTGCGGGTGCTCGGACGACTCGGGATCCGTTCGCTCATCGTGACGAACGCGGCCGGTGGGATCAATCCCGATTTTCGGCCCGGGATGCTCGTTCTCATCTCCGACCACGTGAACTTGCAGGGGACGTCCGCCCTCGTCGGCCCGAATGACGACTCGCTCGGCCCGCGCTTCCCCGACATGTCGGATGCATACGACGGCGGGTTGCGTGCGCAGACGCGCGAGGCGGCCGCGCGAGTCGGCATCGAGCTGGCCGAAGGCGTCTACGCCGCGTGGTTGGGACCGCAATTCGAGACGCCGGCGGAGATCCGCTTCATGCGCGCTGTGGGCGGCGATCTCGCGGGGATGTCCACCGTGCAGGAGGTGATCGCCGCTCGGCACATGGGCATCCGCGTGCTCGGGATCTCCGTCGTCACGAACATGGCCGCGGGCGTCACGTCCGCGAAGATCGACCACGAGGAGGTGCTCGAGGTCGCCGCGGCCGCGGCGGGGTCGCTCACTGCGCTCCTGCGCGAGCTCGTTCCTACACTTTCCGCGTGAAGCTTCGCGACCTGCCCTCCGTGGACGAGCTGCTCCGCGACGAGCGGCTGGCGGCGGAGCCGCACGAGCTCGCGCTCGCAACCGCGCGCACCGTTCTCGAGCGGGCGCGAGAGGAGATCAAGGCGGGAGGCGACCCGGGATCGATCATCGAGACGGTCCTCGCGGAGCTCGCTCGCGCGCGGCAGCCGTCCCTGCGGCGGGTGGTGAACGCGACCGGCGTTCTCGTGCATACGAACCTCGGTCGCGCACCCCTCGCGAAGGCCGCGCTCGCGCGCGTGACCGAGGTGGGCGCCGGCTACTCGAACCTCGAGTACGACCTCGAGCGAGGCGAGCGTGGGTCGCGTCAGGATCACCTCGCCGAGCTGCTGCAGCTTCTGACGGGTGCGGAGTCCGCGCTCGTCGTCAACAACAACGCGGCTGCCGTCCTCCTCGCGCTCGCGGCGCTCGCCGAGGGCCGCGAGGTGATCGTGTCGCGAGGCGAGCTCATCGAGATCGGCGACGGCTTCCGCATTCCCGACGTCCTCGTCCGCTCGGGCGCGCGCCTCGTCGAGGTCGGCACGACGAATCGGACGCGCGCCGCGGACTACGAGCGTGCGCTCGGACCGGAGACGGCCCTGCTGCTGCGCGTGCACCAGTCGAACTTCCGCGTGCTCGGGTTCACAGAGCGGCCCGAGCTGGGCGACCTCGCCGCGATCGCGCAGCGATCCGGCCTGCCGTTGGTCGACGACCTCGGCTCCGGCGCGCTCGGACGCATCGGCGACGAGCCGACGCCGGCGGAAAGCCTTCGCGCCGGTGCCGACCTCGTGTGCTTCTCGGGCGACAAGCTCCTCGGTGGCCCCCAGGCCGGCGTCGTCGTCGGCCGCGCCGATCTCGTCGAACGTCTGCGACGCCATCCCCTCCAACGCGCACTGCGGGCGGACAAGCTCACGCTCGCCGCTCTCGAGGGAACGCTTGCGCTCGCGCTCGACCCATCCACGCGCGACGAGGTGCCCGTGCTGCGGATGCTGCACGAGCCGGTCGACGCGGTGCGGGCACGGGCCGAGCGCCTGGCGGAGCTCGTCGGCGGTGAGGTGGAGGAGACGGTCGCGCGGGTCGGTGGCGGCGCACTCCCGCTCGCCGAGCTGCCGTCGTTCGCGTGCGCGGTCGAAGAGGCGCTCGCCGAGCCCCTGCGGCGTGGGGCTCTCCCAGTGATCGCCGTCGTCCGCGATGGCCGCACGCTTCTCGACTGCCGAACGCTGACCGACGCGGAGGTCGACGAGGTTGCCTCGGCGGTTCGCGCCGCTCGCAGCTGACGATGCCGCTGACGATCGGCACGGCCGGGCACATCGACCACGGCAAGACGTGGCTCGTGCGCGCGCTCACCGGGAAGGACACGGACCGCCTTCCCGAGGAGCAGCGACGCGGGATCTCGATCGACCTCGGCTACGCGCCGCTCGAGCTTCCGAATGGACAGCGGCTGTCCGTCGTCGACGTCCCGGGCCACGAACGCTTCGTGCGGACGATGGTCGCCGGCGCGACCGGGATCGACCTCTTCCTGCTGGTGATAGACGCGGGCGAAGGCGCGCGACCGCAGACGCACGAGCACCTTGCGATCCTCCGACTGCTCGGGATCGACAACGGCGTCGTCGCGCTCACGAAGGTCGACGCGGTCGACGCCGACTTGGTGGCGCTCGCCGACGCGGAGGCACACGAGCTCGTTCCCGGACTGAACGTCGTGCGCGTCAGTGCTCGGACGGGCGAAGGTCTCGACGAGCTTCGTGCCGCGCTCGCGCTTGCCGCCGAGTCCGTGGAGCAGGCACGCACCGATCGCCCGACGCGGCTCTACGTCGATCGCTCCTTCTCCGTTCCCGGCTTCGGGACGGTGGTGACGGGAACGCTCTGGTCGGGCACGATCGGAGCCGGAGACCACCTTCGGCTCGAACCGCGCGCGCACGACGTGCGGGTGCGGAGCGTCCAGGTGCACGACCACGACGTCGAGCGTGCGGAACCGGGGCAGCGGGTCGCGGTGAGCCTTCCCGGCGTCGGGCGCGACGAGGTCTCGAGAGGAGAAGCGCTCGTCGTTCCCGGCGGGTACCCGACGTCGTACCGCCTCGACGTCGCGCTCGAGGAGCTCTCGCCGATCGAGGACGGCGCGCGCGTGCAGGTTCACCTCGGGACGATGCACTCGGCCGCGCGTGTCCTGCGGCTCGGCGAGCGGTTTGCCCAACTGCGTCTCGCGTCCCCTGTTGTCGCCGCGCGCGGCGATCGCGTCATCGTTCGCCGCGAGACGACGCTGGGCGGCGGAACGGTCGTCGATCCCGACCCGCCGCGGCACCGTGACGAGGCTCGTGTCGCACTGCTCGCACGCGGAGACATCGCGTCCACGATCGCGGCACCGGTCACGATCGAGTCGCTGCGCTTCGTGACCGACGGCGAGCTCGGCGCGGTGGAGCGAGCGGGTCCGTGGGCGTACTCGGCGGCGTGGCTCGCGGCGTTTGAAGGAGACCTGCGCGCGCGGCTCGCGGCCGCGGACCCGATCGACCCGGGCATTCCGCTTCCCGCCGAGCCATGGTTCGACGACGTGCTGCCGCGCCTTCCGTTCGAGCGCCGCGGCGCGAAGCTCTATCTGCCCGGCGCCGTCGCGAGACTCGAGGGCCGCGAGGTGGAGGCCGGTCAGCTGGAGGAGGGGCTCGCGTCGGCAGGTGCTCGCGCGACGAGGATCGCCGACGGCGAGCTGGCTCGTTACCTCGAGGCGCGCGGCCGGCTCGTGCGGCTCGGTGACGGCTATGCGATCGGCGCAGACGCGTTCGAAGTCGCGCGCGATGTTCTGCTCACGGAATGTCGAGCCGCGGGCGGAATCACGCTCGCCCGATTCCGCGATCTCGTCGGAACAGGACGCCGCGACGCGCAGCTTCTGCTCGAGCGGCTCGACGCCGACGGCGTGACGAGGCGGGAAGGCGAGCGTCGCGTGCTGCGGAGAGCGGCTGCGAGCAGGCCGTCAGGCTGACCTGCGCGTCGGTGCCGCAGTCGACAGGGCGTACTACCGACTTGACGGACGCGTCCACCCGGGTTCGTCCTCGATCCCCACGCCGTCGGCGACACGGGTCACGTAGTTGAAGTAGCCGATGACCTGGATCGCGTCCGAGATCGTCGCGTCGTCGAGCCCGTGCGCGCGCAACGCCCCGATGTCCGCCTCGTCGACCTCGGCCGCGAGATGCGTCAGCTTCACCGCGAAGTCGCAGAGCGCCCGCTCGCGCGGTGGGAGATCGGCCTTGCGGTAGTCGTGCATCGCGTGCGCCGCGATCTCGTCGTCTGCGCCCTCGGCACGGAGGTCGTCTGCGTGTGCCGCCGTTCAGTAGTGGCAGCTCTGCTCGGCGGAGGTGACTGTCGCCAGGAGCTCGCGCTCGCGACGGGAGAGGCCCGACTCGCCGAACATGATCGCCTTGTAGAGCTCCATCGACGCCCGCAGCACCGGCGGATTCAGGCTCATGGATTTCAGGATGTTGAAGACCTTCCCGGCCCGCTCGATCCCGGCGTCGTACTCCTCCTTCAGGAGCCCCTCTGCCTCGCCCTCATCGATCAGCCGGAGGTGCGCCATGCCCGGATCTCGATCTTGCGCACGGCTCAGCGCGTCTGCGGGAAGCCGAGGTCGACCCTGCTCGTGGCCGGGTCGGGCCAGCGGCTCGTGACCGCCTTCGTGCGCGTGTAGAAGTCGATGCCCTCTGGGCCGTAGATGTGCCTGTCTCCGAACAACGAGTTCTTCCAGCCGCCGAACGAGTAGTAGGCCACCGGAACCGGGACCGGGACGTTGATACCGACCATGCCGACGTTCACGTCGAACTGGAACTGCCGCGCGACGCCGCCGTCGCGGGTGAAGAGCGCGACGCCGTTGCCGTACTGGTTCTCGTTCACCAGCCGCAGTGCCTCGTCGTACGTTCCGACGCGGACGACCGAGAGAACGGGCCCGAAGATCTCGTCACGGTACGCGTCCATCTCCGGGGTCACGTCGTCGAGGAGCGAGACGCCCAGGAAGAAGCCGCCGTTCTCGGGGGCGGTCTCGCGGCCGTCGGCGACGAGGGTCGCGCCCTGCGCCGGACCCGACTCGAGGTACGACGCGACCTTGTCGCGGTGCTCGCGCGTGACGAGCGGCCCCATCTCCGAGGACGGGTCGAGGCCGTCCCCGACCTTGACCTTCGGGAGGCGCTCCTTGATCGCACCGACGAGCTGATCGCCTGCGTCACCCACGGCGACCACGACCGAGATCGCCATGCAGCGCTCTCCGGCCGACCCGTAGCCCGCGCTCACCGCGGCGTCCGCGGCCATGTCGATGTCCGCGTCGGGGAGGACGATCATGTGGTTCTTCGCTCCGCCCAGCGCCTGGACGCGCTTCCCTGCCTTCGTCCCCGTCTCGTACACGTAGCGAGCGATCGGCGTCGAGCCCACGAACGAGACCGCGGCGATTCCGGGGTGCTGGAGGATCGCGTCGACGGCGACCTTGTCGCCCTGCACGACGTTGAAGACGCCATCGGGCAGCCCGGCCTCCTTGAGCAGCTCGGCGGTGAGGATCGACGCGGACGGATCCTTCTCGGACGGCTTGAGGATGAAGGTGTTCCCGCACGCGATCGCGGGGGCCCACATCCACATCGGGACCATCGCGGGGAAGTTGAACGGCGTGATGCCTGCAACGACGCCGAGCGGCTGGCGAATCGAGAAGACGTCGATTCCGGACGAGGCCTGCTCGGAGAAGTCGCCCTTCAGGAGCTCCGGGATCCCGCAGACGTACTCGATGACCTCGATCCCGCGCTGCACCTCGCCGAGCGCGTCGGAGAGGACCTTCCCGTGCTCGGCCGTCAACAGGCGCGCGAGATCCTCGCGGTGCTCGTCGAGGAGGTGGTAGATACGGAAGAAGAGCTCGGCGCGCTTGGAGAGCGACCACTGGCGCCACACCGTGTGGGCGGCCGTCGCGGAGGCGACGGTGCGGTCGATCTCCTCAACGGACGCGAACCCGACCTCGCCCGTCTGCTCGCCCGTCGCCGGGTTGTAGACGGGACCCTTTCGCCCCGAGTCGCCGCGGACGCTCTCTCCGCCGATCCAGTGTCCGATCGTCTGAAGCTCCGTGGTCACCGCTGCGTTCATCGCTGCCTCCCTGGCGCCGCCTGCTCGTCGTCGTAGCGTACCGCGGTGGCTAGCGTGGGCACGATGCGCACCGGGATCGTCCTTGTCACGCGAGACCTGCGCATTCGGGACAACCCTGCTCTGCATGCGGCCTGCGAGGAGTGTGAGCGCGTCGTGCCGCTCTTCGTGCTCGACGACGGCGTGCTCGCGGCGTTCGGCGCGCCCAATCGTGTCGCGTTTCTCCTCGAGGCGCTGCGCGATCTGGACGCGTCGCTGAAAGCGCTCGGCGGCTCGCTCGTGGTGCGGCGTGGTGAGGTCGCCGTCGAGGTCGCACGCGTGGCCGAGGAGGTGGGCGCGACGGTGCTGTTCCTCGCAGAGGACGTGAGCACGTATGCGCGCCGGCGCGAGCAGCGACTCCGCGATCTGGATCTTGAGGTTCGCAGCCTGCCCGGGGTCACGGTGATTCCACCTGGCGAGGTCACGCCCTCCGGCGGGGGCGACGCGTTTGCAGTCTTCACCCCCTACTGGAACCGCTGGCGGGCGCAGCCGCGACGCGCCGTGCTCGAGCCACCCGCGGCAGTCGCGCTCCCCGAGATCGACCCGGGCCGCGTGCCCGACCTCGCCGAGGTTGTCACGGAGACGGTCTCACCGCGCCTTCCCGAGGGTGGCGAGACGCCTGGCCGAGACCGGCTCGACGCGTGGCTCGAAGGTGGTCTCGGCATCTATGCGAGTGGGAGGGACGACCTCGCCGACGACTCGACTTCACGGCTGTCGCCGTACCTTCGGTTCGGCTGTCTCTCGCCGCTCGAGGTCGCCGAGCAGGCGGGAGGGCGCGCCGGCGGAGAGGCGTTCCTCCGCCAGCTGTGCTGGCGCGACTTCCACTACCAGCTCTTCGCTGACCGGCCCGAGTTCGCGCACGAGGACATGAGGCCGCGCGGCGATCGCTGGCGCGACGACGAGGACTCGCTCGCGGCATGGAAGGACGGCGTCGTGGGCTACCCGCTCGTGGACGCGGGGATGCGACAGCTCCGTGAGGAGGGCTTCATGCACAACCGCGCCCGTCTCGTCACCGCGTCGTTTCTCACCAAGCACCTGTACCTGGACTGGCGCGTGGGCGCCGCCCACTTCGCCGACCTGCTCGTCGACGGCGACATCCCGAACAACTGCGGCAACTGGCAGTGGGTGGCCGGAACCGGGGCCGACACGAGGCCGAACCGGATGTTCAACCCGACGCGCCAGGCGCAGCGCTACGACCCGACCGGCGCCTACGTGCGCCGCTGGATCCCGGAGCTCGCCGATGTCGAGGGTGTGACGGTCCACGAGCCGTGGAAGCTCGGCATGCTCGCACCCGCCGGCTATCCGGCGCCTATCGTCGATCACGACGAGGCCGTCGCCCGCTTTCGCACGGCGCGTGCGGTCACGGCGCGCTGAGCACCGTTCGCACGACATCGTCGAACGAGGTCGGCTCGAACGGGACGAGCGTCCGCATGCGGTCGTCCTCGACCACCGTCGGGTTGCGAAGGCCGTCGATGAGCGGGCGTGCGATCGATGCCTTCACCGGCGTCACGAGATGCAGCCACCACGACGAGAGCCGCGGCGTGAGCACCGGCACCTCCACGATGAAGAGGCGCTTGCCGCGAATCGTCGCGATGCGGTCGATCATGGACCGGTAGGTCATGACCTCTGGTCCGCCGACGTCGAGCCTCTGTCCGATTGCCGGTGCGAGACCGACGACCGCCGCCAAGTACGCGACGACGTCGTCGAGTGCGATGGGCTGCGTCGGGGTCGAAACCCAGCGTGGACAGATCATGGCGGGCAGCCGGTCGACGAGCGCGACGATCGTCTCGAAGGCCGCGCTACCGCGCCCGATCACCACGCCTGCCCGCAGTGTGGTCACCGGGACGCTTCCCGCGCTCAGGCGCTCACCCGTCTCGCGGCGGCTGCGCAGATGATCGGACGCCTCGGTGAGGTCGTCTCCAAGCCCACCGAGGTAGACGATCTGGCTGAGGCCGGCTCGCTCCGCCGAGCGGGCGACGTTCTCCGCGATGAGGAGGTCGCGCTGCTCGTAGTCGCTCGAGCCGAGCGAGTGGATCAAGTGCACCGCGACCTCGGCTCCGGCGACCGCGCGCTCTGCATCCTCGGGTCTGGTCAGGTCTGCCTCCACCCACCGCACTCCGGGGTCGGCGTGCTCCGGCCGCTTGCGCGCCACCGCGATGACGTCGTGCGCACCCGCGAGCTTCGACACGAGCTCGCGCCCGATGAAGCCCGAGGCACCGAGGATCGCGACCTTCATGCCCGAGTTCGAGTCATTCGCTCGACGAAGCGCCGACTGATCGCGGCATGGGCGCGCTCTTGGATCTCCCGGTAGAGGAACCCGCCGACTCCGCGCCCGCCGAAGAGTGGATCGAGCCGCGGGACATAGCCGTCGACCTCGACGACGAGCTCGGGCGCGAGCCCGGCGTCCTGTGTGATGACCAGCGAACCGCCAGGGCTTCCGACGAGGAGACCGCCACGAATCGCGAACCGGCACTGCGTCCGGTCGCCGTCCACGCTCGGCTGCGGAGGGCCGAACGCGAACAGGGTCATGCGCCCTGCGAGCACGAGATCGACGCCGACCAACGCTGCGCGGGGCTTGATGAGGCCCCGTGTCGTCCGACCGATCTCGGCGAGGTACTCCGTCCCCAGTCTCCGCGCTCCGGCGTCGGAGTTGTCGACGGCGGCGTTACCGCCCGGGATCGGTTGTTCTGCGGCTACGCCCATGTGAATGACGGTACAGTAGTTGCACAGACCATGGACACAAACGCGGAGAAGCAATGAGGGTCGTCGAGACGGTGAGGATCGATCGGTCGGCCAAGGAGGTCTGGTCCGTGATCTCCGACCTCGACACACACACGAGTTGGCGTCCCGCCGTCCGCGAGTTTCGCCAGGTCTCCGACGGCTCCCTGGCCGTGGGCTCGCGCATCCGCGAGGTGCTCGAATGGAGGGGTCGCGAGATCGTCATCGACGACGTCGTCACCGCGTTCGAGCCTCCACAGCGCTTGGGGATCCGGGGAAGCTGGAAGGCGGCCGACTTCGAGGTCGACTTTCGCCTCGAGCCCGCAGGCGCCGGGACGAACGTGACGATGGACTGGCCGCTGTACCCGAAGTCGTTCCTCCTGAAGATCGCCGCACCCTTCATGGGCGGTGCGATGCGTCGTGCGACGAAGGAGGAGCTCGAGCTCCTGAAGACCTACGTGGAGCGCAGGCCCGAGCAGGACGCGGCTACGCAGGAATGATCAGGCTCGCGAGGTCGCGCGGGTAGTACGTGAGGATCTCGACACCGCTCTCCGTCACGAGCACGGTGTCCGAGTGGCGGAACCCGCCCAGCTCGGGCGAGTACAGCCCCGGCTCCACGGTGAACATCATCCCGGGCCGGATCGCCGTGTCGTCGCCGGAGTCGAGGAACGGACCTTCGTGGTAGCGCAGGCCGATGGCGTGTCCCGTGTGATGGCGCCAGTGCGGCCAGAGGTCATGCGCGTCGTAGTACGCGCGCACCGCTTTGTCGACGTTCGAGCACGCTTCGCCGGGACGGATCGCTGCGAACGCGAGGTCCTGCAGCGCCAGCATGTGACCGAACATCCGCTCCTGGTCCGACGTCGGCGGTCCGACGAACATCGTGCGCTCGAGCTCCGAGAGGTAGCCCCAGACGGGCGCGCTCGCGCCGGTGACGAGGACGTCTCCCGCGGTGAACGCGAGATTCCCGGCGAGCGCGTGCGGAATCGCCGCGTTGCGACCGATCTGCCCGCGGTACCCGGCATGCGCGCCGCTCGAGAAGGGGCTCTGCGCCCGGTAGATCTCACCGATCGCATCGAGCATCGCGAACGTCGCCTCGTCGCTCGCGCGTTGCGACACCTCCGTCTCGGTGGCGCCGACACGCGTGTAGCGCTGCAGCAGCCGGTGCGCGAGGTGTGCCCAGCGCACGCTCTCGCGGATGAGCACGATCTCCGCGTCCGACTTGATCGCCATCTGCGCCTCGATCTCCTCGACGACGCGGACGACCTCGGCGCCGGCCAGGTCCGAGAGCGTCGGGCCGTGGTAGCCGAGGATCCACGGATAGCCGTCCTGGTCGGCACCGATCCTCCCCGTGAGCCCGAGGTCGGTCAGGGTTCGGCGGATCACGTCCTCGGCGGGTGGGTCGCCGGGGTATTCGACGTAGTGCTCGACGCGGTCGAGCGTGGAGCGCGTCTCGGCATGCTCGACCTCGAGGCGTGGCACGACGAGCGCGCGCGTGCCGTCCACGCCGAGGATGCAGGCGATCGGCCGCTCGGTCGGAACGAACGCGAAGCCCGTGTAGTAGAGGACGTAGGTCGGGTCGAAGAGCACGACCCCGGCGAGATCTCGCTCGCCTGCTCGCTCGAGGAGGACGTCGCAGCGCGCGCGATGCTCCTCCGGCGTGATGGCGATCGACGTGAGCATCGTCGGGGAGCGTACGGCAGCGGGCTTGATCCGACCGCACGCGGGGCTACATTCAGCGCATGACGATGAAGAACTTCTTCATCGCGCTGGTGCTCACCGGTCTGTTCCTCGGAATACTGCTGCTCGCGGGCATGACGCAGAACCAGGGGTGCCTCCCCTGGAAGGAGCCGATCACGGTCGGCGGCGGCGGCGCGTTCTCCGAGAATCGCGGCGACACCGTGTGTCGCTGAGGTCCTCTACTGACCACGCAGTGTCCCCGTGCAGGCCCGGAGTGGGCGAGCGCGAATGTCACCTCGATGGCAGACGACACGAGGTTCGAACGTCGGCTCGAAAGGGTGCTCGCCCGCGCCACGACACCCCGCGGCGCTGGTGTCGTCATCGCGACCGTGACGACCTCGATAACCGTCGCGGCTGGTCTTCTCATGACGGCCGTGGATCGCGACAACTTCCCGTCCCTCGGGTCTGGGCTGTGGTGGGCCGTCCAGACGGTTACAACGGTTGGGTACGGCGACGACGTTCCGAAGACTGTCGCCGGACAGCTTCTAGCGGCACTCGTCATGCTGCTCGGGATCGGCTTCCTGACGGTCATCACCGCCGCGATCACGAGCACGTTCGTGTCGCGCGCACGCCAGACAGTGTCCGATCCAGGCAAACCGACAGCGGAGGAGTTGCGGGAGATAAACGAGCGGCTTGAACGAATCGAAGCCGCCCTCGCCCGCTGACACCTCCGCGCCAGGCCCACACCGCCCGCGCGCTTCGCGACGGGGTGGTCGCGCCGGTGCGCGCCCGTTTCCTGCGGATTCAGGCGGATTGCTGCGGAGATGTCGCGGCGTCCTCGTCAGATCGCTGGTACGGCCGAAATCGCCGTAGCGGAGGGGGTTCGGCTTCACGGAGCGGCGCCGGAGTCGAACCGACCGAGCCGTGGGTTGCACGACCGCACGAGTTTTGAAGACCCGCTGGGCCACCGGGCCCATGCCGCTCCGCCGCGCAGGCTAGTCCGTCGGCTGCGAGCTCCGCGGTACGCTCGCGCCCGTGACGAGCCACACGGCCGCGTGAGACGGTTCTCGGTTCGGCGGGAGGTCGCGCTCGGGCTCGGGCTGTACGCCCTCTATCTGCTCGTCGCGCGGCTCGTCCTGCGCCGGGACGGGCGAGCACGCGCGCATCGGAACGCCGAGCGGATCGTCGAGCTGGAGCGACGCGCCGGACTGGACGTCGAGCCTGCGGTGCAGAGGGCACTGCTTCGCTCTCCCCGCCTCGTGCATGGGCTGAACGCCGGCTACGGCTTGTTCAACGTCACCCTCACGGCCGGGTGGCTGGCGCTCCTCTTTCGTCGCCGCGACGAGGGGTACCACCGCTTCCGGCGCACGTGCCTCCTCGCACACCTCGGGGCACAGCCGGTCTTCTTCCTCCTGCCGACTGCTCCCCCGCGCGTGCTCGACGGGTTCGTCGACACGATGTCGGAGGTGAGCGGCGTCGACCTGGAGCACCCGCTGCTCGTCCGCTTCTACAACCCGGTCGCGGCGATGCCGAGCCTGCATGTCGCGTTCGCGGTCGTGACCGGCGCGGAGATCGCGGCGCGCTCCGACTCGGTGATCGTGAAGTCGGTTGCGCACGCCTACGCGCCGCTCGTCGCCACGGTCGTCGCGGGCACGGCGAACCACTACGTCCTCGACGCCGTTGCAGGCGCGGCGCTGGGCGCCTTCGTGCGGCGATTGAACCGTGCCTGGTAACGATCGCTCCGCGGGTCGGATCGTTCCGTCGGGCAGGCGCGCCGTGGTCGGCGTCGTGGCGGCGGTGCTGCTCGTCGTCGGAGTCGGCCTGCTGCTCGCGCGCGCCGCTGGTTTCGCCGAGGTGCGGGATGCAATCGAGCAGGCGGATGCCTCGTGGTTCGTCCTGTGCCTCGGAGCACAGGTCGTCGCCCTCACGGCGTATGCCGACGTCTTCAGGAGCGGCTTTCGGTGGAGCGACGGGCCCGACCCCGGTTTCGGCCCGAGCGCACGCGTGATGCTCGCGAGCATCGGAGCGACCAGGGTATTTGCCGCCGGGGGCGTGGGCGCGATCGCCGTGACGTACTGGTGCTTTCGGCGCGCACGATTCTCGGCCGAGGAGGCGCTCGTCCGCGTTCTGGGCTTCAACGCACTCTTCTACGTCGCCTTCGGGATCGGAGCATGGATGGCCGCTCTCGTGACGGTCACCGGTGCGTGGGGTGACGTCCCGACGGCATTCGCATTGCCATGGCTCGTCGTCGTGCCGGCGCTCGCCGTGGTCGCGGTGGTCGCGACACAGCCCGCCCGCGTCGAGCGGTTGACGCGGACGGGCGGGTCATTCGCGCGTCGCGCCTTCGCGTACGCGGTCGCCGCGGTGGCCTGGGCGCGCTCCGCGCTCGTCGATCCGGCGGGGCGCCGAATGCTCGGCGCGACCGTGCTCTACTGGTCGGGGACTCTCGCGTGCCTGTGGGCGTCGCTGCGCTCGGTCGGCGAGACGGTTCCGCTTCCGGAGCTGGTGCTGGCGTTCGCTGCCGGGCACGCGGCGATGATCCTGCCGCTTCCACTTGGAGGCGTCGGCGGCGTCGACGCTGCGCTGACGTATGCGCTGACCATGGTGGGGGTGCCGCTCGCACCCGCTCTCGTCGCAGTGGGCGTGTACCGGCTGTTCTCGTTCTGGCTCCCGACGGTTCCCGGACTGGCGGCGCTCCTCCTGCTGCCGCGCCTCGGGCGCCGCCTGGAGGCGCTCCACACCCATCCGTAGGATTCTCGAGATGCGGCTCCTGGGTCTCGCGTGCCTGGCCTCTCTCTGCCTGGCCGCCTCCGCGGCGGCTGCCGACCAGGTCCGGGCGACCATGACGACGAGCTCGATCGAGCCGCTCGTCGGGGAGCCGTGGCGCTACACGATCACGGTCAAGGACCGCGATGGCTCGCCGCTCGCCGCGCGGGTGAGGCTCCAGGTCGTGCGCGGAGACGTCGTGGTCGGATGTCGGAAGAGGACCGCCATCGTCCGCTGTTCGGGGCCGAGGTCCGGGAAGTGGATCGCGTTCAAGGGAACACACACGGCGACGATCGTGTGGCCGGCCTTCTCGGTCGGTGTCGGGCTCACCTTCAAGGCAACCATCCTCTCCGACACGCGGACGCTCCTCCTCGGCGCGCCCGTGAAGTCGCGGGCACTGCCCTAGACGCCTAGCGCGTCCTCCACGACGTGAAGTCGTAGCGGTCGTCGAGGCGCTCGAGCACCTTGTCGGCGATGAGATCTCCCGCGGCGCGTTCGAAGTGGACGCCGTCGTCGGCTCGCATCTTCACGAGCTTTCCGGTCTCGTCCTCGACGTACTGCGCGTAGCCGCCGTCGTCGCCGGCGAAGAAGAAGTACGTGTCGAGGTACGAGACCCGGCCCTTCCGTTCGGCGGCCTCCGTCTGCACGATCGAATTGATCAGGTCGAAGCGCAGGGTCTGATCGGCGTCTCGGGAGATCGGCAGGCCGATCCACACGAGGTATCCGCCCCTGCTCGTGACGGTGTCCATCACGGTCGCGACACGGCGCCGGTACTCGGCCCGCCACGTCGGGCTGCCGAAGGTGCCCACGTCGCGCCCCTCGATGCCGGTCATGAAGCCATGGTCGTCGTTGCCGCCGAACATGAGGACGACGGCGCGAGGCTTGCGTGTCTCCATCACCTCGCGTACGTGTGTGAACCAGTTGAAGACGTCGGGCCGCTCGAGCCCGCTCGCGATCCGCCCCTCGATCGCGTCGGCGGCGTCGAGCGCGCGGTTCCCGGCGACCTCGCGGAGCACCGACTCGCCGGGGACGACGACGAGGGAGTCACCGGCGATCCACAGCCGCAGCTTCTTCTCGGGCGTGAACTTCACGCGCTGCGGCGGCGCTGTAGGCGTCGTCACCGGCGTCGTGGGCTTCGGCTGCGGCGCGACGACCGCGGTGTCGACCTCGTCGTCGTTCGAGCGGCCGAGCGCTTCCTTCAGTGCGGCGCGAGGCCGGTCGAGCAGCAGCGCGCCGCTGACGCCTTCGAGCGGCCCGGTCACACCGAGCGCGACGTCGCGCTTCCAGCCCTCCGGCTGGATCGTCGCGGACTTGTGGAGGCCGGGCGCGTTCAGCAGAAGCGCGACGAGGAGCCCCGCCGCGGAGACGACGATCGCCGATCCGGCCGAGTGCAGTCGGCGGCCCCCCTCCGCAGTGCGGCGGCGCGGGCGTCGGGTCGATGTCTCGTGCGTCTCCATCAGAACTGGAAGTAGATGAACGGTGCCACGCCCTGGGGCCCCATCGCGTGAACGACGAGCAGCGCGAAGGCAAGCACGACCGCCTGGGCCGGGATCGGAAGCCGGCTGAAGCGCGCCATGATCGCGAGCGGCAGGTGTCGCGGGAGGTACTGCGAGCCGATGCCGACGGCGATCGCGGCCACCACGCCCCACGTCACGAGCGGCGAGGGCTCACCCCAGGCGCTGAAGAGGCGTTCGATGAGATCCCACGCGTCGGCGAACGAGTCCGAGCGGAAGAAGATCCACGCGAAGCAGACGACCTGGAACGTGACGAAGCGATGCCACGCACGGCGGCCGCGCGTCCACGGCCGCTCGACGAATCCCGGCCGCCCGCGCCACCAGCGCTCCGCGACGAGCGCGCTTCCGTGAATCCCTCCCCAGACGACGAACGTCCAGCCCGCCCCGTGCCAGAGGCCTCCGATGAGCATCGTCAGCATGAGGTTGCGATACGTGAAGAGCGTCCCGCCGCGGTTGCCGCCGAGCGGGATGTAGAGGTAGTCGCGCAGCCAGCGCGAGAGCGTCATGTGCCAGCGGCGCCAGAAGTCCGTGATCGAGGTCGCCGAGTACGGCGCGTCGAAGTTCTGCGGGAACGTGAAGCCCAGCAGGAGCGCGATGCCGATCGCGATGTTCGTGTACCCGAAGAAGTCGGCGTAGATCTGCACGGAGTAGGCATAGATCCCGACGAGCACCTCGAGCGACGAGTGCTGGTTCGGCGCGCCGAAGACCTCGTCCACGATGTTCGCGGCGAGGTGGTTCGCGATCACGACCTTCATGAACAGGCCGGTCCCGATGAGGAAGAAGGCGCGCGAGGTGTCGACGTAACGCGGATCGCGCGGAGCCTGAAGCTGAGGAATGAGCTCTCCTGGGCGAACGATGGGCCCAGCGACGAGGTGCGGGAAGAAAGAGAGGTACGCCGCGAACGTGCCCAGGCCCACGGGTGCGAAGTCCCCGCGGTACACGTCGACGACGTAGCTGATCGCCATGAACGTGAAGAAGGAGATGCCGACAGGGAGCAGGATGGACCGCGCCTCGAGGGGCACGTCGATGCCGGCGAGGGCGAAGAGGTTGTTCGTCGAGGTGACGAAGAAGTCGTAGTACTTGAAGTAGCCGAGCAGGCCGAGATTGCCGACGAGCGCGACGACGAGCAGCTGCTTCCGTGCGTGTTTCGACGAGCGGCCATGAATCGCGAGCGCGAATGCCTGGTTCCAGGCGATCGAGAACGCGAGGAGAAAGCAGAACCGCCAGTCCCAGCCCGCGTAGAAGACGAAGCTCGCCGCGATGATGAACGCCCTCCAGCTCTCGCCCGAGCGCATGAGCGCCCACGAAAGCGGCAGCACGATCATGAAGAAGATCGCGAAGGTTGCGGTCGGAAAGAGCATGACGTCGGGACGTCAGCCGCGACGCGGCTGCACTACTCCGCTGGCGGAAGCCGAGCCGGTGCGCGCTCCGCGGAGGGAGCGTCGAGCAGCGTGTCGTCGCCGTTCGTCTCGAACCAGGAGCGATCGTCCCGGACGCTCGCGGCGATCGGCGCTACGCCGGCGCCGTAGACGAGTGCGTAGCGGTCGCGCTCGGCACGGGCGGCGAGCCACTCGCCCAGCGCGACGAGCGCCCACGCGACGACCATGACTCCTGCGATCACCGGCACCTCGAGACCGGCGACGACGCAGAGCACTGCGACGGCGACGAGAAACAGGATCTCGAGGAGGAGCCACGGGATCGCCAGGCCGCGAGCTCTGGGGGAATCGACCGATCGGATCCAAGCAGGTCCCTCGCGCACGGAGACCGGGCCACCGTCGTCCCAGCCGTGACGATCCGCCTCGCTCGGCGGAAGAGCGGCGCGCGTTTCCGTCCGGAGCGCGTGGACGTCGTCCTGCAGGCTCCCGACCTGCGCGGCCAGCGCGCGCACGGCGTCGACGAGCTCGGCGTCCTGCTCGGTGGGCTCACGGGAGACCTGCGTCGTCTCGGACGGGTCTGCCATGCCGAGCGATCAGCTCTCGTCGGTCGACTTCATCTCGTCGAGCGCCGCTCGGCCCTGCTCGTGCACCTCCGCACGCCGCTCCGTTACGGGTGTCGCCGGTGGGTCGGCAGGCACGTCCGGCATCGGATCGTCGCGTGAGCCGGCGAGCTTTTGCCGAAGCTCCTCGGCGGGGTCCTGGGTGGGCGCGGGCGGAACGTTCGCCTTGTCCGCCTGGCGGCGCTTCCACCAACGCAGTGCGGCCCGGATGCCGAAGGCGATCAGGGCAATCTTGATGAGCTTGCGCACGGAGGCGATGGTACCGCCCCTGCCAGACCGAGGTTGCTACCATCCTGCGGCTTCCTGCTTCGCCATGGTTCCGTCCGTTCCCGGCGGCACCGCACCCGGTGAAGCCGATTCAGACCGAGGGAAGGAGAACGGGGACATGTCGGAATACGAGATTCTGCTACTGCTCGACCCGGACCTGGACGACGACCGCCAGGCGGAGATCGTCTCGCGCGCGCGCGAGCAGGTCGAGCGAGGCGGCGGCACCTGGGATCTGCACGACGTGTGGGGCAGGCGCAAGCTCGCGTACGAGATCGGGCACAAGGGCGACGGGAGCTATCACCTCCTGCACTTCACATGCGATGCGGGCACGCTCGACGAGGTGTCGCGCGTCCTGCGGATCGACGACGGGGTCATGCGCCACATGGCGACACGTCGAATCGAGGGGAGTCCCGTCCGGCCGGTAGCGGTCGTCGCGCCGGCGCGCGAGGATGCAGTGGTCGCGCCCGACGTCGAGGAAGAGGAAGAGGAGGCATAGAGATGGCAGGCAACATCAACCGCGTGGTGCTCGTCGGGAATCTCACCCGGGATCCCGAGCTCAGGCACACACCGTCCGGGACACCGGTCTGCTCACTGCGGCTCGCCGTGAACACGCGCCGCAAGGACGAGTCGGGACAGTGGACCGACAAGCCCAACTACTTCGACATCACCGTCTGGGGCCAGCAGGGGGAGAACTGTGCGCAGTACCTCTCGAAGGGTCGTCCCGTCGCGATCGACGGCCGACTCGAGTGGCGGGAGTGGGAGGCGCAGGACGGCGCGAAGCGCCAGGCCGTCGAGGTCGTCGCCGAGAGCGTCCAGTTCCTCGGCAGCCGTCAGGACGGGGAGTCGTCCTACGTGCCGGCCGGCGCGACTGCGGCCGCCGCGGGCGGAGGCGACGGCGCCGACTTCCCGTCCTCACCAACCGACGACGACATCCCGTTCTAGGAGCACATAGATGGCACAGAAGAAACAACAACCACGCCGGCGCACCGGCCCGGCGACGGCCCCCGGCAAGCGCAAGAGCTGTCACTTCTGCCGGGACAAGGTCAAGGAGATCGACTACAAGAACCTCGCGCAGCTCCGCCGCTACATCTCGGAGAAGGGGAAGATCCGCTCGCGCCGCATCACGGGCGCCTGCCGGAGGCACCAGATCCAGGTCGCCTCGGCGGTCAAGCGGGCGCGCGAGATGGCTCTCCTTCCGTACGTCGGCTAGCCATGGAAGTCATCCTCCTCCAGGACGTCGAGAAGCTCGGCCTGCGCGGTGAGGTCGTCGACGTCGCACGCGGGTACGCACGCAACTACCTCCTTCCGCGCCGGCTCGCGGAGAACGCGACTCCTGCTCGCGTCGCCGAGTTGCGCAAGGTCGACGATGCGCGTGCGAAGCACGAGGCGCGCACGGCCGAGCAGGCGCAGGAGATCGCCGAGCTCCTCGGGAAGACCGTCCTGCGGTTCGAGGTGAAGGCGGGCCCGACGGGCTCGCTGTTCGGGTCGGTGACGCCGTCCGACATCGCCGACGAGATCTGGCGCGCGCGGAAGGTGCGCGTCGACCGGCGCAAGATCGGCGTCGACCCCCTCAAGCGGATCGGTCGTTACTCCGTTCCCATCGAGCTCTTCGACGGCGTGGACGTCGAGGTGAAGACGCTCGTCGTGCCCGAGGGTGGGGAGCTGCCGCCCGAAGAGGAGCTCGCGGCGCTCGAGGCCGCCGAGGCCGAGGCGGCTGCAGCCGCAGCCGTCGAGGCGGAGGTCGAGCACGTCGAGGCGGAGACGGCGATCGCGGAGGTCCTCGAGGTGGAGGATTCGGACGGGGAGGTCGAACTCGAAAGCGAGCTCGACGGAGCAGAGCCCGACGAACCCGATGCAGACGAGCACGACGCGCCGACCGCTGCCTGACCCCTGCGGCTCGCAGAGCCTCTTCACGGCTGTCGTCCTCGTCGTTGCAGCCGCACTCCTCGCGGCGGCGCCGGCAGCGGGCGGTGCGGCGGCTCAGCCGCGCGCCACGATCATCGGCGACTCGATCATGGCGTCGTTCGACTACGTGCCCGCCGCTCGCCGGTCGCTGGCGAAGGGGCTCGTCCTGCGCTCGGACAGCGCAGTCTGCCGCCGGCTGGTCGCCGCGAGCTGCCCGTTCCAGGGCTCGACGCCGGAGACCGCGCTCGACGTCGTGCGTGCCGACGGTCGTGCGCTCGGCCGGGTCGTCGTGATCAACGTGGGCTACAACGACTGGTCTGCGGTCTACGACGTCGACCGCGTGCTCACAGCACTCAGGACCGCCGGCGTCGAAAGCGTCATCTGGGTGACCCTGCGCGAGGCGGGCCCGAACGCGAAGCTATACGCGCAGTCGAACGCGCGCATCCGTGCCGCGGAGCGCCGGTGGAGGAGTCTCGTGGTGGCGGACTGGAATGCCTACAGTCGCGGCCGGTCGTGGTTCCGTGGCGACGGCCTGCACCTCACGTCGGCCGGCGCGCTGGGCCTCGCTCGGCTCCTGCGTCCACTCGTGCTCACCGGCGCGTCCACGTAGCCGTCCATCCACAGCCCCTGTTGAGAACAGCATGAACTTCGCGCTCGCAGCGCGTGTTTCCGGCTGGACAACCCACGTCTACCTGTCGACAGGTCGTCCGCCGTCGGGGATAACATCGGAACGTATGTTCTGTTCTCCCTGCACGGGAGCCGTCGCACTGTCCTGTTGGACGCGGCTGTCCGAGACGGCTTGACTCCCGCGTCGTGAGCCACACCGAGCTCGACCGAGTCGGCGAGCGCCTGAGCGCCGTCGTTCCGCCGCAACATCTCGAAGCCGAGGAGTCGGTTCTCGGCGCGATGCTGCTCTCGCCCGTCGCGGTGGGGACGGTCAGCGAGATTCTCGATGCGTCCGACTTCTACCGCGAGAGCCACGCGAAGGTGTACCGCGCAGCGCTCTCCCTGTGGTCGAAGGGAGAGCCCGTCGACGCAATCACGCTCGTCAACGAGCTCGAGGAGCGCGCAGAGCTGGACGGCGCCGGCGGCCAGGCACGCATCGCCGAGCTCGCAGCGCTCGTCCCTGCCGCCTCGAACGTCGAGCACTACGCGCGCATCGTCAAGGAGATGTCGACCCTGCGCGGGCTCATCCGCGCGGGCCAGGAGATCGTACGGCTGGGGCAGGAGCGGGAAGGCGAAGTCTCCGACCTCGTCGATCGTGCCGAGCAGATCGTCTTCGAGCTCGGGCAGCAGCGGACGACGAGCGACTTCGCGCACATCGAGGTGCTCCTCAAGGAGAGCTTCGAGCGCATCACGCATCTCTACGAGGCTGGCGCCGAGATCACCGGGGTGCCGGCCGGGTTCAGGGAGCTCGACCTGCTCACGTCGGGCTTCCAACCGGGCAACCTCGTGATCCTCGCGGCGCGGCCGTCGATGGGGAAGTCCGGGCTCGGCCTCTGCATGGCCGCGAACCTGGGCGTTCGCCACCAGACGCCGGTCGCGCTCTTCACGCTCGAGATGTCGAAGTCCGAGGTGACCCAGCGGATGATGTGCAGCGAGGCGAAGGTCGAGTCGCAGCGATTGCGGAACGGCCGTCTCGCGCCGGACGACTGGCCGCGGCTCACGGCCGCCTGTGACCGACTGATGAAGGCGCCGATCTACGTGGACGACACGGGCTCGACCACGATCATGGAGCTCCGCTCGAAGGCGCGTCGGCTGAAGTCGCGGGAGCCGAACCTCGGGCTCATCATCGTCGACTACCTTCAGCTCATGGTCTCGGATCGCAACGTCGAGAGCCGAGTCCAGGAGGTCTCGCAGATCTCGCGCGCGCTCAAGGTGCTCGCGCGCGAGCTCGAGGTCCCGATCCTCGCGATGTCGCAGCTCTCTCGTGCGGTGGAGCAGCGTCACGACAAGCGGCCGATTCTCTCCGACCTGCGTGACTCGGGCTCGATCGAGCAGGACGCAGACCTCGTCATGTTCATCTACCGCGACGAGTACTACCTCGGCGAGGAGTCCGACCAGCAGGGGATCGCCGAGGTGATCCTCGCCAAGCATCGCAACGGCCCGACTGGCGCCGTCAAGCTGTCCTGGCTCAGGCGCTACGCGAAGTTCGCCGATCTGGCAGCGGCGTAGCACCCCGCCCGACGCGGCTCCGTAACGGCGGCCGCACCGCCTCGAAGTGCACACCTAGGCTTGCGAGATGTCCGAGGCCGATGCGGCGCAGCTGCCGACGAGTCGCAGCATCCTCGCCGGTTACTTCACGCTCGCCGGCCTCTACACGCTGTCCGCCGCGCTCATCTGGGGCGTCAACACGCTGTTCCTGCTCGACGCGGGGCTGAGCTTCTTCGAGGTCTTCGTCGCGAACGCCGCGTTCTCGGCCGGAATGGTCGTCTTCGAGGTGCCGACGGGCGTCGTCGCCGACACGCTCGGCCGTCGCGTTTCGTTCCTGCTCTCCGTCTCGGTACTCGCGGCGACGACGCTCCTCTACGTCGCACTCGCGCAGGTGGACGCCGGTGTGGTCGCCTTCGCGCTCGTCTCGGTCCTCATGGGACTCGGCTTCACGTTCTACTCGGGCGCGATGGAGGCATGGCTCGTCGATGCACTGACGGCGAGCGGGTACACGGGTCTGCTCGACAGGGTCTTTGCGCGGGGGCAGCAGGTCACAGGTACGGCCATGCTCGTCGGGACGGTCGGCGGCGGCCTGCTCGGTCAGGTCGACCTGTCGCTTCCGTACGTCGTGCGCGCGGCGCTGCTGGTCGCCGTGTTCGGGATCGCCTACGTCGTGATGCACGACCTCGGCTTCACCCCGCGTAGGGTCGGAGCAGCGGAGCTGCCAGCCGAGGTCGCGCGCAGCGCGCGCGCCGGCATCGAGTTCGGCTGGGGGCAGCCTGGGCTCCGCCTCCTCATGCTCGCGTCCTTCCTCCAGATGGGGTTCGTCATGTGGGCCTTCTACGCGGCGCAGCCGTACCTGCTCGCGTTGCTCGACACCGACGCGGTCTGGATCTCCGGGGTCGTCTACGCCGGCGTTGCGCTCTCGACGATCGGCGGGAATCAGATCGTCAGCGTCGCGTCCCGCTTCTGCGGTCGCCGCACGACTCTCCTCCTCGTAGCTGCGGCGGTCCAGTCGGTCGCGGCCGTCGTGCTGGGGCTGACGGACTCGTTCTGGGTCGCGGTGCCGGCGCTGCTCCTCGTGACCGGCTCGCTCGGCGTCACGAGCCCGGTGCGGTCGGCGTACCTGCATCACGTCGTGCCCTCCGAGCAGCGTGCAACGGTCGTCTCCTTCGACTCGATGGTGTCGAACGCGGGTGGGATAGGTGGTCAGATCGGGCTCGGGGCGCTCGGCGAGGCGCGCAGCGTGGGCTCCGCGTTCGTCGTCGGAGGCGTCGCGACCGCGGCGGCGCTCCCGTTGCTCGCCCGCGTCCGCCGGCTGGGAGGCGACCCGGACGTCATCGCCGGCGAGCGCGCCGGCGCCGAGAGCCCGTGCGCGGCCTCCGGCATTCCGACGGTTTCCAGCGTCGACACGTCGAGCGCGGGCGAGTCGACGCTTGCCCACGTGACCTCGGGCGACTGACGAGCGGCCGCCGTGCAAGACTGGCGCGCGTGCCCGCCACCGTCATCGTCGGTGCGCAGTGGGGCGACGAGGGGAAGGGAAAGATCGTCGACCTGCTCGCGCAGGACTCGGATCTCGTCTGCCGTTACCAGGGCGGACCGAACGCAGGTCACACCGTCGTCGTGGGCGACGAGACGTACAAGATCCGGCAGATCCCGACCGGCGTCATCGCCGGGAAGCGCTGCGCGATCGGCGCCGGCTGCGTCGTCGATCCGGCCGTCCTGATCTCGGAGCTCGACGAGCTCGAGGCGCGGGGGCACGAGACGCAGGGACTCCTCTTCGTCTCCGGCAACGCGCACCTCGTCATGCCCTGGCACGTGGCGCTCGACGGGGCGCGCGAGCGACGCCTGGGCCGCCTCCAGATCGGAACCACCCGCCGGGGAATCGGGCCGGCCTACGCGGACAAGGCCACGCGCATCGGCATCCGCGTCCAGGACCTCCTCGACGCGAAGATCCTGCGTCAGAAGCTCGAGCTCGCGGTTACCGAGAAGAACGTCTGGCTGCAGCGCGTGTACGAGCTCGAGCCCTTCGCTGTCGAGGAAGTCGTCTCCGCGCAGCTCGCATTCGCCGCGCGGCTCGCTCCGTACGTCGCAGACACGTCCCTGCTCGTCGACCGGGCGCTTCGAAGCGGCGAGCGGGTCCTGTTCGAGGGTGCTCAGGGAACGCTCCTCGACCTCGATCACGGGACGTACCCGTTCGTCACGTCGTCGAGTCCCATCGCCGCAGGTGCTGCGGTGAGCTTCGGCATCGGGCCGAATCGCATCGACGAGGTGCTCGGGGTCGCGAAGGCGTACGTGACCCGGGTCGGGGAAGGGCCGTTTCCGAGCGAGATCACCGGGTCCGATCACGACCGCGTGCAGTCGCTCGGCCAGGAGTTCGGAACGGTCACCGGACGCGAGCGCCGCTGTGGCTGGCTCGATCTCGTCGCGTTGCGGTTCGCCGTGCGCGTGAACGGCATCACCTCACTCGCCCTGACGAAGCTCGACGTCCTCTCGGAGTTTGCGGAGCTCCCCGTGTGCGTTCGGTATCGGCTCCCGGACGACTCCGAGACGGAGGACTTCCCGGCGCACCAGAGCGACTTCCATCACTGTCGCCCGGTGTTCGAGGTGTTGCGCGGGTGGGGCACGCACATCGACGCCGAGCTCCCGGACGCGGCAGGAGGCTACGTCGCGTTCGTCGAGCAGGCGCTCGGCGTGCCGGTCACGCTCGTCGGAACCGGGGCAGCGCGCGAGCACGTGCTCGCGCTGCGGTAAGAGCGGGGTCAGTCGGTACGCGGCATGTACAGCTCGGTGAACTCCGAGCACCGGCCGTCGGAGTCGAACCGAAGCAGGAACACGTTGTGGAACTCGCGCTCGACAGTCGTACCGTCCGCTGCGAGATAGCGGGTCGCGCCGACCGCGACGGCGCGTTCGCCGTCGACTGCCCACGCCTGGTACTCGGCGCTCCACGATCCCGCCGCGTCCGGCTCCTCGAGCCAGCTGGCGATGATCGCGGGACGGCCCTGGACGATCTCTGCGCCCTCGTCCCACGGGTGGTACCGGTACGTCGCGTCGTCGCTGAAGAGCGCTCCGACTTCGTCGGTGTCATAGGTTCGCCACGCGTCGACGTAGCGTGCGAGCCACTGCGTCACGGCCGCCTCGTCCACGGGCGCCAGGGTAACCGCCCGGGGCGCCGGCGAGCACGCTCACTAGACTCGACCGGTGCGAGTTCTCGTCGTCGGGTCGGGTGGTCGCGAACATGCCCTCGCCTGGAAGCTCGCGCAATCGCCCGCACTGACAGAGCTCCACGCCGCGCCAGGAAACCCCGGGATCGCCGATGTGGCGAGCTGCCACCCGATCCGGCCGGACGACGCTGAGGGCCTGCTCGGGCTCTCGCGTTCGCTCGAGGTTGATCTCGTCGTGGTCGGGCCGGAGCTTCCGCTCGTGCTCGGGTTGGCCGACGTGCTTCGCCGATTCGGGTTCCTCGTCTTCGGGCCGAGTGCGGCAGCTGCCCGGATCGAAGGCTCGAAGGCATTCGCCAAGGACGTGCTGGGTGCCGCGGGCGTGCCGACGGCGGCGCGGCTCCCGATCGCACGGCCGCCGTGTGTCGTGAAGGCGGATGGCCTCGCGGCGGGAAAGGGGGTCTACGTCTGTCGCTCGAAGGACGAGGTCGACGAGGCGATGCGCGCGCTGCAGGGCGCAGCAGGCGACGTGGTCGTCGAGGAGTTCCTCGAAGGGCCGGAGGTCTCGCTGTTCGCGATCTGCGACGGGCACACGGCGCTGCCGCTCGTCCCGGCACAGGACTTCAAGCGCGCGTTCGACGGTGACGAAGGGCCGAACACGGGTGGTATGGGGGCGTATGCGCCCGTCCAGGGAGTGGCCACGAGCGATGCGGCCGCGCTCGTCGAAGCGGTGCACGTTCCTGTTCTCGCCGAACTCGCGACGCGCGGGGCGCCGTTCGTCGGACTGCTGTACGCGGGCCTGATGCTGACCGAGGACGGTCCGCGTGTCCTCGAGTTCAACTGTCGCTTCGGCGATCCGGAGACGCAGGCGGTCGTTCCGCTGCTCGAAGGCGATCTCCTCGATCTGCTCGCTGCGGCTGCGCGAGGCGATGTCTCGGGCGGCCAGCTGGACTGGGCACCCGACGCTGCCGTGACCGTCGTCCTGGCCGCAGAGAGCTATCCGGCGGAGGGTGACCGGGGCGGCACCATCGAAGGCGTCGACGCGGCCGAGGCGACGGGTGCCCTCGTGTTCCACGCGGGGACGGCCCTGCACGGAGACCGCCTGGTGACGAACGGCGGCCGCATCCTCGCCGTCACGGGCCGAGGGCCGGCGCTCTCGGATGCGCGGACGGCGGCCTACGAGGCCGCAGGAAAAATCTCGTTCCCCGGCGTGCGTTCTCGCTCCGACATCGCCGAGGCGGCGGCTGCTGGGACCGGTGTGGAGATCCGCGAGTCGTGAACGCTTCGATCACCCTGGGGCCACCCCTTGCCTCCACCCACTTTCGAGTGTAGTCCTGACGAGCGCACGGATGGTGAACGAAACCGTGTCGAATGAGTGGAAGCTGCGCCTTCGGTGCGTTCGACTCGACGCGTGCGGCGATCGACACGGGCACGGACGCCGGTCACGACGCGGCAGTGCCCGGATGGTCGTGGGCATCCTCCGGCCGCGGGTCCGTTTCCGATCGACCGACTAGAATCGCCGCAGTGATCGCCCGCTACGCCAGACCTGCGATGTCCGCGGTCTGGTCGGACGAGGCGAAGCTCGAGCACTGGCTCGCTGTGGAGCTCGCGGCTCTGGATGCGTGGGCTGGGGTGGGGGTCGTGTCGCAGACGAGCGCGCGCAGCGTGCGCGAGCGCGCACGCGTTCCGAGCCCGGCGCGCGTGGCCGAGGTCGAGCGCACCACCAACCACGACGTCGCAGCGTTCGTCGACGTCGTGTCGGCCGACCTCGGGTCCGACGGGCGCTGGTTCCACTTCGGGCTCACCTCGTCCGACGTCCTCGACACCGCGCTCTCGCTGACGATCCAGCGTGCCGGCGACCTCGTTCGCGATGGCGTCGAACGGGCGGCGGGTGTCGTCACCGCGCGTGCGCAGGAGCACCGCGACACGGTGACCATTGGACGCACGCACGGCGTGCATGCCGAGCCGACGACGTTCGGCCTCAAGTTGCTCGGCTGGGTCTTCCAGCTCGACCGCGACCGGGAGCGGCTCGACAGCGCGCTCGCGGGAATGCGTGTCGGGAAGCTCTCGGGCGCTGTTGGCAGCTATGCCACAACGACGCCCGACATGGAGCGGATGGCGTGCGAGGCTCTCGGTCTCGAGCCGGCACCGACCTCGACGCAGATCCTGCAGCGCGATCGCCACGCTGCGCTGCTCTCGGCTCTCGCGATCCTCGCATCGTCGCTCGATCGTTTCGCACTCGAGATCCGGCACCTTGCGCGCACCGAGGTGCGCGAGGTCGAAGAGCCGTTCGCCTCGGGCCAGAAAGGTTCGTCGGCGATGCCGCACAAGCGAAACCCGATCGTGGCCGAGCGCATCTGCGGCCTCGCGCGCGTCGTGCGCGGCTACGCGCAGACCGGTCTCGAAAACGTCGCGCTCTGGCACGAGCGAGACATCTCGCATTCGTCGGCCGAGCGCATCGTGCTCCCGGACGCGTTCCTCGCGGTCGACTACATGCTCGATCGCTTCGCCTGGGTCATGGAGGGGCTCATCGTCCGTCCCGAGCGGATGCGAGCTAACCTCGAGGCGACGGGCGGGCTGTTCTTCAGCCAGCGTCTACTGCTCGCACTCGTCGAATCAGGGCTGGATCGTGACGCGGCGTACCGGATCGTGCAACGTCACGCGATGAGAGCGTGGGACGAGGGGCTCGACTTCCGTGGGCTCGTGCGGTCGGATCCGCAGATTGCGTCGCAGGTCGAACTCCGTGACGTCTTCGACCTTGGCGCGTATACGAAGCACGTCGACGCGGTGTTCGCACGAGTTCCCGTTCGCATGCAGCCCGAGGGGGTACCCGCGTGAGCCTCGACGCCACGCATGTCGCAAGCGGAAAGGTGCGCGAGCTCTACGCGCTCGATGATGGAACGCTCGCGCTCACGGCGAGCGACCGCATCTCGACCTTCGACGTCGTCCTGCCGACGCCGATCCCCGACAAGGGCAAGGTGCTCACGGGGCTCTCGGCGTTCTGGTTCGGGCGGACGCGCGCGCTCGTCCCGAACCACCTCCTCCGCCTCGGCGACGACGGGCGCACGATGGTCTGCCGCCGACTCGAAATGCTGCCGATCGAGTGCGTCGTCCGCGGCTATCTCGCCGGATCGGGGTGGAAGGACTACCGCGACACGGGAGTGGTGTGCGGCAATGTGCTTCCGGAGGGCCTCGAGGAGTCTGCGCGCCTGCCCGAGCCGATCTTCACGCCGGCCACGAAGGCGGTCGCGGGCCACGACGAGAACATCGACGAGGAGCACGCTGCCGCCCTCTGCGGCGGCGAGGCCTATCGCGTGGCGAGGGAGGCCTCACTTGCGCTGTACCGCTTTGCCTCCGAGCACGCGGAGACTCGCGGGATCATCGTTGCCGACACGAAGTTCGAGTTCGGCGTCGCACCCGACGGTTCCGTGATTCTCGGTGACGAGGCGCTGACGCCGGACTCCTCGCGCTTCTGGCCGGCGGCGGACTACGAGGAAGGACGGCCGCAGGCCTCGTTCGACAAGCAGTTCGTGCGCGACTGGTGCGAGCGAACGGGTTGGGACAAGACAGCGCCAGGTCCCGAGCTGCCCGATGACGTCATTGCCGGAACGCGCGCCCGCTACGTCGAGGCGTTCGAGCGGCTGACGGAGCTGACGTTCGACGCCTACGTCGCGAATCCGGAGGTGGTCTTGTGAAGGCAACCGTCGTCGTGCGTCCGAAGGACGGCATCCTCGATCCGCAGGGCGATGCCGTCCAGCACTCGCTGCGCGCCCTCGGATTCGACGTTGCCTCCGCGCGCATCGGGCGGGTCGTCGACCTCGAGCTCGCCGCCGACGACCGAGCGGACGCGGAGGCCCAGGTACGGCGCATGTGCTCCGAGCTCCTCGCGAACCCGCTCATCGAGAGCTTCGAGATCCGACTCGAGGACGAGTGACCGACCGGCCGCTTGTCGCAGTCGTCGTCTTTCCCGGTTCGAACGACGACCACGACGCGGCCTGGGCACTCGGTGCCGTCGGTGCCGAGCCGGTCCTCGTCTGGCACCAGGACGAGGAGCTTCCGCCCGGTGTCGGCGCGGTCGTCCTCCCTGGCGGCTTCTCGTACGGCGACTACCTGCGCACGGGAGCGATCGCCAGCGTCTCCCCCGTGATGGGCGCAGTCCGTGAGTTCGCCGCCGCCGGCGGGCCCGTCCTCGGGATCTGCAACGGGTTTCAGATCCTCTGCGAGGCGCGGCTGCTCCCTGGGGTTCTCCTCCCGAACAGACAGCTCGAGTTCGTGTGCCGTGACGCGACGCTCCGTGTCGAGAGCACGGCAGCGCCCTTCATGAGCCGGTGCGCGGTCGGACAGGAGCTCGTGATTCCCGTGAAGCACGGCGACGGCGCCTGGTACGCGGACGAGGGCACGTTCGTTCAACTCGCCGCGCGTGGTCAGATCGTGCTCCGCTACGCCGAGGACGTGAACGGCGCGCTCGGCAACGTCGCCGGGGTGATCAACGACGCGGCGAACGTCATGGGGCTCATGCCGCATCCCGAACATGCGGTCGACCCGCTCCTGGGCTCGGCGGACGGAGGGCTCCTGCTCGCCGCTCTCGTCGACGCCGCGGCGGCATACCGCGTAGCGCTCGCGCCGGCGTAGGCGCCGCAGCGACCCGCACGCCATGCGCTAGAGCCCAAGCGCCTCCCGGAGAACGGGCGCGCGCTCGAGCGCCGCCCGCAGTCGCTCGATGTCGCGCGCCCGCATGGTGACGGGACCCCGTCTCGCGGACCCGTCGGTCGTGTAGGCGAACCGGATGAGCCGTTCGCCGCCCGGCGCTTCGAGAAGCTGCACCACGACGGCGAAGCGCTTGTCGCCGACGCGCTGCGGAACCCGCGCTTCCTCGACGAGCGCCGCGGCTCCCCACGGCGTTGCCGTCGTGGCCTTCGGAGCGCTTCTCGTCGCCGTCGCCATGCACCGAGGCTAGGCACCAACGCGTCACGTGTGGGACACGGCTTCGTGCCGAGACCGTGACGACCTATCCTCGGCGCGTGCACGACGTCGTGATCGTCGGCGGTGGGACGGCCGGCTGCGTTCTCGCCTCGCGCCTCACGGAGAACCCGGACGTCTCGGTGCTGCTGATCGAGGCCGGGCCACGCTCGCGCAAGCTGCACGTGCGGATCCCGGCGGCCTTCTCGAAGCTCTATCGCACGGAGGTCGACTGGGGAGACTCGACGACGCCGCAGCCGGCGCTCGACGGACGCGAGGTCGTGTTTCCGCGTGGGCGGATGCTCGGCGGCTCCGCCGCGATGAACGCCATGATGGTGCTCCGCGGTACGCGTGCCGACTACGACGGCTGGGCGGCAGCGGGCTGCACGGGTTGGTCGTGGGACGACGTCGAGCCTGCGTTCGCGCGCAGCGAGGAGGGGGCGTTTCCGCTCGCCGATCTTCCCGACCGGCACGTCCTCGCCGAGGCCTTCGTCCACGCCGCGCAGTCCGCCGGAATTCCGCTCGCCGCAGATCTCAACGGCGAGGACAACGAGGGTGTCGGCCTCGTCCCCGTGTCCCAGCGGCGAGGACGACGCTTCAGCGTGCTCGACGGCTACTACGCGCCCGCGCGACGCCGCCCGAACCTCACCGTCGTCACGGACGCGGTCGTCACTCGCGTGCTCCTCGAGGGCGGGCGTGCCGTCGGTGTTGCGTTCCGCCCGGACGGGGACGAGCCGGAAGACGAGGTGCGCTGCGTGCGCGAGGTCGTCCTGTGCGCAGGCGCGATCGGGACGCCGCACCTGCTGCAGCTCTCGGGGATCGGCCCGCGTGAGGCGCTCGCCACGGCGGGCGTCGAGGTCGTCCACGAGCATCCGTCCGTCGGCGCGAACCTGATCGACCACCTCGCCAACGGGCTGCTCGTGCGGACGAAGGGCGTCGAGACGCTCGCCTCTGCGGAGTCCCTGCCGAACCTCGTCCGCTGGGCGCTTCTCGGCCGCGGGCCTCTCACCTCGAACCTTGGCGAGGCGGTCGCCTTCGTGCGCTCACGGCCGGAGCTCCTGGCGCCCGACCTCGAACTCCTGCTCGCTCCCGTGCTGTTCGAAGAGGAGGGGCTCAAGCCGCCGAGTGAGCACGGTCTCACGCTCGCCGTCGTCCTGCTCGAGCCGCGAAGCTCGGGAACCGTCCTTCTGCGGTCGTCCGACCCGAGCGTCCCGCCCGCCATCGACCCGCGCTACCTCACCGATCCGGGCGCCGACGACGAGGCGGCGCTGCTGCGCGGCCTGCGTCTTGCGCGACGAGTCCTCGTGCAAGAGCCGCTCGCGTCGTTCGTCGACGCCGAGATCCTCCCCGGCGCGGACGCGCGCTCCGACGACGCGCTGCGCGCGCATGTTCGGGCCCTGTCACAGACGCTCTACCACCCCGCAGGCACGTGCCGCATGGGGTCGGACGCCGCGTCGGTCGTCGACCCGCTCCTTCGTGTGCGCGGTATCGACGGGCTGCGCGTCGCGGATGCGTCGGTCATCCCGAAGCTGCCACACGGTCACACGAACTGGCCAACCGTGATGATCGCCGAGCGAGCCTCCGAGCTCATCGCCGGGGCACCCCGCTAACGGGGCGGCTGTGCGACGAAGCGGGCGCCCACGAACTGCCCGTCCTCGGCTTCGAGCACCCAGGCACTCGCGACCGGCGCCACGGGCGGACCGTCAAGTGGCACGCCCGCTCCCGCGACGAGGTCGACGACACCGAACAGAACATCGCCGTGCGTGCAGCACGCGATCGGCTCCGACTCGGCGAGGGCGAGGAGGAGCACGGCGGCGCGCTCCGCGTCGGCGCCCTCCGCCAGCTCGTCGGTCGTCTCGATCGGGAGCTCCAACGCGACAGCAAGGGGCTCGAGCGTCTGGAGGCAGCGGACGAACGGGCTCGACACGAGCCGCGCCACGGGTTCCTCGCGGAGGCGGTCGGCGATCGTCAGGGCTTCGCGGCGCCCGCGCTTCGTCAGCGGCCGCAGGTCGTCGGGCTCCTCCCAGGTCAGGCGGTTCTTCGCCTTCGCGTGACGGATGAGGTGAATCGTGCTCATGGCGTCGACCGGGGCTCGAGCACCGCGAGCAGCTCGCGGTCGCGTTCGTACGTGAGGGTCGCGAACGCCTCGGCGATGGGAACGAAGCGCACTTCGTCGATCTCGTTGTCCGCCGCGAGTTGTCCGCCGACCGGCGTCATCAGCCAGTAGCGCACCGTCTTCGTGCGCCCGCGGGCATCGACGTAGCGCGTTTCTGGGAGCTCGCGCTCCAGACGGCAGCGAAGGCCCGTCTCCTCCTCCACCTCGCGCGTCGCTGCCTCCTCGTCGCTCTCCCCAGGCTCGAGCTTGCCCTTGGGAAACGACCAGTCGTCGTACGCGGGCCGATGGACGATCAGGATCTCTGTGGGCTCGTCGCCGACGCGACGGCAGACGAGCCCGCCGGCAGCCCGAACGTGCGTGCTCACATCCAGGTGCGGAGCTCCGGCACGGCGAGCTTCTCCCACGCGGTGCGCCAGCCCGCACGGAGGTGTGCGGTGCTGGCTCGCTCCGAGGCGGCGAGTGCTTCGGCTGCCGCGATGTCCCGAGCGGCGTGGCCTCGAGCCTGCCAGTCGGCGAGCCAACGCGCTGCGACCACGCCGTCGTTCACGTCGCCGAGCACCTCCTGCAAACCGGCGGCGGCACGCGCGAAGCTTCGAGCGGGCTTGCCGACGATCGGTGTGACGGCTTCCGCCGCGTAGCGCACGCGCTTCGTGCGGATCCGGATCTCGTGCAGCGCGTCGTCGGAGGGATGCTCGTCGAGGGCCTTCACCCGCTTCGCGAGGGCGTGCCACGGACGACGCACGAGCTCTGGCACCGCGTCGACGGCGCGGGCGTCGGCCGTCTCGAGGAGCGCGGGGGCGTTCGCCGCACCGACGAGCAGATCGAGAAGCGCGACGTACCGCTCGCTGCGGAGCGTCTCCAGAAGTCGTGCGTGCGCGTCGTTGCGATCGGCCTCGAGCGTGGCGAGCACCGCGGCCGCACCTGCCTGCTCGTCATCCGAGAGCTCCGCGATGTGGCCTCGAATGCGCTCCAGCAGCACGTCGCCGTCTCGAACCTCGCCGAGTATCGAGGCGAGCCAGCCGAGCTCGGCGCGCACGGTGGATGCGAACTCCGGCTCGACGAGCGTCCGAAACGTTCGCAGGTCGGAGCGCAGGCGGCGCGTCGCGACGCGAGCCTGGTGAACGCCCTCCGGATCCAGATCCAGGCGAACGACGGGGTCGTTGAGGATGAGGCGGATCACGGAGAGTGCGATCGCCCGCCGCACGACGTCGCCCGCGCTCGCGTCGCCGGCGAGATCGGGCACCGGAATCTCGGGCGCCAGCGGTGCGTGGGCGGCGAGCGCGCGGATGTACTTCGCGGTCTGGTCGGGCGAGCCCGCGCCCGCCTGGCGCAGGCGCTCGACCAGCGCGTCGAGCAGCGTCGGGGTCATCTCGTCGCCGATCTCGACCTCCAGCTCACGGAAGCTCGCCGGAGCGCTCCCGTCGTCGAGCACCGATACGGCGTCGTCGACGACGCCGCCGATGAGCCGCCCGCCGGAGTCGTGCAACCCCGTCCGCCGCCGAATCGTCGTCATGCGCACCCGCACGCGCAGGGCCTCGTCCCGGACGAATCCACGCACGAGCTCGACCGCTGCCGAGGGCGGCAGTCTGCCGTTTCCGTCGAACACGATCTCCGGGCGGACGAGGAACGGCGCGTCGCGTTCTGCGGGCAGCTTCACCGTCCAGCCCTCGCCGGGGCGGTGGCGCAGGCTCGCGCCCCAGCGCGCGAGACGCAGGTCTTCCGTGTCGTAGTACGTGGTGTCGTTGCGCTCGGGAGGGGCGCTGCGCACCGTGGCGCCGCCGAGACCGTAGATGCTCGGCATCCGGAAATCGCTGCCGGCTGCCAGCTTCAGCTCGCGTTCGGGGCTGTGCTCCACGGTCGTCTCAGGGTAGCGTCCTCCCCGATGGCGCTCGACGCCGAGAAGCGGCTCGCTGCCGAGACCGCGGCCGGTCTCGTCGAGGACGGGATGGTCGTCGGCCTCGGCACCGGCTCGACCGTCGCGTACCTCCTGCCGGCGCTCGCGGCCCGCGCGCTCGACCTGCGGTGCGTCGCGACGTCGCCCGCAACCGGGAGCGCGGCGCGCGACCTCGGACTTCGCATCGAGACGTTCTCGGGCGCGGGCGGCGCGGCCCGCCTCGACATCGCGATCGACGGAGCCGACCAGGTCGACCCCGCGGGCTGGCTCGTCAAGGGCGGTGGCGCCGCGCACACCCGCGAGAAGGCCGTCGCCGCGGCGGCCGAGCGGTTCGTCGTGATCGTCTCCTCGGACAAGCTCGTCGAGCGGCTCGGACCGCCAATCCCGCTCGAGCTTCTCGACTACGGGATCGCGGCGACGCTCCGACGGCTCGGCTCCGTCGAGCTTCGGGATGTCCCGCGAAGCCCGGACGGCGGCGTGATCGCGGACTACACCGGCCCGGTCGACGACCCACGCTCCGTAGCCGAGTCTCTCTCGCGCGAGGTCGGTGTCGTCGAGCACGGGCTGTTTCCTCCCGAACTCGTCTCGGACGTCGTCGTGGCGACGGGCGACTCCGTCGAGATCCGCTCGGTCGGCTGAGTCAGGGGTGAGCGACGTTCAGCATGAAAGCCGCACGACCGCGTCCTCGTCGGCGAGGAGCGTGAGCGTCCGGCAGTCGAGCTCGTAGGCCGTGACGCGTTCGAGTGCGGCGAGGAAGGCGTCCTCACGCCGCGTCGCATTCTCCGGCCCAGCCATGCGGGTCGTCGCCAGCCGCCCGAACCGCAGCTCGTCCTCGCTGAGCACGAAATGCCCCGACAGTCGGTTGACGCCGCCGGAGCCTGCGACGCGCGCCTCCTCGAGATCGAGCACGAGATGTGGCGCGAGCTCCTCCGGGCCGATCTCGACCGCGTCGCCGTCGAGCTCGACGAGCGTCCACTCGGTGTACGCGAGCGTGACGCCCTCGTCGGCCACGCGAACCTAGCGACGCTCGATGAGCTCGACGCGGTAGTCGTCCGGATCGCGCACGAAGCAGATCCGCGAGCCGCCCTCCGACACTTGGTACGGAGGCCGCTCGGGCTCGATGCCGTGCGCGTCCTTCAGCCCCGCGAGCGTGTCGTCGAGGTCGTCGACGGCGATCGCGATGTGCCCGTAGGCGGTACCCAGGTCGTAGGTGCGCCCGTCGTGGTTGTACGTCAGCTCGAGGACGTTCTCGGCATCGCCGAGGGAGAAGAAGTAGTTCGTCGCCTCGCGTTCGCCGTTCCTGACGATGTCCATGTCACGGGAGAAGCGAAAGCCGAGTGCCTCGTAGAAGCCGCGGCTGCGCTCGGGATCGGTGATGCGAACCATGGTGTGGAGAAAGGTGGCCATGCGGCCATCCTAGTGAGACTGGTGCGCGCGAACCGGCTCAGCTAGCGACCGTGGCCCGCTGGCCCGTCGCCGACCGGTGGCGGGCCGGGCTCGGGCTCGGGTTCGGGAAGCGGCTCGGGGAGCGGCGGAACGGGCTCACCGGGATTCGGTGCGGGATCGGGCGGTATGGGGGGAATCGGGAGTCCTGGCTCGATGCCCACCGTGGCGTGAGGTGTCATGAGTCCCGGATCCCCGAACCAGGCGCTTGCCAAACCCCCGCGAGGTCTGCTCCGCTCGCGGCTCAGGGGTCGAGGCGGAGCCGACGCTCGACGGCACCGGCAGTGTGCGGATCGACGTCGCCGCGATCGGACAGCTCGAGCCCGTTGCCGCGGCGTCGTGCTGGCGTGCGTGGAATGCCGCAACACTCGGATACCTCGCGGGCGTCGCGGCACGCGCACTCGAGCTGGCCGTCGAGCACGCACGAGCCCGGGAGCAGTTCGGAGCACCACTCGCAGCGCTGCCCGCTGTCCAGTCCCGCCTCGCCGACGCGGTGCTCGCCGTGGACGGGATGACGTTGCTGGCGTGGGCAGCTGCGACGAACACCGGCGGTCTTCAGGCACCGGAACTCCGATT
>CAVUCT010000011.1:0-16733 GCA_963740105.1 uncultured Gaiellaceae bacterium
TTCCCCGTCTCCCAGTCACCGGCGAAGTGCACGGTGCCCGTCGGAGCGCTCAGCGCCGACACTGCGTCTGACACCCGACTGTTGAGAAGCAACCCTCGCCCGGATGTCCCTTGATTGGTTTCTGCTCCATCCACGTGGAAGCGATCGATTCCCTGGATCGAGACGCTGGTGGTCGGGGGCGCCACAGCCACGTCCGCATGGCTCGCTTGAGTTGATGCAGCACCTATGTCCCCCAACACCGCAAGTGTCAGGACTGCGATCCCCCGCCTAAGGAGCATTCGAGTTCGGATGAGTGCTCACCGCTGCATCAAAACCTCAGACTGGTGAGATCCTTGGAGTCCAGATCCGAGCTAAATGACAGGCGGCCTCGACCGCGCGACCCTTGGCGTCGAACCGACGACCGGAGCACTCCAACGTACGTGGATTCTGTCAGCGACGCGCTCGAGTCCATGACTGAAGCGTGACTGCTCGAATCGTCGACGTCGAGCCGCACCAGCACCGTTACCCGCACGGCGCGAGCGTGTCGAGAGACCAGAGTCGCTGATGCTGACCTTGGGGCTGGGGCTCCGTCGGAGCCCCCTCGTGTTGCGACGATCGAGCGGCCCTCCGAGGGGCCAGCACGTTGCCCGTGTCACGGCGGCGCTCGCCGAGCGTCTCGATGTTGATCGCCGGAATGAACTAGACGCGCTCACGTGGTTGACGTTGACGAGCCGCGCTGCCGTTGGCGCGTTTCGCAGGCAATTGCGAAGACCGGCCGCGCGAGATGGGTATGAGTTCCGGAAGTCCTCTTCGATGGCCGTCACGGCGGGTTTGCTCACGAGGATCTCACTCCTGAGCGCCGCGTTTCCTAGTGCGTGACCGCCGACCGGCTGTGCGGCGCAATCGGTTCGCGCGTGCACAACCGCGGGGGTACCGGCGTTCTCCCCCCATGACCCCTCCGTCATCGCCGCATCTCGCTTAAAGCATCTTCGCGGGGTGGCCGTGGGCGCGAATCATTGAGCATGTCGGGCAGCGCAACCTCGCCGTCACCGCCGACACATATACGTCTGCGGCCAGATCGGTGGGACTGGAAGTACGCGAGTATCTCGTTCTGAAGGACGATGGCAATACCGAGCGGTTTCCCGTATTGGACGGCGACGTTGCTCAAGCACGACTGCGAGCTGCGCTTGTTCAACGGCCTAATGACTCCGTCGTCGCGCTCACCGAGGGTGCGTACATACCGGTGCGCCCGGAAGCGCCGACCGAACACGGCGGCGGCCCGACCGTCGGGATCGCACCTAACGCGCGCGACGATCCCAACTCGGCGAGCTACCTACGGATCGAGGAGCGGCCGCGTGAGGCGGACCGGCGGACCGGCGGAACTGTGTCCGGACCGGTGGGCGCGCAAGCGCCTGTGGGTTCGAATCCACCCCCTGCCGCTCAGAACCGCAGTCCTTCGCCCTTCGCCATGACCACGACCGTTCGCCAGAGGAGCCCGAGGTCGTTGCGAACGAGCTCCCAGGCGCCCGCGCGGCGACAGAGCTCGACGTACGCGACGTCGAGCAGGGCGTATCCCGATGACTCGGTCACGCCCTTCTCGACCTGTGCCGGGCCTGTCCAGCCCGCGACGATCTCGTTGCGGTACGTGATGCCCTTCGCGACCTGGTTCGCGACCATCGGCGGCGGCCAGGGCCGCGGCCCGACGAGGCTCATGTCGCCGCGGAAGACGTTCCAGAGCTGCGGGAGCTCGTCCAGGTAGCGCGGCTTGAGGAGGCGCCGGCCCGCCCACGTGAGGTTCGTCTCGTCGGCCTCGTGCATGCGTGCGTGCGAGTCGGCGGGGTCGATCCGCTCGGCCACCTCACGCAGAAGCGTTCTGAACTTCAAGAGGTCGAACTCACGGCCTCGCGAGATCCTCCGTTCCCGATAGAGCCACGGACCCCGGTCTCGCGGCCGCACGAGCATGTCGACGCCCATCGCCGCGAACAGGAAGGCGAAGACCGGAGAGAGCACGACGAGCAAGGTCGCGGACAGCGGCTTGTCGAGGATCAGCTTCGGCGTCGGATAGCTCGTCATGCGCCGGATTGTCGTGTGCCCGCCGTTAGGGTGCGGCCATGTCCGTCGGAATCGGGCGCGAGCGGCAGTTCGAGGTGTACGTCGGTGGGGCTCGGGGCGTGCACCCGACCGTTCCCGTCTCCTTCGAGCGGCTGGAACGCGCGGCGCGGAAAGCGATGTCGCCGGAGGGATTCGCCTACGTCGCCGGTGGCGCCGGAACCGAGGAGACGATGCGCGGGAACCGCGCTGCGTTCGAGCGCTGGCGCATCGTCCCGCGAGTGCTGCGCGACGTCTCCACGCGCGACACGGCCGTCGAGGTGCTCGGCACGTCCATGCCGAGCCCGTTCGTGCTGTGTCCCGATCGGCGTGCTCGAGATGGCGCACCGCGAGGCCGACGTCGCCGTCGCGCGCGCTGCAGCAGCGGAGGGAATCCCGTTCGTCTTCTCCAACCAGGCATCGCGTCCGATGGAGGAGACCGCCCGGGCGATGGGAGATGCGCCGCGCTGGTTCCAGCTCTACTGGAGCACGTCGAACGACCTCGTCGCGAGCCTCGTCTCACGCGCCGAGCGCTGCGGCTGCTCCGGGATCGTCCTCACGCTCGACACGACCATGCTCGGGTGGCGGATCCGCGACCTCGACCTCGCGTACCTGCCGTTCCTGCGCGGGAAGGGAATCGCTCAGTACACGAGCGATCCCGTGTTCGTCGAGGCGCTCCAGGAGACCCTGCGCCAGGAGGCGCCTCCCGGCGGCCGCATCACGCTCGCTGCCATCGGGACACTGCTGAGCCAGGCCGGCTCGTATCCCGGGTCGCGGCTCGCGAACGTGCGCTCGGGCGCTCGCGCGCGCCGCGGTACGCCGCTTCGTCGAGACGTACTCGCGGCCGTCGCTCTCGTGGGACGATCTCGCGTTCCTCCGCGAGCGACCCGCCTGCCGATCTGCTCAAGGGCGTGCTGCACCCCGCAGACGCGAGCGCGGTCGAGCACGGGATGGACGGGCTCGTCGTCTCCAACCGAGCGCCAGGTCGGGTCGCCGGCTCGACTCGCGACGTCATCGAACTGCCGAGTGATCGACGAGCGTGCTCGCGACGTCGGCGCTCGCCGCGACTCGAGTCCCCGTCGTGCTCGACAGCGGGATCCGCTCCGGCGCGGACGTCTTTCGGGCGCTCGCGCTCGGCGCGTCCGCAGTGGGTCTCGGCCGGCCCGTACGTCTGGGGTCTCGCCGTCGGCGGCGAGGCCGGCGTCCGCGAGGTGATCCGGAACCTGCGGCCGACTTCGACCTCACGATGGGCCTCTCGGGAGTCGCGAATGTGCGCGACATCGGCCGCGACAACGTGACGCCCGCTTGACCGAGATCGAAGCGGTCGTCTTCGACCTCGACGGCGTGCTCGTCGACTCCGAGCACCTGTGGGACGAGATACGCGAGGAGCTGGCACGCGAACGCGGCGGACGCTGGCACGACCGGGCGCAGGCGGAGATGATGGGGATGAGCTCGCCGGAGTGGTCGCGCTACATGCACGACGTCATCGGGCTCCGCGAGTCGCCGGCGGAGATCTCGGACGAGGTCGTCGGACGGCTCCTCGCCCGCTACGCGCGTCCGTGTCGGATCCCGTCGTAGAACAGAAGCCGACCATGGCGTCGGGCCATCCGGTCGGCCTGCGCGTACGCGCCTCGCTTCGTCGAGCGGGAGCAAGCGGTTGATCGCAACGACGCACGTGCCAGTGGTCGTGGCCGTCCCCTCCCCACACGAGATCCGCCGGAGTGCGAACGACCTCTGCGCCGGCTTCCGAGTACGGGATGTCCTGATCGACGACCCAGCTCGCCGTCTGGCGCGTCGCCCGAGGACGAAGTCGCCGTCTCCGACGTTGACCAGCGCGTGCTGAACCGGAGGACCCACCGCTCGTCCTCGCGAGCAGCTGAGGACTCGAGCGGCGGGTGGCGCGATGTCCGGCAGCACGGCTCCGACGGGCGGATCGGCGCGCTCATCGCGATCCGAAGCCGCTCCGCTACCGCACGCCGACGAGAACGCGACAAGCGCTGCATGCAGACAAGCGCAGTCGTGCGCGACGATGAGCTTCACGTCAGCGTTATCGGTCGTGCACGGCGATTCATGACGGCGCGCGACCGAGCGAGCACGCAGGCGTTGTGTCCGCCGAGGCCCATCGCGTTCGAGAGCGCGACGTCGACCCGCACCTGCCGCGCCTCGTTCGGCACGTAGTCGAGGTCGCACTCCGGATCGGGGTTGCGGTAGTTGATCGTCGGCGGCAGCACGCCCTCGTGGAGCGCGCGGACGCACATCATCGCCTCGACCGCACCCGCCGCTCCGAACAGGTGGCCGAGCACGGACTTCGTCGACGAGACGGCGAGCTCGCGCGCGTGCGCGCCGAAGACCGCCTTGATCGCTTTCGTCTCCGCGAGATCTCCCTGCGGCGTGGACGTCCCGTGCGCGTTGATGTAGCCCACCTGCTCCGGCTCGACGCCCGAACGCGTAAGCGCCGCGCGCATCATCTCCGCGACGCCGACGGACTCGGGGTCGGGCTGCGCCATGTGGTGCGCGTCGTTCGAGGTGCCGTAGCCGAGCACCTCGGCGTAGATGCGCGCGCCGCGACCGACCGCGCGCTCGTGCTCTTCGAGCAGCAGCACGCAGGCGCCCTCGCCCATCACGAACCCGGCGCGCGTCGCGTCGAACGGGCGTGATGCCAGCGCCGGATCCTCCTCCTCGGCTACGAGCCCGCGCATCGCGCAGAAGCCGGCGAGGATCACCGGATGCATGCACGACTCCGTGCCGCCGGCGAGGATGACGTCGGCGTCGCCGCGGCGAATCGTCTCCGCGCCCTCGCCCACCGCATGGGAGCCGGTCGCACACGCTGATACGGGCGCGTAGTTCGGGCCGCGGAGCCCGAGCTCGATCGCGATCTGTCCGCTGGCCGAATCGACGAGGACGTTGGGGAGGAACCAGGGCGAGACCCGCGAGTGCCCCCGGTCGCGGAGCACGTCGTTCTGATCGAGGACGCCGATGACGCCGCCGATCGCCGAGCCGACGAGGATGCCGGCTCGCGCGGGATCGACGCCCTCGACGCCCGCGTCCGCCCAGGCCTCCCGCGCCGCCGCCACGGCGAGCACGACGTTGCGCTCGAGCCGGCGCGCCTCCTTCGCGCCGACGACGGATTCGGGCTCGAAGCCCTTCACCTCGGACGCGATCCGGACAGGGAACTCGCTCGCGTCGAACGCGCGGATCCAGTCCACTCCGCTCCGCCCCGCGACAGCGCCCTCCCATGTCGACTGCGCGTCGAGCCCGAGCGGGGTGACGGCTCCCAGACCGGTGACGACGACGCGACGCACGAGAGGGAGAGCGTAGTAGCTTCAGACCATGGCCCGGTCTCGTATCGGCCCCCGCGAGCCGGTCGAGCGACCGGGCGACCTGCACGCGTCGATTCCGTTTCCCGCCGATGGAGGCGGAGCTCGTCCGCGAGCTGCCGGAAGGCGACGAGTGGCAGTACGAGCCGAAGTGGGACGGCTTCCGCGGCCTCCTCGAGAACGGCTCGGGCGAACTCCGGCTCTGGTCGCGCAACGCTCGTCCCCTGCTGCGCTACTTCCCGGAGCTGCGGCCGCTCGAGAAGCTGCTCCCGCCGCTGTCGGCGCTCGACGGCGAGATCGTGATCGAGCGCGACGGCGTCCTCGACTTCGACGCGATGCAGACGCGGCTCCATCCCGCCGAGAGCCGCGTGAACAAGCTCTCGGCGGAGATTCCGGCGCGCTTCATCGCCTTCGACGTGCTCGTGTGGAAAGGCGTCGAGGCCTGGCCCGAGCCGCTCTCGAAGCGCCGTACGCGCCTCGAGCGGAGCGCGAAGCGCTTCGAGCTCTCTCCGGCCACGCGCGACCGCGACGAGGCGCTCGGCTGGCTCGAGCGCTTCGAGGCGATCGGGCTCGACGGGGTGATCGCCAAGCGCCGCGACCTCGCGTACCTCCCCGGATCGCGCGACGGCGTCGTGAAGGTGAAGCCCGAGAAGACGGCGGACTGCGTCGTCGTCGGCGTGCGCTGGAAGTCGAAGCCCGATCGCATCGCGACCCTCCTGCTCGGCCTCTACCGCGACGACGGGGAACTCGACTACGTCGGCTCGGCCGCGGTCGCGCCCGCGCGCCACGACGAGATCGCGGCTCGCGTTCTGCCGCTCCTCGAGAGCGCGCCCGAGCGGCGGTTCTCCGAGCCGAACCGCTGGGGTGGCGGCGAGCTCGAGGAGTCGCCCGTCCGGCCCGAGGCCGTCGTCGAGGTGCGCTACGACAAGGTGCAGTCGAACCGCTTTCGGCACGGGACGAAGCTCATCCGTTTTCGCGACGACAAGGATGCGACGCAGTGCACGTGGCACGAGCTGCGGCCGCCGATCAGAGCGACGGACTCGGTCGCCTCGCTGCTCGGGTAGTCACGCGGGGCCAGACGAGCTAGTCTCGAGCCGATGAGCGCAGGCCGCCTCGCCGCTTGCACGATGGTTCTCCTTCTGGTCGTCGCAGCGTCGGCGAGTGCCGGCCCTCGAGGCCAGTGGACGCGCCTGCCGGGAACCGTCATCAACTTCGCCGAGCCGGGCCTCGCCCGGACCGGTGACGGCGTGCTCCACGTCGTGTACACGCGGCGAAACGGGACGAAGGAAGACCTGATTCACCTGGAGATCAGCGCAGGCGGCAAGGTCGGTGCCGACGCCGTCGCCCTCGGAGGCTGGTCGGCGATGTCCCATCCGGACCTGCTTCGCATGCCCGACGGATCGCTCCGCGCGTTCTTCGGCGGCATCCGCTCGACGAACCCGGGCGAGACGAACAACTCGCTCAACACTGCTACCGCTCCGGCGTCGGGTGCACCGTGGACGCTCAAGCCCGGGAAGGCTGCGCAGTCCACGTCTGCCTACGCGACAGGTGTTGCGGGCGCAGGGCTCGCGAAAGACGGTACGCCGATCTCGGCGTGGTCGGGCTCGCCCGGCCTCGGGTTCCACTACGGCATCGATCCGTCGACGCCGGACGGCAAGATCCCGCAGACGGGCTGCTGCCTGTACACGCCGGAGATTGCGGTGGACTCGGCGAGCGGGCAGGCGTGGGTGGGCTTCCACTCCAACGAGAGCGCAGCGCCGGGGCTCTACGTGAACGCAATCGGGCCCGGCGGACCGCAGGGAGGACGGCGGCTCGCTCAGGGATCGGTCGTCGGCAAGAGCTCGGTCTACCCGGGAAACCGCACCTCGCTCACGGGTCGAGTCGGCGCCGGCGGCGTCTACCTCTTCTTCGGGCAGGGCTATCCGACGTTCAAGACGCTCGCGCTGTGGAAGGTCGACACGGCGAAGCCGCAGATCGTGCTCAAGGCAGATCGCAACGAGCACGCGAACGTCGCGGCCGCGCCCGACGGGCGGCTCTGGCTCATGTGGGAACAGAACGGGACGATCCATGCCGCGCGCACGAACCGGTCGGCGACGAGGGTCGGCGCGGTCAACGCGATTCGTCCGCCGAGCGGCGCGAGCATCTACCGACTGAACGGCGAGGGCTCAGCAGGCCCGCTCGATCTCATCGCCAACATGCAGGCAGCAGGCGGTCAGGCGCTGTGGCACCAGCAGGTCTGGCCGAAGCTCTCGCTGACCGGGTCGAGGTCGGGGACGAGAATTGTCTTCCGCGTCAGCGACGCCGGCGACGCGGTCGCAGGCGCAACCGTGAAGGCCGGCGGGAAGACGCTGAAGACGAACGCGAGCGGACGGGCGACGTTGGCGCAGGCGCCGGCCGGCCGGGTGCAGGCGACGGCGTCCAAGCCCGCCTATGCGCCCGCGGCTGCGAGCGTCCGCTAAGGCACGTCCGGCTTGCGTGCGCGCGAGGGCTGAACGCGCGGAGGCTCGCCTGGCATCTTCGGGAAGTTCGGCGGATAGGGGGCCTCGGCCACGCCTTCCTTCTCGTCACGCTCGACCCAGTCGAGCAAGACGCGTAGGTCGCACACCGCGTCGTCGATACCTGCGTGCACGTCTCCGATCGCCGCGAACCGCGCCGGCATGGTCGTCATCGAGAAGTCCTCGGTCTCGACCTCGGGCAGCTCGTCCCAGGTGACCGGCGCCGAGACGGTCGCATCGGGTCGCCCGCGCACCGAGTACGCGGACGCGACCGTTCGATCGCGTGCGTTCTGGTTGTAGTCGATGAAGACGCGCTTGCCGCGCTCCTCCTTCCACCACGCGGTCGTCACCTTCTTCGGCAGCCGCCGTTCGACCTCGCGTGCGAACGCGAGCGCTGCGCGGCGCACGACCGGGAACTCCCAGTTCGGCTCGATCCGGCAGAAGACGTGGATGCCGCGGTTGCCCGAGGTCTTGGGCCAGCCCGTGTAGCCGATCTCCGCGAGCACCTCTCGCACGAGCGCCGCCACCCGCTTGCCGTCGCGAAACGTCGTGCCGGGTTGCGGATCGATGTCGATGCGCAGCTCGTCTGGATGCTCCGTATCGCGCCGCCGCGACGGCCACGGGTGGAAGTCGACGACCGCGAGGTTTGCGGCCCAGATCACCTGCGCGAGCTCGGTGACGCACAGCTCGTCGGCATGACGGCCAGAGGGGAAGGTCACGCGGGCCGCCTCGACCCACTCCGGACGCTTCTCGGGAACGCGCTTCTGGTAGATCGCCTCGCCCGTGACCCCGTCCGGAAAGCGGCGGAGCTGCGTCGGCCGCTCGTACAGCGCGCGGACGATTCCCTCACCGACCGCGAGGTAGTACTCGGCGAGGTCGCGCTTCGTCTTCATCGCCTTCGGGAAGAGCACCTTGTCAGGGTTCGTCAGTTTGACGACCCGCTCGCCCACCTCGAGCTCGATAAAGGGACTGGCGATGCGCGCCACGCTAGCCGGAGACGCGCTGGTACGCTCGCGCGATCCTGTCGACCTCTCGAGGAGTACTGCGATGCGTATAGGTGTCTTGGGTCTCGGTGTGCTGATTCTCGCTCTCGGCCTCGCGGCGACGGCGACGGGCGAGCCGTCCGCGCCGGCCGCGATCCCCGGCTGCGCGAAGGCCAGCCTCAACCTCGTCGAGGACGGTCAGCTCAGCCTGGCCACGGACAACCCGGCCTTCGACCCGTGGTGGACCGGCGGCTCCAAGTCGAAGGACTGGGAGATCAACGACCCCACGACGGGCAAGGGGTACGAGTCGGCGGTCGCCTACGGGATCGCCAAGCGGCTCGGCTTCACCAAAGCGCAGGTCACGTGGGAGGCAGTGCCGTTCCTAAAGTCCTTCGCGCCCGGCAAGAAGTCGTTCGACTTCTACATCGCACAGGTCTCCAACAAGCCCGAGCGACGCAGAGCGGTGACGTTCAGCGCGTCCTACTACGTCGTGAACCAGGCCGTTGCCGGCCTGAAGTCGAATCCGATCGCCAGGGTCCGCTCAATCGCCGGCCTGAAGAGGTACCGCCTCGGAGCGTCGGTCGGGACGACGAGCTACGACTACATCGTCCGCTACATCAAGCCCGATCAGGCCCCTCGCGTGTACGACTCCGTCAACGACGTCGTCACGGCGGTAAAGACCAAGCAGATCGACGGGATGGTTCACGACTTTCCGAGCATGGGTTACGTGACGAATGTTCAGATTCCGGGCTCGACGGTCGTCGGCCGGCTCCCCGCCCAGGGCGTCAAGGAGCACTTCGGCCTCGTGTTCCAGAAGGGCAACCCACTCGTCCGCTGCGTCAACAGGGCCGTGAACGCGATGCGTGCGGACGGAACGCTCAAGAAGCTCGAGGTGCGCTGGCTGGGGCGTACGGGCGCCCCAATCCTGAAGTAGCTCAGCCCTGAACGAGAACCGCGGCTCGAGGATCCTCGGCAGCCTGACGACGGGCGGCGGCGGCAGAGGCGTCGCCGTCGCCCTCGTCTCGACTGCGCTCTTCGTCGCGGTCATCGCGCTCGTCGTCGTCAACTCGTCCGGATGGGACGACGTCAAGCAAGCGTTCTTCGACCGACAGGAGTTCGAGGAAGCATTCCCGGACATCCTGTCGGCGTTCTGGATCAACGTAAAGATCTTCCTGATCGCGGAGGTGTTCATCCTCGTGTTCGCGCTCGCGATCGCCGTTATCCGGGGTCTCCCTGGGCCCGTGTTCTTCCCGATCCGCGCGCTTGCAGTCATCTATGTGGATCTCTTCCGGGGCGTCCCGACGATCCTGGTCGATCTACATCCTTGGTTTCGGCATACCCGCACTCGCGCTGCCGGGGGTGCCGATCGACCCGCTCTTCTGGGGCGTCGTCTCCCTCGTTCTCGTGTACTCGGCGTACGTGTCCGAGGTCTACCGAGCTGGTATCGAGTCCGTGCATCCGAGTCAAGCGGCTGCCGCCAGATCGCTCGGGCTGACGCACGGACAGGCGCTTCGCTTCGTCGTCATCCCGCAGGCTGTGCGTCGTGTGATCCCGCCGCTCCTCAACGACTTCATCGGCCTCCAGAAGGACACAGCGCTCGTGGGGCTTCTGGGCGTGGTCGAAGCTTTTCGGCAGTCCCAGATCGAAGTCGCCGCGTCTTTCAACTACACGCCCTACATCGCGACGGCGATCATCTTCATCGCGCTGACAATCCCGATGGCGCGCTTCACCGACTGGCTCGTCTCACGCGACAAGCGACGGCAGCAGGCCGGGAGACTCGTGTGAGCGGCAGCGCGCTCGCGATGGAGGGCGTGCGGAAGTCGTTCGGCGCGCTCGAGGTGCTGCGCGGCATCGACCTCGAGCTCGCCGAGCACGAGGTGGTCTGCCTCATCGGCGCGTCAGGCTCCGGAAAGTCGACGCTCCTACGTTGCGTGAACCTGCTCGAGCCGATCGACTCGGGACGGATCGTCGTGCGCGGCGAGGAGATCACTGCCCCGCGCGTCGACGTGAATGACGTGCGCCGCGGGATCGGGATCGTGTTCCAGTCCTTCAACCTCTTCCCGCACATGTCGGTCGTCGCGAACATCACGCTCGGGCCGCGAAAGGCGCTCGGCTTGTCGAGGGCGGAGGCGGAGTCACGAGCCGACGAGCTCCTCGCCCGCTTCGGCCTGGCCGACAAGCGCGAGGAATATCCCGACAGGCTGTCCGGCGGGCAGCAGCAGCGCGTCGCGATCGTGCGCGCCCTCGCCATGCAGCCGAACCTCATGCTCTTCGACGAGGTCACGAGCGCCCTCGATCCCGAGCTCGTCGCCGAGGTGCTGCAGGTCATCCGCGAGCTCGCGAGCGAGGGCATGACGATGCTCATCGCGACGCACGAGATGAGCTTCGCGCGAGACGTGGCCCATCGGGTGTGCTTCCTCGACGCTGGCGTGATCCTCGAGGAGGGGACGGCGGCGGAGATCTTCGGCGCGCCGCGCGAGCCGCGCACGCAGCAGTTCCTGCAGCGAATCGTCGAGGCCGGACGGCTCTAGGCGTACTCTTAGACGCGTGCTCGAGGAATCGCGAAGCATCGACGCCACGCTCGAACCTCTGGACGAGTTCGTGGTGGTTCAGCCCGTTTCGGACGAGTCCGAGACGCGAGCTGGATTGATCCTCCCGGCGTCCGCGACTGAGACCGCCCCGTGTCGCACCGGGATCGTCACCGCCGTCGGCGCGGACGTGAGCGGCGTCGAGGCGGGCGAAAAGGTCCTCTACCCGCGCGACTGCGGCTACGACGTCCGCCTCGGCGGGCTCGAGGTCAAGGTGCTGAAGCGCGAGGATCTCATCGCCCGCATCCACGACTAGCCAGGCCGTTTAGGCTACGCGCGTGCTTCTCGCGTACACCTTCGGGGAGGGCCTCGCGGCAGCGGCTCTCGTCACGTTCATCTTCGTGTGGTTCCTCGTCGCCGTGCGGATCGTCCGTCGCGACGACATCGGCGTCCTGGGGAAGGTTCTCTGGATCGTCGCGATTCTCGTGATCCCGCTGATCGGCCTTCTCGCCTACTTCCTCTGGGACGCCGCGCGGCCGCGGACGACGTAGCCGGGGGATGAGACGGAGGGGCAGGGATTTGAACCCTGGAAGAGCTTGCACCCTTAACGGTTTTCGAGACCGCCCCGTTCGACCGCTCCGGCACCCCTCCGTAGGGCGACAGGGTAGCCGCGTCCAGGACGCCGGGTTTCGGACCCGGTCGGAGCGTCCGATATCCTGAGCCACCCTGGAGAGGTGGCCGAGTGGCTGAAGGCGGCGCCCTGCTAAGGCGTTACGGGTGGTAATCCGCTCGTCGAGGGTTCGAATCCCTCCCTCTCCGCTGCAGCGCTCATCGGCTGACACGCCGGACACCAGTACGCCGTCCGGTTCGCGTCACCCAGGCCGCGTGATCGCACTGCGTGGCCGCAGCGCGGACAGCCTCGTCCGGCGCGGCGATACACGGCCCGCGGCGGACGTTGACCTTTGACGGCCTCGAGCATCGAGGCGCGCGCCCACTCGAGCGTCCGAGACAGCTCGACGTCGCTCACGTCGTCAAGAGCCGACCACGGAGACACGCGCCCTCGCCAGAGTGCTTCGGCGAGCCACATGTTTCCGATCCCTGCGACGAGCCGCTGGTCGACGAGTGCCTCGCCCACGCGCTGAGCCTGGTCACTCCTGCGGATCCGGGAGACGACGTCGGTAATCGTCGTCGCGGGTGCAAGGAGATCCGGCCCGAGTGCGCGAACGCCACCGTCACCGAGGGTGAGTACCGGCCCGTTCCACTGCGTCGCCTCCCACTCAGGACTGCGCAGGACGAGCCACGGTGACCCACGCCATGCCGCGTCCGATCGCCGGCGCACGCGCCACCGGCCGTTCATGCGGAGGTGGCTTCGAACGACCACCGAACCCTCGAAGCGCAGGAGCAGGTGCTTCCCGACGGCATCGACGGACTCGAGCCTGCGACCGTCGATCCGCGACGCGACGCCCGTGACCTGGCCACGCGGATTCGGGCTCTCGGCCTCGATGCGCTCGCCGACGAGAACCTGCAGGCGACGGGCCGCACGATGGAGCGAGTCTCCCTCCGGCACCCACGCAGCGTGCCAGAGGGATGCGGTCAGCCGGCGCGACGAAGGGGAACGACGTCCGACCCCGCGTCGGACACCCAGTCGCTGCGCACCGCGTGGGCGGCCGACGGGATCTGATCGCCCGGGAGCGGACGGCCGAGGAGATGTCCCTGTCCGATGTCGCAGCCGGCGGCACGCAGGCGCGCCAGGTGCGCCGGCGTCTCGACACCCTCGGCGATGACCTCGAGGCCGAGGCGGTGCGAGAGCTCGATCGTCGAGGAGACGATCGCCGCATCGCTCTGATCGGACTCCATGCTCGACACGAACGAGCGGTCGATCTTCAGGACCTTCGCCGGCAGGGTCTTCAGCTGGCCGAGCGAGGAGTAGCCGACGCCGAAGTCGTCGATTGCGATGCGCACCCCCTGGTCGACGAGACGCTCGAGCATGCGGCTCGTCCTGAGCCGGTCGGAGAGCAGCACGCTCTCGGTGACCTCGAGCTCCAGCCACGCCGGCTCGACGGCGTGCTTCGCGAGGGCTTGTGCCACCTCGTCCGGGAAGCGAGCGTCGGCGAGATCGCGTGCCGACACGTTGACGGCGAGGTCGATCTCCAGGCCTGCGCTGCGCCACGCGCGAAGCTGGAGCAGCGCTTCGTCGAGGACATACCGCGTCAGGTTGCGCATCAGCCCACCCTGCTCGGCGGCCGTCAGAAATGCGTCGGGAAGGAGGAACCCGCGTCTCGGGTGCCGCCAGCGCACGAGCGCCTCCGCCCCGCGCACCCTTCCCTCACGCAAGTCGACCTGCGGCTGGTAAAAGACGGCGAGCTCGCCGCTTTCGATCGCGCGTCGAAGCTCCCCGGTCATCGCAAGCCGGAGCGGCGAGTTGTCGTCGAGCCCGGGCGAGAAGACCTGCGGTGCGCCGATGCGCTTGGCTGCGTACATCGCGATGTCCGCGCGGCGGAGGAGCTCGTCTCGCGTCGTCCCGTGCTCCGGCGCGATGGCGATGCCGATGCTCCCCTGGACCTCGAGCGACACCCCGGCGATCTCGCAAGGAACGGCGATCGCGCTGCGGAGCCGTTCCGCAACCGCAGTCGCGGCAGCCTCGTCGGTCGCGCGCTCACTGAGCACGCCGAACTCGTCGCCGCCGAGCCTGGCCACGAGCTCGCCCTCGCCGACGACGTCGTCCAGGCGCGCCGCGACGACGGTCAGCAGCTCGTTGCCCAACTCATGGCCGAGCGCGTCGTTGACCTCCTTGAACCTCTCGAGGTCGATGAAGAACACGGTCAGCGCCTTCTCCTCGCCGACTTCCGCCTCGAGCGCCTCGTCCAGCCGCTGGCCGAACTGCGTCCGGTTGGCGAGCCCGGTGAGGTCGTCATGCAACGCCTGGTGGGCGATGGTGTCGAGCTGGCGGTTCATCCGCCGCGTGACGCTGCGCATGATCGGGAAGAGGCAGAGCCACAGCGCGAGGAGCACGCCCTCGAGAACGACCGCAACGGTGATGGCCGCTCGGCGCGCGGCCGCTGCTATCGGGCCGTAGTCCTTGTCGACGACGAGCACGCCCGCCGTGCCGTCCTCGAGGCGGAACGGGGCGTATGCCCTGAACACCTTCGTCGAGGCTCCCTTGACCTCCGTCGTGATGAGCTCGCTGGCGACCGTTCCGCCGAGAGCCGTGCCCAACAGCTCGCGCGTCAGCGGAGCGGAGCCCGCACCGGCGACCTCCGTCGCGGAAACGAGGCGACCGCCAGCTGTCGCGATCGCCGACGCGGGCGTCGCCTCGTCGAGCACGCGCGCCGTGAGGATGCGATCGAGTTCATCGCGGCGTGCTTTCGAGATCGGCCCGGCGAGGTCGGAGGGACGCAACCGGTCGACGACGGCTTGCGCCGCGACGCTTGCGTGCAGAGTGGCCGTCTCCTCGGCGCGCGTTCGCTCGAAGTGGCGGATGAAGACGAGAAGCGTTGCAGCGCCGATTCCGAGGGTGAGCGCCGAGAAGAGCGCCACCCGGAGGACGAGGCGTGGCGCACGCTGCCCGAGGCTGGCGGCGCCCCCTGCTCGAGCCTGCCGCGTCACTCTCATTCCGCTTTGCTGCCCTTGATGCGACCAGGGGCAGTGCCGGAGTTGCCAGGCGAGTCGTCGTCGTGGCCCGGTGCGCTGCCCGAGCTCCCGGGGGCGCCGCCCTCCTCGTCGTCGTCCTCGTCCTTGTTCTGGCCCGGGGCGTTGCCCGAGTTTCCCGGTGAGTCGGCTCCGTCCTCGCTGTCATCCTGTCCCGGAGCGGTTCCGGAGTTGCCTGGCGTATCGTCGTCGTGACCTGGCGTGGTGCCGGAGTTGCCCGGTGCGTCGCCTCCCTCGTCGTCGTCGTGCGCGTCGTCGGTCTGCCCAGGAGCATTTTCGGAGTTGCCGGGCGTATCGTCGTCGTGACCTGGCGTGGTGCCGGAGTTGCCCGGCGCGTCGTCCGAGCCCGTCTCGTCTCCCGTCGAGCCAGATCCCGGCGTGTGAGAGCCGTCCGATCCGTCGGCGCCCGGTGTGGTGTCGGATCCATCGGAGCCGCCAGCGGCCGACGTGCCGGACTCTCCATCCGGGCCTTGCTGTTGCCCTGCTCCGTTGCCGCCTCCCGGCGCGGCCGGAGGATCGGCGGGAGGGAACCCCGACGGCCCAGGCAAGCCCTCGGGGTCGTCGCTCTCGTCCGCACCCTCATCGCCAGTTGCCGTACTGGAGGAATCCCCGTCGTCGTCCTCGCCTGACCCGTCCGCACCCGGGACGCCGCTCGTGCCGGTGCCGCTCGAGCCTCCGCCGCGGGGCGCGGCGGATGATCCCGAACCGCCTGCCTCAGCGTCCGCGCCAGCGCCTGCCGAGCCGCTGCCTGGATCGCCGTTGTCGTCTGGAACATCGTCGTTGGACGGATCCATCGGCGCGTCGCTCCAATCCTCGATCCACGAGGGGACACCGCCGCCATCGCCACCGCCTCGGTCGTCGATGCCGCGACTGCTCTCGCTCGCTCGCGTCACAGCAACAGGTGACAGTGGCGGCGCCGCGAGCGTGCCGGCGGACACGTCGTCGACGGTGCCGCGCCGGTCGAAAGCGCGGAATGTGCCGTGCGCGCCATAGGAACTGCCACTCGCAGTGGTTGCGGCCGGTGGTCTGAACAGGCTCGCTCCGTTACCGGCGCGCCCGAGCATGGGCGCTGCGATCCGATCGATCGCGGAGGCGGGCAGCTCGAGGGCCGTCATCGCGAGCAGCGGAACGACGAGGGAGGCACATCCCGGCAGGATTGCGCCCGAGAGCGAGGATCGAACCCTCCCGTCAGAGGACTTGGAGATGCGCCGCAGCATCGGGTGACTCCCATCCGCCCGTGTCGGGCGACCGCAGTTGACGCTACAGACGGTACGGAGGTGTCACGGCCAAGCCTCCCCCGCAAAGGTCACGGTGCTCCCTGAGTCGAGGTAAACCTGACTCCCGAACGAGTGATCTTGGATCACCGGAACGGGTACATCGCGAGACGGCGTCAGCCGAGACACGCATCCAGCTCGAGCACCGCGTTGAAAATCGCCTCGGAGAAGGTCGGATACGGCTGGATCGTGTCGAGCAGCACGTCGACGGGAACCTCGGCGCGTACGGCGAGCGTGAGCTGTCCGAGCCATTCGCCCGCTTCCGGACCCACCGCGATGGCGCCGACGAGGACGCGCCGTTCAGGGTCGGCCGCGAGCTTCACGAATCCCGGACGGCGCGGGCGCTCGTAGGTCGAAAGGCGTCCACCTGAGATGTCGAAGCGAGCGGTCACGACGCGCTCCCCTTCCATGACACCCACGC
>CAVUCT010000012.1:0-139881 GCA_963740105.1 uncultured Gaiellaceae bacterium
TGTCGAGCGCCGCCGTGTACCCCCAAACCCCAGCCATGAGCTGATCGCGGGAGAACACCCGCCGTGGATGGCTCGCGAGGAACCAGAGGAGATCGAACTCCCTCGCGGTCAGCCGAACGTCGACGCCCCCTTTGCGGACCTCGCGACTGGCCTGCTCGAGGACGACGTCCCCGAACTCGAGGCGGTCCACCGACGCGACCACGCGATCGGAACGTCTGAGAACGGTCTTCACGCGCGCGGCGAGCTCACGCGGCGAGAACGGCTTGGTGACGTAGTCGTCCGCACCCAGCTCGAGGCCGACGATGCGATCCGCTTCCTCCCCGCGAGCCGTGAGCATGATCACGGGAAGCTCCGATGTCGACCGGATCCAGCGGCAGAGCTCGAGGCCGTCCGCTCCGGGGAGCATCACGTCGAGCACGACGATGTCGGGCGAGCTACGAGCAAGGACATCGCGTGCGACTTCGCCGTCCTCGGCTTCGAGCGTGCGGTACCCCTCGCGCTCGAGATAGCGGATGACGACCTCGCGCACGATCGGCTCATCGTCGACGACGAGCACGGTCTTCACCTTCGTAGTGTGCCTCGGGTGGCGCGTTTCATCTCTCTCTAGACCCGAACGACGAACCAGCCGTCGACGTTGTCGCAGAGGACGGTGTTCGGAGGATCGTCGTGGTACGCGTACAGGGGCAGGCCCCGGAATGTGACCTGGAGCCGGCCGTCGGGACGCTTGACGACGCCGAACTTCCCCTTCACGCCGGCCATCGTCGGTGATACCGCGCGACGCGACTTGACGACGAGCGGCGGCCACACGCGCGCGCACTCACCCGTACAGCGGATCTTCCCGCCCGCACGCTTCTCGGCGCTCCAGTAGTAGAGCGGGAGCCTGTTCTTGCTCTGGAGGATGTTGCCGAACGAGGGGTTTTTTGCCTTGACGACGGGCGGAGCCGGCTTCGCGGCGGAGAGTGACAGTGCAGCGGGTACGCCGACGAGTACGGCAGCCACCACGACGACGGCCGTGATCGCTGTGCGACGGAGATGACCCACGTTGTCTCCTTGTTAGGGGTATTGGATCTCGGACGAGGGTCGCAGGAATACCTTGCCGAGTTCTTACGAGGCGATTGAGGCGGAGTAACGGCTCCGGGCGCCGAACGCCCCGTTCACGAATCGTTCATGCGGGCGGAAGCCACGCGAAAGGTGGTCGCCGTACCGTCGCGGCGATCCCTTCGACAGGAGGACTCCGCTCATGAAGCGACTTGCCGTGATCCTCGCAGCATTCGTCTCCGCTGCCCTCCCCGCGCTGCCCGCGCTGGCGGCCGACGGGCCTGTGAAGACGTTCTCACACGATGCGACGCTTGGCTTCTACCGGGGCCAGGTCGTCTCGTATCTCGACTTCGGACCGGTGAAGTTGCAGCCCGGCAACAAGACCGCGCCAATCTGGGCATTCACCAACGGTTCCGACGGACAGCGCAACGTCATCGACACGGTCCCAGGGCGCAAGGACTACACGCCGCTCTGGGCCGTGCGCATGGTCACCTGGAAGAGTGCCTCGGAAGCCCGAGTGCTGCGCTCGGCTGCCGCGGTACAGGCGGCCGCTCGCAGGGGGCAGGTGACGATCGCCGCGGCGCCGATCGTCGTGAACTGCCCGGTCCTCTAGCGCCCCAGTGCGGAGCGCAGGGAGGTTCGGACCGACAAGGCCGTTCGCTGGACTGCGAGCGGCCCTCCGTGGTCTCCACCGATGGTGTTGTCGGTGGAAGATTCGCAGCGCTGCCACATCGAACTGGGGCGGAAGGGCGGCGAGCCTTGCGTTCGGCCACCCGATTGAGATACTCCGCACGATCGATGTCTCCGGCTTCTGAGCGAACAGGGACAGTTCCGGCGTCGGGTACGGAGCTCGCGTACCTGCGCATCGGAGAGGGGGCGCCGCTCGTGGTCATCCCGGGCGGGCCCCGATTCGGATTCGCCCACCTGCGCCCCTCTCTCGACGCGCTCGCGAACGGCCGCGAGGTCATCTACGTCGACGAGCGCGGAAGCGGCGCGAGTCCGGCTGGCGATGTGGACCGCATCTCGACCGCCGGTACCCTCACCGACCTCGATGCGGTCCTCGACGGCCTCGAGCTCGAGCGGGTCGCTCTCGTCGGGCACTCACTGGCGGCGCACATGGTCGCGCTCTATGCCGCGACGCGACCGGAGCGCGTTCGTGCACTCGTTCTCCTGAACCCGGCGCCACCTTTCGCTCCGGAGCACCGAGAGGAGTTCGGGAAGGAGATGAAATCGCGACGAACGCCGGATGAGGCCGAAGAGATGGAGCGCGTCGAGAGCTCCCCCGAGTTCGAAGCTGGTGATGTCGCTGCCGTCGAGCGCTACTACCAACTGCTCTACATCCCGTTCTTCAACGACCGCGACGTCGCCCTTGGTACGCAGTACCGGCTCACCGAGAACAGAACGAGGAACCGCGACACCGCGAAGCGGATCTTCGCCGACTTCGGCGAGCACGCATTGCCAATCAAGCTCGGCAGCATCACGTGTCCAACCCTCGTCGTGCATGGCGAGCGTGATCCCGTGCCCGTCGCCTCGTCGTCGGCGATCGCCGACGCGATCCCGCAGGGTGAGCTCGCCGTGGTTTCCGGCGCGAACCATTACGGATTTCTCGAACGCCCGGAGATCGTCCTGGCCGTTGTTGAGCCATTTCTGGCTGCTCACGTTTCCTGAAGACCCCAGCGAGGACGAGCCGCCAGGAGACACCATGCGCGAGCGCGCTCGCTCGAGCGTCAGGGAGTCGCGCATCTCCCTCTTTCCGTGACTGCGTCGACCTTCTCACGCCTACTGCTCGAAACGTGACTAGATGGGAGTGGAGGGTCGCTTCTACGAGCCGAGCGACGCTCGAAAAGCGCTGCAAGTCAGCAGGGCGCGCCACTCGTGGCCAGTGCTCTGGATGGATGCGTGAATGCGCCACGTTTCCGGAGCGCCGGAGCGGACTCCCGCAATCGGGACACGGTTTTGGCCAGAAGAGTGACCGGGAGTGCGAAGATCCGAGGCGTCAACCGCCTCTTCGGTCTGCGTCCAGCCCGCGGATGAGCGTCCTTGCCGGAAGCTTCCCCTCGAAGCCGAAAGTGCTTCGAACCGGGCGACCGCCCCGAGAAATCGGCAAGCGCGCAGGGCACCGCGTCCGAACCGCCCGGCGCGTGCGGACGTTCAGCTGCGGACGCGGTTGCTCGTCCCCGTCACGTAGCCCGGGCCTGCTTGGCGGCCCGGCAGCACAAAGCGCACGTACGTTCCGCGGGGCGTGCGCGTGCGAACTGACGCAACCGCCACGTTGCTCGACCGACTCGGTTGCAGCCGGACGCGTCGCATCGTGACCCACCGACGCTTGCTGGCGTTCCAGCGCTGGAGAAACGCGGTCTTGCCGGCGAGCGAGCGTCCGGCGAACACCCGGAGCGAGATCCGTCCGGCGCCCGCCTTCCGTAGCAGGAGCCGCGGGCGCACCTGGACGAGGACCGGTCCGCCCGTCCTGTCTCGGAACTGCACCTCGTACGTCGTCCCGAGCGATGGTCGGACAACGAAGGACCACGTGCCGGAGGGGCCGATCACGGCAGCGTTCTCGTAGACGCGCGGCGCTCCGCGGACGGGACGCTCGACGATCGTCACCCGCTCTCCCACGGGTGCTCCGACAACGCGGCCGACGAGCGTGACGGACGTACCGAAGGCGACGACGCCACGCCCCGCCCGGACCGTGACCGTCCCGATCGGGGCCGCAGCGACGACGCCGGTCAGGTCGGAGTTGACGAAGCTGGCGCCGTACGGGTTCTGCGCCTTCACCTGCACGAAGATGCGACGCCCGACGTCAGCAGGCCGCAGTGTGTAAGAGGGGCGCGAGGTCACGACGATGGGGACACAGCTCGAGAACGCTCCCTGGGCGTTGCAGCGCGTCCACTGGTAGCCGTACGTGATCGGGCCGATCCCGGTCCAAGTACCCGGCGTCGTCGAGAGTGTCTGACCCTCGACGGTCGTCCCGCTGATCTTCGGAAGCGCCGTGCTTACGGGCGCGCCAACGACGACCGCGGTCGCGTTCGAGGGGGCGCTGCCCTCGCCGGCCGAGTTGCGGGCTCGGACGACGCCGCGCAAACGTCGGCCGACGTCGGCGCGCTCCAGGACGTACGTGTTGCCGGTTGCTCTTTCGATCGTGCGGCAGTTCGCAACGGCGCTGTCACAGCGCTCCCAGCGGTACGAGAACGAAAGCGGCTGCGTGCCGGTCCAGCTCCCCGTCGAGAGGCTCAGCCGCGTGCCCTGGCGCGCGACGCCCGACAGGACCGGCGCGGACTTGTTCGCGGGCGCTGTTCCCGAGTTCGCCACGACAGCGCTGGCGGCCGAGAGAACCGCCGACGAGCCGCCGCTATTCGTGGCGGCCACACGGACCCGAAGCGTCTTGCCGACGTCCGGCGAACTCAACGTGACCGTGCGACCGGTTGCAGGCGGGATCGCAGAGCAGCCGCCTCGCGCGAGCTGCATCGGAACCACTGGTACGCGAAGGTGATGGGCTGGGTGCCTTTCCACGAGCCGGAGGAAGCGGTCAGGACGCTGCCCTCGCGCGCAGTGCCGAGATTGTCGGAGGTACGGAGTTGACCGGTGCCGTTGAGCCGACGACGACGGCCGTGCGGTCGGACGTCGCAGTGCTCGTCCCTGCGACGTTGAGCGCGCTCACGCGCACACGAACCGCGCGTCCGACGTCACGCTCGGACAACGTATAGGCCTGCAGGGTCGCGTTCGCGATGGACGAGCAGTCGTCGCCGCCCCGATCGCAGCGGCGCCATTGGAACGAGAACTGGATCGGCGTCGTGCCGCTCCACGAGCCGCTCGAGGCGGTCAGCGTCCGCCCCTCGGCGGCGACGCCTGAAACGAGAGGAGGCGACGTGTTCTTCGGCGGCGTGGTCGCGGCGGGACCGGGGACGAGCGGCGTCGCATCAGACAGTGCCGCGCCCGTTCCCAGCTCGTTCTCCGCGCTTACGAGGACGCGGAGCGTGTGTCCCTGATCTTTCGTGGTCACGACGTATGTCGGCTTCGTCTGCCGCAGCTCTACGCACGCGCCGCCGAGCGATGTGCACCGCCGCCAGCGAAACGCGTACTCGATCATTGCCTCGCCCTCCCATGTGCCAGCTTGCGCCATAAGGGTGGAGCCGGGCTTGGGCTGGCCCGTGATGGTCGGGCGCACCCCGGCTGTGGGAACGCCTTCCTTCTGAGCAGTGATGGCTCTGGTCGCCTTCGATGGCGCCTTGGCTGTGCCGTCGTCGTTTGTCGCGGTCACCACGACGACGATCGTCTGGCCAACGTCGCGGGCACGAACGGCGTTGATGCGGTCGTTGGCGCCGGCGATCTCCGTGCATTTCCCTTCGGTACTGCAGAGCTGCCACTGGTACGTGAAGACGAGCCCGCGCTCGCGGAGCCACCGCCCTGGGGCGGCACGCAGGACCTTGCCCACCTGCGGGAAACCGTCGATGCGTGGTGCCAGCCGGTTCTCCGGCGGCTGTGACGTTGTTGCGCTCGCATCGGGCGACGCGCCGAGGAGGGCAAAGAGCACGAAGCCCAGGAGCGCGCCGACCCAGGTGGGTCCGCGAGGCGGCACTTCGCGTGAACGAGGTTCGCTGGCAGGTTTTCCTCGTTTGCTCATGAACACCAGTCTGCTCGCGCCCCATGAGGGCCGCGTGGAGATGTTGCGAATCTCGCGAAGGTCTTGTTCGGTTAGGCCCACCGAGGCTCGCGGGCATGGCGACCCGTCATCCTTGCGGCTCGAGGAAGACCGGCACGAGGACCTTGGCGTCGCTCGAGACTGTGATGTGAATCGCCGCCGGCTCACGAACCCAAGCGATGAGTCCTCGCGCCGTGAGGTCGTCGAGCATGAACTGGAATGCCCGGGCCTGCGCGCTCGACTCGTAACTGCGCCTGATGTCGAACGCGTATCCGGTCGTGTGGAGCGAGTAACCAGCCGTCGCTTCGAGATTCTGCGTCCGAAGAAGGGCCTGATAGGCGTCGTCGCGGACGGTGCTCGTCACCTCGAGCGGCCGAGCTGCGCCGCTGAACGCGCGCACGCGGTCTGCGAGGTGGAGCAGCAGCGCGAGCGCCTCGGGTCGCAGCCCGCGGTAGATCTCCGCGTCGCGTCCTAGCTGGGGCGCCAGCTCGCCCATCGTGGAGTCGACCACGAAGCCGTAGCGCACGGGATCGCTGGGGAGCGGCAGCAGTGTGTGCTCGGACGATGCCGACTCGAGGTCGTCCGCGTCGGCGAAGCGCACGGTCTTGGATCCGGGATGGAGCACCTCTTCGGCGCTCGCCTTGGCGCGGTGGAGCTCGTCGAGAACGCGCAGCTGGTCGGGGTCGTCGCGATAGAGGCGCATGATCTCGCGGGCTGCGAGGACGCGCCAGTAGTACGTGGGCGAGTCGTCTCCCAGCTGCGCGAGGAGTGCGTATGCAGTGCTCCGGTCAGCCGGCGTCGAATCGAAGAAGACGCGCACCCACGACAGATCTGCGTCGTCGACGAGCTTCGGGATCGTAGGGTTGCTCGCCTCTCCCACGTACGCTCGGAGAACGCGCGAGAGGTTCCCGATGCCCATGTGGTACGAGACGACGGCGAGGTCGTCACGCCCCAGTCGGTCCCGTGCCGTTGTGAGGTACCGAACGGTTCCCGCGAGCGCCTGCTCCGGATCGAAGCGCGCATCGATGGCGCGTCGCTCGGCGCGAAGCTGGGCGGCCGCCACCGCGTCGCCGCGCCGCACCTCCGCGCGAATGCGGGTCGTCAGCCGCCGGCTCTCCGCGAGGTCGACCTCCATTCCGAGGAAACTCGTCGCCGTCTCGGCCAGGATCTGAGTCAGACGGAAGCTCGCGCCGGGTCGTCGCCGGCGATTACCTCAGGGCGGCCGCCGCTCTCCAGGAAGACGATGGCCTCGACCATGTCCGCCGAGATGCCGGTGCCCCTGACCGCGCCATCGACAAGTGGCCTGAACCGCGCTGTGCGGCGGGCCGCCGCGATCACGCCGCCTGGACTCTTCGCATAGAGGGGATGGCTGAGCCCGAAGATCGCCGCGCGCTCGAGCTCCTCGTCCTGCCCGCTCTCGTACGCGAGAGGATCGGCCCTCGGAGGCTCGCTCCGGAGAACAAGAGCCTCCGTCTCTTGCGGGTCGGTGGCCGAGAGCGCGAGAGCGCCGGCGATCGCGAGGAGGACAAGGGCGACGCCCGCCGCCGCGAGCAGACGCCTGCGGCGGATGGCACCACGATCGGACGGCAGCGAGTTGCGCAGGAGGACGGTGATTCTCGTTGTCAGCACGTCAGTTGCAGCACGACTGTGCCGTCGTCGTGAAGGGATGGAACGAAGTCGGCGACGTCGACATCGGCCGTCACGGTGCGACGCTCAGCCGAGATCTCGCGAATCCGTCGGGTCGGTAGGCGGTAGACCAGCGCTTTTGAGACGCCGCCGCGCACGACGAGATCATCGTGCGGGGGCGTCTCGACTGCGACGATCGTCCCAAGCTCCCCGTAACGTCCCAGCACCCGATAGCCGACTAGGTCGCGGAGCTGGTCGTTGGTGCTCAGATGACCAGCGGAAGCGTCTCGGGGAGCCTGCTGACGACGCGTCGCCGACCCTGAACGTGGACACGCCTTCGACTGCGGTCGACGCGGCTGACGAGCGACCACGGGACGACCGGGTGACGACGACCGACGACCTTCCGAACCGTGACGATCACGTACACAGGGTCCTGTGTCTCGGTTCGAACCACGCTCTCGATCTCACCGAGGGCCCCGTCTCGGGCGACTACCGTGTCTCCAACCTGAGGCTGGTCGACCTGTGGTGCGTCTCCACTTCGTGATCTGCGGTTGCGTCGGTGGCTACGTGAGACGCGCGTGCTCTGGGCATCTAGGAGTTCCATGAGCCCATCGTGATCGCGCCCGGTGGCGAATGATCCCTGCGTTGCGCGATTCGCCTTCGGATCGTGTCAGGGTTTACTCACCGACAAAAGCCGCAGGGGCCGGCACGCATACTTGGCGAGTGCGCTCCCGAGTGCTCAGTATGCGCTGGTGGCTCGCGCTCGCGTTCGCGAGCATCGCGGCACTCACGGCGCTCGTCGTCGCGCAGGTCTTCACCTCAAGCAGCGAGGATGCGATCCGCGCGCGCGCGCGCGAGCTCGCAGCGGGATCGGCGGTCACTGCCGCGGTTGAGCTGACCACCACGCCGAGAGGCGATCTACCGGCGAAGTCTGCGGAGCTCGGCGACGCGAGGCAGCTTGCTCTATTCGTCTTCGACCGCGATGGGAACCTGTTGACACCCGATCGAACACGAGGCGTCGCTCTCCTTTCGCTCCCTAACTACACCACACTTCGCGACATCGCCCTCGGAGGGCGCCGGGTCGTCGAGACCGACGAGGGTAGCGGCCTCGTCACCGTGGCGCTTCCACTGAGGGGCGACGACGCGGCTGCGCTGGTTGCGGTCGCGTCGAAGCCGGAACTCGAGGACGCGCTCGGAATCGTGCGGGATGAAATCGTCCGCGCGGCGGTCTGGGCGATCGTAATCGGCGCGCTGGTCGGGCTCGGGGTCGCACTGCTCATCACACGACGTTTGCGGCGAGTGGCTGCCGCGGCGGCCGACATCGAGCAGGGCCGGTTCGACAGGGAGCTCACGCCCCGGTTCCACGACGAGCTCGGGTCGCTCGCAGGGACGATCGACCGGATGCGAGAGCACCTGCGCCGCTCGTTCGAGCAGCTCGAGGATGAGCGCGATCGCCTGCGCCGTCTCCTTGAGCAGCTTCAGGAGGGGGTCATCGCAGTCGACCCGAATCTCGTCGTCAAGTTCGCAAACTCCCGCGCACACGTCCTGGTTGGATCTGGCCTCGTCGTCGGCGAGCCTCTGCCCAGCCCGTGGCCGGACTTCTCGCTCCGCGAGTCGGCGACGGCGCTGTTCGAGCCCGCGGGTGGAGCGACGACGATGCGGGTTCATCCCGATCTCGGGCGAACGTACGACGTCGCACTCCTGCCCGCGGCGCGGGGCTCGCGGACAGGCGTGGTCGTGCTGACCGACGTCAGCGAGCGGGAGCGGCGCGAGCGCGCGGAGCGTGAGTTCGTGACGAACGCGGCACACGAGCTCCGGACTCCGGTTTCGGCAATAGCGAGCGCCGTCGAGGTCCTGCAACACGGTGCGAAGGAGCGACGGGACGATCGCGACCGCTTCCTCAGCGTTGTCGAACGACAGACGACGCGACTCACGAGCCTCGCAAACGCGCTTCTCACGCTCGCGCGTGCCCAGACCGGCTCAGAGCCGGTTCGCCTGGAGCCCGTGAAGCTCGCCCCGATCGTGCACGAGATTGCCGGGGATAGCGGAGCGTCACGTATCAAAATCGAACTCTGCTGCGAGGATGTCGAGGTACTGGCACACCGAGAGCTTCTCCACCAGGCGCTCGCGAACCTCACTGCGAACGCGCTCAAGCATGCGGGCGGTAAGGACGTCGCTATCCGAGTTGCGCAAATCGACGACGATCACGTGCGAGTGCAGGTGACCGACCGAGGCGCGGGAATGAAGCCGCTCGAAGCCGAGCGAGCCTTCGATCGCTTCTACCGGGCTCCGACCGCCGACGGCGACGGCTTCGGGCTCGGCCTCTCGATCGTGCGGGAGGTCGTCCAAGCGATGGACGGCGCGCTTTCGATCGAGAGTCGATCCGGAGAAGGGACTACCGTCGCGATTGTGCTGAACGCTGCCGGAGATCGGAGCTGCCGATGAGCAGACGCGTCTTACTGGTCGACGACGAGCAGGACATCCTCGATCCCGTCACGTACGCGCTCGAGCAAGAGGGATTCGAGGTCCAGACGGCAAGGGACGGTGTCGTCGCGCTCGATGCAGTGCGAGGCGGGTCGTTCGACGTCGTCGTTCTCGACGTGATGCTTCCGGGCATGTCCGGCATCGACGTGTGCCGCACGCTTCGTGGCGAGAGCGATGTCCCGATCGTCATGCTGACCGCACGCGATGCGGAGGTCGATCGCGTTCTCGGGCTGGAGCTCGGAGCCGACGACTACGTGACGAAGCCGTTCTCGACGGTCGAGCTGATCAGCCGCATCCGCGCAATCCTGCGCCGGCGGGAGCTCGACCGCCAAGCCAGTCCCGGGACCGAGCTCGTCGTCGGTGGCATCGTCCTCGACCTGGCGAGGCACGTGGTGACGGTCGACGGCCGAGAAGTGAGCCTGACGCCTTCCGAGTTCCGCCTCCTCCTCATGTTCGCCGAGGAGCCCGAGCGCGCGTTCACACGGCAGCAGATTATGGAGCACCTTTGGCAGACGCCCTACGTCGGCGATACGCGCGCATGTGACGCACACATCTCGAACCTCAGGCGCAAGATCGAGCGCGATTCCGCACATCCGCAGCGCGTTGTCACGGTGCGGGAGGTCGGCTACAAGCTCGTACCTGTCTGACCCGTGTGAGGCAATTCTCACAGTTCCGGCACAGAACCGGGACGCGCGTGGTGTCCCCCCTCAGGTGGTCGGCCTAGCGTGCATGGCATGACCGCAGCCGTGCAGCACTCCCTTCCCACTGGGCCGCTCGCCATCCGCAGAGTCGGCGCGGGCGTTTGGATCCTCCGCCTTCGAGGGTCACTCAAGTCGCGGACGGTTCCGGCGCTGCGCGACGCGTTTCACGCGGCCGTCGACGCCGACGCGCACGACGTCGTCGTCGACCTCGCGACTGCTGAAACCATCAGTCCGGAGGGAGCGGCCACGCTCGCGGAGATGGTCGACGTCATGCGTGTCCGGGGCGGCGCGTTCTGGATCGCCGCACCACGCGAAGCCGGCGACGGATACACGCTTCGGCCGGTGAGCCAACCTGATCCGGACAGGCTCGTCGGGGTCAGCCCCGCACTCGACGTCGCACTCGCCGGAGCGGCGGCATGAGCGCGCGCGGCTATTGCCTCGTCACCGTTCAGGACGGCGTCGAGTTCGTGTCCCCCATCGCGGTGTCCGAAGAAGACGCCGAGAGCCTGCTGGCGGTCGACACACTGCTCCATCGAGCCGCCGGCTGGCGGGTTGTCGAAGGCCAGCGTGTGGTCGTCGCGCGACGCGGCAAGGTCGTTCGTCTGGTGAGCGCCCGCTCGCTCGTTCGACGCCAGCGGAGGGAATGAGAACCGCGCCGTCGCGTGAGCCGGCCGTTCGACAGCTCGGCCGGCCCCGACGGCGCGAAGAGATTTCGTCCGTACAACCGCAAACGAACCCCGCTTTCGGGCGGGTCATGGAGGTGACGACATGAAGCAGATACAGACGAACGGCAGCCCGCCGCCGGGCCGGCGCAGGGTTGCCAGACCGATGGCCCTCGCCGCCGCTCTCGCCGCGGCGCTGACCGCGCTCGTACTTCCGCTCGGCGGGGCCGCTCTGCCGAAAGTCGCTCCATCCAACACCGAGCTACCCACGATCACGGGAACGGCGGTCAAGGGCTTGACGCTGGTCGCCGGCACGGGCAGCTGGTCCGGCACGACCCCCATCAGCTTCGCGTTCCAGTGGCAGCGCTGTGACGACGCCGGAGCGAACTGCGCCGACGTGTCCGGCGCGACGAACACGACGTTCGTTCTGGACACCAACGACGTCGGCAGGCGGATGCGTGTCCTCGTGACAGCCTCGAATGCCGACGGCGCCGCCTCCGCGCTCTCGCCTGCGACCGCGGTCGTGACGGAGTCGGCCGGGCCGGTGAACACCGCTGAGCCGACGGTCTCGGGGAGTGCGGTCGAGGGACAGACGCTCACCGCGAGCTCGGGCAGCTGGACCGGTGATCAGCCAATCAGCTTCGCGTACCAGTGGGTGCGGTGCGGCTCAGACGGCGGCGCGGCGGACGGGAGCAACTGCGCGTTCATCTCGGGCGCGACGAGGACGACACACGTCCTCACCACAACCGACGTCGGGGCACGCATGCGCGTCCGGGTGACGGCGACCAACTCCGTCGGATCCGGGACGAGGGCATCCAATGCCACGCAGGTCGTGCAGACCGGTCGGTCGCCGGTGAATACGAGGGTGCCCACCGTCTCCGGCTCGTGGATCGAGGACACCCTCGCAACCGTCAACCGCGGGACGTGGACAGGCGCATCGTCGTTCTCGTACCAATGGGTTCGCTGCAACGCCGCCGGCGGCGGCTGTGCCTCGATCCCGGGTGCGACGTCGACCCAGTATCGACTCACGGCCGCCGACCTCGGCCGGAAGATTCGGACGAACGTGACGGCGCGCAACGCTCGCGGCTCCACGACCGTCCTCTCGACCGAGTCGGGCGTCGTCGCGCCGGCCGGGCCGAGCGGGGTGATCGTGCTCCCGTCGGGCGAGCGCTCCATTCCGGTCGGGAGCGTTCCGCGCACGGAACGGTTGATCGTCAGCCAGGTCCGGTTCACGCCGAACCCGATTCGGTCCAGCGTCAACCCGTTCACCGTGCAGGTCCGTGTGAAGGACACGCGCGGATACGTCGTTCGCGACGCCCTCGTGTTCGTTCGCTCGACGCCGCTCGTCAGCACCGCGGGACAACCGCGGCGGCCGACGCAGACGGACGGCTGGGCGGTATTCCAGATGACCCCGCGGGATACCTTCCCGCAGCCAAGGAACGGGTTCAACGTGCAGTTCTTCGTGAAGGCGTACAAGACCGGCGACAACCCGCTTAGCGGTATCGCCGGCTACCGGCTCGTCCAGGTCAGGTTGGCTGGCTGACGAACCTCTGCGAAAACGAGGCGAGTAAATACGAAGTGCCGCGTCAGCGGGCGCTTCGTATTTGGGTCACCAGTTCCCACGTCACAGGCTGATGGCGGCGGGTTGATCACTGAAGACCCAGCGGGCGTCGGACGAGACGCCTAACCGGCTTCGATATCAGACCACAGCCCACCGGGCGGGACAAAAGGAGACACTTGTGAACAGCGCAACCACGCAAACTCGGATCGATGCAGACGTTGGGGCCTGGGCGGCACCGTCTGCGAGTGCCGGGCGGCGCTCGAAGCTCGCGACTGCCCGTGTCGCCGGCATCCTCTATCTGGCCATCATCGCGTTCGGGCTCTTCGCCGAAGTCGTGGTGCGCCAGCGCCTGATCGTCTCGGGGGACGCACAGGCGACCGCCACGAATATCCTCGACTCCGAGCGCCTATTCCGGATGGGCTTCGCAGCCGACGTCGTTGTCTTTTTGTGCGACGTTGCGCTTGCCGTCGTCCTGTACTTCCTCTTTGCCCCCGTCAGCAAAGTGGTTTCCATGCTTGCCGCGGCGTTCCGTCTGACCCAGACCGCGATCATCGGCCTCAACCTGCTGAGCATGTTCGGGGCGCTCCTGGTGCTCCAGCAGGCCGACTACCTCGGAGCGTTCAGCACTGGCGAGTCAGAGTCGCTCGCCTCGCTGTTCCTCGACATGCACAAGTACGGATACACCCTCGGTTTGACGTTCTTCGGTGCGAGCACCATGCTCATCGGCTACTTGGCGTACCGGTCAGGGGTCGTGCCGCGACTTCTAAGCGGCCTTCTCGTCTTCGCGGGAATTGGTTACGTGGGCGACAGCGCCGCGTTCTTCCTGGTGCCGGGGTACGAGGGCTCGATCTCCCCGATCCTCCTCGCGCCCGCAATCGTCGGCGAGATCTGGTTCGCCTTCTGGCTGCTCCTCAAAGGCCACCGACTGGACGAGCGATCCGAGAACGCCAACGAGCCCAGCGAGGTGAGCGCGTGACGCTTGCCGAGGTGCCGAGAACGATGAGAGCGGTTACCCGCGATCGGTACGGCTCTCCGGACGTCCTCGAGCTCCGCGACGTCGCGGCGCCGGCCCTGAGCGACGATGCCGTGTTGGTGCGCGTCCAGGCCGCGGGCGTCAATCCTGGAGACAGCCACGCAACTCGGGGCCTTCCGTACATCGCTCGGTTGATGAGCTACGGGCTACGGAAGCCCAAGCACATGGTCGCCGGCACGGACGTCGCCGGGAGAATCGAAGCCGTCGGCCGCGACGTCTCGCACCTCGAGCCGGGCCAGGAGGTCTTTGGCTGGTCAACTGGCGCCTTTGCCGAGTACGTGGCCGTTTCCGAGCGTGCGCTTGTCGTCAAGCCGGCGAATCTCAGCTTCGAGCAGGCGGCGGCTGTCCCGACGGCTGCCACGACCGCGCTTCAGGGGCTCCGCGATCGGGGGCGCATTAAGCCCGGCCAACATGTCCTGACGGTCGGTGCGTCCGGCGGTGTGGGCACATTCACTGTCCAGATCGCCAAGGCCCTCGGGGCGCACGTGACTGCTGTCACCAGCACGAGGAACGTCGACCTCGTCCTTTCTGTCGGCGCAGACCATGTGGTCGACTACACGCGCGAGGACTTCACCGACGGAGGGCCACGGTACGACCTGATCCTGGACATGGTCGGCAACCACTCCCTCCCGTCCTGCCGACGGGCATTGACGCCGAACGGAACCCTCGTCGTCGTCGGCGGCCAGAACGTGCGCTCAATGACAGGTGCGGGTCGGTTCGCGAAGGCAGCTCTGCTCTCTCCGTTTGTCAGCCAGACATTGCGCCCGCTCTTCTCAACGAAAAACACGGACGACCTCGCGGTCGTGAACACCCTTCTTCAGGCGGAGACGGTGGTTCCTGTCATCGACCGCCAGTACCGTCTCAGCGAGACACCAGACGCTATCCGCCATGTCGAGACCGGGCATGCGCGCGGCAAGGTCGTGATCACACTTTGACGCGGCTACCGCTGGTGCAGACGATGAGCGTCGGTGAGATGCCGGCGACGGCAGAGCGCAGGCGACAAGACCCTGGCGGTGCGTCTCACGAGCGGCCTGATCGCCCGCACGGGCAGCCCAGGCGTTGGATTCGCAGGCTGCTTCTCGTTCCCACAATCGTGGTGGTCGTAGTGCTGGTGGTTGTCTTGCATATGACTGCATTCGCTTTCGCCATGGTCGAAGGCGATCCGGCAGAGCCCATGATCGTGAGCCTTCCTGGAGCGGCCTACAGCGCCCGTGGGTCGCATTCGGTTGGCGTGCGGAACATCGTGATCGATGGTTCCCTCGAAGCGACGCTGTGGTATCCGGCCTCACCAGCGCGGGGCGGTGAGGAACGCCTCGCCTATCCGTACGAGCTCAAGCTCTTCGCTCCGTTGGGCACTCTCGCGATCGCGAGCCACAAAGGGCAGGCGAGCCGGGACGCCCCTTACGACCATGCTTCTGGCCCCTTTCCGTTGGTTGTGCTCAGTCCTGGCTACGCGATCGGAAGCACTTCCTACGGGTGGTTGGCGGAGCACCTGGCCTCCCACGGTCTCCTTGTGATCTCGCCCGAGCACGACGAGGAGCTAAACCCGGCCCGGATCTGGGAGTCGACGATCACTCGACCGCAGGACATCCGAGAGGTGTTCTCCTACATTGACGCGCAGAGTCAACCCGGAGCGGCGCTAGACGGGGTTGTCGACCGAGGTCGGACTGCCGTGATCGGCCACTCTTACGGGGGCTACACGGCCCTCGCTGCCGGCGGCGCACGCATAGACAGCGCAGCATTCGAGGCCCGCTGCAGAGCCGAACGCGCTTCGGATGGTCCCAACATCTGGCTCTGCGACGCCCTCACGCCGCACCTCGGCGAGATGGCCCAGAGGGCCGAATTGGCCGTCGTTCCGGACGGCCTTTGGCCGGCGTGGGCCGAGCCCGAGATCGACGCGATCGTCTCAATGGCAGGCGACGCGTACCTCTTCGACCAAGCTGGGCTGTCCGAAGTCTCCCTGCCAGTGCTCGCGATCGGCGGCACTGCCGACACCGATACGCCGTACACCTGGGGCACCCAACCCACCTACGAATTCACGTCCAGCACCAGGAAGGCCAGAGTGACTCTCGATGACGCGGGGCACATGATCTTCACGGGCCCCTGCGACAGGATGCGCAGGATTGTGAAGATCCTCCCGGGGGGTTTCTGCTCCGACAACTCCTGGGATCGACGACGTGCCCAGGCTCTTGTCCGTCACTTCACGACCGCGTTTCTTCTGGCCGAACTGGCGGAGGATCGCATTGCGGCCACTGCGCTTGCTCCGAGTGCACCCCACTCTCCGGGCCTGTCTTTTGCTTCACGGGGCTACTGAGGGCAGAGGACCTCGGCCGCCCTCGGCTTCAGCGAGCGCTTCGGAAGCTGGTTGGGACAAGCTCGCCTCGTTCCTTGGCGAGAAGGTTTCCATGATCGCCGACCGGCAACGCACTCCAGCGACCCGGCCTGGCAAGGGCGGAAAGGGTTGAAACGATGTGGTGACTAGACGCTCTGAAGCAGGCTCGAGTGAGCATGCGGCGGGTAGCCGCTGGGACTCGATGTTCCAGAGGCTCATGGCGCCGGCCAGGATGCGGATGCGAACGCGGGGCAAGGGGAGCGGGAACCAGGCTCGGATCCCAAAGCCGTGTTGGCTTCGTTCGACTTCCGAGGCACGCGCGACCAAGGGCTCGGGCGGGCGAATCCGACCCGCGCGTGCGCAGCCGCCCCAGTCACGGATTCGGACGAAAGCGTAACTCGAGTCCGCTGTCGGCCCGCCGTGTGCAACTGAGTCTCAGTTCTACTAGCCGAGACTCGTCGAAAGAGACCTGCAAATGTCTGGATGCGCGCCACGTGTGCGCCAACCGCGCTGAGACGACTCGGTACCCGAGGCGTGGTAACGGACGGTACGTTGCCGGAAGCCGACCCGCAGATTCGAAGTCCCGCCTATCGGAGCCGGAGAGCCTGTGCCTACCAGGGAGGTGGTCGCAAGCCGCGCAATCCCGCCATCGGAGCCATTCCTCTCTCGCGCCGGGAAGGGGCGTGGTGAGTAAGTGGTGAAAAAAGGACGATCGCCACAGACTGAAGTCTGCCGTCGGCGACCCATGTCCTCAACCAGCTCTGCGAGCTCGACGAAGCGGCAGAGCGCGTTCGCGAGGCGCATGTGCTCGACCGTCCCTGCACTCGACGTCGAGGAGCGCCGGTGCGCACACGAGGTTCGGTCAAATGAAGCATGCGAGCAAACGCGAACTGCCTGCAAAAGACGCGATTTCGCGATACGCGACCTCACACGTCATCACGGCCCGATCCTGTCTCGTAATGAAGGGGTCCCCGGTTCGAGTCCGGGCGTCGGCTTGTTCGAGTGATGCCGGGTGCTGTGAATCAGCGCATGCCGTCGAAGACTCCACTCTCCACGTGGCTCTCGCAGGCTTTGATGGCCTACGTGATCGAGCTGGACAACGAGTTCGAGGAGCGGTTCGCCCGCGCGGGCGCCGGAGCCCGCGTCGTTTCGGTCGCGATGTGGTCGAACCTCCTGCGGTTCGTCGGCGACGGAATCTCGGTCGGCGAGCTCCCGGCCGCCGTGGGGGCTCCGAAGTCGCGCGTGCTCTCCACGCTCGGAGGAATGGAGCGCTGGCGCTACATCACGCTGGATACCGGGCGGCGGGGCGGCGCGCGCGGCGAGTCGAAGCGCGACGGCTTCGGGAGCGCGCGCGGGCTGGACGGCTCCTGGATCGTTCGGCCAGCCCCGGCCGGACGGAGAGCCGAGGCGATCTGGAGAACGCTCTTCGACGACATCGACGCGCGGTGGAGCGAACGCTTCGGTGCTGACGCGATCGAGGAGCTGGCCGACTCGCTGCGGGCGATCGACGCCGAGCTCGACGCCGACCTTCCCGACGCTCTTCCGATCCTCGGTAGCGCGAATGGGATGGTCATCGACCTTCCCGCCGGTCGTCGGAACCCTGCCGCCGCCGCGCATCTGTACGCACTCCTCTCTCGCACGCTGCTGGCGTACGCGGTCGACTTCGAACGCGAATCGCCGCTGTCGCTCGCGCTGAGCGCGAACGTGGTTCGCGTTCTCGATGAGGAAGGCGTGCTCGTCCGCGACCTCCCTGGCGCCTCCGGTATCTCGAAGGAGGCGATGAGCATGGCGCTGACGTACCTGGTGAAATCGAGGCACGTGGCCGTTGAGGGGACAACGGCCGGGACGAAGTCGGCACGACTGACGTCGGACGGACGAGCGGCCCGCGCGCTGTTTCCTGCGCTGCATGCCGACCTGGAGAAGCAGTGGTGCGCCCGGTTCGGTGGCGACGCCGTCCGCGGGCTGCGCTCCTCGCTCGAGCACCTGCTCGGGCAGCGCGACGTCCTCGCGAACGGACTCGAGCCGTACCCGGACGGATGGCGCGCGAGCAAGCCGTACGTCGCGCACACCCGGGCCGTGCTCGACGACCCGACCGCGCGGCTACCGCACAGCCCGATGGTGCTCCATCGCGGCGGCTGGCCCGACGGCTTCTAGCGAGCCGCTCTCAGACGCGTCGCGGTGCGTGCTCTCACCGGCCCGGAGACGACCTGCGCGACGGCGGCAGCCTCCTCGTCGATGTCGGTCGGGCCGCCGTCCGGCCGCCAGTCGAAGAGGTGCGGCGCGGCAAACCGAGGCCCACGCGGAGCTCGCCAGGTGCGAGCCGGCTCGGCATCACGCCTTGCCGGATGCGCGGAGAAACGCCTCGAGCGCGGCTGCTTCCTCCTCCACCTCGCGCCGAGCAGCCCGCGGGAGCGGCGCGAACGGCTCCAGTCGGATGCGTCCACGCTCGACGCGCCAGTGTCCCGCGACGAAGCCGTCGACGAGGAACGTCTCCGGCACGTCGCCGTTGCGCACGATGATCGCCTTGCGGTACTCGTCCGGGAATGCGCGCGTGCGGACGTCGTGCGCGAGCAGCAGGTTGTCCCAGCGCGGAAGGAAGCGCGGAGGCGCATCCGTATCGGCAGGGGGAAGTGGCGCGCGAGGGAGATCGACGAGCTCGCGGCCGAGCTCGTCGCGGAAACGCCTCAGCTGTAGCCGCTCGAGGCCCGCATCGAGCACCCCGAGCGGGAGGCCCGTCCACTGCCCGATGTCCGGTCGGCTCGCGGGCCCGAACGCGGCGAGGTAGCGGCGGACGAGGTGGGCGGCGGCCCCGGCACCGCTCGCGGGCTCCGCACCGAGCCAGGTTCCAGCGGGCACGAAGGTGCCGCCGGCGGTGTTGCCGCGCCAGGTCGACGACGACGGTCCGTTGACGAGACCGGCATGCGCGGCGAGCCCGTACCAGGAGAGCCACGGCGCCCGCTCCTCGATGCGGAGCTTCGGCCGACCGAGCAGCGCGAGGAGCTCTGGTCGTGTCCTCGGCTCTTCTGCCGCGAAGGCCGCGAGTCGCTCGCCGTCGGCCTCGAAGTCAGCCTCCTCACCAAGCGCTGCGAGCTGGCGCCGGAGCTCGCGGATGCGGCGCTCACGGTAGATCCCTGCATAGGCAAGGTAGTCAGCCGCGCTGACGAGATGGAGCGTCGTGCGCATCAGGGTCGCCTTCACTACGCGCCGCCGCGCGACCGCGGACACGAGCTGTCCCGGCGCAAACCCGTCGAGGCGCGACCACAGGCCGATATACGGCGAGGGCGGCCACTGCGCCTGGAGCCCCGCGACGCGCTCCACGGCCTGGGTCACCGACAGCCGGTGTCGCCGAAGCAGGAGCTGGCGCGCGAGCGTCGCGCGATTCAGCTCCCTGAGGGTGAGGGTACGCACGGGCGCGACGATAGTCGGCGCCTCGTTTGCAGGCATTTTCGTGGAGGCGGCGAACCCAGGCAGCCCGATGCGGATCCTGCTCGTCGTCCTCCTGTTCGCATTCACGGGCTTGCTCGCGGTCGACATCGAGCCGTCGTCGACGTCGCGCGCCGCCGTCACCCTGCCTGCGCGCATCACGGTCCCGAAGCCAGCACCCGAGACGGTGGAGGTCGCGTTCGTCCGGATGGGCTGGATGGTCAGAGTGCAGCGCGTCGTGCCGAAGGGCGCCTCGGCCGCGGAGTTCGCGTTGCGCGAGCTCACGCAGGGGCCGACCAGGGCCGAGCGACGCAAGGGAATCCGCACCGCGCTTCCCGCTCGCGCGCGGCTGCGCTCGCTCCGCGCCGGCGCCGACACGTGGTTCGCGAGCTTCTCGCGCTCGACGCTCGGGTCCGGCTCCGCGGAGACCAAGCGCATGCGCCTCTGGCAGATCGCCGCCACGCTCAGGCCGCACGGGGCGAAGGAGCACGCGGTGCTCGCGACGGAGGGACGCTTCGTCACAACATTGCGCGTCGGCGTTCGGCCCGGCCGCTGGCGCGGCGAAACCGGCGAGAACGACTATCTCTACGTCACCCGTGGCGTTCGGCTTCGGCTCGCGGAGCTCGGCTACCTCGACCGCGGCGAGATCGGTGCGGAGGACGGCTACCTCACCGAGCAGGCTCTCATGGCGTTCCAGGGCTGGGAGGATCTGGATCGCACGGGCACCGTCACCGGCCAGACGCAGCTCGCCCTCTTCCGCGCCACGCGCCCGCGCCCGGCCGCGCGCCGCCCCGGTCGGCGCATCGAGATCCATCGCGATCTCGGAGTCCTGCTCATGGTCGAGGACGGCGAGGTCGTGCGCGCGGTGCACACCTCGACCGGGTCTGGTGGGATCACACCCGTCGGTGACTTCACGGTCTACGCGAAGGTCCTCTACTCCTGGTCGGTGCCGTTCCAGGTGTGGATGCCGTACGCGGCGTACTTCCGCGGCGGGATCGCGACGCACCAGTCGTCCGACGTCCCGTCCTACCCCGCGTCGCACGGCTGCGTGCGGTTGCCGGAGGGCGAGGCCGAGCGGGTCTACCGATTCGTGGACGTCGGTACGCCGGTCTCGGTTCGCTGACGGTCGTTACCGTGACGGGCCCGCATGGCCCGATACCTCATCGTTCCCCTGCTCGCGCTCGTCGTGGCGACGTCCGCCGCGGGAGCGGGCGGCGCGAACGGAGCGGGTGAGCTCACCTTCTACCCGCAGGCCGGGATCCTCTGGCGCGATCTCTATCCGACCAACTTCGTCGATCTCGACCCCGGTCCGGGCGTGCGCGACTTCGCCTGCGGGACGCAGACGTACGACGGGCATACCGGAACAGACTCGGACATCCGAAGCTTTCGCGAGATGGACATCGGGGTGCCCGTCTTCGCCGGGCTCGACGGCCGCGTCATCTCGGTGCAGGACGGCGAGTTCGATCGTAACCACGGCCGGACCGCTGCCCGCTTCGACAACCACGTCGTCCTCGAGCACGCGATCGGTCGCTTCACGATCTACGGGCACCTGCGCAAGGGGATTCGGCTGAAGCGAAACGACAGAGTCGTCGCGGGCCAGCAGCTCGGCTGGACGGCGTCCAGCGGCAACTCGAGCTGGCCGCACCTCCACTTCACGTCACAGGTCGCGAGCCAGATCCACGAGCCCTTCTCGGGCTCGTGCAACGAGGGTCCGAGCGGGTGGACCGATCAAGTCGCGACGCCGGGCGAGGCGTACGTGAGAGATCTCGCGCTCAGCGCGAAGCCGATGACGGGCAAGCGCGACCTCCCATACGACCGGGCCGTGCGTGCGGGGACGTTCGTGCGCGGGACGAAGGTCGTCTACTCGCGTGTCGAGCTCGGTGCCATGCACGCGACTGGGTTGCTGCGGATTCGCTTCCACCGGCCGAACGGATCGAGCGCTGCCGAGTCGACAATGACGATCCGGACCGCGCACGGTCGCGGCACCTGGAGCGCCGCGAATCGCGTCTCGCTTGCGCGGACCGGCCGCTGGCGGATCGTCGTGGAGCTCGACGGCAAGACGCTCTCCGACACGACCTTCGACGTCGTGGCTGCGGCAGCCGAAGTCAGGGACCGCCCGCCGCACGCGATCTCCGCCGGGTTGCGGCCGCCGAGCCCGACCGCCAGGGACGTCGTCGAGTGCGTTGTCTCGACGTCCCTCGTCGCCGAGGACCCCGACTACGACATCATCCGCTATCGGTACCGCTGGTTCGTCGGCGGCAAGCTCGTCCGCGCGGTGCAGAGCGCGGCGCTCTCGGACGTGCTGCGAAAGGGGCTCGCGCGGCCTGGCAAGAGCGTGCGCTGCGCCGTCACGCCGAGTGACGGGCGGCTCACGGGGCCGACTGCGATCGCGACGTCGGGCTAGAGACCGCCAATCCAGGCTTCGGCTGGAGCCGTAGTGAGAAGGACCGAGGTGAAAGGGGACCTGATGAAGAAGCGACTCATCCTCGCGATCGCCGCAGCAGCGCTCGTCGTCGTTCCGGCAACGTGGGCGAAGGACGGCGACGTCCTGGTTCGTGGCACGTGCACCAGTTCGACGACATCGAAGCTCAAGCTGAGCGAGGAGGACGGCCGCATCGAGGTCGAGTTCGAAGTGGATCAGAATCGCAACGGCGTCCGCTGGTCGGTTCGTGCTTCGGCGTCCGACGACCGTGCTCGTGCGTACGACCCGCGTCACCCGCGCTCCGAGCGGCTCCTTCGAGCTGCGGCGAGTCGTGGCCGATCTCGCGGGTCGCGACCGGATCACCGCCCGCGCGACGAGCCCATCTGGCGAGGTGTGCCGCGCGACTGCGGCATTCTGATCAGCGCGCGAGCGAGAGCGTCACGAGCAGCGGCAGCACGATCCAGACCCCGAGCGTGAGCGAGATCGCGACCACCGCGAAGCGTTGCGACTGATCTCGCGGAGGGCTGCCGCAGCTTCCGATGCTCCGCCACAGCTCGGCGAGCGGCTGCGCCGCGGAGAGTCTGATGCGGCGGCTCGCGAGTGCTGCGCCACGCAGCACGAACCACGAGATGAGCAGGCCGATCAGAACGCCCAGCGCGCCTGCGAAGAGCGCGATCCACCACTCCCGAACGGCACCCGTGGCGAGGCGCCAGACCGAGAGGCCGGCCGGGATGAGCAAGCCGCCGATGACGAACGTGGGAACGCCGATCTCGCGCCCGCGCGTGATCTCGACGAGTGCCTGGGCGTCGAGCCGAGCGGGCTGCAGGAGCTCGCGATCGCGCGACCCGCGCTCCGACTGCATCTCGCGCATCCAGTAGAGGTTGCGTAGCTGGACGGCGACGTTCTTGCCGTGCGCGACGACGACGTAGCGTGCGACGAGCTCCACGAGGTATCGGATCGGCGTGCGGAGCGGGCCGAGCTTCTCTCCCGCGCGGGCGCCGTGATGGCCGTGGCGGCGCAGGCTTTCGAGTGCGACGAGAACGCGGCGATGGTCGGATTCGAAGCGATCCGGTCTCGCCAGCGGTGCGGGTCGCGCGAGCTCGCGCAGCATCTCGCGATCGCGCGGGCCGCGGACGTCGATCTCGTCGAGGAAGGCGGCGATCGCCGCGTCGTCGCCGCCGAGGAGCTGCAGGCGCTCGAGTGGGCTGTCGTAGTGCTCCTCGAGGTCCTCCGGCGTCGGGGCGGACGGATCCTGCACGGGCGCGATCGTATCGCCCTCTCAGGTCGGTTCTCCCGTGTCAGGATGGTGCCCGCAGTGGAGACGATGCGAGCAATCCGCAAGCGCGAGTCCGGCCCCGGGCTCAGGCTCGACGAAGTGCCCGTACCGACACCCGGGCCGGACGAGGTGCTCGTCCGGATCGAGGCGGCGTCCATCTGCGGAACCGACCTGCACATCCAGCGCTGGGACCAGTGGTCGGCGGAACGGGTGGAACCGCCTCTGACCCTCGGCCACGAGCTGTGCGGCACGGTCGTCGCGACCGGAAGCTCGGTGCGCGACATAGGTGAGGGCGACTACGTCTCCGCGGAGAGCCACGTCACCTGCGGCGTGTGCTTCCACTGTCGGACGGGAAAGGCGCACATGTGCGAGCAGACGCAGATCCTCGGCGTCGATCGCGACGGCGGCTTCGCCGATTACGTCGCCGTTCCCGCCTCGGTCGTCTGGCGTAACGACCGCTCGAAGCTGCCGCCGGAAATCGCGTGTCTGCAGGAGCCGTTCGGCAACGCGGTCTTCGCGACCTCGACCCAGGATCTCGCCGGACGCGCCGTGGCCGTCCTCGGGTGCGGCCCGGTCGGCCTCTTCACGATCGCGATCGCGAAGGCCTTCGGCGCAGGACGGCTCTTCGCCTCCGACCACGTGCAGTTTCGGATCGACCTGGCGCGGACGCTCGGCGCCGACGCCGTCGTGAACGTGGACGAGGCGGACGACGTGCCCGCGTGGTTCGCGGAGCAGAACGAGGGGATCGGCGTGGGGATCGTCTTCGAGATGTCCGGTGCTCTGCGGGCCATCGAGGACGCGTTCGGGATCGTCCGGCATGGCGGCAACGTCGTGCTCTTCGGAATCCCGTCGCGGCCCGCGACGATCGACATTGCCGAGTCGCTCATCTTCAAGAACCTCACGGTGAGCGCGGTGAACGGACGCGAGATCTGGGAGACGTGGTACACGACGCGCTGGCTCCTCGAGCATGGTGTCGTCGACCTCCGCCCGCTCATCACCGCAGAGCTGCCGCTGGAGCGCTACGAGGAGGCGTTCGCGCTGCTCGAGTCGGGCGAGGCCTGCAAGATCGTCCTGCGACCGAACGGAGCGACCGCATGACCTCGACGCTCGATAAGCAGCTCGGCGCCGAGCTCGACGGGCTCCGCGACGCGCGGACGTACAAGCAGTTCCTCACGCTCGAGTCGGCGCAGGGGCCGGTTGTCCGGATGGCCGGACACGGTGACGTGATCGTCCTCTCCTCCAACAACTACCTCGGTCTCGCCGGGCACCCCGACGTCGTGCGCGCGGGCATCGAGGGGCTCGAGCGCTACGGCGCGGGCACCGCGTCCGTGCGCTTCATCTGCGGCACCTTCGAGCCGCACCTCGAGCTCGAGCGAGCCCTTGCCGATCTCTCCGGGACCGAGGCGGCCCTCACCTACGTCTCGTGCTGGAACGCCAACGAGGCGTGCATCCCGAGCCTGACGGACGAGACGACGGTCATCCTCACCGACGAGTTGAATCACGCGAGCCTGATCGACGCGATCCGGCTCTCGCGGCCCGCGGGCAAGGTCATCTACCCGCACTCGGACATGGATGCGCTGCGCGACGGGCTCGAGGCTGCACCGCGCGCGGCGCGCAAGCTCATCGTCACGGACGGCGTCTTCTCGATGGAGGGCGATCTGGCGAGGCTCCCCGAGATCGTGGAGCTTGCGCGAACGTACGACGCGGTCGTGATCGTGGACGACTCCCACGGCGTCGGCGTCCTCGGGGACACGGGGAGGGGCACCGTCGAGCACTTCGGACTCCTCGGCGAGGTCGACGTGATCACCGGAACGCTCGGGAAGGCGCTCGGCGGCGCGGCGGGCGGCTACGTCGCGGCGTCGGAGGAGGTGTGCGACGTTCTCGCACAGCGCTCGCGACCGCAGCTCTTCTCCAATGCGTTGCCGCCGACGGTCGCGTGCAGCGCGTTGCGGTCGATCGAACTCATGCTCGAGCAGCCGGAGCTCCTCACCCGTCTTCGCGAGAACACGCGTGCCTTCCGCGGGCTGCTCTCCGAGGCCGGGTACCGGCCCCTCGACGGCGAAGCGGCGATCGTTCCGATCATCGTCGGAGAGACCGCCGCCGCGATGGCGCTGTCCACGCGGCTACTCGACGAGGGCGTCTTCGTCACCGGATTCGGCTTTCCGGTCGTTCCCGAGGGAGCAGCGCGCGTGCGCGTGCAGATGTCCGCGGCGCTCGAGCCCGACCACCTCGAGCGCGCGATCGCCGCATTCGAGCGCGTCCGCACGTAACGCTAGCCACGCTTTCAGGAATCCCTCACGAAGACAGTCCGCCGTGGAAGGCTCTGCGGCCGCGAAGCGGACGCCTTCAGGGATCCTCGCGATCGGGAACCCGCGCGAGCGGGTTCTCGATCTGCGCCACCAAAAAGGGGGACGAGGATTCGGCGCGATGCCGACGAATGTGCGCCCATGGACAACTGGCCCGTAAACATCGTGGGACTCGGCCTCATCGTCGCCGGGCTCCTGTTCGCGTACTTCTTGAACTTCGTCGGGATCATCATCGGCATGATCCTGCTCATCGGCGGGATCATGGCGCTCTTCATGACCTACCGGCGCAAGAAGTACCCGGCGACCTGAGCACTCGCCCCAGCGCGCGAACTACTTCGTGAACACGTAGTCGTTCGCGCGTGCCCGCATGTGGCAGCCCTGGCACAGCTGCTGGGTGAAGCCGAGGTCGCGATAGCGCGAGCCGGAGAGCTCGTACTCGACGTACCGCCACGTGCCGTTCGTCTTGCGCATGACCGCGACCTGCCTCGGGAGCGACGGCTTGTCGCCCGTCCGGCGGATCGACTTCACGATGACGGTGCCGTTCGGATACCGCTTGCCGACCTTCTTCCTGCTCGCGTAGACGTTCTTCACGCCGGCGTGGGCGCTCGATAGGGGGCCGGTGCTCGTGAACGGCTTCTCGTTGATCCGGGGCCACTTCGCGTAGCCGTTCGTGTACTCCGGCAGGCCGTTGGCCGACGGGCTCGCGACGGCGACGACAACCGCGACCGCCGAGGCCGCCGCCAGCACGGCGACGAGCGCGCTGATCCGAAGGCGCATGGCCTCGATGATGCCGCATCGGGCTGTCCGGTTCCTGACGAGGGCGCGCGGTCTCGGCGACCGCCCGCTCGGCCCGGTAGAACCCAACGCGTGGGCCACGACCACGACCACGCGCGCGTCGCGAGCCGCCGTGCGCTCGCGACCGCCCTTCTCCTGACCGCGTCGTACACCGTGGTCGAGGTGGTCGGCGGCCTCTACGCGGAGAGCCTCGCGTTGCTCGCGGACGCAGTCCACATGCTCTCCGACAACGTGGCTCTCGGGCTCGCGCTCTTCGCCGCCTGGCTCGCGGCCAAGCCGGCGACGCCCGAGCGCACCTATGGCTACAAGCGCGCGGAGGTTCTCGCCGCGCTCGTGAACGGCATGTTGCTCGTCGCGCTCGCGATCTGGATCTTCGTGGAGGCGGTGATGCGGCTTCGCGACCCGGGCGCTGTCCTCGGCGGCTGGATGCTTGCGATCGCGCTCGTCGGCATGGCGGTGAACGTCGCGGCCGGAGTCGTCCTCGCGCGAGCGCGGAGTCACAGCCTCAACGTCGAGGCGGCGTTCCGTCACGTCTTCGCGGACCTGCTCGGCTCGTTCGGCGTCGCGGTGGCGGCGGTCGTGATCCTTGCGACCGGGTGGGTCGAGGCGGACGCGCTCGTGAGTATCTTCATCGGCCTCCTCGTCCTTGCGAGCACGTGGACGATCCTGCGTGACTCGACGGCGATCCTCCTCGAGTCGACTCCACGGGGGATCGACGCCGCCGAGCTCGGTCAGCGGCTTGCCTCAGCGCCGGGGGTCGTCGAAGTGCACGACCTCCACGTGTGGACGATCACTTCCGGCTTTCCCGCACTGTCGGCGCACGTTCTGGTTCGACCCGGAGAGGACTGCCACGGTCGCCGCCGCGACCTCGAGAGACTGCTCCACGACGAGTTCGGAATCGAACACACGACGCTCCAGGTCGACCACGCCGGCGAAGGCGGCCTCGTCGAGATGCGGCGCTTCGGCGATGCGGGAGAGCTGCATTGACGCACGACCATCGCCACGATCACGACCACCTCGCACTCGCACTCGCACGACCACGGTCACTCGCACGGTCTCGTCGACCGTTCGATCATGCGCTCGCGTGCCGGTCTTCGCGCGGTTGCGCTGAGCCTCGGCATTCTCGGCCTCACTGCGCTCGTGCAGACGGCGATCTTCGTCGCCACCGATTCGGTCGCTCTTCTCGCTGATCTCGTCCACAACTTCGGTGACGCGGCGACGGCGATTCCGGTCGGGATCGCATTTCTCCTGCGCTCCTTTCGTGCGGAGAAGGTCGCGGGCCTGTTCGTCGTCGGGGCGATCTTCGTCTCGGCCTGCTTCGCGCTGTACGCGACGATCCAGCGCTTCATCGACCCTCAGGAGCTCTCCCATCTCGGCGCGCTGGCCGCCGCCGGCGTCATCGGCTTTCTCGGGAACGAGCTCGCCGCCCAGGTGCGCCTACGCGCCGGTCGCCGGTTGGCCAGTCCGGCGCTGATCGCCGACGGGAATCACGCGCGAGTCGACGGCTTCGTCTCGCTCGGCGTCGTCGCAAGCGCCCTTGGAGTCTGGCTCGGCTTCGACCGCGCCGACCCGCTCATCGGGCTCGCGATCACGTTGGTGATCCTCAAGATCACCTGGGACTCGTGGCGCACTGTGCGCGACGCCGAGCCAGGCGAACTCGCCCATGAGCACTGACGCGATCGCGATCAGGAAGCTCTTGCTCGACGAGCTCGGCCTGATCCGCGACATCGATCGCACCGAGCAGATCGACGCGCTCTACGTCCAGCACGGGACTCGTCTCGAGCTGCGGAAGGGTGACTGGAGCGCGCCACCGTGGGACGCGAGCGGGGAGGGCGAGCATTCGGTCGCGGGTCAACAGGCAACGCTCGAGCAGTTCGTCCGTGACGGCGCGATCGTGCTCGGCGCCTTCGGCGAAGGGCAGCTCGTCGGGGTCGGTGTCGTGGTGGTGCACATTCGACCCGAGATAGCGCAGCTCGCGTACCTGTACGTGACCCGTCACGAGCGGGCGCGCGGCGTCGGCCGCCGTCTGTCGGACGCGCTGGAGAACACCGCACGAAAGGCCGGAGACACCTCAGTGGTGGTCTCGGCGACGCCCTCTCTCAATACGGTTCGCTTCTACCGGCGGCTGGGCTACGAGGCGATGGCCGAGCCGCTCCCCGAGCTGCTCGCGTTGGAGCCCGAGGACGTTCACATGCAGAAGAGGCTCTAGAGGACGAGCTCGGCTCGAACGGTGCCCGCACGTTCATGACGCGCCACCACACCGACCCGCTCGCCGGCGTTCGCCTCGATCACCCACTCGACCAGCGTGCGTTCCGCCGTCGAGTGGTCGGTGCTCCACCACATGATCTGGCGCCGCTCGACGCGGCCGCCGAGCTGACCCGCCTCCTCACGCGGCTTGCCGCTCGCGATGCGAGCGCCGTCGGGGATCTCGAGCTCGACCTCGATCGGCCGAACCGCCTTCCTCTCCACTGCCTTCTCGCTGACGTTCGTCGGCAGCCAGCCCGAGTTCTCGAGGACGAGCCTGAGCCGGAAGGCACCCTCGGCCACGGGCTCGGAGTCGAAGGAGCGGGCTTCCAGCCTGGGCGATACGAGCGCGAGGTAGACGGCGAAGTCGGCGTGGGGCTTCACCTCCTCCTCGAGGCGTGAGAGGGGCGGGTTGAACCAGAAGCGCACGAGATCCCAGCCGCCGAGCTCGACCGGGCCGAGCTGAGGGTGCTCGAACGGGTACCAGTCGACGTAGCCCTCTCCGAGGTCGTCGGCGAGCTTCAGGACGGCGAGCTCGTCCTCGGGCGAGTGCTCGCGCAGCCAGTCGATGAAGTGGTACTCGGAGAGCCCGGCCTGGCGCTGCGGGCTCCAGAACTCCGTCACCCACGCGTAGGCGCCCAGGTGGTCGTAGATCCAGTCGACGTCGCCGCCCTTGATCACCATCTTCGGGTGGTACTTGAAGTCGTGGAAGATCGAGATGGAGGGATAGCCGGTGATACGGGTCGCCTCCTCGCCCATGAGCTGGAATGCGCGGAGATCCGGAACCGGGAAGTCGTCGTCCGACCGGCCCGACCACGGGCGGAGGTGCACGCCCGAGAACGTGTGGTAGCCGACGTATGACGTGATGTTCTTGCGCGCGACGATCGCTTCCACGAGCGCGCGGACCTCCGGCTCGGAGGTCGGGAACGGCCCGGCTCCCTGCTGCTCTGCCTCCGGTGCCCAGTCAGCCGGCCAGTTGCGGTTGAGGTCGAGACCCTCGAGCGGCGGGGCGATCGGGATGTTGACGCCGTCCCAGTTGACGATCGTCCCCTCCGGGAGCACGCGGTAGAAGTCGCCCTCGACGTCGTCGGGGAGCCGGGCAACGAGCGCGCGCGGATCGTCGGGATGTGGTTTCCAGGAGCCGTTGGGATCGGGCGTGCGCATGAAAAGGACGCGGCCGTCGCCGTCCACGTCCTCGCGGTGCAGACCGTCCTGGGGCTCCTCCCGCGGGTACGGCCGGACGCTCGAGCGGCGGAAGCGTCCGTCGGCCAGTCCCGCGTCTGCGCCGTCCGGGTTGACGCGCGGCACGACGTAGAACGTGCGCGTGTCGACGGCGTGGCGGACACGCGTGTCGTCGGAGTGGAGGAGGTGGTCGAGCAGGTTGAGGGCGGCGCTCGTTCCCGTGAACTCCATCGCATGGATCTGGGCGTGGATGAAGACCGCGGGCTTCTCCTCCGCGAGTCCGGTCTCGAAGTTCGTGACCGTGCAGAGCCAGATGTCGCGACCTTCGTACGACTTCCCGATGGACTCGAAGGCGAAGCGCTGCGGCTGCTCCGCCGCCCACGCCTCGAGCGTCTCGGTCAGCTCCGCGTAGGTGTAGAAGTGGTCGAACTGGACGCGCACGAATGCGCACGCTAACCCACTACGCTCACCCCGTGCGCGACCTCCTCGACTATCGCTCCGAGTTCCCGATCCTCGGGCATACGACGTACCTTGCGAGCCACACGCTCGGGCCGATGCCGCGGCGTGCTCCGGAACTGCTCGGCGAGTTCGCGCGCATGTGGTCGGAGCGCGGGATCCGCTCGTGGGCCGAAGGGTGGTGGGCGTCGCCGATGCGGGTCGGAGACCAGATCGGGCGGATCGTGGGGGCGCCGGCCGGCTCGGTCGTCATGCAGCAGAACGTCGCGATCGCAGAGGCGATCGCCCTGTCGTGCTTCCGGCCCGTCGATCCGGCGCGGAACCGCGTCGTCTACGAGCGCGCGAACTTCCCGTCCGTTCGCTACCTGTACCAGGCGCAGCCCGACCTCGAGGTCGTCGTGTGCGAGGACGGCGACGAGATCGTCGAGCGGATCGACGAGCGCACGCTTCTCGTCCCGATCAGCCACGTTCTCTTCAAGGAGTCCGAGATCCAGGACGTCGCGCCTATCGTGGAGCGCGCACACGAGGTCGGCGCGCACGTGATCCTCGACTGCTACCAGTCCGCCGGGATCGTGCCCGTCGACCTGACCGCGCTCGGTGTCGGCTTCGCCGTCGGCGGCTCCGTGAAGTGGCTTTGTGGCGGGCCTGCCAACGGCTGGCTCTACGTCAGGCCGGATCTCGCCGAGCGCCTCGAGCCCACCTACACGGGGTGGCAGGCGCACGAGCGTCCGTTCGCGTTCGAGGAGGAGATGGAGTACGCGTCCGGCGCGGCGCGCTTCCTGACGGGGACGCCGAATCCCGCGGCGCACATGGCAGGAACCGCGGGCTACGACCTCGTCGAGGAGATCGGCGTCGAGCGCATCCGTGCGAACTCGCTGCGCCAGACCGACCTTCTCATCGGGCTCGCAGACGCTGCCGGGTTCGAGGTGCACAGCCCGCGCGAGCCGGAGCGCCGCGGAGGAACCGTGACGATCGACGCCCCGGACGGCGCCGCGGTCTATGCGGAGCTCGAGTCCCGCGCGATCCTCGGCGACTTCCGGCCCGGCGCAGGGATCCGCCTCGGCGCTCACTTCTTCACGACGGACGACGAGCTCCGCTTCGCCGTCGCGCAGATCGCGGACATCGTCGAGTCGGGCGCCTTCGAGCGACACGTCGGCTCGGTCGCGCTCCACTAGTCCTGTTCGAGCTGGACTCGTCCGCCCCGATCGTCATACGATCACGCTGCGATGTCGCTGCAAACGAGCGAGAAGTTCCTCCAGGAGATCGTCTCGACCGTCGCGTCGTCGCTCGAGCTCGCCGAGGTGCTGCCGGCGGTCGTCCGCCTCATGTCAGACGCAAGTGGGGTTCACGGCTGCTTCGTCTACCTCCTCGAAGACGACCTGCTCGTCATGCGCGCCGCGTCGCCGCCGTACGAGCGGCAATCCGGCAGGGTCGCGTTCGGGCGTGGTGAGAGCCTTGCGTGGTGGGCAATCGAAAATGGTGAGCCCGCGTTCATCCGGGACAACGCCCTCGCCGATCCGCGCGTGAAGTACGTCCCCGAGCTGGAGGAGGAGCGGTTCCAGTCGCTCCTCGCGGTGCCGCTCGTGGGACGCGCGGGCGAGCCGATCGGCGCGATCACGGCGCACACCGAGGCACCGAGGGAGTTCACGGACGACGAGGTGGACTTCATCGTCACCTCGGCATCGCTCGTCGCGAATGCGATCGAGAACGCGCGTCTCTACGAGGAGACGCGGCTGCGCGTCGCCGAGCTCGAGCAGCTCACCGAGCTCGCGGAAGCGATCGCGCGGGCAGAGGCGCTCGACGAGCTGCTGGAGACGGTTTCCGCGGGCGCATGGCCGCTTCTCGGCGCGCAGGCCTGCCACGTGTATCTCCTCGACCCGGCGCGCGAGGAGCTCGACCGGGTCGCGAGTGATCCTGAGCAGGGGAGCGCGCGGCAGACGCTGGGGCTCGCAGAGCTCGGGCCGGAGCTCGCGCGCGGAGGCCGGAGTACGCGTCTCGCGATCCCGCTCGTCGCGGCGGGCGAGCTCATCGGGCTCCTCGTCGCCGAGGGGAGCACTCGCGTCGATCTCGGCCGTGCGATCGCGAGCCAGGTCGCGGTCGGCATCAAGAAGGTGCAGGTCATCGAGCAGCTCACCGAGAAGAACCTGATCAAGGACTTCTTCGAGGAGCTTGCGGGCGGACATCCTCGCGGAGACCTCGAAGGACGCGCCGCGCGCCTCGGCTGCAACCTCGACCACCCGCACGTCGTGCTCGTCGCGGAGCCGTGGAGCGATGCGCTCGCGCGTGCACTCCGTTCCGCGGCGCCGGGGTCGCTCTTCGACCACCGCGAGGACTCGCTCCGGGCGCTCGTCAGGCTGACGTCCGGCACCAGCGCGACCTTTCTCGAGCGGCTGACGCGTCTCCACTCCGAGCTGGCGGAGCCCGTCGCGGTCGGGGTGTCGAGCGTGTGTCAGGGCGAGGCGACGTTCCCCGACGGTTTCGCGGAGGCGCAGCAGGCACTCGTCGGCACGGTGGCTCTCTCCGGGAAGCCCACCGTTCTCGCCTATGACGACCTCGGGGCATACAAGTATCTCCTCCGCGTGGCGGTCGACGGAGGCGTCCGCGACGCGACGGTCGACGCCGTCGGGAAGCTCGCGGAGTACGACGCGCAGCGCGGCGCGCAGCTCCTCGCGACTCTCGAGGAGTTCCTCCGCCGGCACGGCTCGATCAGCGCGACCTCGGAGGCGCTGTACGTCCATCCGAACACGCTGCGCCAGCGGTTGCGGAGGATCGGTGAGCTGTCGGGCCTCGACCTCCGGAAAGACGACTGGCTCGCCATCGAGATCGCCGTGAAGATGGTGAAGCTCCAGCACGCACTCGGGGCGGCGAAACCGCACACATAGAGGCGTGGAAGGTGTGGAACCCGCACCTTCATTCGTGGGGCGTGGCCTGGTAGGCCTATGCGACCGACGTCAGAGGAGGCATCGCCATGGCATCTGCCGACGCGATCTGGAAGGACATGCAGGCACGCGGCATCGAGTTCGTGTTCGCGCAGTTCGTCGACATGTACGCGCGCCCGAGCGCGAAGCTCGTGCCGGTCGGCTCGCGCGAGGCGTTCGACGGGCTCCTCGAGGACGGCGCCGGGTTCGCTGGGTTCGCCGCCGGCGAGATCGGCCAGCAGCCGAGCGATCCGGATATCGCGGCGATCCCCGATCTCGCGAGCTTCACGCCCGTTCCCTGGCAGCCGAACCTCGCGCGCTTCGCGTGCGACGTCACGGTCGAGGGCGAGGACTGGGCCTACTGTCCGCGCACGATCCTGCGGCGCGTGCTCGCACAGGCGAAGGAGAAGGGCTTCGAGTTTCGCATGGGGCTCGAGCTCGAGTACTTCCTGGTGACGCAGCGTGACGACGGCTCGATCGAGATCGCCGATCGCTACGACACGCTCGAGAAGCCCTGCTACGACATGGCAGGCCTGACGCGCCGCTACGACTTCCTGACCACGGTCTCGCGCTACTGCAACGAGCTCGGCTGGGGCAACTACGCGAACGACCACGAGGACGCGAACGGCCAGTTCGAGCAGAACTTCACGTATGACGACGCGCTCGTCTCGTGCGACCGGGCGATCTTCTTCCGCTACATGGTGCACACGCTCGCCGAGCAGGCCGGGATGATCGCGACCTTCATGCCGAAGCCGTTCTCGCACCTGACGGGCAACGGCTGTCACTTCCACATGTCGCTCTGGGACGGCGACACGAACCTCTTCCTCGACGAGTCCGATCCGCGTGGGCTCGGGCTCTCCGATACGGCGTACCGCTTCATCGGCGGACTGCGTACGCACGCACGTGCCTACAGCGGCGTCACCGCGCCGACGGTGAACTCGTACAAGCGGCTGAAGATGGGATCCACGGCAAGCGGCGCCACCTGGTCGCCCGTGTGGATCTCCTACGGCTACAACAACCGGACGCAGATGCTCCGGATCCCGGGACCTGGCCGGATCGAGGACAGGACGATCGACGGCTCCTGCAACCCGTACCTGGCGGCGGCAGCCGTCCTCGCCGCGGGGATGGACGGGATCGAGAACGGGCTGGACGCCGGCGAGCCGAACGCGGAGAACCTCTACACGATCCCTGAGGCAGAGCTGCGCTCGCGCGGGCTCGAGGCACTGCCGGCGAACCTGCTGGAGGCGATCGGTGAGCTCGAGCACGACGACGTGCTCCGCGCGGCGCTCGGCCGTGGCCGGGACGAGGACTACGTCGACTACTTCGCGCGCGTCAAGCGAGACGAGTGGTTCCGCTATCACGAGCAGGTCACTCCCTGGGAGATCCGCGAGTACCTCACCCGGTTCTAGGGTGTGCACTTCCTCCATACTCTTCGACGAAATACGGTGATTCTCGGCAGCGAGATGTGGAGATACTGACCATATGTGTGGGATCGTCGGCCTCTTCGCGAAGTCGCCCGAGATCGAGGAGCGGCTGGGTGTGCACCTCGCTGCGATGCTCGTCCAGATGTCGAGTCGCGGGCCGGACTCCGCCGGCGTCGCCGTCTACCGCGACCCGGCGGCGAGCGGCTCGAGCAAGCTGACCCTGTACTCCGCCGATCCTCACGAGCGGTGGGGTGCGGTGCGCGACGGGCTCTGCGACGCGTTCGGGACGTGCGCCGAGCCCTCGGTGCGCGCGAGCCATGCGGTGTTCGTGGTCGATGCCGACGCGTCGGACGCAGAGCGGTGGGTGCGCGCCAACCGACCCGAGCTTCGCGTCATGAGCGCGGGGCGCGTCATCGAGATCTACAAGGAGACCGGGCTGCCCGAGGCGTTCGCGAAGGCGTTCGCGCTCGAGGATTTCAAGGGCACGCACGCACTCGGGCACACGAGGATGGCCACCGAGAGTCGCGTGACCACCGAGGGCTCCCACCCGTTCTCGACCGGTCTCGACCTCTGCCTCGTGCACAACGGCTCGCTCTCGAACCACAACCGGCTGCGACAGAATCTGCGCCGCGAGGGGATCGAGTTCCAGACCGAGAACGACACGGAGGTCGCTGCCGGCTACCTCGCGTGGCGCCTGCGTGAGGGCGCGAGCCTCGAGCAGGCGCTCGAGGGGTGCCTGGACGATCTCGACGGCTTCTACACCTTCGCCGTCGGCACGGCTGACGGGTTCGCGGTCCTGCGCGACCCGATCGCGTGCAAGCCCGCCGTTCTCGCCGAGACCGAAGACTGGGTCGCGATGTCGTCCGAGTGGAGGTCGATCGCGGTGCTGCCCGGCGCGGCCGACGCGGAAGCGTGGGAGCCGGAGCCCGGCGTCGTCTACGCCTGGGAGAAGGCACTCGTGTGATGGCTGTCGCCGAGCGAGAGCACGCGGCGATGGAGGTGGTCGATCTCGAGACGACTCCGCTGCGCGAGCTGAATCAACGCCTGCACGACCTCGCGGACGGTCGGCTGGGGCCGCGGCGCTGGCGCATCGTCAACCCGAGCGGCGCACATGCCGTCGCGTGTGGGCTCGATGCCGACATCGAGGTCGAGATCGACGGTCACGTCGGCTACTACTGCGCGGGCATGAACAAGCTCGCGACGGTGCGTATCCACGGGAATGCGAGCACAGGGATCGCCGAGAACATGATGTCCGGGCGGGTCGAGGTCGAGGGCAACGTGAGCCAGTCGGCAGGCGCGACCGGGCGCGGTGGACTTCTCCTCGTCCGCGGGAACGCGTCCTCGCGCTGCGGAATCTCGATGAAGGGAATCGACATCGTCGTCGGCGGCTCGGTCGGGCACATGAGCGCGTTCATGGCACAGACCGGCTGCCTCGTCGTCTGCGGCGACGCGGGCGAGGCGCTCGGCGACTCGATCTACGAGGCGCGACTGTACGTGCGCGGCGCGGTGGCGAGCCTCGGCGCGGACTGCGTCGAGAAGGCGCTACGCGACGAGCACCTCGCTCAGCTGCGCGGCCTGCTCGACGCTGCCGAGATCGACGCCGACCCGGCGGAGTTTCGCCGCTACGGCTCCGCGCGCCAGCTGTACACGTTCAAGGTCGACAACGCGGCCGCGTACTGATGTCCGCGACCGAACAGCGGCCGTGGAACCTGCGCGAGTCGTATCTCTTCGACCGCACGGTCATCGCGGAGATCCAGCGGGCCGCGACCGAGGGCATCTACGACATCCGCGGGTTCGGCGCGAAGCGCAGGTTGCCGCACTTCGACGACCTGCTCTTCCTCGGAGCGTCGATCTCGCGCTATCCGCTCGAGGGCTACCGCGAACGCTGCGCGACCGACGTCGTCCTCGGCACGCGCTTCGCGACCAAGCCGCTCGAGCTGAAGATCCCCGTGACCATCGCGGGGATGAGCTTCGGGGCGCTCTCGGCGCCTGCGAAGGAGGCCCTCGGGCGCGGCGCCAGCGAGGTGGGCACGTCGACGACGACGGGCGACGGCGGGATGACGCCCGAGGAGCGGGAGCACTCGGAGACGCTCGTCTACCAGCTCCTTCCGTCGCGCTACGGGATGAACCCGGACGACCTGCGGAAGGCAGACGCCATCGAGGTCGTCGTCGGCCAGGGCGCGAAGCCCGGCGGAGGCGGGATGCTCCTCGGCCACAAGATCTCCGACCGCGTCGCCGAGATGCGCTCGCTTCCGAAGGGGATCGACCAGCGCTCGGCGTCGCGCCATCCCGACTGGACGGGCCCGGACGACCTCGAGATCAAGATCCAGGAGCTACGCGAGATCACCGACTGGGAGAAGCCGATCTTCGTCAAGGTCGGCGCCACGCGCACGTACTACGACGTGCAGCTCGCGGTGAAGGCCGGTGCGGACGTGATCGTCGTCGACGGGATGCAAGGAGGCACGGCGGCGACGCAGGACGTGTTCATCGAGCACGTCGGGATCCCGACGCTGCCCGCGACCCGCATCGCGGCCGACGCGCTCCAGGAGCTCGGTCTGCACCGGCAGGTGCAGCTGATCGTGTCCGGTGGCATCCGGAGCGGCGCGGACGTCGCGAAGGCTCTCGCGCTCGGGGCGGACGCGGTCTCGATCGGGACGGCTGCACTCGTCGCGATGGGCGACAACAGCCCCGAGCACCAGGACGAGTACCGCCAGATCGGCAGCGCCGCCGGCTTCTACGACGACTGGCAGGCCGGCCGCGACCCGACCGGCATCTCGACCCAGGACGACGAGCTCGCCGCCCGCTTCGATCCCCTGCTCGGCGGGCGCCGCATCGCGAACTATCTGCGCGTCCTCACGCTCGAGACACAGACGCTTGCCCGCGCGTGCGGCAAGTCGCACGTGCACAACCTCGAGCCGGAGGATCTCGTGGCTCTCACGATCGAGGCGGCCGCGATGGCGAAGGTGCCGCTCGCCGGGACGGACTGGATTCCCGGCACGAACAGCTCATGATCGGGGCGTCGTGACCGAGCGCTCGAGCGGGCTGACGCTCCGCTTGGCACGCACCCTGGCGCCGCCGCCCGATCGAGTCTTCTCCGCTTGCGTCGAGTCGACGGAACTCGCGGCGTGGTGGGGCCCAGCCGGCTTCACCGCCCCTGGCATCGAGCTCGACGTACGGGTGGGCGGGAAGTACCGCATCGCAATGCAGCCTCCCGAAGGCGAGCTGTTCCACCTACGCGGCGAGTTCCTCGAGATCGAGCGGCCACGTCGGCTCTCGTACACCTTCGAATGGGAGGAGCCGGACCCGGACGATCAGCAGACGCTGGTAACTCTCACCTTTCGGGAAGCCAGGCGCGGCACCGAGTTGTTACTCGAGCAGGGGCCGTTCGCGACCCAGGCTCGGCACGATCTCCATCACGCGGGGTGGACGGACTCATTCGTGCGACTCGACCAGCACCTGGCAACCGGCTGAGGCGCGTCAGCCGAGGCCGTCGAGCGCTCGGCGAGCCGACCGGTTCACCGCGGTGAACTCGCCTCAGACGGCGCCGGCGTACAGGTCGCGCAGGTAGGCCCGCCGGGCGGCATCGTCGCGCGCGGAGGTGAGGAAGCGTGTCCACGCCTCCCGCTCGTGTGCGACCGCGCCAAGCTCCCACACGCAGAACGTCGGCCGGTGCGTCCCTGCGCTCTCCCACGGGTGGAAGAAGACGTCGGCCGGGCCGCACTTCGCCCACACCGTCTCCCAGAGCTCGTTCTCGTTGCGCCACGTAGACACCAGCAGGAAGTAGAAGTCGGCGCCGCAGCGGTGGAGGATCACGAATCCGAGACCCTCCTCGATGCCGAGCGTGCCGGACTTGCGCGCATCCCGCAGGCAGCGCCGTGCGAGCGCACGGATCGCGAGCGGCACCGGCGAGTCCTGTGGCGCGATGTCGTACCACTTGAGGAGCGCGTCGCCGAGCATGAGGCTCGGCTGCGGTGCGGCTACCTTCGCTGCATGCCGGTAGGCGTGCGCGACTCCGTCCGCGGCGAACTGCTGTTCGAGCGCGCTCACGACGGCTCTCCGGCCGGCGAGAAGTCCATCACCCAGTTGGTCTCCCACGTCTCGCCGTCGTCGTCCGAGAACGCCTGCTCCCAGCGCGGCGTGGTCGACGTCACGCGTGACCACGTGAACCGCACGCGAATCGGCCGCCCCTCCAGCGTGTCCGTTCCTTCGAAGACGCCTGTGTCGCCCGAGAACGAGCCGATGACCGGCGGGTCGAGCAGACCGGGGCGCCGGCTGTCGGCCCAGTAGATCGACCACAGTCCGGTCTCGGGGTCGAAGAAGCGAAACGACATCCCGACGAAGCCGCCGCCGTAGTCGGAGCAGTACACGTCCTCGTTGCCGAGTCCACCCGGCAGTGGCCGCGCCGCGACCTTCGAGTCGAACTCGTCCCACTCGTCCGATCCGGCAAGCCGGTGCACGAGCCGCCGGTTACGGACGGTCCAGCGCCCCATCCAGAAGTCGAAGTCCTGCGACGTCGCCCGCTCACGCACGTCCGCTCTCATCTGTCGCTCCTTCCTCTCGTCGTCGGAGTGATGCACGCTAGCGCTCAAATAGGGCGATCTTTGCCCTCTATGTGTGGTTGACTCTGCGCGTGCTCACCCCGACCGCTCGGCTCCTCGAGCTCCTCGAGCTGCTCCAGGCGCAGCCGCTCATCACGGGCAGGGAGATCGCCGACCGGCTCGGGGTCGACCGGCGGACCGCCCGGCGCTACGTCGCGGCGCTCCAGGATCTCGGCATCCCGATCGAAGGCCAGCGGGGCGTCGGCGGTGGCTATCGCATTCGACCCGGCTACCGGCTACCGCCGCTGATGCTCACTGACGACGAGGCCGTGGTCGTCGCGCTCGGGACGCTCGCCGCGGGGCGGCTCGGGCTGTCGGGCTCCGCGGAGTCGGTCGACGGGGCGCTCGCGAAGATCCACCGCGTCCTCCCGGACGGCCTGCGCCGCCGCGTTGAGGCTCTCGAGGAGACACTCGACTTCACGGCCTCCGCGCGCGGCTCTGCGCCAGTGGGAGGCGACCTCGTGCTGCTTCTCGCCGATGCCATTCGCCGGCGCCGCCGGCTGCGCATGGTCTACCGCTCCTACGCCGGCGAGGAGACGGCGCGCGAGCTCAGCCCGCTGGGCCTCGTCGTGCACACCGGCCGTTGGTACCTCGCGGCCCACGACCACGGCCGTGACGACCTTCGCACGTTCCGGGTGGATCGGATCCGCCGGCCGGCTCTGGCCGAGGAGCCGGCAGTCGCGCCGCCGGCCGGCTTCGACGCCGTCGCCTACGTCTCGACGTCGCTCGCACGCACGCCGTGGCGCTGGGAGGTGGAGGTGCTCCTCGAGCTCTCGCTCGAGGAAGCCGCGCGTCGCGTTCCCGCGACGCTCGCAGAGCTGATCGAGGAGGACACGGGAACACTTCTGCGGATCCGCGTCGGTTCACTCGACTGGGCGGCGAGCGTCATTGCAGGACTCGGCTGCGGCTTCACCGTGCGGAAGCCCGATGAGCTGCGTGCCAGCATCCGTGCGCTCGCCGATCGGCTCGCGCTCTCCGCCTAGCGCAGCCAATGTCTGTGGCCGCGCCCTCAGGGATCCCGAGACTGCGGAGCAGCCCAGCCGAGCTCGCGCGAGACAGCATTCGCGCGCTCGAGCAGCAACGGGAGCGCCACGTCGACCGCGGACGCATCGAAGCGCGCACTCGGTCCCTGGAGGGCGACGATTGCCTCGAGCTCGCCACGCGCCGAGCGGATCGGCGCCGCGATCGCGGTGAGCCCGGGCTCGCGCTCGCCGGCTGCCAGCGCGTAGCCCCGCTCTCGCACCTCCTCGATCTCGGTGGCCAGTGCTTGGCGATCCGTGATCGTGCGGGTCGTGAACGCGCGGAACGGGCCGTCCGGAAGCTCGCGGCCCGAGAAGGCGAGCATCACCTTCCCGGCCGACGTCGCATGGGCGATCGACGGCCGCCCCAACCTCGAGACGGGCTGAACCTGGTGCGAGCCGGGCACGAAGTCGACGGTGATGGCGTCCTCGTCGCCGGAAACCGAGAGCGTGGCCGTCTCGCCGGTCGCGTCGACGAGCGCGACGAGATGGGGACGCGCGACCTCGCGCACGTCGAGTCGCGCGAGCACCGCGTTCGCGAGGTGGACCAGTCGGATGCCGAGGCGGTACCGGCCGGTCGCGTCGACGCGTTCGACGAGTCCCGAGGCGGCGAGGGTTCCGAGCTGGCGCGATACGGTGCTCGGCGTCATGCCGGTTCGCCGCGCGATCTCGTTCGTGCCGAGCTCGCCGCCTTCTGCAAGGGTGTCGAGCATCGTGATCGCTCGCTCGGCAGCGCCAATTCGGCGGGTTGAAGGTTGACGAGTGCGCGACATCGGTGTAGGTTCGTTGCGGAGTTTGGCACAGCATTGCTGATAGTGCAATTCAGGCCCTGATGTCATTTCTTCTCTCGTGTCCCAACTGTGGCGCCCGTCCCGTCGACGAGTACGCGTACTTCGGCGAGGTCACGAGACGGCCGCCGCTCGGCTCGTCGTCGCTGCGTGACCTGACCGATTACGTGTACTTCCGCGACAACGTCGCCGGAGTGCAGCGCGAGTGGTGGCAGCACCGCATCGGGTGCGGGGAGTGGTTCCTCGCGCGACGCGATACGCGCACGAACGAGATCATCGAGGTCACGCGTCCCGATCCGAGCGCCCCGGAATCGGGGGAGGCTGGCGCGCCGGGCGTCGCCGACGGCCAGCACGCACCCTCCACGGCGCCTTCGGGTGCCTCGTGAGGCTCGAGCCTCGGGACGGCGAGCGGATCGACCGCGGCAAGGCGGTCTCGTTCACCTTCGCGGGCTGGAAGATCACCGGCTTCGAAGGTGACACGATCGCCTCGGCCGCTTTTGCTGCCGGCAAGCGCGTCTTCTCCCGCTCGTTCAAGTACCACCGGCCCCGGGGCCTCCTGTGCTGCTCCGGCCACTGCCCGAACTGCCAGATGACCGTCGATGGCGTTCCGAACGTCCGCGTCTGCACCGAGCCGATCCGCGAGGGCGCGGTCGTCGAGGGGCAGAACGTCCGCTGGTCGCTCGACTTCGACCTCATGTCCGTGACCGACAAGCTCGGCGGCCCGTTCACGCCGGTCGGCTTCTACTACCGCACGTTCATCCGCCCGCGGGCTGCCTGGCCGCTGTACGAGAAGTTTCTGCGCGGTGCCGCCGGCCTCGGGACGCTCGACCCGCACGCGGGGCACACGCGCCGCTACGACACGGAGCACCGGCGTGCGCGTGTGCTCGTGATCGGCGCAGGCGCGGCGGGTCGCGCGGCGGCGATCGAGGCCGCGAAGGCGGGTTCCGGAGTCGTCCTCGTCGACGAGGACGCGCGGCGCGCCGGGATGGCGCTCGACGGGGTCGAGGTGCTCGCGCCGGCACGCGCGCTCGGGATCTGGGAAGGCGGTCTCGTTCCCGTCGACGCCGACACGACCATGTACCGCTTCCGCGCCGAGCGGATCATCGTCGCCACGGGCGCGACCGAGCAGCCGGTCGTGTTCCCCGGCAACGACCTCGTCGGCGTGATGCTCCCTGACGGCGTGCGCCGCCTGATCGAATTCTCGGTCAGCCCGGGCGAGCGGGCGATCGTGCTGGGCGGGGACGACGAGACGCTTGCGATCGCGACGGAGCTCGACGCCATCGGCACCGAGGTCGTGAAGATCGTCGACCTCCGCGACGCGCGGCCGCGCGAGCTCGTGGCCCAGGGCGGCAAAGGACGGGTGCGCCGGCTCGTCCTCGACGGCGAGAGCTTCGACTGCGACCTGCTCGTCGCGTCGGGTGGGAGGCAGCCTGCGTACTCGCTCCTCGCACAGGCGGGTGCACGTGTCGAGTACGACGACACGCTCGGCGTGTTCGTTCCCACGGAGCTTCCGGCGGGGGTCGAGGCGGTCGGAAGCGTGACGGGCGAAGGTCTCCCGAAGATCGCCCCGGAGCCGTCGTACTCGGGTAAGGGCAAGTGCTTCGTGTGCATCTGCGAGGACGTGACGACGAAGGACATGAAGCGTGCGATCGGCGAGGGGTTCGACTCGATCGAGCTCGCCAAGCGGTACACGACCACCACGATGGGGCCGTGTCAGGGCAAGCTCTGCCACCTCTCGAGCATCCGCGTGTACGCGCAGGAGAACCGCATGTACGAGTCCGCGATCGGGACGACGACCGCGCGGCCGCCGTGGTCGCCCGTCGAGCTCGGCCTGCTCGCGGGGCGCGAGCTCACGCCGGCGCGCCGCGGCTCGATTCACTGGCGCCACGAGGAGGCAGGCGCCACCATCCAGTGGGCCGGTCCGTGGAAGCGCCCGTACGCCTACGGCGAGCACCCCGAGGACGAGGTGCGCGCGGTGCACGAGTCGCTCGGCGTCATCGACGTCTCCACGCTCGGCAAGCTCCTCGTCGAAGGGCCGGAGGCCGTCCAGCTGCTCGAGCGCCTCTACCCGAACCGGTTCGGCGACATGCAGCCCGGACGCATCCGGTACGGCGTCCTCACGTCGGACGCGGGCCGGATCATGGACGACGGCACGATCGCCCGGCTCGCCGACGATCTCTTCTACGTGACGACGACGTCGACGGGAGCCGACTCCGTCACGGCCTGGTTCGAATGGTGGAACGCGGTGTGGGGCTACGACGCGGAGATCGTGAACGTGACCGGAGCCCTCGCAGCCGTGAACCTCGCGGGGCCGCGCTCGCGAGACGCGTTGCAACGGTTGACCGAGGCCGACCTTTCCCCGGAAGCCTTCAGGTATCTCGACGCGCGCGAAATCGAGGTCGCGGGCGTGGTCACGCTGGCGCTCCGAATCGGCTTCGTCGGCGAGCTCGGCTACGAGCTCCACTTCCCGAGCCCGGCGGGCGAGCACCTCTGGGACGCGCTCGTCGCCGAAGGCGCACGGCCGTTCGGCCTCGAGCCGCAGCGCGTGCTCCGCCTCGAGAAGGGCCACGTCATCGTCGGTCAGGACACGGACTCGGAGTCGAACCTCTACTCCTCCGGGATGTCCTGGCTCCCGAAGATGGACAAGGACGACTTCGTCGGCAAGTTCGCGCTCGAGCACTTCGCGCACCGGGAGGAGAAGGAGAAGCTCGTCGGCTTCACGATGGAGGAGGACGTGCTGCCGGCCGAGGGTGCGCAGGTCGTGATCGAGGGGTTGCCGGCCGGGCGGGTGACGAGCGCCCGGCGAAGCGAGGCCGTCGGCCAGGTGATCGGTCTGGCCTGGGTGCCCACGAACCGCTCCGAACCGGGAACCCGTGTGGAGATCCAGGTCGATCGGCTGCGGCGCGGGGCGCGCATCGCGCACGGCGCGTTCTTCGATCCGAGTGGTGAGCGGATGCGATCGTGACTCGGGCCTTTCTCTCGCCCTCGCGCTGCGCCGAGAGCACGACGACCTCGCCGCTGCGGCGTGCGCTCGAGGGTTCCGACCCGGCGGTCGTGCGCGATCTCTCGCTGGAGGGCGTTGTGGAGATTCGTGGGAACGTCGATGCCGTGACGGCCGGAGCTACCGAGGAGATGGTGCGACTCTCACCGCGCCGTGCCTTTCTCTTCACGGATGGCGATCCGGCCGAGGTCGCCGAGCGCGTCCGGGCGGACGGTGCGCTCGGCTACGACGCGACCGCCGCCCTCGCGGGGATCGCGATCGCGAGCGAGCAGGTCATGCGGCGGCTGACCGACCTTGACCTCGCTCGCATCCCGACCGCGGGCTCGTTCGCGCACGTGACGGCACTCGTGCGCCACGGACCGAACGGCTCGTTTCTCGTCTACGTGCAGCAGGAGCTCGGTCACTACGTGGCAGAGGCCGTGCTCGACGCGATCGCTGGCCTCGAGGGGACGACATGGCACTGAGCGAGATCTTCTTCCCGAAACGCATGTGGCGGCAGCGACCGGAGCTCAAGCGCCGCTACGAGGTCGTGATCGTGGGCGGCGGCTCGCACGGGCTCGCGACTGCGTACTACCTCGCGAAGCGCCACGGGATCACCGATGTCGCGATTCTCGAGAAGTCGTACATCGGCTCGGGCGCCTCCGGCCGGAACACGACGATCATCCGATCGAACTATCGAACGCCCGAGGGTGCGGCGTTCTACAGCGAGAGCGTCCGGCTGTACGAAGGGCTCTCGGACCAGCTCGACTTCAACCTGATGTTCTCCCAGCACGGGCACCTGACGCTCGCGCACTCCGACCGGGCGATGATCACGATGCAGGAGCGCGCCGAGGTGAACCAGCTCCTCGGGATCAAGTCGAGCGTGATCCAGCCGCCGCGAATCGCCGAGCTGTGTCCGGAGCTCGACCTCACACAGCGGCCCGCGTATCCGATCGTCGGTGCGCTCTACCATCCGCCGGGCGGGATCATCCGCCACGACGCCGTCGTGTGGGGATTCGCGCGCGCGGCCGACCGTCGGGGCGTCGAGATCCATCAGAACACCGAGGTCACGGGCTTCGAGCGCAGCGGGGATCGCGTCACCGCGGTCGAGACGACTCGCGGGCGCGTCGAGTGCGGGCAAGTCGTGAGCGCAACGGCGGGTTGGTCGTCGCTCGTCGGCAGGCTCGTCGGCCTCCGCCTGCCGATCACGACCCACATCCTGCAGGCCTTCGTCACCGAGCCGGTCAAGCCGTTTCTCGATGTCGTCCTCGTCTCCTCACAGCTCCACGTCTACGTCTCGCAGACGGACCGCGGCGAGTTCCTCATCGGTGCCGAGATCGAGCCGTACACGACGTACAAGGGCACGGGCACGTTCTCGTTCCTCGAGTACTCGGCGGCTCACGCACTCGAGCTCCTGCCACAGCTCGAGCGCACCAAGGTGCTGCGCACGTGGACGGGTCTCTGCGACCTCTCGCCGGACTACAGCCCGATCCTGGGCAAGACGGAGATCGACAACTTCCACGTCTCGACCGGCTGGGGGACGTACGGGTTCAAGGCCGCGCCGATCGTGGGGGTCACGCTGGCCGAGCTGGTCGCGAGCAAGAAGACGCCAGACCTCATCGCGCCCTTCGCGATGGAGCGATTCCACACGGACACCCTCGTCTCCGAGCTCGCCGCAGCCGCCGTGAGTCACTGAAAGGATCGTTATGACGACGATGCTCTCCAGCCTCGAGATCGCCCAGGCCGCGGCGCTGCGCCCGATCGGCGAGGTCGCCGACGAGCTGGGACTTCTGCACGAGGAGGTCGAGCCGTACGGTCGCTACAAGGCGAAGGTCGATCTCTCCGTCATCGACCGGCTCGCGGATCGCCCCGACGCGAAGCTCATCAATGTCACCGCCATCACGCCGACGCCAGCCGGCGAGGGCAAGACGACGACCTCCGTCTCGCTCACGCAGGGGCTCGGCAAGCTCGGCCGCAAGCCCGTCCTGTGCCTGCGCGAGGCCTCGCTCGGCCCGGTCTTCGGCGTGAAGGGCGGTGCGGCCGGCGGCGGCTACGCGCAGGTCGTGCCAATGGAGGACCTGAACCTGCACTTCACGGGAGACCTCCACGCGATCACGGCGGCGAACAACCTGCTCGCGGCGTTGATCGATGCGCACCTTCACCACGGCAACGCCTCCGGTCTCGATCCGCTCGCGATCTCCTGGCGGCGGTGCATGGACATGAACGACCGGAACCTGCGGAACGTCGTCACGGGCCTCGGCGGGCGTGCTCACGGGGCTCCGCGGGAGACAGGCTTCGACATCACCGCTGCGAGCGAGATCATGGGACTCGTCGCCGTCGCACGCGATCTCGCCGACCTGCGCGAGCGGCTCGGCCGCATCACGGTCGGTCAGACCTACGACGGTGAGCCCGTGACCGCCGAGGACATCAAGGCGGCAGGGGCGCTCGCGGTCGTTCTCAAGGACGCCATCAAGCCGAACCTCGTGCAGACGCTCGAGGGCCAGCCTGCCTTCGTCCACTGCGGTCCGTTCGCGAACATCGCCCACGGGAACAACTCGCTCGTCGCCGACCGCGTCGGCCTCAAGCTCGGCGAGTACGTGATCACCGAGTCCGGATTCGCGTCCGACATGGGCATGGAGAAGTTCTTCGACATCACGTGCCGGATCGGCGACCTTCGCCCGAGCGCAGTCGTGCTCGTCGCCACGGTCAGGGCGCTCAAGCATCACGGCGGTGACCTCGAGGGAGGACTCGCGGAGATCGAGGCCGGAGCCGCGAATCTCGCGCGTCACATCGGAATCGTCAACGGGTACGGGCTGCGTGCGGTCGTCGGCGTGAACAAGTTCCCGACGGACACGCAGGAGGAGCTCGAGCTCGTGCGGCGTCTCGCCGCGGACGCGGGCGCCTACGCAGCGGAGATCAACACGGCCTTCGAGAACGGGGGCGCGGGCGCAACGGCGCTGGCCGAAGCCGTCGTCGCGGCCGCCGAGCAGCCGAACGAGTTCGACTTCGCCTACCCGCTCGACGCGCCGATCGAGGAGAAGATCCGTCTCATCGCGACGCGCGTCTACGGCGCTGACGGCGTCGAGCTGCTGCCGGCCGCGAAGAAGAAGGCCGCCGACTGGGCAGGCTCCGAGCTCGCGCGGCTTCCGATCTGCATGGCGAAGACGCACCTCTCGCTCTCGCACGACCCGGCGCTCAGGAATGCGCCGACCGGCTTCACGGTGACCGTCCGCGACCTCAGGCCGTACACGGGCGCCGGGTGGATCGTCGCGCTGTGCGGCGACATGATGACGATGCCCGGTCTCGGAAAGACGCCCGCGGCCTTTGCGATCGACATCGACGAGTCGGGCGAGACGGTCGGCCTGTTCTAGCGATCCCCGCTAGTGGCAGATCAGGACGTCGCAGTGCGCCATGCGCTGCACCGATTCACTGACGGAATGACCCAGCATGCGCTCGACTTGGCTGGGCTCGCGCGTTCCGATCACGATCAGGCCTGCGTCGTGCATCTCGGCCACTTCGACGACGGCGGCCGCGATGTCGCCGATCGCCTCGACGAGCTCCGCCTCGACGCCGAGCTCGCGCAGGCGCTCGTCCGCCCGCTGGAGCTCTGATCCCGGCTCCATGTTCGGAGCGGTACCGACGACGACGGGCGTGACGCTCGTCACCACGAGCTTGGCCTCGTAGAGCTTCACCAGCTGCGCGGCGCGCTCGAGAGCTCTGTTCGAGACGTCGGTGTCGTTGTAGGCGAGCAGGATGTTCATGGGACCTCCCGGTTCATATGTCGTCGGTTGCGACGATCATCGACTGGCGTTGACCGCGCTCGCATCGGCGGTGTGCCCGTCCGCGCGGACGGCTTTCTACTGATCGACCGTCCGTGGCGGGCCGTTGCTCGAGAGCCCGAGCGAGGACTGAAGCTCCTCCGCCCAGGCCGGGTGGCGTTGGACGCACGATGGGCAACAGCGAAAGTGGGAGCCTTCGAACGCCGGGTGATCGACCTGGGTGCCGGGGGGGAGTTCCAATCGTCCCCACGCGGCACCCGAGATCAGCCCGTCCGCCTGTCGCCTGCTGCAGACCGCGCAGACGAGGTAGAGCCTCGACATCTAGTCCAGGCTACCTGCCTCTAACCCCACGGCCCGATGAACGGTCCTTCGACACCGGCCAGAAGGATGATCACGACCACGACGATGCAGACGATCGAGAGTCCGAGCATGAACGGTGCGACCCTCGAGTCCTCCTTCTGCATCGGCGGGAAGTCGATCTGCTTGTCAGCCATCGCTCATCCCTCCTAGCCCGCGGTGGGCCGGTCGAGTGCTCCGGACGCCTTGAGGCTGTCCGCCTGGTGGGTGAGCTTCCGGTTCTCGAGGATGACGAAGCCCCAGAACGCGATCAGCATCGCGGCGAAGCCGAGGACCGTGACGATCCAGGTACCGGTCGACCCTCCGCCGCCGTAGGTCCAGAACTCCGCGATCTCCTCATTGAGGGCTCCATCCGAGGTGAGCCACGAGTCGTACGGGAACGCGTCGAACATCGGTTAGCTCCTCTCTCCCGTGCCGACTGGGGTTGTGGATTTCCCGTTCGTCTGCCAGTAGGCGTCCAGCAGAACCGGGGCGGCGTCGACCTCGCGTCCGTCGGGCTCGACGATGACCTCGGGGACTCGCTCGAACTCAGGATAGAAGTCCATCCCGAACTCGGCGAGGTCGAGGCCCTCGAGCTCCACCTCGGGCGGAACGCGCAGCAGGTTCATTCGCTTGAGAATCCAGCTCACGACGTATCCGGGCAGGAATGCGAGTGGCAGGAACGCCATCATGCCCATCAGCTGTCCGCCGAAGGACGACTCGACGTTGTTGATGCCGGTCGGGTACCCGCCGGCGAAGATGCCGACGAGGAGCACTCCGTAGAAGCCGCAGACGCCGTGGACGGCGACCGCGCCGACCGCGTCGTCCACGCGGAGCTTCTTCTCGATGTAGCCGCCCGCCCAGACGGCGAGCATGCCGCCCGAGATCGAGAGCAGGTATGCGAGCGACGGGTGATACACGTCCGCGCCTGCGGACACGGCGATCACGCCGGCCAGGCCGCCGGACAGCGTCCAGAACGGGTCGCCCTTGCTCGCGAACCATCCGCCCGTGAAGCCGCCCGCGAATCCGATCGTGATGACCCAGGCGATGGCGCCGAGCGTGGTCGGCGAGAGGTAGATGTTGAGCCAGCCGGGGAAGACCGTCGACTGGATGACGAGGCAGGCGGCGTAGAAGCCGTAGAAGCCCGTGAAGATGAGCATGAGGCCCATCAGCGTGAGGTGGGTGTTGTGACCTCGGAACGAGCGCGCCATGCCGTCCGCGGTGTATTTCCCGATGCGCGGCCCGAGATTCAGGAGCACGCCGAATGCGAACGCTCCGGCGACACCGTGGACGACGAGCGATGCGATGGCGTCGTGGAACCCGAACTGCGTCACGAGCCAGCCGCCGCTCGACCAGCCCCAGGCGGCGTCCATGATCCACACAACCGAGCCGAGAATCGCCGTGAGGATCAGGTACGCGGAAAGCCGAATGCGCTCGATGACTGCGCCGGACATGATCGAGCCGGTGGTCCACGAGAAGAGGAGGAAGGCGAGGAAGAAGACGCCGGTGATGTGATCCTGGAGGTTCGGGCCCATCGCCGACGACCACGGTGCAGACGCCCCGCAGAAGCCCTCGAAGGCATCCGGGCTCGCGTGACCCGACTTCGGCCAGCCCTCCTGGAAGCATCCGTAGATGTACCAGCCGAAGTAGTAGAAGGTCGGGGTGACGACCGCGATCGTGAGGATGTTCTTCATCGCGGTCGACATGACGTTCTTGCGCCGCGCTGCGCCGCCCTCGTACGCCATGAAGCCGACGTGGATCAGCCACATGATCACGACGGTCCAGAAGTAGAAGGTCTCGGCCAGGATCGCCGAGTCGAGCGCCACCCGGGTCTCGACTTCCTCGACCGACGGGATTTGCGCGAGCCAGGTAGGCAGCAGCGACGAGATCATTCCACCCTCCTCGGGGCGTCAGGAGACGCGGTCGGCGTCGGGAAGAACGTATGAACCCTGCGAGGCCGTTTCCATGTCGTAAACAGCTGAGGTTGTCGCACGAACTATGTGGAGAACGGACACACGCCGTTCACGAACGGCGTGTCACCTCGCCTGTCGTCGCATCGACCTCGAAGTTCTCGAAGCGCACGGGCTCGCCGTCGGCGTCGAGGCGATCCGCTATTCCGACGATCCAGACGAGCTGCGTGGGGATGCCCTGGTTCAGCGCACGGACGACCAGGCAGCCCTGCTGCTCGCACGGTGCGAATGAAGCCGCCTCCGTCGCGAGTGCCACCGCTTCCTCCTGCGTGATCTGCTCGTCACGCGAGCCACAGGTCCGTGCGACGACGAGCGTCATCAGCAGGAGGACACCGAAGATCAGCGCGCGACCCCACAGACCGTCGCGCAAGTCCTTCTTGCGCGCTGCCTCGGGCGTTCGCCCGTTACCCGGCTCGGGCGTTCCAGCGTCGGTAGACAGCGTAGGCCCTCAGAAATAGATAGCCGATGAAGTGGGTCATGAACACGAGGAGCAACCACCAACTCCACCAGAGAAAGTGCGGGCGTGGCTCCATATCCCGGAGCTCGATGACGGTCAGGTACAGGGCGAGCGCCAGGGTGAGCAGCATGACGGCCGGCGCGAAGCCGAGGATGTACACGACGAGCACGCCGTGATCGTCTACGAGCGGCGCGAGCCGCGCAACTACGACCAGGGATACGGCGAGCTGGAGACGGGGTGGAGGTCACCCGTCGCGAAGCGCTCGTAGCGGAACGGGTAGAGGAGAGGCGAGTGGTCGCCGAGGAGCACCGAGGCAACTTCCCGCCCGACGCCAATCATCTTGTACCCGTGGTTGGAGTCGAAGATCCCGTAGACGTTCGGCCGCACGTAGTCGAAGACCGGGAAGTTGTCCGCTGTGAACGCGCCGACACCACCCGAGCGCGCCTGCTTGTACTGCGCGCGGCAGCCCTCGAAGCGGCTCATCGAGTGAGACAACGCCGCACACCACATGTCCGGGAAGCTCGAGTCGACGTCGGTCGTCGACGGGTACGGATCGAGCTCGACCGAGCCGTCGACGACGAGCGGTGATGCGCCGCCCTGCACGCCGTGACGGTCGCGCTTGAAGTAGATCCCCCACAGCTCGTCCGTCACGAGCTCACCCTCGTCCGTGTAGAGCGGGGCGTCCGTGTCGAGGTGGATGACCGGAGGAGCGCCGCCGTCGGCTGTCGCGAACATCAGCGGGTCGACGGTGATCTCGCCCTCTTGGAGGTTCCAGTACGTCCACATCGGCCGGTCGCGGACAACGTCGCCCGAGGGCGTCCGAATGTCGATCGTGTCCGGCATGCCGAGCAGCGACCAGAAGCGCGCCGCCCAAGGGCCGGGCGCGATGACGACCTGCTCGCCCACCTCGATCGCGCCGTCGGACGTCTCGACCGCGGAGACCGAGCCGTCGTTACGTGACACGAAGCCGGTGACCTCGACACCCTCGAGAACCTGCACTCCCTCACCGACGCACTTGTCGCGCAGCCCGAGCACGGACTCGACGTTGAACGCGAAGCCGCCCTGGTGCTCGTGGAGGCAGATCGTGACGCCCTGCGCGCGCCAGTCGGGAAACAGTCGCTTCAGGTGCGCGTCGACCTCGCTCGCGCCGGTGATGAGCTCCGACTGGTAGCCGATCCGCTCCTGGCGCTCGAACGTGGCCGCGAGATCCGACTCCTGCACCGCCGCGCCGAGGGCGATGTAGCCGACCGAGTTGTAGTGATACGCCGCGGGATCGGACTCCCACACCTCCACGCACGCCTGCATGAGCTCGCTCATTGCGGGTTGGAAGTAGTTGTTTCGGACGACGCCGCAGGCGATGCCCGACGCACCTGCGCCCGGCTTCGACTTGTCCAGGACGAGGATGTCCTCGCCCGAGCCTGCGCCGCGGGCGCTGAGCTCCTTTGCGAGGTGGTAGGCGGTCGAGAGGCCGTGGATGCCGGCTCCGACCACGACGTACGAGGCGCGGTTCTCAGTCATGGCTGATTGCTCCTGTGGCAATAGCGTTGCGTACTGCGCACGATCGTAGCGCAGACCGGCTCCGGGCGCGACGACGCGCCCGGAGCCGGTCGAACCGTGCTACTCGCCTGCCGAACTGACCGGCGTCGGCGCAGCCGGCACGCCGTTCCCGCCGGTGTACAGGTCGAGGTCGGAGTCGAGACCCCACACGGGGCCGTCGACGCCCGCGACTTGCTCTTCCTCGGAGAGCCGAAGCCCGATCGTGCGCTCGAGGATGAACGCCATGACGGCCGCGGTCACCGCTCCGAGTCCGACCGCGACGACGATGCCGACTGAGAGGAGCCTGCCAGAGGACGTTGACCTCGGCGTGCTGGAAGGCAAAGTCGCCCTCCGTGAGACCGAAGTACCCGCCCTGCGGCTCACCCCACTTGATGAGCCCGACCATGAGCAGGCCGTACGTGCCCGCGCCGAGGAAGAGCGGCGTGAGCTTGTGCTCGTCCCAGCCGCGGCTCTGGCTGAATTCGTACACGCCGTAGCAGACGAACGGAGCACCGAGCGCGACAAGGAACATCTGCCAGGGCTGGTAGATGTCGAACGCTGGAGCTCCCGCCACGTACGCACCGAGCGGCCCGAGCAGGAGGTAGATGTAGCTCTTCTTCCAGTAGGCGATAGCCGCGCCTGCCAACGCACCGCCGGCCCACGCGAGGCCGAGGTTGTTGAACGCCACGCCGACGCTTGTCTCCGCCATCGTCACGCTCACGGCGTACTGCTCGGGAGCGAAGAAGAACAGGCAGGAGAGGATGACCATCGGCAGCCCGCTGAAGATCAGGGCGACGCCCACGGTCGTGAGCCCGAGGTTGTACGAGCGGTACACCGGCACCTTGGGGTGTGGGCTGTACATCCCTGGTCGTTGCCCGACCTTGCGTACCAGCACGAGCGCCATGCCCGCCGGGAAGAGGTACACGAACGCGATCCCGAAGAAGTCGTGGAAGCCCTGGTTCGTGAGCGGGCCTCGTCGAGCCCCAGGTCATCCAGCTCAGCACCGAGGACATCACCGCCGCGACGACGCAGATCGAGTAGTACGCGGCCGGCTTCATCCGCTCCGTGACCGACAGGTGGAGCAGGACGTTCACGATGCCCGCGAACGCGGCCAGGAAGAAGATGAAGATCTGCTGGTTGTTGAGGTTCGCGCCCATGCTGGCGGGATCGACGTTCTGAGCGAAGTCGTTCGCGAACGTCCCTCCGAGCCACCAGTCCTTGATGGCCTGCCAGTACGGGCTCTCGATCTCGAATGCGACGTAGTACTGCCAGTTCCAGATCGCGAACCCGATGATGAAGTAGACCGTGAAGCCGATGAAGAACCCGATCATCTTCTCGGCCGCCGCCGCGAAGACGTTCACGCGGCGTACGCCGCCTACGTCCACGAGCATGAGCCCGGCGAGGATGATGATCGCCCCGACGGTGCCCGAGGCATAGACGACGTTCTGCAGGGGAGAAGAAAGCGTGCTCGTCGTCACCTGGTCGGGGAACTGGGGTGCTGCCTGAGCGAGCCATGCAGCTAGCTGCATTTGCGACTCCTTTCGAGCTCGAGGGTCGAGCGACGACGGGCAGGGTCAGGGCGCTTTCGCGCACTCCTCCGTGCCTCCCGGTGGAAGTGGTCGCCCACTACGGGGTTGTCGATTATCTGTGGCATGTCAGACGAATTTCAAGGTCCGATGCCGGGAGCGCTCGCTCGTCGTTCAGAATCCGACCGTGGAGGGCTCGAGACCACCGGAGTTCGAGGTCGAGATCAGCGGCGCGATCTCCGCCCCCGAAGCCTTCGGCGCGTCGTTCGACGCCGCGCCGTCGGCGCACGCGCTCGAGCTCGGTGAGGGGCTCGAGGGCGACCCCGCGATCGCTTTCCGCCGCACGCTCGGCATGTTCGCCACCGGCGTGACCGTGCTCTCGACCCGCGTCGGCGAGCAGGTGCACGGGATGACCGCGAACGCGTTCATGTCCGTGTCGCTGCGGCCACCCCTCGTTCTCATCTCGATCGACCGGCGGGCCAAGATGGGCGCGATGCTGCACGAGGGCACGCGCTTCGGCGTCAGCGTGCTCGAGGCGAGGCAGACCGGGCTGTCGGATCGCTTCGCGGGTCGCGTCGCGGACGACCTCCCGGAGGCGACGTTCGAGATCGTGCACGAGACGCCGCTCGTCGAGGGCGCGCTCGCGCATCTCGTCGCTCGCGTCGTCCGCTCGTACTGGGGTGGCGATCACTCGCTGTTCCTCGGCCAGGTCGAGTTCGCCCGCTATGGGGAAGGTCGGCCATTGCTCTTCCACGGTGGCCGCTACGAGCGGCTCATCGAGGATCCGCACGTCTTCTCGCTGCTTCCGCGTGAGCTGCTCGACCCGATCCTCGCGCTCGGGGAGCAGCGTGAGTATGCGGACGGCCAGCCGATCATGCGGATCGGAGAGGAGGGGTGCGAGCTTCTGCTCGTCGTCGAAGGCGAGGCGCGGGTGGAGCGGCCGGGCCTGTCGAAGAGCATCGGTCCCGGCGAGCTCATCGGCGAGATCGAGGTGCTCGATCCGAGCGGCGGGCGGATCGCGGACATCCACGCCGTCGGGTCGGTGCGGGCGATCGCGGTATCGCGGGATCAGCTGCTCGCGGCACTCGAGGCCGATCCGCGGGCCGCGCGGGCACTCATCGAGGTGCTTGCAGCGCGCTTCCGCGAGACGGCGTAGGGGCGGGCTACCCGACCACCCGCGTCGGTGCGCTGAGCGCGGCGCCGAAGCCCACCGAGTTCGACGCCTGGACGCCTGCTTGGAGCCGATAACCGCGATCGCTCGGGCGCACTCGATACGAATCGACGACCGCGATGACGATTTCGGGCGATCCGGTCGTCATGTCCCACGCGGCCGGGAGGTTCAGCGCCCCGTAGGCCCAGTGCTTCGCATCGGGATCGTCCGGCACGAGCGCGGACGCGGCGCCGACGACGAGAAGACGGCGACGGCGACGGCGGCCACTGCGACTGCGCGGCGGGGTCGCATCGAGTGAAGGTAGCGCGAGTCCTACACTCGCGCGATGCGCGTGAGACTGCTCGGGGTAGCCGTCGGGCTCGCGTTGGCCGACTCCTCGATCGTCACGCTGGCGCTTCCGGAGATCCTCGGCCAATTCGACGTCGCGATCACCTCGGTTGCGTGGGTGCTCACGTCGTTCAATCTCGTCCTGGCGGTGGTCGCGGTTCCGGCCGCGTACGTCTCGAGACGGCGGCCGCGCGAGGCGTTCGTCGTGGGGGTCGTCGTCTTCGCGACCGCCTCGCTCGCGTGTGGACTCGCCCCGTCGTTCGACGTGCTCGTCGCCGCGCGGTGCGTCCAGGCGCTCGGCGCGGCGCTGATCGTCACCGCTGCCCTCCACCTCCTCGCGCAGGTGGAGGGCAGCGAGCGCGCACTTCGCGTCTGGGTCGCTGCGGGCGTGGTAGGCGCCGCGCTCGGCCCAGCCGCAGGAGGAGTCCTCACGCAGCTACTCGGCTGGGAGTCGATCTTCCTCGTGCAAGTGCCACTCGCGCTGGCCCTGTTGCTCGCGGTGCGCGCTCTGGACGTGCGGCCTGTCTCTGATGCGTGCGGGACGGCCCTCGATCACCGCGAACGCCGCGCTGCTCCTCGTCGCGGGCGGGCTCGTCGCCGCACTCTTCCTCGTCGTTCTCCTTCTCGTGGACGGCTGGGGGATGTCTCCGGCAGCGGCCGGCCTTGTCGTGACGGTCATGCCGCTCACCGCGATCGCCGTCGGTCGCTTCCGGCCGTCGGCTCTCGCAGGGGTGCAGGGCATTGCGTGCGGCGTGGTGCTGCTCGCCGGGGGTCTCACTGCGCTGGCGCTCATGCCGCGCGCAGGCTGGGGCTGGACGATTCCGCCCCAGCTTCTCGTCGGTGCCGGGCTCGGTCTCACGGTCGCCGGGTTGACGGAGCTCGCTCTCCGCGGCCGGCCCGATCAGGTGGTGCACGGCGGATGGACGATCGCAGCGCGACATGCAGGCGTCGTCCTCGGGCTCGTCCTCCTCGCGCCCGTGCTCACGACCGCACTCGAGGAGAACCGCGACGAAGCGATCCGTGCGGGCGCCGCCGTGGTGCTCGACAGCGACATCCCGCCGCTCGACAAGCTCGGCGTGGCGCAGGACGTCCTCGACGAGGTCGATCGCGCCGACGAGTTCGGCGAGCTGCCCGACGTCGAGCGGGCGTTCGAGGGCAGGCCCGACGACGACGAGTGGCGTGCGCTGGTGGACGGACTCCAGGAGCAGCTCGACCGCGCGGTCACGAGCGCGTTCTCGGGGCCGTTCCTCGTCGCTGCCGCGCTCACGCTGCTCGCGCTCGTCCCCGTCGCCTTGATGCGAAGGCGGCCGGCGTGAAGCGCTTCCTGCCGTTGCTCGCAGCCCTCGGGCTCGTCGCGGCGGTCGTTGTGCCGTACCTCGCGCTCGGCGGCGGGCGCTACGAGCCGGCTCCCGTCGCGAATCCCTGCGATGCGCGGGATCGAGCGGACGCCGACGGCCTGGGGGAGACGATCGAGCGGATCGCGCTCGCAGCGCTCGATGGCGTTGCGTGCGAGCTCGACGTCTCGCGCGAGGAGCTCGTCCTCGCGCTCCGCAGCGAGGAGGCCCTCGACGCGTTCGCAGACGAGCAACGCCTCGACCGAGACGAGCTCGAGCAGGCGATCACGGATGGACTCGTGCGCGCGGTCGACCAGGCGGTGACGGAGGACGACCTCCCGTCGTTCCTGGCTCCGCTCGTGCGTCGCGCGGCGGAGTCCGTGCCGCCGTGGCTGATCCTCGAGACGCTCGAGCGTCTCGGGAGCTTCCTGCCCGGCTAACCGAGGTCGGGCAGCTCGGAGAGCCAGGGCGTGCGATAGCCGGACTCGGTCCATACGACCGGGAAGAACGACTCGTCCATCGAGAGGTCTCCGCGGCGGCGGTAGCGCGAGTAGTTGACGTCGACGTTCGTCTCGTGGAAGCGTGCCTCGACCGGAAGGAAGTGCGAGACGAGCGCCATGCGCGCGACGGTGCCCGAGTGGTTCGGGGCCGAGCCGTGCCAGGTGAGGCCGTGGTGGAACGAGCCGCCGCCCGGCTTGACGACGACCGGAACCGTGTCGAGATCCGTGCCCTCTGGCGCAGCTGCCCGCGGCCCTGCGAGCCAGTCGTCGGGCGCGTGGAACTCCGACCGCGTCGGCGGCGACTTCGGCCACGCGTGCGAGCCGCGGACGAACTCGATCGGCCCGGCATCTGCCTGCGTCTCGTGGAGCGAGATCCAGCAGGTGATCATCTCCGGCGGGACGAGGTAGTCGGCATACGAGGAGTCCTGGTGGAACCCGATTGCCTTCGTCCCCGGCGGCTTCCAGAGGACGTTGTCCTGGAGAATGCGCACGCCGCGGTAGCCCACGAGCTGCGCGGCGAGTCGGCCGGTTCGCTCGGACAGCACCTGAGCCGCCACCACGTTGTCCGACTTCCACGCGTTGCAGAGCTGGCGCGTCCGGTCCTCCGGATCGCGGCCGGGCACCCAGTTGACCTCGTCCGGCCGAATCCCGGTCTCGTACTCGCCGTCGAACAGCGGGACGTAGCGCTCGCGGAGGAGTGCGAGGCCGCGCTCCGAGACGAGCCCCTCCTCGACGATCAGGAAGCCGTCGCTCCCGAACGCCTCCACCTGCTCAGCTGTGAACGACTCGATCAAGCGCGTAGCCGCAACGGATAGTTACGAGCGCGGGCGCGTCTTGTCGGGGTCGTAGAACGGGAAGCGGACGACCGTCGCCGGAATCCGCTTCTGCAGGCCGTCGAGCTTGCCGACTTCGAGGGTCGTCCCGAGCTCCGCGACCTGCACCGCGACCCGCGCGAGCGCGATGTTCTTCTTCAGGATCGGGCTCCGCGTGCCGCTCGTGACGACGCCGACGCGCTGCCGGTCGACGTAGATCTCGTCGCCGTGGCCTGCGGTCTCGTTGCCCTCGAGCTCGAGCCCGACCAACACTCGCTGCGGATGCGCGTGGCGCTCCTCCAGCGCAGACCCGCCCGACGAAGTCGTCGTCGGTCTTCAGATCCACCGCGAAGCCGACTCCGGCCTCGAACGGGTCGACCTGATCGTCGAACTCGTATCCGGCGAAGATGAGCCCGGACTCGATGCGCAGGATGTCGAGTGCCTCGAGACCGAGCGGTGTCAGGCCGTGCTCCTCCCCGGCCGCCCAGATTGCGTCCCACACGGCAGGCCCGTCGGAGGGATGGCACCAGACCTCGTAGCCGAGCTCGCCCGTGTAGCCGGTGCGCGAGACGACGATCGGGATCCCGTCGTAGGTGCCGATCCGGCCCACCGTGAAGCGAAACCACTTGAGATCCTCGAGCGAGGTCTGCGTCGGTGGAGTCCAGACGATCTTCTTCAGGAGCTCGCGGCTCTCCGGGCCCTGCACGGCGACGTTGTGGAGCTGGTCGGTGGACGGCTTCACCCACGCCTTGAGGTCGAGCTTCTCGCGCAGCTCGTTCAGCCAGACACCGTCGTACTCGTCGCCGCCGACGAAGCGGAAGTTGTCCTGGCCGAGACGGTAGACGGTCGCGTCGTCGATCATCCCGCCCGTCTCGTTGCACAGCGCCGTGTAGGTGACCTGACCCACGGAGAGCCGCCGCGCGTCGCGCGTGATCGCGTGCTGGATGAGCGCCTCGGCGTCGGGGCCGAGAACCTCCCACTTGCGCAGCGGCGAGAGATCCATGACCGCGACCTTCTCGCGACACGCCCAGTACTCGGCAATCGCGCCTTCGTTGTCGAAGCAGTGCGGAAGCCAGTAGCCGCGGTACTCGACGAAGCTCTTGGTGAGCTCGCTCGTGCGCGGGTGGAACGTCGTCTCGCGCGTGAGCACGGGGTCGGCGTCGGCAGTCACGCGACGCGCGATCGCGACCGAGAACGCGTTGTCGGGCGCGTACACCCGCACGTGCACCGGCGTGATCTGCCAGCCGTTGGCCGGGTCGATGTCGTCCGGGCACGCCGACGAGGCGCAGACGAGGTCGTTCATCGCGCGGAGGAGGACGTAGTCGCCGGGGCGTGACCAGGGCTCGTCCATCACGAAGACGTTGTTCGCGTCGAAGCCCGTGTTGTAGAAGAAGTTGAGCGCCTCCCAGCCCATGCGCGGCGCGATCCCGAACGGCGTGACCTCCCCGTTGAAGTTCTCGGAGCAGTTCACATGGCCCGGATAGCCCTGATCCTCGTAGTACTTGGCCGTACAGGCGAGGCCGAAGGTGTCGTGACGGCCGACCGTGTCGCGGACGACCTCGATGAGCGGATCCTGATCGACGTCGTAGAACTTCCCATGCAGGCCGGGCATCGGGTAGGCCTGGCCCATGAGCGAGCGTGTCGTCGTCGCATCGAGACCTCGCTCGACACCCGCCTCGAGCTTGACGCGATTGAACGCGAGAAAGTCGGAGCACTGCTTGCCCTCGACGTCGATGACCTGGATGAACTCCCCCGCGCGCACCTCGTAGGCGAGCGCGGTGGCCGCGTCGACACGGAAGTCGAGCCGAGGCTCGGCGAGTGGAGGAGGGAGCTCCTGCTGCTCGTATGTGCGCGGCGCCGCGCGCCGCACCTCGACGAGGAGCTCGGACGGTGGAGGAGCGCCGTCGACGATGCGGCCGGCCGGCGCCGCGACGACCACGGTGACTGCCCGATCAGCCCGGAACGTCTGCGCCGCACCGGCCGGCGACCACTCGCCGAAGAGCCGCACGGCGAGCGCGTCGGCGGGATCGAGCCCCCGCGCCCCGAGTTCGTGCGCGAGCAGGCTGCCGTTCCGATCGGCGAGGGCTGCGCGGATCACCGTTGCCGGTGCGTCGGCCGAAGCGTCGAGCGCGGCCGCGTCGTCCCGACCGTCCGCGCCGAGCACGGAGATCTCGGCGGCCTGGCTCCCGCGCGTGTCGACCACGGTCATTCGCTCGTCCGGCCCGAGGGCGAACACGGTCGCGCCTCCCGGCCGGACGAGGTACGTCTCGACGAACGGGTCCTCCGGGAGGAGGCCCCGGACGAGACCCGGTGTTCCGAGCAGGCTCACGTCAGGCGCTCGCCGGCGCCTTCGCCTCCATCTCGGCCGCCTCGGCGATGAGCTTGTCGGCGAGCTCGCGCTTGCCGTCGGCGTCGAGCTTCTTCACTTCGTTCTCGACCGCGCGACGGTTGTACGACTGGTTCCAGTAGTCGAGCGCCTCGAAGCCGAGGAGAACCGCCTTCCCCACGAACTGCCGCAGGACTTCATTGGTCGGGCCCATGACCCAGCCGGCCTTCGCGTCGCGGAGGTAGCGCTCGAGCTCCATGTCGCGCTTGTAGCCCGAGCCGCCGCACGCGTGGAGCATCTTGTCGACGACGTGGGCGACGTTCTTCGCCGCCTCGAACTTGATCTGCCACGCCCAGTGGAGGTAGTCGGCGCGGGCCAGCTCTCCGACCGCGAGCGTCTTCGTGTTGTCGTCCGTCGCCTTGTCCATCGCCTGGGCGACCGAGTAGACGAAGAGCCGCGCTGCGTTCGTGTCCATCAGCGCCTCGCCGACGTAGTCCTGGATCGTCGGGTAGTCGGCCACACGCAGGCCGACGTCGACGTGGCGCTTGCGTGTCGTATGGCGCTTCGCGATGTCGATCGCGCCGAGCGCGATGCCGTTCCAGACCGACGACGAGCCGATGAGGAACCACGGATCGACGGACTCGTCGTTCGAGGCGGCGCCGTCGCCCTCGGGGCCGACGAGCTGCTCCGACGGGACGTCGACGTTCGGAACCTCGAGCGGCCCGGACTGGTTTCCGCGCAGGCCGAGCGCGTCCCAGAGCGAGGGCTGCGACTCGACGTCGTCGCCGTCGATGACGAACACCGACAGGTCGTCGTAGCCCGTGAACTCCGGGCTCGTGGTCTGCACGACGTAGAAGTCCGCGAAGCCCGCGGAGGTCGTCCACGACGCCTTCTTGCGGACCTTGTAGCCCCCGTTCGAGCGCTCGGCTCCGGACGAGATCGGATACCAGAAGTGCGATCCGGTCTCGGGGTCGGAGTAGGAGAGCGTCCCGATCTTGCCGGTGCCGAGCGGGCGGATGTACTTGTCGATCAGCTCGGGAGTCGGGCGGAACATGATCGTGTTCACCGCGCCGATGTGCATGACGTAACACATGGCGGTCGAGGCGCAGCCGTAGCGGGCGATCGTCTCGCACGTCATCGCGTACGCGACGTGGTTCTCGCCGAGGCCGCCGTACTCCTCGGGAACGGTGAGTGCGAGGAAGCCGTGCTCGCCGAGGAGCTCGAGGTTCCGACGCGGGTAGAGGAGCTCGTCGTCGGAGCGCTTCGCGTTGGCACGCAGCTCCTTCTCGCAGAGCTCGATGAGCGTCGCGCGCAGCTCCTTCTGGCGATCGGTCAGGACCCAGTCGGGATCCCACTCGTAGCCGAGCCCCCAGAACGGCTCGCCACCCCACAGCTTCTCGGACATTCCGGCCTCCCACGTCGTTGGCTTCGTGCCTGCCATCGTAGGCTGCGCCTGCATCGCGGGGCAAGCTGGTGCGCGCGCCTACGTGGCAGCGAGCACTGCGAGCAGGTCGTCGCCGTAGCGTTCGAGCTTCACCGGCCCGAAGCCCTTCACGCCGGCGAGCTCGTTCAGCGTCTGCGGGCGCAGGGCGGCGAGCTCGCGAAGCGTCGCATCGTGGAGGACGACGTACGCCGGAACCGCATCCTCCTGCGAGCGCTCGAGGCGCCAGCTGCGCAGGCGCGTCACGAGCTCCTCGTCGACGTCGGTGTCGCTGCCAGTCCGGATCTGCGGCGGCTGCACCGCGCGGTCGACGTGCAGGACCCGGAAGCCGTCGGGTGTCGTCACCTCTACGAGCGCGCCGGAGAGCTCGACGAGCTGCACCCAGCGGCGGACCTCTCCGTCGGTCGCGGCCGCAAGCATCCGGTACGCGGCCGACCGGCGAGCAGACGGCGGTGCCTTCAGCGAGCCGCGAAGCGTCGCGAGCAGGCTCCGCCGGCCGAGCGGCCACGTGAGAGAGGCGACCGCGTCGACGATGGCCTCGCCGATGTCGTCGGGCAGCGGAGGCGGCGGGCTCGAGATCGACGCGGATCCGCGAGTCGAGGGCGCGCACACGTCGCAGCTGCCGCACGGCCCGACGTACGCCTCGCCGAAGTGGGCGGCCACCTGCTCGTGCCGGCATACGCGAGTCTCGGCAAACCCGACGATCCGGTCCGCGCGAGACTCGGCAACGAGGCTGGCGCGGTCGAGAAGCGCCTCGACCCGTTCTCGTGCGTCTGCAGGAGCGGCCGTGAGCTCGATGCGCATCAACCGTCCCTCGTCGAAGCTCCGCTCGAGGAGCCCTGCCTGCTCGAGCATGCCGACGAGCACCCGCGCGTCCCGCTCGGGGGCGAGCGCCGAGAGCTCGTCGGGATCGACGAGCCCGCCTGCATCTCTCAGCGCGCGGTAGATCGAGCGAAGCTCGGCCGCGGTCGGCACGTCGGACACCGCGAACCGGCGCAACGCTGCCGCGTCGCTCGGGCTCGCCAGCAGGAGCGTCTCGCTCGGCGCGCCGTCTCGCCCCGCGCGGCCGACCATCTGCACGTAGCCCTCGAGCGAGTCCGGGTAGTTGACGAGGCAGACGAGCCGAACGTCCGGCTTGTCGATGCCCATGCCGAACGCGGTCGTGGCGACGACTGCCTGCGTGCTGCCGGACACGAAGTCGTCCTGCACGCGTGTGCGCTCCAGAGCCTCGAGGCCCGCGTGGTAGTGCTCCGCACGGAACCCGTGTCCGCGCAGGACGCGGGCGAGTTCCTCGGTCGAGCGTCGAGAGCGTGCGTACACGATCGCCGAGCCGCCCCGCAGAGCACGCAGGCGCTCGACGAGTATCCCGATGCGGTCCTCGGCGTTCGCGACCTCGTCCACGTCGTAGCGGAGATTCGGGCGCATCACGCTCGTGTGGACGACGTCGAGCGACCGGCCGAGCGCGTGCCCGATGTCGCGAGCCGTCTCAGGTGTCGCGGTCGCTGTCATCCCGAGGAGCGTCGGATCGCCCAGTGCCTCGAGACCGCGCCGGATGAAGAGGTAGTCGGGGCGGAAGTCGTGCCCCCACATGCTCACGCAATGCACCTCGTCCACGACGACGAGGCCGATGCCGACATCGGCGAGGAGATCGACGAAGCGCGACTGTCGTAGACGCTCTGGTGCTGCGTAGACGAGCCGCGTCTCCCCGGAAGCCACGCCGGCCAGGCGAGACGCCGTCTCCTCCACGGACAGCGAGGAGTTGACGAACGTCGCGGTCGCCGCGATCTGCGGTGGCAGCTTGTCCACCTGGTCCTTCATCAGCGCGATCAGCGGCGACAGGACGAGCGTCGGTTCGGGCCGAAGCATCGCGGCGAGCTGGTACGTGAGCGACTTCCCGGAGCCCGTCGGCATGAGCGCGAGCGTGTCGCGACCCGCGATCGCGGCGCGCACGACCTCCTCCTGGCCGGGCCGGAAGGCGTCGAACCCGAAGAGATCGTGCAGCGGTGTGGCGAGATCGGTCAGGCGGGCGAGTATAGGAACCGCCCCGGGCGACCCCAGTGCCGACTTTGCAACAAGCTCAGCTCCAGCGAGGCACGTACGACGAGTCCGGGTCGCGTGGAACACCGTCGTCCAGGAGCTCGTCCCAGTCAGGTGCCTGCGCGGTGTAGATGTGGGCGGTGACGCGCACCCCCGTCGGCGGATCGAGGGTTCCGACGGCAATGCCGATGCGCTCGGCGCCCTCGGCTTGCCAGAAGAGACTCGATCCGCATGCGCCGCAGAAGCCACGGCGCGCGTTGCGGCTGCTCTCCGGGCTCGCGATCCAGCGCAGTTCCTCGGTCTCGGCGATGACGAGGTGCTCAGTTGATGTCGCGGCGAACGCGCCGACGTTCCCAGCCCAGCGGCGGCATTCGACACAGTGGCAGAGGACGATGTCGCGCAGGAGCCCGCGAACCTCGTAGGTCACGGCGCCGCACAGGCAGCGTCCCGTGGCACGCGGCTGAGCAGTGTCCATGCGCGAATCGTAGAATCGCCGGGTGCCGGTCGTCGCCGATCACATGACGCAGACCCTCCTCACCGTCTCCGCGGAGGCGACGTTGGGTGAAGCGGCGTCGGCCATGGCGGAGCGCGGTGTCGGCGCCGTCGTCGTGCTCGACGGTGACGCGATCGCGGCGATCCTCACGGAGCGTGACGTCATGAAGGCGGTCGCGGCCGGGAAGGACGGGAGCGCCGTCGTGACCGAGTGGATGACTCGTCACCCCGACACGATCGAGCCCGGCGACACGACCGATCACGCCGCGACGCTCATGATCCACGGCGGCTTTCGCCATCTCCCGGTCGTCGAGGACGGGAAGGTCGTCGGGATCGTCTCGATCCGCGATCTCATGAAGGTCGCGCTCGACGACCGCTCGCCGCGCGGCGTGTAACTGCAGCCGCGGGCCGACCGCGTCGGTCTACGTCCGCGCGAGCCGAGACTCGTCGACGACGCGGTCGAGCCAGCGCTCGAAGAGCGCGCGGCCGTTCGTGCGCATCGCCTCCGCGTTCTCCGCGATCGCAGCCAGGAAGGCAGGCGCCGCGCTCGGCGCCGAGCGTGTGCTCGAGCGAGGCGACGTACTCGGGCACCTCCGCCCAGTCGCGCGCCATCTCGGCCGAGACTTCCAGGTGGAACTGGACGCCGTACGCGCGCTCGAAGCGAAACGCCTGGTTCGGGTAAGCCGGCGAGCCGGCAAGGCACACGGCTCCCTCGGGGAGGTCGAAGGTGTCGCCGTGCCACTGCAGCGTCACGAGGTCGTGCGGCGCCTCCTCGAAGACGGGGTCGGTGCGCGCAGCACCGGTCATGCTCACGGGCAGCAACCCGACCTCGGGCTCCGGGCCGGGGTAGACCTTCGCGCCTAGCGCTGCGGCGAGGAGCTGCACCCCGAGGCAGACGCCCCAGTACGGCATTCCGTCGCGCACAGCCTCTCCGATCGCGAGCTTCTCCCCGGTCAGCCACGGGAGTCGGGCGTCGTCGTTGGCCGACATCGGCCCGCCCATGGCGACGATCGCGTCGAAGTCACGCCAGTCCGGAAGCAGGTCGCCCAGCGTCCAGCTCGACCCGGTGGAGCTCGGCGTCGCGCTCGCGCAGCACGTCCTCGAACACGCCCGGCGGTTCACATGCGATGTGCTGGAGGACCAGGACGCGCATCTGCCTGAACCTATTCTGCCTCGAAGCTCGTCGACGCCGAGGGCGTCATCTGCCGGGATGCTCAGTGCCCGGCGGACAGGTCAGTCGCAGTCCTCGAGGACGCGCGCCGTGTACTCGTGCGGCGACCGGCATCTGCGAGCCCTCGACGCCACGGGCCGAGCCGCGGGCTCCGGAGGAACTTCGTGTCGAGTCGGCCTTCAGCTGGATCCCGTACGAGTTGCCGCTCGTCAGGTGCTTGACGAGCACCTTGCGGGCGATCTCGTCCTCGCGGCCGGCGGGGATCGGGAAGTAGATCTTGAGGAAGGCATTGCTGTAGCGGTCGAAGACCGCAGGCATCCCGTCCTCCTCCAGGAGAGCGATGTCCTCGAGCCAGTTCAGGTCCTCGCCCGGGGTAGCTGCCATCAGGTCGACGTCGTCGAGCAGCGAGATGTCCTCCTGGTACGGAAAGCGATGACCTGCGAGGAACTCGGCGTCGATCGACTTGATCTTCTCCGGCTCGGTGTAGGCGAGGTCGTGCGAGCTCATGCGTCCACCGAATGGAGATCGGTGACCTGCGCTGTCGGATTTGCGATGAGCTCGTCCTCCGCCTTGATCGCGAGGAGGCGCTGCACCTCGGCCAGGATCTCGCGCTCGGTCTGGCCGACCGTGTAGGTCGTTCCCGCCAGCGGAACGCGCGCCATGGCGGAGGCTTCGACCGTGAGCGCCGCGAGATCCTCGGGTTCGAGCGAGTGCACGTTCGTCTTGCCGCACGCGCGCGCGAGCATCTGCAGCTCCATTGTCATCGCGGTGAGGAAGTTGTAGACGCGCTCGGAGGCATCCTCGACGACGAGCCGCTTGCGCAGCTCGGGATCCTGCGTCGCGACGCCGACCGGGCAGCGGCCGGTGTGGCAGTGGTAGCACTGGCCAGCCGGAACGCCGACGGTTCCCTCGTAATCGGTGACGCCGGGGATCTCCTTGTTGCAGTTGAGCGCCATCAGAGCGGAGTGGCCGATCGCGACCGCCTTAGCGCCGAGCGCGATCGCCTTCGCGACGTCGGCGCCGTTGCGGATGCCGCCTGCGACGACGAGGTCGATCTCGTCCGCGAGCCCGACGTCCTCGAGCGCGCGGCGCGCCTCGGGGATCGCGGCCATCAGCGGGATGCCGGTCTCCTCGGTGGCGATGTGCGGTCCGGCGCCGGTGCCACCCTCGGCGCCGTCGAGGTAGATGATGTCCGGGCCGCACTTCGCCGCCATGCGCACGTCGTCGTACACGCGTGAGGCGCCGAGCTTCAGCTGGATCGGGATCCGGTAGTCGGTTGCCTCACGGATCTCCTGCACCTTCAGCGAGAGGTCGTCGGGACCGAGCCAGTCGGGGTGCCGGGCCGGGGAGCGCTGGTCGATCCCGGCCGGGAGCGAGCGCATCTCGGCCACCTGCTCGGTGACCTTCTGCCCCATCAGGTGCCCGCCGAGGCCGACCTTGCAGCCCTGCCCGATGAAGAACTCGCATGCGTCGGCGAGCATCAGGTGGTGCGGGTTGAACCCGTACCGCGACTGGATGCACTGGTAGTACCACTTGGTCGAGTAGTCGCGCTCCGGCGGGATCATCCCGCCCTCGCCCGAGCACGTCGCCGTGCCGGCCATGGACGCGCCCTTCGCGAGCGCCATCTTCGCCTCGAGCGAGAGCGCGCCGAACGACATGCCGGTGATGTAGATCGGGATGTCGAGCTCGAGCGGATTCTTCGCGAAGCGCGCACCGAGCACGGTCGTCGTGTCGCACTTCTCGCGGTAGCCCTCGATGACGAAGCGCGTCAGCGTCCCTGGTAGGAACACGAGCTCGTCCCAGTGCGGGATCGGCTTGAAGATCGAGAAGCCGCGCATGCGGTAGCGGCCGAGCTCGGCCTTGATGTGGATGTCGTTGACGACCTCGGGCGTGAAGATGCGGCTACGGCCGAGGACGTCCTTCTGAGACGGGCCGTTTTCGGTGGCCACCTAAATCACCAGCTTCTTCTCGGAGGGTTCCAGGGCGTCGTAGTTGTAGAGAACCTTCCCGCAGACGAACTTCTGGAACTCGGGAGGCGAGCCCAGGCTATAGATCCGGAACTTGCGCTCGATGAGCTCGGTGTCCGCGTCCGTCCATTCGCCGGGGACGCAGTCGATGCCGAGCGACTTCACCTTGCCGGCGACGTAGATCGTCCCGTCGTACATCGAGTCGCCCAGACCCGGGCCGGCGTCGCCGCAGATGATCTGTCGCCCGCGCTGCATCATGAAGCCCGTCATCGAGCCGACCGAGCCGCCGATGATGATCGTGCCGCCCTTCTGATCGATCCCGGTGCGCGCGCCGACCCGCCCCTTCACGACGAGATCGCCGCCGCGCATCGCTGCGCCCGTCAGCGAGCCGCCGTTCCCGTCGACCACGACGACCCCGGACATCATGTTCTCGCACGACGACCAGCCGACGCGGCCCGTGATGTGGATCTCCGGGCCGTCGATGAGCCCACAGGCGAAGTAGCCGAGCGAGCCCTCGAAGCGAATCCGACAGCGGCGCAAGATGCCGACGCCGAGCGAGTGGCGGCCCTGCGGGTTCTGGATCACGACCTCGTCGAGGCCTTCCTCGTAGAGCAGGCGGCGAAGCTCGAGGTTGATCGTCCGCGTCGTCAGCTCGCGCGCGTCGAAGGTGGCGATGCCGTCCTCGACGACTGCGTTTCGCGGTGCCTCGGCGATCGGCTCCGCGAGCCCGCGCGCGTCGTAGGAGATCTGCCGCTCGCCTACCGCTGCCATACGAGAACCTCCCGCTCGTAGGGGTCGTACGTGTCGATCTCGTGGTCGACGATCTGCTGGATCGCGATCTCCTCGGATGCGAGCGCGACGAGATCGTCGGATTCGTAGAGCACGAGCGGCTTCGCGGCGAGCTCGTCCTTCGCCACGCCGAGCTCGTCCTTCGTCACCGCGATGTAGGTGAAGACGCCGTCGAGCTCGTCGAGGGACTGGTGCATCGCCTCCTCGAAGCTGGAGCCCTTCGACATCTCCTCGGCGAGGTACACGGCGATGATCTCGGAGTCGCACTCGGACATGAAGCGGCGGCCGGCGCGCTCGAGGCGGCGGCGCCACATGAAGTAGTTCGTCAGCTGGCCGTTGTGGACGACCGCGACGTCGGAGTACGGGTAGGCCCAGTAGGGGTGCGCTCCGGCGATGTCCACCTCGGACTCCGTCGCCATGCGGACGTGGCCGATGGCGTGGGTACCGGTGAAGTCGGCGAGGCCGTAGGTCTCGTGGACGCTCTCCGCGTCACCGAGATCCTTGACGATCTCGAGCGAGTGACCGAGCGAGAGGACCTCGGCCTCGGGGATGTCCTCGACGAAGTCGGCGAGCAGCTTCAGATCGCCGTCGTAGTCGAACGAGACGCGAAACGCGTAGGGCGTCTCCTCTTCGACCTCGTTGATGCGGGCCCCCAGCGAGGCGAGCCTGGCCTCGACCTCGACGCGGTGGCGGCGCAGGCGCTCGGTGAAGTCGAAGTCGCGCGGCGTGTTCGCGTCCGCGAGCTTGTAGCGCATCACGAGATTCCCGTTCTCCGGCGTGCCGTACAACGCGTAGCCGGTGGAGTCCGGGCCACGGTGCTTCATCGCCTGGAGCATCCGCGTCATCTCGTCGCCGATGGCGTGCTCCGACCCGTCCCGGTAGATGATCCCCGCGATCCCGCACATGCGCCTTCGTCCTCCTACGGCAGAACGTCGAGGTACTCCGTCACGTCCCAATCCGTGACGGTCGCACAGTACCTCTCCCACTCGTCCCGCTTGTAGTGCATGAAGACCGTGTACATCTCGTCGGGCAACGCCTTCTTCACGACCTCGTCCGCCTCGAGTGCGTCGAGCGCATCGCCGAAGGTCATCGGAATGCGCTTGACCTCCTTGCCGGCCTCCATCGCCTCGTAGATGTTGCGCTCCTCGGGCTCGCCCGGATCGAGCTTGCGCTCGATCCCGTCCTGCATCGCGGCGATGAGCGAGGCCATGGACAGGTAGGGGTTCACGGCGGAATCGACCGAGCGGTACTCGAAGCGGCCGGGGGCTGACACCCGCAACGCGGTCGTGCGGTTCTGGAAGCCCCAGTCGGCGAAGACGGGCGCCCAGAAGCCGGTATCCCAGAGGCGGCGGTACGAGTTGACCGTCGAAGCGGTGACTGCGGTCAGCGCGCCGAGGTGCTCGAGGATGCCTCCGATCGCGTACAGGCCGACCTCGCTCGGCTTCTGCTGGTCGTCCGTCTCCGGCATGAAGGCGTTCTCGTCGCCCTTCCAGAGCGAGATGTTGTGGTGGCAGCCGTTCGCCGAGACTCCCATGAAGGGCTTCGGCATGAAGCACGGAAACGCGCCGAGCTCGCGTCCGACGGCCTTGCAGATCTGGCGGAACGTCGAGAGGTTGTCGGCCGTCTTCTCCGCTCGGTCGAAGCCGAAGTTGAGTTCGATCTGGCCGGGGGCATCCTCGTGGTCGCCCTGGATCATGTCGAGGCCCATCGCCTGGCCGTACTCGATCACCCGGTGGATGATCGGCTGGAGCTCGGAGAACTGGTCGATGTGGTAGCAGTAGGGCTTCGTCTTGCCCGTGACCGCGGGCGTGCCGTCCTCGTTCAGCTCGAGCCACATCATCTCGGGCTCGGTCCCGGCTCGGAGGTGGAGCCCGGTCGCCTCCTCGAACTCCGCCTGCATGCGCTTGAGGTTCCCGCGGCAGTCCGAGGAGAGGAACGCGCCGGGGTCCTTGCGCTCCTCGCGGTTGCGGAAGCAGGTGCACCACACACGCGCGACCTTCGCATCCCAGGGGAGCGGCTGGAAGGTCTCCGGCTCCGGAACTCCGACGAGCTCGGCGGCCTCCGGCCCGTACCCGATGTAGTTGCCGTGGCGGTCGGTGAAGAGGTTCGCCGTTGCGCCGTACACGAGCTGGAAGCCCTTCTCCGCGATCGTCTCCCAGTGCTGCGCCGGAACGCCCTTGCCCATGATGCGGCCGGTGACGGAGGGGAACTGGTAGTAGATGTACGTGATCCCCTCGGCGTCGATGCGTCGGCGGACGTCCTTCACGAGATCCGCGCGTCCGTCCGCTCCGACGAAGCGTTCCAGGTCCGTCGCCACCTATTCCTCCTTTTCCCCGGCGTTGTCGTGCGGGAGCCTAATCCAGCGACTAGCGTTGCGTTCGATGAGCAACCAGAGAGCCGAGCAGCTGACCGCCGAGCAGCGGGGTGCCCTGGAGGCCGAGCTCGCCGAGCTCGAGGGCCCGCGGCGGAAGGCGGCCGTGCAGGCGATCAAGACGGCGCGGGAGTTCGGGGACCTGTCCGAGAACTTCGAGTACCACGCAGCGAAGAACGAGCAAGGGCTGCTCGAAGCCCGGATCCGTGCGTTGCGCGCTCGTCTAACGCATGCCGTGACCGTCGAGCACGACACGGACGAGCACATCGGCGTGGGGTCGATCGTCGAGATCGCCGACGCGGACGGCGACGCGATGGAGGTCGTGATCTCGGCGGTCGGAGGGGTCTCGCCCGACTCGCCGCTCGGCTCCGCCCTCATGGGCGCGGCCGTGGGCGACGTCGTCGATGTCGAGGCGCCGAGCGGTTCGTGGAAGGCCCGCGTGCTCGCCATTCGGCGCGGATGACGCCGGAGGCTCTCGACCTGCTCTCGTGGGTCGCGCGCGAGCCGCGCACCTACCCGGACGCGATCGAGGTCTGGCGGACGAACTGCCCGCAACATTCCGTGTGGGAAGACGCCCTCGACGAGGGGTTGATCGAAATCGTCCGGAACGGGTCGCTTTCGAGCGTTGTCGTCACGGCGCGCGGCCGGGCGGCGCTCGACGAGGCGTGAGCAGCCTCGCGGAGCTGCACGCGCGCGAAGAAGCGCGCTTCGTCGAGACTCACCCGCGCTCGCGCGAGCTCGCCGTACGCGCGCGCGGCTCGCTCTTCGAGGGCGTGCCGATGCACTGGATGCGCAAGTGGCCGGGCGGCTTCCCGGTATTCGTGCAGGAGGCACACGGTGCGCGGTTCGTCGACGTCGACGGGATCGAGTACGTCGACTTCTGCCTCGGCGATACGGGTGCGATGACCGGCCACGCTCCTCCCGCGACGTTGAAGGCGGTGATCGACCAGTCAGCCAAGGGGATCACGCTGATGCTGCCGAGTGAGGATGCGCTCTGGGTCGCCGACGAGCTGACGCGCCGATTCGGTGTCTCCTCCTGGCAGTTCGCCCTGACGGCCACCGACGCGAACCGCTTCGCGATTCGGCTCGCGCGTCACGTGACTGAACGGTCGACCATCCTGGTCTTCAACTGGTGCTACCACGGCACCGTCGACGAGACGTTCGCGACCCTCGGCTCGGACGGGGTCGTCCGCGCGCGGAGCGGAAACCTGGGGCCACCGGTCGATCCGGCGGTCACGACACGCGTCGTCGAGTTCAACGACGTCGACGCGCTCGAGCGCGAGCTCGCTCGGGGAGACGTGGCGCTCGTCCTGACCGAGCCCGCGCTCACGAACATCGGGATCGTCCATCCGGAGCCGGGCTTCCACGAGAAGCTGCGGGAGGTGACGCGACGCCACGGCACGCTGCTCGCGATCGACGAGACGCACACGATCTGCTGTGGCCCCGGCGGGTACACGCAGGCATATGGGCTCGAGCCCGACGTGGTGACGATCGGGAAGCCGATCGCGGGCGGAATCCCGGCGGCGGCGTACGGGTTCTCGGACGAGACGGCCGCACGACTCGCGGGTCGCATCGAGCTCGAGGACGTGGACGTGGGTGGTGTGGGAGGCACCCTCGCCGCGAACGCGCTTTCACTCGCCGCGATGCGTGCGACGCTCGGCGAGGTGCTCACCGAAGAGGCGTTCGCCGGGATGATTCCGCTCGCCGAGCGGTGGACGGCGGGCGTCGAGGCGGGCATCCGGGAGTCCGCGCTTCCGTGGCACGTCACCCGGCTCGGCTGTCGGGCCGAGTACCTCTTCGGCCCCGACAGACCGCGAAATGGGCGTGAGGCGCACGCTGCCGGCGACGCGGCGCTAGAGCGCTACATGCACCTCTACGCCTTGAACCGCGGGATCCTGCTGACGCCGTTTCACAACATGGCGCTCATGTCGCCCGCGACGACCGAGGCCGACGTCGACCGGCACACGGAGGTCTTTCGCGAGGCCGTGCTCGAGCTACGCGCCTAGATCCGGATGCGGCGCACGGCGTCGCCCGTCGAGATCGTGCCGGGAACGATCACGTGCGCGTTCACGCCCCGCAGCCGCAGCTCGCGGCCCTCCGGCGAGTTGATGAACTTGAGCGCGTCGCTCCCGAAACGCGCCGAGAACTTCGCGCAGCCGGTGTGGGGCTCCTCCGAGATCTGGACGACGACGACATCGCCGATCGCGAGCCTGCTTCCCACTGGGAGGTCGGCCTTGTCGAGCCCCATGTCGACGAGCAGGTTGTCGCCGGCGAGCGGCCAGCGCTCCGGATCCGTAATGAGCCGGAGCATGCGCGTGGACGCGATCGTGAGCTGGTTGTCGCGGTGCACGCTCCCGTCCGGGTTCGTCCGTGCTGTCCACCGGTCGCCCACGAGCCCTGCCTCGATCGTCAGCTCCGCCGTGTCAGGCGTCTCTCGCTCGCCCTCCCTCGGACGGACGACGATCAGCTCCAGCGTCCCCTGCTCGGCGCCGAGCTCTCGGAGCTCGGGCAGGCGCTCGTCGAGGCTCTCGCGGGTCACGTGGAGGTGCGTGCTCACGGGCCGTGATCGTATCGGGAGAGGACGTCGAAGTCGGCTGCGTCCTTGGCTGCGTCCTCCGGATCGTCGCGCGGGCGCGACTTGCCGCTCGTGAGGGCGTGTCGGTCGACGAGTCGAGCCCGTACTCCGCGCAGCTCACGTACGTCGTCTGCGAACGCACCGTCCGGCCACCACGCCTGAGAGTCCTCGAGGGGCGTGAACACGCGCCCGTCCTCGCTGCTCACGAGATAGGTGAGCTCGAGGCGAACGCCGTCGCGCTCGTACCCGGTGCCGCCGTTCTCCTCCGGGTCCGGCGCGTGCCGCCAGCCGTCCTGCGCGAGAAGCGCGGCGATCCGCGGTACATCGCTGAACCAGACGGCGACGTCGACGTCGAAGTGCTGCCGCGTGATCGATCCGGCGTAGAAGTCGACGGCCCAGCCGCCGAACAGCCAGTAGGCGATTCGGTCGCCCTCGAGGAGCGCGTCGACCGACTCGAGCGCCGCCAGCTGGCTTGCGGCGATGCTGCGGTAGGTGACGAACGCGAACGAGGTGCCGTCTTCCGAGACGTGCTCCTCACGTGCGACCTCCGTGAACGCCGCACGATCCCAGTCGGGGAAGAACGTGTCACCGGCGATGCCGGCGTCGATCTCGGTGAGCACGAGCTCGTCGGCGTGGGGGAGCGCCGCCGCGTAGATCTGTGCGCCGCCGATGACGAACACGTGCTCCTCGTCCGCGAGGAGCGCGAGCGCCTCCTCCAATGAGCCCGCGCGCTCGGCGCCCTCTGCCTGCCAGGTTTCGTTCCGTGTGACGACGACGTTCCGTCGGTCGGGCAGCGGTCGGAAGCGATCCGGAAGCGACTCCCACGTCCGCCTGCCCATCACGACCGCGTGTCCCGTCGTCAGAGACTTGAAGTGTCGGACGTCCCCGGGCAGGCGCCACGGGATCCCTCCGTCGCGTCCGATCACTCCGTCACGCGCGACGGCGGCCACGAGCGAGATCGTCACACGGCGACCGGCGCGCGGATCGCCGGATGGTGCTCGTAGCCGACGACCTCGAAGTCCTCGAACACGTAGTCGAAGATCGACGCCGGCCGTCGTGCGAGACGAAGCGACGGGTACGGGTACGGGTCGCGGGCGAGCAGGGTCTCGACCTGCTCGCGGTGGTTGTCGTAGATGTGGCAGTCGCCGCCGGTCCAGACGAGGTCACCCGGATCGAGGTCGGCCTGCTGCGCGAGCATGTGGGTCAGCAGCGCATAGCTCGCGATGTTGAACGGCACGCCGAGGAAGACGTCGGCCGAGCGCTGGTAGATCTGACAGCTCAGCCGCGCGCCACCGGCGACGTGGAACTGGAAGAACGCGTGGCACGGGGCGAGCGCCATCCGCGGGATCTCGGCGACATTCCACGCGCTCACGATGATCCTGCGCGAGTCGGGGTCTTCGCGAAGGAGCCGTACGACCTCCGCGATCTGGTCGACGTGCCCGCCGTCCGGCGTGGGCCAGCTGCGCCACTGCACGCCGTAGACCGGGCCGAGCTCGCCATCCGTGTCCGCCCACTCGTCCCAGATCGTGACGCCGTGCTCCTGCAGCCAGCGCACGTTCGAGTCACCGCGTAGAAACCAGAGAAGCTCGACAGCGACCGACTTGAAGTGCACCTTCTTCGTGGTCACGAGCGGAAGGCCCTCGGCGAGGTCGAACCGCATCTGATACCCGAAGGTGCTCACCGTGCCGGTGCCCGTGCGGTCGCTCTTGGGCTCGCCCGCGCGAGCACATGGCGGGCGAAATCCTCGTACTGGGTCCGAGTCGGTCGATCGGTCACGTCGAACCGAAGATAGCCAGTCGCCCGGCCGCCCACTGCGTCCGCCGCTCGAAGCCGGCGTCGAGCTCTTCCGCTCGCGTCAAGGTCTCATACCTGCGCGCGGGTGGTGCGCGCGGGTCTCGGGCGCTTCACGTCGTGAGCAGCGGCGTCTCCGAGCCTTCCTCGACGACGACCCAGCCGTCGAACTCGTCGAAGCGATACGGCGCGTTCAGGGGGACGGAGGCAGTGCCGTCCGAGCTCGTGAGGAAGCCGCCGCACAGCGCCGCAAGCCGTCCGTCTCGCGTCAGCCAGAGCTCGAAGGGGCGGCCGCTCTGCGCGGGCGGAAGACCGGCGACGGTCAGCTCCATCGGCCAGTTCCCGGCGGCGTCGATGTCGAAGACCGCGAGGGAGCCCGTCGCGTTCTGCGCGCTCGGCGTTCCCGTCATCGTCTCGGTGAAGTCCAGGTTGCGATCGCCGCCCTCGACGAGCGCCGCACCGAGCGCGAACGCGGTGATGGCGAGCGCTGCAGCGAGGGCGAGGAGCGCGCCCCGACGTCGGCGAGGTCGCAACATCGGCGCGGCGGCGTGATCCGCCGCAGGCGGAGGCCCTGCCGCGAGGAGGAGGTCGTGGACGTGCTCGAGACGCGCCCGCTCGGCGGGATCGAGGTCGGCGCCGACCAGCTCGTCGAACTCGGGCCTCATCGCAGCTCCTCGTCGAGGGCGTCGGCGAGGCGCGAGAGAGCGCTCCGCGTCCGCGTCTTGACCGTGCCCAGGGGGATCGCGAGCCGATCGGCGATCTCGCTCTGCGAGAGACCGCTCCAGTACGCGAGCTCGATCACGGGCCGTTCGTGGTCGGGAAGCACCTCGAGTGCGCGGTGCACCCGCCACGCGGTCCACGATGCCTCGGCCTCGTCCGACGGATCCGGGTCGCGGCCCGGACCGTCCTCGAGCTCCGCCACCGGCTCGGGCATTCGCCGGAGGCCGTCGGTGATCGCGTTGCGCGCCACCGCGTAGAGCCACGGCGCACCGCGCCCGCGCGACGGGTCGTACGTCCGCGCCGAGCGCCAGATGGCGACGAAGGCGTCCTGGGTCGCGTCCTCGGCGCGTCCGCGGTCGCCGAGCCTTCGCAGCGCAAGCCCGAGCACCGCGCGCGCGTAGCGTCCGTGCAGCTCCTCGAACGCACTGCGGTCGCCCGCGGCGACGCGTGCGATCAGCTGCCCGTCGGTTGCTTCCGGGAACGCCACGCGATGCATGATTCCCGGTCCAGCCGGGAGCGAATCGACCCGGATCGCGAGCGACGCAGCCATGTGTGGATTGCTACGCGCCCGCGACCGGGGCGGATTGCGCTCGGAGCTAGCCGCGCGCCGCGTCGAACCTCGCGGAGACGGCGTCCCAGTCGACGACGTTCCACCACGCCTCGAGGTAGTCGGGCCGCCGGTTCTGGTAGTTGAGGTAGTAGGCGTGCTCCCACACGTCGATGCCGAGGAGCGGCGTCTTGCCGTCCATGACCGGCGTGTCCTGGTTCGGGGTCGACTCGACGGCGAGCCCGGAGCCGTCCCAGACGAGCCACGTCCAGCCGGAGCCGAAGCGCTTGACGCCGGCGTCGTTCACCGCCGACTTCAGGTCGGCCAGGCCGCCGAACTTCTCGGAGATCGCGTCGCCGAGCGCGCCTGACGGATCGCCGCCTCCGTTCGGGCCCATGATCTCCCAGAACAGCGTGTGGTTTGCGTGCCCGCCGCCGTTGTTGCGGACGGCCGTCCGCTTGTCCTCGGGGATCGCGTCGAGGTTCTGGAGCACGTCGTCGATCGGCCTGTCCATCCAGTCGCTGCCCTCGAGCGCGGCGTTCAGGTTGGTCACGTACGCCGCGTGGTGCTTGTCGTGGTGGATCTCCATCGTGCGTGCGTCGATGTGCGGCTCGAGCGCGTCGAACGCGTAGGTCAGATCGGGAACGCTGTACGCCATGCCTGCCTTCTCCTCTCGATACGAGTTTCGTCCGGGCAAGGATATGCTCCGGCCGTTCCCGCCCCGCCCCTGGAGGAAACCGCATGTCGAACTTCGTCGAGATCAGGCCCCGTGAGCTGAAGCCGGCGCTTCTCGAGCTGGACGGCATCTCGCGCGCGTCGGTCGAGGCCCACTATCGCCTCTATCAGGGCTACGTGGGGAAGCGCAACGAGATCCTCGGCAAGCTCGCAACGGTCGATCTCGGTGCGGCGAACCAGATCTACTCCGAGATCCGCGCGCTGAAGCTCGATCTCACGTTCGCGGTCGGCGGCATCAAGAACCACGAGATCTACTTCGAGCACCTGGGCGGCGCCGGCGGCGATCCGGACGGTGCCATCGCAGGGCTCATCGAGCGCGACTTCGGCTCCGCGGATGCGTGGCGCGCCGATCTTCGCGCGACCGGGATGGCCGGGCGCGGCTGGGCCTGGACGGCCTACGACTGGGACGAGGGCAAGCTCTTCAACTACATCGGCGACGCCCAGAACACCTTCCCGGTCTGGAACGCGACGCCGCTCGTCGCGCTCGACGTCTACGAGCATGCGTACTTCCTCGACTATCAGACCGATCGCGCCGCCTACATCGAGGCCTTCCTGCGGAACCTCGACTGGGGCGTCGTCAACGGCTGGGTCGATAGCTACTCGATTCCCGCCGAGTAGCCCGTGAAGGAGACGCTCGCGGTACTGGGCGGATACCTCCTCGGCTCGATGCCGTTCGGCTACTGGGTGCCGAGGCTCGTGCGCGGTGAGGACGTCCGGCAGAAGGGGAGCGGGAACGTCGGCGCATCCAATGTCTTCCGCGTCTACGGGCGCTCGCTCGGCATCCCGGTCGCTCTGCTCGATATCGCAAAGGGCTTCGCCGCCGCCGCGCTCGGGCTCTGGGTGGGCGGTCCGCTCGTCGGCGTGCTGGCAGCGGGCGCCGCGATGGTCGGCCACGCGTATCCCGTCTTCCTTCGCTTTCAGAAGGGCGGGAAGATGGTTGCGACCGCGGGTGGCGCGACCCTCGCGCTCGCACCGCTCGCCGCATTCATCTGCATCGCGGTGTGGTTGATCGTCTTCGTCGCAACGCGCTACGCGTCGCTCGCGTCGCTCCTGACGGCGGCCGCGCTCGTCGTCTGTGTGTTCGTCTTCGACTATCCGTGGCCGATCGCCGTCTTCGGAGCCGCAGGGGCCGCGGCGGTCGTCGTGCTCCACCGCCAGAACATCCGCCGGCTGCTCGGCGGCACCGAGCATCGCTTCGAGCTCGGGCGCTGAGTCGCTAGCTCGCGGCGAGCCAGGCGGCGAGCGTCGTCTGGCTCGCGCTCGGCTCACCGGTTGCGAGCTCGCCGCGGAGCTCGCCGACGGTTCCGTAGCGCTCGGCCACGACGTCGTGCACGTGGATCGTCTCGAAGTTGACCTGCTTCGAGAGCAGGAAGTCGCCGTCGTCGAGCTGCGGGAGCGTGTCGAGCGCGTCGCGCAGGGCGTGGCGCACGGAGTCCTCGACGAAGCGCGGCTGCAGGTGCGCGTGCTCGACGACGAAGAGCTCGTCCGGACGTTTCAGCAGGTCGTAGATCGGGGCGCTCATGGACCGCTCGGCGACGTCGACGAGGACTTCCGCGTCGAGATCCTGCTCGGTGCCGACGAACAGCGTCTGCCGCCCGCGCTGGTTGTGCGTCGCGATCGGGACGAGCTCGAGGATCTTCTCGACGTCGTCGCCGTCGAACCCCGCGTCGAGTAGGCGCTCGGAGGCGCGGTTGCGCACGAGCCCTTGCGCGCACGGGCAGGCGTTGATCCCGGTCGCCTCGACGCCGACGGCCCGCCGCGTTCCGCTGGCGGACGCCGCGGCAATGCCGCACAGCGTCACCATCTCCTGCGTTGCGAGATTTGTCACCGGCGTGCGGCGGTGAATCGGCCATTGCGCGCGGATCCAGACCTCGGCACGGAGCGCGCCTTGACGCTCGACGACACGGCTCGCGATGTGCTCCGCGAGCACCTCGACGAGAAGCGCTTCACGCTCGACGACGAGCTCGATGGCCTCCTCGAAGAGCTCGGGGAACCGCGACATGTGGACGCCCTTCTGGTCGGCGGCGAGGTCGACGGTGCAGTCGATCACCGCAGCCATGACCGTGGCGGCGCTTCCACGCCGGATGCGGACCGCCTTCTGCACTCCGGAGACGCCCGCGCGCGACAGCGCGAGCGCGATCTCCGGCGACGACGCCTGGAGGTCGTCCGCGAGCTTCACGCCGTCCGCCACGCGGCCACCGTAGCAGCGTGTCCTCAGCGCAAGAGACGTGACAGCCTGCGGTCCTTGAGCAGGCGACCGCCCGTCTGGCAGCTCGGGCAGTAGTAGATCGTGTGCTCCTCGAAGTCGACGCGCGCGATGGGCGTTCCGCACTGCGGACACGGCTCGCCGAGCCGGTTGTGGACGACGTACACGACCGAGTCTCCCTTGCCCTGCTCACGAAGCTCGAGCGCTCGGGTCAGGTCCTCGTGCATCGCCGCAGCCAGCCGCTCGACCTCCTCCGCCGAGAGGTCTGTCGATGCTTTGAACGGCGAGAGTTGCGCACGCAGCAGAATCTCGTTCGCATGCGCGCGCCCGATCCCGGCGAGCGCCCGCTGGTCGCGCAGGAGTGGGTGGAGCTGCCTCCGCTCCCGCCGAAGGATCTCTGCGAGTCCGGCGGCGTCGAGTTCGAGCGCATCGGGACCGAGGTGGCCGAGGTCCTCGTCGAGCTGCTCGGGCGTCACGAGCCAGACGCCTGCGCGCTTCTTCTTTCCTGCTTCGGTCAGCACGAGCTCGCCGCCGTCCGTGAAGCGCGTTCGGAACATCGGCGACTTCGGCCCCTTCGCGCCAGGCGCGAGGTAGCGCAGTCTGCCCGCGCTCATGAGGTGCACTCGAAGCACGAGGTCGTCGCCTTCGAGCGGGAAAACGAGGTTCTTGCCCCGCCGGTCGGAACCTGCGAACCGCCGGCCGGCGAGCGCCGAGAGCGGCGGGTCGAACGTCTTCAGCGTCGCGATGTGCGCCGGTCCTGCTTGCTCGATGGACGCGCGCGACACGAGCGGGGCAAGCTCGCGCACCCACGCCTCGACCTCGGGCAGCTCAGGCACCCAGTGACGGTATCGCTTCGGCCAGGCCTTCCTCGACCGCTGCTTCGTCGTCGATCGGATCGGGCATCTCGTGAAGGTGTCGTTGCGGCGAGAAGAGGAGCCAGAGGAAGGCCGCTCCGCCGCCGATCGCGCCGATGACGATCGTCTCGCGGAGGCCGACCCAGGTGGCGAGTGCACCGCCCAGGAGTGTTCCGAGCGGGATCGTGCCCCAGACCATGAAGCGCATCGTCGAGTTCATGCGGCCCTGCAGGCGTGGGGGGCAGATCGCCTGCCGGTAGCTCACTTGCGCGATGTTGTAGACGACGACGGTGAACCCGAAGACGAGCTGCGCGGCGACGAGCAGCGGGATCGCGGCGTTTCCCTCCGGGGCGAAGGCGACGAGCAGGACCGACGGGCCGAACGCCGCAGCCATCACGATCGAGGTCGGGCCGATCCCGAATCGGTCGGAGATGCGGCGCGCCGTGAAGGCAGCGAGCAGCGAGCCAGCCGCGCCGACGGAGAAGACTACGCCGATGACCCCCGCGGAGAGACCGAGCTCGCGCACGAAGAAGACGAGGACGATCGCGAACGCGAGACTCGAGAAGAAGTTCGACGTGGCGGTGCAGCCCGCCTGTGCGCGCAGGTTCGGGTTGTCGAACACGAACCGCAGGCCCTCCTTCAGCTCGGTCCACAGGCTCGGCTTCGAGCCGTCCTCGGCTACCTCCCGCTTCGGCGGCTCCTCGGGCTTGCGGATGCGGAGAAGGAACAGGCCCGAGACGACAAAGCTGAGTGCATCGACGAGCACGGCGTACGGCGCCGTGAAGATCTGGACGAGTGCGCCGGCCATTCCGGGGCCGGTCACCTGCGCGGCCGAGCGGCTGATCTCGAGCTTCGAGTTGCCGTCGATGATCTGGTCGCGATCGACGAGCGACGGGAGGTAGGACTGGTACGCGACGTCGAAGAACACCTGGCAGAGGCCGACGAGGAAGACGACCGCGTAGAGGTGCCACAGCGTCAGAGCATCCGCTGCGTAGGCGATCGGGATCGTCGCTAGGAGGGCTGCGCGCGCGAAGTCGCCGCCGATGAGGATCGGCCGCCGCCGGAGACGGTCGACCCAGACGCCCGCCGGCAGGGCGAAGATGATGAACGGGAGAAAGTTGAGCGTGCCGAGGACAGCGACCTCGAACGCGCTCGCGTCGAGCACGATGATCGCGACGAAGCCGAGCGCGAGGTCGTCGACCTGCGAGCCGAACATGCTGATCGTCTCGCCGGCCCACAGCTTGAGGAAGTCGCCGTGGCGCCAGAGACCACCCTTCGGCCAGAGGCTACGCATGGTCGACCGGCCGCGGCGGAAGCGGTGTCGGCGCATGGAACAGCGCATAGGCGAGACCGTGGCTCGTTCCCTCCGCCGCCTCCGCGCGTTGCATGTCCGCGACGAGACGGTTCAGTCGCTGCTCGAAGCGGCGCCGGGCGTCGGGCGTGAGCCGAACGTGGATGAGCGCCGAGGCGTCGTTCTCGCCGCCCCCCGCGATGACCTCGTCGGCAGCCTGTCTCAGCATCGTCGCCGCGAGCACCCCACCCTTGAGCTCGTCCGGCACCGACTCGTCACCCTTCATAACGAAGAGCCGAGCAACGCGCCCGTAGTAACGCTCCGTGAGCGCTCGAACCTGGCGGGTGCGGACGACGCGAATGAGCCCGGCCGACTCGAGCACCTTGAGGTGGTGGCCGACAGTGCCCTTCGGCGCCTCGAGCACGACGGCGAGCTCGCTGGTGCTCGCGGCTCGCTCGCGCAGCAGCATCACGATGCGCGCTCGGAAGGCGTCACCGAGGGCGCGGAACTGCTTCGGGTCCTCGACGACGAGGACGTCGTCGAGCTCGTAGTCGGGTGAACGGACCACTTATCCCGAACATACGGGATTCGTCGACCGTTCGCAAGCGAAGCGAGAGCCAGGGTCGGGCTCGAGGCCCGACCCTGGCTGCTGGCCCTTACGGGATGAACGTGCCCTCTGGGCCGGCCGGAGCCGGCAGCGGGCTCGACGAGGAGCCTGGAACTTGGCGTCCGGGGACGCCGTTCACCGACTCCGTCGAGAACGCGAACGTCAGCTGCGCGTACGCGATGAGGTCGCTGTTGACCTCGAGCGCGTGGTTGGAGCTGTTTTCGAACGTGTCGCACGCGAGGTGGTAACACGGGTCGAACTGCTGACCTGCGGTACCTCCCCAGATCGACTGCTGCTCCGCTGACTTGATCCCTTCGGCGCCCGTGAACAGACCGCCCGACGGAATCCCGCCTCGATGAACGCCTGGTAGTCCGAGCGACCGGAGAACTGCGTGTCGTCGTACGGCTCGCCGACAGACGTGTAGTACGACTCGTAGAGATCTTCGATCGCCTCGGACCCTGCCGGGATCGGAACGCCCGCAGGTGGTGCGAAGCTCGACTGGTCGGCGTCGTACACCATGAAGATGTAGTTCGGCGATCCGACCATGTCGTAGTTCATGTACATCGCGATGCGCTCACGCTCCGCCGATGAGAGGCCCTCGACGTAGGCCGTCGAACCGAGGAGACCCGTCCTCCTCCGCGCCCCACCAGGCGAAGCGCAGCGTGTTCTCGCGGCTTGACCTTCGCCATCATCAGCGCGGTCTCGAGGAGCGCAGCCGAGCCGGAGCCGTTGTCGTTGATCCCGGGCCCCTCCTGCACGCTGTCGAGATGCGCACCGGCCATGACGACGTTGTTCGTCGTTCGTCCCGGTCAGGTCTCGGCGATGACGTTGACCTGCGGTCGCGACTCGAGGACCACGCTGACAGTCGCGGACGACCCAGGCTGGGCGAGCGCCGACGCCATTCGGCGAAGCTCGCACCGACGACGGGAATCGTCGACGCTCGCGCCGTCGGGAAGGAGCGTTCCGACGATGAGCCCTGAGCGATCCGGTGTGTTCCCTTGGTTGAAGATCACGACTGCCGCGGCGCCTGCCGCCTGTGCGTTGGTGCCTTGATGCCGAACGAGCACGTCCCACGCTGGACCAGCGCGATGGTTCCGGCCGGGAAGCCGGCGAAGTCGGCCGCCTCACAGCCGCTCGTGACCGGATCGCGCGGGAGCACGAGGTTGATGTCGACCGCTGTGACGGATCGCGCTGACGTTACCTTCGCCGGTTCCGGTGAAGGCCCCTGTCGCGTACGTCGCGGTGATCGGCGCGGTCTGCCGGAGTGAGGCACCCGCGAACTCGTAGGCGAACTCATCGAGCGTCACGTCGTAACCGGCGTCCTCGAGCAGGCCGGCAACGTAGTCGACGCTGCCGGTGTAGCCGTCGGTCCCGGCCGCGCGAGTGCCCGGGGCGAACGGGTCGTCGTTGGCATCCGCGATCGCCTGGAACGCGGCCTGATGCTCGCGCACGCCTTCGACCGTCACGCACGAGAGCAATTGCTGGTAGGTCGTATTCGTGCGGTTGCTGCAGCCGGGCGGTGCCGACGTCGCGGCTCCCGGCAGCACGAACGCGACAAGCGTCGTGGCGAGCGCGGCGAAAAGGCGACGGCCGGCACGCGCAGGTGTCGTTCTCGCATGGATTCCCCTCCCTATCCGTACCGACGGTGGCCGGACCGAACGGCCCGGCCGTCGTAACGGTCCGGCGTACCCTACTGAGCGACTTTCGGCCCAAACATGGCGACTACGCTGCTCAGCCGCGAATGGAGCGGATCACGGTCGTGAGCATTCGAGGCGGGCTCGAGGAGGCGCGGCATCGCGTCCACGCCGTCGCAGTGACCGCAACGGGGACGTCGTTGCCGCCGCCGGCGACCCGGCGCTCGTCACGTACTTCCGCAGCTCCGCGAAGCCGATCCAGGCGCTTCCGCTCGTACGGGCGCGGCCGGATCTCGACGACGCCGAGATCGCGATCGCCTGCGCGTCGCATCTCCATCGTCCTGACCAGCTCGAGCCGGTGCAGCGCCTCCTCACGAAGGCCGACGCGAGCGAGGACGACCTCGAGTGCGGACCAGAGCCCACCCGGATCGAGCACAACTGCTCCGGGAAGCACGCGGCGATGCTGCTGCTCTGCCGCGTGAACGACTGGCCGACCGAGGGGTACAGGCTCGCAGGGCATCCATGTCAAGAGGCGCTGCTCGCGGAGGTCGCAGCCGCTGCCGAGGTCGAGCCCGTGTCCATGCCGACCGCCATCGACGGCTGCGGTGTCGTGACCTACGCGCTTCCACTCGAGCGGATGGCACACGCGTTCTCGCGGATCGAGTCGCTCGAGGGTGGCGTTCGGGCCGCCGATGCGATGCGGGCGCACCCGGAGCTCATTCGCGGGGATGGTGCACCCGACACGGAGCTGATGCGCCTCGGCGACGGGTGGGTGGCGAAGGGCGGCGCCGAAGGCCTTCTCTGCGCCGTGCGAGACGGCCTCGGGATCGCCCTCAAGGTCGAGGACGGAGCACAGCGACCGCTCCGCAGCGCGCTCGCGGCGTTCCTCGAGCAGCTCGGCTTCGAGGCGGGCGACCTCGCACACGTTCCGGTGGAGAACTCACGGGGCGAGATCGTCGGCGAGGTTCGTGCTGTCCGGAACGAGACGGTTCGTTAACCAGATCGCCCCCTTCCACAATCGTCGTTTCCGGACTAGTATCCGCGCGCTTGGTGGTGGAGCCGGGGCGGCAGGCGGGCCGGCTCATGCTTGTCGGAAGGTCGGTATCCCGTTCGAGCGCGAGAGGAGAAGCCCAGCCCATGCTGTCTGTCGATATTGCCCTCCCCGAGGTCGAAGAGCTCCAACGCCTGGTCGAGCAAGGGCTGGAGAAGGGGTTCCTCACCTACGACGAGATCGTCGCGGGACTCGACGACGTCGAGCTCACGAAGGAGCAGATCGAGGACTTCTACGCATACCTGATCGACCACGCAATCGAGCTCCACGAGGGCGAGGAGCACAAGGATCTGCCGCACTCCGAGCCGGTCGCAGTGGAGGAGGAGAAGGCGGTACCCAAGCTCGACCTCTCCGTGGAGCCGTCGCTCGATTCTCTGCGCCTCTACCTGCGCGAGATCGGCAAGGTCCCGCTGCTCACCGCCGATCAGGAGGTCTCGCTCGCGAAGCTCATCGAGCGGGGCGACATGAATGCGAAGCAGCACATGATCGAGGCGAACCTCCGGCTCGTCGTCTCGATCGCCAAGGGCTACCTCGGACGTGGCCTCTCCTTCCTCGACCTCATCCAGGAGGGCTCGCTCGGCCTCATTCGAGCGGTCGAGAAGTTCGACTACCGCCGCGGCTTCAAGTTCTCGACCTACGCGACGTGGTGGATCCGCCAGGCGGTCACGCGCGCGATCGCGGACAAGGCACGCACGATTCGCATCCCCGTGCACATGGTCGAGAAGCTCAACAAGGTCGTGCACATGGAGCGTCAGCTCGTCCAGCGTCTCGGGCGGGAACCGCTGCCGGAGGAGATCGCGGAGGAGCTCGAGATCGAGACGGACGAGGTGCGCGAGATCCTGCGCATGTCGCAGCTTCCGATCTCGCTCGAGAAGCCGATCGGCGAGGAGGAGGACTCCTCGCTCGGTGACTTCGTGCCGGACGAGCAGGCCGAGTCGCCGTTCGACACCGCCTCGCTCTCGCTCCGCCGCGAGGACGTGGAGGTCGCGCTGTCGGCGCTTCCAGACCGTGAGCGCAGGGTCATCGAGCTGCGGTACGGGCTCGACGGCTCGCAGCCGTGCACGCTCGAGGAGGTCGGTCAGGCGTTCGGCGTCACGCGCGAGCGCATCCGCCAGATCGAGAACAACACACTGAAGAAGCTCGAGTCGCTCCCCGAGGCGCAGGGACTGCGCGACTGCGTGTAACGCTTCGCGCTTGGCGCGAATCGAATACGTAGGTCACGCGACGGTCTTCGTCGATCTCGACGGCGTTCGCCTGCTGACGGATCCGCTGCTGCGCAACCGCGTCGCGCACCTGCGACGCTCGACGCCGGTCTCGGCGCGCTCGCGCAGAGGTGTCGACGCCGTGCTCATCTCGCACGCGCACTACGACCACCTCGATCTGCCGTCGCTGGAGAAGCTCGGCAAGTCGATCCCGATGGTCGTGCCCCGCGGCCTTGGCGGGCTGTTGCGCAAGCGTCGGTTCGAGTCGGTGGTCGAGGTCGAGGTCGGCGAGACGCTCGGGATCGGCGAGCTGCAGATCCGGGCGGTGCAGGCGGTGCACGACGGGGGCAGGAGCCCGCTCGGGGTCTCGGCGGATCCGGTCGGCTACGTCGTGTCGGGGTCGAAATCGATCTACTTCGCGGGCGACACCGATCTCTTCGACGGGATGACCGAGCTCGGTCCCGTCGACATCGGCCTGATCCCGATCTGGGGCTGGGGGCCGGGGCTCGGTGGCGGCCATCTCGACCCGACGCGGGCAGCCGAAGCCGTGGCGCGCGTCGAACCAGGACTCGTCATTCCGATCCATTGGGGCACGTACTTCCCGATCCATCTCGGTCTGAGGGGGAGGCCCGCCTTCGTCGATCTTCCGCCGCTCGAGTTCCTCACGGCGGTGAAAGAGGCGGCGCCGGGCGTCGACGTGAAGGTCCTGCGTCCCGGCGAGAGCGTCGACTTCTAGGCGGGAAGCAGGTCCGCCGACGCGAGCGCTGCGACGGTCTGCTCGCGGATCTCGCTCGCGACGTGCGAGACGTCTGCACCGAACGGCGCGTACGCCACGACGTGGAGCCAGGCGGTCGTCTCGGTGACCTCGCCGATCTGGACGTAGATCGCGAGCTCGTCCCCCTGCGGCACCGTCGAGGCCGCCTCCTGCGCGACTCGCCGCGCATCGCTGAGTGACGCGCCGAGTCGCACTGGGAGGTCCACGGTGACGAGTCGCCGCGGATCGGCGACCGAGCGGTTGACGAGGATCGTCGAGACCATGGTGGTGTTCGGCACGAAGATCCGGCGGCCCTCGTCGGTCGAGAGTGCCGTGTAGCTGAGCGACATCTCGTCAACGATCCCGGTGAACTCCTGCACGGTGACCCGATCGCCGAGCCGAACCGGCTGTGTGAATGCGAGCAGCACACCCGAGCCGAGGTTCCCGAGCGGCGTGGTGAGTGCGAGGCCGGCGATGACGGCGAGCACTGCACTCGAAGCGAGGAACGCGCTGGCGATCTGCTGCGTCGCCTGGAAGATCGAGAGCACGCTCCAGGTGCCGATCACGACCACGATCGCGACGATCACACGTAGGAGGAACCCGAACGTGGTCCGGCGTCGGACTGCAATGTTCGGGTCCGTCTCGGCGAGCCGCTGCTCGTACCTGTTGTACGCGCTGTTCAGGAACATGCGGAGCACGACCACGACCACGATCCAGACCGCGGCGGTGACGAGTGCGCGCAAGACGTCCGAGTCCACGCCGGAGGTTTCGGCGCGGACGGCGGAGAGCCTGCCTCGGTCAGCCTTCGGTGAGGACGCGAGCCTTGGCCGACGCGTACTCCTCGTCGGTGAGCGCGCCGCTCGTGTGCAGATCGGCAAGTGTCTGCAGGCGCGTCGCGATGCCGGTCGTGGAAGCTGCGGCGACGGGCGCCGACCCGGTGGATTGCTTCGTGGCCGCACGTTGCTCGTCCCACCAGCCCGACATTCGCTCCCACGTGTCCGCGAAGAACGCGGTTCCCTGTGCGTCGGGGAACTCGTGCAGCGTCTGCCGGCGGGTCAGCTCGATCCACGTCGCGCCCAGCGCAGCGAGGACGATGACCACCAGGAAGCGGCTGAAGTCGACGATCGTCGCGCTCAGCAGCAGTACGAACCCGACGACCGCGAGCGCGCCATATGCCCAGACGCGGTTCTGGAAGGCCGGCGCCAGCCAGCCGCGCGCGGTGAGCGCGCGACGGCCCGGGCCTGCAAGCCACGCGGCGAGGAGGAACAGCAGCCCGACGACGATCATGAGCCGGAAGGAGCCGCGCATGAGCTCGGTGAGGATGTTCCAGGCGTCGCCCGCGGCCGTGCGATCGTCGCGCCGGGCGACGAGCTCCTCGACGACGTAGTTCCGCGTCAAGCGCGCGGCCGCGATCCCCACGAGTCCCACGACGATCAGCACCACACCGATGCCTCGCACGGCGCTGCGCCGGTCTCGCGCGAGCCACACGGCGAGCCCGAAGGCGGCGAGCGTAAGAAGCGGGAGCACCCAGGCGAGCGTCTTCAGGAGCTGGAACACGTTCTGCGCCGTGTCGAGCTCGTCCGACCGCAGCACGACGATCTGGCCGGCATCGGCCGGGATCCGGTCGACGACCTGATTTCCGATCCCGATGCGGTCGGCGGCCTCGACGATGATCTCGCGGAGGTCCAGCGTCACCTCGCCCTGGTCGGTCGAGACGCGATCGCCACCTCCCTCGAGGACCTGGACGAGCGTCGTGTGGGACTCCTCGAGCGCGACGCGGAAGAGGTCCTGGAACACCGGCTGCTGGAGTGCGCGGTCGACGATCTGGTACGACGCCTGACGCAGGCCCGCAGTCGCCGCGCCGGAGAGGCCCTTGTAATCCTCCGGCAGCTGCGTCTCGACCTCTGCCTGGACGTCGACGTTCGCGAAGAGCTCGTCCACCGCTCGGTTCGCCACCGAACTTCGGATCTCGTCGTTGTCGAGAAGCGAGCTCGACGTGTCCGTGAACACGCTCGTGTTGAGGGCGACCCGATCGATCCAGACGGCGAACGACGAGAGGAGCAGGAGAAGACCAGCGACGACGAGGATGATCCAGACGCCTGTTGCGCGCCCGCGACTCTGCTCGGCGGGCACGGCGGGTTGAGGAGCCTGAGTGCTCATGCGCGTCGCGCTGACGCTACTGCGTACCGAGCGAAAACGCAGCGTGCAGAGCGCGAACCGCCTTCTCGATGTCCGAGCGCGGAATGAGACACGAGACCTTGATCGGCGACGTCGTGATGAGGCGTAGGTTGATCTCCTCGTCGGCGAGCGTCCGGAACATGCGCGCCGCGACGCCCGGATGCGAACGCATCCCGGCACCGATCAGCGCGACCTTGCCGAGATCGGAGACCTCGTCGATCTGGATCGGGCCGATCGTCTCCTGAGCTCGCGCGAGCGCTCGCCGCGTCGCCTGCACGTCGTCCTGGGGGACGGAGAAGGAGAGCTCGGCCGACTCGTGCCCGACGTTCTGAAGGATCGTGTCGACGTTCACGTGCACGGAGGCGACGGCCTCGAAGATCGCGGCCGCGGAGCCTGGACGGTCGGGGACACCGCGCAGGTCGAAGAGAACCTCGTCCTCCGAGTGGGTTACGGCCGACACGATCGCCTGTTCGAGGCCCTCGGCGTCACGCACCCACGTCCCCGGCTCGTCCGAGAAGGTCGAGCGAGCATGGATCGGGACGTCCTGGTTGCGGGCGATCTCCACGGCTCGCAGCATGAGCACCTTCGCCCCCGACGCCGACATCTCGAGCATCTCCTCGTACGACACCGTGTCGAGCTTGCGCGCGTCAGGAACGATCCGCGGGTCGGCGGTGAAGACCCCGTCGACGTCCGAGTAGATCTCGCACGACGCGCCGAGCGCCGCGGCAAGCGCCACTGCGGTGGCGTCCGTGCCTCCACGTCCCAGCGTCGTCACGTCCATCGTGTCGCGCGAGAATCCCTGGTACCCCGCGACGAGGACGATGCGACCGCGGTCGAGCGCCTCGAGCACGCGCACGGGCGTGATCTCCCGGATCTTCGCCTTGGTATGCACCGGATCGGTGATGATCCCGGCCTGCGAGCCCGTGAACGAGACGGCCTCGTAGCCGAGGTCGTTCACGGCCATCGCGACGAGGGCGCACGAGATCCGCTCCCCGGTCGAGAGCAGCATGTCCAGCTCTCGCGGGTGCGGCTGCTCCGAGACCTGCCGGGCGAGCTCCAGAAGCCCGTCGGTCGCGTCGCCCATGGCCGACACGGTCGCCACGACGCGAACGCCCCGCGCGCGCGCCTCGACCAGCCGCTGCGCGACGTGCTTGATCTTGTCCGGGTCGGCGACCGACGAGCCGCCGAACTTCATGACGACCGTCTCGTGCGCCGGCTCAGCGCTGGCACTCATCTCCGGGATTGTGGCTTGTTCGGCACTCGGAACCGGTTTACGATGGTGCGGCGCGGGTGTTGCCCGTGGACGTCAATGGGGAGAAGTCAAGGAGGGGACTGCGGATGAAGATGTACGTGCGTGTCGCGGTGATTGCCGCGCTGTCGGTGCTGGTGCTCGTGCCAACGGCTGCTCAGGCCGATCCGAGCTTCTACGAAGGACCGATCTTCGGCTCGACCACGTCGGGCAGCACGCTTCTCGTGGCAGATGCAGGCCGCGGCATCGTGAACGGGGACACCGGCGCACTCGTCGCGGCACTTCCGGGTGCCGACGACGTCGCTGTGCGGTCGGGTGGAGGACTCTGGGCAACAACCGGAGCCGGCGACGATCCCGAGGAGGACACAGGACAGGGTGTCTGGCGCATCTCCGGAAGCCAGCGCCACATTGGTCGCGAACCTCTTCGAGTACCGGCCGCTCGGGCGGGGCCCCGCGAGCCAGCGTGCGGGTCGGTTGGCCCCGCCGCGAGGGCGGGGCCAACCTGTGACAGCCGCTGACTGTCGCGGTTGTGGTTGCTTCCGCCCGCACACGTTCCGTGACCGGGCGGACCAGGAGGCCCTTCCGCGGGGGTCTGCACACGGGTGTTGGTCGACGACCGACGACGCTGTCGCTCGTCCACTGTACGAGCAGATCGAGTCGAGCTCGCCGGAGCACTCGGCGGCTTGGTGCTCCGTGCTTGCCGGTGACCTGCACGGCGAAGGCGTGCTCGAGCTCTCAGTGGCGTGCCGAATCTCACCTCGATTGCATACCGCGGCTCGGCGCTCTGGGGATCGATCCTCGCCTCGTTCCGGGCGCGGCGGACGTCGTACCGCTTAGTCCATAGGTCCTCCGGTCGGTGCCGGTCTCGCAAGGGCAGGCTTCCGCCGGCGGCTATGGTTGCCGCGCGATGCCGCGGAAGGTCATGCTCATCGGGCTCGACTGTGCCGAGCCGTCGCTCGTCCTCGAGCGCTGGCGCGACGAACTGCCGACCCTTTCGGGGCTCATGGAGCGCGGCTCGTACGGCCGTCTGACCTCGGTGATCCCGCCGATCACGGTTCCTGCCTGGTCTTGCATGATGTCGTCGAAGACCCCCGGCGACCTCGGCGTCTACGGCTTCCGCAACCGCTCCGACCACACGTACGACGGCGGCTTCATCGCGATGTCGACGGCGATCAAGGAGCCGCGCCTCTGGGACCTCGTCACTCGCGCGGGCGGCTCGTCGATCGTCCTTTCCGTCCCCGGCTGCTACCCGCCAAAACCGCTGAACGGAGTGATGGTCGGCTGCTTCCTCACACCGTCCCTCGACTCGAAGTACACGTACCCGGCCGCGCTGAAGGACGAGATCGCCGACGTCGTCGGCGAGTACCTCTTCGACACGAAGGACTTCCGCACGGACGACAAGGAGTATCTCCTGCGCCAGGTCTACGAGATGACGGACCGGCGCTTCGCGCTCGCCGAGCACTTCCTCGAAACGAAACCGTGGTCGCTCTTCGCGATGGTCGAGATGGGCCCCGACCGGATGCATCACGGGTTCTGGAAGTACATGGATCCGGAGCACCGAAAGCATGAGCCCGGAAATCCGTACGAGCGCGCGATCCTCGACTACCACCGGCACCTGGACGGGCTCATCGGAAAGCTCCTCGAGCATGCGGACGAGGAGACCGTCGTCTTCGTGCTCTCCGATCACGGCGCGAAGCGGCTCGACGGCGGGATCCGCATCAACGAGTGGTTGCGGCAGGAAGGGCTGCTCGCGACACTCGCCGAGCCGGACGGGCTGTCGTCGCTTCGCGACGTCGGCGTCGACTGGTCGCGGACGACCGCGTGGGGCGAGGGCGGCTACTACGCACGCGTATTCCTCAACGTCGCGGGCCGCGAGCCCGAGGGGACGGTTCCGCCCGAGGAGTACGAGGCCGTACGTGACGACCTCGCGGCGCGGATCGCGGCGATTCCCGACGACGCCGGCGAGCCGATTCCGACGGCCGTCTACAAGCCCGAGGAGCTGTACGGCGACCCACAGGGCGTCGCGCCCGACCTCATCGTCGTGTTCGGCGATCTGCTCTGGCGCTCGGTCGGGACGATCGGTGGCGACGAGGGCGTCCAGACGCTCGAGAACGACACGGGCCCCGACGACGCGAACCATGCGCAGGACGGCCTGTACATCGTCGCCGGCCCGGGAATCGGAGCCTCGGGACGCATGGACGCCCATCTCCTCGATATTGCCCCGACCGTCCTCGACCTGCTCGAGATCGAGGTGCCCGCCGGGATGCGCGGGACGAGCCTGCTCGTGGGCTCAGACGTGAGCTAGCACGCCGTCGAGCGGCCCGGGAACACGGTCGAGATCGAGCGCGCCTACGAGCAGGGGTGCATACCGGATCTTCCGGTTCCACATGAAGCGCCAGAGCTGCTCGTCGAGGCCGAGGTCGCGCTTCGCGAGCTGCTTCTGGAACGTCCTGAACGGACGGAGCTCGCCCTGCTCCTCGACGACACCGAGCACGGCGGCCGAGCCGAGGGCGCGAACGAGCTCCTCCTCGAGGTCTCTCACGCAGACGAAGAAGCCGAGCTTCTCCATGTCGTCCCGCGTCAGATTCGCTCCCAGGCCAGCGCGTTCGAGTGCCCGCTGGAACGCACTTTCCTCCCCGACGTCGCAGAGGCCTGCCAGCTTCAGGTCGAGGCCGCGCGAGCCGTACCGCTCGAGGTAGTGGCCGACCGCGTGCGCGCCCCCGATCGGCACGACAGCAACGTCTTCGGCCTCGAGATCCCGCCCGCGACGTGTAGCCAGCGCCACAAGCGCTCGCTGGTCGCTCACTCCCTCGACGAGCACGACCGCGCGGGTCATCCCGGCTCCTCGGCGGCGCGGTCCATCTCGCGAAACGCCGGGTTGAAGAACCCGTACGCGACGAGCACTGCGTACGCGATGCCGATCCCGAGGAAGGTTGCCGCCACGCCGACGGTCTCGACGAGGAGGCCCCCGAGCAGGATCCCGAGGGGAATGGCCGACCACGCGCCCGCCCGAACTGCGCCGAAGACCCGTCCACGGAGGTTCGCCGGAACGAGCTCGGCGGTCACCGTGAACAGCAGAGGGTTCAACGGTCCCGCGGCGAGCCCGACGACGGCGAGCACGGCGAGCGCAACCGGGAGCGAGGGCAGCGTCGCCATCACCAGGTAGACGAGCGGGATCGCCGAGAAGCAGAGGACGAGCGTGCGCCGTCTCGGCCAACGGTGGCCGACCGCGCTGTACGTGAGGGAGCCGATCAGCCCGGCGCCCCCGAAGACGCCGTACATGAGGCCGAGCGAGGCCGCGCTGCCGTACTCGTCCTCGGCGAACACCGCCATCACCACCGGAAACGGCGCCTCGATGAGATTGCTGACCAGAACCGTGAGCGTGAGTGCGCGCAGGAGTCGCTGGCTCCAGATGAACCGCAGCCCGTCTGTGAGCTCGGCGAGGAAGTGACCCGGCTCCTCCGGCGTCGCCTGCTTCGCTGGTCTCGGCACGAAGAACGCGACCAGCGCAGCGGAGACGAGGAAGCTCGCCGAGTTCAACCACAGCGCATTCGTGGCACCCACCGTGGCCACCAGCACGCCACCGATCGGCGCTCCGATGAGGATCGAGCTCTGCTGGATCGCCCCTCGGATGCCGCTCGCGCGCTCGAGGCGAGATCCGGCCAGCTCGACCAGGTCGGGGATGAGCGCGGCTCGAGCCGTCGCGCCTGGCGCGTCGAGGAGCGCGCCGAGAAAGACCAGCGTCATGAGCTGCCACAGCTCGATGCCGACCGTTGCGTGAAGCATCGGAATCGCGGCAACTGCAGCCGCGCTCGCGAGATCCGCGACGACGCTCGCCGTGCGGAATCCGAGCCGGTCGACGACGACGCCGCCGAAGAATCCGGCGAGGACGAGGGGAAGGAAGTTGAAGAACACGGCGAGGGCAGTCAGCGACGCGCTTCCGGTCGTCGTGAGTACGAACCACGGGATCGCAAGCTGTGCGACGGCGTTGCCGGCGAGTGAGATGACGTCAGCGACGTAGAGCGCGTAGAGCGGGGCTCGCCGATGCACAGCGGCACGGTAGGCCGTCACTACAATCCGCCGCGCTGTGAACGTCGTCGTCTACGTCTCCGATGCGCTGCGCACGGATCATCTCGGCTGCTACGGCGCCCGGTACGTCAACACGAAGACGATCGACGAGCTCGCGGCGGGCGGCGTCCGGTACTCGCATGCGATCTCGGCCGCGCCCTGGACGGCGCCGTCGACGACGTCGATCGTCACGGGCATCTATGCGCACCACCACGGTTACCTCCACTGGGACGCGGCGCTCGATCCTGCGATCGAGACCTGGTTCCGCGCGTTCTCGGCGCACGGCTACGAGGTCGCGAGCTTCGTGTTCGACACGAACTACCTCTTCAAGGAGCTTCCGGAGGCGAACGTCCTCGGCACGTCCGAGTCGCTCGACGGCGTGTTCGAGTGGCTCCGCGCCAGCCGCGAGCAGCCGTTCTTCCTCTACGTGCACAACTGGGCGACGCACATGCCGTACGACATCGTCCATGCGGATCGCCAGAACTGGCTCGCCGCCAAGCAGGAGGTGATCGCGGGCATCCAGTCGGATTCCGCGTCCGCGCTCGAGTCGATGCGCGGCGGCTACCGGGCCGCCGTGGAGCGCCAGTCGGAGGTTCTCGTCGCGTCCTTCCTCGAGGAGCTCGAGACCCTCGGCCTGCGCGAGGACACCGTGTTCGCCTTTCTCTCCGACCACGGCGAGTCGTGGGGCGAGCGGTTCGCGGCCAAGGACGAGGTGCAGGGCGTCTACCACATGCACGGGGCGACGCTGCACGACGAGATCGTCGAGGTGCCGCTCATCCTCTCGGCGCCCGGCCGCCTCGAGCCCGGCATCGTCGACTCGCAGGTGCGCTCCGTCGACCTCATGCCGACGCTGCTGGAGCTCGCCGGACTGCCTGCGCGCGAGACCGACGGCGAGTCGCTCCTCCACGTCGACGGCGACCGGCCGGCGATCATCACGGGCACGGACATGGGAGCGCTCACGAAACTCGCGGTCCGGATGCCGCCGTGGAAGCTCATCCTCGACGTCGAGAGCGGGGAGGAGGAGGCATACCGGCTCGACGTCGACCCGCGCGAGCTCTCGCCGCGCTCGGACGCCCCTCCCGAGCTGCGCGAGATCGTCTTCCGCGAGCTCGAGAGTGCCGAGCGGCACGAGCTGACGGAGGAGGAAGAGGCCACCGTCGCGAAGCGGCTCTCCGACCTCGGATACCTCTAGCCATGACGCAGCTCGCCACTTTCTACGAGCGGATGTGCTTCATCCGCCGCTTCGAAGAGACGCTCCTCGATCTCTTCTCGCTCGGGAAGCTCGTCGGCACGACGCACACGTACATCGGCCAGGAGGCGAACGCAGTCGGCCTCATCGACCATCTCGACCCCGAGGTGGACACGATCTTCTCGAACCACCGTTGCCATGGGCACTACCTCGCGTACACCGACGACGCGTTCGGGCTTCTGTGCGAGGTGATGGGGAAGGCGCCGGGAGTATGCGGCGGCAAGGGTGGCAGTCAGCACCTGTGCAAGGGCAACTTCTACTCGAACGGCGTTCTCGGGAGCATCGTCCCGGTGGCCACCGGGATCGCGCTCGCCGAGAAGCGGAAAGGGTCGGGCGCGGTCTCGACGGTGTTCCTCGGCGACGGCACGCTCGGCGAAGGCGTGACGTACGAGTCGCTCAACATCGCGTCGCTCTGGCACCTCCCGGTGCTCTTCGTCGTCGAGAACAACCACTACGCGCAGTCGACTCCCGTCGGGCTCGAACTCGCCGGATCGATCGCGGCGCGCGGCGCCGCGTTCGGAGTCGAGGTCGACGAGCTCGACACGACCGACGTCGAGGTGATCCACGAGCGTGCAGGCGCCGCCGTCACGCGTATTCGAGAGACGGGCGCTCCGTTCTTCCTCGTCCTCAACACCTATCGCTTCAGCCCGCACTCGAAGTCGGACGATCAGCGCGACCCGGCCGAGATCGAGGAGCGGCGCACGCGCGACCCTCTGCTCGTTGCGGGCGCGCGACTGGACGACGACGAGCGCAAGGCGATCGAGGCGCGGTGCGAGGAGCGCCTTGCCGAGACCGTCGAGGCTGCCGACGCTGCGCCGGCCGCGACGCCCGGAGTCGCTGCGTGAGCACCGTCGCCCAGAAGCGCGGCGTCCAAGTCCTCAACGAGACGCTGCACACGATCTTCGCCGAGCGCGACGACGTCGTCCTCTTCGGCGAGGACGTGCTCGATCCGTACGGCGGCGCGTTCAAGGTGACGGCCGGTCTGAGCGACGCGTATCCCGACCGCGTGCTCACGACGCCGATCAGCGAGGCGTCGCTCTTCGGCGTCGCTGCGGGAATGGCGCTGCGCGGACAGCGCCCGATCCTCGAGATCATGTTCGGCGACTTCATCGCGCTCGGCCTCGACCAGGTCGTGAACGGGATCTCGAAGTTCCGCGAGATGTACGACGACCAGGTGACGGTGCCGCTCGTCGTGCGAGCGCCGATGGGCGGCCGGCGCGGATACGGGCCGACGCACTCGCAGTCGCTGGAGAAGCTCCTCCTCGGAATCCCGAACATCTGCGTCGTTGCCGCGAGCGAGTGTCACGACGTCGGGGCGCTCCTCTCCGCCGCCGTCGACGACGAGCGGCCGGTGTTCTTCATCGAGAACAAGCTCCTCTACGGACGCCCGATCCGGCGGCCGGAAGACGGTCACATCGGCGAGCTCGCGGTCCGCGAGAGCGGTGATCCCTATCCGGCGCTGACCTTCTCGGCGACCGACTTCACCGAGGGCTCGGCGACGATCGTCACCTACGGGGGGATGGTTCCGGTCGCGCTCGACGCGGTGACGGAGCTCGTCCTGGAGCACGAGATCTTCTGCGAGGTCGTCGCTCTCTCTCAGCTCGTCCCGATGGAGCTCGACGCGGTGCTCGAGTCGGTCGCGCGCACCGGTGCGCTCGTCACCGCCGAGGAGGGAACGCTCACGGGCGGGTTCGGTGCCGAGATCGCGGCGCGCGTGCAGGCGGAGGCGTGGAGCGACCTGCGCGCGCCCGTGCAGCGGGTCGCGGCGCGCGACGGGATCATCCCGTCGGCTCGCCCGCTCGAGGACGACATGCTCCCGAGCGCCGCGGACGTCGTGAAGGCGATCACCGCGCTCGACGGCGTGCGAAGCTAGCGCGCGCATGCTCGAGATCGTTCTCACGCGCGAGGACGCGAACACCGAGTACGCGCTCCTCGCCGAGTGGCTCGTCGAGGATCGCGCGGAGGTGGCGGCCGGACAGCCAGTGTGCGTCGTCGAGACCACCAAGGCGACGGTCGAGGTCGAGTCCCCGGGCGCGGGAACCATCGTGCAGCTCTACGGCGATGACGTCGAGGTCGAGCTGGGCAAGACGATCGCGTACGTCGCAGAGTCGGCCGACGAGCTCGCGGAGATCGACGCGAAGGCCGAGGAGAAGCCGGCACCGAGAGCGGCGCCGGGCGACCGGAAGGCGACGCGGAAGGCGGCCGAGCTCGCCGAGCTCCACGGGATCGACCTCTCGACGGTCGAGAAGCGCGGCTTCATCACGGAGAAGGACGTCGAGGCGCTGATCGTCGCGCAGAAGGCAAGCGCGCCCGCGGCCGGGCCTGCGCTCGCCGGGGTCTCGACCGACGGCGTGTCGCTGCCGGCGACGTTCGAGCTCGACGAGACCGCAGGCGTGCTCGACCCGGCCTTCCTCGAGTCGCTCGATCACGAGGCGTTCCGCGCCTTGTCACCGGCCGAGAAGGTCACGGCCCTTCGCGACGCGGGCGCGCAGGTCGGAGACGGTGTCGATCTCGGCGAGGGTTCCCTCGTCGTCGCACCGCGCGTCGTCATCGAGGACGGCGTCCGACTCGGCCCACGAGCCACCGTCCTCTGCGAGGAGGTCGTCGCGATCGGCGAGCTCTCCCAGTTCGGCTCCGACCTCGAGCTGCGCTGCCGACGCGCCTTCCTCGGCGCGGGGATCTGGGGCGGCCGGTCCGTACGCATCGGCGGGGGCGGTCACCGCGACCCGTGGGCGACGCTCGCGATCGGTGACCTCGCGTTCGTCGGCGACGAGGCGTTCGTGAACGTCTGCCGGCCGGTCCTCATCGGCCGCGAGGTCTTCCTGACCATGCGCTCGCTGATCGTCACGCACAACATCGGACACTCGATCCTCGAGGGATTCGAGAACCGCTTCGCCCCCGTCGTGCTCGAGGACCGCGCACAGGTCGGGCTCGGGGCCGTGCGTCTATGCCGGGGCGCGGATCGGAGCGGAGGCGATCGTCGCCTCCAACTCGTACGTCGTGGGAGAGGTTCCGGCGGGGGCGTTTGCGATCGGCGTCCCTGCGAAGGCGACCGGAAGCTCGAGCCACAAGCTCTCCGACGGGCGCCGGCGGGACCTCGCGCGGCGCTTCGTCGACGACCTCCACGAGCTTCTCGCGCTCCGTGGGCACGACGTCACGGCGATCGAGAACGACGGCTTCGAGGTTCACGGGACGCGGGTCGCGTTCGTCGAGAGCTACCGCGGCGGGATCGACGCCCCGGCCGTCGTGCTCGCGCTGGACGTCCGTGGCGACGTGCCCGAGGGTGTGGCAGTCCTCGATCTCCTCGGGCGGCGCGTGCACGGCAGCGGAGACGTCGTTCTCGATTCCGTGCGCGAGTTCTGCCGCAAGCGCGGCATCAAGCTCGAGCCGGGGCCGTGGAGCTACCCCGGAGGGCTCGTTTGAGGGATTGCCGCTCACCCTTGTAGTTCGTGCATCCCGGTACTAGGGTGCGACGCCGAGGGGAGTGTCTCGAGAAGCGAGGCCGGGTGATCAGAAGGGCTCAGGTCGTTCTAGGGCTTGCCGCGCTCGTCGGTGCGGCATTCGCCGCGTCGTCGGCGGGTCAGGGCCCGCCCGGCGGTTCGCCTCCTGGTCTCGACAACGCCATCGCCGCAAAGCAAAAGCACGCGGAGCGCCTTCTCGACCAGCCAGGCGTCGCCGGTATCGGTGTGGGCCTGAACCCGGCCGGCAAGCCCGTCATCAAGATCTACAAGGAGAAGCCGGACGTCGCAGAGCTTCCGGATGAGCTCGAGGGAGTCGCGGTCGAGTCGCGATCACGACGGCATGCTCGAGCCTCGGGACACTTCGCCGCAGCACAACGATTCCCGCGACCATACCGATCGGTGTCTCGTCGGGACTAAGCTGGCGTAGCGACTGGCACTCTAGGCGACCGCGTTACCGACGGCACGAGCACTTCGCACTCTCCAACAACCAGTGTTAGCCGGTGTCAACACGGCCGCCGTCGGTGACCCGATCATCACATCGGGAGACTCTACGGCGGGAGCGGCTGCCGGCTGACCGCATAGCGCGCTGTACGCGTACGAGACGATCGACTTCGACGGCAGCTCTGAACACGATGGACGCCGCGATCGCGCTGACATCAACGGCGGAGTCGGACCGGACGCCCCTGACGGTTACGGCGCTCCGAGTCCGTACAGCGACGGCCTCTATCGGATGCGGTGCAGAAGTACGGCAGAACGACTGGGTTACAACTCGGAGAACGTCGTAGCGACACGAACCTGTCCGTCGACGTCTGTTACATCGCCATGGTCGATTTCTGACTGCAGGAGGCGCGTTTAGCTGGTCAGATCTCGATCTCTCCCGGTCCTTTCAGCGCCCGGCGACTCAGGCTCGCTAGATCGTGACGCAGAGCGGGAATCAGCCGGTCGCACTGCTCTTCGCGGGAGGAGACGGCCTGACGATCGGCTCCCCGATCGACCTGGTCTTGCAGCGCTTCGGAGTGACGATCGAGGGCAACGCCGCCGCAAGATGGCCCACCAACGGCGCTCACCGTCGGCTCTGAGCTGCTCGACGGCTCGGCGACACGACGAGCTTGCTCCTGGACGGCACCGAACTTAGACGGCGGCTCGCCGTCAGCTGGCTACCAGCGTGTACCGCGGAACGAGTGCTGGAGGCATACTTTCTACCAAGCGCTCGGCAACGTGACGAGCTTCGACGATACGGGTCTGACAAAACGGCACGACCTACCACTACAAAGTGTCCGCCGAGAACGGACAACGGTGAAAGCACTCTCGAAAATTATACGCTCACGACTGGCGTTCTCGAGCCGCGCGATCACGACCCGACGCATCGTTTCCCGCGGCCGGTCCCGATCGGCGTCTCCTCGGGGCTCGAGCGGCGTCGCTACCGGAACGCTCGGCGCCCGCGTCACCGACGGGACGAACACGTACGCGCTGTCCAACAATCACGTCTTCGCCGGAGTCAACGGTGCCAACGTCGGCGATCCGATCATCTCGCCGGGCGACGTCGACGGGGGGAGCGATCCCGGCGACCGCATCGGCACGCTCGCTGCGTACCAGACGATCAACTTCGACGGCGGGACGAACACCATGGATGCAGCGATCGCGCTCACGTCGACGGCGAACGTCGGCGTCTCGACGCCGGCCAATGGATACGGAACACCGAGTCCCGCCACCTCGGAGGCATTCATCGGCCAGGCCGTGCAAAAGTACGGTCGGACGACAGGCCTCCAGTTCGGCGACGTCGTTGCCACGAACCTTTCGGTCGACGTCTGCTACGTGGCCCTGTTCGACTTCTGCCTGCAGGAGGCACGTTTCGTCGGACAGATCTCGATCTCGCCAGGCCCGTTCAGTGCGCCGGGGGATTCGGGCTCGCTCGTCGTCACCCAGGGCGGCAACCAGCCCGTGGAGTTTGCTTTTCGCCGGCGGCGACGGTCTGACGATCGCGACGCCGATCGACCCCGTCCTCCAGCGCTTCGGCGTCACGATCGAAGGAGCACCGCCCCAAGAAGGCCCACCCTCGGCTCCCACCGCCGTCACGGCTCTCGCCGGCGCGGCGAACGTGAGCCTGCTCCTGGACGGCACCGGCCTTCGACGGCGGCTTGCCGGTTTCGGGCTATCGGCTCTACCGCGGCACGAGCCCCGGTGGCGAGACGTTCCACCAGGCGCTCGGGAACGTGACGAGCTTCCTCGACACGGGCCTGACCAACAGCACCACCTACTACTACAAGGTGTCCGCCGAGAACGGAAACGGCGAAGGTCCACTCTCCAACGAAGCGCAGGCAACGCCGACCGACCTCGTGTCCCCGTCCGAGCCGCTTCCCGTCCTCGACTCGTTCAACCGCGCGAACGAGAATCCGCTCTCCGACGGCACCCTCTGGTCGAACGGTGTGATCGGCTCCACGGAGACGGGCCTCGTGCGTCAGCTCGAACCAGCTCGCGTGCACGCGAACGACCACCTGCACCGCCTGGCGAAACACTACGCAGTACGGCCCCGACGCCGAGGCGTGGGCGCGCTTGGCCACACTGGCGGGGACGGGCAACTCTCTGCGCCTGTACGTGCGCTTGCAGCAGGCAGGTTCGGGAGCCTACGACGGCTACATGCTGCGAACCATCGAGCAGACTGGAACCGACCAGGTCCTGCTCGAGCGCATCGACACCGGAACGATCGTCACGCGCCTGACGATCCCGCACGAGCTCGCTGCCGGCGACACCCTCCTGTTGCGCGCGAAGGGATCCGCAATCGAGGCCTGGCGGCACAACGGATCTGTGTGGGCGCGACTCGGAGTCATCCAGGACTCGACCTACGCAGGCCCTGGCCGCGCGGGTGTCGGCCTGCGCGGTACCACCGGTCGCGTCGATGACTTCGGGGCTCGCAGCCTCAGCCAGAGCCCACCCTCGGCTCCCACCGCCGTCACGGCTCTCGCCGGCGCGGCGAACGTGAGCCTGTCCTGGACGGCACCGGCCTTCGACGGCGGCTTGCCGGTTTCGGGCTATCGGCTCTACCGCGGCACGAGCCCCGGTGGCGAGACGTTCCACCAGGCGCTCGGGAACGTGACGAGCTTCCTCGACACGGGCCTGACCAACAGCACCACCTACTACTACAAGGTGTCCGCCGAGAACGGAAACGGCGAAGGTCCACTCTCCAACGAAGCGCAGGCAACGCCGACCGACCTCGTGTCCCCGTCCGAGCCGCTTCCCGTCCTCGACTCGTTCAACCGCGCGAACGAGAATCCGCTCTCCGACGGCACCCTCTGGTCGAACGGTGTGATCGGCTCCACGGAGACGGGCCTCGTGGTCAGCTCGAACCAGCTCGCGTGCACGCGAACGACCACCTGCACCGCCTGGCGAAACACTACGCAGTACGGCCCCGACGCCGAGGCGTGGGCGCGCTTGGCCACACTGGCGGGGACGGGCAACTCTCTGCGCCTGTACGTGCGCTTGCAGCAGGCAGGTTCGGGAGGCTCCGCGTACATGCTGCGAACCATCGAGCAGACTGGAACCGACCAGGTCCTGCTCGAGCGCATCGACACCGGAACGATCGTCACGCGCCTGACGATCCCGCACGAGCTCGCTGCCGGCGACACCCTCCTGTTGCGCGCGAAGGGATCCGCAATCGAGGCCTGGCGGCACAACGGATCTGTGTGGGCGCGACTCGGAGTCATCCAGGACTCGACCTACGCAGGCCCTGGCCGCGCGGGTGTCGGCCTGCGCGGTACCACCGGTCGCGTCGATGACTTCGGGGCGAGAACGATGGGTGCGCCGCCGCCCGATACCGAGGCTCCCGGCGCACCTGGCGGGCTGACTGCGACCGCGACGAGCTCGAGCCAGATCGACCTCTCCTGGCAGCCGGCGACCGACAACGTCGCGGTGACGCTCTACCGGGTCGAGCGCTGCGACGGCGCGGGCTGCTTGGACTACACGGAGCTCGCGACCACCGCATCGACGAGCTTTGCCAACAGCGGCCTCGGTGCCTCGACCGACTACTCCTATCGCGTACGCGCGCAGGATGCCGCCCCGAACCTCGGGCCGTACTCGAGCACGGCGAGCGCGACGACTCTCGCACCGCCAGACACCGAGGCTCCGAGCACGCCTGCGAACCTGGCGGCGACTGCATTCGAGCTCCGAGCCAGATCCAAGTCGCCTGGGAGGCAGCGACTGACAACGTCGCCGTACTGCTCTACCGGATCGAGCGCTGCGAGGGCACGGACTGTTCGGACTTCGCCGAGATTGCGACTGTCCACGTCGACGAACCACATGGACACGGGCCTCTCGCGCCTCGACCTCCTACTCATACCGCGTGCGCGCGCAGGATGCCGTCCCGAACGTCGGGGACTACTCGGATACCGCCAGCGCGACGACGCCTGCACCGCCCGACACCGAGGCTCCCGGCGTACCCGGTGCGCTGACCGCGAGCCCGGTGAGCTCGACTCAGATCGACCTCTCCTGGCAGACGGCCACGGACAACGTCGCCGTGGCGCTGTATCGCATCGAGAGCTGCGACGGCGCAGGCTGCTCCGACTTCGCCGAGATCGCAACGACCTCCTCGACGAGCTATGCCGACAGCGGCCTCAGCGCCTCGACCTCCTACTCGTACCGCGTGCGCGCGCAGGATGCCGTCCCGAACGTCGGGGACTACTCGGATACCGCCAGCGCGACGACGCACAGTGGCGTCGTCACGCCTATGGAGCCGCTCCCCACGCTCGACAACTTCAACCGGCGCAACGAGAACCCGCTGAGCGATTCCGGCCGCTGGTCGAACGGCGTCATCGGCTCGAGTGAGACAGGACTTCGTGTCGTGTCGAACGCGCTGGCGTGCACGAGGACGACGACGTGCACGGCGTGGCGCTCGGGCCTGGGCGGGACGTTCGGCCCAGACACGGAGGTGTGGGCCCGCGTAACGACGCTGCCGGGCACGAACAACCAGTTCCGCCTCTACGCTCGGCTCCAGCAACCCGGCGCCGGCGGCAGCGGCTACATGCTGCGCACGAACCAGCTCACGGGAACCGACCAGGTGTTCCTCGAGCGGACCGACGCCGGCGTCATCGTCACTCGGCTGACCATCTCGCGCGAGCTCGCCGCCGGAGACACCATTCTGCTGCGCGTCAGAGGAACCACGCTCGAGGCCTGGCTCAAGCGCGGGACGACGTGGTCGCTACTTGGCAGCGTCGCCGACTCGACGTACGCAGCCGCCGGACACGTCGCCGTAGGGATCCGCGGGAAGAACGGCAGGCTCGACGACTTCGGCGCGCGCTAGCCGGTGGTGGCAGCGGTGGGTGCTTCGGCGGGTGCGGGGGAAGTGCCGCGAGCATCGCTCGCACGACTTCGGCGTTTCCCTCGATCGACACTGCGGAGAGATCGCGCTCGACCATGAGGTGATAGAAGCCCGAGCCGTCGCCGATGATCACGGCGTCCGGACGCTCGATCGCGCCACGCACGATCGCGCGGTCGGCCACCGACGCGATCTCGTCGTCGATCCGGAACTCGACCCGGCCTTCCGTGTGCTTCAGAGGAAGGGCTATGCGGAGGGCCCCGGACAGCCAGCCCGCCTCCAGATCACCCTGCTCGGCGGGCGGGCCGAGCGACTGCGCGCCCCAGTGCGCAAGAACGTGGAGCACCTCGCGGAGGCCCTTGCCGTACTCGGTTAGCTCGTAGACCCACGACGCCGCCGGCGGATCGAGCTGCCGGCGACGAACGACTCCGCCCTGCTCGAGGGTCTTCAGACGCGCGGCGAGGATGTTCGTCCCGCAGCCGCGGAGCCGCGAATGCAGATCCGAGTAGCGAAGCTGGTCGTCCTCGAGGAGCTCGCGAACGATGAGCAGCGACCAGCGCTCGCCTACGAGGTCGAGGGCGTGCGCCATCGGGCAGTACTGGCCGTAGCAGCGAGGCACGCGCCGATTGTACCCACTGCGCTCCCAAATTGAAAGTGCATACTTGCAATTCGAAAGCAGATTCCTGTAACATCCCGCGCTCACTCCACAGACGACATGCCTGAAGGCTTGAAACGGGGGTTCGCATGGCTAGCTCGGACAGCAGGAAATGGTTCGCACTCGCGCTCATCCTCGCGGTGCAGTTCATGACCATCCTCGACATCGCGATCGTCAACGTCGCGCTTCCGTCCATTCAGCTCGATCTCGGGTTCTCGCAGGAGAACCTGCAGTGGGTGATCAGCGCCTACGCCCTCGTCTTCGGTGGGTTCCTCCTCCTGGGCGGACGCTCCGCGGACCTTCTCGGCCGGCGGCGCATCTTCATGGCCGGAACCCTCATCTTCACCCTCGGCTCCCTTCTCTGCGGACTCGCCTGGAGTGAGGCCTCGCTGATCGGTTTCCGTGCACTGCAGGGCCTCGGCGCGGCAACGCTCACGCCCGCCGCGCTCTCGATCCTGGTCGCGATGTTCGCTGAAGGTCGCGAGCGCAACATCGCGCTCGGTGCCTGGGGTGCGGTCGGCGGCGTGGGCGCCGCGGCCGGCGTCCTCTTCGGCGGAGTCCTCGTCGACTTCCTCTCGTGGGAGTGGATCTTCTTCGTGAACGTCCCGGTGGGCGCGGCGGCGCTGATCCTCGCACCGATCCTCCTGTCGGAGAGTCTCGACAAGCACGGCCAGAGCTTCGACGTTCCTGGTGCGGTTCTCGTGACGTCGGGTCTCTCGCTCCTGGTTCTCGGCATCACGCAGGGGTACGGCTGGGGCTGGAGCTCGGGCAGGACCGTCGGCGCCTTCGCCGCGTCGGCGCTCCTGCTGCTCGCGTTCATCGGCTGGGAACGGCGCGTGAAGGATCCGCTGGTTCCCTTCTCGATCTTCCGTCTGCAGACCCTGACGGCCGCGAACGTCGTCGGCTTCATCCTCGGCACGGCGCTCTTCGCGATGTTCCTGATCCTCACGCTCTACATGCAGCAGGTGCTCGGCCTGAGCCCGCTCGAGACGGGCGTCGGCTACCTCGCGGTCGCGGGGACGGCGATCATCTGGGCGAACGTCGCGGCGGCAGCCGTGACTCGGGTCGGGGTCAAGCCGGCCCTCGTCTTCGGGATGGCGCTGATGACGGTCGGGCTCCTCTACTTCACGCAGGTCTCCGTGAACGGGTCGTACTGGACCGACCTGTTCCCGGGCTTCCTGATCGTCGGGCTCGGAATGCCGTTCGCGTTCGTGCCGATCACGATCGCAGCCGTCGCCGGGACGAAGCCGGAGGAAGCCGGGCTGGCGTCCGGACTGATCAACACGTCTCAGCAGATCGGTGGCGCGGTCGGCATCGCGATCCTCTCGACGATCGCGGTCTCGACCACGACGGACGACGTCACTGCGGGTGTGGCGCAGCCGGTGGCGTTGACGAACGGGTTCCAGGCGGCATTCTGGGCAGGCGCGGCGATCTCGTTCGCCGGCGTTCTCGTCTCGCTCTTCCTCGTGCGTGGGCGCGACCTCGAGCACCAGGAGGCGCTGGCGCTCGAACCGGCTCTCGAGCCCAGCGCCTGACCACGTGACCGGCTGGACCCTGCGCGAGCAGGTTCCAGCCGGTCCCGTTGTGGGTACGTACTTCCGCGATGCGCTTTCGCAAGGACGCCAAGCTCGATTCCTCGCAGGTAGAGGACTACCGCGGTCGCGGTGGTGGGCTGCCTGGCGGAATCCCCATGAAGCTCGGTGGGGGTGGCGGGATCGTCGTCCTCCTCGTCGTTCTGGCCTTCATGTTTCTCGGCGGTGGAGGCGGGCTGGGCGATCTCGGCTCGCTCGCCGGCCAGACGGTCGGGCCGGGCCAGCCGTCGGGGGAGCTTGCCCAGGAGTGCACGACCGGCCAGGACGCGAACGAGCGCGAGGACTGCCGGATTCTCGCCAGCATCAACAGCATCCAGGCGTACTGGACGAAGGCGTTTCGCGGCTACGAGCCCACGGCGACGCGACTCTTCGACGGCTCGATCCAGACCGGATGCGGCGGCGCGTCGTCTGCGGTCGGTCCGTTCTACTGCCCGAACGACCGCTACGTCTACATCGACCTCGGCTTCTTCGACCAGCTCCAGTCCCAGCTCGGCGCACGCGGCGGACCCCTCGCAGAGGCGTACATCCTCGCTCACGAGTACGGGCATCACGTCCAGAACCTCACGGGCGTCCTGCGCAGCGCGGATCGCGATACCGGCCCGCAGGGCGGCCAGGTCCGCGTGGAGCTCCAGGCGGACTGTTACGCGGGCCTATGGGTCGGCAAGGCGCTCGACACCGGCTTCATCGAGGACCTCACCCGACAGGACGTGTCCGATGCACTCGACGCTGCCGCCTCGGTCGGCGACGACCGCATCCAGGAGCGCACGCAGGGTCGCGTTGTTCCGGAGTCCTGGACGCACGGCTCCGCGGAGCAGCGCCAGAGCTGGTTCGTCCGCGGCATCGAGGGCTCCGGCCCGCAGAGCTGCGACACCTTCAAGGGTCGCGTCTAGCGTTCGTCCGAACGCGGCGGAGTCGTCTCGTCGCGTGTGCGACGGGCCTTAGCCTCGGCGCGATCGCGGGCTACCAGCAGGTAGCCGACGAAGACGACGAGGAGCCCGGCCACGACCGCTCCGGCGAGCGTGCCTCCACGAAACGCGGGAGCCTCGACGTCGAGGATGCGGTCTCCCGCGTGCGCAGCGTTTCCCCGGCCGAGCACGATGCTGAGGGTCATGAGATTGGGCAGCGCGAGGACGATTCCGATGGCGAGCGCGACAGCGATCGTCTTCCAGGTACGCCGCCAGCGCAGGATCAGGACGATGGCGACGATCGGCAGGAACGTGAAGACGAAGCCGTAGACGATCCCGAGCGTCGTTCCCTGCGTGATGCTGCCGTCGACCTGTTCGCCCACCCGATGGGCCCACCAGCGCGGGACAGTCGCCGACGTGACGAGAACGGCGAGCACCACGAGGACGAGGCCGGCGCCGGCCCACATGGCGCGGCGGCCCCAGTTCGTCCTCGGCGCGGCCTCGGTGCTCACTTCGGGGCGAGACTAGACTCGGCGTCCACGGTCCGCTACCGCAAGGAGGGAGACATGTCGGTCGCCAAGGTCGTCGAGATCTCGTCGAGCTCGCCAACGAGCTTCGAGGATGCCGTCAAGAACGGCATCGACAAGGCCGGAGAGTCGCTCCGTGGCATCAAGGGCGCCTGGGTCTCCGAGGAGAAGGTCGACGTGGAGAACGGCGTCATTACCGCGTACCGCGTGACGCTGCGCGTCTCGTTCGTCCTCGAGTAGGCCAGAGGCGCGAGTGCGCCGGGGTCGGACCGCGAGGGTCCGACCCCGTGGTCGCCGTCAGTCGATCTCCCCGCACGACGTGTAGGTCGCGAGGTCGTCGTCCGACATGTGGAGGTTGATCGCGTAGTCGCCGTCGGTCAGCGTGTCGAGGCTGACGTCGACCGTGCTGTCCGAGCTGCCTGCAGCCACGTTCGGCAGGCCATAGGCCGGCTCGGGCGTGAGGTCATCGCACGTGCCTTCGTGGATGTGCGCTGGCTGCGAGTCGGACAATGGGCTGTCGACCGCGATGACGACGCGCGTCTGCTCGCCGTCAGCGGTGAGTGTCGCCGTTCCCGTTTGCCCCGACCCGTCGAACTCCGCGAGCTCGACGGTGACGTCGTCTCCGCCGGCTTCGTCGTCGTCGCCGCCGCAGGCTGCGAGCGCGACCGTGGCGAGCGCGATGACGAGCAGGCTCGCGATTCGAACGACCTTGGACATATCGCTCCTTCCGTCGACTCGTCTGTTCCTTCGTCCCAGGGTCGCCTTCGGTTCTCCGAGCGGCCTCGAGATGGATGAGCGCGGCTCCGGGCGCCCCGCGCGGGGCTGGCCTGCCGTTGGTTTCGAGCCGCCCGCCAGTGGTAATGACTTCGACGATGGCGGCGTACTCGGTGAACTCCAGAGCGGTCGCACGAGCCCGTGAGCTCATCCGCGCGCGGCAGTACGTGCTCGAGAGCGATTGGGGCGAGCGCCAGCCGAGCGCGGAAGCCGAGAACCGTTTCCTCGAGTCGCACTCGTGGGACGAGTACGGGGACTGGCACCTCGGCCTCACCGACGGCGCCACCGAGGAGACGAAGGCCAGGTACGCCTTCGTCTACGGAGACTTCCGTCGGATCCATCGCTCGGGCCTGATTGCGGCGCAGTATCGCGCCGCCGAATGGCGCCACAAGAAGATCGAGCTCGCGGCGCACACGCTCTTGCAGCTTCTCGACGAGACGGCCGCCTGACCGACGGTCTCGTCGCTACGGTCGCGGTGTGGAGGGCGGCGGGAATCCGTGGCTGTGGCTGCGCGTGGCGCTGGTCGTGTTCGTGCTCGCATGGATCCTCGGGCCGTCCGAGCTACGCGACGCCGTCCCGATCTTCGTGGTCTTTCTCATCGCGCTCGGGCTCGAGATCCAGTTCCTCATCGGTGCGCTCCGAAATCCAGCCGGCCGCACGCCCGACCGAGGCCCGCAGCAGATCGATCGCGACCGCTACGGCTTCCCACCTGACGAGGACGAGCTCGTGGAGACGTGGGCCGAACAAAGGGCACCGTCACCGCTCGGCCGCTTTGCTGTCGGTCTCGCAGTGATCGGCACGCTCATCGGCGCGGTCTGGATTCTCGACGGCTCGACGGGCTGGCGCTCCGTGTCGGGTGAGCGTCGAGCCGAGGCGGTCGAGCGCTTTTCGGACGAAGCGTCCGTCGTCGCCGAGAAGACGGTCTCGATCCGTTGCGACGAGGCGCGCGACTACGTCGGCGCCGTCCAGCACGCCGACGGCGTCGCGACTTTGGGCGGGGATCTCGCGATCCTGACTCCCGAGATCTGCCATGACCTCTACCGACTGGCCTTCGACGGTGAGGTGACCGGGAGCCGCACGGGCCGGGCGATTGCCGTGCTCGCGCACGAGGCGTGGCACCTTCGCGGCGTGGGCGACGAAGCGACGACGGAGTGCTACGCGCTGCAGAGTGGAGTCGCGCTCGGTGGGCGGCTTGGTCTCGACGAGGGCAGGGCCCGACAGCTGATGCGTCAGCAGCTCACCGAGAACGCGCTGCGCGGAGCGGAGAGCATCGAGTACCGCGTCACGTCGGAGTGTCGCGACGGCGGCCGCCTCGACCTCGATCCCGGCGAGACCGGGTTCCCCTAGCTCGGCCGAGTAGGACGCGCCCCCCGCGCCGGCGAGAAGAGACACGCCTTCGCGCCCTAGAATCGAGCGATGCCGACCCACATCGCAGGCCCCGCGCTCCTCACCGCACCGGGTGAACCGCCGAAGCGGATCGAGGAGTTCGTCGGGCGGGTGAACTCTCGAACCGACACCGTCAGCATCGCGCGAATGACGAGTCCTCCCGACTGGGAGGAACCGGCTCAGGCACCTGCCTTCGCCGAATACACGGTCGTGCTTCACGGACTCTTGCGCGTCGAGCACGACGGCGGCTTCGTCGACGTGCGGGCAGGCGAGGCGATCGTCACGCATGCGGGTGAGCGAGTCCGCTACTCGACGCCGGGCGAGGGCGCCGAGTACATCGCGGTCTGCCTGCCTGCGTTCTCTCCGGAGACGGTGAACCGCGACTAGAGGCTCGCGCTCACGGCACGCGCCTTCCCTGGAGATCGATCACTACGAAAGGAGAGTTGCGATGGGCAGGATCGTCGTCACCGAGTACATCTCCGTCGACGGCGTGGTGGAGGCGCCGAGCGGGACGGAGGAGTTCGAGCGCGTCGGCTGGACGGATCCGTTCTCGCGAGGTCCCGAGGGCGAGCAGTTCAAACTGGACGAGACGTTGGCATCGGATGCGCTGTTGCTCGGGCGGATCACGTACGACGGGTTCGCCCCCGTCTGGCCACACCTCGAGGGGGAATTCGCGGACAAGTTCAACTCGATGCCGAAGTACGTCGTCTCCTCGACACTCGAGAACCCTGAGTGGAGCAACACGACCGTGCTCCGCGGCGACGTGGTCGAGGAGGTGACGAAGCTCAAGCAGCGCTTCGACGGTGACATCGTCGTGCACGGCAGCCCGCAGCTCGCACAGACCCTGATCGAGCACGACCTCGTCGACGCACTCCATCTGCAGGTCTATCCCGTGATCGTGGGTGCCGGGAAGCGGCTCTTCGCCGGCACGAGCGCCACGAAGCGGTTCCGGCTCACGGAGGCGAAGACCGTCGGCGACGTCCACATCCTCATCTACGAGAGGGCCGCATGACGGCTCCCTAGCATGTCGCTGGTCGGTATCGAGACTTCCAGAGGAGGAGACGTGCAATGACGGATACGCAGAAGCCCGCCAAGGCCGCGAAGACGAAGTCCAGCGGATTCTCGGACGAGGAACGAGCCGCGATGAAGGCTCGCGCCCAAGAGCTGAAAGCGGAAGCGCGCGCGAACAAGAACAGGGCGGACGGGGAACGCGACCTGCTCGCGGCGATCGCCGGCATGAAGGGAGCAGACCGGACACTGGCCAAGCGGCTCCATGCGATCGTCACCGCCGCCGCGCCGGACCTCTGGCCGAAGACCTGGTACGGGATGCCCGCATACGCCAAGGACGGCAAGGTCCTCTGCTTCTTCCAGGCGGCGGGGAAGTTCGACTCGAGGTACGCGACGTTCGGGTTCAACGACGTGGCGAAGCTCGACAAGGGCGCGATGTGGCCCACGTCCTTCGCGCTGAAGGAGCTCACCGCCGCCGAAGAGGCGAAAATCGGAGCTCTCGTGAAGAAGGCGGTTCGCTGAGGTCTCCGGCCGAGCGTCGTAGAATCCGTTCTCCGATCGAAGGGAGAGGCGCTCATGGGGCTGTTGCGCGGCCGTGGGCTTGACGGGGTGAAGTACCGGATGCGCGAGAAGATGTTCGCGATCGGGGACGACTTCTGGATCGAGGACGAGAAGGGAGAGCGAGCCTTCAAGGTCGACGGGAAGGCTGTGCGTATCCGTGACACCCTTGTGCTGGAGGACGCCTCCTCCGGAGCCGAGCTCTACAAGATCCAGGAGAAGAAGCTCACGATCCGCGACAAGATGGAGATCGAGCGGGACGGGAAGACCGTCGCGACGGTCAAGAAGGCGCTGATCACCCCGCTCCGCGATCGGTATTCGATCGAGGTCGAAGGCGGCGAGGACATGGAAGCGAAGGGGAACATCGTCGACCACGAGTACAAGATCGAACGGGGCGGCGAGAGGGTCGCGGAGGTATCAAAGCGATGGTTCCGAATCCGCGACACGTACGGCATCGAGATCGCACCGGGCCAGGAGGAGGCGCTACTGCTCGCCGTCACTGTCTGCATCGACCAGATGGCGCGAGGCTGACCGGCACTCACGGGCGCACCCCACCGGGTTCGACGCCAGAGCAGTCCCGCCGCCGAGCGGCAGCGGAAGGGGGACGACGATCGAGGTCGGCCCGTCGGTTCGAGGCGACGCGACCCGGGTAGCCTCACCTCATGGAGACGGCGGGCAAGCTTCTGCTCGTGAGCGCGTTCGTCCTCGCGATCGTGGGGCTGGGTGCGCTCGGTCTGGCCAAGCTCGGCGTCGATCGTGTCCCGGGGACTCTCTCGTGGAAGTCCGACAACGTGACGGTGTTCGTCCCGATCGGACTCATGCTCCTCGTGTCGATCGTCGGGTCGATCGTGCTGAACGTCTTCCTGCGACGATGAGCGCTGCCAACGGCAGGATCACCCAGGCGCTTTGAGTCGACCAGTTCACTTCTCGAGCCGGCTCCGACGGATGCGTTCCCTAGGGTTCATGGCGTTGTTGCGAACGAAAAGGAGCAAGGCATGACGCAGTACGAAACCGAACCGTCCGGCTGGGCCGCCGGGGGCGCAATCTTCGCCGGTGTCCTGATGCTCGTTGTCGGCGTATTCCAGGGGATCGCGGGGATCACCGCGATAGCGAATGACGACTTCTACGTCGTGACCGAGAACTACGTCTTCGATCTCGACGCGTCCGCCTGGGGCTGGATCCATCTCATCCTTGGCGTCCTCGTCGCTATCGCAGGCTGGTCTCTCATCGCCGGGAAGGTGTGGGGCGGGCTGGTTGCCATCGCGCTCGCGAGCCTGAGCGCGATCGCAAACTTCTTCATGATCCCGTACTACCCGTTCTGGTCGATCGTCATCATCGCCATCTGCATGTGGGTGATCTGGGCCGTCACACGGCCCGGCGTCTATCGCACTCCGTGACGTGGCGCACCCCGTGGCGGCTCCGCCTGAGCCGTCACGGGGGAGCGTCGGACCGACTTGGGTCGGGACAGCCGCGAGGCAGTAAGGCCGGTGCGGCGCGGCGAACTACCTGGCGAGTTTCCAGATCGCCGTGATGCCTTCTCGCGACCCCTTGCGCCACGTCACCAAGGCGACGACGACGAGACCGGCGGCGACTACGACAGCGAGCGATCGGGCCTCGGTGCGCAGCGCCGTGAGGTCCTCGTTCAGGCGCTGCCGTTCGGCATCGATCTCTGCTCGGATCTCTTCGACCGTGCGCTCAGACATGGCTCCGAAGCGCCTCTACGGTGCGCTCCGCCTCCTCGATCGCTTGTGCGGGCTTGGGAGGCGAGGCCTTCTGGGCAAAACGAACGGCCAGGAATCCGGCGAGTGCTGCGAGAAGCAGGATCACTCCCGCCACGATGAGGAGCGACAGCCACAAGGGCAGTGCTTCGCTGATGCCCGCCGCCGCGGATGCGAAAGCGAAGCCGATTGCGTAGACGACAAGGACCACAGCGAGGAGTGCAAGACCCGCCGCGACGCCGAGCGCCGTTGCCTTCTTCTTCGATTCGAGCTTCGCCAGCTCGAGATTCAGGTGGACGAGCGACTGCGCTCGCTGCTTCACGGATCTTGTCAGTGCGACGAAGCCGAACATGCCCTGAGCCTATAACGACGCTCGCGTGAAGCGATAGGAACGTACTCTCAGCCCCAGTAAGCGTTGTAATCTCTACCGCGAACGGTCATGGCGACTGCGATATCGGTACTCGACGATCTCGAGCCCCGCGCGTTCTGGGACCACTTCGGAGCGCTGACGAGGATCCCGCGACCGTCGCGCGCAGAGGAGCCGGTCATCGAGCACGTTCGCACCTGGGCGGACCTGCACGGCTTCGAGCTTCAGCAGGACGAGGGGCGAAACCTGGTCATCCGCGTGCCGGCGACTCCGGGACGCGAGTCGGCGCCGACCGTGACCCTCCAGGGGCACCTCGACATGGTGTGCGAGCGGGACCCCTCCAGCCCGAACGACCCGGCCGAGGGGCGCATCGTGCTCGTCCGCGACGGCGAATGGTTGAAGGCTGACGGGACCACGCTCGGCGCAGACGATGGCGTCGCGATCGCGGCGATGATGGCGCTGGTCGAGGACGGGTCGCTGCCTCACGGCCCGCTCGAGCTGCTGATGACGGTGGCCGAGGAGGTCGGGCTCGAAGGCGCAAATGCGCTCGACCCCGAGCTGGTCACGGGCTCGATCCTCGTCAACCTCGACAGCGAGGAGGACGGCCGGCTCACGGTCGGCTGCGCGGGCAGCACGGACACATGGGTGCGAATCGAGGCTCCGCGCGACGCTGCCTCTTCCGACGCCGTGGCGCTGTCCGTCACCGTTGCCGGCGGTCAGGGCGGGCACTCGGGATCGGGCATCGCGCTCGGGCGCTCGAATGCGGTCAAGGTCCTCGGGCGTGCGCTGCGTCAGGCGTACGCGAAGGCGCCGTTCCGCCTCGTCTCGCTGAACGGGGGCAAGAGCCGCAACGCGATTCCCCGAGACGCCTCCGCGGTGGTCTCGGTCGAGCCACGAACCGAGGCGGCGCTTCGCGAGGCGCTCGAGGCGGCGAACACGACTATCCGGGACGCGTTCGCGAAGACCGATGCCGGTGTCACGGTCTCGGTCGCAGCAGCCGAGGCACGAGAGCAGCCGTGGACGGACGCCGCGACCACGAGACTCCTCGACGCAGTCGCCCTCGTGCCGACGGGGCCCCTCGCACTGAGCCCCGACTTCGACGACCTCGTCGAGACGTCGACGTCGCTCGGCGAGGCGATCACGGACAATGGCCGGCTCACCCTTCACAGCCTCTCGCGCTCGTCGAACGACTCGGCCCTCCCGGAGGTGATCGCGGCGCTCGACGCGGCCGCACGGCTCGCGGGCGGCGAGCTCGAGGTGAAGCACAACTACAACGGCTGGCGTCCGGACCTCGGCTCCTCCGCGCTGGCCGCGGCGAAGGCCGTCTACGAGCGGGAGTTCGGTGAGCCTCCGATCGTCACTGCGGTACATGCGGGGCTCGAGACGGCCGTCATCGGTAGCAAGGTCCCCGGCCTCGACATGCTGTCGTTCGGCCCGCAGATCGAGTTCCCGCATTCGCCCGACGAACGTGTAAGCATTCCGACCGTGGAGAGGTTCTGGAAGCTCCTCGTCGCCTTCGTGGACGAGGTCTCGCGTCCCGGGGGCGCCCGCTGATGCGAAGCGGCTGGCTGGTGGCAGCGGGGATCGCCGCCGGCCTCGTCGTCCTGCTCGGTGTGGTCGCGCTCATCGGCGGCGACGACGACAGGGGTGAGACCGTGTCGGCTCAGGAATGGGCTGACAACGTCTGCGGCACGGTGCTGGTGTGGCGCGGCGAGATGGAGTCGATCGTCGACGGCGTCCGCTCCGCCGGCGGGTCGGGCACCTCCGGAAGCGAGTCGGGTGCGGAGTCGCCGCAGGGTGAGTCCGGGTCGGTGCGTACCGGCCTCGAGCAGGCGCTGCTCGCCACGGAGACGATGGTGGAGGGCGTCTCCCGCGCAGGCATCCCCGACACACCGAACGGGCAGGACGCGGCGGACGGACTCTCCGGCTGGGCGGACGGCGCAGTCGACGAAATCGAGCGAGCGCAGGATGCCCTGGGTGAGGAGACCGACTCGACGAGTGACGAGCTCGAGCAGCTCGCGGACGGTGTCGGCACGATCGTGGAGGTGTACGCGTCGGGCGGCCAGGCCGTCGCCGACGCCTCGGTCGAGGACCCGGAGCTCCTGACGGCGCTCGCCCAGTCGGCGACGTGCGAGAACCTGAAGGAGGAGGCGAGCTCATGACGTCGATGGACTGGTTCCTGATGGCGCTCCAGGGACTCATCGTCATCTTCTTCATCTTCCTCGGCGTCCGCGCGGGCGGGATCGGGCTCGGGCTCTGGGGCGGCGTCGGGACGCTCATCCTCGTATTTCTCTTCGGGCTCGAACCCGGGGAGCCACCGGTCAGCGCGATGCTCATCATCATCGCGGTCATCTCCGCCGCCGCGGCGATGCAAGCCGCAGGCGGCATCGACTACATGGTCCAGATCGCGAGCTCGGCGCTGCGGGCACGACCGAAGGCCCTCAACTTCGTCGCCCCGTACGTCTCGTATCTCCTCACGATCCTCACCGGCACCGGAAACACGTTCTTCTCGATCATCCCGGTGATCAACGAGGTCGCCTACGCGAACAAGATCCGGCCCGAGCGTGCACTGGCCGGCTCGTCGGTCGCGTCCGCGCTCGGGATCACGTCGAGTCCGGTGGCGGCGGCGACCGCGACGCTCCTTCCGCTCGTCGAGGTGTACGGCTACGACCTCATCGACGTCCTGCTCATCACGATCCCCGCGAGCATCATCGGCATCCTCCCGATGGCGTTCATCATGGCCCGTCATGGGAAGGACCTCGACGACGACGTCGAGTACCAGCGGCGCCTCGCGTCGGGCGAGGTCAGCCCTCCGGCCCCGCCGGCCGAGATCGTCCTGTCGCCGTTCGCCAAGCGCAGCGTGGCCATCTTCCTGCTCGGGGTCGCCGCGATCTGCGTCTTCGGCCTCTTCGAAGGGCTCCGCCCGACGGTCGAGGCGGAAGGTGGCGGCGTCGAGCCCATGTCGATCACGCCGCTCATCCAGATGTTCATGCTCAGCGCAGCAGCGCTGATTCTCTTGCTCTGCCACGTGAAGGCCAACGATGTCGCGAGCTCGCCGATCTTCCGCTCGGGAATGGTGGCGATGATCGCGCTGTTCGGCATCGCCTGGATGGCCGACACCTTCATCGCCAACAACGAGGACGCGATCGTCGAGCTCCTCGGCGGGATTGCCGAGAACTTCCCGTTCATGATCGCGGTTGCGATCTTCGCGGTGGCGGCGCTGACGACGAGCCAGTCGGCGGCGACTCGGACGATGGTGCCGCTCGGGCTCGCGCTCGGCATCGGGGCCGGCTACATGATCGCGATGTGGACAGCGGTGGTCGGCGTTCTCTTCCTCCCGGCCAACGGCACGCAGATCGCAGCCGCGGAGGCCGACACGACGGGCACGACGACGCTGGGTAAGCGCGTCGTCGACCACTCGTTCCAGCTCCCGCTCCAGGTCTGCTGGATCGCGACTGCGCTCGCCGGCATCGTCATCGCCTGGCTCTTCTTCGGCGACCCGGCGCCCGCAGCTCCGGTCACCACGACGCCCGTTCCCTGAGTTGAGCGTTCGCGGCGCCGCCTTCCTGGGCATCGGCGCGATGGTGGGCGCAGGCATCTTCGCGCTGCTGGGCGAGGCGGCCGTCGTCGCCGGCTCTGCTGTCTGGCTCTCCTTCCTCCTGGCCGGCATCGTCTCCGCACTCCTCGGCTACACCGTCGTGAAGCTCGGCGTCCGCTACCCGTCGTCGGGTGGGCTGATCGCCTACCTGATCGAGGGCTTCGGAAACGGGCGCCTTGTCGGCATCGCCTCGTGGCTCGGCTACTTCGCCGCGATCGTGATCGTGTGCTCGATGGTGGCGGTCGCCTTCGGGAGCTACGCGACCTCGCTCTTCGTCGGTGACGACGCTGCCGGCTGGTGGGACAACGTCTTCACCTCGGCGATCGTTGTTGCCATGGCCGCGGTCAACCTCGTCGGCTCGCGCGTCGTCGATCGAGCGCAATCGCTGATCGTCGTCGTCCTGCTCGCCGTCTTCGCCGTCTTCATCGCCGTGACGCTGGTCGACATCGACCTCGACCTGCTGGCTTTCAGCGGGTACCCGTCGTTCTCGGACATCGTCGCGAGCGTCGCTCTGACGTTCTTCGCGTATCTCGGGTTCAGCGTCATCACGTTCGCTGCAGGAGACCTGCGCGACCCTAGTCGCGAGCTCCCACTCGCGATGTACGCAGCCCTCGGCGTGACGACGGTCCTCTACGTCCTCATCTCGCTCGGCGTCTTCGGCACGCTGACCGTTCCGGAGGCGATCGGCTACGGCGAGACGGCCATCGCCGAGGCCGCCCGTCCGGCGCTCGGTGACGCCGGCTTCACGATGATGGCGATCGCCGCTCTCCTCGCGACATCGTCGTCGGTGAACGCGACGTTGTATGCGTCCGGGGGGCTCACCAGCATGCTCGCAGAGGTCAGGCAGTTTCCGCCGTTCTTCGGGCGCAGCTCCCCACTCGGGCCGCACGCTGGAATGCTGATCACGGCGGCGATCGTGCTCGTCATCTCCAATCTTGTCGACCTCTCGGCAATCGCGTCCGTCGGCAGCGCCTGCTCATTGCTGATCTTTCTGCTCGTCGGTGTTACCGGCTATCGGCGACGAGCGGACACCGGATCACTCGCCGTCGTGGTGCTGACGGCGATTGCCGCGACCGCCGTCGTCCTGGCCTTCTTCGCCGTCGACACGCTTCGCAATGCTCCCGAGACGTTCGCCGCGATCGTCGGCATCGCGCTCCTCGCCGTCGCCCTCGACGCGGTGTGGAAGCGCGTCCGCGCCGAGGCGTGAGCCAGCCCGACACGACGCAGGATGCGGAGCTCCTGCTCCGATTCGCGCGGGCAGGTCACGAGGCTGGGTATCCGACCGCCGATCTCGAGGACCGGGTTCTCGCGCTCGCGCATGCGGTGGAGATCGAGGACGCGCAGATCTCGGTCACGCCCACGGTGATCGACGTCACCGTCGGACAGCTTCGGTCACAGCGCAGCTACACCCTGCGGGTTCGGCCGAGCACGGTCGACCTCGATCGCATCGCGCGACTGGACGACCTCGTCCAGGACGTCCTCGAGGCACGCCTCGACGCCGATGGGGCGCTCACGTCGTTGGAGGCCCTACGCGACCAGCCGTTGCTGCGGCCATGGCCGATCCTGCTGGCGGCCTATGCGGTGGCGGGCGCTGCGCTGACTCCGGTTCTCGGCGGAGGCTGGCGCGAAGCAGTGACGGCCGCGTTCGTCGGGCTCGTCGTCGGAGCCGTGGCCATCGCGACACAGAGAATCGTGCGTGCCGAGCCGATTGCGGCTCCCATTGCCGCGGTCTCTGCAAGCTTCTCGGCCACCGCGCTCGCAGCGCTCGGACTCGACGCTTCACCAGATCTCGTGACACTCGCGGCACTCGTCACCTTCCTCCCCGGGATGACACTTACGATCGGGATGCGCGAGCTCGCGACCGAGCATCTCCAGTCTGGCGTCGCGAACACGGCGAGCGCGCTCGTCCAGCTGCTCGGGCTCGTCTTCGGGGTAGAGATCGGCCGCTCGATCGCGCTCAACTGGTTCGGACCGGTCGGCCAGATCGCGCCGGAATCGGTGTTCGACGCCTGGCACCTGCTGGCGGCGATCGCAGCCGGCCTCGCGTTCACGCTCACGCTGCGAGCGCGTTACTCGGACGCATACGTCATGTGCAGTGCCACTGTGCTTGCTCTCGTGGCGCACGCGGCGGGCGCGGAGCTCTTCGGGGATCGAGCGGCGGCGTTCGTCGCCGCGCTCGCAATCGGTGTGGTCGGGAACCTGTTCGGAGCACGGTTCCACCGCTCGGCACTCGTCTTCATCGTCCCTGGCGTTCTCATGCTCGTGCCGGGAAGCGCCGGCTACAACAGCGTCCTGCAGCTCGTCACCGATCAGTCGATCACCGGGCTCACCGCCGGCTTCGACACGTTCGTCACGGCGATCTCGATCGCGTACGGCCTCATGCTGTCGACCGTCGTCCTCCCCCGTCGCTTCACACAGATGGTGTGAGCTTTGGCGAGGGGTGGACGCCGGGCGCGACCCACCGGCGTTCGCGGGGTCCCGCTAGCTCACGAGCAGGCGCTCGCGGCCGTCTCGGCACGGGCAGCGGCCTCCTCGTAGGCCTCGGCCGCGTCGTCGTACTCAGCCAGCGCCTGTGTGGCTGCAAGCGAGGCATCCGCGCACAGTTCGGCTTGCTCCGCTTCCGCACGGGCTTGTTCCGCCTCGGCGCGGGCTAGCTCGCGTTCGGCGCGCGCCTGCTCGACCTCGCTCTGCGCCTGATCCACCGCAGCCTGGGCCTCTGCCACGCTTTGCTCGGCGTCGGCAGCGGCTTCCTCCGCCTCGGCGACGTCCTCGTCGCTGACGACCACGACGCCGGCGACGCCGGATAGCGCCGCGTCGATGTTTGCCCGGGCATCGGCGATGCGGCGCTCGGCCTCGGCCGACGCCGACTCGGCAGCAGCGGACTGGGCCTCGAGCTGCTCCTCGGTGTCGTTCAGATCGTCGTTGAGCAAGAGTGCCCAGGCGCCCAGCCCTATCGCAGCGACGATCGCCACGCCGGCGAGGACCATCCAGACCACCGGGCGCTTGTGCTTTTCGCCTCCGCCAGGCGGCGTCGTGTCCGGCGTGGCCCCAGCCTGTGCGGGTGGTGTGGTGTCCGTCATGTGTTCGCCTCCCGGTCTCGTCGTTATTCCCCGCGTCGGTCATGGCGCGGAACGCTTCTCGGCGCGATCGGATCGTAGGTGTCCTCGCCTTCTCGTCGCCGACTTACTGCAGACGCTCACAACCGCGGAGCCTTCGCGCTCCAGCGGTTGGGCTACCGCCCGATCCGGGCCTCGGTGGGAACTATGCGGGAGCTGCTCCTGGCGCCGGGCTCGCAGAGCAGCTTGTGCCTCCGCCTTCCGCCCGAACACCGCCTTCGCCAGGATCACCAGGCCGATTCCGGTCAACAGCAACGCAACACCGACGACGATGCTGAAGATCGAGAGCATCTCCGACATGAATCCCATGTCGAGCGCGGTCGCAAGCGCGGTCTCCGTGACCCAGATGTTGCGAGCGCCGTTCGAGATCGGCTCGCCGCTCTCGTCCTTCGCCGCCGCGGCTTCGTCGTTCGTGCCCGCTGGATCGCTCGGATCCTCCGCCGATTGATAGCGCCCCATCTCCGCATAGGTGAGCCCGCCCGTGTCCGACAGCGTGTGCTCGCGCATGATCTCCGCCTGTGCGAGCGCCTTCATGCCGGTGTCGACCGGCTCGCCAGCCCAGTCTGGAGCATGTTCTGCGACGGCCGGGTCTTCGATCGGACCGAACGTGATTCCCTCACGCTCGATGTGGTCGCGCGTGAACGCGAATCCCCAGATCCCGAGAACGACGACCGCGATCCCGAAGAAGATCAGCAAGCCTCCGGAGATGTAGCCGCCGATTCGTAGCCCTCTTCCTTCGCTCATCGTCTTCCTCCTTCGCTAGGAACGACCAAGTCCGCGATGCAAGCCAGCATCTTGACGCATGTCGCCAAGGGGTCGCGATACACCATGCCCGTCGTCGTGACCGTCCTGCGCGGATGACCGACCCGTGACGGCTCCGCCGAAGCCATCACGCGGCGGCGCTCGGGGCCCGCGCACCGTCGCGTACGCGACGCACACCTCGGAGGACGGCAGAGGCCCCGAGCGCGACGGCGGCGACGAGGACGAGGATCATGCCCAGACCTGGCGTTCCTTCGAGCGTGTCGCGGTTATCGAGCCAGCTCTGGAGCGCCGTCCACGACAGTACGACGGACGCACCGAGCACACCGACCACGCCGATCCAGGAGCCGCGAGCGAGCGAGCGGATCCAGCCGAGAGCGAAAGCGCCCACGATGACGACGAGCCATCCGTTGTTCGGGCCCTGCGTCCCGTCGAGCCGCTCGCTCCCGATACTCGTCCACGTCAGGAACACACCCAGCACCGCGACGGCGACGGCGACGGACGCGATCCACTCCTCGCGAAGTGCCAGCGCGCCGCGGCCTGTAGCTTCCTTAGGCAATGCGCGACGACGCTAACACGGGTGCTCGGAAACGCGGACGCCAGGGCCTCGCCGTCGCCGCACTCGTAGCTGCGGCCATGTTCGTCCTCGTGTACCGGCAGGTACTCGGGATCACGCAGAAGCCGAGCTGGCCACCGCCGCGTGACGCGGTCACTTCGGGCGGGGCAGAGGCCGCCACGAGGGCGTTTGCTGCGCGCAGCGGCATGCGGCCGCACGATGCCGCGCTCGACTTCGCGTGGTCGACGGCGGCGACGATCGAGCCGTGGGTGGAGGGAGTCACCTTCTTCCCCCGGATCTTCGAGGACGTCGAGAAAGCGCGCTCCTCGGTCCACATCCTCATGTTCGGCTGGCGGGAGGGCTCCGTCGGGATGCAGATGGCGGCGTTGCTGGAGCGGAAGATCGCGGAGGGGGTAGAGGTGCGTGTCATCGTCGACGGCTATGGCTCCAGACCACACGGCGAGGCCAGGGAGATGTTCACGCGGCTCGCAGCCGCTGGCGCGCAGATCGTCGTCAACGACGTGTTTCCGCTGGACAGAGACGGTCTCTATCCCGACGACCTGCACGTGGACTGGCGCCAGGACGAGGTGGGTCGCGCCGACCACCGCAAGCTGTACGTGATCGACGGCGTGATCGCGTGGACGGGTGGTGCCGGAATCGAAGATCACTTCGAGAACGGCGGCTTTCACGACGTGATGACGCGCGTGACCGGCGACGTCGTCCGGCAGGCACAAGCGGCCTTCCTGACGAGTTTCCGGGGGCACGGCGCCCCGCTGCCAACCGACCTGTCGGCGTACTTCCCGGAGCCGGCGGAGGCCGGCTCGACACCGATCGCACTCGCCCAGGTGATCCCCGGCGGATTCGTCGCCGCCTCGCAGGCGATCCGCGAGCAGATCGACGGCGCCCGCGAGCGACTCGACCTGATGAACCCGTACCTCACGGACGCGGACATGCTTCAGCGGCTCGTCGCCGCCGCACGGCGGGGCGTGAGAGTGCGTGTCGTGGTTTCCGAGAAGTCCAACAACGACCAGGCGACGGCTGCTCTGGAGCACTGGTATCCCGCACTCATAGAAGCGGGCGTCGAAGTCTGGGAGCTCCCGGGTACGGTCGTGCATGCGAAGGTCGTGGTGGCCGACGACGTCGTCAGCTTCGGAACGGTGAACCTCGACTCGTGGGCGCTCTACCGCAACTCGGAGATCATGATGATCGCTCGCAGCCCCGAGTTGGCTGCGTTGTTCGAGACGCGTCTGTTCGAGCCGGACATCGCACGCTCGAAGCCAGGAGAGGCGCCGTCCGGCACCCACGAGCGCTTCAAGAGCTGGTTCTGGGACAGGCTGAGCTACTTCCTGTGAGCGTCATGAGGTCGGTGTGATCCTCGATCGATTCCGCCCGCTACCTGCCTACGAAGGGAGTCAAGATGCCGAGAGTCGTCATCACCCATGCCGTCGAAGACATCGACCGCTGGTTGCAGGGCAGGGCCGAGCGCGCTGCCGCGATCGAGTCGGGTACCGGCAGCAAAGTGACCGACTACGTTGCCGCCGACGGGAGCTCGAGCATCGCGGTCACAGCTGACGTCTCCGACGTCGCGACTCTTCAGAGCATGTTCGCAACGCCGCCAGCGGAAGTCCTGGCAGCGATGCAAGCACACGGCGTAGTCCAACCAATTTCGCTCTACGTCGAAGCGGACCCCGAAACGGAGCGCGCCGGCTTGTGGAGGCTGGGTATGCGGTAGCGCCGGCGTCCACCCCCCGCCCGATCGGCGGCCAAGCGGCGCGAGCCGGCCGGCGCCGTCGTCAGCCGCTGATGAGGCTGCGCGAGAGACTCAACCGCAGCCTCGAGTCTCTCGCGCAGTAACGGCGAGCCCGCGCAGGCCCCACCTGCTTACAGGGGTGCACCGTATGCCGCAGACTGCCCGGCTTCCGGCGCCGGACTCACCGTGGCGTCACGGTAGGCGTGCACACACAGGCCGTACAGGACACATTCGGGTCAACTCCAGACGGCAGTGACCTGTGACTGGGTCTGGCCGTCGCTTGCGCACAACGGCCAGATAGACCCAATCGTGTCCTATCGGGCGACGCCAGCACAGGACACGCTTCCTACGCGATGGAGGGAGAACCGCCTGCCTCTCCCTCCATCCCTAAGGCTGCCGCGTGAGACGCCGGCCGGCCGATGGATCTATCCGGAGGGACTTTGCGGGATGGCGCCGAGCTGCTGCATCATCGCCATCGCGTCGAAGACACCCCAGTGCTCGTGGGCAAGGCCGTCGTCACCGAACCGGGTGATGTCGATCAGCTGGACGTCGACGCTCTTGCCGGTGGCGGGCATGCCTAGGAACTCGCCTTGGTGCGTTCCGGTCGCTCGAACGCGCGCGACCGCCTTGTCACCGCTCACGAGGACGTCCTGCACCTCCATGCGCAGATCGGGAAACGCCGCCCTGTACATGTGGAAGAGCTGCTTGACCCCTTCCTTGCTCGGCTCGAGCCCCGGCATTTCCTCGTGCTCGACGAAGTCCGCCGCGAGGAGCTCGCCAAATCCGTCGATATCTCCAGCGTTGATCAGGTCGTACAAGCGCTTCATCGTGACCGCGTGATCCATGGGGTCCTCCGTTCAGGTGACGACGTGTGCGGGGACGTCTTCTGAGCGACGCCGACTTCTGGCGCTGGTGAGCGGGCGCGGGTCGGTCAGGCCTCGACGAGGATCACGAGCGTCTCCGGGAGGACTCCGTCGTGAGCCATCGCCTCGGCGGCGGCCTCGGTCTCCATCGCAGCCATGACGGCGTCCATATCCGGGACATCCATCAGCAAGCCGACTCTCGCGGGGTTCTGTGGATCGACGAACGTCCGGATGTTCGTGACGCCGAGAGGGCCGAAGAACTCCTCACGCTTGGGCGAGGCGAGCCAGTGGTCCTTGTCCTTGACGTCGTGGTAGCCAATAACGGTAGGCATTGCCCCTCCTTCTGGTCAGCCGGCCGCGCGTCTCGAGACCGGCACGGAGAACTTATGCCTTTGCAACGCGACGTGCCCAACGAACGGGAGGACGGTCGCCCGCGCAAGCGTGCTCTCCTCGCGGTGAGGCTCGCCGCCGAGCCAGCTATTGCGGACCAAGCGGCATTGCGCTCGCCGCATCCGGTGTACCCGCTCGACCACATCTCCACGCTGCATCGGTGCGGTACTAGGGTTCACCTCGATGGAAGGCAGACCACAGAAGCACCTTGCTCTCATCATCGCGCGAGAGCTAGCGTCGCAACTCGCGACGGCGACGTTCATCGCCGATACGGCGGGTGACCTCGTCTTCTACAACGAGGCCGCGGAAGAGATCCTGGGTCGAACCTTCGCCGAGGCCGGGACGATGTCCGCAGAAGGCTGGACTTCGCAGTTCCGCCTCGAGGACCTGGACGGCGCTGCCATGTCGCTGGAGCGCATGCCTGCGGGCGTCGCCCTCTTGGAGCGAAGACCCGCCCACGGCAAGCTCTGGATGACCGGCCTCGACGGTGAACGACGGTTGATCGCGGTAACGGCTGTACCGCTCTTCGCATCCGGCACCGAGTTCGTCGGAGTGATTGCCCTCTTCTGGCAGTCGACCCCGGACGAAACGTGACGTGTCGTTCCGCGTAAGGGTCTGGGGGTGCCGCGGTTCAGTTCCCACGCCCGGCGAGGCGACCGTCCGCTTTGGCGGCAACACGCCGTGTGTGGAGGTTCGAACCGGCGACGGAGCTCTGCTCATCCTCGATGCAGGCACGGGGCTCCGTCGGCTTGGCGCGCAGCTCGAGTGGGATGCCCCGTTGCATGTTCTCGTCACGCATCTACACCTCGACCACGTCGAAGGCTTGCGGTTCTTCGCACCGTTCTGGCACGCGGAGACGGAGTTGCACATCTGGGGCCCGCCTTCGCCGCTGCACTCACTGGAGGAGCGCATCACACGAGCGTTCTCGCCTCCGCTCTTCCCGATCGAGCTCACCGACACGCCGGCAAAGGTGACGTTCCACGACGTGCCGCACGAACCATGGGAGATCGAAGGTGTTCGGATCGAGGCGACGACGGTGTCCCACCCCGGACCGACGCTCGGGTACCGACTCTCGGTGAACGGGGTGGCGCTGGCGTACATCCCAGACCATGAGCCCGTCCTCGGTGTCGAGCTCGCGGACCTCGAACCGGAGTGGATCTCCGGCCACGCGCTCGCCGAGGACGTGGACCTGCTTCTTCACGACTGCCAGTTCAGCGAGAGCGAGTACCCGTCCAGGGTCGGCTGGGGTCACTCGAGTGTCGGGCACGCGGTCGAGTTCGCCCAGCGGGCCGAAGCTCGTCGCCTGGTCCTGTTTCACCATGATCCGGACCGCTCGGACGACGGGGTTGACCAACTCGCGGAACGCGCACGCGACTTGTGGGGCGACGACTCGGGAGATGCTCCCGTTGCCGCATCCGAGGGCATGACGCTCGACATCTCGTAGCCCATCCCAGTCGACTCGTCGGGACGACGCGGGCGGGTGATTCAGGGAGCGAGGAGGACGAGCAGGACGGACGCGGCTCCCACCGCGATCCCGACCGCGGCCATAGCCACCAGGAAACCCTCGCCGGTGCGCGGTTCCCGGTTGTTCCGCAGCGCCGCCTGCAACTCCCGGTAGTGCACGATCCCGTACACCATGGCCGCCAGACCGGCGGCCGTCAGCGCGGTTCCTAGTGCGATATACGGCCAGTTCGTGCCGCTGACGACCTCAGGCAGGACACGCCCGACTCCGAATCCGGCTGCGATCCCGGCCAATCCAGTACGCCACCACGCGAGATATGTGCGCTCGTGGGCGAGCTGCGTCCGGTGGACTTCGCCGCTCGCCATTTCAGGGGGCCAAGAATAAGCGTGTCCGAGCGCCAGTTCTGCAGGCACTCGTTGCGGCCGTGTCTCCGCGCTCTGCCGATTTGAACCTCACGCGGCCAACCTCACGCGGCCAACGTAACGAACTCATCTCCTCTGTCAACCATGCGCTCGCGTTCCAGAGGAGTCCACAGGCCACCACGCCCGGCGCGTAGCCCACCGGCGACCAGGCCCAGCCGGCGTCAGATAGCGCCAGATGTGGCTTGAAACGGTCGTAGAACACGACCGGATGCATGACGTGCCAGCACCGAGAGAGGGCACTTTGCCCATCCGACGACGACGAGGCCCATGACGACCGGTTAGGGTCGCTGTTACCCCAACGAGGAGGACGGCCAGATGAGCATCGTCGTGCGCTTCAAGCCAACGAATGTTACGAAGGAGAAGTACGACGAAAGCCTGCGGCGCTTGGAGGAGGCCGGGCTGTGGCCTGATCCGGACGGACTTGAACTCCACGTTCTCTTCGGCGCTGAGAACGACCTGCGCGTGAGTGAAATCTGGAGCTCGCCTGAGCAGTTCCATGCGTACGGTGCCAAGTTGATGCCGATACTCACTGATGTCGGGATCGAGTTCTCCGGCGAGCCGGAAGTGTTCGAGGTTCACAACCTTGCCAAGCCCTAGGCACGTTTGGGTCTATTCGCCCAGGACTCCGCGATCAGGTCCATCGCCCGAACACATCGCAAAGGGGAGGGGTGTCGGTCGAACACGACTCTCTGCCTGTGGTCTCTAGCTGGACGAAGGCTCGGCCAGCCAGGCGCGAGCTTCATCGCGCTCGGAAAGCTCGAACATGCGCAGCTCGCCGGGAGCTAGCCATCCGAACGCGCTTGCGCCGTCCCGCATGACTGCCTGGCACGCGGTCACGGCTGAGCAGGCCAGTCAGGAGCTAGGCGTCGACACTGTCTCGGGCCTCGATGCCGCCGAAGTCACGCGGCGGCGCGAGCAGTTCGGACAGAACAGGCTCGACGAGCCGTCGAAGGAACCTGGCTGGCGGGTGTTCCTGCGCCAGTACCGCGACCTGATGCAGCTTGTCTTGCTCGGTGCTGCCGTCGTCAGCATGGTCGCGCTGCAGGAGTTTTCGACTGGTGTGGTGATCATCGGCTTGACCGTGCTGAACGCGGTGTTGGGCCTGAATCAGGAGGGAAAGGCCGCGGAGAGCGTCGCCGCTCTCCAGAAGATGCTCGTAATCCGCGCCCACGTTCGACGTGGCGGCGAGTTGGCCGACCTGCCCGCGGAGGAGCTTGTTCCCGGTGACGTGGTTTCGTTCGAAGCAGGCGACAAGGTTCCCGCGGACGGGCGACTGCTCGTCGCGGCGACGCTGGAGATCGAAGAGGCGGCGCTCACCGGAGAAAGCACGCCCGTCCTGAAGTCGGTCGAGCCGGTCGTCGGGGAGGAGGTCGCGCTCGGTGACCGCGTCGACATGGCATACATGAACTCGACCGTCACGCGCGGGCGCGGCGAGATGGTCGTCACTGCGACCGGCATGGCAACCGAGGTCGGCCAGATCTCCGGGATGCTGAGCAGCGTTCAGCAGGAGAAGACACCGCTCACCCGGCAGCTCGATCAGCTGACGGTACTGATCACGATCATGGCCGGTGCTGCGCTGGCGCTCGTCGTCGTCTTCGGCCTCCTGAACGGCGACGACTTCGACGACCTCTTCCTGATCGGGATCAGCCTCGCGATCGCCGCCATCCCAACAGGCCTGCCCGCCGTTGTGACGACCATGCTCTCGCTGGGGACGCAGGCACTCGCAGCCAAGGGCGCGATCGTCAAGCGGCTGCGGTCGGTCGAGACACTCGGTTCCACGTCGGCGATCTGCTCCGACAAGACGGGCACGTTGACGCTCAATCAGATGACGGCACGTGAACTGGTGGTCGTCGGCCATCGCTACTCGGTCGAAGGGGAAGGGTATTCGTCCAACGGCCGCATCCTTCACGTCGGAGACTCGCCGGAGATCGCTCTCGATCCCTTCCTTCTGCCCATGGCGCTGGCGAACGACGCGGTGGTTCGCGACGGCGCAATCGTGGGCGATCCGACTGAAGCGGCGCTCGTCGTTCTCGCCGCGAAGGGTGGCGTCGATGTCGAGGAGACGCGGCGCGTCTATCCGCGGGTCGCAGAGGTGCCATTCGACTCCGAGTACAAGCTGATGGCCACGTTCCACCAGATGGAGGTCGACGGCAGGAACGTCGTTCGATGTTTCGTCAAGGGTGCGCCCGACGTATTGCTGGCTCGCTCTTCCCACCTTCGGGATGCAGACGGTTCCTCGGTCGCGACGGAAGGCGTGCTCGGTCAGGTTCTCGCCGAGAACGATCGACTAGCGAGCGAAGGCCTGCGCGTGCTCGCCGTGGCTGCCCGTGACATCGAACCTTCCGACTTCGACGCCTCTGGCACGCTGCTCGATCAGGTCGACGGTCTGACACTGCTCGCACTCGTCGGGATCGTCGACCCGCCGCGCCGAGAGGCTCGGGATGCGATCGCTCGCTGCCAAGAAGCCGGGATACGGGTGCGCATGATCACGGGCGACCACGCAACCACGGCAGCCGCCATCGCAGCTCAACTGGGAATCGAAGGTCGTGCGCTCACGGGCATCGAGTTCGCCTCACTCAGTGACGCCGATCTCGAGCGCGAAGTCGATGAGATCGGCGTCGTCGCTCGTGTGGCACCGGAGGACAAGGTGCGCCTCGTCGATGTGCTCAAGCGGAAAGGCAACGTGGTCGCCATGACCGGGGACGGGGTCAACGACGCCCCGGCGCTCAAGCGGGCGGACATCGGCGTTGCGATGGGCATCACCGGCACCGAGGTGACCAAGGAAGTCGGCGACATGATCCTCACGGACGACAACTTCGCCACCATCGTCACTGCTGTCGAAGGTGGCCGCGGCATCTACGACAACCTCATGAAGTACGTCCGCGTTCAGCTCGTGATGCTCGGCGGGTTCATCCTGACCTTCGTTGGAGCCGGACTCTTCGACATCGCCGGCGGCGCTCCACTCACGCCACTTCAGATCCTCTGGATCAACTTCGCCGTCGATGTCGTCCTTGCGATCGGTCTCGGTTTCGATGCCGCGGCTCCCGGTCTTATGAGACGCAGGCCGAGGGACGCAGCTGCGCCGGTAGTGACCCGCGCTCTAGGAATCCGGCTTGCGTTGGCGAGCTTTGTCATGGCAGCACTTGCCCTCGGTGTCGTCGCATGGGGCGAGAGTCGCTACGACCTCGTCGTGGCCACGACGATGGGTCTCACGACTCTCTCCCTGATGCACATCGCGGCGGCGCTCGAAGCCCGCGAGCCGACGGGAACGATATTCAGCCGCTACACGATCGCGAACCGACGGTTCGTGCAGTTGATCGCGGTCGCTGTCGTGTTGACCTTCCTCGTGACAGCCCTGTCGCCTTTCCAGCGGATCTTCGACACCGTCTCCCTGACGAGTTCGCAGTGGGCAATCTGCCTTCTCGGCCCGCTCGTCTTCCTGGCATTTGCTGAACTCGGCAAGCTGCTCGATCGGCGCAGCGCCGTGGGGATGCCGTCGCCCGCGAGCGCGTGAGCGAGCGGGACGATGCCCGGGCGACACGCGAGTCCGAGTTCCGCATCCGAGGGGGTGGTGGAGCCGCGGCATCACGAGAGCATCCGTGGCGACCAGCACACTCCCAGGATGGCCGGGACGAGAAAGCCATTCATCCGCACGCGCACGCAACGTGCCGTTGCTGGTCGACGAGTCTTCCCGTTCCTCGCCCTGACCACGCTCACTGTTGCGCTCCTGGCTGGCCTCGTTGTCACGATCATCGACAAGGAAGACTTCCCGGACTACGGCACGGCCGTGTGGTGGGCCATTGTCACGCTGGGCACGGTCGGCTACGGCGATGTCGTCCCACACACGGGATGGGGGCGCGTCGTGGGCAGTGTCGTCATCATCGTGGGTGTCACTTTCATCACCTTCCTCACGGCGGTCGTGACCTCGATGTTCGTTGAAGAGGAACAGAGGGCGCATCGCGCGGAGACCGAAGATGCGCAGCGCGTGTACCAGGACGAGATGCGCCATCTGCTGGAGGACGTTTCCAGTCGCCTTTCGACCGTCGAGACGATGCTGGGCGACATGCAGAGTCAGCGTCGCTGACCTGCAACGAGTCGCACCTCAGCAGCCCCATCGCCCGAGGCCTTTGCGAGAGGGAGGCACTCGCCGGGGTTCCTTTACCGAAGTTCGTCTCCAGGCTGATGGATGGAGTCTTCGACGCCAACGTCGAAGGTATTAAGTCGCGTGCTCGTCGTCGTCCAGAGCCACCATCCATTTGCGGCGAGAAGCATGGAACCTCACTTCTTGTAGAGCGCGACTCTTGCACGTCGCCTGCCCGAACGCCGCAGCTTCAGTCTCACGCGCCCCTCGGTGAGGTCTGTTAGGTTCGCCCCATCGAATCAAGGGGGCCGTAATGCTCGGGGTCTATCCGTTCTGGGGCGTCTTCGGCTCCATGATCATCTTCTTCATCTGGATCGCGTGGTTCATGCTGCTCTTCAGGGTCTTCGGAGATATCTTCCGTCGGCGCGATCTCTCAGGACTGGGCAAGACAGGCTGGATCGTCTTCGTGATCATCCTCCCGTTCCTCGGCGTGTTCATCTACCTGATCACGCAGAACGACGGGATGACCGAGCGGAACATGCAGCAGGCGCAAGCGCACCAGCAGGCCACCGATGCACGCATCCAGTCGGTCGCAGGAAGTGGCGGCGCGGCGGCCGAGATCGGCAAGGCCAAGCAGTTGCTCGACAGCGGTGCTATCACGCAGGCGGAGTTCGACGCGCTCAAGCAGAAGGCACTCGCCTAGACCGATCGCAGCGGGCGGGTGTCGCGCGAAGACGGTGCTACTGGAGTGAGCATGTGCGTAGCGGTAGCTCCAGGGTAGGGGTGCGGCACGCCGTCCTCTGGACGCTGCGCGGCTGACTCTCTTCGGATGGGCCGTCAGCGGATACCCTGGGCGTTGTCAGACGAGGAGGCGGAGGCGACAGCCGGGTTGTTCAAGGCTCTCGGCGACCCTGCTCGTGTCCGCATCGTCAACGTGCTTGCGACGAGCGGTGGCGAACCGGTGTGTATCTGCCACCTCATCGAGCCGCTTGGGCTTGCTCAGCCCACGGTTTCTCACCACATGAAGCGGCTCTTGCAAGCGGGCCTCGTTGAGCGTGAACAGCGCGGAAAGTTGGCGTACTTCTCGCTCAAGAGAGATGCCGTCGAGAAGCTCGCCCTCGTCGCTGACCTGAAAGGGGGGTGTTGCTGATGACGACCACCGCAGATGACCTGCGCGAAGAGGTGCGTCGCCGCTACGGCGAATCCGCCCGCGCTGCGATCGAGGGGACAGACGGCTGTGGCTGCGGGAGCGGCTCGTGTTGCTCCGAGGCCGATGCCGATGCCGATGCAACGAACTTCGGTGACGCGCTCTACGACGCCGAGCAGCGCGGCGATCTCCCGGAAGCAGCCGTGCTCGCATCGCTCGGCTGCGGCAACCCGACTGCCGTAGCGGAGCTACGTGAGGGCGAGGCCGTGCTCGACCTCGGCTCTGGTGGAGGGATCGACGTGATCCTTTCGGCCAAGAGGGTTGGGGTGACGGGCACGGCATACGGCGTGGACATGACAGATGAGATGCTCGCCCTCGCGCAACAGAACGCTCGCGAAGCGGGCGTGTCGAACGTGCACTTCCTCAGGGGCATGATCGAGCAGATCCCCCTTCCGGCCGAGTCGGTCGACGTCGTCATCTCCAACTGCGTGATCAACCTGTCGGTCGATAAGCCAGGAGTGCTGGCCGAGATCAGTCGTGTACTGAGGCCAGGAGGCCGAATCGGGATCAGCGATGTCGTCGCGGAAGACGAACTGTCGTCCGCCGACCGTGCTGAACGAGGGAGCTACGTCGGCTGCATCGCAGGCGCTCTCTCCAGAAGCGAGTACGAGGCCGGGCTGGAGGCTGCTGGATTTGAGGAGATCACGGTCGAGTTCACCCATCAGGTGGCCGACGGGATGCACGGCGCGATCGTCAAGGCCGTGAAGACCAGCGATCCCGAGAGAAAGGGCCGGCCGATCGTCCGGCCCGCTGCGAACGCGGGCTGCTGCTGACAAGACGGACACGAGTCCCGACGTTGGAGGGAGTGGAGCGATGAGCCAGACACTCGACCCCGTGACGCAGAACCATGTTCGACAGGCAGTTGAGGCGCTGTCCGACGAGTTCGTGGGAGTCTTCTCGCAAGAGACGATCGCGAGATACATCGCGGAGTCGCTCGAACTACTGGGCGATAGCAAGATCAACGTGTTCGTTCCTGTGCTCGCCCATCGGTTTGCCCGTGAGCGGCTACAGGCACTCGCTCAGATGGAGGGGTTGATGGTGAAAGAGATGCCGGAGGTGCTGTTCGTCTGCGTCCACAACGCCGGTCGAAGCCAGATGGCGGCAGGTCTTGTCAAGCTCAGGTCGCATGGCCGTGTTCACGTCCGCTCCGCGGGAAGCGATCCGGGCGAGGAGGTGAACCCGGCTGTCGTTGCTGCGATGGACGAGATCGGCGTAGATATGTCCGAGGAGTTTCCGAAGCCACTGACCGACGAGGTCGTGCAAGCGGCGGACGTGGTCATCACGATGGGCTGCGGCGATGCCTGCCCGATCTATCCCGGCAAGCGATACGAGGACTGGACGCTTGACGATCCGGCTGGGCAGGATCTTGAGACGGTGCGAGGCATTCGCGACGAGATCGACGGCCGAGTGCAGCGACTGATCAGCGAACTGCTTGTCTAGGCCCGTCACTCGCCCCGCACTGCTCTACGGAAAGTCTCGGCATCTCGCGCTCGGATTGCGCCCCGAGCGAAGCAGCTCCACGTAGAAAGCCCCGAGTGCTCGTCGTCGAAGTACGGATGCCCTTCATGTCTGGCGAGGTGATCGTTCATCTGCGATGCACGATCAACTACCCCCAGGAGGGTTGCGCGATGAACTGCTTCGAATGTGCGAAGGCGAACGATGTTGTGCCCGCGGTCGGTCTCTGTCGGCACTGCAGCGTTGGTCTTTGTCTCGATCACTTGATCGAGGCGAGTGATTACCGGCTGGCGGGGACGACGTTCGGTTGCCCCCACCACATCCCGCACGTGAAGTCGCTGCGCGGAGTCCCGGCAGGCATCGCCTCTTCGCGCCGCCACCACTCGGCGGCCGTTCGGTGAACACAGTTACAGACGCTCCGTATGTTGTTGGACGCGACGAAGACTTGGCGTTGCTCGCCAAGGCGCTCGGTCATCCGGCGCGTGTTCGGATTCTGCGCCTGCTTCTCTCGCGGGATGCCTGCTACTGCGGGCAGCTCGTAGACGAGCTGCCGCTTGCCCAGGCCACCGTCTCCCAGCACCTCAAGGTGCTCAAGGAGGCCGGTTTGGTCGTCGGCGAGATCGAAGGGCTGCGCACGTGCTACTGGGCAAGTCGCGAGCGACTCGCCGAGCTGCACGCGCTTGCCGGTGACCTGCTCGTCGAGGCAGTCGGAGTAGACGGCAATGAGTGTGACTGAGAGCACTAGCCACCGGCCTCCTGCGGCAGCGCAGCCTCCGTCCGAGGCTACGGTCATCAAGAAGCTGTCGAGGCTCGATCGTCTCCTGCCCCTCTGGATCGCGCTTGCGATGGCAGTCGGACTTGTTCTTGGTGCCCTCATCCCGAGCCTCAACGACGGGCTGGCGAAGCTCCAGATCGGGACGGTCTCGCTGCCGATCGCGATCGGTCTGCTCGTGATGATGTATCCCGTCCTTGCGAAGGTTCGCTATGAGGACATCGGCCGCATGAGTGACGACGGGGTCGGCAACTGGCGCTTCTTCGGCACCTCTCTCCTCCTCTCATGGGTCATCGGGCCGCTGCTGATGTTTGCGCTCGCATGGCTCTTCCTCGCGGATCAGCCCGCTTACCGGACAGGGGTGATCATCGTCGGCTTGGCCCGCTGCATCGCCATGGTGCTCGTGTGGAACGACATCGCCCTCGGAGACCGGGAGCGTGCCGCGGTGCTCGTCGTCTTCAACGCGCTCTTCCAGGTCGCCGCCTATGCGCTGCTCGGCTACTTCTACTTGACGACGCTTCCAAGTTGGCTCGGCTTCGACACGCAGGGCTTCGAGGTCGGAATTTGGGAAGTCGGCCGGACGGTGCTCGTGTTCCTCGGGATCCCTCTCGTCGCAGGCTTCCTCACCAGGCGGATCGGTATTCGAAGGCGGGGACGCGACTGGTACGAGCGGCAGTTCATCCCCCGGATCGCACCCCTGACCTTGTATGGCCTCCTCTTCACCATCGTCTTGCTGTTCGCGATCCAGGGAGACGAGATCACGTCGGCACCGCTCGAAGTTGTGCGGATCGCGGTTCCGCTCCTCGTCTACTTCGCGATCATGTGGTCCCTTGGCTTCGGTACGGGTCGGGTGATGGGCTTCCCGTATGCGCAGACTGCCGCCCTCTCATTCACCGTCGCTTCCAACGACTTCGAACTCGCGATTGCCGTTGCCGTCGGCGTGTTCGGAGCAGCTTCCGGCCAGGCACTCGCAGGCGTCGTTGGCCCTCTGATCGAGGTGCCCGTCCTCGTCGGACTCGTCTACGTGGCTCTGTGGCTTCGCCAGCGGGTCTCCTGGCCACCAAGCAGGGTGCTGGTCGAGGAACCTGCGTGAACCGACTGCCGTTCTTGCCTCTCCAACGCACGGGCAGGCGCACTCAGATGTCCGCAACGACGCCCGAGAGCAGGGGTAAGGCCCTCGACACACCCCTTCTATTCCCGCGGGCGCGCGAGGAGGCCTGGGGCGCACGCGCGAGGGTTGTCTCTCTCTCTCTCTCTCTCTCTCTCTCTCTCTACCTACCTAACCGGTCTCCTCAATTGTGCGGCGGGGGTGCCTGTCATCGCCGACCTCGCGCCGCTCAGGCGGCGAGGGGCGTGCGCAGCTCGACCGTCATCTCGACGGGAAGGTCAAGCGATACTGTGACGAGGCACGTCTGCTCCGCCGTTTTGGCCAGCTCACGGGCACGGTCGTGAGCAGCGGGGTCGAGCTCGAGCACGATCCGGAGCTCGAGGCGCGTGAATCCAAACGCGCCGTCAGGCCGCTTTCCGGCGATGCCATCCCCGTCCACTGTTAGCCGCTCAACCCTCAGCCCTTCTCGCTTTGCGAGGCCTGTGAAGGTGACCGCAAAGCAGGACGCAGCGGCTGCCACGAAGAAGTCCTCGGGGCTCCAGACATCGGGGTCGGTGCCGCGGAACTCGGGCGGCGGCGCTATCTCGACGGACGGCTTGCCATCGACGCGCGCGAGCGTCTTGCGGCCCCCGATCCACTCGACCGAGACCGGGAAGTGAAACTCCTTGGCCCGGACCGCGCCGGTCGTGCTGGGCGTGGTCGCCATCACGACACGCTCTCGGCCGGCTGACGCTCCACGAGTGTCGTCAGCTGATCGAGGAACTGCGCGACCGTGGCGGGCGGAAGGGCGCCGACAAACTCGGCGACGACCTCGCCGTTGTGGAACGCCTTGACGGCCGGAATCCCCTGGATCCGGTAGCGGACAGCGAGTTCCTGGTTCGTATCGACGTCCAACTTGGCGAGCTCGAACTGACCGGCTCGCGCCTCGGCTTCGCGCTCGAGTACCGGACCGAGCATCCGGCACGGCCCGCACCAGGCGGCCCAGAAGTCGACCACGACGGGCAGTTCGCGGGAGCGCTCGATGACGTCACGCTCGAACGTCTCGGTTGTCACTTCCATCGTTCTCAGTCCTCCCTTGCGGTAGGTGGTGATCACATGATATACAACTAGACAACTGTTTAACGCAGAACAAGTTATTCACTGATGCGACTTCCACACCCACTTCCAAACGACCTCGCCGAACTGATCGCGCGACGCTTCCGCGTGATCGGCGAGCCGATGCGGATCAGGCTGCTTGATCGTCTGCGTGACGGCGAGGCGACCGTGACCGAGCTGACCGAAGCGCTCGGCGCCTCGCAGCAAAACGTCTCCAAGCACCTCGCCGTGCTAGCCGAGGTCGACATCGTCGGCCGCCGCAAGGAAGGAAACCGCGTCTACTACAGCGTCGTCGACGAGGGCGTGTTTGCCCTCTGCGAAGACGTGTGCGGCTCCCTCCAGCGGCAGCTTGCCTCGCTCCACGAGCTCATGAGCGCGGTGGGCTCGTGACCACCGTCGCGGCGAAGCTCCGCCCCGGGATCCTTGCGGCCGAGCACCCCGAGGCAGTCGGTCCGATCGGCCGGCTCGGCCGCTGGACCGCCGATCACTTCCGCGCCGTGGCGATCGCCTGGGTCGTCGTCGCGGTCGGGTTCGGCTTCTTCGCGCCAAAGGTCGAGACCGCGCTCTCCGGAGCGGGGTGGCAGGCGAACGGCTCGGAGTCCGTGCAGGCGCGACAGCTGATCCAGGACAACTTCGGCGGGCTCTCGAGCTCGGCGCTGATGGTTGTCGTCCACTCACCAGGCCAGACGGCGAGCGACCCAGCCTTCCGAGCCACCCTCTCGCGCGTCGAGCAGCTGCTTCACACGAGCCCGAAGGTTGCAACAGTCGTTGCGGCTCGCCCCGGATCGACGATTTCCGCGGACGGCCACACCGCGATCGTGATGGCCGGCGCTAGGGGCGACCCGACCGCAATGGTCGCGGTCGCGGACGAGCTGAAGTCGAAGCTGCGCGCGGCCGGCGCCTCGGACGTGAGTGTCTCGCTCACCGGCGCGTCCGGCATGTGGAGCGACTTCAATACGGCGAACCGCACGGCGATGATGAAGTCGGAGCTGTTTAGCTGGCCGGTCACGCTCGCGATCCTCGTGCTTGCGTTCGGCTCGCTCGTCGCCGCGGGGTTGCCGCTGATGCTGACGATCCTCGGCCTCGTCGCCTCCGCCGGAGCACTCTCGCTGCTCACGCACGGCTTCGAGATCTCGATCTGGGCAATGAACTTCGCGCTCATGTTCGCCCTCGCGCTCGGGATCGACTACGCGCTGTTCGTGGTCAACCGCTTCCGCGGCGCCTACTTCGGATCCAAGCTCGATGCGCGCGACGCAGTCGCCGTGGCGATGGACACCGCCGGCAAGGCCGTCCTCTTCTCCGGCGTCACGGTGCTGATCTCGCTCTCCGCGGTCATGCTCGTCCCGAGCCCAGCGTTTCGCTCGATGGCCCTCGGGATCATGCTCAGCGTGCTCTTCGTCCTCGCGGCGACGCTGACGCTGCTTCCCGCAGTGCTGGCCAAGCTCGGCCCGAAGGTCGACGCGCTGCCGCTGAAGTGGGTGCATTCAGGCGAGCACCGCTCGCCGGCGTTCGCCCGCTGGGGCGAGCGGCTGTGGCGCCACCCCCACATCTATGGCTCCGCGGCGACGCTCGTACTCGTGCTTCTCGCCCTGCCGGTGCTGGGACTGAAGACGGGCATGCCCTCGATCAAGGTCGTGCCGAAGCAGGACTCCTCGCGGGTCGGCTACGCGCAGGTCCAGCAGGCGTTCGGCGCAGGTGCCCCCGGCACCTTGCAAATCGTCGCCCCCCGGCGGAACGCAGCAGCCATCGCGAGCGTTGTTCGCCGCGACACTGGGGTTGCGTCAGTCTCGGCCGCCCAGGCGGGCGGCGGCGGGCTCGTCCTCATCCAGGCGACCCCGAACGCAGACCCGTCGAGCCCGGCCGTCGGCCATACCGTCGATCGGCTCCGGTCGGCCCTGCCGGCGGAGGCACTCGTCGGCGGCGCGTCGGCCGAGAACCACGACCTCGAGCAGGCGCTCGCCGCGAAGACGCCGCTCGTGATCGGTGTCGTGCTCGTGCTCGGCTTCCTGCTCCTGCTCGTCGCCTTGCAGGCGCCGCTGATCGCGGCGCTCGGAGTCGCCACGAACCTGCTCGCCGTCGGTGCCGCCTTCGGCGTCGCGCGCTTGATCTTCCAGAACGGCCACGGCGCCGGTTTCCTCGGCTTCGAGCCGCAGGGCTTCCTCGACGCATGGGGGCCGGTCTTCTTCTTCGCGATGATCTTCGCGATCTCGATGGACTACACCGTGTTCCTGCTCTCCTCGGCCAAGGAGCACTACGAGAAGTCGGGAGACCCGCGCGACGCTTCGATCAACGGGCTCGCCCACTCTGGACGCGTGATCTTTGCCGCCGCTGCCGTGATGGTCGCGGTGTTCTTCACCTTCGCTCTCTCCGGCCCGCTTCCGCCCAAGGAGATGGGCCTGATCCTCGGGATCGCCGTCTTGCTCGACGCGATGCTCGTCCGCCTGATCCTGATCCCGACGCTCCTTCGGGTGTTCGGACACGCGGCTTGGGCCTCGCCGCGCTGGCTTAGCCGGATCCTGCCCGACGTGAAGTTCGGGCACTCCTGATGCTCGAGCTCTGGCAGACCGAGTGGTGTCCCGCCTCGCATCGCGTGCGCGAGCATCTCACCGAGCTCGGCGTCGACTACCTCACGCGCCAGGTGCCGGTAGAAAAGCATGCTCGCGGCGCGCTGCGCGACGCGACTGGCGCCGACGCGATCCCCGCCCTGGTGCTCGAGGATGGCTCCGCCCTGGTGGGCGAGGACGCGATCGACGCGTACCTCAACCGACAGGTTGCCGAACCCCCGGGCGCCGAGGAGCACCGCTTGAAGGCAATCAAGGCGCGCCGCCGCTACCTAGAGAAGGAGTGCAAATGCTTGCAACCAGCTACACACTGAGCGCCACGACGGAGCTCCCGTTCGCAGACGCGGTCGAGCGTGTGCGAGGCGCGCTGACGGACAACGGCTTCGGTGTCCTGTGCGAAATCGACGTCCAGGCGACGCTGAAGGAGAAGCTCGGCGTCGAGGGCGAGCCCTACGTGATCCTCGGAGCCTGCAACCCGCCGCTCGCCCACCGGGCCCTTGAGGTCGAGCCCGACCTCGGCGTGCTCCTGCCCTGCAACGTCGTCGTCTATGAGCGCGCGGGCGAGACACACATCTCTGCCGTCGACGCGGAGCGGATGCTGTCGATCGTCGGCAATGACGAGCTCGCACCCGTCGCCGCTGAGGTACGGGCGCGGCTCGCAGCCGTGGTCGAGCGCGCCGGCGTCGCCCGGCGCCGTTAGTGGTACATACGGAGCAGGTCGAGCGACCCGGCAAGGAACCCGCAAGCAGGCCCCGGGCGCCTGCTTCGCCCGAGGGGGGAGGATAGGGCGCCGGGGCAGACGATTTACCGCATGCAACGTCGGAGGTCGCCTCTAGTACCGCGGCTCTCCACAGCGCTGCAAGAGTGCCTACTTCCACAGTTGGGCATCAGCACGCAAGTTCAGTGTCGAACCCGTCTTTGCGGCACCAGTCAACCTGTAGTCAACGTGGGAGCGCCGCCTCTCAGACGTGCGCGAGTGCCTCGGCAACGGCTTCACGAGCATCCGGCTCCCAATGCTCGATCTCCGAGCGGAGCGCCTCGTGTCCATCATCGACGAAGGCTCGAATCGCCTGCGCGTACGAGATCGCGAAGATGTACTTCATCTCGCTCCAGCTCAGCTCTCGGAAGGAGTTCGTGAGGAAGCTCACCGTTCGAGGGCTTGGTGTTCAGCCAGAGGTTGACCAAAGGTTGACCAACGGCGGTTGACGACGACGCGGTTGGTACGAACGAAAAGAAAAGGCCCGTGTTTGCGGGCCTTTCTTCAAGCCCTCTGACGGACTCGAACCGTCGACCCCCTCCTTACCATGGAGGTGCTCTACCGACTGAGCTAAGAGGGCGAAGCCCGGACTGTAGCCAAGTCTCGATCCAGCTTTCGTCACCGCTCGCCCGATTGGCGAGTACGACGCCGCTGCTCGTCCGACATCGTCTCGCCCTTACGCATCGTCAGTCCTTCCGTACCCGACCACG
>CAVUCT010000013.1:0-102150 GCA_963740105.1 uncultured Gaiellaceae bacterium
AAGCTAGGAGGCCTTCGCGCGCGGCTTCCGTGCGCGAGCGGGCTTCTTCTCCGCCGAGTCTGCGGCAGGCTTCTTCGCAGCGGCGACGCTCGCCTTGAGTGCCTCCATGAGATCGATCACCGGCGCGACCTCGACAGCCTCGGGGGCGACGATCTCCTCACCGCGCATCTTCGCCTCCAGCAGCGCGCGCAGATCACGGCGATACTCGCTCGCGAGCGCCGTCGGCTCGAACTCGCCGGCGAGGCTGTCGATGATCTGCCGCGCGAGGTCGAGCTCGGACTTCTTCACCTTCGTGTCTTCGACCGCCTCCGCGATCTCGGTCTGCGAGTAGACGTCCTCGGCGAGGAAGAGCGTCTCGAGCGCAAGCGCGTCGTCCTTCGAGCGGACGAGGCAGAGGCTTTCGCGCCCCGCGCGGACGAACCGTCCCAGCGCGGCGGTCTTCGTCTCCCGCATCGCCTCGAGCAGCAGCACGTACGGCCGGCGCTGCGCAGCAGCCGAGGCGGGGACGAGGAAGTACGTGCGATCGAAGAACACCGGGTCGACGTCGCCTTCGGGGACGAAGCGCGTGATCTCGATCGACCGCGAGTCGTCGGCGCGCTCGATCGCCTCGAGATCCGCGTCCTCGACGATGACGAACTGACCCTTCGTGACCTCGAACCCGCGCACGATCTCGTCCTGCGAGACCTCGCGATCGTGGGTCGGGCACCAACGCTTCTGCTTGATCGGCGTCGAGCACTCGCGGTGGAGCAGCCGGAACGAGACGTCCGACTGCCGTGCCGCGGGCTTCGTCGCCGGGGCGAGGCCCACGGGGATCGAGACGAGACCGAAGCTGAGTGATCCGTTCCAGGAAGTGCGCATGGGTGAAGGGTATTCCACGAGGCGCTCGATCTCACGCCTCTCGGGAATTGCGAGTTTCGCCCTGGAACGACGAACCCCTTCCTGGCTAAGCTCAGAAGGTGACCGAGACCGCCGAAGCCGCGCTCGGGGCGCACCAGGCGTCCGCGCAGCGCCGGACGATCGCGCAGCTCTGGCGCGACGCCGTCAGCAGGGCGCAACCGGGTCCCGCCTACCTCGTCGAGTCGGAGGAGGGCTGGAGCGAGGTGTCGTGGAGCGATGCTGACGGGCGCGTGCGCGACTATGCGAACGGCTTCCTCGCGCGCGGGATCACGAAAGGCGACAACGTCGCACTCCTCGCTCGCAACAGCCTCGACTGGGCTCTTGTCGACTTCGCACTCGCGCACATCGGCGCGGTGGGGATCCCCGTGTATGCGTCGAGCTCGCCGCACGACGTCGGCTACCTCCTCGCGCACTCCGAGGCCGTGGCGATCGTCTGCGAGGACGCGGCGCAGCTCGCGAAGGTCGAGGAGGTCTCCGAGGAACTGCCCGCCCTCCAGCACGTCCTCACCTACCACGATCTCGAAGGACTCGCTGCGCACGGCCGCGACTTCGCGCAGGCACAACCGACCGCTCTCGCCGAAGCGACGGAGGCAATCGGCGAGGACGACCTCTTCACGATCATCTACACGTCGGGGACGACCGGGCCGCCCAAGGGCTGCATGCTCTCGAACCGCAACTACTACGAGATGGCGAGTGTCGTCGACCGGATGGAGACGAGGTACTACCACCCCGACGACGTGATGCTCCTCTACCTCCCGCTCGCGCACAACTACGGACGGCTCATGCTGCTCCTCGGAGCGCACGTCGGCTTCACGATCGCGTTCGTCGCGGACCCGCTCCGCGTCGCCGAAGTGCTCCCGCAGGTGCGTCCGACACTGCTACCGAGCGTTCCCCGCGTCTACGAGAAGGTGCACTCCGCGGTGTTGGCGCGCTTCGACGCGGCCACCGGAACGAAGCGGCGGCTCATCGACTGGGCGCTGCCGATCGGGCGCGAGGTCAGCCGCCTCGAAGGTGAGGGAAAGCGCGTCCCCGCAGGGCTCCGTGCCAAGCATCGCGTTGCGGATCGACTGGTCTTCAGCAAGGTCCGCGAGCCCTTCGGTGGCCGGCTGCGAATGCCCGGTTCGGGAGGTGCTCCGCTCGCGAAGGAGATCATCGAGTTCTTCGACGCGATCGGGATCCGCATCGGGGAGGGCTACGGCCTCACCGAGTGCACGACCGCGTGCAGCACGAACCGGCCCGACCTCTACCGGTTCGGCTCGGTGGGGCAGCCGCTTCCGGGCTTCGAGATCCGGATCGCCGACGACGGCGAGATCGAGGTTCGCTCGGAGACCGTATTCCAGGGCTACTACAAGGAACCCGACGCCACGGCCGCCGTGCTCGGGCCGGACGGCTGGCTCAAGACCGGCGACATCGGCATGCTCGACGACGACGGCTTCCTGCACATCACCGACCGCAAGAAGGACATTCTGGTCACGGCCGGAGGCAAGAACGTCGCACCACAGAACATCGAGAACGACCTCAAGACGTCCAAGTACGTCTCACAGGCGCTCGTGGTGGGCGACGCGCGCCCGTACGTCTCGGCACTCGTCACCCTCGATCCGGTCGAGGTCGAGCGCTGGGCGTCCGAGAACGGGATCGACGCCGATGGCGCGTCCGCACTCGCACGCGACGAACGCGTCCATGCGCTGCTGCAGGGCGTCGTCGACGACGTCAACCGCGAGCGTTCGCGCTTCGAGCAGGTCAAGCGCTTCGCGATTCTCCCGCGTGACTTCACGCTCGAGCACGGCGAGATCACGCCGACTCTGAAGGTCAGGCGTCGCGCGGTGCAGGAGCACTTCGCAGCCGAGATCGACGCGCTGTACGCCGGGCCGAACCTCGTGGCTCGGAGCGACGAGAGCGACGACTAGAGCCGGCGCGCGCCGACGAACGAGCCCCAGCGCTCCGAGAGGCTGGAGATCTTCACGACGTCGCCCGTGTGCGGCGCATGGACGAACTGGCCGCCGCCGATCGCGATGCCCGCGTGGCCGAGGCCGCTGAAGAACACGAGGTCGCCTGCAGCGATCTGCTCGAAGGGCACCGGGGTGCCGTAGTTGTACTGCGACGCGGCGTGGTGCGGGAGCGAGACGCCGACCTGGGCGAAGACGTAGGCGATGAACCCGGAGCAGTCGAACCCGGTCGACGGGCTCGAACCGCCCCACACGTAGGGGACACCGAGGTACTGCAGCGCGATACTGACAACGTGTCCGTAGCGGGGCGCCGGGACGTTCGGATCGTAGGCCGGCGCGTCGTAGGACGGCACCTCGGCAGAGGGCGACTCCACGACTGTGGTGTCGAAGGTCTGCTCAGCTGCTGCCTGCGCAGCAAGTTGCGCTGCCTGCGCGCGAGCTCGAGCCTGCTCCGCGAGCGCGGCCTGGCGCCGCGCCTCCTCGGCGCGCATCTCCGCGATCTCGTCCTTGACAGACGCGAGGAGCTGATTCTGCTCGGCGATCGACGACTCGATCGACTGCTTCTGCGCCGCCTGCTCGGCCACGATCTGTGCCTGGTTGCTGCGCGCCTCCTGGAGGTTGGAGCGCCGTACCTCGACCTCCTTGCGGTACTGCTTCACAGTCCGGAGGATTTGCGAGTCCTGGCTCGACACGCGCTCGATGGCGTCGAGGCGCGCGATAACGTCGTCCAGGCTGGACGAGCCGAGCAGCACTTCGAGCGTCGAGTCGCCCTCACCGTTGATGTAGAGCTCGCGCAGGCGATCCTGAATGCGTACGTTGGCGACGCCGAGGCTCTTCTTCGCTGCGGCGAGGTGCTTCGCGTTCGACGCGAGGTCGGCGTCGATCTCCTCGAGCTGGATGTTCGCGTAGTTGTAGGCCTCGATCGTCTGGGCGAGGCTTCCCTGCATGCTCTCGACTTCGGCCATGATCGCCTCGGCCTGCGCCCTCTTCGACGTGATCGTCTGCGCGGACGCCGATCCGACGGCAAGCAGCAGCACGCCGGCGGCTGCCGCAGCGAAAACGACTATCGGCGTCCATCCGGTGCGCGAGCCTCGTGAAGTGGCTCTCCGTCGTCTCCGAACAGACCCGCCGGTGGCGGTCTGGCCCGTCACAAGTCGGAGACCCTAGCAGGGGTGACGGACGGCTGCAACCTGTAACAGAGCCAAAATAGCTGCGAAGAGGCTTGTACGCGGACGGGCTGTGTTAGGGTCGCCCGGTCGTGGGTAGGGGAACGCGCAGGTGGGGCGCCGCGCTCGTTGCGGTTCTCGCAGCAACGCTCGTCGGTGCCGGTGGCTCTGCCTTCGGCCAGCCGCAGGAGCCTCAGGCGTACCGGATCAAGGTCGACGCCGTCGCGTACTTCCTCCCGGGCAAGACCGCGCTCGGCGTGCCCGTCCGTAAGGGGGTCGTCGCGGTCGACCCCAAGCTGATCCCGCTCGGCACGAAGCTGCACGTCCCCGGCTATGGGCCCGGGCTGGCGGCGGACGTCGGACACGCGATCAAAGGGCGGATCATCGACCTGTGGTTCCCGAGCACGGCGAAGGCCCGCCAGTGGGGCCGCCGGACCGTCACGATCACGGTGTATCGCTAGATCGGACGCCGCCGTCGGCGGCCTGCGCTACACAGTGGGCTCGTGAGACGGACTCTGGCCCTCGTCACGCTCGTCGCAGTCGCCTTCGCGACCGGAAGCGCGTCGACCGTCACCGCCGCACCGCGCGACCTCGACGCGGCGCTCGCCCAGGCCCTCCGCGCGCCCGGCATCGATCCCCGGAACTCGGCGGCGATCGCCGTGGAGCTCCGGACGGGCGCGACCGTCTACTCGGCGAACGCGCGACGCTCGCTCCTCCCGGCCTCGGCCGAAAAGCTCCCCGTGTCGTTCGCAGCGCTTCGGGTGCTCGGTCCCCGGTTCCGTTTTCGTACCGAGGTCGTCGGCGTCGGGACGCGATCGGGTCGCGTTTGGAAGGGGAACCTCTGGCTCGTCGGCTTCGGCGACCCCACACTCGACCGCCGCGACCTCGACCGACTCGCCCAGAAGTTCGCGGCCACCGGGATCAGGCACATCGCGGGGCGTGTGCTTGGTGACGACACGCATTTCGACACGCGGCGCGACGGTCTCGGCTGGAAGCCCGGTTATCTCGGAATCGAGTCGAGGCCGATCGCCGCGCTCTCGGTCGCAGGCGTGCAACTCACCGGTGTGCACGGCTCGGCCGTCGCCGCGGCCCGCGCCTACGCGGACGCGCTGCAGCGACGCGGGATCTCCGTGAGCGGCCGGTCGGGCTCACGGCCGGCACCTTCCGATGCGCTCCCGATCGTCTTCGACCTCTCGGAGCCGCTGTCGATCATCGTGCGTCAGCTCAACGGGGAGAGCGACAACTTCGCCTCCGAGATGGTGCTCAAGGAGCTGGGCGCGACCGTCGCGCGCCGGGGATCGTCTGCCGCGGGCGCGCGGGTCGTTCGCTCCGAGCTCCGCGCCGCCGGCGTGCCACTGGCCGGCGTGCGCATCGCGGACGGCTCGGGGCTCTCGCGCTTCGATCGGCTCACCGTCGAGCGCTCTCGCTGCGATCCTCCGAGCCGGCGCTGTCGATCCGGCCATCCGTGACGCCTTCGTCGCGTCGCTGGCCGTCGCCGGGATCTCCGGGACGCTCGAGCGGCGCCTCGACACGCGACCCACTCGCGGCCGCGTGATCGCGAAGACGGGCACGACCAACCGCGCATCCGCACTCGCGGGCTTCGTGCGCCGCCGCTACGTCTTCGCGATCCTCCAGAACGGCTCGCCGGTGGCCTACTGGACGGCACGGGCGGCGCAGGATCGCTTCGTGACGGTTCTCGCGCGCTCATGACGCGCGGGCCGGCCGCGCACTCGCTGCGCTCGTAGCGGTGAAATAGCTCGCCCTACGGCCGGAGCAAGGCGGCCAGGTCGTCCCCGGAGAGGATCGGGACGCCGAGTTTCTCGGCCTTCTGCGCCTTCGAGCCTGGGGTCTCCCCCACGACGACGCCGGTCGTCTTCTTCGAGACCGAGTCGGAGACCTTCGCCCCGAGCGCCTCGAGCGCCGCCTTCGCCTCCTCGCGCGTCCAACGCTCGAGCGTTCCCGTGATCACGTACTGCGAGCCGGTCAGGCGACCCGCCGGCGGACGGTCGTCCTCGGCCAGCGCCAGGGAGAGGCCGAGCTCGCGCAGCTCGCCGACGAGCGCGAGGTTCTCGGGATCGCCGAACCACTCCGCGATCAGCTCGGCGCGCTCGGGGCCGATGCCCTCGACCTCCTCGAGCTGCTCGAGCGTCGCTGCCGCGAGCGCCTCGACCTTGCGGAAGTGCAGCGCCAGGCTACGCGCGATCACCCAGCCGACCTTCGGGATGTTGAGGCCGAACAGAACGCGTGAGAACGACTGCTCCTTCGAGCGCTGGATCGACTCGATCGCGCGCGTCGCCGAGATCTCCGCGAACCCCTCGAGCTCGACGAGCTGCTCGGCCGTGAGCCGGTAGAGGTCGGGGAGGGAACGCACGATTCCCTCGTCCCAGAGCTTCTTGATCGTGCTGCCGCCGACGCTCTCGATGTCCATCGCGGCGCCGACCCAGTGGTAGAGCGTCTCGAGGCCACGCGAAGGACACGCGCGGTTCGGACAGCGATGCATGACCTCGCCCTCGGGCCGCACGATGTCCGCCTTGCAGAGCGGGCAGCGCTTCGGCATCCGCCATGGCCTCGTCCCCGGCTCGTGCTCGCCCGCCGGCCCGACGACCTGCGGAATGACGTCGCCCGCGCGCTGGACGATCACGAGATCTCGCTCGCGGATGTCCTTGCGGCGGATGTCGTCCTCGTTGTGAAGCGTCGCGCTCGACACCGTCACGCCTCCGACGTGGACAGGCTCGAGCTCGGCGAGCGGGTTGAGCACGCCGGTGCGGCCGACGCGGACGTGGATCTTCGTGAGGCGCGTGACCGCAGACGTCGGAGCCCACTTGAATGCGCGTGCGAAGCGCGGGCGTCCGTGGAGGGAGCCCAGGCGCCGCTGCTGGTCGAACGAGTCGACCTTGATCACGATGCCGTCGATCTCGTAGCCGAGCGACGCCCGCCGCTCCTCCCAGGCGACGCACGCGTCTGCGACCTCGGCCATCGACTCGACGCGCTCCGCCTCCGGGTTCGTCCGGAAGCCGCGTTCGCGCAGCCACTGGAGCGCCTCCCACTGCGTCGTGAGCTCGGCTCCGTCGAGCACGCCGATCCCGTAGACGAAGAGCGAGAGCGGACGTTCCGCGGTCACGGCCGGGTTCAGCTGGCGCAACGAGCCCGCGGCGGCGTTGCGGGCGTTCGGGGCGGGCTTCTTGTCAGCCGCGATCTGCGCCTCGTTGAAACGTGCGAAGCCCTCGAGCGGGAAGAAGATCTCGCCACGCACCTCCACCTGGGCGGGCTGCGCGTCACCGAGCATTCGCAGCGGGATGGCCGCGATCGTTCGGAGATTGGCCGTGACGTCCTCACCGCGCTCGCCGTCGCCGCGCGTCGCGCCGCGTACGAGGATGCCGTCCTCGTAGACGAGCGACACCGCCGAGCCGTCGATCTTCGGCTCCAGCACGTACGCGAGCGGCTCGTCGGTACCGAGGCGCTTGCGCAGGTCGTCGGCCCACTTCTCGAGCGCATCGGGCGTCGTGACCTTCTCGAGCGAGCCCATCGGCGAGAGGTGGGCGACCTTCGTGAACCCAGCTGCGGGCGGGGCGCCCACGCGCTGCGTCGGCGAATCGGGCGAGACGAGCTCCGGATGCTCGTCCTCGAGCGCACGCAGCTCGTCGAAGAGAACGTCGTAGGCGCTGTCGTCGATCTCGGGCTCGTCGAGGACGTGGTACCGGTAGTTGTGATGCTCGATCAGACGGCGAAGCTCCGCCGCGCGATCAACCGGCGCGGCCGTCCTAGATGACATCGAGGAGCTCCTCCGGCGTGCGGACGAACGCGTCCGGCTCTTCCGCGAGCAGACGCTCGTCGGGGTGGATTCCTCCCCAGCCGACCGCAACCGCGAACACGCCTGCGGCCTTGGCAGCGCCGATGTCGAACGGCGAGTCCCCGACGTAGACCGCGTCGGAGGGGACGCCTTCGAGCCTCTCGACCGCGAGCAGCACCGGGTCGGGTTCTGGCTTGTGCCGCTCCGTGTCCTCGTGGGCGACGACGACGTCGAAGGTGCCTGCGAGTGCAGGAAAGCGGTCGAGCGCGAGACCGACGGTGCGGTGGCGCTTCGCCGTCACGATCCCGAGCTTGCGCCCCTCCGCCTTGAGGCCGGGGAGCAGCGCGAGCAGCTCGTCGAACGCCTCGAGCGTCTCGTGGAGCCCGTCGTTGTGTTCCTTGTACGTCTCGATCAGCGCGTCGGCGTGTTCCGCGTCGATCGCGGTCATCTGCGCGACGATCCCCTGGCCGCCGATCGTCATCCCGAGCTCGTCGGGCGGGATCTCGCGTCCGAGAACCGTCCTCACGGCATGCTGCATCGAGGCAAGAATGATCGGCCCGGAGTCGATCAGCGTGCCGTCGAGATCGAAGAGAACGATGCGGAAGCGCACCGCGCGATCGTAGCCAGGGTCAGTAGTCGACCCGCTCGAGGTAGAGGCCGTGCGCAGGGGCCTTGAGGCCGGCCTCCGCCCGTGGCCTCCCGTCGAGGAGGCGTTCGATGCGCGCGGGTGCATCGGAGCCGGCTTCGAGCATCGTCCCGACGAGGGTGCGCACCATGTGCCGGAGAAACCCGTCTGCGGTGATCGTGAGATCGAGCCGGTCACCCTCCCGCTCCCAGGACGCCGAGAGCACGTCGCGCACGAACAGCCGGTGCCGCGTCTCCGTCGGCGTGAAGGCGCGGAAGTCATGCTCACCGAGCAGGAGGGCCGCAGCCGACTGCAGCGCGTCGAGGTCGACGGCCCGCGGCCACCAGAGCGCGCGCCGCGCGTCGAGCGCCGACCGGGTGGCAACGATCCGGTAGCGATACGAACGCGAACGCGCCGAGAAGCGTGCGTTGAACTCCTCCGCTACCTCGCCCACCGCACGAATCGCGACATCCTCGGGGAGAGCCGCGTTCAACGCCCCCGCGCTGCGCTCGAACGGCGGTCCGCCCTCGACCCGGACGCTCGCGACCTGGCCGGTCGCGTGCACGCCGGTGTCGGTGCGCCCTGCGACCGCGAGGCCGTCCCACTGGGGAAAGACCGCGTCGAGCGCGTCACGCACCACTCCTTCGACCGTGCGGAAGCCAGGCTGGCGCGCCCAGCCGTAGAAGCTCGATCCGTCGTATTCGAGTATGAGCTTGGCGTTCACGACGTGACATCATGCGTGCGCGTGTCGACCGATGGGCGCTATGACCTGTACAGCCACGAGTTCAGGCTGACGACCCACGAGACGTATGCGCGCATGCGGGAGGAGAGCCCCGTCCACCTGCAGCCCGGCCTCGACGGAGAGACGCCGATCTGGTTCGTCACGCACTACGACGACGTCGTTGCGCTGCTCACCGACAACGAGCGGTTCGTGCTCGACCCGAAGCTCGCACTCACACCCACCGAGCTCGAACGGCACATCGCCGAGATTGCACCCGACGAACGCGCGAGTGAGAACCTCCTCGCCAAGGACGGCGAGAACCACCGTCGCCTCCGGCGGCTCGTGACCAAGGCGTTTACGCCGCGCATCGTCGAGCAGCTCCGCCCGCGCATCCAGCAGATCGCCGACGATCTGATCGACCTGGTCGAGGAGCGCGGGAGCATGGAGCTCGTCGACGACTTCGCTTTCCCACTCCCCATCACGGTCATCGCGGAGCTACTCGGCATCCCGGTCGAGGATCGAGAGCGGTTCCGCGCGTGGTCGAGCAACGTCGTCATGCCGGCGCTGACGCCGGAGGACCGGGAGATCGCCAAGCGCCGCGGGGACGAGTTCATCGCGTACCTCGACGATCTGTTCACGCAACGACGCGCCGAGCCCACCGACGACCTCGTCAGCGCGCTGGTCCTCGCCGAGGACGGAGGCGATACTCTCTCCGAGAACGAGCTCTACAGCATGGTCGTGCTCCTCATCGTCGCGGGTCACGAGACGACGGTGAGCCTGATCGCCAATGCCGTCCACACGCTTCTGACGCACTCGGGGGAGCTCGCGGCACTCCGCGCCGATCCCTCGCTCATGACGTCAGCCGTCGAGGAGCTGGTGCGCTTCGACAGCGCGGTCGAACGGGCGATCACGCGGTGGGTCGCGGCGGACACGGACCTGGGCGGGCAGGCACTTCGGCGAGGCGACCTCGTCATCGCGGTCATCGGCTCGGCGAACCGCGACACCGACCAGTTCTTCGACGCTGACACGTTGAACCTCGCACGCGTCGACAACAAGCACGTCGGCTTCGGACGCGGTCCGCACTACTGCCTCGGCGCGCCACTCGCGCGCCTCGAGGTCGAGATCGCGTTGGAGACACTCTTCCGCAGGCTCCCGAATCTCCATCTCGCGATCGACGAGGACGATCTCTACTGGCGCCCGATTCCGCTCTTCCGCAGCCTCGCGTCGCTCCCCGTCGCCTGGGACGGGTAGGGCAAGATCGCTAGGGCGAGACGGCCAGCGTCTCGTTCGCCGAGCTCACCGTCAGCCCGGGCTCAGGCCCGCCGCCGATGACGTAGACGCGGCCGCCGAGCGCCGCCACTCCCACGCCGTGCCTCGGCGTCAAGAGATCGGCGAGACGCACCCAGCGCCGCTCGGCGATCCGGTACTCGAGCACCTCTTCGATCGTGCCGTCCGGCTCCTCGCCGCCGACCGAGACGACCCGTCCCACCAGCGCCGCCGCGCCCGTTCCGCCGCGCGGGTCCGGTACCGGCTGGAGGCGCCGCCACCGGCGATCTCCAGGCGTGAAGCTCTCGAAGTGCAGGAGATTCGTGTCGAGGCCGGCAGTACGGCCACCCACCGCGTAGACCACGCCAGCGAACGCGGTCACACCGAGGTGCTCGCGCGGCGTCGGGCCGGGAACGACCGACCAGCGGCGCGTGCGCAGGTCGAACGAGAGGGCACTCCGGGCGAGCCGTCGGCTCGCGCCGATGCCCCCGGCGACGACGATCCGGGCGCCTGCGACCCCTGCTCCGGCCGCGGCGCGTGGAAACGGCATGCGCGGCAGCGCTCGCCATCCGCCCTTCTCGAGGACGAACGCGGCTCGCAGCGTCGTGCCCGTGACGGTGTAGCCGCCGAATACGTATGGCTTGCCGCCGACGCCGACAGCCATCGCGTGATGGACGCCGATCGGAAGATCGGGAAGGCGTCGCCAGGCGTCGCGCGCGGGCGAGTACGCGTCGACGCGCCGAGATGCTCCGCCGTCGATCGTGAAGCCTCCGAGCACCACGATCTCGCGTCCGACGACCGCCGCGGAGACCTCCGTTCGTGGAAGGGGCATCGGCGCGCGCGCCTCCCAGGCGGACGGCGCGGCGCTGGCGGCTGTCGCAATGGCGGACGCGACGAGGAGCACGGTCGCCCAGAGCCTCATGTCACGCGGGCTCCACGTCGAGCGTGAGCCCGTCGATCCGGCGCACGACGACCGACGTTCCCGGATCGCAGCCGCCGAGGCAACGCGCCTTCCAGATCTCGCCGTTCACCCGCACCTGTCCCTCTGGCCAGAGCGCGTCGACCGCGACGCCTCGCTTGCCGACGAGCGACTCGACCCCCACGGACGCGTTCCTGCGCTTCGACCACCAGATGAAGGTGCTCGTCTCGGCGATCTCGAGCGCCGCGCCGATCCCGACGGCGACGAGCCCCCACGGCGACGGGAGCACGAAGACGGCGAGCACGATCCCTATGAAGAGGAGCACGCCTGGAGCGTACTCCCGGCGCTTCGCCTACTCCTCGGCGGGCTCGTCCTGCTCCGCACGCGACCGCGCCATCGCGAACGGGGTCGCCACGGGCTCGTGGTCGACGAGCTCGAGGTACACCATCTCGGCGGCGTCACCCTGGCGCGGGCCGAGCCGCACGATGCGCGTGTAGCCGCCGGGGCGATCCGCGAAGCGCGGCGCGACCTCGGCGAAGAGCGCGTGGACGACGTTGTTCGAGCGAAGCGCGGCGAGCGCCTGCCGACGGGCATGGAGGTCGCCGCGCTTGCCCAGCGTGATCATCTTCTCGGCGAACGGCTTGACCGCCTTCGCCTTGGCCTCGGTCGTCTGGATCCGGCCGTGCTGGATCAGGGCGCCTGCGAGATTCGAGTAGAGCGCCTTGCGGTGGGCGGGATCCCGCCCGAGCTTCTTGCCGGATCGCTGGTGGCGCATCGGTTAGACGAGCTCCTCGCCCTTGAGCGTGAGGCCGTGTGCGCCGAGCGCGGAGCGAACCTCCTCGATCGACTTGCGACCGAAGTTCGGGATCGCGACGAGCTCGTTCTCGGACTTCGACGTGAGATCGCCGATCGTCTCGATGCCCACGCGCTTCAGGCAGTTGTACGAGCGGACGCCGAGTTCCAGCTCCTCGATCGGGAAGTTCTCCATCCCGTGCATCACGGGAGCTTCCGCGACCGTCTCCGGCGCAGACTCCCCGAAGCCCTCCATCGCGTCGAGATCGGTGAAGATGGCGAGCTGGCGGATGAGGATTTCGGCCGCTTGCCCGATCGCGTCGCGCGGATCGAGCGATCCGTCGGTCGTGACGTCGAGGACGAGCTTGTCGTAGTCGGTGCGCTGGCCGACGCGGGCGGCCTCGACCTCGTACGCGACCCGCCGGACGGGCGAGAAGATCGAGTCGATCGGGATGACGCCGATCGTCGTCTCCGGCCCACGGTTCAGCTCGGCGGGCACGTAGCCACGGCCACGGCCGATCGTGAGCGTCATCTCGAGCTTGCCCTTGTCGGAGACGTGGGCGATCTCGAGCTCCGGGTTCAGGATCTCGAGGTCGGCCGGCGCCTCGATGTCGGCAGCAGTAACGACGCCCGCGCCCTTCTTCGCGATGTAGACCTCGATCTCCGGCGACGCGCCGTGCAGGAGAACGATGAGGCTCTTGAGGTTGAGGATGATGTCCGTGACGTCCTCACGCACGCCCGGAAGCGTCGTGAACTCGTGCGCGACGCCCTCGATCTTCACCGCGGTGACCGCGGCGCCCTCGAGCGACGACAGCAGCACGCGACGAAGCGAGTTCCCGAACGTATGGCCGAAGCCGCGGTCGAGCGGCTCGATGGCGAAGACGCCGCGATGCGCGTCGGTGTCCTCGTGGACGATCTTCGGAACCTGGAAGTCCATCAGGCTGGTTCGTATGGCCAAGGTGGATCCTTTCGTGTCTTCGTAGGTGCGAGATGTATCTCGCCCTACAGCGCGGTTACTTGGAGTAGAGCTCCACGATCAGCGATTCTTGGACGGGCGCGTCGATCTCGTCGCGCTCCGGCCACTTGAGCACCGTTCCGGTCAAGCCGTCGTGGTCTGCTTGGAGCCAGGGCGCCACGGACGCGGTGAGGTCGGTCGCGTCGCGAACGAGCTGCTCGACCGGGCTCCCCTGCTTGAGGGCGACCACGTCGCCGGGTCGGACGCCGTAGCTCGGGATGTTGACCCGCCGGCCGTTGACGTGGAAGTGCCCGTGCCGTACGAGCTGACGCGCCTGGGCGCGCGAGCCGGCAAAGCCGAGCCGATAGACGACGTTGTCGAGGCGTGTCTCGAGCATGCGCAGCAGGTTCTCGCCAGGCGCGCCGAGGCCACGCGTGGCCTTCTCGTAGGTCGAACGAAACTGCTTCTCGAGAAGGCCGTAGTAGCGACGCGCCTTCTGCTTCTCGCGAAGCTGCAGGAGGTACTGGCTCTGCTTGATGCGCCCGCGTCCATGCTCGCCCGGCGGATAGCTGCGACGCTCGATCGCACACTTCTCCGTGAGGCAGCGCTCGCCCTTCAGGAAGAGCTTCACGCCCTCGCGGCGGCAGATGCGGCACTTGGGTCCGAGATCTCGTGCCACTAGACGCGCCTCCGCTTGCGCTGGCGCACGCCGTTGTGCGCCTGCGGAGTCACGTCCTTGACACCGAGGATCTCGAGACCGGCCGCCTGGAGCGACCGGACAGCGGTCTCGCGACCAGAGCCCGGGCCCTTCACGAACACCTCGACCTTCTGGAGGCCGTGCTCCATGCCCTTGCGCGCGGCGTTGTCGGCGGTGACCTGCGCGGCGAATGGCGTGGACTTGCGCGAGCCCTTGAAGCCGGCCGAGCCGGCGGACTCCCAGACGATGACGTTCCCCTCGCCGTCGGTGAGCGTGACGATCGTGTTGTTGAACGACGTCTTGATGTGCGCCTGGCCGATGGCGATGTTCTTGCGGACCTTGCGACGGGTGCGTCCGCGGGCCGCGGATCTGCGTGGAGGTGCCATCGCTTACTTGGCCTTCTTGCCGCGGCCGACGGTCTTCTTCGGGCCCTTGCGCGTACGGCCGTTGGTCTTCGTGCGCTGACCCTTCACCGGAAGCCCGCGGCGGTGGCGGATCCCACGATAGGCGCCGATCTCTTGCAAGCGCTTGATGGCCTGCCCACGGTCGCGCCTGAGGTCACCCTCGACCTCGAGCTCCGTGTCGATGTAGTTGCGGAGCTTCGTCACCTCTTCGTCGGTGAGGTCGCGAACCTTCTGCTCCGGATCGAGCTCGAGCGTCTTGATGATCTTCTTCGAGGTCGACTGGCCGATCCCGTAGATGTACGTGAGGCCGATCTCGAGGCGCTTCTGCGTCGGAAGGTTGACGCCGGCGATACGTGCCATGTGTCGTTCAGCCCTGCCTTTGCTTGTGCCGTGGGTTGGTGCAGATGACGATCGTGCGGCCGTGCCGCTTGATCACGCGGCAGCGCTCGCACATGGGCTTGACGGATGGGCGTACTTTCATCTGATTCGTTACTTCATCCGGAAGGTGATTCGGCCGCGGGTGAGGTCGTAAGGAGAGAGCTCGACCGTGACGCGGTCGCCCGGGAGGATGCGGATGTAGTGCTTGCGCATCTTTCCGGAGATACGAGCGAGGACGCTGTGTCCGTTGTCGAGCTGCACCCGGAACATCGTTGAGGGGAGCGCTTCGACGACCTCGCCTTCGATCTCGATCTTCTCTTCCTTGACAGCCACTTCGCGCGCGAATATGCCCTTCGTTTGGCGGATTTCCTGTGAGAACAGCGGCGCAACGGAACGCCCGCACCGCGGCGGGACATCGTAGCAGACACCCTCGAAATGACACCATGACCGGCGTCTGTGGAGTGACCCGCCGTGCCCCGGCGGCTCACGGCCGGCAACGACAGCTGACGCGTCGCTAGATCCGGACTCCTCCCGGAATCCCGACGCGCGGCGTGAGGATCCGTGGGCCGTCGCCCGTGATCGCGACCGTGTGCTCGAAGTGAGCGGACATCGAGCCGTCCTGCGTGCGGATCGTCCAGCCGTCGTCCATCACGAGGACGTCCGCATCGCCGGCCGTGATCATCGGCTCGATCGCGATCGTCATGCCCTCGGACAGGCGCGGGCCGCGGCCGGGCTCACCGAAGTTCGGGATGTGCGGATCCTCGTGGTAGTGGCGACCGACGCCGTGGCCGACGAGGCTTCGGATCACCGAGAATCCCGCCGCTTCGACGACCTCCTGAATCGCGTGCGAGACGTCGCCCACGCGATTGTCGACGACCGCCTCCGCAATCCCGGCCGCGAGCGCTTCCTGCGCTACGTCGAGGAGGCGCTGATCGTCGGGCTCGATCTCTCCGACGCCGAAGGTGTAGGCGCTGTCAGCGATGTACGCGTCGAGCGTGACGCCGACGTCGATCGTCACGAGGTCGCCCTCGCCGACGGCGTACGCGTCGGGGATGCCGTGGACGACGACGTCGTTCGGCGAGATGCAGATCGCCTTCGGATAGCCCTTGTATCCCTCCGAGGTGGGGATGCCGCCGTGCTCGCGGATGAACGCGCCAGCGGCGGCGTCGAGTTCGTCGGTGGTCACGCCCGGCCGCAGGAGGCCGCCGACATGCGCGATCGTCTCTGCGACCAGCGCGCCGGCAGCAGCCATCTTCTCGATCTCGCGTGTGCTCTTGCGGATGATCATCGGCTCGCGGCGACGCCCTCCAGTGCGTCCTGAATGGCGGCGAACACCTCGTCCATCGCCTGCTCGCCGTCCACGATGACCTCGATACCGGCGAGCTGGTAGCGATCGACGACCTGCTCGGTGAGCTCGTGGTAGAGCCGGAGCCGGTTGCGGATCGCCTCCGGGGAGTCGTCGGCGCGACCCTCTGCGCGAGCGCGCGCCTCGAGCCGGGACGTCGCCACCTCGTCGGAGACCCGGAGCAGGATCACCGCGTCGAGCGGCTTTCCGATCTCCTCGAGCATCGCGTCGAGGGCCTCGGCCTGGGCGACGGTGCGCGGAAACCCGTCGAGCACGAACGCGTCCTCGTCGGCGAGCCGCTCGCGGATCAGCCCGACCATGAGGTCGTCGGGCACGAGATCTCCGCGCTCGAGGATCGGGCGCACCTGCGCGCCGAGCTCCGAGCCGTCGGCGACCGACGCGCGCAGGATGTCTCCCGTCGCCACGTGGGGGGCGTCGTAGGACGACGCGATCCGCTGCGCCTGCGTTCCCTTCCCCGACCCTTGCGGGCCCAGGATCAAGATTCTCATGCGCGTGCCGCCGTTACTTGAGGAAGCCCTCATAGGAGCGCATCATCATCTGCGACTCCATCTGCCGCATCGTGTCGAGCGCGACGCCGACCGCAATGAGCACGGAGGTGCCGCCGAGCGCACCGGCGCTCGCCTGGGAGAAGCCGCCGTATGCGATGAAGAGGCTCGGAAGGACCGCGACGATCGCGAGGTAGAGCGACCCGGGCAGCGTCAGCCGTGAGAGCACGCGGTCGAGATACTGCGCCGTGGGCGGGCCTGGACGGATGCCCGGGATGTAACCGCCGTACTTGCGCAGGTTGTCCGCCTGGTCGACCGGGTTGAACTGGACAGCCGTGTAGAAGTACGTGAAGACGACGATCATGAAGCCCTCGACGAGCAGGTAGATCCAGTCGCCGGGCTGGAACCACTCGTTGACGAAGTCGCGCGTCGCCGGGAAGTACTGCGCCATCGTCGGCGGGAAGGCGAGGATCGCCGCAGCGAAGATGATCGGGATGACGCCGGCCATGTTCACACGGAGCGGCAGGTAGGTCGAGCCGCCGGCTGTCATCTTGCGGCCGACCATGCGCTTCGCATACTGGATGGGGATGCGGCGCTGGCCCTCCTGCACGAAGACGACCGCCGCACAGATGCCGACCGCGATGAGCGGGAAGAAGAGCTTCTCCATAGGCCCGCCGTTCCACCAGGCGGCGATGCCGATCGGCGCGGCGACGAGGATCGAGGCGAAGATGAGGATCGAGATGCCGTTGCCGATGCCGCGCTTCGTGATGAGCTCGCCCAGCCACATGAGCAGGACGGTGCCGGCCGTGAGCGAGACGATGATGAGGACGAGCTCGCCCGACCCGGCGTCGAGAGCGCCCTGGCTGCGGAACAGGAATGCATACCCCGTCGCCTGCGCAGCCGCCAAAATCACGGTGAGGTACCGCGTGTACTGCGTGATCTTCGCGTAGCCGGCCTCGCCCTCCCGCTGCAGCTCACCGAGCCGCGGGATGACGACGGTCATCAGCTGGATGATGATCGACGCTGTGACGTACGGCATGATCCCGAGCGCGAACAGGGAGAACTGCGAGAGCGCGCCTCCCGAGAAGAGGTCGAGCAGGCCGAGGATCGTGCCTCCCTCGCCGCCGAAGAAGTCCTCGATGGTCTGGGAGTCGACACCCGGCGCGGGGATCCACGAGCCGAGCCGGTAGACGGCGAGGATCATCGCCGTGAAAAGAACACGCCGGCGAAGCTCCGGAACCCGCCAGGCGTTCGCGAGCCACGAGAACACGTGTTAGCTCTCCGTCGCCTCGTCGCCGGCGGGCTCTGACGCCTCCGGCTCCACCGACTCGCCCGCCTCAGCCTCGGGCGCCTCGTCCTCCGGCTCGTCCGTCTCCACCACGGGCGCAGTCGCCTTGTGCTTCTTCTTCTTGCGCTCGACCGGCTCGCGCAGGCGCGTCACCGTTCCGCCCGCAGCCTCGATCTTCTCCACTGCCGACCTCGAAAACGAGTGCGCCGTGACGGAGAGCTTCGTCGTGAGCTCTCCCTCGCCCAGGATCTTCACGTCCACGGACAACTTGGCGATGAGCCCCGCGGCCTTCATCGTCTCGGGCGTGACGTCGGCTCCCGCGTCGAAGCGCTCGTCGAGGCTCGCGACGTTCACGGGCTGCGAGTAGGTGCGGAACGGGCCGATCGGCATCGCGTCCGCGGACGTGTTGCCACGGAGCTTGCCGACTCGCATGTCGATCGGCATCTGACCGCCCTCGAAGCCGGCGGGCATCTTGTTCGACCCCGCGCGGGACTTCTGGCCCTTGATGCCGCGCCCGGAGTAACGGCCCTTGCCCGAGCCGAGGCCGCGACCGACACGCTTCCGGTCCGTGCGCGGCTGTGCGGGCTTCAGGTTGGAGAGATTCAGCTCGTCGCTCATGTCACTTCGCCTCGATGGTCACGAGATGGCGTACCTGGCGCAGCATGCCCTGCAGCTGGGGCGAGTCCTTGTGGTCGGCGCTGCGACCGATCTTGCCGAGGCCGAGCGCGCGCAGGGTGCCGAGATGACGATCGGACTGACCGATCCCACTCCGCACCTGAGTGATCTTGAGAGCGCTCACTCGCTCGTCTCCTCGGGCTCAGTGACCTCGACGACAGCCTGTTCTGCCGGAGCCGACTGCTCCGCCTCGGCCGCCTCGGCCGCCTTGGCCTGCTTCGCGGCGCGCGCGGCGTCGGAGACCGGGAGGACCTGGGCGATCGTGAGGCCACGCATGGCCGCAACGTCCTCGGGGCGGACGAGCCGCTTGAGGCCGTCGACGGTTGCCCGGCACATGTTGATCGGATTCGTCGTGCCGAGGCTCTTCGCGAGCACGTCGCGGACACCGGCGAGCTCGAGCACCGCGCGCGTGCCGCCGCCGGCGATCACGCCGGTTCCCTCGCTGGCGGGACGGAGAACGACGCGGGCCGCGTCGAAGCGCCCCACGATCTCGTGCGTGATCGTCTGGCCGTGCTTGGGGACGGTGAAGAGGTTCTTGCGAGCGTCCTCGACGGCCTTCGAGATCGCGAGGGGCACCTCCCGCGCCTTGCCGTAGCCGAGGCCGACGCGGTCGACCTCGTCGCCGATGACGACGAGCGCGGTGAACGAGAAGCGCCGTCCACCCTTGACGACCTTCGCCACGCGGTTGATCTCGATGACCCGCTCCTTGAGCTCGCGGGACTCACTGACCTGGGACATGCTCAAAACTGGAGTCCTCCTTCGCGCGCTCCCTCGGCAAGGGCCTTCACGCGTCCGTGGTACAGGTAGCCGGCGCGGTCGAACACGCAGCTCTCGATGTCTGCCTTCTTCGCAGCGTCCGCGAGCGCCTTGCCGACCGCGCTCGCCTGCTCGGTCTTCGAGCCGCTCGAGCTGACGGCCTTCCAGCTCGCTGCGGCCAGCGTCCGCCCGGTCTGGTCGTCGATCAGCTGTGCGCTGATCCCCCGGTTCGAGCGGAACACCAGCAGGCGCGGCCGTTCGGCCGTACCCGCGATCTTGCTGCGGACGCGCCGATGCCGGCGCATGCGCGCCTGGCGCTTCGTGAGGACGCTCATGCTCGCTTGCCCACCTTCCGGCGAACCTGCTCGCCGGTATAGCGGATGCCCTTGCCCTTGTACGGCTCCGGCGGACGCACCTTGCGGATCTCCGCCGCCGTCTGGCCGACCATCTGCTTGTCGATCCCCTTCACGATCACTTGCGTCGGGGTGGGTACGTCGAACTCGATCCCCTTGCGCGGCTTCACGACCACGGCGTGGGAGAAGCCCACAGCGAGCTCGAGGTCGGTTCCCTTGAGCTGCGCTCGGTAGCCGACCCCCTGGATCTCGAGGTGCTTCTCGTAGCCCTTCGTGACCCCCTCGACCATGTTCGCGATGAGCGTCCGCGTGAGCCCGTGGAGCGCGCGATCCTCGCCGCGATCGGTCGGCCGGGTGACGGTTATCTCCGACTCCGACTTCTCGACCTGCATCCGCGCGGGCACGTCCTGGGAGAGCTCTCCGAGTGGCCCGTTCACCTGAACGCGGCCAGGGGAGATCGCCACCATGACGCCGGCGGGAAGTTCGATAGGTCTACGGCCGATTCGTGACATCGCTACCAGACGAACGCGATCACTTCGCCGCCGACGCCGCGCTCGGCGGCCTGGCGGTTGGTGACGAGCCCCTCGGAGGTGGACATGATGGCGGTGCCGAGACCGCCGAGCACGCGCGGGAGACGATCCTTCCGCGCGTAGACGCGGCGCCCCGGCTTGGAGACGCGCTTGAGGTCGGTGATGACGCGGCGCCGGTCGCGCGCGAACTTCAACTCGACGACGAGGATGCGGTACGGGAGGGCCTGACCCTTGTCATCGGTGCCGTCGACGACGCGGAAGTCCTTGATGTAGCCCTCGTCCTTCAGGAGCCGCGCGATCTCCTCCTTCATCTTCGAGGTCGGCATCGACGCCGAATCGTGCAGCGCACGGTTGGCGTTTCGAATCCTGGTCAGCATGTCCGCAATGGGATCGGTCAGCACGTTCGTTCCTCCCTACCAGCTCGACTTCGTCATTCCCGGCACGGCGCCCTGGTGCGCGAGCTCGCGCAGGCAGATCCGGCACATGCCGAACTTGCGGTACACCGCGCGCGGGCGACCACAGCGGTTGCAGCGCGTGTAGGCGCGCACCTGGTACTTCGCCTTCCGCTTCTGCTTGACGACGAGCGACTTCTTGGCCATTGGCTTAGCTCTGTTCCCTTCTGGAAGCGGCGAACGGGAGCCCGAGTGCGCCGAGGAGCGCGCGTCCGGCCTCGTCCGATTTCGCCGACGTTGTGATCGCGACGTCGAGGCCGCGGATCGCCGGAACCTTGTCGTAGTCGATCTCCGGGAAGATGATCTGCTCCCGGATCCCGATCGAATAGTTGCCGCGTCCGTCGAACGACTCGGGGTCGAGCCCGCGGAAGTCGCGGATGCGCGGGAGCGCGATCGAGGCGAGTCGATCGAGGAACTCGTACATGCGCGCACCGCGCAGCGTGACGCGAGCGCCGACTGGCATTCCCTCGCGAAGCTTGAAGCTCGCGATCGACTTCGTGGCGCGGCGCACCTGAGCGCGCTGACCGGCGATGAGCGTCAGCTCGTCGATCGCAGCGTCGAGTGCCTTCGCGTCCGTCTTCGCCTCGCCGACACCCATGTTCAGCGTCACCTTCGTGACCCGCGGAACGTCCATCGGCGTGGAAGTGCCGAGATCGGACTGGAGCTGCGGGCGGATCTCCGCCTCGTAGCGCTCCTTGAGGCGCGGCACGTACGTCTCGGCAGTCGGTGCACTCGTCATTTGTCGATCTCCTGGCCGCAGCCCTCGCGCTTGCAGACGCGCACGTGAATGTGCCCGCCCTTCGCCTCCTTCTCGGCCATCCCGACCCGCGTCGGGTTGCCGCAGACGGGACAGACGACCATGACGTTCGAGACGGGGATCGGCGCGGGCTTGTCCATGATCCCGCCGGGCACGATCTGCGCGCCGCCCATCCGCGAAGAGTCACGGATCGGACGCGGCTTCGTGTGCCGCTTGGCGACGTTCAGGTTCTCGACGATCACGCGGCGCTCGGACGGGCGCGCCTCGATGACGCGGCCGCGCTTTCCGCGGTCCTTGCCGGCGAGGATCTGCACCGTGTCGCCCTTCTTCACCTTCATCTTCGCCATCTAGAGAACCTCCGGCGCGAGAGAGACGATCTTCATGAAGTTCTTCTCGCGAAGCTCGCGCGCGACCGGACCGAATATGCGGGTCCCGCGCGGATTGGACTGCGGATCGATGATGACGGCGGCGTTCTCGTCGAATCCGATGAGCGTGCCGTCGTCTCTCGAGAAAGGCTTCTTCGTGCGAACGACGACGGCCCGCACGACCTCACCTTTCTTGACCGCGCCCTGGGGCGTGGCCGTCTTCACGGTAGCAATGATCACGTCGCCGACCCGCGCATAGCGCCGGTGGGAGCCGCCGAGCACACGGATGCACAGGAGCTCGCGCGCCCCTGTGTTGTCCGCCACCCGAAGACGCGATTCCTGCTGGATCACTTGGCGGCCTCCACGATCTCCTGCAGGCGCCAGCGCTTCATCCGCGAGAGCGGGCGCGTCTCGACGATGCGGACGACGTCTCCGAGCTTCGCCTTGTTCTCCTCGTCGTGCGCGTGGAGACGCGTGGAACGCTTGACGACCTTCTTGTAGCGCGGGTGCAGCTTCACCGTGTCGACGCGGACGACGATCGTCTTGTCGGCTCCCGCCGACACGACCGTGCCCTGCCGCTCCTGCCGCCGACCGCGCTCGTGCTCGGGCTTCGGGAGCCGCGTGATCGACTTACGCTCCGCGGACGGGACGCGCTGCGGGCGTGTCTTCTTGGGCCGCTCGGAGCGCGGGACGTGCTTGCGCTTCGGCTTCGGCCCGGAGACCGCAGCGGGAGCGGCCTCGGCCGACGTCTCGTCGGGCGCAGGCTCCGCGACGTCGGCGACGGGCTCGTCCGGGGCTTCGTCCGCAGGCTCGACTTCGACCTCTGCGGCGGCGGGCTCAGGCTCGGCCGGAGCTGCCTCGGGCTCCGGATCCACCTCGGGCTCGGGAGCAACTTCGTCCTCTGCCACCTCCGGCTCCGGCGCCGCCTCCGCAACGGGCTCCTCGACCTCGGGTTCGGGGTCGGCCTCTGCCGCCGGAGCATCGACCTCGGGCTCCGGATCAGCCTCTGCGGCAGGAGCCTCGACCTCGGTCTCCTCGACCGCGGCCACGGGCTCCTCCGGCGTCTCTTCGATCTCTGTGTTCTCTGTCTCGTCAGCCATGTCGCTACTTTCCTCGGTCACGCTCGTTCTGGACGGTCAGGATGCGCGCGATCTCGCGCTTTGCATGGCGCAGGCGCGCGCTGTTCTCGAGCACGCCGGTCGCCGTCTGGAAGTGCAGGTTGAAGAGCTCCTGGCGGGTCTCGGCCATCTTCCGGCCGAGCTCGTCGTCGGTCAGGGCTCGCAGCTCTCTAGCTCTCAAAGAGATCGGCCTCCCGGCGAACGAATTTGGTCTTCAGGGGGAGCTTCTGACCGGCGAGGCGAAGTGCCTCCTTGGCGAGGGTCTCGTCGACGCCCGCGAGCTCGAACATCACGCGACCGGGCTTCACGACGGCGACCCACCCCTCGGGCGAGCCCTTGCCGGAGCCCATGCGCGTCTCGGCCGGCTTCTTCGTGTACGGCTTGTCCGGGAAGAGATTGATCCACACCTTCCCGCTTCGGCGGATCTTGCGCGTCGCCGCGATGCGGGCAGCCTCGATCTGGCGGTTGGTGATCCAACCAGCCTCGAGCGCCTTCAGCCCGTACTCGCCGAACTGCACGGTCGTCTGGCCTCTCGACGTACCGCGCCGGTGGCCGCGGTGGTGCCGGCGGAACTTCGTCTTGCGCGGCATCAACATCAGCTGTCGCCCCCACTCTCGGGCGTCGCCTCGGGCGTCACGTCAGGAGTCGCCTCGGGTGCGGGAGCGTCCTGCACCTGGGGCTCCACGGCCGGAGCTTCGGACTCGGGAGCCGGCGGACCCTGCTGCAGGTCGCGGCGGGGACGCTGTCCCGGCCGTCCTCCGCCCGGGCGCGGGTTGCGCTTCTTTCGAGGCATGATTCCGAGCCCCTCACGATCCTGCGAGCGGCCGCGGCCCTCGCGCGATGCGCCGAGACCCTCCGCGGAGGCGCCGCGTCGGCGACGAGCCTGATCCTGGTCGCCGAGGCGCGTGTCGCGCCCCGTGGGCGCGTCGTAGCCCTCGGGCATGATCTCGCCCTTGTTGACCCAGACCTTGACGCCGATGATGCCGAAGGTCGTCTTCGCCTCGGCCTGGCCGTAGTCGATGTCGGCGCGGATCGTGTGGAGCGGAACGCGCCCCTCCGAGTACATCTCGCGGCGGCTCATCTCGCCGCCGCCGAGGCGACCACCCGCGGTGATCTTGATGCCCTGCGCACCCGAGCGCATCGCGGACGCGAGCGAGCGCTTCATCGCACGCCGGAAGCTCACCCGGTTTTCGAGCTGCTCCGCGATCGACTGCGCGACGAGCTTCGCGTCGAGCTCGGGGCGCTTGATCTCGTTGATGTTGATGTGGACGTTCTTCTTCGTGATCGCGTGCAGCTCCTTACGGAGCGCGTCGACCTCGACGCCCGACTTCCCGATGACGATGCCCGGGCGGGCCGTGTAGATGTCCACCGTGATCCGCTGCTTGTCCTTGCGAATGAGGATGTCCGAGAGACCCGCATGCGACAGCTTCCCGAGGATGTGCTCGCGGATGCGAACGTCCTCGAGGAGGTAGGCGGCGAACTCGGGCTTGCCCGTCCACCAGTTCGACTTCCAGTCGTGGATGACGCCGACGCGGAAGCCGCCGGGATGCACTTTTTGGCCCATCAGGCAACCGCCTCCTTCTTGCGTCGTCGGGTCTTGGCCTTCGGCGTGGAATCTTCCGGCGGGGCAGATGCCGCGGTCTCGGCCTGCTTGCGCGGGCGCCTTCTCGTGTTCTGCTCGGGGACCTCGGCGAGCACCAGCGTCACGTGGCACGTGCGCTTGCGGATCCGGTTGACACGACCGCGGGCACGAGGCTTCCAGCGCTTCAGCGTCGGCCCCTCGTCGGCGAACGCCGCCTCGACCACGAGCTCGTCGCCGTCGAGGCCGTGGTTCGCCTCGGCATTGGCGACCGCGGAACGAAGCACCTTCTCGATGTCCGTCGCGGCGGCGCGCTGCGTGAACGCGAGAATCGTCCGCGCCTCGGGCACGCTGCGCCCGCGGATGTGGTCGAGCACGAGCCGCGCCTTGCGGGCGGACGTGCGAACCCACTTCGCCTGCGCGCGAACGCGCATCCGATCGTCTTGCGTCACGGCCATCAGCGCTTCTTCACCTGGGTCGAGCGGTCGCCGGCGTGGCCGCGGAAGGTCCGGGTCGGTGCGAACTCGCCGAGCTTGTGCCCGACCATCTGTTCGGTCACGAAGACGGGCACGTGCTTGCGTCCGTCGTGGACCGCGATGGTGTGCCCGACCATCTCCGGGAAGATCGTCGAGGAGCGTGACCAGGTGCGGATCATCCGCTTCTCGCCGCTCGCGTTCATCGCCTCGATCCGGCCCATGAGCCGGTCCTCGACGAAGGGTCCTTTCTTGGAAGATCGGCTCACTTAGCGCTTCCTCTCCTTGCCGCGGCGCCGGCCGCGGACGATCAACTTGTCGGATTCCTTGTGCTTGCGGCGCGTGCGCTTTCCGAGCGTCGGAACGCCCCACGGGGTGACGGGATGACGCCCGCCCTTCGTCTTCCCCTCGCCGCCGCCGTGCGGGTGGTCGACCGGGTTCATGGCCGAGCCGCGAACGGTCGGGCGCTTGCCGAGCCACCTGCTCCGGCCGGCCTTGCCGCTCGCCTGGTTCGAGTGGTCCGTGTTCCCGACCTGTCCGACGGTGGCACGGCAGGTGAGCAAGACGCGACGAAGCTCCCCGGAGGGAAGCCGCAGGACCGCGTGCGGGCCGTCTTTCGCGACGAGCTGGATCGCGGAACCCGCCGAACGCGCCATCCGGGCGCCCTGGCCCGGCCTGAGCTCGACGCAGTGCACCATCGTGCCGGTCGGGATGTTCGACAGCGGGAGCGCGTTGCCGGGCTTGATGTCCGCCTCGGCGCCCGACTCGACGGTCGAGCCGACCCGGAGCCGCGCCGGGGCGAGGATGTACGACTTCGCGCCGTCCGCGTAGTGCAGGAGCGCGATGCGCGCCGACCGGTTCGGGTCGTACTCGATCGCGGCGACCTTCGCGGGAATGCCGTCCTTCGTGCGCTTGAAGTCGATCGTGCGGAAGCGGCGCTTGTGGCCGCCACCCTGGTGCCGCGTGGTGATGCGCCCGCGGTTGTTCCGCCCGCCCTTCTTCGTGATCGGCTCGAGCAGCGACTTCTCCGGCTCGGACTTCGTGATCTCCTCGAAGCCGGACGTCGCCATGAAGCGCCGGCCCGGACTCGTCGGCTTGTACTTCTTGAGTGCCATCAGACGGCCGCCCCTTCGAAGATCTCGATCTCGTAACCCTCTCTGAGCTCGACGATCGCCTTCTTCCAACCCGGCCGGCGGCCCTTGATGAACCCGCGGCGCTTCGGCTTCGACTGCACCTTCACGATGTTGACGCTCGCGACCTTGACCTCGAAGAGCTCCTCGACAGCCTGGCGAATCTGCGTCTTGTGAGCGTCCTCGTGCACCTTGAACGTGTACTTGCGGTCGGTGATGAGCGAGTAGCTCTTCTCCGAGACCACGGGTGCGAGGAGGACCTGGTTCGGATGCAGGCTCATTCGCCGGCCTCCTCTTCCTCCGCCGCAATTCCCGCGCGTCCGAGTACGAGCGGCATCGCCGCCTCCGTGATGAGCACCGAGCGCGCCCACACGAGCGAGGCGACCTCGAGCTCGGCGGGCACGGTGACGAGCACTCTTCTCGAGGTTCCGGAACGACTTCACGACGAGCTCCTCATCCTCTGCCACGACGACGAGCGTGGGCCGCTCGCCCCAGGAGGCGACGAGCTCTGCAGCCTTGCGCGTCGAGGGGGCGTCGAAACTCGGAGGCGTCGAGAATCGCAAGCGTTCCGTTCGATGCGTGGTGCGAGAGCACGCCGCGGAGCGCCTTGCGACGCGCCTTGCGGTTGACCTTGACCTCGAAGCTGCGCATTCCCGGCGCAAACGCGACGCCGCCGCCCGTCCAATGCGGAGCGCGCGTCGTGCCGGCGCGCGCACGTCCCGTGCCCTTCTGCCGCCACGGCTTCGAGCGGCCGCCGGCAACGAGGCCGCGGCTCTTCGTCCCCTTGGTGCCCGCACGTGCAGCGTTGAGCTCGGCGCGAACCGTCTCGTGCACGAGGTGCGGCGTCAGCTCGACGCCGAAGACGCCCTCCTCGAGGGAGACCTCCTTCGTCGAGCCGCCGATCACGGGTGCCTTGGGAGCCGCCATCACGCGCTCACGATCTCGAGGATCCCGCTCTTCGGCCCGGGGACGGATCCCCGGATGAGCAGGAGATTCCGCTCGACGTCCACCTCGTGGACGACGAGCCCCGGCTGCGTGACGCGCGTGCCGCCCATGCGGCCCGCCATCTTCATGCCCTTGAAGACGCGCGACGGATACGCCGACGCGCCGATCGAGCCCGGCTTGCGGACGTTGTGCGAGCCGTGCGACACGGGGCCGCGGCTGAAGTTGTGCCGCTTGATCGTGCCCTGGAAGCCCTTCCCCACCGTGAGACCCGAGACCTTGATCTCGTCGCCGGGCTCGAAGGCCTCGACGGTCACGGTCTCGCCGACGGTAAGCGGACTCTCGCCGCGGAACTCGACGAGATGACGGTGCGGGCCGAAGCCGGACTTCCTGAGATGACCGACCTCGGGCTTCGAGAGCTTCCGCTCGGCGACCTCCTCGAACGCGAGCTGGACGGCGTCATATCCGTCGACGCCCGAGGTCTTCACCTGGACGACCGGGCACGGGCCCGCCTCGATCACGGTCACAGCCGTCATCACTCCCGTGTCCGGGTCGAAGACCTGGCTCATGCCGAGCTTCTTGCCGAGGATGCCCTTCACCGTGCTTGTCCTAGACGAACTGCGAAGCAATTCGTCATAGCTTGATCTCGATGTCGACGCCTGCGGGAAGATCGAGCCGCATGAGCGAGTCGACCGTCTTCGGCGTGGGGCTGTGGATGTCGATGAGGCGCTTGTGCGTGCGCACCTCGAAGTGCTCACGCGAGTCCTTGTCCTTGAACGGGCTGCGGATCACGCAGTAGACGTTCTTCTCGGTCGGCAGCGGGACGGGACCGGTGATGGTCGCGCCGGTTCGCTGAGCGGTCTCGACGATCTGGGATGCCGACTTGTCCACCTGCTGGTGGTCGTAGCCCTTCAGACGGATGCGGATCTTCTGCTGCGCCATGTGTGTGCGTGGGTAGGAGCGGGAAGATCCCGCTCCTACGCGATGATCTCCGTGACGACGCCGGCACCGACCGTGCGCCCGCCCTCGCGGATCGCGAAGCGGAGGCCCTGATCCATGGCGATCGGCTGGTGCATGTCGATCTCCATGTTCGTGTTGTCGCCAGGCATGACCATCTCCTGGCCCTCCGGCAGCTTGATCGCCCCCGTCACGTCTGTCGTGCGGAAGTAGAACTGCGGCCGGTAGCCGTTGAAGAACGGCGTGTGACGGCCTCCCTCGTCCTTCGAGAGCACGTAGACCTCCGCCTTGAACTGGGTGTGCGGCGTGATCGAGCCGGGCTTCGCAAGCACCTGCCCACGCTCGACTTCCTCGCGCTTGACGCCGCGGAGCAGCGCACCCGCGTTGTCGCCCGCCTGCGCGTAGTCGAGGGTCTTCAGGAACATCTCGAGGCCCGTGACGACGGTCTTCTCGACCTGCGGGTGGATGCCGACGATCTCGACCTCCTCGCCGATCGACAGCTTGCCCTGCTCGATCCGGCCCGTGACCACCGTCCCGCGGCCCGTGATCGTGAACACGTCCTCGATCGGCATGAGGAACGGCTTGTCCACGTCGCGGACGGGCTCGGGGATGTACGAGTCGACCGCGGCCATGAGCTCGAGGATCTTGGGAGTCCACTCCGGGTCGCCCTCGAGCGCCTTGAGAGCCGAGACCTGTATGACCGGGATGTCGTCGCCCGGGAACTCGTACTTCGAGAGGAGCTCGCGTACCTCCATCTCGACGAGCTCGAGGAGCTCGGGGTCGTCGACCATGTCGGCCTTGTTGAGCGCGACGACGATCGAGGGAACCTCGACCTGGCGCGCGAGCAGGATGTGCTCGCGGGTCTGCGGCATCGGGCCGTCGGCCGCGGACACCACGAGGATCGCACCGTCCATCTGGGCGGCGCCCGTGATCATGTTCTTGATGTAGTCGGCGTGCCCCGGGCAGTCGACGTGCGCGTAGTGCCGGTTCTCGGTCTCGTACTCGACGTGCGCGGTGTTGATGGTGATGCCGCGCTGGCGCTCCTCGGGAGCCTTGTCGATCGCGTCGAAGGACGTGGCCTCGGTGTTGGTGCCCGACTCGGCGAGAACCTTCGTGATCGCCGCTGTGAGCGTCGTCTTGCCGTGGTCGATGTGACCGATGGTGCCGACGTTGACGTGCGGCTTGGTGCGCTCGAACTTCTGCTTTGCCATCTGCTCCTATCCTCCGAGCTCGTCGTTCTGGGTTTACGCTGTCTTCTCGCCGCCGACGATCGCCTCGGCGATCGAGGCCGGCACTTCTTCGTAGCGGTCGAACTGCATCGTGAACGTCGCGCGGCCCTGGCTCATCGAGCGCAGGTCGGTCGCATAGCCGAACATCTCGGAGAGCGGAACGCTCGCCTTGACCGACTGCGACCCACCGACCGGCTCGAGCTGCTCGACCCGGCCACGACGTCCGTTCAGGTTACCAATGACGTCACCGAGGTAGTCGTCAGGCGTCACGACCTCGACGGCCATGACGGGCTCGAGGAGCTTCGGCTTCGCGCGCTTCATGCCTTCCTTGAACGCCATCGAGCCCGCGATCTTGAAGGATCGCTCGCTCGAATCGACGTCGTGGTACGAACCGTCGACCAGCTCGATCTTGATGTCGACCACGGGGTAGCCGGCCACGATGCCCGAACTCATCGCCTCCCGGACGCCCTGGTTTACAGCGGGGATGTACTCCTTCGGGATCTTCCCGCCGACGATCCTGTCCACGAACTCGTAGCCCTCGCCCGGGTTCGGATAGAGGTTCACGGTGACGTCGCCGTACTGGCCCGAGCCGCCGGTCTGACGGACGAACTTGCCCTGGATCTTCTCAGCCGGACTCGTGATCGTCTCGCGGTAGGCGACCTGCGGCCGACCGACGTTGCCGTCCACCGAGAACTCGCGCTGGAGACGGTCGACGATGATCTCGAGGTGCAGCTCGCCCATCCCCGCGATGAGCGTCTGCCCGGTCTCCTCGTCGGAGGACACTCGGAACGTCGGATCCTCCTCGGCGAGGCGTTGAAGCGCCGTCGCGAGCTTGTCCTGATCCGCCTTCGTGCGCGGCTCGATCGCGACCGAGATGACCGGGTCCGGGAAGGACATCCGCTCGAGCACGATCGGTGCCGAGCCGACGGCGATCGTGTCACCCGTCGTCGTGAACTTGAGGCCGACGGCTGCGGCGATCTCACCCGCGCCGATCTCGTCGCGCTCCTCGCGGTGGTTCGCGTGCATCTGGAGGATGCGGCCGATCCGCTCCGTCTTGCCGTTCGTCGTGTTGAGCACGCGGTCCCCGGCCTTGACCTGACCCGAGTAGACGCGGAAGTAGGTCAGCTTGCCGACGTACGGATCGCTCATCACCTTGAATGCGAGCGCGGCGAACGGCGCGTCGTAGTCGGCCGGGCGGGACTCCTCCGCCTCCGACTTCGGGTCGAGACCTTGAACAGGCGGAACGTCGAGCGGGCTCGGCAGGTAGTCGACGATCGCGTCGAGGAGCGCCTGCACGCCCTTGTTCTTGAACGCAGAGCCCGCGAGCACAGGTGTGATCTCGCCTGCGAGCGTTCCCTTGCGGAGCGCGCGGCGGATCATCTCCGGCGTCACGGAGCCCTCGTCCTCGAGGTACGTCTCCATGAGCTCGTCGTCGAACTCGGCAATGAGGTCGATGAGGTCGTGATGGCCCGCGTGCGCCGCGTCGGCGAGCTGGGACGGGATGTCCTCGACCGCGAACTCCGTGCCGAGCGTGTTCGAGTACACGATCGCCTTCAGCTCGACGAGATCGACGATCCCCGAGAAGTTCTCCTCCGCCCCGATCGGGACGTGGATCGGCACCGGGCGTGCACCGAGCCGGTCGCGCATGGACTGCACCGCGGCGTCGAAGTCCGCGCCGGTGCGATCCATCTTGTTGATGAAGGCGATGCGCGGGACGCTGTAGCGGTCGGCCTGACGCCAGACCGTTTCGGACTGCGGCTGCACTCCCGCGACGGAGTCGAAGACGGCCACCGCGCCGTCGAGGACACGGAGGCTGCGCTCGACCTCGACCGTAAAGTCCACGTGCCCGGGCGTATCGATGATGTTGATGCGATGGTCGCGCCACTCCGCCGTCGTCGCCGCCGATGTGATCGTGATGCCGCGCTCCTGCTCCTGCGCCATCCAGTCCATGGTCGCCGCACCCTCGTGCACCTCGCCCATCTTGTGCGTGCGGCCGGTGTAGTAGAGGATCCGCTCGGTCGTCGTGGTCTTGCCCGCGTCGATATGGGCCATGATCCCGATGTTCCGGACGCGGTCGAGCCCGACCGGTGTCGCGACGGCACTCATCACTCGGCTACCAGCGGTAGTGCGCGAAGGCCTTGTTGGCCTGCGCCATCCGGTAGATGTCGTCCTTCTTCTTGTACGCCCCGCCCTGCTGGTTCAGTGCGTCCATGAGCTCGCCGGCGAGCTTCGCCGACATGCCCTTCTCTCGGCGGTCGCGAGCGTTCTGCACGATCCAGCGCAACGCGAGGGTACGCGCGCGCCGCTGCGGCACCTCGATGGGGACCTGGTAGTTCGCGCCGCCCACGCGACGAGAGCGGACCTCGAGCACCGGCGTGACGCTCTTGACGGCCTGCTCGAGCACCTCGAGCTGCGGCTTGCCCGTCTTCTCGGACGCGATCGCGAGCGCGTCGTAGACCGTGCGCTCGGCGATCGACTTCTTGCCGTCGAGCATCAGGCGATTGATGAGCGACGCGACGAGCACCGACCCGTGGACGGCATCGGGCTCGATCGTGCGCGGCTGGATCTCTGCGCGGCGGGGCATCGTTACGCCTTCTTCGCCCCGTATTTCGAGCGCGCCTGGCGGCGCTCCGAGACGCCGGCGGAGTCGAGACCGCCGCGGATGACCTTGTAGCGGAAGCCCGGGAGGTCCTTCACGCGACCTCCGCGGACGAGCACGACGGAGTGCTCCTGCAGGTTGTGACCCTCACCCGGAATGTAGGCGCCCACCTCCATGCCGTTCGTGAGCCGGACGCGCGCGACCTTGCGCAGCGCCGAGTTCGGCTTCTTCGGCGTGGTGGTGTAGACGCGCGTGCAGACGCCGCGCTTCTGCGGGGCTCCCCGGAGCGCTGGAGTCTTCGTCTTCACCTTCGGCGTCGCTCGGCCTTTCCGGACGAGCTGATTCACTGTGGGCACGCGCTGGCTCCTCGTGCAGGTCGATGACATGGGAGACGAGGTGGGTGCCAGAGAAGCCTGACCACCACTCGATTCTTGTGCGCCGGCAAACACAGCTGTGCCGACCGGCAAGCCGCGAGATGGTAGCAGAGCACATGCTCGCGCGCCCGTAGCCAAGCGGCCGCACCCCACATACAGTGCGCGAGGCGAGGAGGTGCTGGGAGGAAGATGGTGACTGGGGTTGTCGCAGCGTTCGCTGTGTTGGGGATCTGCGCGCTCGCGCTCCTCGCAGTGCGCCGATCGCGCCGCGAGTCGGAGCGCCGGCTCGAGCTCGTCCTCGATGGCATCGGCGGACATCTGCAGGCGATCTCGGCGAGCGTCGAGCAGGCGGTAGCGCGTGTCGCGAGTGCTCCGGACGAGCACGCACCGCCCTTGACGCTCGACTTCGACACGCTGGTCGACGAGCTCGTCGCCGAGGCGGCCGTGAGAACCGGCGCCGATGCGGTCGTCCTCCGCATCGAGGGGCCGGGTGGGCGGCCCGTCGTCGCGTCGTTCGGCCAGGGCCCGACGAGCGAGCTCGCGGAGCAGACCCTCGGGACGGCGCGCCCGCGAGCGTTTCGCGCAGCCACCATCGACTGGACCTACAGCGCAGCGGGTGAGCCGGACGACGAGCGATTCCACTCGGCACTCGTCGCTCCGCTCGGAGCGAAGGCCGGGATTCCCGGCACGCTGGTCGCATACGCGTGCGTACCGCAGGCATTTCGTCCGGAGCACGTATCGGCGCTGAACCAGCTTCTCGCCGACGTGGCAACAGGCCTTGCGAACGCGCGTCGGTTCGCCGACGTCGAGGCGCGGCTCCTCCTCGACCCCGCGACCGGAATTGCCAGCCGCCGTGGCTACGAGGTCGAGCTCGGACGCGAGGTGGCTCGAGCCAACCGCACGGGACGTCCCCTCTCCGTCGTGCTCGTCGGCGTCGGGACGGGGCAGGACACAACAACGACGAGTAGTCATGGGCCAGCCGAGCAGGTCGCACAGCTCCTCACGAGAGTGACTCGCAGGAGCGACATCTCGTGCAGACGCGGAGAGCACGAGTTCGCAATCCTCCTTCCGGAGACGCGAGAGTCGGGTGCGAACGTGCTCACGGCGCGCCTTCGCGAAGAGGCGAAGCGGGCGCTCGGGTCGACGCAGCAGACCATCACGGTGGGCCACGTCGAGTGGATGCCGAACGAGTCGGTCGACGCGCTCGAGGCGCGTGCCGAGGCTGCGCTCGCGTCACCGGGCAGACGCGACTGGGCGGAGCGAGCTTCGGTCGTGCGAAGCCGCGCCGCGGACGCGGCGCTCGGTGAGCTCCAGGCCGAGCCCACCGAGGCGCTCCGTCGCGACGTTCTCGATGCGCTGGCGCACGAGATCCTCGAAGGGCGCCGGTTCGGCCGATCGCTCGCCGTCGTGGTGCTCGACGTCGACGGGCTCGACGAGCCTCCGGAAGGCCTCGACCGGGAAGTACTGGATGCAGTGCTCGGTCGCGTCGCGGGGCGGCTCTCGGACAGCGTCGGCAGCGGATCGGTCCATCGACTCGGAACGGCGCGCTTCGCTCTCGTCCTCTCGGGCGGGAGCGCGAACGACGCCGAAGCACTCCTCGAGACGCTTCACGCCACGGGCGACGACGATGGCGAGACCGGCGAGGTCTCGTTCAGCGCCGGTGTCACCGAGCTGATCGAGCGCGATGGCGCCGAGACCGCCCTCGGCCGTGCGGAGCACGCCCTGTGGCAGGCGAGGCAGGCGGGACGAGGCACGATCGTCGTTGCCGTTCCGGGCAGGCGCTCACCCCGAATTCAGTAGCCGTCGCGAGAGCGTCTTCGTCCAGTTTGCGCAGTACAGTGCGAGGGGGTACCTCGTTCGAGGTTGCATCCCCCGTTTGCGTGAGTACAAGGAGAAGTAGTCCGGATGAGGCGGCCTAACACGTGGCTCTGACGATCGCGATCATCGCCGCGGCCCTCGTGGCCGCGGCCGTCGTCGTTGGGATCGTCGTGAACAGGCGGCAGCCGGCCACGGCGCCGCCCAACGACGAGCTCGTACGCGCCGTCGACGAGATGCGGAGCAAGATGGACGAGCTGGCGGGCGAGCTCTCGGGCGCGCTCGAGCGGGCTGAGCAGGAGAGCCGCAGGAACAGGCTCTTCGGCGAGCTCGGAGGATCGATCGATCTCGAGGAGCTGATGGATCGCGTCCTCGACGCGGCGATGGCTATCCCCGGAATCGAAGCGGCGATGATGGTCGTCGAGCGCCAGGACGGCGCACCGGCGGTCGTCACGCGCGGCATGAGCGCCGAGGAGTCCGCGCGTCCTCCCACATCCGGCGTCGCCGGGACGCTGCCCGGAACGATCACCGTGAGCTACCGCTACGGGCGGGATCGCGACGGGGACGACCTGGACCTCATCCGCGGCGGCGCGTTCGTCCCGCTCATGGGGCGAGAGCTGCGCCCGGTCGGGACACTGTCCCTGTTCTGGCGCTCCGCTGACCACGAGCCGTCGGCCGACGAGATCGACCAGGCCGAGCACCTCGCGGCAAGCTGCATCTCGGCGATCGAGAACGCCCGCCGGTACGGCGAGGCCAGGAAGCTCGCGGAGACGGACGGGCTCACCGGCCTGCACAACCAGCGGTACTTCCAGGAGACCCTGCGACGCGAGGTGACGCGCGCGCACCGCTACCAACGAAAGCTCACGCTGGTCGTCTTCGACCTCGACGACTTCAAGTCGATCAACGACCAGGTCGGCCATCTCGCGGGCGACCGGGTACTCGCCCAGGCGGCGGATCGGCTACGCGAGGCAGTGCGCTCGGTCGACGTCGCTTCCCGTATCGGAGGCGACGAGTTCGCGGTGATCATGCCGGAGTCCACCGCCGAGGACGGGGAGCAGCTCTTCCGCCGCGTGCACAACTCGATGCGCGGCACCGCGCTCGGTCCGGACGACCAACGACTGCGCCTCTCCGGAGGCATCGCCGAGCTCCTCCACGGCGACACTCCGGCGAGCCTGTTCGAACGAGCGGACGCTGCGCTCTATCGCGCGAAGGAGCTCGGGAAGGACCGAGCGGACATCGCGCGCGCCGGCGAGCTCCGCTCGGAGCCCGAGCCGCGTCACGACAACTAGAGACGTTTTCTAGCGAAACGCGACGACACGGTTCTGCGTGAGCGCTGCGACGGGCCGGGTCTTCGAGACGACGACGCTCGCTCTCGAGCCGAGTGCCCGGGAAAGGAAGACGGCTCGCTCGGTCCCGACGAACTGCGCCGCGCGGGCCGGGGTGGCCCCCGGTGCGACGATCCAGGCGACGTACGGCTTCGCCCTCGCGGCGGGCTGGAGCCCGCGGACGAGAATCGCCGCACGACCGCCACTCCCGACCGCGAGCACGAGGCCACGTGATCCCGTGAACGCGACCCGCTCCGTGCTCGGCTTCGCGAGGAGTGCGAGCACGCGCCGCTCGATGGGCGACGCGGGCGGCGTGGCTTGCGCGGACGGCGCGTTCTGCGCCGTCTCGGTCGTGTCTCCGGCGGAGAGCACCGCCGCGGCACCGAGCGCCATGGCCGCGACGCCGGCAAGCACGCCGAGCGTGGCGAGAACGAGCGGGGACGGACGTCGGCCTCTGGGCATGTCGACGGCCCACATGCTCGGCGCCGTCGAGCCCAGGTCGTCCGTCTCGAGCGCAGGTAGCTGCACGACGGGGATGTCGGGAACGGTCGTCACGGAGCTTCGGCCACGGTAGCGACCGGTCCTGTCGGACCGACCGGGCGGCCGCGAGTCCGGGTAGCGACCCGGCCGCGAAGCGGTGGTCGGCTTCCGGGGATCGACGCGATCGGAAGTGCGGAGCCAAAGATGTCGACCGATGCGCCCGCTAGTAATAGCCGCATGCCCGAGTCAGATGCCGCCATCGCTCTCTCCGTCGGAGCGCTCCTTCTCGGAGTGCTGTGTCTCACGCTTCTCGTCCTCGCACTGCGCCGCCTGCTCGGAAATCACGAGGAGGTCGTGACGACAATGCTTCAGCGCTACGACAACCGTCTGGCCGAGTTCGCGCAGACGCTGAACGACGCGCTCAACCAGACGCTCCCGGCGCGTATCACCGCGGCGATCTCGGGAGCGCCGAGCGAGGCCGCAGCCGTGGAGGCGCCGCCGGATCACTCGAACGTCGTGCGGGTGCTCGAGCTCGCGCGCGAGCAGACCGCGGCGGACGCCGCGGTGGCGATCGTGGGAACGAAGCAAGAGCCGATCCTCGCTACCGTCGGACTGTCCCAGACGGAGGTCGCCCAGGTCGGAGGCCTCGGAGTGCCCGACTACCGCGGTGCCCGCGCGATTCAGGTCTCGTTCTCGGGAGACGACGCACCGCGCGACGCGAACCCGATCCGCAGCGGGCTTGCGATCCCGTTGCTCGACTCGCAGTCCGAGCCGGGAATGCTCGCTGTGCTCACGCGTACGCCCGATCGTCGGTTCAGCGAGATCGACATCACGTCGCTCGAGAACGTCCTCAGCGTCACCCGGCCGGCACTCGAAACGTCACTGGAGCTGCGCGAACCCGATCCCGTCCCGGAACGCGATCCGCTGACCGATCTCTACGATCGCCCGGCCTTCCACGCGCTTCTCGATCGTGAGATCGGCCGCGCGCGTGGCCGCCGCGAGCAGATGGCACTCCTCGTCCTCGACGTCGATCGCCTCACGACGATCAATGCGCGTATCGGGCATCTGGCGGCCGACGACGTCCTCTCGACCGTCGCCCGCGTGCTCAACGACGTCGCCGGGCCGCGGGACCTCCCCTGCCGGATCGGCGGAGGCCGCTTCGGCGTCGTGCTCTCGGTGGCGGACAGCCGCGACGCCGAGCGGCTCTTCGACCGGTTGCAGACCGCCTTGCGGGAGCGCCCGTTGCCAAACATCGGCGTCGTCTCGTTCTCGGGCGGCGTCGCCGAGCTGCTTCCGAGAGACGACGCGACGGCTCTCATCGTTCGCGCCGACGCTGCGCTCGGGCTCGCCAAGAGCTCGGGCCGCGACATGGTGGTCACGGCCGCCAAGCGGCCGAGCCGCGACGTCGCGTGAACTAGGGAGCGCACCACCTACGAGGTGATGGAGCGACCCGGCCGCGAAGCGGACGGCTTTAGGGATCTGCGCGAACGGAATCCGCGTTCGCGGATTCCGTTCTGCGCCAACTAGCTTCGTGGAGCGAAAGGAACGGCGTGAAGGCCGTGAGCGTGACGACGCCGAGTTGCGGAAGTCGGTCACGCTCGCACACGAGCTTGCTGGCGGCGGCCTTCTGCATGCGGATCGTCCACGCGGAGTACGCGTCGGCGCGGCGCTCCGCACGAAGCTCACGCGTCACCGCGACTCGCGCGCGGTCCGCCGACAACGCACCGAGCGCCGTCACGTCGTCGTGCGCTTCCACCGTGAACGTGCCTTCGGCAGTGCGAATCGTGGAGCGTCTGCCCGTGGACACTCGAAAGACGGCCGCCGGTGCCGAGGTGGCCAGGGCAACACCACGACCCTCGGGGAGCCAGCTCGGAGCCGGCGAGACCGTCACCTCCCGGGCGAGCACCGGAGCGAACGTCGCTCGAAAGCGCGAGACGTCCGCACTGGAGATGCGCGCGAGCGAGAGCCGCTCGACGATCTCCTGCCAGCGGAGCTCGTCGCCCAGGATCGCGCGCGCGACGGCGATGCTCGCTCCAACGTCGACCAGTGCCGAGCGATACGCGACCGCGCTCCCGCCGAACCGCGCACCGACGACCCGGCGCTCGAGGGCGAGCGCATCCGACGGGGAGACTCGCGTCCGCTCTCGCTCGATCGCGCGTGCGACCAGCGCCGTCAGCGCAAACTCCCGGTCGCGCGTCAGCTGCGCGAGCGCCGCGACGCTCGCGGCCCTCAGCGGCGTCGAGCCATACATGCAGCGCGTGCCTCTCGGAAGACCGAGCTGCCCGGTCTTCGTGTCCGTATCGAGCTCGCGGCCGAGAACGGTCGGCGCGTCGCAGAGGCTCGCATCGCGAGCCCATAGCCAGGCGCAGGCGGCGTAGGTCTTGTCCGGATCGTTCGACCGCTCGTCGCGCTGTGCCCAGCCCCACGACCACACGTGCGCAAGCTCGAGCTCCTTCGCGACCTGCTTCACGGCGAGGGCGTGCCACTTCGCGACGCTGAACCAGCGTGACCTCGGCCGAAGACCCTCGCGGCCGCCTGCTCCCGGTCCGGTCTGGAAACCGATCATGATGCCGATGCGCGCGGGCGGGATCCCGAGCGCCAGCAGCTTCGCCGCAGACTGGCGATGCCGCACGCGGAGTCGACGCGAGCCGTCGACGGCTCCTTCCCGCCAGATGAGGTTCGCGTTCGCGTAGTTCTCGAGGACGAGATCGGAGACCGCGGCCATGGACTTCCACCACGCCGCCGCGTCGCCACCCGTGAACGGCTCGCTGGACACGAGCAGCGCCGGGCGGGCGCCGCGCTCGCGGAGTCGCGTCACGAAACGGAGAACGTTGGAGCGATAGCGCTCGGCCGTTGGCGTCAGCGGCGTCGGGAGCGATGCCCCCCAGAGCTCGTTCAGCGCGAGCAAGGGCGTCTGACAGCCCGAGACCGTGACGGCGTAGTCGAAGAGCGAGTCCGCACGTTTCTCGATGAGCGCTGGATCCGCCGGGTCGGACGGAGTGCCGACGCGCTTGCGCAGATGCATGTCCCAGTGCACGGTGCCGGCGCCCGCGGCGCGCGCTCCCGCGGCGAGATCCGGCCCACCCGTCGCAACGACTACGCCAGGCCTCGCGAAGCGTTCCTGCCAGAACGACACCGAGCCGTCGGCGAAGTCGATCCACGTCGGCCGGGTCTCGGCAAGACCGCACGAGAGCGCAGCCGGGCTCGTGCTCGGCCACGCCAGTACGGCGAGGACGGCAGCGACGACCGCGAGAAAAGCCCTGCTCACGGGATCAGAGGTAGCAGAAAGGGGCGAAGGTGCAATGAGGAGCGCTGGTGTCTCGCCGGAGTCAGGCACCGACCGGAGTCGCCCCTGGGCCCGGCTTCAGCCAGGCCCAGGGGTTGTCCTCCTAGGACTCCTCGTCAGCCGGCGGCTCGAGCTCGACCGTCTCGCCTTCGGCGTCGAGCGCGGGCCCCGCGTCGAGCGAGATGTCCAGCGCGTCGAAGTCGAAGCCGTCGCCGTCGCCGATCTCCTCGAGCGCCGCGAGCAGCTCGGCCTCGGCCTCGGGCCGGGCGAACGTGACCGGAAGCGGCTCGGTCGGCTCGATCGAGATGTTCCGATACTGCTTGAGGCCCGTCGCCGCCGGGATGAGCTTCCCGATGATGACGTTCTCCTTGAGCCCGTTCAGATGATCGACCTTGCCCTCGATCGCAGCATCGGTGAGCACCTTCGTCGTCTCCTGGAACGACGCGGCGGAGAGGAACGACTCGGTCGCGAGCGACGCCTTCGTGATGCCGAGGATGATCGGCTCGACGGCGGCGAGCTCGCCCTTCTCCTTCTTGACCCGCGCGTTCTCGCGCTCGAGGACGACCTTGTCGACGAGCTGACCCGGCAGCAGCGTCGTGTCGCCGTTCGTCTCGACGCGCACCTTCTTGAGCATCTGGCGCACGATCAGCTCGATGTGCTTGTCGTGGATCTCCACGCCCTGCGACTTGTAGACCTTCTGCACCTCGCCGACGAGATACAGCTCGGTCGCCGTGTCGCCCTTGAGCGCGAGGAGCTCGCCCGGGTTGAGCGATCCTTCGTTCAGCGGATCGCCCGCCTCGACCATCTGCCCCTTCGTGACGAGGAAGCGCGTCCGGCGCGGGAAGCTGAACTCCCGCGGGTCGGGAAGCTCGCCACTGGCGTCGAGGGCGGTCGGCGTCACCGTGACCTTCACCGTGCGCTCCGCGTCCTCGATGTCGACCTTGCCGGCGACGTCGACGAGGGTCCCCGCCCCCTTTGGGCTTCGCGCCTCGAAGATCTCGACGACGCGCGGGAGTCCGTGCGTGATGTCGCCGCCCTCCAGTGAGACGCCGCCCGTGTGGAACGTACGCATCGTGAGCTGCGTCCCGGGCTCGCCGATCGACTGCGCGGCGATGATGCCGACCGCGTCGCCGATCTCGGTCATGCCGCCTGTGGCGAGGAACGTGCCGTAGCAGTTCCGGCAGATGCCCCACTCGCTGCGGCACTTGAGCACCGAGCGAACCGCGATCGTCGCGGAGTCTCCCTGCTCGCCGAACTCCTCGACGATCGTTCGCAGCGCACGCGGGGTGATCTCGGCGCCCTTTTGGACGATGACCGTCTTGCCGGGCTTGCCGTCCTTGAGCGGCTTGCAGATGTCCTCAGCCGCGACTCGACCCGCAACGCTCTTGTTCGGGGCATCGTCCAGGAAGAGGGGCAGCTCGATGAACTCGGTGGTTCCGCAGTCGGCGGGGTTCTTCCCGGGCTGGTCGCGGATGATCACATCCTGCGAAACGTCCACGAGCCTCCTCGTGAGGTAGCCCGAGTCAGCCGTCCGCAGCGCCGTGTCCGCGAGACCCTTGCGCGCACCGTGCGTCGAGATGAAGTACTCGAGGACGGTCAGGCCCTCCATGAAGTTCGCCTTGATCGGGCGGGTGATGATCTGCCCCTTCGGATCGGCCATGAGCCCGCGCATGCCCGCGAGCTGGCGGATCTGGTTGAACGACCCGCGGGCTCCCGAGTTGGCCATCATGTAGATCGGGTTCGTCGGCTCGAGGTTGTCCATCATGGACGACGCGACCTGTTCCGTTGCCTGCGTCCAGATGGCGATGACGCGCTCCTCGCGCTCCTCCTCGGTCATCAGGCCGCGGTCGTACTCCTTGCCGACCTTGCGGACCTCGTCCTCATACCCGGCGAGGATCTCTTCCTTGTCGCCCGGAATCACGATGTCGTTCTTCGAGATGGTGATCCCGGCGCGGGTGGCGAAGCGGAAGGTCACCGACTTGATGACGTCGAGCGCCGACGAGATCGTGTTCGGCCCGTAGTGCTCGACGAGGTCGCCGATGAACGCATCCAGCTCACGCTTGGTGAGCGTCCGGTTGAGGAACGGATGATCCTCGAAGTCGCCACCGGTCGCCTCGTCGAGCGCGCGCTCGACCTCGGCGTTGAAGATGACACGCCCGGGCGTCGTCACGATCCGCTCGCCGGTCCACGTGAACTCGATCGGATCCTGGTAGCCGATGGAGCCCGCCTCGATGGCGAACTCGACGTCCTCTTCCGTCCGGTACCGCTTGAGGCCCTTCACACCCATCGCCTTTGCAGCCTGCTCGGCGCTGAGCTTCTGCAGGTCGTGCTCGCAGTACGACAGGTAGTAGGCCCCGAGCACCATGTCCTGACTCGGCGTCGCCAGCGGGCGACCGCTCGCCGGCGAGAGGATGTTGTTCGAGGAAAGCATCAGGACGCGCGCCTCCGCCTGCGCCTCGGCGCTGAGCGGCAGGTGGACGGCCATCTGATCCCCGTCGAAGTCGGCGTTGAACGCCTGACACACGAGCGGATGCACCTGGATCGCTTTGCCCTCCACGAGCACGGGCTCGAACGCCTGGATCCCGAGACGGTGCAGCGTCGGGGCGCGGTTCAGGAGAACCGGGTGCTCGGCGATGACCTCCTCGAGGACGTCCCAGACCTCCGGGATCATCGACTCGACCATCTTCTTGGCAGCCTTGATGTTCTGGACGGCCTTCCGCTCGACGAGCCGGCTCATGATGAACGGCTTGAAGAGCTCGAGTGCCATGAGCTTCGGCAGCCCGCACTGGTGCAGCTTCAGGTTCGGCCCGGCGACGATCACCGAGCGGCCCGAATAGTCGACGCGCTTGCCGAGCAGGTTCTGACGGAACCGCCCCTGCTTGCCCTTGAGCATGTCGGAAAGCGACTTGAGCGGTCTGTTGCCCGGGCCGGTCACCGCACGACCGCGGCGGCCGTTGTCGAACAGGGCGTCGACGGCCTCCTGCAGCATCCGCTTCTCGTTGTTGACGATGATCTCCGGCGCGCCGAGGTCGAGCAGCCGCTTCAGCCTGTTGTTCCTGTTGATCACACGGCGGTAGAGATCGTTCAGGTCGCTCGTCGCGAACCGGCCACCGTCGAGCTGCACCATCGGTCGAAGCTCCGGCGGGATGACCGGCACGGCCTCGAGGATCATCCACTCGGGCTTGTTCCCCGACTTGATGAACGCCTCGACGACCTTCAGTCGCTTGATCGCGCGCTGCTGCTTCTGTCCCTTCGACGTCTTGATGGTGTCGCGCAGTGAGAGCGACTCCTCGTCGAGCGAGAGATCGCGGAGCAGGTCGCGCACTGCCTCGGCGCCCATGCCGCCTCGGAAGTAGATCCCGAAGCCGTACGGCGACCCGAAGCGGTCCTTGAGCTCGCGGAAGATCTGCTCGTCGCCGACGATCATCTTCGGCTCGAGCTCCTTGAACAGGAGCCACGTCTGCTCGAGGCGACGAACCGCCTCGACCGCGGCCTCGCGCGTGTCCTCGCGACGCATCTCCATGTCCGCGACCATCTCGCGCACCTTCAGTGCCCACTGGCTGATCGCGTCGAGGTCCTCCTTCTTGGTCCCCTCGACGAGGCACAGGTCGTAGGCGAGCTCGCGCATCTCGGCGGAGTCCAGCTCGGGATCGACCGTCGCGAGCACATCGGCGAGGAGCCCCGATCCGACCTCGCGCGCGCGCTCGAGGTTCTTCTTCTCGACCCCCGCGACGAGCGTCGCGTCGTCCTCGGACAGCTCGGCTCCCGAGAGCAGCTCCTCCTGGAGCCGCTTCAGGTGCTTCGTGATCGCGCCCTTCTTCGAGCCCGTGGCCTTCGCGAGCTCGGCGCGCAGCGGCGCCAGAGCGGCCTCGATCTGCACGGAGGCCGCAGCGACCGACTCGACCTCACGCGGAGCAAGGCGCCGGTCGTCGCGGGTCGCCGTCTGCCGGACGAGCTCCCGCACGCGGCGGGGATCCTCGGACGTGATGGTCTTCGCGAGATTGACGAAGACGCCGCCGCCGAGCGCACGGATCTCTTCGAGCGAAGGCAGAGCCGCCTCTTCGGCCCAGTTCGAGAGGCCGCGACCCCAGAAGTCGTCGTCCTCGTCGAAGTTCTTCTCCTTGCCGGACGCGAAGTAGTCGCGCCTGCGGCCGAGGCGACCGTCGAGGGCAGACAGCGCCTCGTCGCGGTCGAGGTACACCCGCTCGCTCTCGCCGGCGACCTTGTCCTCGAGGTCGGCGAGGTCCTCCTGGCGCTTCTCGCGATCGACCTGTGTGACGATCGACGCAGCGAAGTAGAGAACCTTCTCGAGCTCGCGCGGGGCGATGTCGAGCAGGTAGCCGATGCGGCTCGGAACACCCTTGAAGAACCAGATGTGCGAGACCGGCGCCGCGAGGTCGATGTGACCCATGCGCTCGCGCCGAACCTTCTGCCGCGTCACCTCGACGCCGCAGCGCTCGCAGATGATCCCCTTGTAGCGGACGCGCTTGTACTTGCCGCAATAGCACTCCCAGTCCTTGGTCGGACCGAAGATGCGCTCGCAGAAGAGGCCGTCACGCTCGGGCTTGAGCGTGCGGTAGTTGATCGTCTCCGGCTTCGTGACCTCGCCGGACGACCAATCGCGGATCTGCTTCGACGAGGCGAGGCCGATCCGGATCGAGTCGAAGTCGTTGATATCGGGACCGCGTCTACCAGTTTCCATCTAGCGCCTCGAACCTCTCTCTCTTCTGTCCGTGAACTGGTTCATCAGTCGTCTGTCGCCTCGACGTCCGCAAGGCCCGCCTCGAGCGGTGCCTCCTCGACGTCGGTGAGCTCCTCGTCGGCCGCGAGCACCAGTTCGGCACCCTCGTCGACGCCTTCTGCACCCTCCTCGACCTCCTCGGCCGTAGGCTGGCGCGCCGCTGCGCGGAGCGATCCCGGCGAGAGATCGATGCCGAGCTCTTCGGCCGCGCGGAGAAGTTCGTCGTCCTCCTCGCGAACCTCGACCTCTCGGCCCTCGTCGGAGAGCACCTGCACATCGAGCGCAAGCGACTGCATCTCCTTGAGCAACACCTTGAACGACTCGGGAATCGACGGCTCCGCGATGTTCTCGCCCTTGACGATCGCCTCGTAGGCCTTCACGCGGCCGATCGTGTCGTCGGACTTGATGGTGAGCATCTCCTGGAGCGTGTACGCCGAGCCGTACGCCTCGAGCGCCCATACCTCCATCTCGCCGAACCGCTGACCGCCGAACTGCGCCTTGCCGCCCAGCGGCTGCTGGGTGACGAGCGAGTACGGGCCGGTCGAGCGCGCGTGGATCTTGTCGTCGACGAGGTGGAGCAGCTTCAGGATGTACATGACGCCGACCGTGACCTCCTGCGCGAAGGGCTCGCCGGACTTCCCGTCGTAGAGCTGGACCTTCCCCGTGCAGCGATTGCCACGGACGGCCTTCTCGTCGACGGCCAGTCCGCCGCCACCACCCTCGATGGCCTGCGCGAGCTGGACGAGCGCGTCGTCGACGTCACCCTCCGTCGCACCGTCGAAGACGGGCGTCGCAACGGAACGCGGGTCGGGCGCGTTGATCGGAGCGCGCGGGTTCACCGGGTCGCCGTCGGCGAAGACACCGTGTGCCGCAGCCCACCCGAGATGGGTCTCGAGAATCTGGCCGATGTTCATGCGGCTCGGAACGCCGAGCGGGTTCAGGACGACGTCCACCGGGCGACCGTCGTCGAGGAACGGCATGTCCTCCTCGGGAACGATCTTCGAGATGACGCCCTTGTTGCCGTGGCGCCCGGCGAGCTTGTCGCCCTCGGCGATCTTGCGCTTCTTCGCCACGTAGACGCGGACGAGCTCGTTGACGCCCGGCGGCAGGTCGTCGCCCGCGTCGCGCGAGAACGTCTTGACACCGATCACCTTGCCGCCCTCGCCGTTCGGCACCTTGAGCGAGGTGTCGCGAACCTCGCGCGCCTTCTCCTTGAAGATCGCGCGAATCAGCTTCTCCTCGGCCGTGAGCTCGGTCTCACCCTTCGGCGTGACCTTCCCCACGAGCAGGTGGCCGGCATCGACGTCGGCGCCGATACGGACGACGCCGCGCTCGTCGAGGTTCGCGAGCGACTCCTCCGAGCGGTTCGGAATGTCGCGCGTGATCTCCTCGTCGCCGAGCTTCGTCGAGCGCGCGTCGATCTCGTACTCGTGAATGTGAATCGAGCTGAGCACGTCGTCCTTGACGAGGCGCTCCGAGATGACGATCGCGTCCTCGAAGTTGAAGCCCTCCCATGGCATGAACGCCACGAGCAGGTTTGCGCCGAGCGCGAGCTCGCCGCCGTCCGTGGAGCTTCCGTCCGCGAGAACCTCGCCCCTCTTCACCTTGTCGCCGAGAGTGACCGCCGGCTTCTGGTGGATGAGCGTGCCCTGGTTCGACCGCATGAACTTCGTCAGCGGGTACTCGTCACGCGTGCCCCGTCCCTCGACGACGATGAGCTCGGCGTCGACGTCGACGACAGTGCCGTCGTTGTGCGCCAGGACGACGTCGCCGGTGTCCACGGCCGCGCGGAACTCGAGCCCGGTACCGACGATCGGGGCCTGCGGGATGATCAGCGGAACTGCCTGCTTCTGCATGTTCGCGCCCATGAGCGCCCGGTTCGCGTCGTTGTGCTCGAGGAATGGGATCAGCGCGGTCGCAACCGAGACGATCTGCGCCGGCGAGACGTCCATGTACTCGACGTCCTTCGGGAGCATGGCGACAGCCTCGCCCTCGCGCGAGCGGCAAAGAACCTGCTCGTTCAGGAAGCGGCCCGTCTTCGGATCGACCGGCTCGGACGCCTGCGCGATGGTGAACTGGCGCTCCTCGGCGGCATCGAGATAGATGATCTCGTCGGTCACCTTGCTGCTCTTGACGACGCGGTACGGCGTCTGGATGAAGCCGAACGGTGAGACGGTCGCGAAGGACGCGAGCGATCCCTGGAGCCCGATGTTCGGACCCTCCGGCGTCTCGATCGGACACATCCGCCCGTAGTGGGTCTGGTGAACGTCGCGCACCTCGATGGGGGCGCGCTCCCGTGTGAGTCCGCCCGCGCCGAGCGCCGAGAGGCGCCGACGGTGCGTCAATCCGGAGAGCGTGTTCGTCTGATCCATGAACTGGCTCAGCTGCGACGAGCCGAAGAACTCCTTGAGCGCGGCCACGACCGGGCGGATGTTGATGATCGTCTGCGGCGTGATCGTGTCGACGTCCTCGGTGGTCATCCGTTCGCGGACGACGCGCTCCATGCGGTACAGGCCGACGCGGAACGCCTCCTGGATCAGCTCGCCGGTGGTGCGCAGGCGCCGGTTGCCGAAGTCCTCGTACTCGTCGAGCTCGCCCCGCACCGGATCGCGTGAGAGCTGGGCCGCCTCGGCGGCATAGTCCTTTGCATCCTCGGGAACTCCGAGCAGCATCGGCATGTCCACGAGTCGGCGGACGAGTGCGACGATGTCCTCGGTCGTGAGGACGCGAACGTCGTCGGGTACCTGGACCCCGAGCCGCTGATTGAGCTTGTAGCGGCCGACCTTCGTCAGGTCGTAGCGCTTGGGATCGAAGAAGAGCGAGCGAAGGAGGTTGCGCGCGTTGTCGAGCGTCGGAGGCTCGCCCGGGCGCTGCTTCTTGAACACCTCGATGAGCGCCTCTTCCTCACGCGTGGTCGGATCCTTCTCGAGCGTGTTGGCGATGTAGACGGAGCCGCCGAAGAGCTCGAGGATCTTCTCGTTGGTGCTCGTATCGAGCGCGAACCCGGTCGAGGGGTCCTCGGCGGGAAGCGCACGCAGCAGCGTTGTGATGGGAAGCTTGCGCTTCCGGTCGATCCGGGCGAACACCAGACCCTTCTTGTCGACCTCGACCTCGAGCCACGAGCCGCGTGACGGCATGAGGTTCGCCATGAAGACCTGCTTCGTGGCGTCCTTCGGCTCCATGAGGTAGGCGCCGGGGCTCCGGACGAGCTGCGTCACGATGACGCGCTCGGTTCCGTTGATGATGAAGGTGCCCCACGGCGTCATCATCGGGAAGTCGCCCATGAAGACCCGCTGCTCGCGGATCTCGCCGGTGTCCTTGTTGACGAAGCGGACCGTGATCGAGAGCGGGACCTGGTAGGTCAGGTCCTTCTCACGGCACTCCTGGATTGTGAACTGCGGGTCGCCGAACTCGTAATCGGCGAACTCGACGGCTAGCGTCCCCGTGTAATCCTCGATCGGCGAGATATCGTCGATGGTCTCGCGAAGGCCATTTTCCAGGAACCAGTGGAAAGACGCCTTCTGGATATCGATGAGGTCGGGGAGGTCGAGGACATGCTTCAGGCGCGAAAAGCTCTTGCGCGCGCGCGGCGCGACAGCAACGCTGCTCAAGTGTGAAAGCCTCCCTTAAAAGCGTGCAGGTGTACGGGCAGGGTTAGACGAACGACCTCGGCGGAACTGAGGATAGTAGCGCACGCAGGTTGTCCTGCGCAAGACTGGGAATTCGCCTACCGGCGAACCCCCAGTCGCGCCAAATCCTTGAAGGCGCCCGCTTCGCGGGCGCTCCTATGGTACAGACGAGCGTCTCGGTCGACGTTACTTCAGTTCGACGCTGGCGCCGGCTTCCTCGAGCTGGGCCTTGATGGACTCGGCCTCTTCCTTGGCCGCGCCTTCCTTGACAGCACCGGGAGCGCTGTCGACGAGGTCCTTCGCCTCCTTCAGCCCGAGGCCGGTCACCGCGCGGACGACCTTGATCACCTGGATCTTCTTGTCGCCGGTTCCGGTGAGGACGACGTCGAAGGAGTCCTTCTCCTCCTCGGCCGCAGCACCGTCCCCGCCCGCCGCCGGAGCGGCGGCGACTGCAACGGGAGCGGCGGCGGTGACGCCCCACTCCTCCTCGATCGCGTTCTTGAGCTCGACGAGCTCGAGAACCGTCATCTTGCCGAGCGAGTCGAGCACGCTCTTCACATCAGATGCCATTCCTACTCCTCCTCTTGCGTTTCAGTCTCAGTGGTTGATTCGACCTCGTCGGAGTCGGAGGATTCGGCTGCCGCCGAGTCTTCCGGTGCGCTCGCTTCGACAGTCTCGACCGTCGACACGCCCGCCGCGGGCGTTGCATCGTCCGCTTCGTCGGCTGCCGGCTCTTCTGTCTGAACGGCCTCTTCCGCGACGGGAGCGACGACTTCGCCTTGCTCCTCGAGCTGCTTGATGCGGGCGTCGATCAGCCCGTGCAGGTCGCGAAGCGGTGCGGACACGAGACCGAGAAGCTGCGTCAGCGGAGCGACGATCGCGCCGACGAGCTGCCCGCGCAGGACGTCCACCGGTGGCAATTTCGCGAGCTGGTCGACGTCCGCGCCCGTGAGCTCCTTGCCCTCGAGAATGCCGCCGCGCAAGGTGAGCACGTTCGTTTCCTTTGCGGTGGCCGCCAGAGCCTTGGCCACCGCCGCCGGGTCGCCCGACGACTCGATGAATGCGATAGCCGTCGGCCCCTCGAGCATGACGAGGAGCGACTCGGCTCCCGCCTGTTCGGCCGCACGTCGCGTCAGCGTGTTCTTCACGATCCGAAAGCGGGCGCCATGCGGCAGGAGCTGATCCCTCAGCGCCTCGAGCTGCTTGTTCGTCAGGCCGCGATAGTCGGCGACGATGAGGGTCTCGGCGGAGCCGAGCTCCGCTGCGAGCTCCTCGACGATCCGTTCCTTGTCCACTTTCAGCACGTCATGTCCTCCTGAACGACGAAACCCGCGCACGGCGGGCTCGGTCGAAACGCTGGACGCGCTGACGGAACCTGCCTCGGTCGGGCCTACGCTCGCGAGAGCTGCCGACGGTCTTCGGCGGGAGACGCTGGTTGCTAGGCCGAGACTGTAGCTGCCTCCAGCTCCTCGGCGATATCCCGGGTGATGGTCGAGTCGACGTGGATGCCCGGGCCCATCGTCGTCGTGAGGGTGATCTGCTTGATGTAGCGGCCCTTGGACGCCGACGGCTTCGCACGGACGATCTCCTCGATGAGCGCGGCGTAGTTCTCGAGGAGCGCGCGCTCGTCGAAGCTCCGCTTGCCGATCGGAACGTGCACGTTCGCGCCGCGGTCGGTGCGGTACTCGAGCTTGCCCGCCTTCGCGTCGGACACGGCCTTGCCGATGTCCATCGTCACGGTGCCCGTCTTCGGGTTCGGCATGAGCCCGCGCGGGCCGAGCACTCGGCCGAGCTTGCCGACGACGCTCATCTGGTCCGGCGTCGCGATCGCGACGTCGAAGTCGAGGAACCCGCCCTCGATCTTGGTCGCGAGGTCAGCCGAGCCGACGACGTCCGCACCGGCGTCCTCCGCCTCGCGCGCCTTCTCGCCTTCGGCGAAGACCGCGACGCGCACGTCCTTGCCGATCCCGTGCGGCAGCATGATCGTGCCGCGGAGCTGCTCGTCCGCGTGGCGGACGTTCAGGCCGAGCCGAAAGTGCGCTTCGACCGTCTCGTCGAACTTCGCGGCCGGCGTCTCCTTCAGCAGGCGCACGGCGGCCAGCGGCGTGTAGGCCTGCTCGCGATCGATCGAGTCGCGCGCCTCGCGATAGCGCTTGCCGTGCGCGCTCATGGCGTCTCCACTCCCATCGAGCGGGCCGTGCCGGCGATCACCTTCATCGCCTCGTCGACGTCACGCGCATTCAGGTCGGGCATCTTCGCCTCCGCGATCGAACGGAGCTGAGCCTGGCTGAGCCGGCCGACCTTGGCCTTGTTGGGCTCGCCCGAGCCCGACTCGAGTCCGAGCGCCTCCTTGATGAGGACAGCGGCCGGCGGCGTCTTCGTGATGAACGTGAACGAACGGTCCTCGAAGACGGTGATCTCGACGGGGATGATGCGACCGTTCTCGTGTGCGGTCTGCGCGTTGTAGGCCTTGCAGAATTCCATGATGTTCACGCCGTGCTGGCCCAGCGCGGGACCGACCGGCGGCGCCGGGTTGGCCTGGCCACCCGGGATCTGGAGCTTGATGAGCGTGAGTACCTTTTTTGCCATATCCGTTTCCTCGTAGGAGCGAAGTATCTCGCCCTACAGCGTTGGGGTCAGTCGATCTTCTTCACCTGGTCGAAGCTGAGCTCGACCGGAACCTGGCGCTCGAAGATGTCCACGAGCACCTTCAATTTCTGCTGATCGGCGTTGACGTCGACGATCTCGCCGTCGAAGTCGGAGAGCGGACCCGAGGTCACCTTCACGGACTCGCCGAGCGAGAACTCGACCTGCGACTTCGCGACCTGCCCAGGCCCGGTCGGCGCGCCGTGGTGGAGGATGCGGTCGACCTCCGGCTGCGAAAGCGGGACGGGCTTCGCGCCGGCACCGACGAACCCGGTGACTCCCGGCGTCCCCTTCACGACGATCCACGCCTCGTCGGACATGTTCATGTTCACGAGGACGTAGCCCGGAAGCACGCGCTTCTCGGTCTGCACCTTCTGGCCGTCCTTCGTCTCGATGACCTGCTCGGTCGGGACGACCACCCGGCGGAACGCCGGCTGCTGGTTCAGCGAGACAATGCGGTGCTCGAGATTCGTCTTGACCTTGTTCTCGTGTCCCGAGTAGGTGTTGATGACGTACCAGAGAAACATCAGCGGCTCCTAGAGAAGTACGCGGTCGACGAGGGGACGGATGACCTGGTCGAGACCCCAGAGGTAGAGGCCGACGATCGTGCACGCGATGATCACGACGACGACACCCTGGAACGTCTGGCTCCTCGTCGGCCAGTCGACCTTCCGGAGCTCGGCATAGGACTCGCGGACGAACTGCCCTCGCTGCTTCTCGGTCTTCCGACCGGTCTGCTGCTTGACGGGCTGTTGGGACGGCCGAACCTGCTGCGCGCGTGCGCGGCGTGAGGTCGACGCTCCGTCAGCGGCGGCCGCGCGAGCAGCGCGACGCTGTCTGCGGGTCTCGCGTGCCACCTAGCGGGTCTCTCGATGCATCGTGTGCTGGGTGCACCAACGGCAGTACTTCTTGAACTCCACCCGGTCGGGTGAGTTCCGCTTGGACTTCTGCGTCTGGTAGTTCCGCCGCTTGCACTCGGTACAGGCGAGCGTGATCGCAACTCGTACTCCGGTGGCCATTCTTCTTCTCGATTCGAGGTAGGACGAAAAAGGGGTGTTCGAGTAGCGGCGGCAGGACTCGAACCTGCGACACGCGGATTATGATTCCGCTGCTCTAACCAACTGAGCTACGCCGCCGCGCGCGCGAGAGCATAGCAAGGCGTCGAGCGTTCTTTCCTCTCCATCGATGCCCGCCGACGCCCACTCTACGATCGCCCCCGTGATCCGCATCCCCCCGCAGCGCGGTGGCTGGCTCGAGGTCATCTGCGGTCCGATGTTCAGTGGAAAGAGCGAGGAGATGATCCGCCGCTTGCGCCGCGCCGAGATCGCGGGCCAGCGCGTCGTGATCCTGAAGCCGCACATCGACGACCGGTACGACGCGACGGACGTCGTGAGCCATGCGGGCGCACGAATGCGTGCCGTCCCGGTCGCGTCGGCGGAGGACGTGCCCGCACGCGCGTCGGGATTCGACGTCGTCGGGATCGACGAGGTCCAGTTCCTCGAGCATGCGATCGTCGGGCATGCGCTCGAGCTCGCGAGTAATGGCGTGAGGGTCGTCGTGGCAGGGCTCGACCAGGACTTCAGGCGGCTCCCGTTCGGACCGATGCCGGAGCTCCTGTCGCATGCCGAGTTCGTGGACAAGCTGCAAGCGGTCTGTCACCGGTGCGGTGGCCCGGCGACGACGACGCAGCGTCTCGTGGACGGACTGCCGGCGCCGTACTCGGGCGAGACGGTCGTGGTGGGGGCCGCCGAGCAGTACGAGGCTCGGTGTCGCGACTGTCACGAGGCCGGAGTAGGCGCGGCGCTCGTCGCCGCGTAGGGACGAGATATCTCTCCTCCCTAAGGCCTGCCGCGGGCAAGGCTCGACGCTAGCGCGAGGAGATACGCAGCCGGCCGCCGCGAGCACGATCGTGCCTCCGGGCGGCAGATCCGCGTAGTACGAGAGGGTCAGGCCGGAGCTGGCCGCTCCGAGGCCGATCGCCATCGCCAGGACGAGGGTCGAACGCATGCTCCACGCGATCCGTGCCGCGGCGCTCACCGGGAGCACCATCAGCGCGGCGACGAAGAGGATCCCCACGACACGCATCGAGAGCGCGACGGTGACAGCCGTGAGGGTGGCGAGCGCGACGTTGAGCGTCCCGATTGGAACTCCGGCGACACGGGCGCCTTCCTCGTCGATGACGATCGCGGCGAACGCGCGATAGAGCATCGCGACGGTCACGAGCCCGACCGCGCCGAGTACCGCGATGACCGCGAGATCGCTTCGCGTCACCGTGAGGATCGAGCCGAACAGGTACTGGAAGAGGTCGACGTTCAGCGCGCCGGCCTGCGCCACGAGCACGACCCCGAGTGCGATACCGGTGTAGAAGACGATCGCGAGTGCCTGGTCGCCGGCCGTCCGACCGCGCGACCGAAGCAGCTCGATCGCGAGGCCCCCGAGCACCGCCGCGACGAGCGCCGTGAGCACGGGCGAGACATCGAGGAGGATCCCCGCCGCGACACCGGCGAACGCGACGTGGCCGATGCCGTCTCCCATCAGCGACTGCCGTCGCTGGACGAGGAAGAACCCCACCGCAGGCGCCAACACGCCGACGATCGCGCCCGCGCCGAGCGCGAGGCGCATGAACTCATTCTCGAGCATGAACGTGTCCCGGGTCGTGCCACATGCCCGGTAGCTCGCCGGGCGAACCGTCGAAGACGATCGACCGGCGCACGAGGACGAGGCGCTCGACGTGGTGCTCCACCGCGCCGAACTCGTGCGAGACGTACACGATCGTGACGCCGAGCTCGCGGTGGAGCGTAGCGAGGAGCTCTGCCAGCGACTCCTGCGACTCGGCGTCGACGCCGGTTGTCGGCTCGTCGAGAACGAGGAGCGACGGCTGGCCCGCGAGCGCCTTCGCGATGAACGTGCGCTGCTGCATTCCGCCTGAGAGCGTGCGCACCGGCGCGGCGGCGACCGCAGAGAGTCCGACCCGAGCGATCGCCTCCTCGACGTGCTCGCGGTCTTCCGCGTCGAGCCTGCCCAGCAGGCGCCCTGCCGCGAGGCGCCCCGCAGCGACGACCTCCCTCACGGTCACCGGCGCATCGCCTCCGAGCTGCGACCGCTGGGCGAGGTACCCGAGCGCACGGCGCCCCGAGTAGCGGTGTGCGGGTTCGCCGTACAGGATGGCGGAGCCCGTGCTCGGCCGCTCGAGCCCGAGGAGGATGCGCATGAGCGTCGTCTTCCCACCACCGTTGGGACCGGCGACCGCGACGAACTCGCCCTCAGCGAGTGCGAGGCTCACGTCCTCGAGCACGAGCTGCCCCGGCTGATAGCCGAAGGAGATGCCGACGAGCTCGGCCGCTAGCGACACCCGAGTGCCTCGCGCAGCGCCGCGAGGTTCGCGCGCATCACGGTGAGATAGTCCTCTCCGGCGTCCAGCCGCGCCTCGCTCAGGCCCTCGATCGGGTCGAGTGTGACGACCTCGACACCGGCCTCGCGTGCGACCGTCTCGGCGAGCCCGGCGGAAACCAGCGGCTCGGCGAAGACCGTGGTGGCGCCCGAGTCGCGGACGTCGTCGACCAAGTCCTCGAGCTCGCGGGGTGCGGGCTCGGACTCCGGCGAGCGGCCGGCGAGGGAAAGCTGCGTGAGCCCGTAGCGCGCCGCGAGCTGGCCGAAGGCGGCGTGCGTCGTCACGATCGTGCGACGTTCGCAATCCCCGAGCCCGACTCGAAACTCCGCGTCGAGCTCCCTCAGCGCACGAATCTCGCCGCGAGCGGTGCCGCCCATTTCTTGTGCGATGCGCTCGACGGCCTCGGCAAAGCGGATCGGGTCGAGCCAGATGTGTGGATCCTCGTCGGCCCTGAGCAGGTCGAGCGACTCGCGCTCCCGCCCGTCGATCGCGTCCTCGAGCGCGGGCTGGAAGCCGCCGCCGATGTAGACGACCAGCCGGGCGTCGCGGATCGTCTCCACGTCGCTCGGCGAGAGCTCGATGTCGTGCGGCTCGGCGCCTGCCGGCGTGAGGTTGACGACCTCCGCGACGTCGTCACCTGCAACGCGCTCCGCAGCCCACGCGAGGGGATAGAAGGACGCCACCACGGTGCGCGGCGACTCGGCCGCAGGGCCTGCGCAGCCGGTCGCGAGCAGTGCCGGCAAGAGAAGAAGGTGCCAACGCACGCGTGGGACGCTAGCACGTCTTTGAGAACGGGTATCATTATCACCATGTCATGGACGAAGACCGCGCTCGATCGGCTGCGAGACGTCAGCGGGCGGAGTGGTGGGGCGCGACGCGTGGTCGTCGAGCTCCTCGGCGAGCAGGACTGTTGCCTCTCGGCGCACGAGATCCACGATCGTGTCCGTGCACGCGGTGCCCGGGTCGGGATCGCCAGCGTGTACCGCGCGCTCGACGGCATGGACGAGCTCGGGCTGGTGCAGCGAGTCGACCTGGGCGACGGCGTCGCACGCTACGAGCCCGCTCATGCGGGCGGCGACCACCATCATCACCTCGTCTGCGACGACTGCGGGAAGGTCGAGCCGTTCGAGGATCCGACGCTCGAGTCCGCAATCGAACGGGTCGCCGACGGGCGCGGCTACGTCGTGGCGGCGCACGACGTCGTCCTGCGCGGGGCGTGCGAGGATTGCCGGCACGGGCGTGACTGACGAGCCGGCGCGAACGACGATCGACGACCTTCTGCGCGACGCGCGCTCGAGGCTCGTCCGCCTCGAGCCCGACGACGCGCTCGCCGCGCAGCAGACAGGGGCGTTGCTCATCGACACGAGATCCGCCGACGAGCGACAGCGCGAAGGCGTGATTCCGGGCGCGCTGCACATCCCGCTCTCCGTGCTCGAGTGGCGCCTCGACCCAGCTGCGAACCAGGCGTTCCACAACCCCCACGTCGAGGGTCTCGACCAGCCGCTCGTGTTGGTGTGCGCGCACGGCTACTCGACGAGCCTGGCAGCGGCGAGGCTTCAGCAGCTCGGGTTCGGGCGTGCAACGGACGTCGTCGGAGGGTTCACGGCCTGGCGCGACGCCGGTCTGCCCGTGCGAGCCGACACGAACGACGGTCCGCCGGTGCCGGGCATGGGTGACCCCGACCCGTCGTAGAGTCCCCGCATGACGGTCGAGCTCACGGGCGGAAGCCTCACGCTCGACGACGTCGTCCGGGTCGCACGTTTCGGCGAGCCCGTCGCGATCGCGCCCGATGCCACGGAGCGCATGCGCGCCGCTCGCGCGATCGTCGAGCACACCGCCGCCGAAGGCACGCCTGCCTACGGCGTGACGACAGGGGTTGGGATGCGCCGCGACGCGACGGTGGACGAGGCCGAGGCGCAGGCGTTCAACCGCTCGGCGATTTCGGGCCACCTCGTGGGCCTCGGCCCGCTGGCCCCGGAGGACGTCGTACGCGCCTCGCTGGTTCGACTGGCCAACACGATCGTCGCGGGATTTCAGGGTGCCCGCCCGGAGGTGGCCGACGCGCTCGTCGCCGCGCTCAACACCGGTGAGGCGCCGTCGGTGCGCTCGCTCGGCACCGTCGGCCAGGCGGATCTGGCGCAGAATGCCGACCTCGCATACGGCGCACTCGGCTCCACCGAGCTCGAAGCGGGCGAAGCGCTGGCGCTGCTTGCCGGAAATTCGTTCTCGACCGGGCAGGCTGCGCTCGCGGTCGCGGACGCACGCGCGCTGCTGGCCTGGATCGACATCGCCGCCGCCCTCGACTTCGAGGCGTTCCGGGCGAACATCGGCGCGCTGCACCCAGAGATCGCGGCTGCGCGACCGTACCCGGGGATCCGCGCGACCCTCGATCGGATGCGCGCCCTGCTCGACGACAGCGCCCTGTGGGAACCAGACGCCGCGCGCTTCCTCCAGGATCCGCTCACGTTCCGCTGCGTGCCACAGGTGCACGGCGCGGCGCGGGACGCGCTGAGGTTCGTCGAGGAGCAGCTCGCAATCGAGCTCAACGCGCACCAGGGGAATCCGCTCGTCGTCCTGGCTGAGCAGCGGCTCGTGTCGGTCGGGAACTTCGACTCGCAGCCGCTCGCCGCGGCGCTCGACTTCCTGCGCATCGCGTTCGCGCCCGTGCTGACGGCCGCGGTCGAGCGGGCGCTGAAGCTGCTGAGCCCCCGGTTCAGCGGCCTCAGCGAAGGACTGGTTGCCACCGAGGGCACCTGGCAGGACGGCCTCTCCGAGCTCGGAGTCGCAGCCCAGGCGATCGCCGCAGAGGCACGGCTGCTCGCCCAGCCCGTCTCGTTCGAGCTGGCCTCGACGATGCAGGAGTCGGGCGTCGAAGACCGCACTGCCCTCTCGTCGCTCGGAGCGCGACGGCTGTCGGAGATGGTCGACCTCGGCGCGAGAGTCGTTGCGATCGAGCTCGTGGTCGCAGCCCAGGCCGTCGAGCTCAGAGGCGTGCGGGCGCTCGGGACCGGCGCCACGGCGGGACGGGCTTTCGTCCGGGAGCGCGTCCCGTACCTCACCTCGCACGAACAGATGCCGCTTCCGCTCGAGGACCTTGCCCTGGCGATCCGCTCCGGACCACCACCGGCGTGACGACGTACGACGTCCACCAGCACCTGTGGCCCGAGGGCTTCGTCGCAGCACTTCGCGCCCGCAACGCCCCGCCGTTCCTCGAAGGCGTCGCGCTCACGACCCAGGAGGGCAGGTTCGAGGTCGACCTCGGCGATCACGTGCTGGAACGGCGTCTCGACGTGCTCGACCGCGACGAGATCGACGTTGCCGTCCTCTCTCTGCAGACGAGCCTCGGGCTCGAGGCAGTGCCGGACGCCGATCGGACTGCGCTCGAGGAGGTCTGGGTCGAAGGGGCCCGGGCCGTGATAGCGGCAAGTGGCGGCCGGCTCAGGGCGTTCTCGCCGAGCACCGTGCGCGCCGACTTCGCGGGAGTGTCGCTCGGGTCCTCGCTGATCGCGGACTTCGACCGCGCGGCGTCGGTGCTGGACGACGCCGAGGCGGCGGGCATCGTCGTGTTCGTGCATCCGGACGCCGGGCGTGCGACCACACCGACGCGTGCGCCATGGTGGGACTGGGTCACGGGCTATCCGGCCCGGATGCAGGAGGCGTACCTGGCGTGGCTCGCCTTCGGCCGCGAGCGCTGGCCGTCGCTTCGGGTGGTGTTCGCCATGCTCGCCGGAGGCGGCCCGTTCCAACTCGAGCGGCTCGCACGCCGCGGCGTGGACGTCCGCTCGGCGCTCGACCCGAACACGTTCTTCGACGTCTCGACGCACGGACGCAGGGCGATCGAGCTCTGCGCGGAGACGTTCGGCGTATCGCAGCTCGTCTACGGCAGCGACACGCCCGTCGTCGACTCGCAGCCGACGCTTGATGCCGTCCGCGGGTTCGGAGATGCTGTGACGCACGTACTCCAGTCCGACACACCAACGCGCTTGCTGACGTGACTGATCTCGCGACCTGGCTCCGCGAACGCGTTCCTCCGGACACTGACCTGGAACGCCCGCGGATGGCGGAGCTCGCGGCCGAGCTCGTGGGCGCGGATCACCTCTGGAAGCAGAACGTCACCCACGACGCCGACTCACGCTTCTACCAGCAGCTCTACCGCGACCCCAACCTCGACGTCTGGCTCATCTGCTGGGTCGACGGCCAGAACACGGGCTACCACGACCACGACCGCTCGTCGGGTGCCGTGTGCGTCGCCGACGGGAGCCTGTACGAGGACTGGTTCCGGGTCGAGGAGGACGGGTGGGTGCGCGAGCACACGACGGTGCACGAGGCCGGCGGGCGCTTCGACTTCGACGCGTCGGACATCCACGGCGTTCGGCACCCCGGGACTGGCGCAGAGCCGGCGACGTCGATCCACTTCTATTCGCCTGCGCTCTGGCGCATGGGCCACTACGAGCCGGGCCCGCGCGGAATGCGGCGGGTCGGTATGACGTACGCGGACGAGCTCCTCGGCGTCGCCTGAGCCCGTTTCTCGGCATTCGCCCGAATACTGTGTACACGGTACACTCGATCGCCATGGCTCATCGGCACAGTCGTGCGACCGGCCGTACCGTCACATGAGCCGGAGGTAGGCCGATCGTGGTCGTGCTGACAGGGGAGTCGCTGACGCTCGACGAGGTCGTGCGAGTCGCGCGAGGTCGCGAGCGCGTGGAGATCCATGCCGACTCGACGGCGAGGATGCTCGCGGCGCGCGCTGTAGTCGAGCATCACCTCCAAGTCGGCACTCCCGTGTACGGGATGACGACCGGCGTCGCCGCGCGCAAGCGCAACGCGGTTCTCCCCGAAGCGCAGGAGGATCACAACCGTCTCCTCATCGAGGCCTTGCTCGTCGGTCAGGGACCGGAGGTCTCCGAGGAGATCGTGCGAGCCACGGTCCTACGCCTCGTGAACGGCTTCACGCAGGGGAGCTCCGGCGTACGACCGGTGCTCGCCGAGCGCCTCGTCGATGCGCTCAACGACGAAGCCCTCCCAGCCGTCGCGCTGTACGGCTCGGTCGGCATGGGCGACATCGTGCCGATGGCGGAGCTGGGTCACGCGCTGCTCGGGGACCTGACGCTCGCCGCCAAGGAGGCCGTCTCACTCGTCGACAACGACGCCTTCGCGACGGCAATTGCCGCGCTCGCGATCCACGACTACGGTCGGTTGCTGGATGCGTTCGACGCCGCCGGCGCGCTCGACCTCGAAGCTTTCGCCGCCAATCTCAGCATCCTCCACCTGGCCGTGGGTCGCGCGCGTCCCTATCCAGGCCTCCAGGCGACGATCGCAGCGCCTCCGCGATCTCCTCGACGGCAGCTCACTCTGGCGCGACGGCGCTGCCCGCAACCTCCAGGATCCACTGAGCTTCCGCTGCCTTCCGCAGGTACACGCCGCCGCCCGCGAGGCACTCGGATATGCCGAAAGCCAGCTCGCGATCGAGCTGAACGCATCTCAGGAGAACCCTCTCCTGGTGCGCGACGAGAACGTCATCTTCTCCGTCGGAAACTTCGATCCACTCGTGCTCGCAGGTGCGCTCGATTTTCTCCGAATCGCGCTTGCCCCCGTCGTCACCACGGCCTGCGAGCGGCTGATCAAGCTGATGCAGGCGCGCTTCTCCGGCCTTGTCGACGGACTCTCGCGCTCTTCCGACACACCCGAGACCACCTTCCCGCACCTCCCGTACGTCGCTGCCGCGCTCACGGGGGAGGCGAGGCTGCTGGCGCAACCCGTCTCCTTCGAGCTGCCGTCGACGACGATCGCCGAGGGGATCGAGGACCGCATGACGTTCGCGCCGCTCGGGGCTCGGCGCCTCGCGGAGATGGTCGCGCTCGGAGAGCGCGTCGTCGCAGTGGAGCTGATCGTCGGCGCCCGGGCGGCCGAGCTCCGCGCGCCCGAGCGGCTCGGCACCGGGACTGCGGAGGTCGCTGCGCTCGTTCGAGCGCAGCTCGGAGCCCAGGGCGCCGCAGGTGGCCGGATCGACGTCGAGCCCGTCGTCGAGCTCGTGCGGAGCGGCACGCTCTCGCGTATCGGAGCTCCGTGAGCGTCGTCCGAGCACGCGAGCCCGAGACCCTCGACGCAGTGACGCTCGAGGTGATCCGCCACGGGCTCGTCGCAGCCGCCGAGCAGATGGCGACATCGATCGAACGCTCGGCGCACTCGCAGGTGATCCGCGAGATGCTCGACTACTCGACGGCGGTGTTCGACGTCGGTGGAGGCATCGTGGCGCAGTCGACGCGCATCCCCATGCATCTCAACTCGATGACGCGCGCGCTGCGGACGATCATCGGGCGGTTTCCGCTGGAGGGCTGGCGCACGGGCGACGTCTACGCGACGAACGACCCGTACTCGGGCGGACAGCATCTGCCGGACATCCAGACCTTCTCGCCCGTCGTCGTCGGCGACGCGCCGATCGCCATCGTGGGCACGCTCGGCCATCACCTCGACGTCGGTGGTCGGGCAGCCGCGAGCTACGGCGCGGACGCGACTGAGATCTACCAGGAGGGCTTTCGCATCCCGCCGTGCCGCATCGTTGCGGCCGGAGAGCCGAACGAGCTGTTCCTGCCGCTCTTCGAGAGCAACATCCGCGTCCCGCACAAGACGATCGCTGACCTCCGAGCTCAGATCGCGGCGCTCTCGATCGGTGCCGGAGACGTGATCCGGCTCGTGCGGCGCTACGGGGCCGAGGTCCTGACGGCGGCGACGCAGGCGCTCATCACGTCCTCGGAGCGACGGATGCGGGCGGCCATCTCGACGCTTCCCGGCGGGATCTTCCGAGCCGACGACCTCGTGGACGGAGACGGGCTCGACGACGAGCCGGTGCGCGTGTGCGTCGCGGTCGAGCGGCGCGGCGACTCACTCCACGTCGACTTCACGGGTACGGCCCCACAGACACGCGGGCCGATCAACTCCCCCATCGCCTCGACCGAGTCGGCCGTCTACTACGCCGTCACCGCGATCCTCGACCCCGGCATCGCGCCGAATCACGGCAGCTATCTCCCCATCGAGGTCGAGGCTCCGTACGGGAGCGTCCTCAACCCGAAGCCCCCTGCTCCTGTGGTCGGTCGCAACGTGCTCACGCATCGCATCGCCACGGTGGTCATGGCCGCGCTCGGTGAAGCAGTCCCCGCGCGCGCAGTCGCGCCGTACTACGGAAACTCCAACGTCTACGTGCTCTCCACGGTCGACGACGGCGGTCGCGCGAACGTTCAGTTCGAGATCGAGGTCGGCGGCTGGGGTGGCCGACCGGGCCTCGACGGTCCGGACTGTCTCTCCGCCGGCATCCACAACCTCGCGAACAACCCGATCGAGCTCGTCGAGAACGAGTTTCCGTTGCGGGTGATCCGATACGCGCTTCGCCAGGACTCGGGCGGCGCGGGGCGCTATCGCGGGGGGTTGGGGGTCGAGCGCACCTTCGAGCTTCTCGCCGACTGCGAGCTCTCGACGCAGTTCGACCGGGTCAAGTTCCCGCCGCCCGGGCTCCACGGGGGTGCTCCGGGCGCGCCAGCGCGGATCCTCGTCGAGCGAGACGGCGTGGTCAGCGAACTTCGCGGCAAGTCGAGCGGTGTGCCGTTGCAGCGTGGCGACCGCGTGACCGTGCTCACGCAGGGAGGCGGTGGACTCGGACCCGCGTCCGAGCGGGACGCGGACGCCATCGCACGGGATGTCGCGAGCGGGAAGGTCTCTTCCGAGGCGGCGCGCACCGCGTACCGCAGCCCCGCGGATGCGGAGGTCGCGTGACCGGCGACTGGTACGTCGGGGTCGACATCGGGGGGACGTTCACCGACGTCGTCGCGGTCGACGGCGCGAGCGGCACGCTCCACCACCTCAAGGTGCCGTCATCGCGCTCCGATCCCGCGTCGGGATTCCTGCGCGGCCTGGAGGCGCTGCGCGACGAAGTCGGCGCGCAGAGCGAGGACGTACGACTGCTCCTGCACGGGACGACGCTCGCGACGAACGCGATCATCGAGCGCCGGCTCCCGACCACGGCGCTCGTCACCACGGAGGGGTTCCGGGACGTCCTCGAGATCGCGCGGCACTGGCGGCACGAGCTGTACGACCCGTTCCTCGAGCAGCAGCCGGCGCTGGTACCGCGTGAGCTGCGACTCGAGATCCGCGAGCGCGTCGGTGCAGACGGCACCGAGCTCGAGCCCGTCGACCTCGCGAGCGCCGACGCCGTGCTCGCCACGCTGGACGAGGCGGACGTCGAATCCGTCGCCGTCGCGTTCCTTCACTCCTATCGCAACGCTGACCACGAGCAGCAGATCGCAGCCATGCTGCGGGCACACGACGGCTGGTTCGTATGCGCCTCGACCGAGCTCTCCCGAGAGCTCCGTGAGTACGAGCGCACCGCGACGACGGTTCTCAACGCTGCGCTGATGCCGCTGGTCGACACCTATCTGACGCGACTCGAGTCGGCTCTCACGGACGTCGGCTGTGCCGCATCGCTCTTCGTCACGCAGTCGAACGGGGGTGCACTCACTCCCGCCGCGGCCAGATCGCGCCCCGTCACGCTCGCGCTGTCGGGGCCTGTCGCCGGCGTGGTCGCCTGCACCCGACTAGCGCAGACGACCGGCAACGCCGACCTCGTCTGCTTCGACATGGGTGGGACGAGCGCAGACGTCTCGGTGATCGGAGGCTTCGAGCCGCGCACGAGCACCGAGCTGACGGTCGGCGAGATCCCGATTCGCCTCCCGGCGATCGACGTCTACTCGATCGGAGCCGGCGGAGGGTCGATCGCAGCGGTCGACAACGGCGGCGCGCTCCGCGTTGGGCCGGAGAGTGCCGGCTCGGAGCCAGGCCCCGCCTGCTATGGCCGCGGAGGCACGGCACCGACGGTGACTGACTGCCAGCTGCTGCTCGGCCGGCTGACGCCGGACTTTCCGCTGGCGAGCCGCCTCGCGCTGGACGTCGAGCTCGCACGCGCAGCGATCGAGCCGTTGGCCGAAGCGCTCAACCTGCAGTCGGACGAGACCGCCGCCGGAGCCATCGAGGTGGTGAACGCGGCCATGGAGGGCGCCGTTCGGGTGGCGCTTCGGAAGCGGGGGGATGACCCTCGAGATCACGCGCTCGTCGCCTTCGGCGGTGCCGGCCCACTCCACGCCGCCGAGCTCGCGCGGCGCCTCTCGATCGCAACCGTGATCGTCCCTCCGCATCCCGGAACCCTGTCCGCTCTCGGCCTGCTCACCGCGGACGTGCGACTCGACTTCGCGGCCAGCGAGCTGCACCGCAGCGACGAGGAGTCTCTCGCCGCCGCTCTCGTTGCGGTGTTCGCCGCGCTCATGGATCGCGCGCAGGCGGAGATCGACGCCGACGGCGCGCTCCGAACGAGGCGGTGCTCGTACGGCCAGTCGTGCGACATCCGCTACCTCGGCCAGGCATACGAGGTCACGGTGCCGGTCGACCTCGACCGGATCGCGACCGGCGACACGGCCGACATCTTCGACGACTTCCATGCGATGCACGAACGCGCCTACGGGTTCTCGAGCCCGGCCGAAGAATGCGAGATCGTGACGATGCGCCTCGTCGTCACCGTCGCCGTAGACAAGCCGTCCCTCGAGGAACGGGCTCCGGCGAGCACTGCCGACCGAGTCGCACCGACGGTCCGTCCTGTCTACATGCCGGGCTCGGGGTGGGTAGACACAGCCATCCATGAGCGAGGCTCGCTCGAGCGCGGTACACGGCTCGACGGCCCAGCCGTCGTTCACCAGGCGGACTCGACGACATTCGTGCCGCCGTACGCGACGCTCGCCGTCGACGAACATGGCAACCTCGTGCTGACCATCGAGGAGAGCGCCTGATGCTGATCTCGATCGACCGGGTCGAGACGATCGTCGTGCGGCTTCCACCCCGCTCCGACTTCCGCTGGCTGTCCCTGTCGCGGCCGCTCGGCGAATTCGTGCTCGTACGTATCGAGGCCAACGGCTTCGAGGGCTGGGGCGAGGTGGTCGGACTGCGCGACTGGGGCGACGCCGATGGGAGGCGACACGGTGAGACGCCGGCGACGATCTCGGCGATCGTCCACGAGTACCTCGCGCCTGCGCTCGCCGAGCGCCCGTTCTCGCTCGGAGAAGTCTCGACCCGCCTCGACGAGGTCGTGGTCGGAAATCCGTACGCGAAGGCGCTTCTCGACATCGCGCTGCACGACCTCGTCGGTCATGCGCACGGCGTTCCCGTTCATGCACTCCTCGGAGGCCTGGCGCGCGAGGAGGTTCCGGTCGCGCACATGCTCGGGCTGGCCGAAGACGACGAAGCCGTCGCCGAGGGCCAGTCCGCGGTCGCAGACGGCGTGCGTGCGCTGCAGGTCAAGGGAGGACGCGACGACCAGCGCGACGCTCGTCTCATCGGACGCCTGCGCCAGGAGCTCGGAGATCAGGTGCTCCTCAGGCTCGACGCGAACGGCGGCTACCGGGGGCGAGCCCGGGCGAGCCGCGCCGTGGATGCGCTCGCTGAGGCCGGGGTCGACATCGTGGAGCAGCCCCTGCTCGGCCTCGCCGACCTCGGAGAGGTGACATCCGTCTCGTCCATTCCGGTGATTGCGGACGAAGCGTGCTGGACGCCCTCCGACGCGCTCGAAATCGTGGCGCGGCGCGCAGCCGACGCCCTGTCCGTCTACGTCGGCAAGGCGGGCGGCATCGCTCGCGCGCGTGAGGTGTGCGGTATCGCCCGGGCCGCCTCGCTTCCGCACGATCTGAACGGCGCGCTCGAGCTCGGCATCGGCAATGCGGCGAACCTCCACGTCGCCCTCGCATCCCCTGCCGAGCTGCTGCCGTGCGTCATCCCAGTCAACGCCCCCGAGGGCGCGTACCCGACCGCGACCGCCGGCCGCTACTTCACCGACGACGTGGTCGTCGAACCGTTCGCCTACCGCGACGGAGCTCTCCTTCCGAGCACGACGCCCGGCCTCGGGGTCGAGGTGGACCTGCAGAAGGTCGCCCACTACCGCGTCGACGGGCGCGAGACCACCGGCTGATGGCCAACGTCGGGATCACGTGCGGCGGCGTGTGGTGGCCGACGGAGTACTTCCAGGCCGCCGAGGATCTCGAGTTCGACGCGATCTGGACGGGAGAGCACATCGTGTTCCACCGGCCCATCCTCGACGCCGTCCCCGTGCTCGCCGGCATCGCGGCGGTGACGAAGCGCATCCTCCTCGGTCCGGCCGCGATCTTGACTCCCCTCCGCCACCCCACGATGCTCGCGAAGGAGCTCGCGACCCTGGACATCATCTCGGGCGGGCGGCTGATCGTTGTCGCGGGCGTGGGCGGCGACTTTCCGAAGGAGTTCGAAGCTGCCGGAGTTCCCATGGCCAGGCGGGGGCGCCGGACGACGGAGACGATCGAGATCATGCGCAAGTACTGGACGGAGGAGACGTTCTCGTACGAGGGCTCCGTCTTCCAGCTCGAGGACGTCTGGTTGACGCCCAAGCCCGTTCAGGCAGGCGGCCCGCCGATCTGGCTCGCCGGTCGGAGCGCGGCAGCGATCACCCGCGCGGCTCGCCTCGGCGACGGCTACATGCCCTACATGTACACGGCCGAGCGCTGCCGGGCGGCGTTCGAGGAAGTGCAGGAGGAGGCAGAGCGGCTCGGCGTCGAGCTCAGTCCGAGGTTCGTCCAGTCCGCGTTCGTGTACGTGAGCATGAACGACTCTCCCGAACGTGCACGTGAGCTCGGAATCCGCGATCTGTCCTGGCGCTACGGCAAGGACTTCACGCCCTGGATCGACAAGTACTGCGTCCACGGAACGCCGGAGACGTGCGCGCTCCAGCTCCGCGAATTCGTCGACGTCGGGATCGAGCATCTGGCGCTCGGGATGATCCACGAGGAAAGCGTCGCGCTCGACCCCGCGCCGTCGCGTGCTGCTTCAGGCCTCACGCTGGCGACGCTCGAGCGCTACGCGCGCGAGCTCCTGCCCGTGCTCCACGCGGCTGCTGGCGCACGACCGACGGCGTGAGCGAGGCGGCTCCGCCCGAGTGGGACCTCCTTCGGCGTCGTCCCGACGCAGGGCTCGCGGCTGCCGAACCCGGCTCGTCGTTGACGGTTGCCGAGCTCCGCCGCGCGTCGCTCGCGACGGCCGCGCACCTCCGGACCGTGGGCGTCGTCGCGGGAGACCGGGTCGTGATCGCGCTCCCAAACGGCGTGGCATTCGTGAGCGCCTACCTGGGCGTGCGGCTGTGCGGAGCGGTGCTCGTCAACGTCCCGTGGCAGTGGCGGCGGGAGCTCGTGCACGTCGTCACCGAGAGCGGTGCGCGAGCCGCGTTCCTCGATCCGAGAGTCGACGCCGAGTCGGCAGCCGAAGTTCGCCGCTCGGTGAAAACGCTGGAAGCCGCGAACGCGTTCGAAGCGGACGCTACAGCCGACGAGAAAGAGCTGCCCGAGCGCGACCCCGAAGCCGTTGCGTGGCTCGCCTACACCTCCGGGACGACCGGAGAGCCAAAGGGAGCCGTGCACACGGAGACGACGATGCGACTGATGACCGACGGCTTCGTGAGCCGGTACGGCCTCGCGCCCGGCGACGTCGTGCTCGTGGCCGCTCCGGTCGGACATGCGGTCGGCTTCGTCTACGGCGTCGAGCTCGCGCTCAGCGCCGGGTGCCCGATGGTCCTGATGCCCACCTGGGACGCGGCCGCGTTCGCACAGCTGACGGCCGCGCACAGATGCACGTTCGTCGCGGCCGCCACTCCCTTCCTCTTCGACGTCGTCGATCATGCAGAGCGCCACGGAGCGGGTGAGCTCGAGAGCCTGCGCGTCTTCCTGTGCGGCGGCGCTCCGGTCTCGACCGCGCTCCTCGAACGAGCGCGCGCAGTCCTTCCGCAGACCGATGCGACCGCGTACTACGGCACATCGGAGTGTGGAGGTGTCGCTACGTGCCCGCCCGACGCTCCGGAACAGAAGAAGCTGACGACCGACGGACTGCCGCTTCCAGGCATGGAGATACGGATCCTTGATGGGGAACTGCAGGTCCGTGGACCACAGCTCGCGCGGGGCTACTGGGGTGCACGCGACCAGAGCCGCTTCCACGCGGACGGCTGGTTCGCGACCGGCGACGAGGCGATCGTGGATGCCGACGGCTACGTCCGCATCGGCGGCCGGCTCGACGACCGGATCGTCCGTGGTGGTGTCAACGTCTCTCCCCTCGAGATCGAAGAGGTTCTCGGTACCCATCCGCACGTGCGCGAGGTCGCGGTGGGCGGCACGTCGGACGAGCGTCTGGGCGAGCGCATCGGCGCGCTCGTGGTGGCCGAGGGGCCGGCACCCACGCTCGACGACCTTCGCCGCCACTGCCAGGTTGCGGGTCTCGCGAAGGTCAAGTGGCCGGAGCTCGTCGCCTCCGCGACCGAGCTTCCGCGTTCGCCCAGCGGCAAGCTCCTGCGGACCGAGCTACCGCGACTCCTCGCCTCCCGATGACCGCGATCCTGGACGGGATCGTTGTCCGCGTGCTCACCGACGAGCCCGCTGCGGCGGTCTGCGTGCATCACCTGCAGGCGCTAGGAGCGGCGACGACTGAGGCGGCGACCCCGCCGGCGGACGTCGTGCTCGCGGATCGGCACACCGAACTCTCCGACAGTGCAGGCGCTGCACTCGTCTGCACGTTCGAAGCGCATGCGATCGGCGGTGGCCTCGTGGCGTCCGAGACCACCGCGCAGGCGGCCATTGGCCTCACGGACTACGTCGGACGCGCCGACGGGCCGGCGGTACGACTGGGAAGCGACGTAGGCACCGTCGTTGCCGGATTCAGCGCCGTCCAGGCGATCCTCGCGTGGCTCCATGGAGGCAGAGCGAACGAGACGCGACACGACGTGGCGGTCTCTCCGCTTCGCGCCCTCGCCACGCTGAAGACGATCCTCTGGGCTGCGCGCACCCGACCGGACGAATGGGTCGGGACACACGTCCGCTCGCGCGACCGGCTCGTCGACTCGGGGTATCGCACCCGAGAGGGGCGGATCACGCTCGACTTCCCCGTCGGTGCGGAGCGGCCATGGGCGGCGTTCGTTGACGAGCTTGGCCTCGACGCGGCGACGAGCGCACGACTCGCGGAGCGCTGGCACGAGTCCGTGGGCTGGGGAGACGACGTGGATCTCGCCCGGCCGCTGTACGAGGAGCGACTCGCCGAGCTCGCGACGGACGACGCCGTGGAGCTCGTCCGCCGGAACGGGGGCTCGTCCGTCCCGTTCCAGACGCTCGCCGAATGCCTCGACCACCCTCAGTCGCAGGCGCTCGGCTTGAGCGCCGACGGCAACCCGGCGCTCCCGTACCGGGTCGAGGCGCTCGGCCGACTGCGCGTGGCGAGCTCCGGTCGCGATCCCGAGCGGCCGCTCGCGGACGTGCGCGTGGTCGACTTCGGCGTCGGTGGCGTCGGGCCCTTTGCCGCAACGCTCCTCGCGTGGCTCGGTGCCGACGTCGTCAAGGTCGAGGCGCCCAACGAGTTCATCCTCGACGTGCGCCCGACGGTCGGCGGGCTGAGCACGACCTATCTCGCCCTGAACCAAGGCAAACGATCCGTTCGGCTCGATCTGAAGAACGAGGCCGACCGCGAGCTCGCTCGTGGGCTCGTCGCGGATGCGGACGTCGTCATCGAGAACTTCCGTCCCGGCGCGCTCTCACGCGTCGGGTTCGGATTCGACGAGCTGAGCTCACTCAACCCGCGGCTCGTCTACTGCTCCGTCACCGGCTTCGGCGGGGTCGGCCCGCTCTCCGGTGAGCCGTGCACTGACCCCCACATGCAGGCGTTCAGCGGCTTCGCGATGACGAACGCAGACGAGGAAGGCCTCCCCAGGCGGATTCGGTACTACGGCTTTGTCGATCTCGTCACGTCGACGGTCGCCGCGGAGGCCGTCTGCGCCGCGCTTCTGGCACGACGCGCTGTGGGAGGACCCGTTCGGGTCGAGACCTCGATGCTCGAGGCCGTGACCGACGTGCTGCGGACGTCGGCGAAGCTCCCTCGCCACGAGCTCGACGGTCTGGTTCGCGCGCGCGACGGCGACGTCGCGGTCACGTGTCGATCCGCGGGCGACGTGGCCGCGCTCCGAGACGCGCTCGGCCCCGATCGAGCCGGCTCTCTCGAGAATATCGAGCAGCGCCTCGCCGCACTCCCCGTGGCTGAGGTCGTGCGGCTGCTCGGCGAGCGCGGCGTTGCGGCCGCAGCCGTCAGCCGCGACGAGGACGTGCTCACCCGCGAGGAGTACCGCCACGCGGGGTTGATCCGTGACCTACCCGTTCCCCACGCCGATCCGCTCGCGGCCGGCGGCCCTCCCTGGCTCGGGTGCGGTCAGCTCAGCCCGCCCGCCGCGCCACTACCCGGCGCCGACACCGCGGCGCTGCGCGCCGATCCTTCGGCGTTCTGGAGGAGGCGTCCCGCGGCGTCGGCGTGAGGTGTCGGCAGCATTACGTACGCTGTATCCTCGTCGGCGGTGACTACTCCGGCGACCTCGAATCCGCTCCCGGTCTCCTTTCCGGATCACGTCCGGCAGCTGCTCGAGAGCGAGATCATCGAGGGCCGGCTAGCCGCCGGAGAGCGTGTCTCGGAGGATCAGCTCGCGCGTCGCCTCGGCGTGAGCCGCACGCCGGTCCGCGAGGCGATGCGCGTACTCGAAGGGCACGGCCTGATCGTTCGCCGCCGCGGGAAAGGCGCGTACGTCGCGGGTCCGACGAGCACCGATGAGGCGCGCGCCCTGTATGCGCTCCGCACTCCGCTCGAGTGCTTCCTCGCCGCGCAGGCCGCTGAGAACATCACCGCACCCGAGTTGAGCGAGCTCGAGCGCCTGAGCGCCGAGTTCCGGGTCGCTGTTGCCGCACCGGACGGAGAGCTGCCGCGACTCATCGAGGCCGACTCCGCGCTGCACTGGTGCATCTACGACGCGGCGCGCTCCGACCTCGTCTCCGTCGTTCGCAGCTACTGGGGTCGTCTGCTGCGCGAGCTCTACACCCGCGTCTACCTCGACGGCCTGCCCGAGCACTTCGCGAACCAGCACGACGAGATCGTCGCCGCGCTGCGGGCCGGAGACGGGGAAGCTGCCCACCAGGCGATGGAGCAGCACATCGCCGACGGCTGGGAGGTCGTGCGGACCAGCTTCGAGTCCGCCGACCGCACGAACCCCTCGTGAAGCACACCGTGCGCGAGGGCTCGTAGCGAATGCTGCCGGCCGCGGCGAGCGTCGCGAATCTCTGCCGTGGCGGCGCCAGACGCGCCCCCGAGCGCGTCGCGATCGAATGGGACGGCGGCGAGATCGCGTTCGCAGCGCTGGACCGGAGAACCGAGTCGCTCGCACGGCACTTCCAGGACGCCGTGGAGCCCGGCCGGCGCGTCGGTCTGTACTGCGCGAATCGCGTCGAGTGGATCGAGGCGTACGTCGCTGCACACAAGGCCGGGATCCCGGTCGTGCCGATCAACCACCGCTACCGCAGCAGGGAAGTCGACCACATCGTCGCCGAGGCGGGCCTCGGGCTCGTCATACGCGACGACACGGCCTCCGACGACGCTCGCGTCCAGAGTGCGCTCGACTCTGTCGGAACGCTCGCCGTCGGCGACGACTTCGACCGTGCGGCCGGTGGCTCGGCCGAGCGTGTCGCGCCGCGAGAGACGGCGGAAGACGTGCTCGTGTACACGTCCGGCACGACCGCGCTTCCGAAGGGGGTCGTCTACACGCGCGCCACGCAGGTGACCTCGGTGTTCGTGCCGCAGATGGCGGTCGGGTACGACCCCTCCGACCGCTTCCTGCTCTTCACACCGCTCGCGCATCGCGCGGCGCAGCCTCTGCTCCTGTGCGCCCTCTTCATGGGTGCCACGACCCGTCTCCTCACCGAGTACAGCCCCGCCGCTCTGGTCTCGGCGATCCGCGACCGCGACGTCACGGCTCTCGTCGCCGTCCCGACGGCCCTGAAGGACATCCTCGGGCTGAGGCGCGCCGAAGAGCTCGGGCCGATGCTCGGCGTCCGTCACGTGTTCCTCTCGGGGGAGAGCGTTGGCTCCCACCTGCTCGAGGCGGTCAGCTCCTCGTTCCCGAATGCGCGCTTCAGCTCCGCGTACGGGAGCACCGAGGCGGGACTCGTGACGTTCCTCGATCACGAGGATCAGCTCGAGCACGCGCGCTCGTGCGGCCGCGCGCTGCAGGGGGTCGAGATTCGCCTCGTGGACGATGACGGGAGCGAGGTCGGCACCGGCGAGCCGGGAGAGATCCTGGTCCGCGCCGGCGAGCCCGGCACGTACACGGTCGCCGCCGGCTATCTCGGGCCGGACGGAATCGAATCGTTCACCGACGCCGACGGCTGGTTTCACACGGGCGACGTCGCGACGTGCGACGAGGACGGCTTCTACTCGATCGTCGACCGCAAGAAGGACATGATCCTCTCCGGCGGGATGAACATCGCGTCCAAGGAGGTCGAGGAGATCATCGCTGCGCACCCCGACGTCGTCGAGGTAGCCGTGACCGGAGAGCCCGATGCGCGCTTCGGCGAGCGCGTCGTCGCATGGGTGGTTCGGCGTCCCGAGGCGACGATCGGCGACACGGAGATCGTCGGCCATGTGGCGTCCCGCGCCGCCTCCTACAAGAAGCCGCGCACCGTGCGCTTCGTCGACGAGCTCCCGCGGTCTCCGACCGGGAAGGTGCTCAAGCGCGCGTTGCGCACCGATGCGTCCGTCCAGCAAGCCGACACGAACGGGGCGTCATGAACATCGAAGAACTGGTCGCGATCGACATCCACACCCACGCGAAGATCCCGCTGCACGGCGACGAGGACCCGCTCACGAAGAAGCAGCGCCTCGAGGCGTCGGCGATGTTCAAGACGGACGTCGACACGGCCGTGACCGTGGACGACGTGGTGACCCACTACCGCGAGCGGAAGATGGCCGCGGTCGTGTTCGGCGTCGACAGCGAGGCGGGAACCGGCGAGGTACCGGTCTCGAACGAGGAGATCGCCGAGGTCGCGGCAGCCAACCCGGACGTGCTGATTCCCTTTGCGAGCATCGATCCGTGGAAGGGGAAGGCGGGCGCTCGGGAGGCGCGGAGACTGATTTCCGACCACGGCATCAAGGGCTTCAAGTTCCACCCGAGCATGCAGGCCTTCTTCCCGAACGACCGGCACGCGTACGTCCTCTACGAGGCGATCGCGGAGGCGGGGCTGCCGGCGCTCTTCCACACCGGGCAGAGCGGGATCGGCATGGGGCAACCAGGAGGGGGCGGCATACGTCTCAAGTACTCGAACCCGATCTTCCTCGACGACGTCGCCGTCGACTTTCCCGAGATGCCCATCATCCTCGCCCATCCCTCGATGCCCTGGCAGGACGAGGCCATCGCCGTCGCGATGCACAAGCCGCAGGTGTACATCGACCTCTCGGGCTGGTCGCCGAAGTACTTCCCGCCGCAGCTCGTGCACCACGCCAACACGCTGCTCAAGCACAAGGTGCTCTTCGGTTCCGACTACCCGTTCATCACCCCCGACCGCTGGCTCGAGGACTTCGAGCAGGCGGGCTTTCGCGACGAGGTAAAGCCGCTCATCCTCAAGAACAACGCGGCTCGTCTGCTCGGTCTCGACGGAGGGACCGCAGCGTGAACCCGATGTACTTCGAGGACTTCGAGGTGGGCGCGACCTTCTCGACCGCCGCCCGGACGATCACCGAGTCCGACGTGATGGCGTTCGCCGGCGTGTCCGGCGACTTCAACCCGCTGCACGTCGACCGCGAGTTCTGCAAGACGCTGCCCTATGGCGAGCCGATCGCGCACGGCCTCCTCGTGCTCTCGGTCGCCTCGGGGCTCGGCGTGCAGACCGGCATCTTCAGTGGGACGAACCTCGCGTTCCTCGGCATCGAGGACTGGCGCTTCTCGGGCATCGTCAAGTTCGGCGACACGATCCGCATGGAGTCGACTGTCCTCGAGACGCGGCCGACGAGCAAGCCCGGTCGCGGCGTCGTCCGGATCGGGCAGGAGATCAAGAACCAGCGCGACGAGGTAGTCCAATCAGGCGTGTTCGTCTCGCTGATGGCCTCGCGCGACGCGACCGTCGAGGTCGGTGCCTGATGGCTGGCGTCGAAGATCGCGTCGTCGTCGTGACCGGTGCGGGAGGGGGTCTCGGCCGTAGCCACGCGCTGCTGCTCGGGCGAAGCGGAGCGAAGGTCGTGGTGAACGACCTCGGCACCTCGCTCGACGGATCGGGCGCGGAAACCGATGCGGCCGACGCCGTCGTAGAGGAGATCGTGGCCGCCGGTGGTGAAGCAGTCGCGAACCGCGACGACGTGGCGAGTCCCGAAGGCGGCGCAGCGATCGTGCAGGGAGCAATCGACGCATTCGGTCGAATCGACGCCGTGGTGAACAACGCCGGAATCCTGCGTGACCGGACGTTCCACAAGATGGCTGACAGCGAGTGGGACGCGGTGCTCAAGGTGCACCTCTACGGCGCGTTCAACGTCACCCGCGCGGCGATGCCGCACTTCCGCGAGCAGGAGCACGGCCGGATCGTGGTGACCACGTCCGTCACGGGTCTATACGGCAACTTCGGCCAGGCCAACTACGGCGCCGCGAAGCTCGGGCTCGTAGGGCTCGTGAACACGCTTGCGCTCGAGGGCCGCTCGCGCAACGTCCTCGCGAACGCCGTCTCGCCGCTCGCACGGACTCGCATGTCGGTCGACATCCTCGACGACGCGTTCGCGCCCGAGTTCGCCTCGGTACTCGTGGCGTACCTCGTGAGCGACGAGTGCACGACGACGGGCGAGATCCTCCATGCCGCCGCGGGGCGCTACACGCGCGTTCGCTACGCGGAATCCCGCGGCGTGGAGTTCGACAGCGTCCCGGATCTCGCCTCGCTGGCCGGCCGCTGGGACGACGTCATGGACATGCAGGACGCAGAAGTGCGGCCGGCATCGTGATCCGCCCGGATGGCACTAGGACGCGGTTCGGAACCGCTTGACCGGCCCGAACGCGAAGCGTATTTTGTATCCACATTGTAAGGAGAGGCACTCCCGACAGGTGATAGAACGGGCGAGGATTTCATTTCGGCGAAACGAGCATGTGCGTTCGGCGGCTTCCCCCGAAGGCGCCACCAGCGAGAATTTCCGACGGCGAGCGAAGGGAGTGACGCAGCAGATGGACCGAGAGATCAGACGGCGCGTCGAGGAGTACCGCCGCACAGAGGCAGGCCCCATCGAGAACAACCTCATCGACGAGCTCGTCGGCGGGGACCTGGATCGAGAGGAGTTCCTCCGGCGCGCATCGGTGTTCGGGCTAGGCGCCGGGACGACGGGACTCCTCCTTCGCTACATCGGCGAAGATGTCGCCTTCGGCGCCCCGACAGCGGTGGCGCAGAAGCGGGGCGGCACGCTCCGAGTCGGTGCGACCAAGGCCGGCTCGAGCTTCGAGCCGATTCTGCTCAGGGAGGCCGGCTCGCTCGCCTTCGACAGCCTGATGGGGGAATTCCTGACCTACTCCAACGCTGCTCTGCAAGTCAAGCCCGCCCTGGCGACGGGCTGGAAGTCAAACGCCACAGCGACGGTCTGGACGTTCCAGCTCCGCCGGGGTGTCAAGTTCCACAACGGCAAGACTTTCAACGCCGACGATGTCGTCGCGAGCTTCAAGCAGTACATGGCGGCGGCGACCTCAGAACTCTTCTCTGCTATCCCCAAGACCCTCCTCGCACCCGAGGGCGTGATCAAGAGAGGCCCATACACGGTCGAGTTCCGTCTCAAGGCACCGAGCGCCGCTTTCCCGTACCTGGTCAGCCAGACCTCGTATCAGGCGATCATCCAGCCGGCAGCGATCGCCAGGAGAAAGGAGGCGTGGATCTCGAGCGGGATGATCGGAACGGGACCGTTTCGGTACAAGAGCGGTACGCCGAACACACGGGTCGAGCTCGTCCGCTTCCCGGGGTACTGGGGCGGCTCCCCGCCGCTAGACCGGGTGGTGTTCACGTGGTACGAAGGCACGGCGCCGCAGGTACTCGCGTTGCGTGGGGGTCAGATCGACCTTGCTGTGCAGCTCTCTGCCCAGGAGGCGGCACCCTTCAGGAACAACAGTCGCTACAAGGTCTACACCGTGCCGTCAGCGGCTCACCGGATGTTCGGCTTGCGGGTCGACCGCGATCCGTTCAGGGACCCGCGGGTGCGACGCGCCATCGCGCTGACGCTCAACCGCCCGGACATCATCAGGAGGGTCCTCCTCGGTGCGGGCACGCTCGGCAACGACTCACCGTTCTGGTCGAAGTTCCCGTCCACCGACCGGTCCATCAAGCAGCGCAAGCAGAACCTCGCGCTCGCGAGAGCTCTGCTCCAGGCCGCCGGACAGGAAAGACCCAAGTTCACGATCACCACGTGGAACGGGATCGATCTGCCCGACTATGCGCAGGCGATCCAGGCCGCGGGACGCCAAGCGGGTATGGACATCGATCTCGAGGTGCAGTCGAACGCCGAGTACTACGGCGGCGGAGCTGACTACTACGCGACGACGCCGTGGATCAACCGTCCCGCGACGATCACGGAGTACGGCGCTCGCGGGGTGCCGAACACCTACCTCACGGCTGCGTACATGTCGGACGGGATCTGGAATGCCGCGCACTACAAGAACGCCGAGTTCGACTCGGCGGCGCGATCGTACCTCGCGGCACCCGACATCCAAGGTCAGCGAAATGCCACGAAGAAGCTCGCCGGCCTCCTCCTACGCGACACGCCGGTCATCACGTCGTACTTCATCTCGTTCGTCACCGCCAGCTCGTCGAAGGTTCAGAACTACCAGGCAGAAGCCATCTCGCACGTGCGTCTCGCGAAGACGTCGCTCGCATAGCGGAATGGACACGGGCGGCCGGAGATAAGGTCCGGCCGCCCCCACGACGGGATCTGACGCTATTTCCCGCTACATCCTGAAGCGCCTCGGCCTCGCCCTCATCACGCTCGTCCTCCTGAGTGCGATCGTGTTCGGGACGGCGCAACTCCTCCCGGGCGACGTGGGACGCGCAGTTCTCGGACGCGATGCGCCACCCGAAGCCGTGGCCGCCTACAACAAAGAGCACGGCACCGACAGGCCGGCCGTCGTCCAGTACGTCGACTGGCTCACGAGCGCTGTGCAGGGCGACTTCGGCGAGTCGCTCGCGCAGAGCGTCCCTGTCTGGGACATCGTCCAGCCCGCGCTCGCCAACTCACTGAAGCTCGCGCTCTTCGCGTTTCTCGTCTTCGTCCCACTCGGAATCCTCGGCGGGGTCCTGGCCGGCCTTCGCGTCGGCGGACCGACGGACCGCGGGATCACCGTGATCGGGCTCTCGCTGGCGGTGATCCCGGAGATCGTCACCGGTCTCGTGCTGATCCTGATCTTCTCGATCTGGCTCGGCTGGCTGCCGGTCACCGCGCAGTGGGAGCCCGGCGCGGGGCCGGTGACGCAGGTCAAGCACCTGACGCTGCCGGCGCTCGCGCTCGTGATCGTTCTCTTCGGATACATCGCGCGGATCACGCGAGCCGGCGTCGTCGAGGCGCTCGACGCGGACTACACGCGGACGGCCTACCTCAAGGGCTTGCCGCACTCGACGGTGGTGCGACGTCACGTCCTGCGCAACGCGCTCATGCCCACCATCGCCGTCGTCGCGACGCAGACCGGGTACCTCGTCGGCGGCCTCGTCGCCATCGAGTTTCTGTTCAACTATCAGGGCATCGGCCTGATGACCCTCACGGCCGCCGAGCAGAAGGACTTCACGCTGCTCACGGCGGGCGTCGTCATCGTCGGACTGGGCTTCCTGCTCGTGACGCTCGTGGCCGACATCATCTTCGCGCTGATCAATCCCCGCATCCGCTACGGGACGGCGGAGTGACGGAGCTCGCCGCACCCGCCGCGGCCCCGGGCTCCGAGGCGCGCGCGGCTCGGCGGGAACGGCTGCGGCTCCTCCTCCGAAGTCCCAGCTTCATCATCGGCGCGGGGATCATCCTCTTCTGGGTCGTGTGCGCGATCCTGGGATCGCGCATCACGCCGTTCGACCCGCTCTACGACCAGACCCCGGATCTGAGCGAGTCGCCGTCGCGAGACCACCTCTTCGGTACGGATCGCCTCGGCCGTGACGTGTTCTCCCGCGTCCTCGCCGGCTCCCGAGACATCCTGCTCGTAGCGCCGCTGGCAACCGTGCTGGCGACCGTGTTCGGGACAGTGCTAGGCCTCACGACGGGCTACTTCCGCGGTATCGCCGACGACACGGTGAGCAGAATCATCGACGCCGTCCTCGCGATTCCCCTGATCGTGCTTGCGGTCACGGTGATCGCCTCGCTAGGGAGCCGGTCGGTCTGGTCGGTCACGATCGTGATCGCGATCGTCTTCAGCCCGATCATCGCGCGCACGGTCAGAGCCGCCGTGCTCGGCGAAGCGCAGCTCGACTATGTCGAAGCGGCTCGGTTGCGTGGCGAACGCTCGCCCTACGTGATGTTCGTGGAGGTGCTCCCGAACGTGATGCCGCCGATCCTCGTCGAGGCGACGGTGCGGCTCGGCTATGCGATCTTCGCCGTCGCGACCCTCAGCTTCATCGGCTTCGGGCTGCAGCCACCGTCGGCGGACTGGGCGGTGCAGATCGCCGACAACTATCCCTTCCTCTCAGACCAGTGGTGGACGGTGCTCTTCCCCGCACTCGCCATCTCCTCGCTCGTCGTCGCCGTGAACCTGGTATCCGACAGCCTGCAGCAGGTGCTCGAGCGATGACCGAGACCGCTGTCGCAACCGCCGCACTCGAGCTTCACGATCTCGACGTCGTCTACCGCGTGCGTGGCTACGACCGCCAGGTTCTCCGCGGCGTCTCCTTCGAGATCGGCCGCGGTGAGTCGTACGGCCTGGTCGGCGAGTCGGGCTGCGGAAAGTCGACCGCCGCGCTCGCGATCGTCCGCTACCTGCCGCGCAACGGGCGGGTGAGCGCCGGTTCGATCAACGTCGCCGGGATCGACACGCTGGCACTCGGCGGAGGAAGCCTGCGCCAGTTCCACGCGCGTTCGGTGTCGATGGTCTACCAGAATCCCGGCGCAGCGCTGAACCCGTCGATGCGGGTCGGAGCCCAGGTCGCCGAGGCATTCACCGTTCTCGGCGTCGCGAAGAGGGATGCAGCCGAGCGGGCCCGCGCCGCCCTCGCTCGTGTGCAGATCGCGGACCCCGACTCGGTCATGAATCGCTACCCGCACCAGCTCTCGGGCGGGATGCAGCAGCGCGCGGTGATCGCGATGGCGCTCGCGAAGGACCCTGCACTCCTCATCCTCGACGAGCCTACGACCGGGCTCGACGCCACCGTGGAGGCGGAGGTGCTCGACCTCGTGGCGCAGCTCCAGTCCGAGCTGCACACGTCCGTGCTCTTCATCAGCCACAACCTCGGGGTCATCTCGAAGATGTGCACACGCGTCGGAGTGCTGTACGCCGGACGTCTCGTCGAGGAGGGCCCGGTCGAGACGGTCCTCCAGGACCCGCGTCATCCGTATACGGTCGGGCTCCTTCGGTGCATCCCGCGCGGCGGCGTACGCAAGGATCACGGCCGGCTCGACACGATCCCGGGCTTCCTGCCGAGTCTCGGCGCGGAGATCTCGGGCTGCGTCTTCGCCGACCGCTGCGCACTCGCCGACGAGCGCTGCCACACGCACGAGCCGCCACTCCTCGACATCCGCGCCGCCCACGCCAGTCGCTGCTGGTATCACGAGCGCGCGCAGGGACTCCCCCGAGTGGAAGCGGCAGATCTGGAGCTTCCGCCGATCGACTCCACTCGCCCGCCGCTTCTCGAGCTGACCGACCTCACGAAGGTGTTCCGCCAGCGAGGACACGACGTGCACGCCCTGACCGACGTGAGCATCTCCATCTGGCCGGGTGAGACCGTGGGTCTGGTCGGCGAGTCCGGGAGTGGCAAGACCACTCTGGCGCGGACCCTGCTCGGCATCGTCGAGCCGACTGCGGGAACGGCCACGCTCGACGGTCGGGAGCTCCCGCCCCGGTACCAGAAGCGGTCGAAGACCGATCTGCGCGCGCTGCAGATCGTGTTCCAGAATCCGGACTCCGCACTCAATCGCCGCCACTCGGTCCAGCGGATCCTGCTCCGCTCATTGAAGAAGCTGGCCGGTATCGGAGGGTCGGCGGCCGACCAGCGGATGAGCGAGCTCGCGCAGCGCGTTCGGCTCACGGAGCGCACGCTGACGCAGAAGCCGGTCCAGCTCTCCGGCGGCCTCAAGCAGCGCGTGGCGATCGCGCGGGCGTTCGCCGGGGACCCGCAGCTCGTCGTCTGCGACGAGCCGACCTCGGCACTCGACGTCTCCGTACAGGCCGCGATCCTCAATTTGCTCGTCGAGCTGCAGGCGGAGAAACAGGTCTCCTACCTCTTCATCTCGCACGACCTCGGCGTCGTCCGCTACATCTCGGACCGGATCGCGGTGCTCTACCTCGGGCGGCTCCAGGAGCTCGGCCCGGCGGACGTCGTCTTCGACGGGCCGCACCACCCCTACACGGAGGCGCTGCTCTCCGCGGTTCCCACGATCGACGGCGGCGGACGCGACCGGATCAAGCTCGGGGGCGACATTCCGAGCGCAGCCTCTCCCCCATCGGGCTGTGTCTTCCATACGCGCTGTCCGCGCTTTCTCGGAGACATCTGCGTCGAGCAGGAGCCTCCGCTCGTCGAGGCCGAGCCGGGTCACCTCATGCGCTGCCACATCCCGATCGAGGAGCTACGCCGGCTTCAGGCGAAGGAGACGGCCGACGCGTGAGTCACGCGGTGCGCGCCGACGGATGCAGGAGCGGCACGAGCGGCTGCCAGCCCGAGCGGAGGACGTGGACGAGCGAGGGCGGCGTGACGAGCACGGCTCGACTGCGCGCGGGTCGTGGCGCTCGCTCGTCGTAGCCCGCAGGCGTCCAGCGCAGGAGGCTCGCTCCGAGGACGAGCCACGGAGCATCGTCCTCGAGCACGAACGCGCCGTCGGGCAACTCCGCGAGGGCAACGGCGTGCAGACGTCGCGTGTGCGTGTCCAGCGCGATGCGCTCGGCGTGCAGCTGGGCGTCGATCGCGTCGGCTCCGATCCGATCCGGGTGCAGCTCGCGCCAGATCTCTCCGAACCGGACGTAGTCCTCTCTGCGGCAGAGCGCGCACGGACGATGACCGGCCGCGAACGCGGTCGCCTCGTCCAGGAAGAACAGCTCGGTGAACCGGCCCGGCTGCAGCAGCGGGCTGCGCTGCCAGCCGCGGAACTCGAGCCGACACGCGATCCAGCGCTTGCCGTTGAAGCGCCGCCGGATCCGCCCGGCATCGTCGTGCAGACACCCGCGATTCCCGTAGACGAGTCCCCGCGCAGGATCGGCGACGAGCTCGCCGAGCGGCGTCACGCGGTTCTGCAGCGGCATCCGGTCGGATCAGGCTAACGCCGCTCGCAGGCGGGCGCCGTCGAAGCGAGACGCTTCTGGCCGGGAGCGAGAGCAACGCGCTACAGCCTGTCGGCGTACTCCCTGTACTCCTGCGGGATCCGCGCGTCCGTCCCCAGAAACGCGTGCTTCGACATGTCCGGCGAGTACCGGCTCGCCGGCGGGGTCCGGCCGAGACCCTCTGCGACAGCCCGGATGTGGTGCGGGCCCGCGCCGCAGCAGACGCCGAGGTACGAGACCCCGAGCGCATGTGCCCTGCGCGCGAAGTCCTCGAGCTCGTAGCGGTTGCACACGAACGGGTCGAGCGCGCTCGGGAAGGGCCGCCCGCCCGGAATGACGTCGCAGGCCGGATCGGTGAGTGACTGGAACGTCGGCTCGGCCTCGGTCGTGCGGTACGGCACGGGCAGCGCCGCGACCGGGACGCTCACGCGCTCGCGAATCCTCGCGAGCAGCGGGAACATCGTCTTCGGCCCGCGGATGCAGTTCACGCCGACGACGTCGGCACCTGCGTCCTCGAGTCGCTTGCACGTCTCCTCGGGCGTCCAGCCCTCACCGGTCGTACCGTCCCGATGAACGGCCAACGTGATCACCGCCGGCAGGCCCGTCGCCTTGATCACCTCGAGTCCGAGCAGCGCCTCCTCTCCCCACGTGAAGGTCTCGCCGACGACGTAGTCCACTCCTGCCTCGACGGCCCACCCGACCTGCTCCTCGAACATCGAGCGGACGGCGCCGGCCGGGTCGCCGGAGACGTAGATGTTCGTATTGCAGATGTCGCCTGCGAGAAGCGTGCCCGTCTCGTCGGCGACCTCCTTGGCGATGGTGAGCGCCTGGCGATTGAGCGGCTCGAGCAGGTGCTCCTTGTCGATCGTCCGGAGCTTCTCGCGGTGGGCGTAGTACGTGAACGCCTCGACCACGTCGGAGCCCGCGTGGACGAACTCGCGGTGGAGCTGTGCGACGAGCTCCGGATGCTCGAGGACGACCTCCGGCACGAAGGCACCGGCCTGCAGGTAGCCCCTACGCTCGAACTCGAACAGGTAGCCCTCGGCGCAGATGATCGGGCCCTCCGCGAGCCGCTCGAGCAGTCCCAGCTTGCGTGTGTCGACGTTGCTCATCGCCTACCTCTCCCGTCGTCGCGTGCGCGACACACTACGCTCGGCGCGTGGCCGTCGAGATCGTCTTCACCGAGCGCCGATCACTGCTGACCGAGGCGCGCGCCGCCAACTTCGATCGCCTCCGCGACCGCGTTGCGCGCGCGTCGGGTCAGCAGGTGCAGGTCGCGTTCTACGAAGAGGTCGACGCGGTCCGGCTGCGCGCCGCGGACAGCATCGTCCTGAGCGGCTCGTCGGCACCGTGGTCCGAGCACGAACCCGGAATGCTCGCGCGGCTCGGCGAGACCGTCCTCGATGTCGGCAGGCCCGTACTCGGCATCTGTGCGGGGATGCAGCTGCAGGCGCGTTTCGCCGGAAGCAGCATCGGGGCAGCGGCGAGCCGCGAGGACGGGTTTCTCCCGATCCGGATCGACGACCGCAGCGACCTCCTCCGCGGGCTTCCGGACGAAGTCGTCGTGTTCCAGGATCACAGCCACGAGATCACCGAGCTCGCGCCCGGCTTTCGCGTGCTCGCGTCGAGCCCAGCCTGTGCGATTCAGGCGATCGGCGACTCGGAGCGGCGCTGGTGGGGCACGCAGTTCCATCCCGAGGAGTTCCGGCCCGAACACCCCGCCGGGGAGGACATCCTGCGTGCGTTCTTCGCTCTCGCTTCGTAGCTAGGCCAGCGATCCGGCGCGAACGAGCTCGCGCACGCGTTCGACGTCGCCCGTGAGCGTTCGATCCACGACGATCGGCTCGACCTCCGTTTCCAGCTTCTCGAGGAGCTGCGCCAGGCGCGGCTGGGGCGGCGGCTCGCCGCGCAGGTGGAAGCCCTGCCGCAGCGCCACGAGCTCGCATGCAAAGACGAGCTCGAGGTTGTCGAGCGCCCGCGAGAGCTTGTCCGCGGCGAGGAACTCGAAGGCCTGGAGGTCCTCCTGTCCCGTCGACGTGTCGAAGGCCTGTGCGGATGCGGGCGCCGCGAGCAGGCGATTCTCGGCGGCGAGCGCGACCACGGCCTTGTGCAGCGACACGACGCCCGCCTGCTTCCCGGGATCGACTGCGAGCTGCTCGGGCAGGCCCGAGAAGCGAGCATCGAGAAGGCGATGCAGCCGCTTCTCGGCGAGGTTCGTGAGCTGCGCGACGCCGATCGCGAGGCAATCGAGCGCGAGCGCAACGGCGGCGGCGTGAAATGCACCACTCGGATACGCACCTTCGGGCTCGTCGTCCTCCGCCGGAAGGATCAGCGGGCTGTCGGTGACCGCTCCGAGCGCCGCTTCGAGCCGGGCTTCGAACGTCTCGAGCTGACCCAGGACGGCGCCGTACACCTGCGGAACGACGCGAAACGAGGCAGGCGCCTGGAGCGCGTCCTCGAACGCGCGGCCACCTGCGAGCAGCTCGAGCAGGCGCTCGTGCACGCGCTGCTGTGCGGAGTCGCGCGACAGCGCGCCGAGCCGACGCGAGTACGGCCTCGTCGACGCGTGGACGAGCTCGATCGCGAGCGCTGCGTCGACGTGGGCTTGCTCGAGCAGGACGCGCTGCCGGCCGGCGAGGTGGATCCCGAGCGCGGTGGCGAACGGCGCGCCATTGAGGAGCGCGCCACCCTCCTTCGGCAGCGGCTCGTACGGCTGAAGGCCACGTTGTGCGAGCGCACTCGCGGCCGAGACGACTTCGTCACTCTCAGTGACGTGGCCTTCGCCGATGAACGTCTGGAAGAGGTGGCCGAGGGGTGCGATCTCTCCCGACGCGCCGTACGGGCCACTGGGGACCACCGGGGCCCAGCCGTCGTTCAGGCGATCGAGCAGGAAGCGGCAGAGCCCTGAGCTGACCGCGGCGTACCCGCCGAGGAAGCCCGTGAGACGGAGCAGCATCGCGCCGCGAACGACGTCCGCCGGAAGCGCCGGTCCGAAGCCCGACGCACGGGCGAGGAGCAGCGAGCGCTGGAGCGCGCTCTGATCCTCGAGCTCGATGCCGTGACTCGTGAGGTAGCCGAGGCCCGTGGTGACGCCGTACACGGCCGCTCCGTCTGCGATGAGGTCGAGCAGAGCTGCACGGCGCTCCTCGACCCGCTCGTACAGGGTCTCCGCCACCTCGACCTGCTCACCGGCGACGACGACGCGGCGATAGAGGCCGAGGTCGAGACCGTCGTGGCGATCGATCCGTACGGTCATCGGTACGCGAGCCTCGTTCCCACGCCCCGCTCGATCGCGCGGCGCACGAGCAGGTCTGCGAGCGCGAGGTCAGTCGTCGCCAATCCCCTGTGCCAGAAGAGAATCCGCTCGTCGTCGCGCTCGCGGCCCGGCTTCGTCCCGACGACGACCTCGGCCAGCTCGGCGTGGAGCGTCGCCTCGCTGAGCAGCCCCGCGCGTACGTGTGGGCGCAGCGCGCCGAAGGGATCGTCGCGTCTGCACTGGCCCAGTCGTCGACCACCACCTTGTCCATGGCGTCGAGCACGTCCAGCTCGAGGATGCTCTTCGTCCCGTACGGCACGAGCAGGGTGCAGACGTCAAGCCACGCCGTGCGCAGGAGCGGCGCAGGCTCGGCGAGCCGGGTCGCCTCGACGACGATGTCGGCGCCGACGACGGCCTCCTCGATCGTCTCGACGACGCGGACGGGCTTGCCGAGCGCCTCCTCGAGCCGCCGGCCGAAGCTCGCGCGCGACTCGGGCCGCCTGCTCGTCACACGTATCTCCTCGAAGTGGAAGAAGTGGTCGAGCATGACGACGTTCGAGAACGCCGTCCCGCGCGCGCCGATGTGGCCGAGCACCTTCGAGCCGCGCGCGAGCGAGCTCCCGCGCGCCGAGAGCGGTGAGCGCGCCCGTCCTGCGCTCGGTGATCTCGGTCGCGTCGACGATCGCGCGCGGCACGCCGGTGCGCGGGTCGTAGAGCGTGATGAGCGAAAGCTCGGACGGAAGGCCCTGCCGGTAGTTCTCCATGAAGTCGCCGACGACCTTCACACCGGTCACATCCAGCGGCCAGACGGTCGCGCGCAGGACGTTGAAGTGGCCTGGGAACGACTCGTCGGGGACGTGCTGCACGCGTGGGTCGAGGCTCACCTCGCCTTGGCCTTGCGCGCGCAGAGCGGCCTCGACCACGTCGAGCACCTCGTCGAGCGAGACGGCGAGCTCGTCGACGTCGTGCCCGGACAGGAAGAGGATCTCGAGCCGGCTGTCTTCGTGCGCGTCAGGCGTGGCGTTGCATCCTAGACTCCCCGGTCATGCCCCGAATCCGAGCCGAACGGCGAAGCGCGTGAGGATCCGGGGCGTCGTCCTCGAGCAGACAGGTGGGCCGCTGACCGTGGCGGAGCTCGAGCTCGCCGCACCCCGCGCGGGCGAGGTTCTCGTCCGGCTGCGCGCGAGCGGCGTCTGCCACTCCGACTGGAACGCCGTCGACGGAACCTCGGAGACCGTGTGTCCGGCCGTGCTCGGACACGAGGGCTCAGGCGTCGTCGAGCGGGTCGGCGAAGGCGTCACGCGCGTAACGGTCGGCGACCACGTCGCGCTCTCCTGGACGCCATGGTGCGGGACGTGCGAGGAGTGCGCACGCGATCTCCCGCAGCTGTGTTCGACTGTATGGCCGGCGATGTCGACCGGAGGGCTCATGGACGGTACGCCGCGGCTTTCGCGAAACGGCGAGCCCGTCTACCACTACTCGTTCCTCTCGACCTTCGCGGACGCCTGCGTCGTCCCCGAGCGGTCGTGCGTTCCGATCGCCAGTGACATTCCGTTCGACGTCGCCGCGCTGGTCGGCTGCGCCGTGTCGACCGGCGTAGGAGCTGTCTGGCGAACCGCCGGCGTGCAGGAAGGAGATCGCGTCGCCATCATCGGCTGCGGAGGAGTGGGACTGTCGGCGCTCATGGCCGCAGTCGCCGTCGGGGCGGAGCCGGTAATCGCTGTCGACACGGCACCGCAAAAGCTCGAGGTCGCGCGCGGGTTCGGGGCGACGGACGGGGTCGAGTGGCAGGGAAGCGCAGAGGCGACCGCCGACGTCGTGCGCGAGGCCTCGGGAGGCGGAGTCGACTATGCGATCGAGGCGACGGGGCGGCCCGAGGCGATGGAGGCTGCTTTCCTCTCGACGCGCAAGCGCGGCGCGGCGGTCCTCATCGGGATCCCTCGCGCGGACTCGATGCTGTCCATACCCGCGACCACCATCCCGCGGATGGAGCGTCGCATCCTCGGTTCGATCTATGGCTCGTCGAAGCCCGAGCGGGACTTTCCTCACACGCTCGACCTCTACCGAGAGGGCCGCCTTCCGCTCGACCGCCTCGTGACGCACCGTCTGCCGCTCGAGGAGGCCGAGCGAGGGTTCGAGCTGATGCACTCGGGAGACGCGATCCGGGTGGTGCTCGAGCTGTGAACCTGGACGAGTTGGACGGGCGGATCGGCGAAGGCTGGAGCGGCGAGGCGCCGAACGGGTCGCATGTCAACGTCGTGCTCGCGCGCCGCGGCAGCCCGACCTTCGCCGCGGCCATCTCGATGTTCGCGCACCCCGCCCCCGGCCATACGCCTGTTCTGGTCTGCGTCGGCGAGACCCCCAACGACTACGAGCCGGTGTGGCCGCCGACGCTGATGATGAACAAGGGCACCGCGAGCGACGAGCAGCACCAGACGATCACCTGGGGTGCGGCACAGCTCGGGATCGCTCAGGGTGTCCTCGACGCCGTGGCCGACGGACTGCTCGAAGCGTCCGGAGACCTCGTCGTCCTCGTTGCTGTCTGGGTCGACCCGGGCGCGCACGACGAGACTGCCGTGCGTACCGCCAACCGTGTGTCGACGCGCAAGGCGATCGGCGTCTGCGTCGAGGGTCGAGACCCGACGGCAGCCGCGGCTCTCGTCGAACGACGCGACGAGCTTCAGAGCCCCTTCTACAGCGGCGACTGATGCGAATCGCCTCGATCGAGACGCGGGTCTACCGCTGCCCGCTCGACCCTCCGTTCACGGCTGCGTGGGACCCGGTACCTCGCACGCACCAGGACGCGACGGTCGTGATCGTGCGGTCGGACGACGGAGTCGAGGGGTACGCGAGCGGCGACGCGCTGCCCGATCGCGAGCTGCTCGAGCGACTACTCGTCGGCCGCGAACTGGATCCGAAAGAGATCCACGGCGTGCTCGAGACGGTGGACTTCCACCACGGACGCAACTGGACGCTCGAGGTCGCCGTGTGGGACCTCCTCGGCCGTGCCGAAGACAAGCCGCTGTGGAAGCTCCTCGGCGGTGAGCGCGATCGGATCGTCGCGTACGCCTCGAGCGGCGAGCTCGTGCCGCCTGATGAACGGGTCCGGCGCTGCGTCGCTCTCCGTGACGACGGGGTACGCGCGGTCAAGATCCGCCTGCACTCGACGGACTGGACCGTCGACCTTCCTGTCATCGAAGCCGTTCGCACCGCAGTCGGGAGCGAGCTCGACATCATGGTCGACGCGAACCAGGGCTGGCGCATGCCGGGAGACCTCACACCGCGCTGGTCGCGGGCTACGGCGCATGCGTTCGCCGCGGAGCTCGAGCCGCTCGGCGTGTACTGGCTCGAGGAGCCACTCGCGACCGACGATGTCGACGGCTACGCACGACTCCGAGCCGAGACGAGCGTGCGAATCGCCGCGGGCGAGATGGTGCGCTCGGAGACCGCGGCGCGCGATCTGGTCGAACGCGGCGGCGTCGACGTCGTCCAGCCCGACGTCGTCCTCAGCGGCGGGCTCGAGGGCGCGCGTCGTATCTCGGCGCACGCACGGGAGAACGGATGCATGTGGAGCCCGCACACCTGGTCGAACGGCTACGGCCTCCTCGCCAACCTCCACGCTGCGCTCGCGTTCTCGACCTGCCCGTATCTGGAGGTGCCGTTCGATCCCCCGACGTGGTCGGCCGAGCGGCGAGACTGGCTCCTACCCGTGACGATCGAGATCGACGACGACGGCACGGTCCGCCCTCCGGGCGGCCCCGGTCTCGGCGTCCTCCCCGACTTCGATGACCTCGAGCGGTTCCGGATCGGCTGATGCGCATTCGCGCAGCGGTGCTCCGTCATCCGAGCCGGCCCGTCGAGGTCGAGGAGGTCGAGCTCGACGAACCGAAAGCTCGCGAGGTCTTGGTACGGGTCGCAGCCGTCGGGGTCTGTCACTCGGACGTCCGGCACGCGGACGGCGACCTCGGGCCGGGGAAGTGGCCGGCGGTGATGGGGCACGAAGGCGCCGGAGTCGTCGAGGCGGTCGGCGAGGGTGTCACGCACGTCGCGCCTGGCGACCGCGTCGCGCTCTGCTTCGTTCCCGCCTGCCGTGCGTGCCGGTACTGCGTCTCGGGCAAGCCGAACCTGTGCGAAGTCGTCGCCGAGCATGGGGCGCGCGGGATGCTCATGGACGGGACGAGCCGGCTCCGGCTGCCCGACGGCACGACGCTTCAGCACGGCCTCCGAACCGCGTGTTTCGCAGAGCGCACGGTCGTCGCGGCGGGAGGAGCCGTGAGGATTCCCTCCGAGCTGCCGTTGTGGCAGGCGGCGCTCCTCGGCTGCGGGGTGGTCACCGCAATGGGTGCGGTGCGAAACGTCGCGCGGGTTCAGCCGGGAGACTCCGTCGCCGTTCTCGGCTGCGGCGGCGTCGGGCTGCAGGTCATCGGAGCGGCTCGTCTCGCGGGAGCGAATCCGATCATCGCACTCGACCGGGTCCCCGAGAAGCTCGAGCTCGCGCGCGCTCTCGGCGCCACACACACAGTGGACGGCACGGGGGTCGCAGACCCGGTCGACGCCATTTCGCAGCTGTCGGGCGGAGGCGTCGACTACGCATTCGAGGTCATCGGACGACCCGAGACGATCAGGAGCGCGTGGGACGCGATCCGGCCGGGCGGAACGGCCGTCGTCGTCGGTCTCGTGCCCGATGGCGTCGAGGCAACTGTGCCGGCAGTCGAGTTCCTCTCGGACAAGTCGCTCGTGGGCACGTACTACGGCTCGGGCGATCCCGCCCTCGAGCTGCCCGCGCTCGCGGAGCTCGCGCTCGCAGGTGAGATCGACCTTCGTGGGGTCGTCACGCACGTCGGCGGGCTCGAAGGCGTCGAGGCTGCACTCGACCGCCTCCGTCGCGGCGAGGGCGCGCGCACCGTACTGATCGTCGACGACGCTCTCGCCGGCTACACGGAGCCTGACGGGCTGCATCGCCACTGAACGAGCTCCAGCAGGTACATCGCGGTCCCGATGATGACGCCGACGCCCGCCCGGTGGTCGTGTGAGCGATCGAGCGCCACCCGCACGGCGTCACGTTGCCTCACTCGCGAATCACCCAGTTTGGGGTAGGCATCCCCCAGCCTCGCGCCGATCTCTTGTCCGCATCCGCTCTACCCCCATCGACTGCGGACTGCGGAAGGAGTTGCGGCAATGTTCAAGCGGATTCGCTCCCGCCTCGACGGGAACTCCGAGCAGGGCTTCACAGTGATCGAGCTCCTCGTCGTGATCATCATCATCGGAATCCTGCTCGCGATCGCGGTGCCGTCGTATCTCGGTTTCCGGGATCGGGCGTCGAACAACGCAGCGAAGGCCAACCTTCGGGAGGCCCTTCCGGCGGCCGAGACGTACTACGCGGACAACAGCACCTACGCGACGATGACGACGGCAGCACTCGTCGCGATCGACTCCGGCATCTCCGACAGCCTCACGGTCGCGTCGGCCGACGAGACGACCTATTGCCTCGCCGATACCGTCGGCAACAAGAACTGGAGCGTCGCCGGTCCGGGCCCCTCGAGCACGGACTACAAGAACAACCTGACCTGCGCATAGTTCCGCGCTGGTCGGACCTTCACGGAGAGGCGCGGGGAACCGCGCCTCTTCTCTGTCTCGCACGTCGAGCCGCAGGCGTCCGGGCGTCGCGGCGAAGCGCGCTTGACGTCGCGCTCAGAAGTGCGCGAGGTACGCGTCGAGGATCGCTCCGCCGAAGAAGAGCGCAACGACGGCGCCGAGCGACAGGAACGGTACGAGCGGGATGGCCATCTTGCGCGCGGATGCTCCGTGCCTCGAAAGCAGCACCGCAGACGGGATCAACGCTGCGAAGAGCCCGATCATCATGGCCACGGTGACCGACGCACCGAGCATCGCCCCGAGCAGGAGGGCCAGCTTCACCTCGCCCATGCCGAGCCCCCGCGGGTAGGCGAGAACGCCGAGAAATAACACACCGGCAGCGATGAGAGACCAGAGGAGCCACGCGAGGCTCGGATCGATCGCGGTATGCGCGACGAGAGCGACGGCGGCCGAGGGCACAACGATGCGGTTGGGGACTATCCGGTGCTGAGCGTCGATGACCGAGAGGACGACGAGCACGGCGCAGAAGCCGGCGGCGAGAGCGGCCCAGGCGTTGGCGCCGAACGCAGCGAAGCACGCGACGACCAGCGCCGCCGTCACGACCTCGACAACCGGGTAGAGAGGCGAGATCGGCGCGGCGCAATGCCGGCAGCGTCCGCGAAGCAGAAGGTACGAGACCACCGGGACGTTGTCGCGCCACAGGATCTCCGTCGCGCACACGCCGCACGAGGACGGGGGAAAGAGGAGCGAGCGTCGTGCGGGCACGCGCGCAACGACGACGTTGAGGAAGCTCCCGAGGGCCAGCGCGGGAGCGAGGACGAAGGCGGCGGCTGCGGCGTTCACGACACGCAACGAGCCCCTAGCCCGTGTAGCTCCCCTGCACCGGGTTGACCTCGGTCGAGGATGGCCTCCATGGACCGTCGAGCATCGGCACGAGTCAGAGGTCGCTTTAGAACACGCCTCGGTCAGGTCCCGCGCGCGAGCCGCGCAAGCACGCGGAGCGGCGGCCGAGCGATCCGCGGCGCCTCGCTCGGATGGGCGAGTTCCCCGCGCAACAGACCCGAGATCGCCCCGAAGACGCCGGGCGCTCTCAGAGCCCACACGCATGCGCGCGGGTAGCGATCCGCGGCGCGTTTCGCCTTCCACGACGCCGCCGCGTGCCGGTCGAGCGCCGCAGAGAGAGAGGCCTCATACGCGTCGGGGCGACCCGCGACGACAGCCTGCGCCGCAAGTCGCGCGGAGACGAACGCCTCGTACATGCCATCCCCCGAGAGCGGATCGACGAGACCTGCAGCGTCGCCGACGAGCAGCGCGCGCCCTCGCGCCGCCGGTGTGCCGAGCGCACGCATCGGAAGCCGGTGCCCGCGAACGTCGCCGAGCCGCGCCGGGTCGACCGCGTGCGCACGTGCCAGCCGGTCGAGATGGTCGCGGAGGCGTGGCCCTTCCTCCATCCACCCGCCGACGCCGAGGTTCGCGTGGTCGCCCTTCGGAAACACCCAGCCGTAGCCTCCTGGCACGACGCCGAGCTCGACCCAGGCCGCGCTCTCGTAGTCGCTGCGCTCGAGCGCGTCCCATGGCACGTTCCCCTCCAGCGCGACGCCGCGAACGATCCCGTCGCCGAGCCCGGCCGCGCGCGCCACGGCGCCGTTGGCGCCGTCGGCGCCCACGAGGAACGAGGCTCGGACGCGCGTCTCGCCGATCCGTGCAGACACACCCGACTCGTCGAGCTCGATGTCCGAGACCCGTGCGCCGTCCCGGAAGTCGACGCCCTCAGCCGCTGCCTGCTCGGCGAGGAGAAGATCGAGTCGCCGGCGCTGGGTCATCGCGATGAGTGGCTCGCGGCTCGTCCGGTCGACCGTCGTCCTATAGCCCGAGCGCAAGACCATCCGATCGACCACGCGCTCGATCACCGGCGCGACGTCGCACGGAAGATGGCGAAGCGCGCGCCCGGTCAGCCCTCCACCGCACGGCTTGTCGCGCGGAAAGCGGGCCTTGTCGGCCATCAGAACGCGCGCTCCGGAGCGAGCGAGACACAGAGCTGCGGTCGATCCGGCAGGGCCTGCGCCGACGACGAGGACGTCGAAATGCTCCACGTCACGATCGTAGGGCGTGCGCAGGCACCCGGCTACAATTGCCCGCCGCGCAGGGATTCCCGAGTGGCCAAAGGGGGCGGGCTGTAAACCCGCTGGCTCAGCCTTCGGAGGTTCGAATCCTCCTCCCTGCACTGCCCGCATATCGGGAACCCGCTACCCCGCGTGGTGGTCCGGCGTCCGGGTGATCGGGACCGGGATCTTTCTAGGCCACCAGGGGCGGTCGCAGGTGGTCGCCACGTGGTCGGGTACGGAAGGACTGACGATGCGTAAGGGCGAGACGATGTCGGACAAGCAGCGGCGTCGTACTCGCCAATCGGGCGAGCGGTGACGAAAGCTGGATCGAGACTTGGCTACAGTCCGGGCTTCGCCCTCTTAGCTCAGTCGGTAGAGCACCTCCATGGTAAGGAGGGGGTCGACGGTTCGAGTCCGTCAGAGGGCTTGGCGGGATGCCGCTTGGTTCCTTGCGTTGCGGGGTCGGTGGTCTTAGGGCGATTGGTCGAGGCGCCTGTCATGGAAACGATTTGGAAACGGGGCTAACCGTCGAGGAGCGCGACCAGCGCACCAACGCGCACGTCGCCCCTCTCGTTGATCGGTGGCACAGGCGTGTGGGCAGCTGCGCCGGCGAGGCTAAAGCGAGAGGACGCTCGCACACCGCGGCGCGTTGTGTGGGCGCCTAAGACAAGTGGGGGGCGGCTCTAACCGCCCCCCTTTTTTTGTCGTCACTGTTGATGGTCGCCGGTGCCTAACCGGCCAGACGGACCTGCACGAGCCGGTAGCCCGCGATGCCGCCGAGCCCCGGATCGCCCTTGCGATACGCCTTGATGAAGAACTGCACGTTGAAGCCGTTCCGCGGCTGCGGGAAGAACTCGTTGGGAATCAGTGTGAGCGTCACGTAGCCGTCGGCCTGCGTTGCCTGGGTCTGACCCGACACTACCCTCGGCGTCCCGCGCATGAACACAAGCGCTCCGTTGACGGGCCGGCTTCCTCGCGCGGTGACCCGGACGCGCACAGTGATCGGTGAGGTACGGCTCGTCACCGGATTCGGCGAGAACTGAACCGACGCGACAACGAGGCGATCGCCTGCCGCCTTCAGATCTCCCACGGAAAGCGAGCTGCCCGGAGGAGGAGGCGGCGGCTGGTTCGAGCCGACGACGCCAGTCGGGTTCGAGATCGCAGATGTCGAGCCCCGGTCGTTCCTCGCAACGACGCGGACGCGGATCGTCCGGCCGGTGTCGCTGTCACGGATCTCGTACTCCGGGTCGTTCGCGCCCTGGATCTCGCTGCAGTTGTCGCCCTTGTCGTTACAGCGCAGCCAGACGAACGCGTAGGTGATCGGACTGTCTCCGCCCCACTGGCCACGGTTCGCCTTGAGGACGTTGCCCACCTTCGCCGTGCCCGAGATTGACGGCTCCGTCGTGTTGAAAGGCTTGGCCGACGTAACGACCGCCGTCGGGTTCGACGTCGCTGTGTCCTGGCCGTCGCCGTTCCTCGCAACCACCTGCGAGCGGATCCTGAAGCCGGCATCCGCTTCGCGAAGGCTGTAGCTAGCGTTCCTGGCGTTTGCGATCTGCGTGCAGTCCGACGCGTCCGGCTTGCCGGCTCCCTCGCACCGGAACCAGCGGTAGACGTATTTGATCGGATCGGTTCCGGTCCAGGTGCCTCTCGTCGTCCTCAGCACCTGGCCGACACGAGGCGTGCCGGTGATCGACGGCTCGCCCGTGTTGCTCGGGGCTACGTTGGTCGCTGCGCCGGAGGCTCCGGCGAGCAGTCCGACCGTGAGGGCACCGACCGCCGCAAGCGCCGCCGATCCGGCGAGGCTCGTCAGGCCAATGCGGTACCTGCCCCGATGCTTGGTGCTCATTCTCATTTCGTGCTCCTTCCCTTAGTGGCTCCCTCGATCTACATCGAGGCATCGCCAGTGCGTTCCTCAGCCGGGAAGGCCTTCTGCAGAGTTTGAGAAGAGGGCCACGATCGCTTCGCCCGCCGTATGGTTTTTGGAGGGCTGCAATCGCTCGCAAGCTGACTTACATTTCTCATCCTACTGCGTATCGGCGCAGATTGAGGCATCCCAGGGTCGCTCTGCGGTCAACGTCTGAGTCAGAAGGCTGGGCTAGGCCAAGGCGCGGACGCGGCGCTCAGGCCGTGTCTACGTCGCCGACTGCAGTTGTCGAAGCTTGCGGCAGCAAGAGCAGATGGCTGTCGACCACCGCGCTTGCGACGTCGATCAGCTTCCGTCCGTTGCGCTGTGAGTGGGAGCGGAGCATCTCGAACGCCCTCTCTTGGTCGATGGCATGGCGTTCCATCAAGATGCCTTTTGCCTGCTCGATCACAGCACGGCGCCCGAACGCCCCCTGGAGGTTGTGGTATTCAGCGAAGCGGTGCAGCGTGATCTCGATCGCGCTCTGTAGCTCCTCGGCGTCGGCGTCGACGATGTAGGCGAAGACACCGCGCTTCGCTGCCTCCCGAATGTAACTCGGGTCCTTCGCCGAGAGCAGCGCGATCACCGGACAGGTCGACTCGTGGACGATCTCGCCGATCAGTTCGAGCGCGTGCTCGGAACTCAATCCGAGCCCAACGAAAGCGACATCGGGATGCTCTCTCGCCGTCACCGCACCCACTTCCTTGACGTCGACCTCGCGGGCGATGACCTCGTGGCCGAGGCCGGTGACGACCCGGGCGAGCAACTCCAGCCTGTCCTTGCGTTCGTTTGCGATCAGAACGCGGAGGGGTGAGATCTGCGCGAAGTCCACTGGTAAGACAAAGCCTAATCAGCCAACGACGGACGGTGCCCTAATAGGTGCCTGGCACCCAGTTCCGCGAGGTCAAGCCTCAAGAGCAATTTCCAAGCACTCGCGCTCGGGAGTGTCCCGCACCTCTATTCGAGCGATCGACTCCCTCGCGGAAAGTCGTAGTTCGACCCACGCCTGAACGCGCGCTGGCGCCCGACGGTCGGTCGCTCGCGCGGGCGTGTGGGTAGGTGCACGGGCGAGATCAAAGAAACGGCGCGGGCGCAGGGCTGCATGTCGCGGTTCACTCGCCGCGCGGGGCGCTCGACACGTCGGTCGCGGTGGCGTATGGGTGGCTGCAAGAAGTCGCCGCCGACCTTGCATTGGAGGACTGTCAGCATCAGAGCGTTGCACTCTTCGTTCACTCGCAAGCCGCAGTTATGAAGAGTGCGCGTTGCACGGTCCAGTGCGAAAACCGACACCCTTGGGCACTTTCACTTTTCGCCGCGCCCGCGTAGAAGGGCCGGGAGACCGGCGTTCTCGTCACATCGTCATCCGGGTGACAACGTCGTATTTGGTGACGGACGCGCGCTGGCCAGGAGTATCGCCCGCAGGCATCGCGTTCAGAGTCGCGTCTCCGGTCGCGTAGTCGTCCTCGGAGTCGAAGAAGAAGACCACGAGCGACTTGTCGGCAGCGGCGTCGTGAAGCAATACGAACTCTGTCGCGGGTACTCCCTCGGGACGATCGCCCTCATCCATCTCACGCTTGATCTCGTTCATTCGCTCCTTGTTGATTCCCTCAAAAGCCACAACGCGGGCCTTCGTGATCGCCGAGATGCAGAAGGGCGGCTCGAGGGCGTGGACCATCCGAACGGCGCTCACGCCCCTCGGGCGTGTGCTCTCGTACGCAGCCCGCCGCGGATTCATCGTCGCGAACCCGATGCGCCGCCTGGAGCGCGGTGAGCGCCCGTCACCCGGCAGGCGTGAGATGCGGATCCTCCAGCGACAGGAGATCACCGCGCTGCTCGACGCCGCCGACGCCCGCTACCGCCCGCTGCTCGCGACCGCCGTCTTCACCGGGCTGCGCCTCGGGGAGCTGCTCGGGCTCGCCTGGCAGGACGTCGATCTCAAGGAGGGCATCGTCCACGTGCGCAAGCAGCTCGACCGCGACGGAGAGCGTGTAGCCCCGAAGACCCCGCAGGCGATGCGCGACGTCGTGCTCATGCCCGCCCTCGCTCGACTCCTCCGCGAGCACCGCATCGCTTCCGCGCACTCGCGACCCGGTGACCTAGTCTTCGCCTCCGCGCTCGGCACGGGGCTCGATCGGCGCAACATCTCCCGGCGCGGGTTGGAGCGCGCTGTGACGCGGGCGGGGCTCGACGACCCCGTTCGCCCAACCCTCCGCTTCCACGACCTGCGACACACCTTCGCCTCGCTGCTGATCGCGCAAGGCACGAATGTGGTGTTCGTCTCACGACATGCTTGGGCACGCCTCTCCCGACATCACCCTCCGGGTCTACGCGCACATCTTCGACGGCGCCGAGCACGCGGAGCGCGTGAGCGCGATGCTGGAGGCTGCGTTCGGAGAGAGCGTTTAGCTCGCAGGGCTACGCAGCAGCCCGCTAAGGATTCATCTCGTCCATCTGAGACATCGAGCCGCTCCCCGGAGTGGTGAGTGCGGGAATCGCGTCCGGCGCGGCGAGGAGTAGTACGCCGAGCACGAACAGAATCGTCGCCGTCCCATAGGTCGCCGCACGACGGGACGGAATCAGCTTCTCGAACGCGATGAACCCAGCGACTACCGCCATCCAGACGATGCTCATGACCCCGAGCGCGAAGAGCGATGCCATCAGCGCCCAGCAACAGCCGATGCACCACGCCCCGTGCCTTGCGCCCATCTGGAGTGCCCCTAGGCGACCGCTGCGCCAGGATCCGAGCAAGAAGCCGAGCGGACTCCGGCACTTTCCGAGGCATACGTCCTTGAGCGGCGTCAGCTCATAGATCGCCGCGACGATCAATGTCGCTCCTGCTATCCAGCGACCGGCACGATCCCATGCGAGCAGGTCACCCGATATGCGGTCGCCTGCGGTCGCAACCGCGAAGGCGAGCACTCCGATGCTCGTCCAGGCAGCGAGGTAACCGCACGTAAAAAGCAGTGGTGCGACCGGCGAGCGACTCTTCGTCATGCTCGAATAGAGGGCGACCGTCGGAGCGACCGACGGAAACATCATCGCCGCCATCATCACGACCCAGACGCCCGCAAACCAGGCGAGCGTTCCGAGTTCCGTCCACGGCCCACCGTCCATGCCCTGCATCTCGTCCGCCGTCCACAACCAGCCGACCGCAGCGAGACCGAAGAGAAGAGCGATCAGCCCGAGGCGTGTCCGGGCCGCCGCAAAAGCGGGCGCGAGCCCCCCGGTTCCAGGAGCGTGCTCGTGGGTCGACGCGATCAAAGTCTCAAGCGGCCCACGAGAAGGGCGCCGACAACCCCGTCTTCCCCTCGTACTCGATACCGAAGGCGCTGATCTGTGACCGCGTCGCTTCAGCGGCGGTCAACTCCGAGGCGACGGGGTGGAACACGCCCGTTAGGCGAGCAGGCTCCCCGGTCTCGATGCCGAACGGCACGATGTCCTCGACCTCGAAGTCGATCGCATCTCCGATCCGGACGCTGTGGCGAAGGCCCTCCTCGACAACCTCGATCGGGGCTCGCTCGACGCCGAGCACCTCGCCGATCAGCGGGGCCAGCCCTGCCATCGGCCCGCCCTTCTGCCCGCCGAAGACGGCGGTCAGCTTCTCCACCTGGTCGTCGGTCGCGTCCTCGTCGACGAACATGCCCAGACGCCAGTTGCCCTCCGTCATGACCTTGGGCGTGTCCGCGATCACGGCGACCGTACGTCCGCTGACGTCTGTTCCCTCAACGTCACCCTCTGCGACGTTGAAGACGAGCGTGACGCGGCAGTAGTCATATGTCGCACCGTGGTCGAACGAGAAGTTGCATGGGCACATGAGATCGCAGGAGCACGTCTCGAAGTAGCTGCCCTTGAGATTCCAGGACACGTCGACCCCCTTCTCCGGGAATAGGTCGAGGCGATTCTTAGCCCATGAGCGCGCTGTGTCAACTGTCGCTGACCTCACCACTCCGGGGCGAGGGCGGTCCGTGGAAACGTCATGGGATCCAGCATGAGCGAACGATCGTGATCAGCGGCGACGCGGCGCGTCCGAAATACCTCGGTTTGCAGCGTCTCTCGATTCGCGGCAACCGCCCGCAATCCCCGATTCTCGATGGTAAGGAGGGGGTCGACGGTTCGAGTCCGTCAGAGGGCTTCGCGAAACGCCCGGCTATCGCCACTTTCGAGCGAAGCGCCCTCACCGCAGCGGGGGCGCTTCGGCGTTTCTGGAGCGGTTTTGGAACGGTCAGCCGCAGACGGCGTTCCAGGCGCTCGCTGACGGTGCCCGGTGTCCCACCTGGGACGCGTCGAGCCAGGCACCCCTGAAACGTGCTCGCCTGGTCGGGGCCTGGTGGCGGGGCGTCACGTCAGGAGTGAATCCGTTCCCGGAGCCGGACCACTAGTTGTTGGAGCTCGTCGCCGAATGCAGCTTCGGCCCGGAGGGCTGCGACGACGGGCTCACACGCTTCGCGCAACGTGAGCAGCGCGGGCTGGGTGTCACGCGTGAGCAAATGAGTTGCTGTCCCGGCGAGGACGGCGAGGGACGCCTCTAGGCAGCGTCCGGCGTTTTCCTCTCTTGACCAGGCGAGGAAACTCGGCGCTGCGACGTCGTTCTGCCCAGGCCCCCCGCGCGGCAGGATCGGTGGCTGCGTGAGGGCTCGTGCCTCTTCGGCGTATCCGACTGCCACCATCAGCAGGAGTCGTTGGATCTCGTCTGCGTCCGAGTGAGCCTCGCGCTGAGGAAACACGAGCCGCTCGACGTGGCGTTCGGCGAGTTGGCAGAGATCGGCCCAGCAGACGGCGAGCTGGTGCATGGTCGCGGGCGCAGCGGCATTGTGGTAACCGCCGGTGCTGAGGACGCGGCCGTCGGAGAAGTGTCGGTCCGGCGGCAGATAGACGGGGTTGTCCGTGACCGAGGAGAGTGAGACTGCCGCGACCTCCTCTGCAGCGGCGAGTGCGCGTTCAACCTGCCCCAGCACACGTGGCAGGATGCGGAAGCTGACCGGCGCTTGGTGGGTGCGCCGCGGCACCGCCGGGTCGAGACGCAACCGCAACGCCTGCAGGGCGCGCGTCTCGTACTTGTCCGCCCATAGCTCCTCCAACTCTCGGGCGTACGGGTCGAGTGGCGCGTCGAACGCCTCGACCGAGAGCGCGAAAACATCGTAGGCGAGCTCCAATCGCCGCCGTGCCCCGAGCGCCGCATCAGCCGCCAGTCCAGCCGAGCACGGCGAGCCGTTGATCAGCGCATGTCCCTCCTTGTCACCGCCGTCAAATGTTTCGATCAACGGGCCGAATAGGTGCGCCAACGCGAGGATCTCGCCGGAGCCGCCGTTGCCATGGGCAGAGACTCGTGGGAGCGGATTGCCGTCGAGCAGGGCCGCTACTGCTTCCAGGAGGCGGGGACTCACGGCCGAGTTCCCGTCGATCAGGTTCGCGAGCCTGGCGAGGACGATCCCGCGCGCGACACGCTCCGGAAGCGGTTCGCCGAACGAAGCGGCACGGCGTGCTGCGGCGATAGATTGCCGGTGGCGATCCTGGTCGTCGAGTCGACCCCCTGCGCGATCGCCATAGCCGCTCGTCACGCCATAGATCGTCACGTCTGGTCTAGCCGCCAGCCGCAGGAACCCCTCCCGTGCCGCCGCAACTCGCGCAAGCGCCTCAGGTGCGATCTGTACGGGCTCGCCGTTCCAGGCGACACGCTCGAACGCGTCGAGCGTGATCTCGTGCCGCGAACTGAGGACGATCATCCATCGCAAACTACTGCGTGGCCGGATTGAGGGCTAACAGCCGCACTGATCGCAGCAGTGGTCTTGCCCTTCTTCTTCTGATCGGGGACCCCGGCCCGGACGCACTGGACGAGCGTCCGCGCCGAGGCGTACTGTCCGGGCTGTTGTCAGCACCGACGACAGTGAACTGGTCTGGCCTCTCGCCTCTCGGCCGTGAGGCGCGCGGGCAGATCGGCATGCGGCTCAGTGCCGGATACAGCACCCAGGAAATCGCGCTCCTGATCGACTCGCAGCGCGACGAGCTTGAGTGGCTCGTCCCGCCGAGGCGCGGGCCGATCACTGACCAATGGGTGACGCTGCGGCTTCGTGATCTTCGCTAGTGACGAGCGTGCCGAGATCGACGACGGTCGACAAGGACGGGCAGGTCGCGGTGCCCCTCCGATTCACTGTCGGCGCGGTGGGGTCTGTCCGGACAGGAAGACGGATTCTGGGAGTCCAAGCGCCAGGCCGAAACCAGCCCTCGCGACGTACTCGGCGATGCAGCCACGCGCTTCGCTCAGTAGATTGTCGGTACGAGCCACGAGGTAGGCGCTTTACGAGGCTCGCATCACGCTGCATCTCCGCTGTCCAGACGCTGCAGCTCCGCTATCAAGGAGGTCGGAATGTTGCTTGCCGCAAGTGGATGGTGGCTCTGGTCGATCCTCGCTCTCATTATCTGGATCGCGATCGCATTCTGGCCGGCGCGTGTTGCAGCCCGTAAAGGCCACAGCTTCATCCTCTACTTCCTCTTCAGCTTGGTCTTCTTCCCGGCGGCCCTGATCGTCGCCTACCTGGTCTCCGACAAGAGCGCGGCCGCAACCGCGTACTAGGAGGGTTCATGACCGATACCACGATTGACCCGGTCGAGCAGAACACGGATCTCGACTCACTCGGGCCCGTCGACTACCTCATCGTCGAGTTCCCAGCCGGCGCAAGCAACTTCACGGGCGAGATGGCTAAGGAGCTGCTCGCCCTGGTCGACGCTGGCACGATCCGCGTAATCGACGTGTTGATCCTCACGAAGAACGAAGACGGCACGGTCGATGCGATGGAGCTCTCCGACATCGAAGAGCTCGGGCCGCTTAGGGAGGTCGAGGCTCAGCTCGCCGAGCTCCTGGCGGCGGAGGACGTCGAGAACCTCGCCGCTGCGATGGACCCTGGGAGCACAGCCGGGGTACTTATCTGGGAGAACCTCTGGGCCGCGCCGTTCGCGTCGGCCGCGCGGCGTTCGGGTGGTCAGCTGATCGCGAACGGACGGATTCCTATTCAGGCGATCATCGCCTCCATCGAGGCCGATGAAGTAAATGCGATTGGAAGGAGACTGAAATGCCGCTTGGACCAGGACGTGTCGGAAGAGTTGGCGTCATCGGCCACCCGGTGGCAAAGACAGCGGTCGTGGCCAAGGCGGTCACTCCCGGCCCCTCGCCGGTTGCGAAGACCGCTGTCGTTGCTGCGGCCGTCACACCCGGAAGGGCGGGGCGTCGCCGGCGAATCTAGCCGGCTGATTGCGTCGACGGAAGCGAACAAACGGAAAGGCGGTACGAGTTGAGCCGGTCCCACACAGAGCGAGATGTTCTTCCGATCCCGGATCGGCCCTATGACGGCCCGATGCCGTTCGACGCGAAGGATCCTGACGCCAAGTTTCCGCCGATCGAGCAGCTGCGGCCGCCCGACGGAGCGCCGAACGTTCTTGTCATTCTGCTCGACGACGTGGGCTTCGCCGCGTCGAGCGCGTTCGGCGGTCCGTGCGCGACGCCGACCGCCGAGCGTCTCGCCGGACAGGGTCTCAAGTACAACCGCTTCCATACGACGGCGCTGTGCGCTCCGACCCGCCAGGCGCTCCTGACGGGCCGGAACCATCACACGGTGGGGATGGGCGTCATCACCGAGCTCGCCACCTCGGCGCCCGGATACAACTCGATTCGCCCCAATACCTGTGCGCCGCTCGCGCAAACGCTGCTGCTGAACGGCTATTCGACGGCGCAGTTCGGCAAGTGCCATGAGGTGCCGGTCTGGCAGTCGAGCCCGATGGGGCCCTTCGACGCTTGGCCGACCGGTGCTGGCTTCGAGTACTTCTACGGCTTCATCGGCGGCGAGACGAACCAGTACTACCCCGCGATCTACGAGGGCACTACGGCGGTGGAGCCCGAGAAGACTCCTGAGGAGGGCTACCACTTCACGGAGGACATGACCGACAAGTCGATCAAGTGGGTCCGCCAGCAGAAGTCGCTCATGCCCGACAAGCCCTTCTTCATGTACTTCGCTCCAGGAGCCGCCCACGCCCCGCACCATGTGCCGACCGAGTGGTCGGACAAGTACAAGGGTCGCTTCGACGAAGGCTGGGACAAGTTGCGCGAGGAGATCCTCGTGCGCCAGAAGGAACTCGGCGTCGTCCCAGAGGACGCAGAGCTCACCGTCCGGCACGAGGAGATCCCTGCCTGGGACGACATGCCCGACGAGATGAAGCCCGTCCTGGCGCGTCAGATGGAGGTCTATGCCGGGTTCCTCGAGCACACGGACCACCACATCGGTCGGCTCGTCGATGCTCTCGACGACCTCGGTGTCCTCGAGGACACGCTCGTCTACTACATCATCGGGGACAACGGTGCCTCTGCGGAGGGCACGGTCAACGGGACGTTCAACGAGACGTTCATCTTCAACGGCGCGGCAGCACTCGAGACGCCGGAGTTCGTGGCGTCGCGCATCGACGAGTTCGGCACGGCTACCGCCTACAACCATTACGCGGTCGGCTGGGCACACGCCATGGACACGCCCTATCAGTGGACGAAGCAGGTCGCCTCGCACTGGGGCGGAACGCGCAACGGGACGATTGTGCATTGGCCGGGGGGCTTCTCGGCGCGTGGGGAGGTGCGCTCGCAGTTCCACCACGTCATCGACGTCGCCCCGACCGTGCTCGAGGCGGCCGGGCTTCCGCAGCCGACCAGCGTTGACGGCGTCCAGCAGCACCCGATCGAAGGCACGAGCATGCGCTACTCCTTCGACGGAGCGGGCGAGGCCGACCGCCATGACACGCAGTACTTCGAGATGTTCTGCAACCGCGGCATCTACCACCAGGGCTGGACCGCGGTGACTAGACACTCAATCCCATGGTTGGTGGGAGCGGAGCTACCCGCGTTCGAGGACGATGTCTGGGAGCTCTACGAACCGGACGACTGGAGCCAGGCACGGGATCTAGCTGTAGAGATGCCGGAAAAGCTCGTGGAACTGCAAGCCGTCTGGCTCGAGGAGGCGCGGAAGCACAACGTTCTTCCGCTCGACGACCGCCGCATCGAGAGGTTCGACGCCGACCTCGTCGGCCGCCCGGTGCTCGTCAGGGGCAACTCACAGCTGCTCTTCGGCGGCATGGGCCGATTGAGTGAGAACTCGATCCTGAACATCAAGAACAAGTCGCACGCGATAACGGCGGCGCTGATCGTTCCGCACGGCGGGGCTGAGGGCGTGATCATCGCCCAGGGCGGCGCATTCGCCGGCTGGAGCCTGTACGTGAAGGAAGGGAGACTGACGTACTGCTACAACCTGCTCGGACTCCAGCGCTTCAAGATCTCAGGAAACGCACCGATTCCTCCCGGCGATCCTCAGGTGCGGATGGAGTTCGCCTACGACGGAGGTGGGCTCGCCAAAGGTGGCACGGTCACCCTCTATGTCGACGGGGGCAAGGTTGGCGAAGGCCGGGTCGATGGCACTGTGCCGATGATCTTCTCCGCGGACGAGACGGCGGACATCGGTTCGGACAGTGCGTCGCCCGTAAGTGACGACTATGGACCGACTGACAACGACTTCAACGGCAGCGTGCTGTGGGTACAGATCGACCTCGGCGACGACGCCGAGGACGCCGATCACCTGATTACCGCAGAGGAGCGTTTGCGGGTCGCGATG
>CAVUCT010000014.1:0-120733 GCA_963740105.1 uncultured Gaiellaceae bacterium
CTATCGGCGGGTGGGGGAGCGGCACGGGTTGGTGCTCGACCCGTCGACCTACGACGAGGCTCGCGTGAGGGCGATCGAGACGTTGCAGCGGAACCACGAGCTCGTGCACGACGAGGAGATCTGGATCGCGTTCACGGAGCAGATCGTGCTCGGGATGGGGGGCGCTCCGAACGGGGCTCGTGCGTGCGCGACCGACATGGTGCGCGAGTGGGAACGGCATGACAACTTCTCCCTCTACGAGGACGCGCTGCCCGTCCTCGACGAGCTGCGGCGCCACGAGATCCGGATTGGGCTCATCTCAAACGGCCAGCGCGACCTCGACGAGTTCGTCGTGCACCACGTTCTCGACGTCGATGCGGTCGTCGGGTCGAAGGCACACGGCCGCGTGAAACCGCACGCGTCGATCTTCGTCGCCGCGCTGCAGATGCTCGGCGTGGCCCCGGAGGAAACCGTGATGGTGGGCGACTCCTACGAGGACGACATCGAGGGCGCGCGCGCACTCGGGATTCGAGCGATCCTGCTCGATCGCGACGGTCTCCGACCGGATGCTCCCGATCGGATCGACACCTTGCTCGCGCTGCCGGCGGCACTCGGCCTAACGCACTCCTAGCTCGGCGCGCCAGGCATCCGTGTGCGCGCCGAGCTGGACCTCGGTCGGCGCCTTCGGCAATCCGAACGCAGCAGCGGCTTCCTCCCGCGTCGAGACCGGGCCGACGCAGACGTCCTCGTCGTCGAAGTGCGCGAGCCAGTCGGCGAGAGTGCGGGCGCCGAAGACGGACGCGAGCTCGGCTGCCAGCGCTTCCTGGTTCAGGTCGTACTGCCGCTCGGCGAGGTCGCTGCGGTCGACGAGCGTGCAGAGCCTATTGAAGAACTTCGGCTCGAGCGCTCCGACCGTGAGGTGGCGTCCGTCTGCTGTTTCGTAGATGCGGTAGCAGGCGAGCCCGCCGGTCAGGAGCCGTGGGACGGGCTCGCCGCCGAGCCGGTGGGCGACGAGGTCGTGAGCGCGGTCCGTCATCGAGACGACGATCCGCTGACCGCACCCGGTTCGCGCGCGTTCGAGGAGCCCGGCGAGGACCTGCGTGACGGCGCCGAGCGCGCCGGCCGCAAGATCCGCGATCTGAACCGGTGGAAGCTGTGGGGCGGTGTCCTCGAGCGCACCCGCCCAGCCGAGATAGTTGACGTCATGCCCTGCGCGACGCCGATGGGGACCGCCGTCGCCGAAGCCGGTGATGGAGCAGTAGACCGTCGAGGCGGGAACGTCGTCCGGTCCCACTCCCAGGCTCGCGGCCACACCGGGCCGGAAGCCTTCGAGCACGACGTCCGCACGCGCGCAGAGCGCCTGCGCGAAGATGGCATCGGAGGGGAGCTCGCAGGTCACGGACTCGCTCCCTGCCCGGAGCGCCGTGTCCCAGGCCGTCGCCGTCGGGCGCATGGGATCGCCCGCCGGTGGCTCGACGCGGACGACACGCGCACCGAGGCGGTTCAGCTCGCGAGTCGCATACGCGCCGGGGAGGTAGCGCGTGAAGTCGACGACGAGTGTGCCCGCCAGCGGTTGCACCCCGACGGAGCGTATCTCTATCCTCGCCTCGTTGACTGACGGTTCAATCGCCCACCGCGAGAAGCGCACGCTGATTCTGGACGCCGCCATCCGCGTCTTCGCGGATCAGGGCTACCACGGCGCGCGTGTCGCCGACATTGCGGAGGACGCAGGCGTCGCGCACGGCCTCCTCTATCACTACTTCGCATCGAAGGACGACGTACTGCGCGCGATCTTCGTCGAGAACTGGGGAGCGCTCATCGTGCGATTCCGCGCGGTGGAGGACTCTTCGGAGCCGGCGCCGGAGAAGCTCGAGGGGATCGCGAAGATCCTGCTGCGCACCTGGCGCAACGATCCCGCGCTGGTCACCGTGATGGTGCGCGAGGTCGCGCGGAGCCAGCAGCTCCAGGACCGCGTCGAGGACGTGCGTGAAGCCTTCGCGATCGTCCAGCGGGTGATCGAGGACGGCCAGTCGTCGGGAGTGTTCCGCGCCGACGTCGACGCACGTCTGGCGAGCTGGATCTTCTACGGCGGGCTCGAGGAGGTGCTGACCGGGTGGGTGCTCGGCCAGCTCCCGGACGGCGAGGACGACGTCGCGCTCGCGGAGCGAACGGCGATCGAGATCGCTCTCCGAGGCCTCGCCGTCTAGGCTCGACGCGGTGAAGATCTTCAATCTCAACGGCGACGAGTGGGATCGCGTCGAGGACCGGCCGGGCTGGCGCAGCAAGGACGCGTGGGTCGGCGCGCACATCGACGCTGAGCTGATCGGCGGGAGCATGTACGAGCTCGAGCCGGGCGACAGGCTGTGGCCGTACCACACGCATCACGCGAACGAGGAGTGGATGATCGTGCTCCGGGGCCGTCCGACGTTGCGCACGCCCGAGGGGGAGCAGGAGCTGGCCGAGGGCGACGTCGTCGCGTTCCCGCGCGGCGCGCCGGGCGCGCACCAGATCACGAACCGCACCACGGAGCGTCTGCGCGTCTTCATGCTCTCGACACTGCTCTCGCCTGACGTCGTCGAGTATCTGGACAGCGGCAAGATCGCCGTCGTCGACGCGCAAGGCAAGCGCCTGTTCCGCTCCTTCCGTGGCGCGGACGCCGAGTACTGGGAGGGCGAGGACTAGGCGCGCTGGGGCGTGCCCGGAACGGCGAGCTCGGTTGCCGGCTCGTAGACCGCGACGACGTTCAAGGCGGCGACGGGCCGCTGGAACCCCTTCAGCGTGAACTCGCCGATCGGCTCCGCCTCGACGGCGTCCTCGACCTCCGCGTGGAGCCGCTGCGTGATCAGGATCTGGCCGCCGCCGGCCTCGTCCGCGAGTCGCGACGCGAGATTCGTCACGACGCCGATGGCCGCGTAATCCGAGCGGCCCTCGAACCCCACCTCACCGCAGGTCGCGTATCCGAGCGCAATGCCCGCGCCGAAGTCCAGGTCGTACCCGCGCTTCCGCCAGAGCGCCGTCAGCTCGACCATCTCCTCGCGCAGTGCGCACCCGAGCCGCACCGCTCGCAGGGCGGCGTCGGGGACCTCGATCGGATCGTTGAAGAAGAGCTGAACGCCGTCGCCCTCGATGAACCCGACGGTCGCGTCGAACCTCCGCACCAGATCGCCGATCACACCGTGGAACTCCCCCAGCACGCGCATGAGCTCCTCCGGCTCGACCGCGTCCACGAAGCCCGTCCAGCCGCGCAGATCGGCGAAGAACATCGCCACCTGCCTGCGATGGCTGCGCAGGATCGACTCGTCGCCCGACGAGACGATCGCGTCCACAACTTGCGGCGAGAGGAAGCGGCGCAGTCGCTGCAGGCGCTCGAGCTCCTCGAGCTGCGTCTGTACGCGCTCCTCGAGCGTCCGGTTCAGCTCCTGCAGCTCGGCTGCCTGCTCCTTGATCGTGTCGTGGTAGCGCTTGATCCGGAGCAGCGACCGGATGCGCGTGAGCAGCTCGTCGCGGTTGAACGGCTTCGAGATGAAGTCGTCCGCGCCGGCCTCGATCCCCTTCGTCTTCGACGAGCCCTCGCTCGCCGTGAGCATGATCACCGGCAGCACGGCCGTCTCCTCCCGCTCGCGCAGCTGGCGGCACACTCCATAGCCGTCCAGGCCGGGCATCACCACATCGAGGAGCACCAGATCGGGGCTCGCCGACTCGACGGTCTGGAGCGCCGTGCGACCGTCCGTCGCCGACACGACGTCATAGCCATGCGCCTCGAGCACGGCCTCGAGCAGTCGAACGTTCTGGGGAACATCGTCCACGACGAGGATCCGCGCGGCGCCGTCGCTCACGGGCTTCCCTCGCAGTAGCGCCTTACCGTGGCCACGAAGTCGGCGACGTTCACGGGCTTGGAGAGGTAGCCGTCGAATCCGGCCGCCAGGAAGCGCTCGCGGTCACCCTCCATCGCCTGCGCGGTCAGAGCGAGAACCGGCAGGGACGCGGTGCGCGCGTCCGCCCGCAGCCGGCCGAGCGCCTCGATCCCGTCGATGTCCGGAAGCTGGATGTCCATGAGCACGAGGTCCGGCCCGCGCTCGGACGCCAGCTCGACCGCCTGCTCCCCGGTCGTCGCCTCCAGTGTCCGGAAGCCCGTTGCAGCGAGGACGTCCCGGAACAGCTTCATGTTCTTCTCGTTGTCCTCGACCACGAGGACCGTCGCGGGGGCCACGGCTAGTGGCGCCCCGCCGGCAAGGTGAAGATGAACGTGCTGCCGGCTCCCAGCTCGCTGTCCACCCAGATGCGGCCGCCGTGCAACTCGACGAGCCGCTTCGAGAGCGCGAGGCCGAGGCCGGTTCCCTCGCGCTGCGCCAGCCCGGCCTCGGTCTGCTGGAACTCCTCGAAGATCCGCTCGAGGTCCTCCGCGGCGATGCCAGGCCCCGTGTCCGCGACCGAGACGCGCACCTCGCCGTTCACCCTTCGCGTGCTCACGTCGACGTGGCCGCCTTCCGGTGTGAACTTCACGGCGTTCGAGAGCAGATTGAAGATCACCTGCCGGACCCGGCGCTCGTCGCCCTCGACGACGTTCACGTCCGAGCTCTCCGCGAGCGTGATCTGCACGCCGTCCGTCGTCGCGTGCTCGCGCACCATCACGATGCCGCTCTCGAGCGCGTCGCGGAGCGAGAACGGTGTCACATCCAGCTCGACCTGCCCCGCCTCGACCTTCGACAGGTCGAGCACGTCGTTGATGAGCGAGAGCAGGTGGTTCCCCGAGGAGAGGATGTCCTCCAGGTACTCCCGCTGCTTCTCGTTCACCTCGCCGACCATGCCCTCGCGCAGGACCTGCGAGAAGCCGATGATCGCGTTCAGCGGCGTCCGCAGCTCGTGCGACATGCTCGCGAGGAAGTCGGATTTGTGCTGGCTCGCCGACTCGAGCTCCTTGTACAGGCGCCTGAGCTCGTCGTTCATCTGGTTCACGTTCGCGGCAAGCGTGCCCAGCTCGTCGCGGTTGGTCACGTCGACGTGCCCGGTGAAGTCGCCCGACGCGGTCGCGGACAGCCGTGCCCCGATCCGCTGGATCGGCCCAATCAGCGACCATGAGAGGACGAACCCCAGCAACAGGGCGAGCCCGATGGCACCGGCCGCGCCGCCGATGAAGAGGTTCCGGGAGCTCGTGTAGGCGCTCTCGTTCTGGGCGATCAGCGCCTTCGTTCTCGTCGTCGTCGCGTTGTCGAGCTGGATTGCGAACTCTCTGAGGGCGGATACAGCGTCCTCTGCGTCCAGGCGATCGGCGTCCTCGGCTTCGCGTCCCGCCTTTCCTGCCGCGACGATTCTCGCCATGACCCTCGAGAGGTCAGTGCTCGTCTCGCGGATCCTCCCGAGGTACTGCTCGTCCTCGGCCGAAGGGACGAACCCGAGGTTCTCGGGGTGCATCGAGGCCCGGAGCGTGTCGAGCGCATCCACCGCCGCAAGATCCACGGCCCAGTCACCACCCGCGTCTCGATCGGCGAACGGGAAGATCTGGTCGAAGTCCCCTGCGAGGTTGCCGGAGAGGAGCAGGCGGACGTGCCCGGCGTCGCTTCGGAGCTCGCTGTACGCGGCGGAGCGCCTCTGGAGCTCGCCGAGGGATTCCACCCGCTCGTTCGACTGCCCGAGCAGGCGCACACCGAGCACGCCGACGGCCACAACCAGCAGCGCGGTCGCCACGAAGGCGACGAGGAGCTTGGTGTGGACCTTCGCCGGCACGCGGCCGACGGCCCGGACGACCGGGTTGTCGCCCGGGCTCAGGGTGCGCAGCTTGGCGCCCCCCGGCGTCTCCTGCTGGGGCATCTGGCGCTCCACGCTCCGCTTAGGGGCTCAACTCTGCGGTCCCCCCGACCATGTTGGTGATCAGCCAGCGGTCGTCGATCCGCGCGACCTCCAGATCGCCCGCCGTGACCTGCTCCACCTCGCCCGTATTCACGTCGACGAAGTGGCACTCGAAGTGCAGCGTGCCCCGGTCACCGCCGACCGTAACCCGCAGCTTGTACGCCGGGTGGTCCGAGACCCACTCGGTCGAGGGCTTGAACGCTTCGGAGTTCAGCCAGAACTGCTGGATCTGCTGCTTCCCGGTCGCCGTCTTTCCGGGACCGGCGGTGAACGTCGCGTTCTGCGACCACAGGCGCATCATCTGGTCGATGTCCTTCTTCGACAGCGCCTCGTGGAAGTCTCTCTCGATCTCGCCGATCAGGAACTTGTCGACCTGTTCTTGGAGTTCGCTGCTCACGGTGCTCGAGCCTCCGCACGCCGAGAGCGCGACGGCGAGGGCCGCTACAGCGACGGCACCGGCCGTCAGTGCGCTTCCGAGCCACAGTCTGCGAAACATTCCGCCTCCTTCGTTCAGCCTGCCTGAACAACCCGTCCGGGCGTGTGACGATCATCACACGCCGACCGGGCGACCGTCTAGGTCTCGCGGAGAACGTTGCCTCGGGGACGCGCGCGCGCCAATCGTGCCCGCCGGTGATTCGAGTGGGGTGCTGGCACTCACTCGACGGAGGTGCGCGCACCTGGGAAAGTCGGCGTCGCCGCCGTATTCTCGTCCGGTGCCCATCCGGGTCGCGCTCGCGGAGGACCAGTACCTCGTCCGGGAGGGTCTCCGGCGCCTTCTCGAGACCTCGGACGAGATCGAGGTCGTCGCAGCCTGCGACGACCTCGACTCGCTGCTCGCCGCAGTCGACGCGGAGCACCCGGATGTCGTCGTCACCGATATCCGGATGCCACCCGGTGACTCGGATGAGGGGATCCAGGCTGCGGTGCGGCTGCGGGAGTCTCATCCCGAGGTCGGCGTGGTCGTGCTCAGCCAGTACACGACACCGAGCTACGCGCTCGCGCTCCTCGAGGGCGGCAGCGAGGGCCGCGCGTACCTCCTCAAGGAGCGCGTGAAGGAGCTCGACCAGCTGGTGGCGGCGATCCGCGCCGTGTCGGAGGGCGGCTCCGTGATGGACTCGAAGGTCGTGGACGCGCTGGTGGCCTCGAACGCCCGCGCCGAGAACTCGCCGCTGAACGAGCTCACTCCGCGCGAGCGAGACGTGCTGCGCGAGATGGCCGAGGGCAAGAACAACGCCGCCATCGCCGAGGCGCTCGTCCTCACCGAGCGTTCGGTCGAGAAGGTCATCCATTCGATCTTCCTCAAGCTCGGGCTCTCTTGGGAGGCGGCGATCCACAAGCGTGTCAAGGCCGTCGTCTGGTACCTGGCGGAGAGCGGGTAGCTCAGCGCGAGAGGGGCAGCGAGCCTGAGACGCGAGCACCGCCGCCCGGCTCGCCGCGAACCGTCAGCACGCCTCCGAGCGCCTCGACGCGGTCGCGCAGCGCGTCGAGCCCCGCAGCGGAGGGGCTCCCGCCCCGGAAGACCTCGAACACGAGCGCACTCGCGTCGTTCTGCACGGTGATCTCGGGCCTAATGTCACCGGGCTGCGCGAGCGCCTCGAGCCAGCACGTGTACACCGTGTGCAGGATCTCGGGTGGGCAGGTCGAGCTGGCGGAGACCACCTCCACAGAGGCCGGGACGCCGGCGCTCACCGAGGCGGAGCGAAGCGCGGCGGCGAAGGCGAGCTCGAGCAGGGGCACGTAGATCCGTTGCGCGAGGCGCGCCGCCTCGTCAAGGGCGTCCTGCACGTCGCGGCCGATCTCCTCGAGGAGCGCCTTCGTGGCGGCGGGGTCGGAGTCGAGCGCGGACTCCGCGAGCTGGAGCCTCATTGCGAGCGCAACCAGGTGCTGCTGCACGCCGGCATGCAGCTCGCGCTCGATCCGGCGACGGTCGGCATCGGCGGCGCGGACGAGCCTTGCCCGCGACGCGCGCAGCTCGGCGAGCTCCGCGTGCAGACGCTCGATCTCATCGTGATCAGCCAGCGCGACCGCCCTTCCGTTCGTGGGGTCGGAGGGAGTTGTCCGCGATCTCGCGCCCGACGTCAAGCAGAGAAACCGGCGTCCGCGAGGGGGGCAGCCACCGTGTCACTCACCTGCTGCCGCCGTAGTCGCAGCGCGAGCTCGAGCCTAGCCTCAATCCGTTGCCCGAGCTTCATGATCGAGACGTATCTCGCTCCCGGTGCCGCTGGAGAGAGCGCGCCGTTTCGCGAGCGGTCAGCCGGTTCGGCAGCGGAGGAGCTGACGCGGGAGGGGACGCGTGTTCGCTTCGCACGATCCACTTTCGTTCCCGAGGACGAGATGCGCTGTTTCGTCCGGAAAGGAGTAACCAGGATGCAGAACGTGCACTCCAGCGGCCGACGTGGGCCTTCGACGAGGACACGGGCTTCGATCGCGATCGCTCTCGGGGTCGGTTTCCTGCTCCTCGTTAGTGTCGCCGTGGCAACGCCCCCGGGCGGCGTCCTCTCGGCGCCGGTACACGCACGCGGGACGCTCGGCGAGGATCAGCTAGTCAACTCGAAGTCGGGCGTCCACGTCAAGACGAAGGGTTCCGCCGATCTGGTCTCACAGCAGATCGTCATCGCGGGCGGCGGTCATACCGGCTGGCACAGCCATCCCGGGCCCGTGCTCGTCACGGTGAAGCGGGGGGCGCTGCGACTGATCTACGCCAACGACGAGACCTGCACGGGGACTGTCTACGAAGCGGGAGACAGCTTCATCGATCGCGGCGACGCGGTCGTCCACATCGCACGGAACGAGTCCCTCCTGAGCGAGGTCGAGCTCTGGGCGACGTACTTCGTGCCGGGCGATCCGGGCGCTGCGTTCAGGCTCGACGAGCCTGCCGGAAGTAGCTGCTAGGCGGTGTTCACGAGCGGCCGGACGCGCGATTGGTCCGGTCGCTCGGCTCGTCAGCGGAAGGCGTTCTCGCCGGTCAGCGCCTGGCCGACGACGAGCGTGTGCACCTCGTGCGTGCCCTCGTACGTGAGCACCGATTCGAGGTTGTTCACGTGCCGGATCACCGGGTATTCGAGCGTGACGCCGTTGGCACCGAGGATCGTTCGCGCGGATCGCGCGACCTCGATGGCTCCGCGCACGTTTCCCATCTTCCCGAGGCTCACGTGCTCGGGTCGAAGCGTGCCCGCGTCCTTCATGCGTCCGAGGTGGAGGGCGACGAGGAAGCCGCGGTTGAGCTCGAGCGCCATCTCGGCGAGCTTCTGCTGCGTGAGCTGGTATCCGGCGATCGCCTTGCCGAAGACGATGCGCTCCTTCGCATACTCGAGCGCCGACTCGAAGCACGCACGCCCGGAGCCGACGGCGCCGAACACGATCCCGAACCGCGCCTCGTTGAGACACGAGAGCGGGCCGCGCAGCGTCGAGACCTCGGGGAGGCGGTTCTCCTCGGGCACGCGTACGTCCTGCAGCACGAGCTCCGACGTCACCGACGCACGGAGCGAGAGCTTCTTGTGGATCTCCGGCGCCGAGAAGCCCGCCATGCCGCGCTCGACGATGAACCCGTGGATCGCGTCGTCGTCCGTGCGCGCCCAGACGACCGCGATATCGGCGATCGTGCCGTTCGTGATCCACATCTTGGCGCCGTTCAGGATCCAGTCGGAGCCGTCGCGCCTCGCGTGCATGCGCATCGAGCCGGGGTCGGAGCCCGCGTCCGGCTCGGTCAGGCCGAAGCAGCCGATGACCTCGCCCGTGTGCATGGGCGGGAGCCAGCGCTCCTTCTGCTCCTCGGAGCCGAACTTCCAGATCGGGAACATCGCGAGCGAGCCCTGAACCGACACGGCGCTCCGCACGCCCGCGTCGCCGGCCTCGAGCTCCATGCACGTGAGCCCGTATGCGACGGAGCTCGCGCCCGGAAGGCCGTAGCCGTCCAGGTGCATGCCCAAGAGGCCGAGCTTCGCGAGCTCGGCGAAGATCTCGCGCGGGAAGATGCCCTTTTCGAACCAGTCGCCGACCTCGTCGAGGACGTTGTCGCGCACGAATTGGCGGACGGTGTCGCGAATCGCGCGTTCCTCGTCGTCGAGGAGGGCATCGATCGCGAGGTAGTCGAGCGGGTCGAGGGCGGCGGGACGCTCGGTCGTGGTCGCCATGCGCCCGACATCCTACGGAAGACCGTCGAGCGCTTGACCGTCCTCGCGCGGCGCCCTACACTCGTGGTTGACTGACTAGTCAATCGAACCGGGAGCAAAGGCTATGACACAGGTTGAGACCGGCGTCGCCGGCGGCGTCTCGTTCGCGCTCACGCCCGAGCAGCGCGAGCTCCGCGCGCTCGCGCGCGAGTTCGCCGAGAAGGAGATCCGGCCGAAGGCGGCGTCGTACGACGAGCACTCGACCCATCCCGTCGACGTGATCGCGAAGGCGCACGAGCTCGGCCTCATGAACCTCCACATACCGGAGTCGCTCGGTGGCCTCGGCCTTCCTGCGTTCGACGGGGTGCTCGTGGGGGAGGAGCTCAACTGGGGCTGCTCCGGAATCGGCACGTCGATCCTCGCCAACGGCCTGGGTGCAGGACCTGTGCTGCTCGCCGGCTCCGAGGAGCAACAGGAGACCTGGCTTCCGCCGCTTCTCGAGGCGCCGATCCTCTGCTCGTTCGGCCTGTCGGAGCCCGACGCCGGGTCGGATGTCGCACGCATGAAGACCACGGCGGAGCGCCGCGGCGACGAGTACGTCCTCAACGGGTCGAAGACCTTCATCACCAACGCGGGCCGTGCGACCTGGACGGTTGTCTTCGCGAAGACGGATCCGAGCAAGGGCCACCGTGGAATCTCGGCGTTCGTCGTCCCGATGGACACGCCCGGTGTCCAGATCGAGAAGCACCTCGACAAGATGGGCCAGCGCTCGACGGACACGTCCGCGTTCGCGCTCACCGACGTCGTCGTCCCGGCCGAGAATCGCATCGGCGAGGAGGGTGAGGGCTTCAAGATCGCGATGCGGACGCTCGACTTCACCCGTCCGGGCACGGCTGCCGGCGCCGTAGGAGTCGCGCAGGCCGCCTTCGAGCTCGCGGTCGAGTACGCGAAGGAGCGTGTCACGTTCGACGTGCCGATCGCGATGCACCAGGGAATCAACTTTCTGATCGCGGACATGGCGACCGAGATCGAGGCGTCGCGTCTCCTCGTGTGGCAGTCCGCGTGGCTTCACGATCAGGGCGAGCGGGCCACGCTGCAGTCCTCGTTCGCGAAGCGCTTCGCGGCCGACACGGCGATGAAGGTGACGACCGACGCGGTGCAGGTCTTCGGTGGCTACGGGTACATCAAGGAGTACCCGGTCGAGAAGCTGATGCGTGACGCAAAGCTCTTCCAGATCTACGAGGGCACGTCGCAGATCCAGCGGCTCGTCATCGCGAAGGAGATCTTCCTGCCACGGGGCGACTGAGCGTCTAGGGTCTCGCCATGGCGCTCGAGATCGACCTTTCCGGGCGCGTCGCGCTCGTCACCGGCGGATCGCGCGGGCTCGGCCGTGCGGATGCGCTGACGCTCGCCAGAGCCGGGGCGGACGTCGCGATTGCCGACATCCTCGTCGAGTCCGAGCTGTCGGAGGACACCGACAGCTGGGGTGCGCTCGCCACGGCTGCGCGGGCGCAGGGCCTCGTCCACACGGAGGAGACCGTCGAGGAGATCCAGTCGCTCGGTCGCAGCGCACTGGCCGTTCGCTGCGACGTCACCGACCGCGAGCAGGTCTCTGCCGCTGTCGCCCGGACGGTCGACGAGCTCGGCTCCGTCGACATCCTCGTGAACAACGCGGGCACCCTGGATCACGTCGGCCAGTTCCAGTCCCAGAGCCCGGAGCTGTGGGAGCGCGACCTCCGCGTCAACTTGACCGGAGGCTTCAACTGTGCCCAAGCGGTCTGGCCGCACATGCAGGAGCGGGGCTGGGGTCGGATCGTGAACATGGCCTCCGTGGCCGGCACGCTCGGCGGCTTCGGCCAGGCGAGCTACTCCACGACGAAGTCCGGGATTCTGGGCCTCACGAAGACGCTCGCGATGGAAGGTGGCCGGTACGGGATCACGTGCAACGCGATCGTGCCCGGGATCATCGGCACCGAGGCCTTTCACATGGCAAATGCCGCAATGAACGAGCGGATCGCCGCCCGCACCGTGTTCAAGCGCCCGGGGGAGCCGCAGGACATCGCGAACGCGATCGCGTTCCTCTGCTCCGATCTCGCTGCCTATGTCACCGGCGTGGAGCTCTACGTGTCCGGCGGGATCGAGCTGTTCGTCTTCTGAGTGCCTCTTTCGTAGGGATACTCCATCCCGCCACCCACTGCCGATTCTCGTCGGCGAAGCCGTATGAGCGTCTCTGATCGTCGTCACGAATGAGTGCCACCTCTTCACCTGAACGTCACGACCGGGAGAGTGCGGTTCGCCTCTAGAATTCGCGCTTCGATGCGCGCCGAATCGCCTCTGTATGCACCGCGCAGCCGCGCTCGTCGGCGCGCTCGTCCGACGACCGCGATCGTGGTCGGTCTCCTCGTTGCCGTTGCGGCGCTCGCAGTCCTCGTCGGCCTTGCCTTCGCAGGCTCGAGAAGCGAGCTCGCGTCGGGGACGGATGTGGCCGGAGTCGACGTCGGCGGCCTGACTCGCGGCGAGGCTGTCGCCAAGCTCGAGTCGCTCTTCGAGAAGCGCGCCGGCGAGCCCGTCGAGTTCGTCGCAGGCACGACGTCCCACACGTTCGCTGCGAACCAGCTCGGCGTCCAGCCCGATTGGGGCGGGGCGGTTGCCGCTGCCAGCCGAGCCGGCGACGGCTTCGGTCCGCTGCGTGGCTTCCGTCGCATCCGCGCCCGCGTGTTCGGCGCGGAAGTGCTCCCACGTCTGGCCGTGTCGAATGCCGCGCTCGAGTACGCCCTCGACAGGATCGCCGCCGATGTGAACCGAAGCCCGAAGAGCGCGGCACTCGTCCGCCGCGGTCTCCGGATCCAGGTGGTTCCCGGGCGCGGCGGGAGCCGACTCGACCGCGAGGCTTCCGCCGAGTTCGTCGTCCGCACGCTCGCCCAGATCGTGCGAACCCCAGGCGCGACCGCGCTTCCCGTGAAGGTCACGGCACCACCGGTCAGCGCGGCCATGCTCGCCGGTGCGGCGGAGCGCGCTCGCACGGCCGTCTCGAGCCCCGTGGTCTTGAGAGTTGCCAAGCGCAGCTTCCGGGTGCCGCGATGGCGAATTGCGGAGCTCCTGAGCCTGCCGCGTGGAGGCGCGACGAAGCTTGCGATCGGGGGCGCGGCGGCCGACGCCTACTTCCGGAACCTGTCGGCGAGCATCGGCAGGCCGGCACGGGACGCCGAGTTCGCGGTGTACGGCGAATCGGTGCAGGTCGTGCCCGCCCGTGACGGCCTCGAGCTGAACGTCCCGAAGACGTCACGAGCGATCCTGCGCGCGGCGACTCGCCCCACGAATCGCGTCGCGCAGCTCACGGTCGCTCGCGCAGTGCCGGAGCGCTCGACCGCGGAGGCGCTCGCCATGGGAATCGACACGCGCATGGCCTCGTACAAGACGTACTACTCGGGGACGTCGGACCGGATCTCGAACCTCCAGCTCGGTGTTGGTGCGCTCGACGGGACGCTCGTCGCGCCGGGAGGCACCTTCTCGCTGAACGAGGCGATCGGCGAGCGAACGGCCGAGCGCGGGTTTCGGGCCGCCCCCGTGATCATCGGCAACGAGTACGCGGAGGAGGTGGGCGGAGGCACGTCGCAGGTGGCGACGACTGCGTTCAACGCCGCCTGGGAGGCGGGCCTGGACATCAGCGAGCGCCATCCGCACTCGCTCTACATCAGTCGTTACCAGCTCGGGCGGGACGCGACCGTGTACTGGCCGTCACTCGATCTCAAGTTCGTGAACGACACCGACACGTGGGTGCTCGTCAAGGGATTCGCCGAAGGAGACGGAATCAGCATCGCCATCTATGGTGGCGCGTCGCGTCGCGTCGAGAGCTCGTCGTCGCCGCTCGTCGTGACGGGGCCCGTGCCCGTCGAGCGTGTCGACGATCCCGCGCTGCCGAAGGGAAAGACGGTGGTCGAGCAGGAAGGGTCGGCGCCGACGCGGACGTCGGCCACGCGCAAGGTGTTTTCCGCCGGCGGCGAGCTCATCCACTCCGAGACGTGGACGACGTCGTACGAGGGCGAGACTCGCATCGTCCGCGTGGGCACGAAGGCCGAGCCGAAGAAGACGAAGCCGGTTCCCGCAACACCGACTCCCGATCCGGCTCCCACAGCCGATCCCGACGCTACCCCGACGAAGCCTCGGCCGTAGCGATCGCCTCGGCGAGCCACTCGGGAACGCGGGTTGGCCGATACGTCTCGCGATCCACTACTGCATGTCGCGTGTACGCGTCGGCGACGAGCTCTTCCTCGCGTTCGATCCGGTACTCGTAGGTGAAGCGAGCGCCGCGCATCCCGATGCAGCGCGTCCAGATCGTGAGCGTCTCGTCGAAGGTCGCCGCGCGGTGGTAGCGGACGCACACCTCGGTCGTCAGCGCCTCGATACCGCGGTCGCGGATCGCCTGGTAGCCGCCGGCGTGACGCGCGAGGTACGCGACGCGTGCGACCTCGAGCCAGACGACGAACGACGCGTGGTGCGCGATGCCCTGGGCGTCCGTCTCCGCGAATCGGATCCGCACGTCGGTCGAGAACGAGAAGCCGTCCATGCTGACAACCCTACGATCCGGCCATGTCGGCGGCTGCCCTAGCCTCCCTCATCCGCGAGCGGCAGCCGTGCGTCGTCATGACTGGCGCCGGCGTCTCGACGGAGTCGGGAATTCCGGACTTTCGGTCCGCGACCGGGATCTGGGCAGAGATCGATCCTTTCGAGGTCGCCTCCCTCCGTGCGTTCAGACGCGATCCCGAACGGGTCTGGAGCTTCTACCGCGAACGACTTCAGGTACTGAGCGACGCGACTCCGAACGCTGCGCACGTCGTCCTGGCGGAGCTCGAGGAGCGTGGTTTCGTCCAGGCAGTGGTGACCCAGAACATCGACCTGCTGCACACCCGTGCGGGCAGCCGCGACGTCGTCGAGGTCCACGGCTCGATTCGCTCCGCCCAGTGTCTCGGCTGTCTCTGGACGGAGCCTGCGGACGCAGTGCTCGCTCAGCTCGAAGCGAGCCCGACGCCGTCGTGTCCGCGGTGCGATGAGGTGCTCAAGCCGGGCGTCGTTCTCTTCGGCGAGCTCCTGCCGGCGGCGGCGATGGAGCGTGCGACGCAGCTCGCGCGCGGTGCGCGCCTCCTGCTCGTCGTCGGGTCGTCCCTCGAGGTGTGGCCGGTCGCCGGCCTGCCGCTCGAGGCACGTGCGTTCGCCATCGTGAACCGAGGACCGACGGCGCTCGACGAACGGGCACTGCTGAAGATCGACGCGGGAGCCGGCGAGACGCTCGCCGCGGTACTCGACGCGCTCCGCTAGCCAAGCGTGGCGGAGAAACGCGTGCCTAGCCGACTATCTCACTCTGTGCGAATTGGTTCAAGGTTATGAACGGCGATGCACTGCCAGGAGTGCTATGACTCTCGGCATGACGACATCCACGACAGAGAATCCGAAGACGGAGAAGGACTTCGTAACGCGCCTCGCCGACGCCGGCGAGGAGGCGCTTCAGCGCCTGGCCGACCTTCCCGGGGGCCAGAAGGCGGTGACCGCCGTGCACGATCTCCGTACGCGTGTCGACGACCTCGCCAAGAAGGTTCGCGGCATCGACGCGCTCGAGCGACGTGTGGCGACGCTGGAGAAGGACGTCTCGGCGCTCAAGAAGGACAAGGCGTCTCCACGACGCCAGCCGCCGTCGAAGCCTGCGGCCTAGGCCTACGCGGGCACACGTAGCCGCAAGGCGCGCGGCACGACCTCGAACCGCGCGGGGGTGGTTCCCGGCTGCTCGCCGTCGATCTCGATCGGCAGCGGCTCGTCGGCGTCGACGGTGACGACGCTCCCGCGGAGGAGCTCGAGGCGCGGGTGCGGTAGGTGTTTGCCCTTGTAGGTCTTCGGGAGGACGAAGGCCAGGTCGCGCTTCGTCACGTCGCCGATCAGCAGCACGTCGAAGATGCCGTCATCGGGCTCCGCGTCGGGGCACATCATCATCCCGCCGCCGAGGAAGCGACCGTTGCAGATCATCGCGTCGATCATGCGACCGCTACGCGTCTCGTCGCCGACCGTCACGCGCATCTCTCCGGCCTGCCACCCGAAGAACACGGCGAGCGTCGCCCAGTAGTAGGAGACCTTGCCGCCCAGCGCCTTCGACGATTCGTTGGCCCGCTGTGCGATGGCGCCGGAGATCCCCGCGCTCGCGACATTTGCGAAGTGCGCGCGCGCCTCGACACCCGCCCACGTTCGATAGCTGACGACGCCTGCATCGATCTCGCGGACTGCTCCCTCTCGCGCGATGTCGACGGCACGATCGAGGTCGCGTGGGATGTCGAACGTGCGCACGAAGTCCCAGCCCGTGCCGCGTGGGATGACAGCGAGCTCGACGTCGCGGGCGCCGATCACGCCGTTGACGACTTCGTTCACGGACCCGTCGCCGCCGACGATGACCAGCAGCGTGGCGCCCCGTTCGATCGCTTCCGCGGCCAGTGCTCCGAGCTGGCCCGGCCCGTCCGAGATGAGCGCATCGCCGTCGAGTCCGCGTGCGGCCGCGCGATGTGCGATCTCGGGCCACCGCTTCCCGGTCGAACCGCCGGCGGAGGCCGGGTTGACGAGGAAGACCGTGCGCCCGCCGCTAGTTGCCGTCGTGACCTGCCGTTGCCGTGTCGAGCGCGATCCTGGTCATCCGCTCGACTGCCGCGCGGAGCTCGTCGTCTGAGATCCGGACGAACTCGCCCTCGACGACGATGTCGCTCACGGTCAGCAGACATCCCCCGTGCACGCCGCGCAGCGCGGCGACCGTGAACAGCGCCGCGGCCTCCATCTCGACTGCGAGCACGCCGCGCTTCGACCAGCGCTCGTACTGTCCCTCGTCCGGGTTGTAGAAGAGGTCGCTCGAGACGATGGGCCCGACGCGCAGCGCCTGCCCTGCGTGCTTCGCGACGTGCACCGCTTCGTGGATGAGTTCCCAGCTCGCGGTGGGGCAGTGCGGCTCGCCGCCGACGAGGTGCGTCGCGGTCGCGTCCGCCGGGACGGCGGAGATCGCGACGATCATGTCGCCGAGTGCGTGGTCGGCCTGGAGGCCCCCACACGTCCCGACCCGCAGGAGGCGCGTGACGCCGAGTTGGATGAGTTCCTCGAAGACGATCGTCGCGCCGGGGCAGCCCATGCCCGTTCCCTGCACCGAGACGCGCTTGCCCTGCCACGTCCCCGTGTAGCCGAGCAGGCCGCGCTCCTCGTTGACCTGCGTGATGTCTGCGAGGAACGTCTCGGCGATGTATTTCGCCCGCAGCGGATCGCCCGGCAGGAGGCACGCGTCGGCATAGTCGCCCGGCTCGGCACGAAGGTGGATCGGCATGGCGGAACCCTACGGGTTCAGCCTGGGAAACACCCCGTGAACCACAGTCACGCCGAGTTCTCTCCTAGAGTTTTTCGGGCCGTGCCCGAGAAACTCGTCGAGCCGAAGCGCGATCAGATCCTCCGCTTCTGCGGCAAGGATCCCGTCGAGCGGGTCTTCCTCGAGGACGTCGCGCGCCGCGGGCTCGGTCGCTTCGTCGCTCGCGCCGACGGCGACGAGCTCTCCGCTCTCTGTCATCTCGGCATCAACGCGGTCCCGTCGGGGCACGACTGCGGCGCGTTCGCGCACGATGTCGCGCGCTCCGGGCCGCGCATGCTCATCGGTGAGGAGACAGCCGTCTCCGAGCTCTGGGCTGAGGTGCATGCCCGCATGCCGACGCCGCGCGAGGATCGACCGGGCCAGCCGGTGTACGTGCTGCGCGAGCCTCCCGCGTCGGCCGACACGGGACTGCGCGCCGCGCGGCTGAGCGACCTCGAGGTCCTGATGCCGGCGTGCGCGGCCGCCCACGAGCAGGAGATCGGGGTCGATCCGATGGAGCGCGATCCGGACGGATTTCGCTGGCGTACCCGGAGCCAGATCGAGGACGAACGGTCGTGGGTGTGGGTCGAGGACGGCGTGATTCTCTTCAAGGCGGAAGCGTCGGCCTGGACGCCCGAAGCTGTCCAGCTCCAGCAGGTCTGGGTCGATCCCGACGTGCGCCGACGCGGGTACGGCGCACGCGGTCTCGCGGATCTCTGCCGGCTTCTCCTCGACCGCGTTCCGACGGTGTGTCTCTTCGTACGGGCCGAGAACGATCCGGCGATCCGGTTGTACGAGGCGATCGGCATGGAGCACGTCCTCGACTATCGCTCGCTCCTGTTCTGACCCGTGCGCGAGCTGCTCCTCGCGCGACACGGCTTCGCGGTATCGAACCGCGACGGAGTCGCCTCTTCGGCGGTCCCGGGCGGCGGGCTCACGCCGGAAGGCGTCGAGCAGGCGCGGGCGCTGGCAGAGGTGCTCGCAGCCGAGGAGATCTCCGTCGCCATGACGTCGCGCCTCGCGCGAACGCAGGAGACACTGGGCCTGGCGCTCGACGGCCGCGACGTTCGGGTCGTCATCGCAGCCGAGCTCGACGAGATCCATTTCGGCTCGTTCGACGGCGGCTTGCTCGACGACTACCGCGCGTGGGCGGCGGCTCATCCGCCCGACTTGCCGGCACCCGGTGGCGGGGAGAGTCGGGCGCAGGCGGCAGCGCGGTTCGCGCGCGGGCTTCGGCTCGTCCTGGCGCGACCCGAGGAGCGCGTCCTCGTGGTCGGTCACGCGCTCGCCATTCGCTACGTCGTCGACGCGACGGCCGGGCTCCCCCCGGCGGCGCGGATGGCTCCCGTCGAGCACGCTTTTCCGTTCCATCTCGAGCGTGACGAGGTCGAGGGGGCAGCAGCCCTGCTCGAGGCGTGGAGCGACATGCCCGCATTTCGCCTCGACTAGCCACGCACGGCGGGCACACCTGCACAATGGGGCCGTGGCATCCCCCTTCGCGGAGCGCATCGAGGCGACGATTCGACGTCACGAGCTGATCACACCCGGCGGCGAGGTGACGTGCCTCGTCTCGGGTGGAGCCGACTCGACATGCCTCTGGCACGTGCTCGGCGCGCTCGGTTATCGCGTCGCGGCCGTCCACGTCGATCATGGGCTCCGCGGCGCGGAGTCGGCGGAGGACGCACGTTTCTGTGCCGAGGTGCTCGGCGCCCGCGTCGTCGCTGTCTCCGGCGGTCGGACGTCTGCGCCGTCCGAAGCGGCACTCCGCGACGAGCGCTATCGCCTCACGGCCGACGTGGGACTGCGAGCGACCGGGCACACCGCGTCCGACCAGGTCGAGACGGTGCTCTACCGCCTCGTCTCCTCGGGCACTACGAAGGCGATCAAGCTCCATCGCGAGGACGGCATCGTGCGCCCGCTGCTCGAGACCTGGCGTGAAGAGACCGTCCGGTACTGCGAGGAGCATGCGCTCGTGTACCGCATCGACTCGTCGAATCGCGACACGAAGCGGGGGCTCCTCCGTGAGGAGATCCTGCCGCTGCTCCGGAAGCTCCATCCCGGCGCCGATCGGAACCTCCTCGCGCTCGCGGAGGAGCGACCGCGGCTTCCGCGCGGACTCGAGCGCAGGCTCACGGAGCTCCTCGCGTCGGCCGACGGGACGAGGGCGGCGGATCTCGGCAACGGCCTGCGGGCGGTGCGCGAGTACGACGACGTGCGGCTCGAGGGCAGTGTTCGCTTCGGGCCGTGGCGAATCGAGAGCGCGCGGCCGGGGCTCGTCGTCCGCACGCGACGCCCCGGGGATCGTCTCGCCGGACGCACGAAGAAGGTGCAGGATGTGCTCGTGGACGCGAAGGTGCCGAGAGCCGCGCGCGACACCTGGCCGATGGTCGTCTCGGGCGACGAGGTCGTCGCGGTTCCGGGGATCGTCGAGGCGCCCGGCTGGGAGGATGCGGTCCAGGCATGGAAGGATCCGGAGGCGTGACCCAGACCGAGCTCGAGAAGGCCGTCGGCGAAGTCCTCATCGAGGAGGACGCCATCCAGGCACGGATCGGCGAGCTGGGCGCCGAGATCTCCTCCGACTACGCGGGTCGCGATCTGCTGCTCGTCGGCGTCCTCAAGGGCGCCGTCTTCTTCATGGCCGACCTGATGAGAGAGCTCACGGTGCCGTGCGAGATCGACTTCATGGCGATCTCGAGCTACGGCGCCGCGACCGACTCCTCGGGAGTCGTGCGCATCCTGAAAGACCTCGACATCAACGTCTCGGGAAGGGACGTCCTCGTCGTCGAGGACATCATCGACTCGGGCCTGACGCTGTCGTATCTGATGCGCAACCTCGGCGCGCGCAAGCCCGCATCGCTCGAGGTCGTGACGCTACTGACGAAGCCGGAGCGCCGCGAGATCGACGTGCCCGTCCGCTACGTCGGCTTCGAGATTCCGAACCGCTTCGTCATCGGCTACGGGCTCGACTTCGCCGAGCGTTACCGGAACCTTCCGTACGTCGCCGTCCTGCACGCCGACCTGATCCCGCCGGCGCACTGATTCGTGCCGAAAACGACAGAATCCCCGCAATCAGGTCATAACGGGGGAGGGGGAAAGTCCAGCGGGTGCCGAAGAACGACGGTGCTACCCTCCGACGACTGACGTGAACCGCTTCTTCCGCAGCGCGCTTTTCCCGCTCATCATCATCGTGGTCCTCGTCTATCTGGCGAGTCAGACCCTCCTGCCCGGACGCTCCGAGCAGCAGAAGATCACGTACTCGCAGCTGATCGGAAAAGTGAAGGCAGGCGCGGTCAACGACGTCGTCTTCAACCCGCCGCGCCAGCAGATCTCGGCGAACCTGGTCGAGGGTGGGAAGGTCAAGGTCAACTACCCGACACCGCAGTCCGCGACGCAGTTCCAGAACCTGCTCGAGCGCGAGGGCATCGAGTTCGACTCGAAGGGCACGGGCTCATCCGCGTGGTGGGCGCTCCTCATCAATGTCCTTCCGTTCGTGATCCTCATCGCGTTCTGGATCTTCCTCATGAACCAGGTGCAGGGCGGCGGATCGAAGGTCATGAGCTTCGGAAAGAGCCGTGCGAAGCGCATGTCGCCGGACTCGCCGAAGGTGACGTTCAAGGACGTCGCCGGCGCGGACGAGGCCGTCGAGGAGTTGCACGAGATCAAGGAGTTCCTCGAGAACCCGAAGAAGTTCCAGGCGCTCGGCGCGCGCATCCCCAAGGGCGTGCTCCTCTACGGGCCGCCGGGCACGGGCAAGACGCTCCTCGCGCGCGCGGTCGCCGGTGAGGCGGGCGTGCCCTTCTTCTCGATCTCCGGCTCCGACTTCGTCGAGATGTTCGTCGGCGTCGGCGCCTCCCGTGTGCGCGACCTCTTCGAGCAGGCGAAGCAGGCGTCTCCCTGCATCATCTTCATGGACGAGATCGACGCCGTCGGCCGGCACCGTGGCGCGGGTCTCGGCGGCGGGCACGACGAGCGCGAGCAGACGTTGAACCAGCTCCTCGTCGAGATGGACGGCTTCGAGATGAAGGACAACATCATTCTCATCGCCGCGACGAACCGGCCCGACATCCTCGACCCGGCGCTTCTCCGTCCGGGTCGCTTCGACCGCCAGATCGTCGTCGATCGCCCGGATCGCCTCGGCCGCAGGAAGATCCTCGAGGTGCACTCGCGCGGCAAGCCACTCTCGCGCGACATCGACCTCGACACGCTCGCCGCCGGCACACCCGGCTTCACGGGCGCAGACCTCTCCAACCTCATCAACGAGTCCGCGCTCCTCGCAGCGCGCAACGGCAAGAAGATGATCGAGCAGGACGAGCTCGAGGAAGGGATCATGCGCGTCATCGCCGGGCCTGAGAAGAAGGCCCGCCTGCTCTCGGAGAAGGAGCGCAAGATCACGGCCTACCACGAGATGGGCCACGCGCTCGTGGGGCACTACCTCGAGAACACGAACCCCGTTCACAAGATCACGATCGTCTCTCGCGGCCAGGCGCTCGGCCTCACGATCTCGCTGCCGACGGAGGACAAGTACCTGACGACGAAGTCGACGCTCATGGACGAGCTCGCCATGACGCTCGGCGGGCGCGCCGCGGAAGAGCTCGTCTTCCACGAGGTGACGACCGGTGCAGCGAACGACCTCGAGCGGGTCACGGCGGTGGCGAAGCAGATGATCATGCGCTTCGGGATGTCCGAGAAGCTCGGCCCGCGAGTCCTCGGCCGCGCGCACGAGATGCCGTTCCTCGGGCGCGACATGGGCTCCGAGCCCGACTACTCGGACGAGATCGCAAAAGAGATCGACGACGAGATCCGCCGCGTGATCGAGGAAGGGCACGCGTCCGCGACCATCGTCCTGCGCGCGCACATGGACGAGCTGCACCGCCTCTCGGCGATCCTCATCGAGCGCGAGACGATCGACAAGGATCAGTTCGAGCGGCTCCTGGCCGGCGAGGCCGAGGAGTCGGTCTTCCCGCCGGAGGTCGCCGAGCCCGCGATCGAGGAGCCGGAGACGGAGAAGAAGCCGAAGCTCAGCCCGCAGCCTCGTCCGATTCCCGGCGCTGCGATGCAGCCTCCGCCGCCCGATCCGGCGCCCAGCTAGCGCCGCCCCCGTGTTCGTCCCTGCGGGCTTCGAGCCGCCCGTCGGACTCGAGAGCGACGGGCTTCGTCTCAGGCCGCTCGGTCCTGAGCACAACGAGCGCGACTACGCGGCGTGGTCGTCGAGCGCCGAGCACATCCTCGCGTCACCCGGATACGGGCCGGAAAGTCGTTGGCCGCACGAGATGAGCCTCGAGGAGAACCTCGGCGATCTCGAGCGGCACGCGCGCGACTTCGCCGAACGGACGGGCTTCACGTACACGGTGCTCGACGCCGGCGACGACGTGGTCGGCTGCACCTACATCTATCCGTCGCGAGACGGCGTCCACGACGCCCACGTTCAGTCGTGGGTGCGCGCGTCGCATGCGGAGCTCGATCTGACGCTCAGGGAGGCCGTTGCCGCCTGGCTCGCACGGGACTGGCCGTTCGAGCGTCCGCTCTACGCGCCGTTGCTCGGCTGACGCTGGTTGCGGGCGACGAGGACAACCGTGGCGAGCACGGTGACCGCGGCGAGAGCGCCGATCAGGTCGAGCGCGAGACCGCGTGCGCGCACCGCGTCCACGAGCGCGAGCAGCGTCGCCGCGACGAGGAACGCGGCCGCGCCGAGCAACGCGACGACCGCGGCCCGCCGCAGGCTTTCGCCGCCCTCTCCGAGCCAGTGCGTCCGTTCTTCGAGCGACCAGTAGCCGAGCTCGGTGCAGAGCAGCAACCCGGCGGCCACCGCAGGCACGGCAACGTCGAGCGGCGCGTCGGCTATCGCGAGCTCGGCGGCATACAGCCCTCCTGCGAGTGCGGCGGCCGCGGGAATCAGTGGCGCCCAGCCGAGCACGACTCCCGCGACGAGGGCGACGAACGCGACGGCGCCGATCCGGATGCCGACCTCCTGGAACGGGTCACTGCCGCGCGACATCGGAACCGCCACGACGGCGAGAAGACACGCCGCGCTGCCGACGCCGGTCGCTATGCGCGGGCCAGTCGCGTGTAGCGCCGGTATGTCCTCACCTCCTCGAGTACGGTGTCGAGCTCGGTGTCGCCCCACGTTGCGACGCCGATCCCGAGCGCGACGAGTCGGTCGCGAAGCACCTCTCGCTCGAGGAGCCAGATCCGGTAGGCGAGCTTCTCGGCCTCCGAGCGGCCCGGCTCGACGAGTGGGACGGGGTCGACCTCGACCACGGCGACGTCGAAGCGGCGCGCGCGGAGATCCTCGAGCGCTGTCACGAACCGCGTGTCCACGAGTGGAGTCAGTGCGAGCACGAGCGACGCGGGCGGAAGGATCCGGGCGGGGATGAGGTTCACGTCGCGCCAGGTGTACGTCGGCGCCACGCCGGTCTCGAGCATCGTCTCGATGAGCCGATAGCGCTGCGTCGTTCCCAATCCGGGCTGGAGCCAGCGCAGCACCCCGCCGAACGAGACGAGCCCGACACGGTCGCGCCGCTCCAGGTAGCGGGTCGCGAGTGACGCCGCCGCCCGGACGCCGTCGTCGAGCACGCTCCGGTCGTTGCCGCGGACGTCGGTGAAGCTGTCGACGAACAGCACGACGTCCGTATTGCGCTCCGGATGGCGCTCGTTCACCACGAGGCCCTGCCGGCGGGCCGACGCGCGCCAGTTGATCGAGCGGACACGGTCGCCGGGTACGAAGTCGCGGATGTCCGCGTACTCGACCCCCTCTCCCTTCGTGCGCGCGACCTCGCTGCCCGCGAGCGCCTGGGTCTCGTGCGGCGCGAGGAGGCGCTGGACGGTCACCGGGCTCGGATACGCCTTGAGGCGTTGAAGGTCGTCGAAGCCGGCTTCCCATGTGACGAGTCGAAGTGCGTCACGAGCCCGAACGTCGACGCGGCCGATGTCGAACACTCCCCAGCGCGCGCACCGCAGGCCGACGTCGAGGTCGCGACTCGCCCCGGCTCGGAGATGCAACGCGTGGACGTCCGAGCCCTCGGCGACCTCCACGCCTCGCGGCAGGCGCAGGAGGAGCTCGAGCCGGTCGATCGTCCGATCCGTCCGGACGGCCACGACGGCGTCGACCACGGCGCCCTCGAGCGTTCGTTCGTGCGCCAGGTCGACGTCGATCGAGAGCTGTGGCTCGCGTGCGACGCGCGTGCCGATTGCGAGGAGCAGGGCGAACGGCGCCGCAACGATCGCGAGCTCGGGCCGGCGCAGGGCAAGGGCGGCGACCAGCCCGACGGCGGCGAGCGCCGCGTAGCCGAGAAGCCGCGGGCTTGCTGTCCGCGTCACGCGTGCGGCGCCGCCGCGACGTCCTCGGCGCGCGGCGTCGGAACCGTCTCGAGCACCTCGCGGACGACGTCCTCGGACGAGACGCGCTGAACCCAGAGCTCGGGTCGAAGGACGAGCCGGTGTGCGAGCGCGGGCACCGCGATCGCCTTGACGTCGTCGGGCAGGACGTAGTCGCGGCCGGCGAGGGCGGCTCGGCAGCGCGCGAGCTTCAGGAGCGCCAGGCTTCCGCGAGGACTCGCGCCGACAGCGGTGCTCGGAGACTCGCGCGTGGCCGATACGAGGTCGACGCAGTACTCCTGCACGCTCGGCGCGACGTGCACGCGCTCGATGGCCACCTGCATGGTGAGGAGCGCCTCGCGATCGACGACCGGCCGGAGAACGACGTCGTCCGACTCGCGTTCGATGCGACGGGCGAGCACGTCGACCTCGCCGTCGCGGTTCGGATAGCCGAACGCGGTGCGCAGGAGGAAGCGATCGAGCTGTGCCTCGGGGAGCGGATACGTGCCCTCGTACTCGATCGGGTTCTGCGTCGCGATCACGAGGAAGGGCGGCTCGAGGGTGTGCGTGACGCCTTCGATCGTCACCTGACGCTCCTGCATCGCCTCGAGCAGCGCCGCCTGCGTCTTCGGCGGCGCGCGGTTGATCTCGTCCGAGAGGAGGAGGTTGGTGAAGATCGGCCCGGGGCGGAACTCGAAGTCGCCGTCGCGCTGGTTCCAGATCGACGAGCCCGTCACGTCCGAGGGCATCAGATCGGGCGTGAACTGGATGCGCGTGAAGCGCATGCTCAACACCTGCGCGAACGAGCGCGCGGCGAGCGTCTTCGCGAGGCCGGGGAAGTCCTCGAGGAGCACGTGGCCGTCGGCGAGGAAGCCGAGCCAGACGAGCTCGAGTCGTTCACGCTTGCCGACGACGGCCCTCTCGACCTCGTCGAGAACCTCCGCGGACAGCTCCCGAACCTGCGCGAGCTCCATCAGATGCCCTCGAGCGCGTCGACGACCCGCGCGAGGTCACGCGCAGGGATCCCCTTGGCGAGCCGGTCGTCGGGCGGTGGCCGGTCGGCGCGGACGAGCCCCCAGGCGTCGTCGCCGAGGATCGCGCGCGCCGTGTCCGGTGCATCCGCGAGCGAGACGCTGCGGCGCGAGCTCAACAGCCCGGCGGCGAGGGCGCGCAGGCGTGGCACGAGGCGGTAATGCAGATCGAACGCGCCTGCGACCGCGAGAACGGTCTCGTGCTCGACGCGGTCGAGGCCGGCGGGAGGAGTTCTTCGCGAGGCTCGTGCCGTCGGTTGGCGCAGCGCGCTCTCGTCGGGATAGGCACGCCGAAGCGCCAGGAGGAGGACGACGATGACCGCGGCGCAGAGGACGAGCGCGTAGATGCGGACGGCGATTTCGAGCCGTCCGGGCGCGACGAGGGCGATCCCGAGCAGGGCCAACGTGGGGAGAACGAGCGCTCGCGCGGCGCCGAAGGCATCTCCCCTCACGGCCGTGCTCCGACGGGCATCGGCTCGGGTTCGGGCTGCGGCCTTTCCCGGGCGAGTCGAAGCTCGTCCCGCACGTCTTCGAGCGCGCCGATCGCCTCCTCCTTCATCGCGGTGTCCACGTCGTGCTGCGAGAACTTAGCCCGTGTGAACAGCACCGTCAGGCGCTCGACGGCTCGCGGGTCGAGCGCGAGGTCGTCGAGGACCCGGGGCAGATACTCGTCGGAGGTCTCCGCAGCCCGGCGTGCGACGCCGTTCGCGGCGAGGACGCGCTCGAGCCGGGCGTAGGCCGCGATGATCGCGCGGCGCGGGTCGGCTTCCGCCCGAAGGTCGTCGAGCGTCTCGTCGAGCACGTGCGCGAGCTGCTCGGCGAGGCCCTCGCCCGGGCGTCTTCCGCGGTTGGCGCGGCGTTCCGAGACGACGTACGCGACGATGCCGGCGAGCACCAACCCGGCGACCAGACGCGATCGGAAGCCACGAGACGCTCGGCTCGTACGGCGGGAGTTGCTCCCGATCAGGAGTCGTCGGAACCGGGGCCGGGCCCGGAAAGGCGAAGTCGCCTTCCTCTTCGGTCGGAGTGGGAGGCTTCCATTTGCCGAAGCGCCAGTACGTGACCGCCGTGAAGAACCCCAGGAGAGCGAGCGTCGAGAGAAGACCGAAGCGGGGGATGCGGCCTCGGGCCGCCTCGCGGGCGATCGCCTGCCTCTGCGTGAGCCCGTAGAGCAGGAGCACGCCCCCCGCGAACACCGCGACGAGCCCGAGCGTGAACAACGCGTCGAGCAGCGACTCGGAAGGCTGACGCGTTTCGCCGGACCCGCTCTGCGTCGAGCCCGTCGAGGCGATCGCAACCAGCGCGACGAGCCCCAGCACGACGAGCGCCGGCAGGACCACGCCCGTGGCCCTACCGCGCACGCTCTGTCCGCCTTAGGCGACGCCCGGCTCGTCGATCGGGAGCGAGCCTGTGCTCTTCGACTCCCAGTACCGGTTCAGCGCGCCCTGGATCTTGATGAACCAGACGAACGCACCGATGATCGGCAGGAAGAGCCAGAGGCCCGTCCAGCCGCTGAAGGGCGCCTGCCGACCGTCCTGCGTGTACATCTTCCCGACCTCGGATGGGACGAGGAACCACGTGACGATCGAGACGACGATGTAGATGACCAGGCCGAGAACGCCTCCGACGCCTTGCCCGGAGTGGTTCTTCACCTCGTCCTGGGTCTTGAAGACCCAGTACAGCGTGTAGATCCCGAGGGTGACGATCGCCATCAGGATTGCGAAGCCGATGCCTCTCGGCTGCCCGAGCGGGCCGGTGTTCGACGCAGGTGTGTCCATGGGGCGCGATTCTGGCCCGCGTATCAGACGGAGCCACCTCTAATGTCCGCGGCGTGAACGCACGAGAGCCGTTCGAGAAGCGCTGGCCGCGGCCGTCCGTCATGGGCGTTCTCAACGTCACACCCGACAGCTTCTCGGACGGAGGCCGGTTCGTCGAGCCGTCCGTCGCCGTCGCGCACGCGAGAGAGCTTCTGGACGAGGGTGCCGCTCTCGTCGACGTCGGTGGCGAGTCGACGCGGCCGGGTGCGCGGCCGGTTTCGGTCGAGGAGGAGCTCGCGCGCGTCATGCCCGTGCTCGAGCGTCTCTCTGGCGCGCCGCTGTCGATCGACACGTCGAAGGCGGAGGTCGCCCGCCGTGCGCTCGAGCTCGGCGTCGAGCTCGTCAACGACGTCACCGCTCTGCGCGGCGACCCCGCGCTGGTCGAGGTGGTCGCAGACGCAGACGCGTACGTGTGTCTGATGCACATGCAAGGCGAGCCGCGGACGATGCAGGCCGCTCCTCACTACGACGACGTCGTCTCCGATGTGTTGGCCTTCCTCGAGGAGCGCGTCGCCTTCGCGGTCGAGCGCGGCATTCGCGAAGCGCGCATCTGTGTCGATCCCGGCGTGGGCTTCGGCAAGACCCCGGACCAGAACCTGGAGCTCTTGCGTCGCCTCGACGAGCTGTGCGCGCTGGGGAGGCCCGTGCTGGTCGGCGTTTCGCGGAAGAGCACCCTCGGGAGGGTCTCCGGCGATACGAATGCCACCCAAGGGAGCCTGGCTGCCTCGCTCGCGGGCGCGGTCGCGGCGTTCGAGCGCGGTGCGGCGATGTTCCGCGCCCACGACGTGCGCGAGACGGTCGAGGCCCTCGCCGTTGCAGCGGCCGTCGAGCGTGGGAAGATCACCGCATGAGGATCGAGCTGAAGAGCCTGGTCGTCTTCGGCCGCCACGGCTACCTCGAGGAGGAGCGACGCCTCGGACAGCGCTTTCTCGTCGATCTCTGGGTCGACGTGCGCGGGTCGGCGTCCGATACCGACCGAATCGAGGACACCGTCGACTACCGGCGCCTGGCCGAGCTCGTACGCGAGGTGTTCTCCGGCCGGGAGCGACTGCTGCTCGAGGGGCTCGCGGGATCGGTGGCCGACGGGATCGTCGAGCGCTTCGAGGCCGTCGAGCGCGTGCGCGTGCGCGTGCGCAAGCCCGACGTCGTGCTCGACCCGCCCGTCGACTACGCGGCGGTCGTGGTCGAACGCTCGCGCGAGTGACCGTCGCGTACGTCGGGCTCGGCGCGAACCTCGGAGCCCGCGAGGAGACGCTTCGCCGCGCGCTCGAGCTGCTCGCCGCAGCGGACGGCGTGTCCCTGCTCGCCGTATCGCAGCTGCGCGAGACGGAACCCGTCGGCGTCGTCGACCAGCCGCCGTTCCTCAATGGTGCGGTTGCGCTCGAAACGACGCACACGGCGCGCGAGCTCCTCGACCTGCTGCTCACGATCGAGGCGTCGCTCGGCCGCGTTCGCGAGGAGCGGTGGGGGCCGCGGACGGTCGACCTCGACCTCCTCGTCTACGGGGACGAGGTCGTCGACGCGCCGGGCCTGCGGGTGCCGCACCCGCACCTCCACGAGCGCCGGTTCGCGCTCGAGCCGCTGGCCGAGCTGGCGCCCGAGCTCGACGTCCCCGGGCGCGGCCGGGTGTCGGCGCTCCTGACGGCGCTAGACTGAGGCGATGTCGCATCTGGACGACCTCGACGAGTACGAGGCAGAGCTCGAGCTCGCCGTCAAGCGCGAGTACTCCGCCGTCTTCCCGTTGTTCCGGTACTGCGTGCTCACGCAGGACGCCACGTACCTCTGCAACAAGCTCGACCTCGAGGCGCTTCCACAGACGAGCTACCCGTTCTTCCACGTCCGCATGGAGGACGTCTGGGTCTGGGACAAGAGCCGGCCCAGCCGGATCATCCCGCGCGCCGAGGTGTACACGTCGGGCGACGTCACGGTCGAGGAGCTGCGCGGCGAGGGCGAGGAGCCTCGGCTCACGGCCGAGGCCCTGGCCGAGCGACTCGGGCAGCCGCTCGCGGGCGACGACGAGTCGCCCTAGAGCGAGACAAGCCTCGCCCCTACGCGATGCTTCTCGCCGTCGACGTCGGCAATACGCAGACCGCGCTCTGCATCTTTCGGGACAGTGAGCTCGTCGACCACTGGAGGCTCGCGACCGAGCGATCGAGCACCGCGGACGAGCTCGGCGTCCTGCTCGCCGGTCTCCTGGACTTCGACGACGTCGACGGGATCTGCCTGGCCTCGACCGTGCCCGTTCTCGTGCGCGAATGGGAGGCATTCGCGGCCAAGTGGGCACATGCCCCCCTGCTCGTCGTCGGCCCGGGCGCGAAGACCGGGATTCCGATTCGCTACGACGATCCGCGCGAGCTGGGGCCGGACCGGATTGCGAACTCGATCGCGGCGCGAGAGCGCTATGGCGCGCCCGTCATCGTCGTCGACTTCGGCACATCGACGAACTTCGACGTCGTCTCGCCCGACGGTGAGTACGTCGGTGGAGTGCTCGCGCCGGGTGTGGAGGTCTCGATGGAGGCCCTGTTCTCCCGCGCGGCGCGACTCGTGAAGGTGGACTACTCGGCCCCCGAGACGGTGATCGGCAAGACGACCGTCAGCGCCCTTCAATCCGGGCTCGTCTACGGCTTCGCCGGCCAGGTCGACGGCATCGTCGGTCGTATTCGGGGCGAGTTGGGGGTGGATGCGCGCGCGATCGCGACGGGTGGCCTGGCAGATCTCGTCGCACCACACTCGCACACGATCGAGCGGGTCGACCCGTTCCTCACGCTCGAAGGGCTGCGCCTCGTCTGGGAGCTCAACCGGTGATTCCGAACCCGCCTGCCATCGGCCTCTTCGTCGCGGCCGCGGTCGCGCTGCTGCTCGTACCCGGTCCGGCGGTGATCTACGTCGTCACCCGCTCGATCCACCAGGGCCGCCGTGCTGGCCTCGTCTCGGTTCTCGGCATCCATGTCGGCACGCTCGCGCACATCGCGGCCGCGACTCTCGGCCTCTCGGCACTCGTGCTTTCGTCCGCGGTCGCGTTCACCGCGGTCAAGTTCGCGGGCGCTGCCTACCTGATCGGCCTCGGCTTGTGGACGCTGCTGTCCGGCCGTGCCGAGTCCGAAGTCGCGCTCGGCGGTGAGAGAAACCTGCGGCGCGCGTTTGCGCAGGGGATCGTCGTGAACGTCCTCAACCCGAAGGCCGCGCTGTTCTTCCTCGCGTTCCTGCCCCAGTTCGTCGATCCGAACGCACAGCATCCCGCTCTGCAGATTGCGTTTCTCGGCTTCCTCTTCGCGCTCCTGGGCCTGATCACGGACTCGCTGTGGGCACTCGTTGCGGGCACGGCAGGAGGGATGCTGCGCCGCTCCCGCCGATTCGCACGGACGCAGCGCTACGTCAGCGGGACTGTCTACATCGGTCTCGGCGTTGCGACGGCGTTCGCGGGACGGACCCACACGAGCACCTAAGGGCGAGACAAATCTCGCCCTACCCGCCGCCGTAGATCGAGACGGGGAGCTCGAGCGTGAGCTCCGCTCCCGTCGGGATCTCGGCCTCGAGGCGCTCGACGATCTCGTAGGCGCCCGGTGCGGCGGCAAGCAATCGGCGCTCGACCTCCTCGGTCGAGTCGAGCTGCACGAGTTCCTGCTTGAACTCCCTCGGGAACCGTCCCTGTCCCAGGTACCACCCGTAGAACTTCTTGAGGAAGCCCGACGCCCGGCGTTCGCCCAGTTCGCGAACCGTCTCCCGGACGAAGAGCACCAGCTCAGCTGCGACCTCCTCGCGTGTCGGCGCGCTCGTGTCTCCGTCGACGATCTCGCGAAGTGCCCACGGGTTTCCTTGTGCCCCGCGGCCGACCATCACCGCTTCGGCGCCCGTCGTTGCGAGCACCGTCTGCGCGCGAGCGCGAGACGTCACGTCGCCGGAGGCGACCACCGGCACGTCCACGAGCGCGACGAGCTCGGCGGTGAGCGCATGATCTGCGGTGCCCGTGTACATCTGCTGCGCCGAGCGCGGATGGAGCGTCAGCGAGGACGCGCCCGCCTCGACGAGTCGCGGGCCGAGCACGAGGGCCGCCCGTGAGCCGTTCTGCACGCCTCGCCGTAGCTTCACGGTCACCGGGACGCTCACCGCGTCGGCGATCGCGCCGATGATCCGGCACGCGAGGTCCTGATCCTCGAGGAGATGCGCGCCGGCGCCTGTCTTCGTCACCTTCTTCACGGGGCATCCGAAGTTGACGTCCACGATGTCTGCCCCGACGGCCTCGACCATGCGCGCGGCATCCGCCATCGTCCGAGGATCGGAGCCGAAGAGCTGGATCGCGAGCGGATGCTCGTCGGAGGCGACGCGGAGATACCCGAGGGTCTTCTCGTTGCGGTGCTCGATCCCCGCGCAGCTGACCATCTCGGAGCAGACGAGCCCCGCTCCGTAGCGGCGACCCTGGCGCCGAAACGCCTGGACGCTGACACCGGCCATGGGGGCGAGCACGAGCCTCGTCGGGACCTCGACGGGGCCGATCTGCCACGGTTCGCGAAGGTCGAGCACGGCTGTCGGATGGTACTCGCGGGCTGTTTGACGCTTCTCGAACGGGGTAGCTACCATTCCCGACCGTTGTCGGGGCCCGAGGGCCCCGCAATCTCGTCTCTGGAGGGCATTTTTCGTGAAGGACGTGATCCTCACTCCCGAGGGCTTCAAGCAGCTGAAGGCGGAGCTGGAGGTGTTGACGACCCAGAAGCGGCGTGAGATCGCCGAGCGCATCGCCGCCGCGCGCGAGTTCGGCGAGATTGCCGAGAACGCGGAGTACGACGACGCGAAGAACGAGCAGATGATGCTCGAGCATCGCATCGCCCAGCTCGAGGAACGCCTCGCGAACGCCCAGCTGATCGACAAGCGAAAGGTCGACACGAGCATCGTCTCGGTCGGTGCCGTCGTCCGCCTGCGCGACGTCGACGCGAAGGAGACGACGGAGTACTTCATCGTCGGCTCCGCCGAGGCGAACCCGGCCGAGCGGAAGCTTTCGAACGAGTCGCCCGTCGGCAAGGCGATCATGGGTCGCAAGAAGGGCGAGACGGTCGAGGTCGTGACGCCGCGCGGTTCGAAGGTGAAGTTCAAGATCATGGAGATCAAGGCCGCGTAGCGCGGCCTCGATCTCCGATACCGGACGATCGCGCTCGGACGCCGACTAGACTCGGCGCGCCATGCCCGCCGCGAAGCGCTTCCCGAATCGCGACGCGATCGCGGAGGTTCGTGCGGCGACCGAACCGATCGAGCCGGGAAGCGAGCTCGAGGAGACGAGACGGCTCGCCGGGCGCGTGATGGCGCGCCGCGAGATGGGGAAACTCGTCTTCCTCGACCTCGTCGACCGGTCGGGGCGGATTCAGCTCATGTGCGACACGGGTCGCATCGCGGAGATCGACGTTCACCTCGGTGACGTCGTCGGCGTCGCCGGCAAGCCCGCGAAGTCGCGTCGAGGGGAGCCGTCGCTCGCCGTCGACGAGCTGACACTGCTTGCGCCCAACCGCAGTCCGCTTCCCGATACGTTCCACGGTCTGACCGACACCGAGACGCGCTACCGCAAGCGCTATCTCGACCTGCTCATGAACGAGGAGTCGCGAGAGCTCTTCCTCCTGCGCACGAGGGTCGTCTCGTCGATCCGTCGCTACCTCGACAGCGAGGGCTTCGTCGAGGTCGAGACGCCCGTTCTGCAACCCCGCTACGGGGGCGCTTTCGCGCACCCGTTCGTGACGCACTCGAACGAGCTGGAGACGGATCTCTACCTCCGCATCGCAACCGAGCTCTACCTCAAGCGGCTGATCGTCGGAGGGCTCGAGCGCGTGTACGAGATCGGCAAGGACTTCCGGAACGAGAGCGTCTCGTACAAGCACCAGCCCGAGTTCACGATGCTCGAGTGGTACGAGGCGTACGCCGACTTCCGCGACACGATGGACCGCATCGAGGCGATGCTCGAGCAGGTCGCGCTCGACGTACTCGGAACCACCGTCGCGACGTTTCGAGGGCACGAGATCGACCTGAAACGTCCCTGGAAACGCATCGGCTTCGTCGAGTCGCTCGAGGCGCACGAGCTCTGGACGCACGACGAGGGCGAGCTGCGGGCCTGGCTCACGGAGCGGGGCGTCGACACCGAGGCGGACAAGGACTGGCCGCAGCTCGTCGACCACGCCTTCGGCCACTTCGTCGAGCCGAGCCTCGTCGAGCCGACGATCGTCCACGGGCATCCCGTGGAGCTTTCCCCGTTCGCGCGCGTGACCGACGACGACGACCGGATCACCGAGCGCTTCGAGTACTTCGCCGCCGGAATGGAGCTCGGCAACGCGTACTCGGAGATCAACGACGCGGAGGAACAGCAGCGCCGCTTCGACGAGCAGCCGGCGCACGTCGAGGGCGTCCGCGGCGACCCGGACTACGTCGAAGCGCTGTCCTTCGGGATGCCGCCGACGGGCGGTCTCGGGCTCGGTATCGACCGCCTCGTCATGCTCCTCTCCGGCCGCGAGACGATCCGAGACGTCGTTCTCTTTCCTGCGCTGCGTCATGAGTCACGCTAGGAAGCCGTTGGGCGCAGAGATTCGAATTCGCCAGGCGCTATCAGCAGATGGCTCGATGAGTACGCCCGCACGAACTCGCGGCCGCTCGGCCGCGTAGCTCTAGCTGCGCTCGGCGAGGGTCTCGAGGCGGCCGCGCTCGAAGGCCAGCACGTCGGCGAGGATGTCGTCGAGCGTCCGCTCGGTCGTCCAGTCGACGGCCGCGCGAATCTTCGCCGTCGACGGGATGCGGTGGAGCATGTCCTCGATGCCGATCCCGTAGACGTCGTCGTAGGCCACGTATTCGACCGTGGAGGACGACTCGGCCAGCTTGCGCACGCGACCCGCGAGGTCGTTGATGGAGATGCGCTCCTCGGAGCCGACGTTGTAGATCTCGCCCGATGTGCCGTGATCCATGAGCCCGGCGAGCGCGCGGATCGTGTCCGACACGTGGCAGAAGCAACGCGTCTGATCTCCGTCGCCATGGATCTCCAGAGGCTCCTCGGCAAGAGCCCGCTGGACGAACGTCGGGATGACCATCCCGTACTGGCCACTCTGGCGTGGGCCGACCGTGTTGAACAGGCGGACGATCACGCAGTCGAGGTCGTGCTCGGCGTGGTGCGCGAGCGCGAGGAACTCGTCCATCGCTTTCGAGTCCGCATACGCCCAGCGCTTCTGCGTCGTCGGCCCGTAGATCCGCCGGTCGGTCTCGACGAGCGGCCGCTCCTCGCGGTGGTCGCCGTAGACCTCGGAGGTCGAGGCGACCAGGACGCGCTTGCCGAACCGGTGGCAGTGCTCGAGGACGATCTCGGTGCCACGCAGGTTCGTCACGAGCGTCTGCACGGGCTGCTCGACGATCAGACGGACACCCACCGCCGCAGCGAGGTGGTAGACCACGTCGCACTTGTAGACGAGCTCGTTGACGACCGACCAGTGGAGTACGGAGTCCACGACGAGATGAAATCCGTCACGATCCCGGAGGTGCTCGATGTTGTCGAGCGATCCGGTCGAAAGATCGTCGAGCACCCACACCTCGTGTCCTTCTTCGAGCAACAACTCCGAGAGGTGCGAACCGATGAACCCGGCGCCGCCCGTGATTAAGGCCTTGTTGCTCAACGGCCGAGAAGGGTACCGAGGCTGCCGGGCGAACCCGGCGTGTGAGACTCCACACGAGACCAGTCGGCTACGATGAGTCGTCCCTTCGACCCGGGGGTGAGGCAGCTCCTCCGGTAATCGATCGAAAGGAGCGTCGAGGGAGTTGTTCGAGCGATTCACGGAGCGGGCACGTCAGGTCGTCGTTCTTGCACAGGACGAGGCCAGGGCCCTCAAGCACAACTACATCGGCACGGAGCACATCCTGCTCGGCCTCCTCCGCGAAGAGGAGGGCCTCGCCGCACGCGTGCTCGAGTCCCTCGACATCACGGTGGAAGAGGTTCGCGCGCAGGTCGCGCGCATCGTCGGCCAGGGCGACGAGGTCACCACCGGCCAGATCCCGTTTACGCCGCGCGCCAAGAAAGTGCTCGAGCTGGCGCTGCGCGAGGCCCTCTCGCTGGGTCACAACTACATCGGGACGGAGCACATCCTCCTCGGACTCGTACGCGAGAACGAAGGTGTCGCCGCACGCATCCTGCTCGACTTCGACGCGGATGCGGAGAAGATTCGCAACGAGATCATCCGGATGCTCTCCGGGCCGGGCCGCCGCCAGTCCGGCGCGAGCGTCGCGCCCGGCGAGAAGACGAAGAGCTCGAAGCTCCTCGACCAGTTCGGCCGCAACCTGACGAAGGCCGCTGTCGAGGGCAAGCTCGACCCCGTGGTCGGCCGCCAGACCGAGATCGAGCGCGTCATGCAGATCCTCTCGCGTCGCCAGAAGAACAACCCCGTGCTCATCGGCGAGCCCGGCGTCGGCAAGACGGCCGTCGTCGAGGGTCTCGCCTCGCGCATCTCCTCGAGCCAGGTTCCCGAGCTCCTCAAGGGGAAGCAGATCTACACGCTCGACCTCGCGGCGCTCGTCGCCGGCTCGAAGTACCGCGGTGAGTTCGAGGAGCGCCTGAAGAAGGTGATGAAGGAGATCACCCAGCGCGGCGACATCATTCTCTTCATCGACGAGCTCCACAATCTCGTCGGCGCCGGCGCTGCCGAGGGCGCGATCGACGCAGCCTCGATCCTCAAGCCGGCGCTCGCGCGCGGCGAGATCCAGACGATCGGCGCAACGACGCTCGACGAGTACCGCAAGTACCTCGAGCGTGACGCCGCGCTCGAGCGGCGCTTCCAGCAGGTGCGCGTCGACGAGCCCTCGATCGACGAGACCGTCCAGATCTTGCGCGGGCTGCGCGATCGCTACGAGGCGCATCACCGCTGCAAGATCACCGACGAGGCGCTCGCCGCGGCGGCCGCGCTCGCCGACCGGTACATCCAGGACCGGCACCTTCCCGACAAGGCGATCGATCTCATCGACGAGGCCGGATCGCGCGTTCGGATCGCGACGATGTCGGCGCCGCCGCGCTACCGCGAGCTCGAGGAAGAGATCGACAAGGTGCGCGCGGACAAGGAAGGCGCGATCGAGGCACAGGAGTTCGAGAAGGCCGCGCAGCTGCGCGACAAGGAGCGCAAGCTCTCGCAGAAGAAGAAGGAGCTCGAGGAGGAGTGGCGCAATCAGGCCGACGAGGAGCAGCCGGAGATCGGCGAGGACGAGATCGCCGACATCGTCTCGATGTGGACGGGGATTCCCGTCTTCAAGCTCACCGAGGCCGAGTCCGCGCGTCTCATCCGCATGGAGGACGAGCTCCACAAGCGCGTCATCGGGCAGCACCAGGCGATCGTGGCCGTCGCGAAGTCGATCCGGCGAGCGCGTGCGGGAATCAAGGATCCCAAGCGACCGACCGGCTCGTTCATCTTCCTCGGCCCGTCCGGCGTCGGCAAGACCGAGCTCGCGCGCACGCTCGCCGAGTTCCTGTTCGGCGACGAGGACGCGCTGATCCAGGTCGACATGTCCGAGTACATGGAGAAGCACTCGGTGTCGCGACTCGTCGGCTCGCCGCCGGGCTACGTCGGCTACGACGAGGGCGGCCAGCTCACGGAGGCCGTGCGCCGCAAGCCGTACTCGGTCGTGCTCCTCGACGAGATCGAGAAGGCGCACCCGGACGTGTTCAACATCCTGCTGCAGATCCTCGAGGACGGGAAGCTCACGGACTCGCAGGGGCGGAAGGTCGACTTCCGCAACACGATCGTGATCATGACCTCGAACCTCGGGGCGGCGCAGATCTCCAAGAACCAGACGCTCGGCTTCTCGATCGGCGATGAGCAGGGTCTGTCGTACGACGAGATGAAGGAGCGCGTGATGTCGGAGCTCAAGAAGGTGTTCCGGCCCGAGCTGCTGAACCGCATCGACGAGGTCATCGTCTTCCACAAGCTCGAGAAGACGGAGATCCTCGAGGTCGTCGACCTCATGATGAAGCGCGTTCGCGAGGAGATGGGCAAGCACGACGTCGTGATCGAGCTGACCGACGATGCGCGGGAGCTCCTCGTCGAGACCGGCTACGACCCCGCCATGGGCGCGAGGCCGCTGCGCCGCGCGATCCAGCGCATGCTCGAGGATCCGCTGGCCGACTTCATCCTCGGTCGCGAGCTCGCTCCCGGAACGACGCTCATCGTCGACCGCCGCGACAACCCTGCCGAGGGCGAGCCGCCGGTCGAGATCCGCGTCATCGAGGGTACGCCGGTTCCGGCTGCCGTCGGCGGCCCGTCGAGTGAGGCCGACCTCGCAGGGCTCGCCGAGCTCGTCGACGAGCCGTCGGACGATTAGCACCGTCGACATCCGTCATGCGAAGCCGTCCGACTACGGGCGGGTCATCGGGCGCGTCAACGTCTGGTGGGGCGGGCGCGAGATGGCGCCGATGCTTCCGAAGCTCTTCTTCATCCACTTCGAGGGGACGAGCTTCGTCGCGGAGGCCGAGGACGGCGAGCTGCTCGGTTTCGTCTGCGGCTTCCTCTCGCAGGCAGCCGACGACGAGGCCTACATCCACTTCGTCGGCGTTACGCCGGAGGATCGCGGCGAAGGACTCGGCCGCAAGCTGTACGAGCGGTTCTTCGACGAGGTGCGGGCCAATGGGCGCAGCGTCGTTCGCTGCGTGACCTCACCGCTGAACCAGGGCTCGCTGGAATTTCACCAGACGCTCGGGTTCGAAGTCGAGCGGATCGCCGAGGACTACGACGGGCCGGGTGAAGACCGCGCGCTGCTCGTCAAGCGGTTGATCTGAGCCCGCGCCGCTTCCCCGCCGACAGGAGCGGCTCGCGATTCCGGCGCTCCGCGGTCCAGTCGAGGTACGTGCCCACTGCGACTCCGGCCGCGAGCGCAACGAACCCGTAGCTCGACCAGGAAGAGCCGGCGTCGGTGAGGTTCTTGAGCACGGCGATGGCGAACGTGGCGACACCGAGACCCAATGTCACCTTCGCCCACGGGATGTCGCTCGACATCTCGACCTCCGTCAGGTTCGTCAGGACGACGAGCGTCAGAGTCGAGAGAACGAGCAGTCCGAGCAGGAGGCCCCATGCGTCCCAGCCGTCGAGCGGCAGCCTGGCCACTCCGGCCCGCCCGTAGTTGACCGCGACGTTCTGCCAGGTGAGGAACAGGCTGAAGAACAGCAGCGGCCCGGTGACGAGAACGATCTGCGTGCCTCGCGAGAGGCTCTTGAACTTCGCCATCGTGAACCCTTTCGGCGTGTGATCGGCGTCGGGCTGCCGCCGGCCCGCTGTGCTTCGCCACAGGGTACTCGCCTTCGTCCGGAATGCGAGCCTTGCAGGCTATTTGCGGCATCGACGAAGCCGCGGCACATTGTCGCGCCGCGGCTTCGCGATGGGGAGGTGAGCGGGGCTCTAGTGCTCCCGCTCGGTCGACGGCTCGTCGCTGCTTGCGTCCGAGGCCGCATCCGTCGTGTCCGAGGCCGTGTCGCTCGCTTCGGGGCTGACCGCAGATGCTTCGCTCGCCGCACTCTCTTGTGATTCCTGTCCCGCAAGGGATGCCTCGGTGGTAACCGGGGCAGCGGCTGCAGGCGCGGCAGCCGCCGGGGGTGGTGGCGGTGGTGACGCGGGGTTGGTCGTTGCGGATCCGTAGCTGCCGGCTTCTGCCTTCAGCGAGTCCACCCCGCCTGCGTCCTGTACCTCGAGCCACGCGCCGATCGCGATCAGGACGGCGAGCCCGACGCCGATGTAGCTCCAGAACGTCGAGTAGTCGTCGGTGAGGTTCTTCAGGATCGCGCAGATGGCGATGATGAGGCCGAGAACCACGCTCGTCATCGCGAACGAGACGGGGATGGGCACGTCGACCGCGGCCATGCGCGCGACGATCCGTGCGATCAGGACGATCGTGAGGATCCCCATGACGATGCCCAGGAAGTTGTCCCAGGCGCTGACGCCGGCGCTTCCCTCGCCAAGCGGCCCGAGATCGAACTCGACCTCCTGCCAGTTCAGGAAGCTGATGATCAGGAGGAGGACGCCCGCGACGAACATGAGCTGCGTCCCGCGCCCGAGCGCTTGCAATCTCTCCATGCGATACGTCCTTTCGTCTTGGCCTGCGGTCTCCCGGCACTCTGATCGACGCGCGCCCGAGTTGCAAGCCGCCCGGCGCACTTTCGTGACGGACGGCGTCGGACCGCGCTCCTAGACTGGCCGGGTGGCAAAGGTCACCGTCCAGTTCACCTGCTCCGATTGCGGCACCACATCGGGCCGCTGGCTCGGCAAGTGTCCGGGCTGTGGCGCGTTCGGGACGCTCGTCGAAGAGCTCCACGGCTCGGCGACCGGGCCCGCGCCCGCGCGTCCAGCGCAGCCCGTCCCGATCGGAGAGGTCTCGGTCGACGAGGCCGAGCGCATCGCCACCGGGGTTTCGGAGCTAGACCGGGTGCTCGGCGGGGGTCTCGTTCCAGCCTCGCTCGTGCTCGTCGGTGGAGAGCCGGGCGTGGGCAAGTCGACGCTCCTGCTCACCGCGCTCGGCGCGATTGCGCGCGGTGGGCGACGCGCGCTGCTCGTGACCGGCGAAGAGTCGACCGCGCAGGTCGCGCTACGCGCCGCGCGACTCGGTGGCGCCGAGGCGGTCGAGATTCTCGCCGAGACCGAGCTCGACGTCGTGTGCGCGACGCTCGAGTCGCTGCGGCCCGACGTCTGCGTCATCGACTCGGTCCAGACGCTGCACGCTTCTGTGCTCGGTTCTGCGCCTGGCTCGGTCGCGCAGGTGCGCGAGGCTGCAGGGCGGCTCCTGCGCGTCGCGAAGGAGGCCGGGGTCGCGACCGTGCTCGTCGGGCACGTGACGAAGGACGGCGCCGTGGCAGGGCCGCGCGTCCTCGAGCACCTCGTCGACTGCGTGTTGCAGTTCGAGGGAGATCGCTACCACGAGCACCGCATCCTGCGCGCCACGAAGAATCGCTTCGGCTCGACAAATGAGCTCGGTGTGTTCGAGATGACCGCGGTCGGCCTCGTCGGCGTCCCCGATCCGTCCGCGCTGTTCGGGACGACTCGGCCCGGCGAGGTGGGTGCGGCCGTCGGGTGCGTGCTCGAAGGAACGCGGCCGATTCTCCTCGAGGTACAGGCGCTCGTCGCGCCGACGGATCTCGCCATGCCGAGGCGCGTCGGCACCGGGGTCGACCCGAAGCGCCTGGCGATGATCGTTGCCGTGCTCGGGCGGCACGCCGGTGTCGCGCTCGCGAGTGCGGACGTCTTCGTGAACGTCGCCGGAGGAGTCCGTATCGAGGAGCCGGGAGCCGACCTCGCCGTCGCGCTCGCGATTGCCTCGGCCGCGCGCGGCACACCCGTGCGCGAGGGACTCGCCGTTTTCGGCGAGATCGGACTCACCGGTCGCTTGCGTCAGGCCTCGCAGGCGGAGCGACGTCTCGAGGAGTGCGCCAAGCTCGGGGTTGCCACGGTCGTTGCTCCCGACGGCACGCTCGGCAGAGCCGCGGTTCGAGTCGACCCCGCGGAATCGCTTCGCGCCGCGATCTCGGCTGGCCTCGAGCGCGCCTTCGAAGCTGCTGCATAGCGGTTGCGGTTCCGTTAATCGCCTGTGAAGAACGCGCTATGATGTGCCCTGGATGCCGGCAGGAAGACGCTGCCGGCACTTTTTCGTGAAGGCGACGCATCCGACATCGGGGAGGCCCTCTTGTTCGATATTGGCGACAAGGTCGTCTATCCGCACCACGGCGCGGGAACAGTCGTGCGGAAGGAGAAGCGCGAGGTTCTGGGCGAGACGCGGGAGTACCTGACAATCCAGATCCTCCACAACGACATGACCGTGAACGTGCCTTGTGAGAACGCGGAGCGGGTGGGACTGCGAACCGTCATCGACCAGAGAACGGTGACCATGGTCGTCAGGACGCTCTCGGGCGGGTCGACCGAGATGCCGAAGAACTGGAACCGTCGCTTCAAGCACAACCGCGACAAGATGAAGACGGGAAACATCTTCGAGCTCGCGGAGGTCGTACGGAACCTCGCCGTCCGGAACAACGAGAAGGGCCTCTCGACCGGCGAGAAGCAGATGTTCGTGAAGGCGAAGAAGATCCTCGCATCCGAGCTCATGTACGCGAAGGACATGGACGAGGAAGAGGCGGCCGCCTGGCTCGACGAGGTGCTCTCGCGCGCAGGCCAGCCGAAGCCGAAGTCGCGCGCGAAGCCGAAGGCCGCCGCCGTCAACGCCTGACGGCGCCGACGGCAATGAGAGGTTCCTAGACATTTCCGCCGCAGGCGGGGGTGTCTGGGCGTTGATCGCCGCTGCCGGTACTGGCGAGCGGCTCGGAATCGATCGGCCGAAGGCGTTTGCCGTGCTCGGCGGGCGGCCCCTCCTCGCCGAAAGCATCGACCGCCTCGACCGCTGCGAGCTGGTCGACGCGATCGTCGTCGCCGCTCCGGCGGGGTGGGAGGAGCCGGCGATCCTTCTCGCGGAGGAGCTCGCGGCGTCGAAGGTCGTCGCGTGTGTGACGGGCGGAGCCTCGCGGGCGGAGTCGGTGGCGGCTGCCCTCGAGGAGGTGCCCGAGGAGGCGCTCGTCGTGCTCGTCCACGACGCCGCGCGCCCGCTTGTCGGGGACGACGTCGTCGAGCGACTCCTCGGTCCACTCGGGGAGGGATTCGACGGCGCCCTGCCCCAGCTACCCGTTGCGGACACGCTGAAGCGCGTTCGAGACCGGGAGGTAGTGGAGACGATCGATCGCGAGGGGCTCGTCACCGCGCAAACCCCGCAGGCATTTCTCGCTCAGGCGCTACGGCGCGCGTTCGGCGGCGACCTCCGCGGGGTGACCGACTGCGCCTCGCTCGTCGAGCGGGTCGGCGGGAGGGTCGCGGTCGTCGACGGCGATCCGCGACTGCTGAAGGTCACGACGCCGGACGACCTCGCACTCGTCGAGTCGTGGCTCTAGAGGCCGTCGTCTTCGACGTCGGCGAGACGCTCGTCGACGAGGAGCGCTGGTGGCGCCGGCTGGCCGATCGAGAAGGACTGCAGCCCCACGTGGTCTGGGCGGCGCTCGGCGTCACGATTGCCCGCGGCGAGGAGCACACCGCCCTGTGGGGCCATCTCGGGATCGAGCAGCCGCCGCGCTGGTGGCAGGAGATCCCGTATGCGCTCGACGATCTCTATCCGGATGCGCTCGAATGTCTCGAGCGTGTTCGCGCCATGGGGTTGCTCGCCGGCATCGTCGGAAACCAGTCCGAAGCGCTCGAGGCGTGGGCGCGTGACTCCGCCCTTCCAGCGGACGTCATCTCTTCGTCGGCGAGTCTCGGGGTACGCAAGCCCGACCCCGCCTTCTTCCACGAGGTGGTCGAGCTGATGGGCCGGCGCGCCGAGGACGTCGCTTACGTCGGCGATCGCGTCGACAACGACGTGCTGCCCGCGGCCGCCGCCGGGCTCGTCGCGATCCACGTGCGGCGTGGCCCCTGGGGTCGGTTGCAGTCGACCCCGCCGGAGGCGAGATTCGGGCTCGACGACCTTGCTTCGCTGCCCGACGCGTTAGCCTCGCTGATGTGAGCGAGCTTCGGGTCGGGATCGGCTTCGACGCCCACGCGTTGGAGGAGGGTGTGGCACTCGTGCTCGGCGGCGTGCCGATCGACCATCCGCGCGGGCTCGCGGGGCACTCCGACGGCGACGTCATCGCTCATGCGCTCATCGACGCGATCCTCGGCGCCGCGAACCTCGGCGACATCGGTTCGCTCTTCCCCTCAGGAGACGCGCGCTACCGTGGAGCGTCCTCGCTCGACCTTCTTGCCGAGGCCTACCGCGACGTGCGCGGGGCCGGCTGGGGGCTCGTGAACGCGGATTGCATCCTCGTCGGGGAGGAGCCACGGATCGGGGATGTTCGCGAGCGGATGGGTGAGCGCCTCGCCGGTGCGCTCGGCGTCGACGCGACGCAGGTGAGCGTGAGGGCGACGACGACCGATCGTCTTGGCTTCACCGGGCGCGGAGAGGGGCTTGCCGCCCAGGCCGTGGCGCTCCTGACGCGATGAACCTCGTCCGCTATGCGGATCGACCGGATCTGCTGGAGCGTCGCTTCGAGGAGCTGACGCGTCCCACGTTCCCCGCATACATGAACGAGAACGAGCCGGGAAACCTCTACTGGTCCCGCTTGTACACCGACTTTCCGGACTTCCAGGTCGCGCTCGTCGACGGGGACGAGCTCTTGGCGGAGGCGCACGCCATCCCGCTTCCGTGGGACGGCTCGCTCGAGGATCTGCCGTCCGGCTGGGACGAGGGCTTCATTCGCGCGATGACATCCGATCGACCGCACGATGCTCTCATGGCGATTGCGATCAGCGTCGCGCCGAGCCAGCAGGGGCGACAGCTCTCGAGTCGGATGATCAGGTCATTTACGGACAACGCGCGGCTAGCCGGGCTCGAGAACGGCGTGATCGCTCCCGTTCGTCCGACGTGGAAGGAGCGCTACCCGCTCATCCCGATCGAGACGTACATCGAGTGGCGGCGTGACGATGGGTCGCACTTCGACCCCTGGCTTCGCATCCACGAGCGCGTAGGCGGCGAGATCGTCGCTGCGGCGCCGCGGTCGATGACGATCCACGGGAGCGCAGCCGAGTGGGAGGAGTGGACCGGGATGCCGTTCCCAGACGACGGGACGTATGTCTTTCCCGGGTGCCTCGCGCCGGTCACGTTCATCGAGGGCATCGGCACGCACGTCGAGCCGAACGTCTGGGTGCTCCACCGGCTCGCGTAGGGTCGAGATACATCTCGGCCCCTACGAAGGGAGCGCGACGAGCCCTTGCTCCACGACGACCAGGCCGTCCCGTTCGAGAGAGCGGACTGCCCGGTCATCGAGCGCGTCGAGCGGGCGAGCTTCCTGTGCGACGAGCCGTAGTGCCGCCGCGCGCCGCTGGCGGAACGAGCCCTCGAACGGACCCTGCTTGCGCGCAGCCTCCTCGCGAATACCGCGCGACGGACACACCGGCGCGAGGGGGCACACATCGCAGCGTGGAATGCGAGCGAGGCAGACCGTCGCCCCGAGATCCATGAGCGCCTGCGCCGAGCGCGCCGAGAACTTCCCGCCGGTGCGGCGTTGCACGCGCTCCACGTTCACGTCGACGGGAAGCACGTTCTCGCCGAGGGCGAAGCAGCGCACTGCGGCGGCCGTGTACGGGCCGACCCCGGGCAGCGCCGTGAGGTCGTCGGGCCAGCCGTCGCGGGCGACGATCTGGGAGGCCCGATGCAGGTTGACGGCGCGCCGGTTGTACCCGAGCCCCTGCCACTCGCGGATCACGTCGGCAGTAGACGCGGTGGCGAGCGCATGCGTCGTCGGCCAGCGCGCGAGCCAGGCGAGGTACCGAGGGCGGACGCGGTCGACCTGCGTCTGCTGGAGCATGACCTCCGAGACGAGGATCGCGTAGGGATCGTCGGTGTGCCGCCAAGGAAGGTCGCGCGCGCTCGCGGCGAACCAGTCCAACAGCATCCGCTCCACGCGTGCGAGGGTACGCGAGACATCGACGAGGAGGCACGCATGACGCTCACCGACTTCCAGGAGGAGCTCTGCACCACCAGCCGCTGGGACTTCTCCGACCTGCGAGCGCTCTACGTGAACTGCACGCTCAAGCCGTCACCGGAGCTCTCGCACACGGGTGGGCTCATGAGGATCTCGATGGAGATCATGCAGCGCAACGGCGTGGCGGTCGACGCCATACGCGCCGTCGACCACGAGCTCGCGCCCGGCGTCTGGCCGGACATGCGCGAGCACGGCGCGGCCGCCGACGAGTGGCCGGAGCTGTACGAGCGCGTCCGGGCCGCTGACGTCCTCGTGCTCGGCTCGCCGATCTGGCTCGGGGAGAAGTCGTCCGTCTGCACGCGCGTGATCGAGCGCCTCTACGCCTGCTCGAGCATCCTGAACGAGAACGGCCAGTACGCGTACTACGGCAAGGTGGGCGGCTGCCTCATCACCGGGAACGAGGACGGGATCAAGCATTGCTCGATGAACATCCTCTACTCGCTCCAGCACCTCGGCTACACGATCCCGCCACAGGCCGATGCGGGCTGGATCGGGGAGGCCGGGCCCGGGCCGTCCTACCTCGACGAAGACTCCGGCGGTCCGGCGAACGACTTCACCAACCGGAACACGACGTTCATGACGTGGAACCTGCTCCACGTCGCGCGCATGCTCAAGGACGCCGGTGGGATGCCGGCCCACGGCAATCAGCGCTCGCTGTGGGACGCCGGCTGCCGCTTCGACTTCGCGAACCCGGACTACCGCTAGCTGGTGGTGGCGGCGGCGCGAAGCTGTTTCGAGAAGTAGGTGAGCGCGGCCTTCGTCTTCGTCTCCTGCCGACCGTCCAAATTCACGCCCTTCTGCGTGAGGAACACCCGCGCCTCGGCGGCGACCTGGGCGGCGTCGGACGCAGTGCACTTCGTCGAGAGCTCGAGGATGCGTGAGCTGTCGGGGTAGAGCCACAGCTCGGCGACCATGCGCCGACCGAACTTCTTCGGCTGGAAGTTCTGCTTCAAGACGAAGATCGGTCCGAGCACGGAGAGGTCGTCGAGCGACAGCCCGTCCGGCGCGTGTTCGTCCAAGAAGGCGCGCTGCTCCTTGGTGAAGATCTTCCGCAGTCGCGTCTTTCCGAGCACGGCCCTCTTGACGGCAGCTGCGTCGGCCCGGGTCTTCAGCGTCGCGGAGCACACGAAGCCTCCGGGCATCGCATCGACCTCGACCGTTACGGTCGGCGATCGGCGGAGCTCGTCAGGGAGGTCGTCGGGGTCGACCGGCCTGAGCTTGACGACGGTGTCGCCCGCCCGTCCCTGGATCCTCCGTGCCCGTGCGACCACCCCGGCGTCGTTGAGATCCAGACGCGGCGTGTCGAAGAAATACACCTGGCGGATCTGCGCCTCGAGCGGATCGAGGTCGAGAGCTGCGATGGCCGCACGATGATCCGTCGCCGGCACCGTCAGCTTGAGCTCGACGCTGTCCGACTTGCGCGCGAGCTCCATCGCCTGCACGAGCTCCTCGTCGGTCAGGCGCTTGACTGCTCTGGCCATCGGCTGAGCGTAGTCACACCCGACTACTGTGTCGAGGTGCTTCTCTACAACTCCGCGTCCTCGGGCAACTGTTACAAGGTGCGTCTGCTGCTTGCACAGCTCGGAATCGAGTTCGAGATCGTCGAGATGTCGGTCGTCGACCGCTCGAACCGCGCGGAGGTTCTCGGCGAGCTGAATCCCGGGCTCCGCATCCCGACGCTCGTGCTCGACGACGGCCGGCCGCTCGCGGAGTCGAACGCCATTCTCTGGTACTTCGGCGACGGGACGCAGTTCGTGCCCGACGACCCGTACGAGCGCGCCCAGGTGCTGCAGTGGCAGTTCTTCGAGCAGTACAGCCACGAGCCGAACATCGCCGTCGCACGGTTCTTGAGGACCTCGGACGAGCCGGAGCGCTTCGAGCGTCAGAAGGAGCGGCTGCTCGCGGGCGGCTACGCGGCGCTGGACGCGATGGAGCGTCATCTCGGCGGCCGGACGTTCCTCGTCGGCGAGCGCTATTCGCTTGCGGACATCTCGCTCTACGCCTACACGCATGTCGCGCACGAGGGCGGCTTCGCACTCGAGCCGTACCCGGCGACGCGGGAGTGGATCGAGCGTGTCTCGTCGCAGCCCGGTCACGTTCCGATCGACGCGTAGTCCCGTGTCGGTCCGCGTCCGCTTCGCTCCGAGCCCGACGGGCTCGCTCCACCTCGGCAATGCGCTGACCGCGGTCGCCAACCGGCGCTTCGCCGACGCGCACGGTGGAGTCGGGGTGCTGCGGATCGACGACACCGACCCCGCACGGAACGTCGAGGGTGGGGAGGAGGCGATCGCCGCAGACCTCGCCTGGCTCGGGGTGAGCTTCGACGAAGGGCCTGTGCGACAGAGCGAGCGGAGCGGGGTGTACGCCGATGCCGCAGAGCGGGCTCTGGCCGACGGTGCGGCCGATCGCGACGACGACGGCTCGGTGCGGCTCGGTCGCGACGGCACGACCCTCCTCCGACCGGATGGAACCGCCACGTACCAGCTCGCCTCCGTCGCCGACGATCTCGACCTCGGCATCACGCATGTCATCCGTGGCTCGGATCACCGCCCGAATCTCTCGGTGCAGCAGCGCATAGCCCGCGCGCTCGGCGGAGAGCTGCCGGAAGTGATTCACCACGGGCTCGTCCTCGGACCGGACGGGAAGAAGCTCTCGAAGCGCCACGGGCACTCCTCGATCGCGGAGCTGCGCGACGAGGGGTTTCCGGCCGCGGCCGTGCAGTCCTATCTCGCGGAGCTCGACCTGCCCGAGCACGACGTGCAGCTCGATCTCACGCGGCTTCGCCGGCTCGCGGTCGACGCGATCGCGGCGATGTCGGACGACGAGCTCGCTGCCGCGGCGGACGCGCCCGCTCGGGTCGTCCCCGCGCTTCGCGGAGCCCGCTCGCTCGTCGAGGCGCGGGAGTACGCGCGCCTCGTCGTCGCGCCCGAGCCGTTCGCGCTGGACGTCGAGGCGCGGCCGACGCTCGCGCGGTTCGCGGAGCTCCGTCGTGCTGCGCCCGAGCAGCTTTCACTCGACGAGTCGAAGGCGATCGTTCGTGAGCTCAAGGCCGTCGGCGGCGATCTCCGCACGCTCCGCCTCGCGTTGACGGGAGCGGAGCGCGGCCCCGAGCTCGGGGCCGTCCTCGTCGCGCTCTCGCGCGACGAGGCACTCGAGCGCACCGCCTGACTACGATCGGCGCCGTGCGCCTCTACGACACGCTCACGCGCTCGCCGGTCGAGCTGCCGCCGCCCGGGCCTATCGGGATCTACTGGTGCGGCCCGACCGTGTATCAGCGCATCCACGTCGGGAACGCCTACGCAGTCTCGATCCTGCCGCTCTGGCTGAAGCGCTGGCTCGAGGAGACCGGGTACGAGACGACGCTCGTGGTCAACGTCACCGACATCAACGACAAGATCTACGACGCGGCGCCCGGGGCGAGCGCTCAGCTCGCAGCGGACGCGACGCGCTGGTACGTGGAGGACACGGATCGGCTCGGGCTCGGACGCCCCGACGTCGAGCCGACGGCCGTCGAGACCGTCGCGGATCAGATCGCGATGATCGAGGAGCTCGTCGAAGGTGGCTTCGCGTACGAGTCGGAGGGCGACGTGTACTACCGCGTCTCGCGCTTCCCGGAGTACGGACGGCTCAGCGGCCAGCGTCCGGACCAGGTCGAGGAGCAGGAGCCGAACGCGCGCAAGGAGGATCCGCGCGACTTCGCGTTGTGGAAGGCGAACAAGCCGGGCGAGGACACGTCGTGGGAGTCTCCGTGGGGCCGCGGTCGACCGGGATGGCACATCGAGTGCTCCGTCATGTCGGAGAAGCACCTCGGCCCCGAGTTCGAGATCCACGGCGGCGGCCTCGACCTCGTCTTCCCGCACCACGAGAACGAGATCGCACAGTCGCGAGCGCTGGGTCGTCCGTTCGCGCGGATCTGGATGCACAACGGCATGCTGCGGTTCGCCGGCGAGGAGATGCACAAGTCCATCGGGAACGACGTCTCCCTGAAGGACGCCCTGGATCGCTGGGGCCGCGAGACCCTGCTCGTCTTCTTCCTCACCGGGCACTGGCGAAAGCCGCTCGACTACTCGGATGCGACGCTCGAGGCGGCGGTGGCGCGTTCCGAACGCTTCCGCGACGTCTTTCGCAGCGAGTCCGAGCCTGCGCCGGACGATGCCTGGGATCGCTTCGCCGCGGCTCTCGACGACGACTTCAACACGCCCGCCGCGCTCGCGGTCCTGCACGAATGGCGCGATCACGACCTTCTGCGCCGCGCACTCGCGATCTTCGGGCTCGAGTCGCTCGCAGACGACGACGCGGCTCCGGACGAGGTCGTCGCCCTGGCCGAACGCCGCGTCACTGCGCGCGCGACGCGCGACTTCGACGAGGCCGACCGGCTGCGGGCCGAGATCGAGGCTTCGGGCTGGGACGTGCGCGACGAGGCCGGCTCGTTTCGACTCGTCCGGCGTCGATGACCCTCACGCGCGACCTCGTCTACGGCCGGAACGCCGTCCGCGAGCTCTACCGCGGCCCGCGGCGCGTGCTCGAAGCGTGGGTGACCGAGCGCGCGGCGAACCAGATCCCGTGGCTCGATGCAGGCCCGCGTCCGCAGGTGAAGCCGGAGCGCGTGCTGTCGGAGGAGGCGGGAACGCGAGACCATCAAGGCGTCGTCGCCTGGTGCGAGCCGCTCAAATATGCCGACGCGTACGAGCTCGCGAAGCAGGAGGCGCCGCTCATCGTCTGCCTCGACCAGGTGACCGATCCCCATAACCTCGGTGCCGTCGTGCGGAGCGCGGAAGGCGTCGGCGCGACGGGAGTGGTCATCCCCGCGCACGGTTCCGTCCGCGTCACGGCGGCGGTCTGCCGTGCGTCCGCCGGTGCCGTCGAGCACGTTCCGATCGCCGTGGTCCCCAACCTGGCGCGCTACCTCGCCGACGTGAAGAGCAACGAACTGTGGGCGTACGCGGCCGACTCCGAGGGCACGGTCTCGATGTGGGATGCGGATCTCACCGGTGGCGTGGCTCTCGTGTTCGGCGCGGAGGGGAAGGGCGTCCGTCCTCTCGTTCGCAGGACGTGTGACGCGACTGTCTCCATCCCGCTCGGCGGGAAGGTCGGCTCACTCAACGTCTCGGTGGCGGCAGCGGTTCTGCTCTTCGAAGCGCGGCGTCAGCGCACGAGTCGCGATGGCTGAGCCGACCCTCTACCTCTTCGACGGCTACAACCTCATGCACGCGGGCGCGTTCAAGGATCGCGACGTCCTCGTCGACACTCTCGCGAGCTTCGTCGCAGGGCGAGGGGCGCGAGGAGTGGTCGTCTTCGACGGTGCCGGTGAGGAGCGCTCGATCGGCCCTCTGCGGGTGCGGTACACCGCCCACGCCGACGACCTCCTCGAGCGACTCGCCGCCGAGAATCGCGGATCCGAGCTCGTGTGTGTCGTCTCATCCGACCACGCCGTGCGCTGGACGTCCGGGCAGGAGGTGCGCAAGGTCGCCTCGCGCGCCTTCCTCGACGAACTCGCGCCCGTCCGCCACGTCGAACGCGAGCAGCGTGGCGCCGGCGGACGAGTGGGCGACCAGCTGGACGCGGAAACGCGCGAGAAGCTCGAGCGGCTCAGACGTGGCTTGTAGGCGCGAGATACATCTCGCCCCTACGCGCTGAGAAAGGCCAGGACCGCGAGCACGCGCCGATGATCCTCCGTGGTCACGGGAAGCTCGAGCTTGGCGAAGATACTCGTCACGTGCTTCTCGACCGCCCGAGGCGTGACGAAGAGCCGATCCGCAATGGCCTGATTGGATCGACCCTCGGCCATGAGCTCGAGCACCTCGCGTTCGCGTGGAGTCAGGAGGGCGAGCGGGTCGTCCGCACGGCTCCGCCCGAACAGCTCGGCGACGACCGCGGAGTCGAGCGCGGAGCCTCCTTCGGCGACGCGCCGCACGGCCGACGCGAACTCGTCGAAGTCCGCCACTCGATCTTTCAGTAGGTACCCGAGCCCTTCCGTCGTCTCCGAGAAGAGATCCATGGCGTACGCGGCCTCGACGTACTGCGAGAGAACGAGCACGCCCGTACCGCTGTGGTGTCGGCGGATCTCCGCCGCTGCGCGAAGCCCCTCGTCCGTGTGCGTCGGCGGCATACGGATGTCGACGATCGCTACGCCCGGCGAGTGCATGGCCACGTGACGAAGGAGGTCTTCGGGATTTCCTGACTGCGCGACGACGTCGAATCCCGCGTCGGCGAGCAGTCGGGCGATCCCTTCCCGCAGCAGCACCGTGTCGTCGGCGAGGACGACGGTGATCCCGGCTCCCAGCATCGAGATGGTGTTGCGGAGGGGAGGAAAGTCGCGCGGCAGGTCGTCGGCCAGGAGCTGGTGGATCCGCTCCGGCCGCGCGAGCCCCGCGAGCCGGTGCTCGCCGAGGTCGCGGCTCGGAATCCCGTCGACGATAGGCAGCATCTCGCCCGAGATGACGATCTGGCCTCCATGTCCGGCGTTCGCGATGCGCGACGCCCGCACCACGTCGACGCCGGTGTAGCCCTCGGAGTCGAGAACGGGGGTGCCGACGTGAAGGCCTATCCGTATGCGAACCGCCGTATTGCTCGGCCAGGCTTCATCCCGCAGCGCGCGCTGCGCCGTGAAGGCGGCGTCGGCCGCCGCACGTCCGTCCGCGAACGCGGCGACGTACTCGTCGCCCACGGCGTCGGTCTCCCAGCCTCCATGGGCGGAGACGGCTTCGCGAAGAAGGCGCCGAAGAACGACCACGGCTGCGGCGTAGTCGACCTGCGGATCTTGCTGGAGTGCAGTCGAACCTTCGACGTCCGCGAAAAGGAAGGTGACCGTTCCGGTCGGCGGGCTGCTCATGGTGCGAGTGTATTTCGGCTCTCGACGAGAGGGATCTCGGCCCGGATCGACGTGCCCTGGCCCGGTGGACTCTCGACCGAGAGCGTGCCATCCAGAACGGCCACGCGATCGACGAGCCCGCGGAGCCCGGAGCCGCTCACGGGATCTGCCCCACCCGCTCCGTCGTCAGAGACGGTCACGACCAGCACACCGTCTTGCGTCTTGACACACACGCGTGCGGAGGTGGCGCGTGCGTATTTCGCGACGTTGGTCAACGACTCGGCGACCACGTAGTAGGCGGCTGCCTCCACGTCCGCCGCGAGCCGCTCGTCGGGTGCGATCAGCTCGACCGGAACCGGCGTGCGTGCCGCGAGCGTCTCCAGCGCCGGCCGGAGCCCGCGGTCGGTGAGCACGGCCGGGTGAATGCCTCGCGCGAGCTCGCGAAGCTCTTCGAGCGCCTGCGCGAGTTCAGCCTGTGCGCCGGCCAGAAGTCCCAGCGCCGCGTCTCGATCGCCTTCCATCCGCGACTCCAGAAGGCGCAGCGACACGGACAGTGCGACGAGCCGCTGCTGCGCGCCGTCGTGGAGGTTGCGCTCCAGCGTGCGCCGCGCCATGTCTTCGGCACGCACCAGCCGGACTCGCGATGCGCGCAGCTCCTCCGAGACCCGCTTGCGCTCGGTGATGTCGACGCCGGTCACGAGGAAGAGCGTGCGTTCGTCCATGACGGGGAGGGGCGTGCACGTCCAGGCCACTGACAGCAGCCGCCCGGATTTCGTCAGCCACGTGTTGTCCCGCTCGGCCGGCGGCTCACCTGCGGCGACCTGCGCGATCGCCTCGCGTACCTCATCGGCCTCGTTCGGGTCGACGAATGTCTCCCAGAGGACCTGCCCACCGATCTCGGCCGGGTCGTATTCGAGCGTCTCCTCGAACGCGATATTCGATCCGCGCTCCGTCAGGACGCCCTTGTCGTCGATCAGACAGAGGAGGCTCGGCGCGTTGTTGGCGATCGCGTTCAGGAACGTGCGCTCGCGCTCCTTCTCGTCCTCGAGTCGCTGCCGCTCCGTGATGTCCAATCCCGTGACGAGGACGAGTCTCTCCAACCTGTCGGTCACGTCAGCGACAGGTATCGCCGACCAGGCGAACGCACGAGACGTCCCATCCGCGGATCTGAGCTCCGACTCCACCAGCTCGGAGGCCGTCCCCGCGGCCGCGACTGCAATCGCGCGAGCGGCACGGCCGTCGTCGTCTTCGACCACGAGGTCGAGGAACGGTCGCCCGACGAGCCGTTCGTCCGGCCACCGGATCGCCTTCTGGAAGGCACGATTGGCGCCGACCCTCGGGTTGTCGGCGTCGCGGTCGCGGATCGTTCCGTCGGGTGCGAGCGCCAGCATGATGCTCGGCATCGTCTCGAACACGGTCGTCTGGACGTCGCGCTCGCGTTCGAGCTCCCGCTCGCGCTTCCGCCGCATGGTGATTTCGGTGCCTCCCGACACGATCGCGGTCACGATGCCGGTCTCGTCGCGAAACGGCGCCGTTCGCCAGTAGACGGCGCGGTGCTCACCGCGCGCGTTCGTGAACGCGTTCTCGTACTCTCCTGCCGGAAAGTCGGGTGCCAGAGCTTCGAACCGCTCTTCCACGGCCACCCGCTCCGAGGGGTCGATGAAGACATCCCAGTACGGCCGGCCGATGACGTCCTCCTTGCGTTCGTGTCCGGCGACCGCGAGCGCGGCGGCGTTGACGTTCTGGATGCCGCCGTCCGTGCCCACGATCGCGAGCAGGCTCGGGATGGTGTTCGTCACCGTGTCGAGGAACTCGACCTCGGCGCGCAGCTCGGCCTGAAGGCGATCGCTGCGCAGCGTCAGCCCCGCCGCAGCAGTCACGGCGTCGAGCAGCTCCGGCACGTCATCGAGCGCCGAGTCGTACGTGATCGCCGCGATCCGGCGACCATCCTGCTCGACGATCTTCACCGCCCGACCCGCGTGCGGGTCCGGCTCCGGTGCCGCGCGACCCTCCGGGTCGACCCATCCGCCACGCGACGTTCCCTGACGCTGATCCAGCCAGTACACGACGGCCAGCTCGTCGTCACGCAACGCGCTCGCGAGGGCATCTCTGAGCGGTGCTCCGCTCTGGAGCGCGACGACGAGCTCCGGAATCGAGACGGGGCTCAAGAGAGAAGCGCGTCGATGACGTCGCCGGAGAGTTCGCCCTTGGGCACGAACCCGCGCGCCGCCGACGTCGTGACGAGCTCCCCATAGTCGGCGCGGTCGCGGCTCGAGACGAGGATCACATCGGGGATCGCGCCTTCGCCACAGCAGATCTCGGCGCAGAGGTCGAATCCGTTCATGTCGGGCAGGGATACGTCGAGGAGCACGATGCTGGGGTCGAGCTCTCCGATCGCATCGATCGCCGATGCGCCGTCGGCGGCCTCGCCCACGACGTCGAACCCTGCGGACTCGAGCAGCGCGCGGGCGGAGGCCCGGAAGCTCGGGTGGTCGTCGACGATCAACACGGTGCGGGGCATGTGAAGGAGATCGTGGCAGAGACGGGCGTCCGCCGCCGTGCGGCTAGCCGTACCTCGCAGTCGAACATATGTTCTTAGCATCCTGCAATTCTCGCAAAGGGGTTGTAACGCTTGCGGAATGGTGCTAGGTTCTCCCTCAACTTCAAGGTGAGACTTGCACGAAGGCCAGGATGTTCGGTCGTCGCACGGGTCTCGACGCCGTCGAAACGGGGGTACCCGCATGGCCGCTCGAACCGCGACCGCGCTGAAGCCAGCGCAGAAGATCCAGCGAGAGCTCGAGGACCTCCAGCTCGTCCTCAAGGCTCGGAACGGAAGCCAGCACGCGCTCGACGACCTCATGCGCCGGTACACGGGCTTCGTGCGGCTCAAGGCGAGCTCGTACTTCCTCGCAGGCGGCGACGCGGACGACCTCATCCAGGAAGGGATGATCGGCCTCTACAAGGCCGTGCGGGACTTCAACCCGGACATGGAGACGTCGTTCCGCAGCTTCGCGGAGCTCTGCGTCACGCGGCAGATCATCACCGCGATCAAGACGGCGACTCGCTTCAAGCACTCCCCGCTGAACACCTACGTGTCCTTCAGCCATACGCCCGCCGGCCAGGAGTCCGAGGGCGACTGCACGCTCGGCGACGCGCTTCCGGGGCCGAGCGTCAACGACCCGTCCGTGTGCGTGATCTCGACCGAGGAGCTGCAGAGTCTCGTGTTCACGCTCGGCACCGGTCTCTCGTCGCTCGAGTCGCAGGCGCTGACCCTCTACCTCGAGGGGAACTCGTACGAGGAGATGGCCGAGGATCTCGAGGTCGACACGAAGACGATCGACAACGCGCTCCAGCGGGTCAAGCGAAAGATCCTCGCGCACCAGAAGACGCGCGAAGTGCTGGCTTGAGGCCATCCCTGCGGTGTCAGACACCGTTCTCCGTCACGAGCGATGCACGGAGGCATCTGTCTCTACGAGCTGCGGGCTCCACTCGACGCCCGTGAAGCCGGAGGTGGGACTCGAACCCACGGCCGCCTGATTACAAATCAGGTGCTCTACCAGCTGAGCTACTCCGGCACGTGTCCGTAGGTTACGCGGCTCGCTGCGCGCGGCCAGCTAGTTGCCCGCACACGGTCAAGGGCAGATAATCGCCCGATGCAGCCGACTGACACGACAGCCGCGGAGCGGATCCTCGCCGACCGCGCCCGCTACGTCGCCCCCGGGATGTCGACGCCGAAGCTCGTCGTCGCGCATGCCGAGGGTGCGCGAGTCACCGATCCCGACGGAAACGCGTACATCGACTTCGCCGGAGGGATCGGGTGTCAGAACACCGGTCACCGGCACGCAGCGATCGTCGAGGCCATCAAGGAGCAGGCCGACCGCTACCTCCACCAGTGCTTCATGATCGGCGTCTACGAGCCGTACGTCGAGGTGTGCAAGCGCCTCGCCGAGCTCTCCCCGTGCCGCGGTGGGGAGCAGCGCTCGATCCTCGTGAACTCGGGGGCAGAGGCGGTCGAGAACGCGGTCAAGATCGCGCGTTGGGCCACGGGTCGCTCGGCGGTCATCGCCTTCGACAACGCCTTTCACGGCCGAACGCTGCTTGCAATGACGATGACGAGCAAGGTGAAGCCGTACAAGGCCGGCTTCGGCCCGTTCGCCCCCGAGGTCTACCGCGCCCCGAGCCCGTATCCGTACCACGGGATCTCCTCCGACGACTCGATCGCCGCGCTCGAGCATCTCTTCAAGGCCGACGTGGATCCGTCGACGGTCGCGTGCGTCGTCCTCGAGCCCGTACAGGGCGAGGGCGGATTCCTGGCGCTGCCGCCCGACTACCCCGCGAAGCTGCAAGAGCTCTGCCGCAGGTACGGGATCCTCTGGGTGTCGGACGAGGTGCAGTCCGGCGTGGGGCGGACCGGGACGATGTGGGCGATCGAGCAGTACGCAGGGGCCGAGCCGGACATGACCGTCTTCGGGAAGTCGATCGGAGGTGGACTCCCGCTCGCCGGCGTCACGGGCGGCGCCGAGGTGATGGACGCGGTCCCGGCTGGCGGCCTGGGAGGCACGTTCGGTGGCAACCCGCTCTCGTGCGCGGCTGCGCTTGCGGTTCTCGACATCGTCACGGAGGCGGAGTTCCTCGCCGGCGCACGCCAACTCGGTGAGACGCTCCGCACGCGTCTCGACGGCATGGCAGAGCGGCACCCGGACATAGGCGAGGTACGCGGTCTCGGCTCGATGCTGGCATTCGAGTTCGCGGAGCGAACGCCCGACCGCGCAAAGGCCGTCGTGGACGCCGCGTTCGAGCGGGGCCTGCTGCTCCTCTCCTGTGGTCTCTACGGCAACGTCATCCGCCTGCTGCCCCCTCTCAACATCGCGCCGGACGAGTTGGACGAGGGGCTCGCCGTCCTGGAGGAGTCGCTTGCCGCCTGATGCGGGTGCCCCGGACATCAGCGTCCGAGGGCTGACCAAACGTTACGGAGATGTCGTTGCCGTCGACGGGATCGACCTCGACATTCCGGCGGGCGAGTTCTTCACCATGCTCGGTCCGTCCGGCTCGGGGAAGACGACGACACTGCGCATGATTGCGGGCTTCGAGATGCCCGACGAGGGATCGATCGAGCTCGCCGGGGAGGACGTGTCGAAGCTGCCGCCGTACGACCGTCCGGTCAACACCGTCTTCCAGGACTACGCACTCTTCCCGCACATGACCGTTCAGGCGAACGTCGAGTACGGGCTCATGGTGAAGAAGGTCAAGAAGGGCGAGCGGCGCGAACGTGCGACGACGGCGCTCGAGATGGTGCGCCTCGCCGGCTACGGCGATCGAAAGCCGTCCCAGCTCTCCGGCGGCCAGCGGCAGCGCGTCGCCCTCGCGCGGGCGATCGTGAACCGCCCCAAGGTGCTCCTCCTCGACGAGCCGCTCGGCGCGCTCGATCTCAAGCTGCGCCAGGAGATGCAGATCGAGCTGAAGTCGATCCAGCGCGAGGTCGGCATCACGTTCGTCTACGTCACGCACGACCAGGAGGAGGCGTTGACGATGTCGGATCGCCTCGCGGTCTTCAACCAGGGGAAGATCGAGCAGATCGGCCCACCGGCGGAGGTGTACGAGCATCCGCAGAGCGAGTTCATCGCCGGCTTCGTGGGTGTCTCGAACGTCATCGAGCGTGACGGCCGCCGGTACACGGTCCGGCCGGAGAAGCTCAACCTGCTCGAGGAGGGCGACCAGCCCGAGCCGGGGTCGCAGGTCGAGGCCGGGCTCGTGCGCGACGTGCAGTACGTCGGGCCTGTCACCCGCTACCACGTTACGCTCGACCGTGGTGGTGAGCTCCAGGTGCTGGCGCAGAATCTCGAGGAAGGCTCGAGCGAGGTGCTCGAGGTGAAAGGACGCCGGGTGCGGGTCGAGTGGCGCCCGGGACAGGAGTCGGAGATCGACGAACCAGAGGGAGGAACGGAATGAAGGCACGCAAGGCACGCGTTGCGCGTTGGGCCGTGTTCGGCCTGCTCGTCGCAGCGCTGAGTGTCGTCGCTGCGGGCTGCGGCGGAGGTGACGACGACGGGGGCGACGATGGTGCGTCGACGGCGATCGAGGGCCTCGGCACGTCGCTCGAGGAGATCCAGGCGAACGCGAAGGAGGAGGGCGAGGTCAACCTCGTCCAATGGCCCGGTTATGCCGTGCTCACCGACGAGTTCACCGCCGCGACGGGCTGCAAGGTCAACACGAAGGACGGAGCGGGCTCCGAGGACATGATCTCGCTCATGAAGACGGGCGCGTACGACGGTGTGTCCGCCTCGGGCAACGCGAGCGTCCCGATGATGATCGGCGGAGACGTGGCACCCGTGGACACGGACCTCATCCCGAACTACGCCGATGTCCAGGAGGGTCTGAAAGACCAGACCTACAACGCCCTGGACGGGCAGGCGTACGGCGTGCCTCACGGCAGGGGCCCGAACTACCTCATGTTCAACACCGAAGAGGTTCCCGAGGACACCGACTCGTGGAGTGTGGTCTGGGAGGACGCGGAGCTCGAGAAGTACAAGGGAAAGATCTCGATCTACGGCCTCTCGGACTTCATCGCCGACGCTGCGGTGTACCTGAAGGCCACCCAGCCTGACCTCGGCATCGACAATCCGTATCAGCTGAACGAGGAGCAGTTCGACGCCGCGGTTGCGCTGCTGAAGAAGCAAGCTCCGAACGTCGGCGAGTACTGGCCGGCTGACGCGGCGATGCAGATCGGCTCGTTCACGAACGGCGACAGCGTGGTAGGGACGACGTGGCCCTACCAGTACGTGCAGCTGACCGCGGCCGACCCGCCCGTGCCCGTCAAGATCGTGAAGCCCACGGAGGGCACGACCGGGTGGTCGGACACGTGGATGATCTCGGCCACGGCGAACAACCCCAACTGCATGTACCTCTGGATGGACCACATGGTCTCGCCGGAGGCGCAGGCCACGGTGGCGGAGGCCTTCGGCGAGGCACCTGCCAACCTCAAGGCGTGCGACCTCACGAAGGATCCCAACCACTGCGACACGTACCACGCAGACGACGAGGCCTGGTGGGATGACGTGTACTACTGGGAGACCCCGCTCGCGGATTGCGGGGACGACGACGACGAGACGACCTGCAAGTCACAGGAGGACTGGAACGCTGCCTGGACGGAGATCAGAGGGTAAGACCCTGACCGACCGTTCATGACCACAGTCCCTGTCGCCGAGCCGCCGCCCCGGGAGAGCCTGGGGCGGCGGCTCTCGACGTTCTTCTACAGGCACCCGCGGGTGCGCCTCTGGCTCCTCCTCGCGCTGCCGCTCGCCTGGCTCGTCGTCGTCTACTTCGGGTCGCTCGTCGTCCTGCTCCTGTCGTCCCTGTGGGACACGGAGCCGCTCACCCGGGACATCATCCACGACCCGACACTCGAGAACTTCCGGCGCCTGATCGAGACGCCGGTGTACCGCGACGTGGCCTGGCGGACGATCCAGATGGCCGCGTTCGTCACGATCGCGGACGCGATCCTCGCGTTTCCGATCGCGTACTACATGGCGCGCGTCGCCTCGCCTCGAACGCGCAACCTGCTCATCATCGCGATCCTCATGCCGCTCTGGGCTGGGTATCTCGTCAAGGCCTTCGCCTGGCGGACGATCCTCTCGGACGGGGGCGTGGTCAATTGGGCGCTCGGGCCACTCGGTCTCCACTTCGACGGCCTCTCGACCGTAGGCCTTTGGCTCGTCTTCACCTACTTGTGGCTCCCGTTCATGATCCTCCCGGTCTACGCGGGACTCGAGCGGATACCCGACTCCCTGCTGGAAGCATCGGCAGACCTCGGAGGGCGCTCGTTGCAGACGTTCACGCGCGTGATCCTCCCGCTCGCCTTCCCGGCGATGGTCGCCGGCTCGATCTTCACGTTCTGTCTCACCCTCGGCGACTTCATCGCACCGGGCCTGATCACCAGCGAGCAGTTCATCGGAACGGTCATCTACAACATCCGCGGCGAGGCGCTGCCCATGGCTGCTGCGTTCTCCCTGGTGCCGATCGTCGTCGTCATCGCCTACCTGCTCGTGGCTCGAAAGCTGCGGGCCTTCGAGTCGCTGTGAGAGCCCGCTGATGGTCGAGAGCAAGCTCACGCGGTTTCTCCTTCGGCTCGGCGCTCTGGTCACGCTCACGTTCATCTACGCGCCGCTCGTGCTCATCGCGCTCTATGCCTTCAACAAGAACGTCACGCAGGCCTGGCCGATCGAGCAGTTCAGCACGAAGTGGTTCTCGGTCGCCTATCACGACGATGCCGTCCGAGAGGCGCTGAAGAACTCGATCCTCGCGGCTCTCGGCGCGACGGCTGTCGCACTCGTGCTCGGCACGCTCGCCTCGCTCGCCGTCGCCCGCTACGACTTCTTCGGGCGAGAGGTGATCACCTTCGCCGTCATCCTGCCGATCGCGCTTCCCGGCATCGTCACCGGGCTGGCGCTGCAGGCGACGATCCTCGATGTCCTCGGCCCCATGGGTGTGCGCTTCGGGCTCATGACGATCGTCATCGGCCACGCGACCTTCTGCATCGTCGTCATCTACAACAACGTCATCGCGCGGCTCCGTCGTACGGCTGGCAATCTCGACGAGGCGTCCGCCGATCTGGGCGCCGACACGTGGCAGACCTTCCGCTACGTGCTGCTGCCGCAGTTGAGGACAGCGATGCTCGCCGGAGGCCTGCTCGCGTTCGCCCTGTCGTTCGACGAGGTGATCGTGACGATCTTCACCGCCGGCACCCAGCAGACGCTTCCGATCTGGATCTTCGCGGCGCTCGCCCGCCCCGATGACCAGCCCATCATCAATGTTGTCGCACTCTTCGTGCTGCTCGCCTCGATCGTCCCGATCTACCTCGCAGTGCGCCTCGGTGGCGCCGGGGGCGCGACGCTCACGAGCGAGCGCCCGAAGGCCGGAGCGACGACGACGGCCGAGAATTCGCCTAGCGCTTAGCGCGCGGCGGTGACACGTTGCCGATCGGCGCGAGGCGCCTCCACCGCCGAGACCGCAGTAGCCGTTCGGGTTCGCCAACGTTTGTATCCGCCGCGGAGCTGCTGTTCGCTCCGATCCCGGCGACCGTCACCGCCTGACTCGCTGCACCAAAGCGCTCGACTGAGGAGCCTTCCGGGCCTCCTCTTTCAGTTGTGCCCGCTGCGCTGGGTGTCCCGTCAGTCGGTCGCGGTCTTCCGCCAGAAGGTCAGCCAGTTGCCCTCGTGATCCTCAACAGTGAACTGCTCCTGACGCCACGGCCGTGTGGCCAGCGGATCGACGATCCGCGCACCTGCGGCTTGGAGCCTGGAGTAAAACGCGGTGACATCCGGGGCCTCCATATACAGGTCGATGGGCGAAGGTTTCCCGAGGCGTGCCCTGATCGCTGCGTTGTACTCGTCGCTGTAGAGATCCGCGGTCGTCTCGATCATCACGTGCGCGTCACCGCGTGTGAGTGACGAGTTGCTCTTATCGTCGCCGCCGCTGTCGAGCGTGAACTCAAGCGTTCCGCGGTAGAACGCGAGGGCTTCTGCCATATCCCGCACGCGGATGGACGGGATTACTCCCCATTCAGTCATGGTCGGCACCCTTCCGCGATTACTTGGTCACGTCGAGCATAGGACATCCCGATTCCGCCACGTTGTGGCTCTCCGGCACTAGCCGGGGAGGAGGCCGAGTTGGCCGAGAAAGTCCATCTGGTCGAAGAACAGGTGCTCGGACTTCAGCGTGTCGCCGTCGGTGAGATAAACAGCCGCCCACCGGAACTCAACGGCTCGTCCTGTCGGCGCGACATCACCGTCGGGGGTGTGGAACACGCCATCATGGGTGCCCGCCAAGGTCCCTTCGGCCGCTGCGGCTGGCCCGTCGGTGAGGAGCTGCTCGATCTCGAGGCGGAGGTCCGGGAACGCTTCCTGGAACACGCCGATGAAGCCGATGACATTGTCGCGGCCGCTGACCTGGGCGCCTGGCGCAGTCATCTCCGCATCGGCGGCCCACGGATCGGCGTCGCTGTCACGACCGTTGACCGCGTCGATGTGCTTGAGGATCACGTCTCTGGCGCTGGGCATCTGCTCTCCGCTTGTCGTTGGGCGTGCCATCCTCTCACAGGTCGGACTTTCTCCTCGCCAGCTCGTCGGCCCCGATCGTCAACGCCGCCAACGGCAAGACCACCAGCTGGACCATGACCAAGGGCGCGAGCGTCCTCTCCGAGAACAACACCTACGGCACCTCGCCGTCGGGCCGCTTCCCGAACTACGCCACCATCTGCGAGGGCCACGGCAGCATCTCGGCGTTCAACGCGGTCTTCACGCAGACGCACAGCGACGTGACGACCACCACCTTCAACGGCGCGCCCGTCAGCATCGCGGTCACCCCGTACGTGGCCCCCGCCGTCTGATCAACTCCGCACGAACGCGCTCGACCGAGGAGGCCTCCGGGACTCCTCTTTCGTTGGGCTGGTCAGGCGCAGCGGAGAAGTACACTCGATGGACTGGCCCTGCTGGCCAGAACCCCGGCCGAAGGCCCACTGAAGACACCGACGCGCTTGCCGCAGGCGCGAGAGGCGAAGAGCCTAGGCGAACCGAGTTCGACCCGCAGGGCCAGCCTCTCGGGACGATCAACCTTTACTTCCGCCCTCCTGTTCGCGCCTATTCCAGTCCTTAGCAAGGCGTGGTTCGTTGCCTGCCCGTGGGATCGCGACCAACTATCGCGCCGCGTAATCGAGCTCGAGGAACTCGCTCACTTCGGATAGCCAGCGCTGCTGCACGAAGCGGATGTGATCAGGGTGCTCGTTATAGCGATCGTAGGCAGTCCGATCCGCGAACTCCATCGAGATTCCGAACCGGTAGCCATTCTTCGGGCTGACTTCGGCCAGCAACTCGAACGCCTCGACGCCCGGAATGTCTGCGAGGTCCTCCGCCGCCTGGAGGAAGTCACGCTCTTCCGCCGATCCTTCGTCATGGACGAGCGTGAACGCGACGGTGTGCCGGACGCGGTTGGCGACCATCCGCTGAGACTACTGCTCTGCCGGGCGACATTTCCCGCCTAGTCGCGCATCATGTCGCCGCGATCACCCTTTGATTCCGCCGTGCTGTTCGCACCTATTCCGGTCCTCGTCGGGTAGGACGCTCGTCGACCAAGACCCGGATTGGCCTCGCCGCTCTGATCGCGTTGCTCGATGCGTGTGGGCAGAGTTTGCCCCGCCACGCTCCCGCGGAGATCATGAGGCTCGTGGTCGTTCGCGCGAGATTCCTGTCGTGCGCTGCACTAGTCCTGACGCTGGCAATCGTGCTTGTGGGTTGCGGAGGGTCGGACTCCGAGTCTGCGCCAGGCGCAGATCCCCCGTTACGTGCTCGATTCGAGGAACTGTCGACGTTTCAGGTTCCGCCAGACACCAGGTGGAAGATCAATGGGGCTTTCGACTGGGAGGCGATGCACGGTTTCTTCTCCGAGCAAGCCGTCTCTGATACCACGGTGGAGACGACACGAGAACTCATCCAGATTGAGTCCCGCTGCTACGAGCGAGTCGATGGTGAACCATGGCAGAAGCGGTCACCCGCCGAGGCGGAGAACACACTCTGCCACCTGCAGTTTCTGAACCCGCGTACTGAGATCGAGTATCTGCGGACTGGCTCGTCGGATTGGACGGAGGTCGGGCCTGACGTGGTTCGCGGCGTGGAGACGACCCGGTACAGCGCACACTTCCGAGTCGGCGCGATCAACGAGCGGATCGAGCTTTGGATCGATGACACCGGCCTCCCGCACCGGATCATCCACGTCGATGAAAACGGTCAACCCAACGGTCGATACAGAGTCATTCGGGAGTACTTCGACTTCGGGCGTCCCGTCGAGGTGTCTGCGCCTTCCGGATAGCGCCGCCTCGTCTCGCAGATGAATCGTTCGTGCTCTACCAGTTGGTCGGCACGATCAACGTTTACTGACGCCGACCTGCTGTTCGCCCCGAGCCCTGTCGCCATTGAGAGTGCCGTCCACTGACACCCCCGCACCAACGCGCTCGACCGAGAAGGGTCCGTCACCACTCTCCGGTGTAGCTTGCGGCGGTGGAGACGGTCTGCGTCAAGGTAAAGCTCAAGCGCGATTCACTTGAGCAAGTCCACCGTTGGGCTGATGAGCTTCGCTCGAGAGCTGATGAGGTCCTCGCAACCCTTCGCGATGAAGGCGTGGTGGTTGAGTCCGTCTTCCTGGACTCGAACGAGCAGGGTGACTTCCTCGTCTACTACATGAAGGCACGGAGTGTTTCGGCTGCCCATCAGGTGGCGCAGCGCTCTTCACACCCGATCGACGCTTACCACGAACAGTTCAAGGCGCATACGTGGGAGAGTCGGAGATCCCTCGAACTGCTGGTCGACTTCGAGAACCTCGCGTAGAGCGCCCAAGCAACACGCCCCCAGGGCGATCAGGCTGGCGTCACGTCGGGACGATCAACACTTTGTATCCGCCGACCTGCTGTTCGCCCCGATCGCGGTAGCCGTCACGGGCTGAACCCCGCACATAACGCAGGTCCGCGAGGATGCCCGGCTAGGCACGATGCCCGCTGGAACTCCGGTGGTTACTCGCTCGCCGCTATCGCTGGCGCAGGACAACTCACGCCCGTCCCGCCAAGGCCGCAATAACCGTTCGGGTTCGCCTCGAGGTACTGCTGGTGGTAGTCCTCCGCGTAGTAGAAAGGCCCGGCCTCGACGATCTGCGTCGTGATGGGGCCATAGCCCGCGCGTGAGAGCTCCGTCTGGAACATGTCGCGCGACGCGAGCGCGGTATCGCGCTGCGCCTCCGTCGTCCAGTAGATGCCAGAGCGGTACTGGGTGCCGACGTCATTGCCCTGCTGCATGCCCTGCGTGGGGTCGTGACCCTCCCAGAAGATGCGCAGCAGCGCCTCGTAGGTCGTCTGCTCGGTGTCGAACACTGCGAGGACGACCTCGTTGTGTCCGGTGCGGCCGGTGCAGACCTCCTGGTAGGTCGGGTTCGGCGTGAACCCGGCGGCGTAGCCGACCGCAGTCGTGAAGATGCCCGGCGCGCGCCAGAACATCCGCTCGGCTCCCCAGAAACAGCCCATGCCGAAGATCGCTCGCTCGGTTCCCTCGGGGAACGGTGGTCCGATGGGCGTGCCGAGCACGAGATGTCGCCCGGGGACGTAGACCGGCGTGTCGCGGCCCGGAAGCGCCTCTTCAGGAGCTGGCATGGCCGTGGCTTTGCGCGTGAACAGCACGGTTCGGAGGGTAGCGGCTGACTCGCCGCCTGCGCCCCGCCAAAGGCTGTGCGGCTACGGCTCGGCCGCAGCTTCCCAGCCGTCGTACTCGCCCTCGTGCTGGGTGGCGACGTTCTCGAACCACGAGCGAAACGCCGCGACTGTATCCGGGCCGAGCGTGCGCTGACCGTCGGCCTTCACGCACCACTGGCCGATCGTCTCGCTCGGCGGCTCGACGCACGCCGTCCACGATCCCGCGATGGCCGCGTCGGCCGCTGCACGTGCGTCGTCCTCGTTCGCGAAGTAGAGGACGTGGATGACATGCCGCGGCTTCGCGAGATCGGCACCGCGGCCTGCGAGCTGGCGGAGGGCGAGCCGGTCGGCGTCCTGCGGCGTCTTCGGAGACCCCTGGTAGCGGATCCGGTCGAGGAAGCCCATCGTCAGATGGCGCCGAGAGCTCGTTCGAGATCGCGCTGCAGCGCGTCTACGTCCTCGAGCCCGACGGACAGCCGGAGCAAGCCGGGCGGCACCCGCGAGCCCTCCCAGCGCGCTCGGGCCTCGATCCGCGATGTCACGCCGCCGAGGCTGGTCGTGTTCTCGATCAGCGTCGTGGACGTCTCGACCCGTCGCGCTGACTCGGCGCTCTCGACGTCGAAGGACATGAGCCCGCCGAAGCCCGGGTAGCGAACCGTCAGAACCGTGGGATGTGCGCGGAGGTGCTCGGCGATCGCGATCGCGCTCTCCGTCTGGCGCGCCACTCGCACGTCGAGCGTCTGCAGTCCGCGCAAGAGCAGCCAGGCCGTGTCCGCCGCGGGGACCGGGCCGGTGCGCGACCGGAACTCGAGCAGCCTCGCTGCAGCCTCCGGCTGTGCGCAGACGACGGCCCCGACGAGCGCGTCGTCGTGCCCGGCGAGGTACTTCGTCGCCGAGTGGACGGCGAGATCGCAGCCGAGCTCGAGCGGGCGCACGTTCAGGGGAGTCGCCGCGGTCGAGTCGCATACGACGCGGGCCGGATGTGCTGCAGCAGCCTCGAAGTCGGGCATCGTGAGGAATGGGTTCGACGGAGCTTCGAGCCAGACGAGGTCGACGCCGTCCGGCGGCGGCCTGGTCTGGTCGAACTCGACCTTCCCGATGCCCCAGCGCGCGAGCTCGTCGAGGAGCACGCCGGTTCCGTAGTAGCAGCCCTCGGCCAGCGCGATTGTCTGACCCGGTGAGAGGAGCGCCAGCACCACGGATGTGCTCGCCGCCGCGCCCGACGAGAAGAGCAGTGCTTCGCCGCCGTCGAGCGCTCCGAGCCGACGCTCCGCCTCGACGAGCGTCGGGCTCGAGAAGCGCGAGTAGGTGAAGCGGCCGGGCACGCCGTCCTCGTACGGCCACGTCGTCGACCGATCGATCGGCGTCGTTCCCACGGCGGCGAAGCTATCACCCGGGTGTTTCGATGCCGCGTTAGGCTCCGCGATCGTGGCCGAGACGCACGACACGACCGAGGCGAAGCTCCGCTGGCTCGAGGAGCTGAGCGCGGAGGCGCTCCATCCGGCGAGCGAGAAGCACGTCGCGCGCCAGCGCGAGCGCGGCAAGCTACTCGCCCGCGAACGCCTCGAGGCGCTCCTCGATCCGGGCTCGTTCGTCGAGCTCGATCGCTTCGTGCGCCACCGGGAGGTCGAGTTCGACATGCGCGAGAACCGGCCCTGGGGCGACGCCGTCGTGACCGGCTACGGGACGGTCTTCGGTCGCAAGGTGTTCGTGTTCTCGCAGGACTTCACCGTGTTCGGCGGGTCGCTCTCGGAGGTCTTCGCCGAGAAGGTCTGCAAGGTGATGGACCTCGCCGTGACGTACGGCTGCCCGGTCATCGGGATCAACGACTCGGGTGGAGCGCGCATCCAGGAGGGCGTCGTCTCGCTCGCCGGCTACGCGGAGATCTTCTGGCGCAACGTGCAGGCGTCGGGGGTGATCCCGCAGATCTCGCTCGTGATGGGACCGTGCGCGGGCGGGGCTGTCTACTCGCCGGCGATCACGGACTTCGTGCTGATGGTCGAGGAGACGTCGTACATGTTCATCACCGGACCCGACGTCGTGAAGACGGTCACGGGCGAGGATGTGAGCTTCGAGGAGCTCGGCGGTGCCGCGACGCATGCAACGAGATCCGGGGTCGCGCACTTCACCGCGCCCGACGAGCAGGCGTGCCTCGAGGAGGCGCGCTACCTCCTCTCCTTCCTCCCGCAGAACAACCTCGACTCGCCGCCGTACGCGTCGCCGTCGGATCCGATCGATCGCGAGGACGCCGCGCTCGACGCGATCGTCCCCGACAGCCCCAACAAGCCCTACGACATGAAGGGTGTCATCGAGCGCATCGTGGACGACGGCGAGCTGCTCGAGGTGCACGCGCACTGGGCGGAGAACATCGTGTGTGCGTTCGCGCGGCTCGGCGGGCACGCGGTCGGCGTCGTCGGCAACCAGCCGGGCGCGCTCGCCGGCGTGCTCGACATCGACGCGTCCGTGAAGGCGGCGCGCTTCGTGAGGACGTGCGACGCGTTCAACATCCCGCTCGTCACGTTCGTCGACGTCCCCGGATTCCTTCCCGGAACGGCGCAGGAGTGGGGCGGGATCATCCGGCACGGAGCGAAGCTCCTGTACGCGTATGCGGAGGCCACCGTCCCGAAGCTCACCGTGATCACGCGCAAGGCGTACGGCGGGGCGTACGACGTCATGTCGTCGAAGCACATCCGTGCGGACTTCAACGTTGCGTGGCCGACCGCCGAGGTCGCGGTCATGGGGCCGGAGGGCGCTGTCAACATCGTGTTCCGGAGCGAGCTCGCGGAGGCCGACGACGCGGACGCACGCCGCGAGGAGCTGATCGCGGACTACAAGGAGCGCTTCGCAAACCCGTACACGGCCGCCGAGCGCGGCTACGTCGACGACGTCATCCAGCCGCGGCGCACGCGCCCGGTGCTCATCTCGGCGCTCGAGACCGCGCTCTCGAAGCGTGAGCCCACGCCGAAGCGCAAGCACGGCAACATCCCGCTTTAGATGATTGATGCCACGAGCTCGCGCGTCCGGATGCGCGATCTGGCGCGTCCGGGCCGCTACCGCCCAGTCTGAGGGCGCTTCGCACCCTCAGACTGGGCGTGCGCTTCGCGACGGGAGAACGATGTCAAGGCGTCGGCCTTGCCACCGCTCTCCCGTCGCGCCCCGGAGCGGCCAGCTCGCGCCTCGGAGCCGGCGATCTCGTGGCATCAATCATCTAGCCGTCAGCGAGCAGCTCGAGGCGAGCTCTGCGGCCGGCGTCGGCCACGAACGAGGGATCGTCGCGCTCGAGCAGCGGGATCGCGCGCCGCGCCTGCTCGCGGGCCTCGTCGGCACGGCCGACCTCGGCGTACTCCTCGGCAAGCTCTTCGTGGAACCAGCCGTCCGGTGCGCCTTCGGCTTGGGCCCACGCGGTAGCGCGCTCGAGGAGTGGGATCGCTTCGGCGGCGCGCCCGAGCCCTCGCAGCGTCTTGCCGAGCGCGAAGCGCGCAATCTCGATCGCCGTAGCGTTCTCGGGATCGCGTTCCCGCGCCTCGAGCGCGCGTTCGAATGCGTCGAGGGCGGGCTCGAGCTCGCCGGCCTCGTAGTACTCCCAGCCGAGGTTGTTGAGCAGCGGTCCCAGCCAGTACGAGGCACCGTCGTGCCGCTCGGCGAGCTCGAGGCCACGGCGGGTCCAGCCGACGACGTCGTCTCGGTCGGTGGCGACGAGCGCGACCATGTGCGCCGCGTCGGCTGCGACGAAGTACTGCCGCTCCTCGAGCGCCCGCTCGAAAGCCGACTCGAACAGCGGACGGGCAGCGCTGGGATCGCCGTTCGACCGGCGAAGGCGCCCGCGTTCGAGGTCGAGACGAGCGCTGACGACGGGTGTGCGACCCTCGATCGCCCCCGCCTCATCGAGCAGGGCATCTCCCGTAGCGAAGTCGCCTCGGAGGCCCGAGACGCGCGCGAGCTGCGTCAGGACCTCGGCACGGCCCGCAGCCGACGTTTCCCCGTCGAGCTGCTCGCGCAGGCGCGTTTCCGTGGCGTCGAGGTCGTCGAAGTCCCAGAGTGGCCGCAACCGGTCGTCCACGAGCGGAACCCTAGAGAGCTACGCTCGCGCCGTGGACCTCGACGTGACGCCAGCGCTCGCCGACAGCGAGAGCCGAGCCCTTCTCGTCGCGCTCGCGCGTGCCGACGTAGGGCCGAGGGATGCGCCGGCGTACGAGGGAGCCTGGCGGCGTGCGGCGCTTCTGGACGCGGTCGACGGCGACGACGGGGACGACGGTTACGCGTTCTCGCCGCGCAGGACCCGCGGCGCGACCCGTGCGTAGTCGAGCCCGGACACCCACGTCGCGACGAGTGCGGCGAGCAGCGCCCACCAGGCGACGTCGTCGCTCCAGGCCCCGGCAGCTGCCAGCCCTGCCACCGTCGCGGCGACGGCCTGTGCCCACGTCTTCGCTCGCCCGAGGTCTCGCGCGCCGAGGACGACGCCTCGCTCGACGGCTGCGAGCCGCAAGCCCGAGACGAGGATCTCGCGCACGATGATCAACGCGATCATCCAGGCGGGCGCGACGCCCTCTCCGATCAGCATCACGAGAGCAGCGAGGACGAGCACCTTGTCCGCCACGGGATCGAGGAGCTTGCCGAGTGCGGAGCTGGTTCCGCGGCGCCTGGCGAGCCAGCCGTCGATCTGATCGGTCGCCATCGCGACGACGAAGACCGCGGTCGCCCAGTACGCGTGATTCGGGAAATCCCACGCGAAGAGCAGCACCACGATCGGGACGGCGGCGATACGAGCGACCGTGAGCTGATCCGGGAGGCTCACCGTCGGAGAGAATACGCGTCCCGTGCCGCTCTTCACGAAGGTCCTGGTCGCCAACCGCGGCGAGATCGCCGTCCGCGTCATGCGCACGCTCCGCGAGCTCGGGATCGACGCCGTGGCCGTGTACTCCGAGGCGGATCGCGATGCCTTGCACGCGGCCTTTGCCGACGAGGCGTTCCTGCTCGGGCCCGGTCCCGCCGCGGAGTCGTATCTTCGAGGCGATCTCGTGATCGAGGTGGCACGGCGTGCAGGTGCGGAGGCCATCCACCCCGGCTATGGCTTCCTCGCCGAGAATGCCGCCTTCGCGCGCGACGTCGAGGCGGCGGGGCTCGTCTGGATCGGGCCGCCGGCCGACGCGATCGAGGCGATGGGCTCGAAGATCGCGGCGCGTGCGCGAATGCGCGATGCGGGCGTTCCGGTCGTGCCGGGAACGACGGCTCCTGCGGGCAGCGCCGCCGAGGTGCGCGCGGCCGCCGACGAGATCGGCTATCCGATCGCGGTCAAGGCGTCGGCCGGCGGCGGCGGCAAGGGCCTTCGTGTCGCGCGTTCACCCGAGGACGTCGACCGAGCCTTCGAGGTTGCGCAGCGAGAAGGCGAGGCGTACTTCGCGGACTCTGCCGTCTACGTCGAGCGCTACCTCGACGACCCCCGCCACGTGGAAGTGCAGATCATCGCGGACGGCCACGGCAATGTCGTCCACCTCGGTGAGCGCGACTGCACGATCCAGCGGCGCCACCAGAAGCTCGTCGAGGAGACTCCCTCTCCAGCAGTCGACCCGGAGCTTCGAGTGCGGATCGGTGCGCTCGCCGTCGACGCTGCGCGCGCGGTCGCCTATCGCTCGGCCGGGACGATCGAAGGGCTGCTCACCGCGGACGGCGAGTACTTCTTCCTCGAGATGAACACGCGGGTCCAGGTCGAGCACACGGTCACGGAGGCGGTCACGGGGATCGACATCGTGCGCGAGCAGCTCCTCGTCGCCGCGGGCCGGCCGCTCTCGGTCACGCAGGACGACGTCGTGCTGCGCGGGCACGCGATCGAGTGCCGCATCAACGCCGAGGACGTCTCGCGCGGATTCCTGCCAGCGCCCGGGCGGATCACGGCCTATCGCGAGCCGGCCGGCATCGGCGTCCGGGTCGACTCCGGAGTCCGGAGCGGAGACGAGATCTCGGATCTGTACGACCCGCTCATCGCCAAGCTCGTCGTCCACGACGTCGACCGCGAGCACGCCCGTCGCCGCATGCTCCGTGCGCTCGAGGAGTTCGTCATCGCCGGCCCGACGAACCTCCTCGGATTCCATCGCGCGCTGCTCGAGACGCCCTGCTTCGTCGCGGGCGGGACGTGTAACGGGATCGTGGAGTCCGACGAGCTCGCCCGTCGCGCCGGGGAGCTCGATGCAGCCCGGAGCGCGGCGATCGCCGCGACCTCGGACGGGCGCGGGACGGCGAGCAGCCTCCGCCAGCAGCTCATCAGCGTCGAAATCGACGGGCGGCGCCACGAGGTGCGTATCCATGCGCCCGAGCCGCCGTGGGCCGAGGTCGCGCGGCGTCACAAGGCGCGGAGCAAGGGCATCGCGGGTGAGGCGACCGGCGCCGTCGCGAGCCCGATGCAGGGGGTCGTGCTGTCGGTCGCCGTCGGGGTGGGGGATGCGATCGGGGCGGGTGAGCTCATCTGCGTCGTGGAGGCGATGAAGATGGAGAACGAGCTCGTCGCGCATCGCGACGGTGTCGTCGCCGCGCTGCACGTCACGCCCGGCCAGCAGGTCGCGCTCGGAGACGTCGTCTGCGTCATCGACGCTCCATGACGATCGGTCGCTGCTCGGACCTGTCTGCGGAAGCCGGCGAGTCACTCGTCGCGACTGCGACTTCGGTCGACACGTGGCTCCTCGTCGAGGTGCGCGGGACGTGGCCTCGTGACGTGTCCGATGCGGCGGCGCTCGGTGAGCCGGCCTCAGCCAGGATCGCCGAATGGCTGGCGGGCGTGCCTGCGTCGAGGCTCCTCTTCATCCGGCGTCCTGGTCCGGGGCGGGAGGGGCGGCAGGTGTTCGTGGTGCGCGCGTCGGAGCAGGAATCGCACGTCCGGCGACTCGAGCTGGCGCCGACGGACGACCTCGCCGACGTCGACCTCGACGCGGGCGAGCTCGTCGATGCGCGGCTCGTGCTCGTATGCGGTCACGGCACGCGCGATGCCTGCTGCGCCCTGCGCGGGAGCGCGGTCCACGGGGCGCTCGCCGCACACCTCCTGCCGGATGAGCTCTGGCTCTCCTCGCATCAGGGTGGGCATCGGTTCGCGGCAAACGTCCTCGTCCTGCCCGGCGGGGTCCAGCTCGGACGCGTCACGCCGGCGGACGCGTCGCGCGTCGTCGGCCAGGCTCTGGCCGGCCGCATCGCGCTCGAGCACTACCGTGGCCGAACCGCGTACTCCGCGCGCGAACAGGCCGCAGAGCATGCCGTGCGCGCGGCTACAGGGCTGACGTCGCTCTCGGATCTGCGACTCGTAGGCGACGACGGGGTGCAGGTGCGCTTCGCGGCCGACGACGGACGCGAGTACGGAGCGCGTCCGGAGGAGATTGCGGGACCGACGGTGCCGGCGAGCTGCGGCGCCGAGCCGTCGCCCCAGACGCAACTCGTCGCGACGCTCGATCGAGCGGCTACTTCTCCAGCTGGTACGCCTCGTCGGTGATCCAGATGAGCATGTCGTCGAGCCCCTCGGGCGGCTTGCCGACCGCCACGAGCGTGCCGAAGACGACGCGAGCCCAGCTGTCGGCGACGAGCGAGCCGCGTGCGGAGATCTCGCCCTTCCACGACGCTCTCGGCTCGAGCACGCCCGGCAGAGCAGGTTCGTAGCCCGTCGCCGCGCGAACGGCGGGAAGCGTGCCGTTGCGGTTTCGATCCTCGAGCTCCTGCGCGTCGCCGGTCTCGAAGAGCTGGAGCCCGAACGAGCCGTCCGGTGTCGCTCCGGGCGCCAGCTCCCATGCCACCGACGTACCGTTGTCGATGCCGACGCGCGCATTCCACCCGGTTTTCGTGACCTCGAGCCGGGAGACCGTGAAGACGATCTGCTCGCCGGCCGGGCCATGGGTCTCGCGCCAATCGAGCTCGGCCACCTGCGGGCCGGCAGCAACGCTGGTGACGACCTCCTCCTCGCCGTCATCGGTCAGCCGCTGCGCGTTCGACGCCAGCACGAATCCCGCGAACGTCGCACCGAGCGCGATGAGGACGATGAGCGTCGTTCGACTCACGGCGCGGATGCTCGCACACGCGACAGGAGGGCACGCGGAGTGGAGGCGGTAGACTCGCCCGCGCTTTGGACCTGCACGAGTATCAGGGCAAGGAGCTCTTCCGTCGCTACGGGATTCCGGTCTCCGAAGGCATCCTCGCGACGAGCCCGGCGGAGGCCCGTGCCGCGGCCGAGACGCTCGGCGGGACCGTCGTGGTCAAGGCGCAGGTCCTCATCGGCGGCCGTGGCAAGGCCGGGGGCATCAAGCTCGCGAGCTCGGCGGACGAGGCGGAGGCTCGCGCGAGCGAGATCCTCGGTATGGACATCCGCGGTCACACCGTCTCGAAGGTCTGGGTCGAGCGCGCGTCGGACATCGAGCGCGAGTACTACCTCTCGCTGACGTTCGACCGCAGCGCCAAGAAGCCGCTCTTCATGTTCACGACGCAGGGGGGCATGGACATCGAAGAGGTGGCCGAGTCCAACCCCGACGCTCTCGTCCGGCTCCACGTCGATCCGCTCGAGGGCTGCCACCCGTGGCATGCGCGCAGGCTCGTGTACGCGGCGGGCATCGAGGATCCGGGCGAGCAGAAACAGATCGCGGCGATCGTGGCGAAGCTCTACGACGCCTTTGTCGGGGCCGATGCGATGCTCTGCGAGATCAACCCGCTCATCGTCACGCCCGCGGGCGAAGTGCGTGCCCTCGACTCGAAGTTCACGGTCGACGACAACGCGCTCTACCGCCACGCCGACATCGCCGAGATGCGAGACGTTGCCGGGTCGGATCCGCTCGAGGTGCTCGCGCGCGAGAAGGGCGTGACCTACGTGAAGCTCGACGGCGACGTGGGCGTGCTCGGCAACGGCGCGGGGCTCACGATGTCGACGGTCGACGTGGTGACGTTCGTCGGTGGCAGACCCGCGAACTTCTGCGACCTCGGAGGCGGCGGCGACGCGCAGGGCGTCGTCGATGCTCTCGAGGTCATCACCCGCGACGAGCAGGTGCGCGCGATCTTCTTCAACATCTTCGGCGGCATCACGCGCTGCGACGAGGTTGCGCGCGGCATCCTGCAGGCGGTCGAGCAGATGGGCCTCGAGCAGCCGATCGTCGTCCGCCTGGACGGGACGAACGCCGAGGAGGGCAGGCGCATCCTCGGAGACGCCGCGCTCGAGAATCTGCACGCGGAGGCGACGATGCTCGACGGCGCTCGCCGCGCGGTGGAGCTGGCGGCCTGATGGCCATCCTCGTCGATGCGGAGACACGCCTCGTGGTGCAGGGGCTCACCGGCTCGGAGGGGCGGTTCCACGGGCTCCGAAACCGCTCGCACGGCACCGACGTCGTCGCCGGAGTCACCCCGGGCAAGGGCGGGCAGGACGTCGAAGGCATCCCGGTCTTCGACACCGTCGCGCAGGCGGTATCCGACGCGGGGGCGAACACGGCCATGGTCTTCGTGCCGGCGCCGTTCGCCGCGGACGCGATGTACGAGGCGATCGACGCCGGGATCGGAACGGTCATCTGCATCACGGAAGGCGTACCCGCGCACGAGATGCTCCGCCTCCACTCGTTCATCCAGGGTCGTGGGGTGCGGCTGATCGGGCCGAACTGCCCCGGAGCGCTGTCGCCCGGGAAGGCGAACGTCGGGATCATCCCGGCCGAGATCTTCCGCGAGGGCTCCGTCGGGCTCGTGTCGCGCTCGGGAACCCTGACCTACCAGATCGGCCACGAGCTCACCCAGCTCGGACTCGGGAACTCGACGATCGTCGGGATCGGCGGCGATCCCATCGTCGGCTCGTCGTTCCTCGAGATGCTCGCGCTGTTCGAGGCCGACTCGCAGACCGGGCAGGTGGTCATGGTGGGCGAGATCGGCGGTGACGAGGAGGAGAAGGCGGCGGCGTTCATCGAGGCGGAGATGACGAAGCCGGTCGTCGCGTACATCGCGGGCTTCACCGCGCCTCCCGGCAAGACGATGGGGCACGCCGGCGCGATCATCTCCGGCTCCGCGGGGACGGCGCAGGCGAAGAAGGACGCGCTCGAGGCGCGCGGCATCCGCGTCGGCACGACGCCGACGGAGACCGCGCAACTCGTCGCCGAGATCGCCGGACGCTGAGTCGCGCGAGTGAAGGTTCGCAACCGCGACCGCGACGCGACGCCGTTCGTCACGAAGGACGGCTCCACGATCCGCGAGTACCACCACACCGTCGTGCAGAGCCTGGCCGAGGCGTCGCTCGAGCCCGGCGCAGCGACGCAACGCCATTACCACGCACGCAGCGAGGAGATCTATCTGATCCTCGACGGCGGCGGCGAGCTCGAGGTCGGCGGTGAGCGCCGTGAGGTCGCCACGGGAGACGCCGTGCTCATCCCGCCCCAGGCGTGGCACGAGCTCAGAGCAGGCCCAGAGTGGCGTGCGCCTCCTCTGTTGCTGCGTGCCTCCGTACGCCGACGACGACACCTTCTTCGCGTAGGCTCGTCGGCGTGGCCACCGCGCCGATCTCGTTCGCTCGCGGCGCTCCCGCTCCCGATCTCATCCCCGCCGACGAGCTTGCCGACTGCGCGCACGAGGTTGCTCGTCGCGACGGCGCCAGGGTGTTCGCCTACGGCCCGGGCGGAGGCTATGCCCCGCTGCGCGAGTGGATCGCGGAGCGTCATGGCGTGCCGGCCGGGCAGGTCGTCCTCACCGTCGGCGGCCTCCAGGGATTCGTCTTCTACGCCGCCGAGCAGCTTGCGCGCCGGCCGGGGCGCGTCCTGGTCGAGGCTCCGAGCTACGACCGCCCGCTCAAGGTACTCGCGCGTGAGGGGGTCGAGATCGTGGCCCTGCCGATGGACGACGAAGGTCTCGACCCGGACGCGCTCGCCGCCGAGCTCCGCGGCCGCACCGATCCACCGTCCTTCCTCTACACGATCCCGACGTTCCAGAATCCGAGCGGTCGCACGCTGTCCGAAGTGCGACGGGCGCGGCTGGTCGAGCTCGCGCGCGAACACGACCTGTCGGTCCTCGAAGACGACCCGTACGGGCTCGTCCGTTTCGAGGGAGCTGCGCCTCGCAGCCTGCTCGAGCTCGAGGGAGGGACGCTCGTGACGTACACGTCCTCGTTCTCGAAGACCGTGGCACCCGGCGTGCGCACCGGATACTTCGTCCTACCCGACGCCGACGCGGGTGGCTTCGAGGAACGGGCCGTGTCGACCTACATCTCGCCGCCTTTCCTCCCCCAGGCGATCGTATGGGAGTTCATTCGGCGCGGCCGCTTCGAGCCGAACCTGGAGCGCGTGCAGGGTGAGTTGCGCGCTCGGCGTGATGCGATGCTCGATGCGCTCGCCGGACAGTTCCCGCGTTCTGCGAGTTGGAGCACCCCGGACGGCGGCTACTTCGTCTGGCTCGACCTCGACGGCACCGACACGTCCGAGCTCGCGGCGCGCGCAGACGAGGCGGGCGTGGCGTTCGTCCCGGGCGCCGCGTTCCACCCGCGCGGGTCGGGTCTCGGCGGCAACGCCGCCCGACTCGCCTTCAGCTACGAGACGCCCGAGCGGATCGCCGAGGGGATCGCCCTCATGGCTTCTCTACGCTGACCGTCGCCGCTCGCGAAGCTGCTCGAAGAGGTATCCGGCGGCGAAGCCGATGCCGACGCAGAGAAGGATCAGCACGAGCAGCGAGATGCGGGCGGAGAAGAACACGAAGCTCACCTCGACCTGCTTGCGATTGAGGAGCACGATCAGAACGGCGTAGACGGCGAGCACGCCGAAGAGAACGAGCTTCCAGGGCACGCCTTTCTCGGGCGCCGGCGCGGTCGGGCCCTGCATGCTCACGACGCGGATCCTACGCGGCGCGTCCGACCGTGGTCGGCTCGAGCGACCGCGGTACGAGGCGCGGCTGGAGCGGGGGGCTCAACGACCCTCTCCTTGCCGTGCGGAAGGTCGGACAAGGGACGTTTCCGGCGAGCGCGCAGAGCCCTTCACGTCGGAAGTGGCAGTCATCGCAGGTGACATCGGTTCGTTTCTTCGCCATGTGTCATGTGGTCGCCCCTCTCGACCAGCCAGCATTCTGTCGGCCGCGTCCGGGAGGGACAACCCCCGCCCGGAGGAATTCGCCGCAAATTGCACCTGTTGTCAGCAGCGAAGAAATGCCTGCAAAATCAGCACTTTAGGTCAGTCGTTGTCAACCAGCGCAACGCCTGTTGAAAACTCTCCACAGGGAGGATCTCGAGGTCGCCTGCGTTTTCCCCCGCATCCTCGGCGTTCTCGCCCTCGGGGACGAGGAAGTAATCCACATCCGCCCGGCGCGCGCCGATCGTCTTCTGCTTGATGCCGCCGATCGGGATGACGGTTCCGTCCAGTGCGAGCGCTCCCGTGGCGGCGATGCGACAACCGCCCGTGACGTCGCGACCCAGCTGGCGCGCGATCTCGAGGGCGAACGGAAGTCCCGCCGACGGGCCGCCGACTCGCCCGAGGTCGATGTCCACGTCGAACGGCAACTCGATCCTCGCGTCCTGGTCGACGAGGATCCCGATGATGGCCTTCGACGGGTCGTCCGGGCTCGCGATCGTCTCGATCATCACCTCGACGGACTTGTCGCCTCTCCGGACGGTGAGGGCCACGTCGTCGCCGGGCTTCCGTCGGCCGATCTGGGCGCGGAGCTCCGTCGGGGTCGTCACGGGTGTCGCGCCGACGGCGACGATCACGTCACCGGGGTCGAGGGTGGCTGCTGCGGGAACGTCGGGCGAGACCGTCGTGACGAGAACGCCGCGTGGTGTTGCGGTGACGTCGTATCCCAGCTCGCGCAGCGCCACCACGGCCGCGGTCTGCTCCGATCGCTCCATGTCTGCCGCGTTCTGGCGATCGCGCTCTGCGTCTGTCTCACCCGTCGGAGCCAGGACTTCCTGGGAGACGAAGGTCGCGCCTTCCGGCCGCGTGAACGGCAGGATCTGCTCGAGCAGGCGAATCCTGCGGACGAAGAGGTCGACGTAGTAGACGTCGCCCTGCGCGCTCGTGCGGCCGCCTTCGACCTCGACCTTGTCCGCGAGCGGCTTGGCACGATCGGGGACGAAGAGGTAGTCGTCCGCCGGGAGCCACCACAGGACGAACGCCGCGACGAGTCCGAGCAGGCCGAGCACGACAGCGGCGCCCGCGAACCGCCTCACGGTTTCGCTACCACAGCCCGCGCGTCAGCGCGCCGTCGACGAGGGCAACGGTGCCGCTGACGTACGACGCGCGCTCGGAGCACAGGAACGCGACGACATCGCCGATCTCGCGCGTGGTGCCCAGTCGGCCGAGCGGGATCGTCGCGAGGTCGTCCGCGGTCGGTCCGTCCGGGTAGACCTCGCGGATCCGGTCGGTGTCGATTCGCCCGGGGGCCACGCAGTTCACCGTGATGCCCTTCGGGCCGAGCTCCCGCGCGAGGGACTTCGACCAGCCGACGATCCCCGGCCGCACCGAATTGGAAAGCGCGAGATTGTCGATCGGCTCGCGCACGGTCGACGAGGTCACGGTGACGATGCGGCCGGCGGGGCTCCGCTCGAGATGGGGGAGGCAGAGCCCGGTGAGATTCACGATCGAGACGAGAAGGAGCCGCACAGCGGACTCGACCTTCGCGGCGTCGAGCTCCGACGCGGTCGTTCGCGCCGGTCCGCCCGAGTTGTTCACGAGGATGTCGACGCCGCCGTAGGTGTCCACGGCCGTCCCGACGAGACGCTCGAGGTCCTCAGCGCTCGTCACGTCGCCGACGACGGCAAGACCGCGTATTCGCTCCGCCTCGCGCTCCAGAAGCTCCTGGCGCCGCGCGAACATGACGACGTTCGCCCCCTCGCCCGCGAGGGACTCGGCAATGCCGAGACCGATGCCGGAGGACGCGCCGCAGACGATGGCGGTTCGGCCCGTGAGCCCGAGATCCATCTACTTCTTCTTCAGGACGCCTACGACCTCGCGGACCGCGGCGGCCGACGTGCGCAGCATCTTCTTCTCGTCCGCCGTGAGGCGCAACTTCACGATCTCCTCGACCCCGTCCGCGCCGAGCTTCACGGGGACGCCCATGTACAGCCCGCTGATGCCGTACTCGCCCTCGAGGTAGGCGGTGCACGGGAGCACGCGCTTCTCGTCGAGGCAGATCGCGTCGACCATCTGCGCCGCGGCGGCTCCTGGCGCGTACCAGGCAGACGTGCCGAGCAGTCCGACGAGCTCGCCGCCGCCGACCTTCGTCCGCTCGACGAGCTTTCGTATCCGTCCCTTCGCCAGCAGCTCGGGGAGCGGAACCCCGCCGACGTTCGTCGCCGATACCACGGGCACCATCTGGTCTCCGTGGCCGCCGAGGACGACCGCGGTGACGTCCTTCACGGACACGTCGAGCTCCTGTGCGATGAAGGTCGAGAAGCGCGCCGTGTCGAGGATGCCCGCCATGCCGACGACGCGGTGCTTCTTGAAGCGCGAGGTCGCCTTCGCGACATGGCACATCGCGTCGAGCGGGTTCGAGACGACGACGAGAATCGCGTTGGGGGAGTGCTTGATCGCCTCCTTCGTCACCGCGGAGACGATCGCCTCGTTCGTGGCGACGAGGTCGTCGCGGCTCATGCCGGGCGACCGCGGCCTGCCGGCCGTGATGACCACGACGTCCGAGCCGGCGGTCTCCTCGTAGCTGTTCGACCCGACGATCGTGGGCTCGTAGCCGAGGACTGCGGCTGCCTGGTCGATGTCGAGCGCCTTCCCCTGCGGGAAGTTCGGGATGATGTCGACGAGGACGACGTTCGCGTAGTCGCGACGCGCGAGCTCCTGCGCGCAGGTCGCGCCGACGTTTCCGGCGCCCACGACGGTGATCTTCTTTCGCATCTAGCTGCCCAGCCTTTCGACGATGGCGTCCGCGTACTCGGACGTCCCGACCGCGCTCGGATCGTCGCGCGTCGGCTTGAGGTCGTAGGTCACGTGCTCGCCGGCCGCGATGACGTCGGTGACCGCATTCTCCAGGCGGGTCGCGGCGTCGCGCTCGCCGAGGTGGTCGAGCATGAGCTTCCCGGAGAGGATCATCGCCGTCGGATTCACCTTGTTCTGTCCCTTGTACTTCGGCGCCGACCCGTGCGTGGCCTCGAAGACCGCGGCATGCTCGCCGATGTTCGCTCCGGGTGCGACCCCGAGCCCGCCGACCAGCCCGGCGGTCAGGTCCGAGACGATGTCGCCGTAGAGGTTCGGCAACACGAGGACGTCGAACTCCTCCGGCCGCTGGACGAGCTGCATGGTGAGCGCGTCTACCAGCACCTCGCGCGCTCCGACGTCCGGGTAGTCGGCGGCGACGTCGCGGAACACCGACAGGAAGAGTCCGTCCGTGAACTTCATGATGTTGGCCTTCGTGACGCCGGCGACCTCACGGCGTCCGTGCGTGCGGGCGTACTCGAACGCGAAGCGGATGATTCGCTCCGACGCGGCGGCGCTGATCGGCTTCACGGAGATGCCGGAGCCGGAGACGATCTGCTTCGGCTGCAGGCCGTTCAGCGTCTCGATGACGTGCTCGGCGGCGTCGCTGCCCGCCTCGTACTCGATCCCCGCGTAGAGGTCCTCGGTGTTCTCGCGGACGATCACGAGGTCGACGTCCTCGTAGCGCGAGCGCACTCCCGCGTAGGTCTTGCACGGGCGCAGGCAGGCGTACAGCTCGAGCTCGTGCCGCAGCGCGACGTTCACGGAGCGAAAGCCGGTGCCGATCGGGGTCGTTATGGGCCCCTTGAGTGCAACGCCGTTCGCCTTCACGGAAGCGAGTGTCTCCTCGGGAAGCGGCGTCCCTGCCTCCTCCATCACGTCGACGCCCGCCTGGCGGACGTCCCACTCGAAGTCGACACCGGTCGCCTCGAGAACGCGGCGTGTCGCGTCGGTGAGCTCCGGCCCGGTCCCGTCGCCGGGGATGAGAGTGACGCGATGGGCCATCGGCGCGGCCGACTTTACCTGCCACGCAGATCGTGATTCGCTCCCGCGAACCACGATCGCGAACATCCCTGAAGGCGCCCGCTGTCGTGGTCGTGTGTCGGCGGCTACTCGTCCGTCTCGTGATCCACGCTCAGGTAGCGTCTTGAGCGATGAGCGAAGTCGCGGACTTCAAGCCCGGCCTCGAGGGCGTCGTCGCGGTCGAGACCGAGATCGCGGAGCCCGATCGCGAGGGCGGCGTTCTCCGATATCGGGGTGTCGACATCGAAGAGCTCGTCGGCCGGTACCCGTACGAGCGGGTATGGGGACTGCTCGTCGACGACGATCTCGACTCGGTCATGCCGGAGCCCGAGCCCCACGAGCCGGCAGGCCTCACGGGGAATGCGCCGGCCGATCTTCAGGCCGAGACGGCCCGGCTCGCAGGGCAGTGGGGTTTGGGCAAGCTCAACGAGATCTCGGACGAGCAGGCGCGCGTAGATCTCGGTCGGCTGTCATCGCAGATGATGGGAATCGTCGCTCGTTCGGCTCGACTGGCCGATGGCGCGACGGCTGCGATTCCGGACGACGTCGTGCGTCGTGGAAGCACCGCCGCCGAGAGGTTCCTCCTGCAGTGGCGAGGCGAGGCCGACCCCCGGCACGTGAGAGCGATCGACACGTACTGGATCTGTACGGCGGAGCATGGTCTGAACGCGTCCACGTTCACGGCGCGCGTGACCGCGTCGACGGGCGCCGACTGTGGCGCCGCTCTCTCCTCGGCGGTCGGCGCCCTTTCGGGGCCGCTGCACGGAGGCGCTCCGGCGTACGTGAAGCCGATGCTCGAGGAGGTCGCGGCAATGGGCGACCCGGAGAAGTGGGTCAGCGACTCGCTCGACGCCGGCAAGCGGATCATGGGTTTCGGGCACCGGATCTATCGCGCCGAGGATCCCCGTTCGAGGATCCTGAAGGAAACGGCGCGTGAGCTGGGAGCACCGCAGATCGAAGTCGCGGAAAGCCTCGAGGCAGCGGCTCTCGCCGAGCTCGAACGTCGCCATCCGGAGCGTCCCCTGCGGACGAACGTCGAGTACTACTCCGCGATCGTTCTCGACATCGCCGAAGTTCCCCCGCCGCTCGCGCCTGCGATGTTCGCCTGCTCGCGTGTGGCGGGTTGGTCTGCTCACATTCTCGAGCAGAAGCGGACGGGTCGTCTGTTTCGACCGTCTGCTCGGTACGTGGGGCCCAGCCCGCGTGCCGTCTCCGAGCTCGGATGACGCTGGCCGAGGCGGCTGCCGAGGCGGACGCTCTCGCGCAGGCCGGAGACGAGCGCGCGCTCGCACAGCTTCGCTCGCAGTGGGACGAGGAGATCGAGGCGGGTGCCCGCGACGCCGACTACCGGATTCGTGCCCAGGCGTATCGCTCGATCGCACAGTTCAGGTTCCGGCAGAAGCTCGAGCTCCTGCGGCGAGGGCTCGAGGACGACAGCCCGGCTGCTCGAGGGTCGGCGCTCATCGCGCTCGAGGGTCTCTCGCGCTCCCATCCCGGCGACGTGAACTCCTTCCGCCCGCTGCTCCACGACCTCGCCGCGCGGGACCCGAACGTCGCGGTGCGGCGCCTCGCGGTCGTGTGTCTGCGAAACGGGACGCCGCAGCGCGACACGATCCAGCTTCTCGACGGCATCGCGGACTCGGACGAAGAGGACGCGGAGCTGCGCAAGACGGCGCGCTCGGTCTCGACGCTGCTCGTGAAGAAGTCGAGGGCGAAGTAGGCTCCGGTTCGTGAGCGAGCCGCCCGTGGTCGGGATCATCATGGGCTCTCGCTCGGACTGGGAAACGATGCGGCATGCCGCGGAGACGCTCGACGAGCTCGGCGTTCCGTACGAGAAGGAGGTCGTGTCCGCGCACCGCACGCCCGACAAGCTCTTCGCGTACGCGGAGGCGGCCGAGGCGCGTGGCCTGCAGGTGATCATCGCCGGGGCGGGTGGAGCTGCACATCTTCCCGGCATGACCTCGTCGAAGACGCTCCTCCCGGTGCTGGGCGTTCCGGTCGAGTCGAAGGCGCTGCAGGGGCTCGACTCGCTCCTCTCCATCGCGCAGATGCCGGCGGGGGTCCCCGTGGGAACGCTCGCGATCGGGCGGGCCGGGGCGGTCAATGCGGCACTCCTCGCGGCTGCAATCGTGGCGCGCGCAGACGCGGGCGTGCGGGAGCGGCTTGCCGCGTATCGCGCGAGTCAGACCGAGTCCGTGCTCGCCGCGCCCGATCCGTCGGCGTGAAGTACTCGCTCGGTTGCATCGGGGGCGGACAGCTCGGGCGCATGCTCGCGCTCGCCGGGGCGCCGCTCGACGTGCGCTTTCGGTTCCTCGACCCGGCTCCCGACGCGTGCGCTGGAGACGTCGGCGAGCTCCTTGTCGGGCCGTACGACGACGAGGTTCTCCTCGACCGTCTCGCGGAGGGCACCGACGCGGTGACCTACGAGTTCGAGAACGTTCCGGTGGAGGCGGCACGCCGCGTTCGGGCGATTCCGGACGCACGCGCGCTCGAGCGCGGGCAGGATCGCCTCGTCGAGAAGGAGCTCTTTCACAGCCTCGGCATTCCCACCGCCCGCTACGGCTCGCTCGCTGAGAGCGGCCTTCCGGCGGTCGTGAAGTCGCGCCGCCTCGGCTACGACGGGAAAGGGCAGCGCGTCGTCGAGTCCGTGGCGGTCCTCGGGGACGACGAGCTCGCGGAGGAGCTCGTCCCGTTCGATCGCGAGCTGTCGATCGTCGCTGTGCGCGGACGCGACGGCGAGACGGTCTTCTATCCCCTCGCCGAGAACGAGCACCGCGGCGGGATCCTCGCAGTCTCGCGCGCTCCTGCGCGAGACGCTCTGCAGGGCACAGCCGAGGAGATCGCGACGAAGCTCCTCGACGAGCTCGGCTACGTCGGTGTGCTGGCCGTCGAGCTGTTCGAGGTCGATGGGAAGCTGCTCGCGAACGAGTTCGCGCCGCGCGTCCACAACACGGGTCACTGGACGATCGACGGCGCCGTCACGAGCCAGTTCGAGAACCACGTACGGGCCGTTCTCGGCCTCCCGCTCGGTGCGACGGACGCGCTCGGCGAGTCGGTCATGGTCAATCTCGTCGGCGAGGCGCTACCGCTCGAGCGCCTGCTGCGCATTCCCGGCGCACACGTCCACCTGTACGGGAAGGCGCCTCGCGCAGGCCGCAAGCTCGGCCACGTGACGCTCGTCGACGCCGACGAAGGGCGCGTCGCCGAGGTCGTCAGCCTCGCGGCAGCAGCCTGGGCATAGGGGCGAGATATATCTCGGCCCTACGAGGTCGCGCCCGCGTTGCGCAAGATCGCAGCGATCTCGTCATACCCCTGCTGCTCGGCATGTGCCAGCGGCGTGACGCCCTGGCCGTCCGCGAGGTTCACGTCGACGCCCGCCTCGACCAAGAGCCGTACGACCTCCGTGTGCGCGCCGTCTCCACCGCCGAGGATGATCGCCTCGAGGAGCGCGGTCCACCCGAGCCGGTTCACGTGGTCGATCTCGATGTCGGTCTCCAGGAGGCGGGCGACGATCGTCGTGTACCCCCGGTCGGCCGCACGGATGAGGCCGGTTCCGTCGTAGCTGTCGAGCGAGCGGACCTCGGCGCCGTTCGCGAGCGTGAGCTCGAGAAGGGCCGGGTCGTCGCCGACCTCGCTCGTCGCGATGAGGTAGGCGCTCTGAACGGTCTCGTCCTTCGCGTTCACGTCGGCGCCGGCATCGATCAGCTCACGTGCCGCGTCGACGTCGTTCGAGTAGGCCGCGGTGATGAGCTTCTGGTCGAGGGCTGGGTCCGCAGCCACCTCGTCATCCTGCCCGCTGCATCCGCCCGCGGCGAGCGCAAGTGCAGCCGCGAGCAGGCTCAGGCGGAGGATTCCGGTTCTCCGGTCCTGCGGCGGGCGTGCGGGTGGGCCTCGAAGTACACGTCACGCCGCCGCCGGTCGGAGACGTGTGTGTACCGCTCGGTCGTCCCGAGGTCGGCGTGCCCGAGCATCTCCTGAACCGATCGGAGATCCGCGCCACCTTCGAGAAGGTGGGTCGCGAACGAGTGGCGGAGAAGGTGGGGATGGACGCGGCCGGGCTCGAGGCCGGCACGGTCTGCAAGCTTGCGCAGGATGAGGAAGGCGCCGGCGCGGGTGAGCGCGCCTCCGCGCGCGTTCAGGAAGAGCTCCGGGCGATAGCGGCGGTCGAGGTGCGGGCGGCCGAGCGCGAGATAGCGACGCACGGCTTCCGCAGCCGGCCGCCCGAGCGGGACGAGGCGCTCCTTCCCGCCCTTGCCGAGCACGCGGACGACGCGTTCCTCGATGGCGACGCTGCTCTTCTCCAGGCCGGTCGCTTCCGACACGCGAAGGCCGGCGCCGTAGAGCAGCTCCACGAGCGCGCGGTCTCGGAGCGCGCGCGGCGTCGTCCCGATGGCCGCGTCGATCAGCCGTTCGGTCTCCGAGGGCGAGAGCGCGCGCGGTAACGTGCGTGTCCGGCGAGGTAGCTGAACCGAGGCAGCGGGGTTCTCCGCCCTCACGCCGATAAGGACGAGATGGCGAAAGTAGCTCCGCACAGCCGAGACACGCCGCGCGATCGTCGAGGACGCGCGCCCGTCGGCACGCATCGTGGCGAGCCACGCCTCGAGCTCCTCGACGGTCGCGTCGGCGACTGCGCCTCCGCGGAAGCCGGCGAGCGCGGTCAGGTCGCGACGGTAGGCGTCGACGGTCCGCGGGGATCGGCGGGCCTGGAGTGTGAGCAGGAAGCGCTCGAGGTCGGGGTCGGAGACACTCACGGCGCCCGACGGGATTCGGCGGGCAGGCGCCCGCTCCTGCGCGCGGCGCTCGCTCTCGCAGCGGTCGTCTGCGCCTCCGCGGTGGTTCCGAGCGTCGCGAGCGCGTCGCAGCTCATCGCCCGCAACACCTCGACGGAGCGGCTCGCGGTCTCGGCGGACGGGAAGGCGCTGCTGACATACCACGGCCAGGGGAAGCTTCAGCGCGTGCTCGCCTGGGGCGCGACGGACGCACGCCACCCGACGCAGGTCGCCGAGCAGAACGAGTTCCGCGTCGACTACTCGGGAGGCTGGGGGACGTACGGACGCGCCGTGTGGATGGGCTTCCGCAACACCTGTGGCCGCTATCGCGGGCCGGCGCTCCCGTTTCTCGTCACCGCGTGCACCGCGCGGGACGGCTCGCACTGGGCTGTCCAGCGGTGGCAGAGGTCTCAGGCGAACTTCGGCCTTCCGCCGTGGAAGGCCGGACACGGCGCCTGGGAGCTCCGCCTCTCCCACTGGCGAGGAGCGGTCGCGACCCTCGAGGTCTGGCTCGACTGGAGCTACGGCGGTCGCTGGCATCACCTCTTCGGACGACTGACCTATCGCGGGGTCCCTGTCCACGGTTACTCGACGACCCCGACCGGAGACCCGCTCGACAACTACGGTCGCGTCCTCTACCTCGACACGCTCGACTCCGCGTACGGGAAGGGCTGGCGGCGCGAGAACGGCTTCGTCGCCCGCCGTCCGGACGGGACGTTCTGTTACGGCTTCGTCCCACATTCCAGCCCTACCGACCAGCGGCTTCCCGCCGGCAACGGCGCGCGCTACCGGCTCGCCGTGTCCGGCCCCGGCGTCACGCCGGATGTCCAGTGGGAGGGGCCAGGTCTCGCGAGCTACGACCCGTCGAACCCGAAGCACGTCCAGCTCGAAGCGGACATGAACGGTCTCCAGCGCCAGCTCATGAACGCGTCGACGCCCTGCCGCGCGTAGCGACTCCGCACGATCAGCTGCGCGGGTGCGAGCGGTCGTAGACGCGGCGGAGGCGACGCGCATCGACGTGGCTGTAGATCTGCGTCGTCGAGAGCGACGCATGTCCGAGCAGCTCCTGGATGACGCGGAGGTCGGCGCCGCCTTCGAGCAGGTGGGTGGCGAAGGCATGCCGGAGTCGGTGTGGATGGCGGAGCAGGCGACGCACCGTGCTCGTGTCGAGCCGGCGCCCGCGTGCCGAGAGGAAGATCGCGTCGTTCGCGCCTGACGCGAGCCTCGGGACGTCCCGTCCGGAGGTAGAGCGCGAGGTGGAGCGCCGCCTCCTCGCCGAGCGGGACGACGCGCTCCTTGCCGCCCTTTCCGCGCACGTGCACGACCTCGCGGTCGAAGTCGACGTCGCGGAGGTCGAGCGCGACGGCCTCGGCGCTTCGGAGCCCTGCGGAGTAGAGAAGCTCGAGGAGCGCGCGATTGCGCAGGGCGAGCGGCGAGTCGCCCTCGACGACTTCGAGGATCTCCTCGATCTCGGCCGTCTTGGGCGCGTCGGGCAGCCGACGCGAGCGACTCGGCGACAGCTGAGCGTCCGGTACCGCGGCCGGCCCGAAGGTGTAGCGCAGGCACGAGCGGACGGCCGCCAGTCGTCGCGCGATGGAGGCAGGAGCGAGGCGATCGCACCCCGAGCCGAGCTCGCCGACCCAGTCCGAGAGGGCACGGGCGTCGACGTCGTCGAGCGCGAGCCCGCTGCGGTCGAGCCACGAAGCGAACGAGCGGAGGTCCCCGGCGTAGGCGCGTTGCGTCGCCTCGGAGAGGCCTCCGTGTGCCAGGAAACGGTCGATCGCGCGGCCCGTGTCCACAAACTCGACGTTCGCCGCGCGACGCCTGTCGCCTGCCGGCAGGCACGCTTACGCCCGTGCCCGGCCGACGTTTCGACTCCTTCGCGCCCGACGAGCCACCTCCTCGGCCGTCCGACCCTGCCGTGCGGAAGGCCAACCTGCGGCGGATCTTCCCGCTCTTTCGCCCGTACAAGGCGCGGCTGGGCGCGGTCTCGGCCCTCATCGTCTTCTCGGCGGCGCTCGGCGTCATCCCGTCGTTCCTGCTCCGCGAGGTGCTCGACGTCGCGATTCCCGACAAGGACACGCGGCTGCTCACCTGGCTCGTCGCGGGCATGATCGCGATCGCCATCGCGACCGGCGTCATCGGTGTCTGGCAGACGCTGCTCTCGAATCAGGTCGGGCAGAGCGTGATGCACGACCTGCGCACGAAGGTGTACCGCCACCTCCAGCGGCTCTCGCTCGCCTTCTTCACGCGGACGCGCACGGGCGAGGTGCAGAGCCGCATCGCGAACGACATCGGCGGCATCGAGAACGTCGTCACGTCGACCGCGACATCGGTGCTCTCGAATGTGACGACGGTGCTCGCGACCATCGTGGCGATGGTGCTCCTCGACTGGCGACTGGCAGCCTTCGCGCTCGCGCTGCTGCCCCTGTTCGTCTGGCTCACGAAGCGCGTCGGCGCGCAACGCAAGAAGGTGACGGCGCAGCGCCAGGCGTCTCTGGCAGACGTCTCCTCGATCGTTCAGGAGTCGCTGTCCGTCTCCGGGATCCTGCTCGGCAAGACGATGGGGCGGACGGACGATCTCGCCGAGCGCTTCTCCGGCGAGTCCAAGCGCCTCGCCGAGCTCGAGGTGCGGAGCCGGATGACGGGGCGCTGGATGATGGCCTCGATCCAGATGACGTTCGCCGTCATGCCCGCGCTCGTCTACTGGTTCGCGGGCTTCTCGAGCGCGCGGGGCTCGGAGGCGATCACGATCGGAACGCTCGTCGCCTTCACCACCCTGCAGACGCGGCTCTTCTTCCCGATCGGGAGTCTCCTCGGCGTGCAGCTCGAGGTGCAGTCCTCGCTTGCGCTGTTCGACCGGATCTTCGAGTACCTCGACCACGAGGTCGACATCGTCGAGGGCTCGGAGCAGCTCGCGGCGCCGCGCGGCGAGGTCGTGCTCGACTCGGTGTGGTTCCGCTACGACGACGCTGCCTGGACGCTCCAGGACGTGTCCTTCGCCGTTCTGCCCGGGACGAAGACCGCGCTCGTCGGCGAGACGGGGTCGGGGAAGACGACCTGCGCGTACCTCGTCGCGCGGCTCTACGACGCGACCGAGGGCTCGTTGTCCATCGACGGCGTGGACGTCCGCGACCTCACGTTCGAGTCGCTCGCCGACACGGTCGGGGTCGTCTCCCAGGAGACCTACCTCTTCCATGCATCCGTGCGCGAGAACCTGCGCTTTGCTCGTCCGAGCGCGTCCGACGAGGAAGTCGAGGAGGCCGCGCGGGCTGCGCAGATCCATGAGTTGATAGCCACGCTGCCGGACGGTTACGACACGATGGTCGGAGAGCGCGGCTACCGGTTCTCCGGCGGCGAGAAGCAGCGGATGGCGATCGCGCGCACGATCCTCCGCAATCCACCGGTGCTCGTCCTCGACGAGGCGACGTCCTCGCTCGACACGCAGACCGAGCGGCTCGTCCAGGAGGCGCTCGAACGCCTCTCGGAGGGCCGGACGACGATCGCGATTGCCCACCGGCTCTCGACCGTGCGTGACGCCGACCAGATCGTCGTCCTCGACCGGGGTCGCGTCGTCGAGGTCGGGACGTACGACGAGCTGTTGGCACGCGGAGGTCGCTTCGCCGAGCTCGTCGCCGGAGATCGGCCTCTCGCGCCAGAGGTCGTCTAGCGCGCGAGCTCGATCTCGGCCGGAAGCTCGGAGACCTGCTCGAATGGCTCGAGCTCGAGGCGAGCCCTGGAGTCGAAGTAGACGTATGACGTTACGAGGGCGACGAACGGCATCGCGAGCGCATAGACGACGCCGGCGAAGATGTTGAGCAGCGCGAGTGGCGCCTCCGTCACGAAGATCATGATCGCGCCGAGCAGTGGGCCGGCGACGAGCGCGACGGCCGCGCTGATCCCGACGAGCGAGCCGACGCGGATCCAGCGGCCACGAACGAGCTCGGCGCTCCTTCGGAGGGATGCGAACGGGCGATGATCCTCGAGCTCGACCACCGGCGCGACGAGACACCAGCGGATCGCGAGCCAGATCGCGACCGGGATGAGAAACACGGTGCTCGTCGCCACGACCCAGACCACGACGAAGAGCGCGATCGCTCCGAGTAGCGGGCGGATGCGTCGGAGCGCCAGTCGATAGGCGGTCCAGGCGGACACCGGACGATCGGCATCGATTTCGACGAGCGCGCACGCCGCCGCGGCCATGACGAGACCGAGCCCCAGCAACGCGAAGGTCGTGCCGACGATCAGGGAGAGGAACGCCCACGCACCCGCCGCCTCACCGGACACGCTCCCGATGAGGTCGAGCGCGGCGAGTAGCAGCCACTGCACGACGGTGATTGTGAATCCGATGGGAATGAGGAGCACGCCCAGCCCGAGGAAGAGACCAGGTCGCTTGACGTACATCCTCGCCGCCGCCGAGATGATCTGACCCCACGACCGTCGCCGTGCGATCCGCCGCGGCGCGACCGGAGTCCAGGTCGCATGTACGGCCGCGAAGATCACGAGGCCGAGGATCGCAGCGAGGGCGATGACGAGCGGAAGCGGGTTGCTGAGGAGCTGCGCGAGCGCCCTCGAGCCGGTCGCGACCGCTGAACAGAAGAAGTCGGTCGTCCCCGTGCCGAACGCGCCGCCCGTCGGCACCGCATAGCTCACGTCACGCCAGTCCTCGGACCACGTGATCGGCCTCGTCCACTGCGTCTTCTGGTTCGGGCCGGTCGGCCCGTTGAAGAACGCCTTCTGGAGCTCGCCCCAACGCCCCTCGAAGGCGATCCAGGGAAAGGCGGCCTCTGCGGCCTCCCGCTCGCTCGGGATCGTGACGACCTGCGGGGAGAGCTCGCGGTGTGGCCCGCGCGTGTCGTCGCAGCCGACACCTGCCTCAGCCGAGCTGCCCAGCCACAGCGCGCCTGAGTACTTGTTGGCGTGGGAGCCGGCGGCGGGGTAGACGACGGGCCGTGACCCGGTGAGCTCGAGCTTCTCGTCGTCGTCCCACGCCGCACGTTCGGCTCCCTCGTGCGAGCTGTAACCGACCTCGACGGGGTCGACCTCGAGCGCGGCTCGGGCATCGGACGCGTCGAAGACGAGCTGGATCATCTCCCAGTCGCCCTCGTGCGTGTTGTTGAAGTCGTTGAACGGGTAGAAGAACCAGTATTGAAGAGCGAGCTTTCCGGGGAACTCCGCCTCGCCCACGACGTGCGCGTACGTGACGGGCTTGCTGTTCCTCGTCAAGCGCTGCGCCCACCGGTTGTAGTCGCAGCCCGGGTCGAGCGCATTGCCCGGAAAGTCGAGGTGGTACTCGAAACGCCTCACGAGATCGTCCGCGCTGGGGCCGATCTCCACCAGGTCGGTGACGTTCCACGGACCGCGCAGCGCAACGGTCTCCTCGCCGAGCAGGAGGTCGATGTCGGTGGGGACGAAAGGCTCGCCGTAGCTACAGACGTCCTGCTGCTCGACGACCCGGACGACGGGGGCGTACTTCTCCGCGAGCGCCTGCTCGTCGGCGAGGTCGGCGCCTGCAGTCGGCGCCACGACGAGGGCGAGCAGCATGATGCCGGCGAGGAGGACGAGGCGGGATGAACCGACCATCCCGCGCATTCTCGGGTCACCGACGGACGAGGGTGGCGTACGATGGAACGCTGTGATCGCGATCGTTCCCGACCGGGACGAGCTCGCCCAACACGGCATCTCCGTGCGCGGGCACGTCTACTGGCACCCGACGACCTCGCAGCTCTACGAGCACGCGCTCGCACGCGGCGACGCGCGACTTGCCGAGGGCGGGCCGCTCGTCGTCGACACGGGCGAGCACACGGGTCGCTCGCCGAAGGACAAGTTCGTCGTTCGTGAGCCGGGCTCGGAGAATCGGATCTGGTGGAGCGACGTCAACGCGGAGATCTCCGAGGAGCACTTCGAGCAGCTCCGCGAGAAGGTCGCAGCCCGCCTGAGCGAGGGCGACGTCTACGTCATCGATGCCTTCGCGGGCGCCGATGCTTCCCATCGCATCGCGGTGCGCGTGATCACGGAGAGCCCCTGGCATGCGCTCTTCGCGAAGACGCTCTTCATCGATCCGACGGACGACGAGCTCGACGAGATGGAGCCCCAGGCGGTCGTGCTCCATGCGCCGTCGGTGTCGGCCGATCCGGAAGAGGACGGCACGCGGACGGAGACCTTCGTCTGTCTCCACCCGTCTCGCACGGAGGTCGTCATCGGCGGAACCTTCTATGCGGGCGAGATCAAGAAGTCGATCTTCACCGTGATGAACGATCGCCTTCCGCTCGAGGGTGTCTTCCCCATGCACTGCTCGGCCAACCTCGACGACGTCGGGCGCGTCGCCGTGTTCTTCGGCCTCTCCGGCACCGGGAAGACGACGCTCTCCGCCGATCCCGAGCGACACCTCATCGGCGACGACGAGCACGGCTGGTCCGACGACGGAATCTTCAACTTCGAAGGCGGCTGCTACGCGAAGGTGATCCGGCTCTCGGCGGAGGCCGAGCCGCAGATCTACGCGACGACGCGCGCGTTCGGCACCGTCCTCGAGAACGTCGTCATGGACGAGCACGGCGTGCTCGATCTCGACAACGCCGCGAAGACGGAGAACACGCGCGCCGCGTACAAGCTCGAGCAGATCGCGAACGCGCTCCCCGCGAAGCGCGGCGGGCATCCGACCTCGGTCGTCTTCCTCACCGCCGATGCCTTCGGGATCCTCCCGCCGATCGCCCGCCTGACGCGGGATCAGGCGATGTACTGGTTCCTCTCGGGCTTCACGGCGAAGCTTGCCGGGACGGAGATCGGTGTCACCGAGCCCCAACCCACGTTCTCCGCGTGCTTCGGCGCGCCCTTCCTCCCGCAGCCGCCCTCCGTCTACGCACGGATGCTCGGCGAGAAGCTCGACGGACACCCCGAGGTGAGGGTGTGGCTCGTCAACACGGGCTGGACGGGCGGGCCCTTCGGCAAGGGTCGCCGGATGCCGATCACGGCGACGAGGATCCTCCTCGACGCTGCGCTCTCGGGCGATCTCGACGACGTCGAGTATCGCGTCGACCCGACCTTCGGCCTCGAGGTTCCGGTCGAGGTGCCGGGCGTCGACACCGCCCTCCTCGATCCGCGTTCGACGTGGGCCGATGCCGATGCATACGACGCGAAGGCCGCCGAGCTCGCTCGGATGTTTCGAGAGAACTTCACGCGCTTCGAGGACGTCTCGCCGGGCGTCGCCGCCGCGGGTCCGCGGATCTAGAGACCACATCTGGCGTTCTTACGCAGAGTTCACACTCGCACGGCTATAAGGGCCCGATGGCGAACCCGCTGACGAGGCGTCTCGCCGTCTTTCTCGCCGGCGCTCTCCTCGCCGGAGCCATTGCGGCGGCGACGTCGGTCGGGGAGCGCGCGTCAGCCTCGACGTCGCACGCACGGGCACTCGCGGCCGACGCGAACGCTCCCTTCCGCGCGGGTCGCCTCGCCCAGGCTGCGATCACGTTTCGCGGTGGTCCGATCACGACGACGAGCGGCGAGGTCGTCGATGTGCGTGTATCCGACAGCCTTCCGCTCCAGACCTCGACGCCCGAGGGCTGGGCGGAGTTCATCGCAGGGCTGACGCACGGCCCGGAGATCGGCGAGCTGAGGACGTACATCGTCACGTTCGACGAGGTGCAGGAGATCTGCGGGTCGCGCGCGCTCGGCTGCTACCGCGGCGACGAGATGGTGGCGCCCGGCGAGGTGGTCGCGGACATCTCGCCGGAGGAGGTCGTCCGTCACGAGTACGGCCACCACGTCGCCTTCCACCGGCTGAACGCGCCGTGGACGGCCGTCGACTGGGGGCCGAAGCGCTGGGCCAGCGCGGCGAACGTGTGCGCGAAGGTCTCTCGCCGCGAGGCCTTTCCCGGCGACGAAGGCACGAACTACGCGCGCAACCCGGGTGAGGCATGGGCCGAGGCCTATCGGCTGATGGACGAGCGCAAGGCCGGCATCACGACGGCGACGTGGCCGATCGTCGCGCCGAGCTTCTACCCGAACGAGGCCGCGCTCCAGGCAGCCGAGCAGGACGTTCTCCAGCCCTGGGCTGCAGCGACCTCACTGGCGTTCACGAAGGTCTTCGGAAAGAAGACCGCGAAGGTCTGGTGGATACCGCTCACGACACCGCTCGACGGAGACTTCCGGATCAACGCGACGATTGCGAACGGCGGCTCCGCCGACGTCGCGCTCGTCGGCGCCGACCGCCGCACCGTCGTCCGCCGCGCGCAGTGGGTCGGTCAGCGCCTCAAGCGCCTCGACAGCTCGATCTGCGGTCGGCGCTCGCTCTTCGTGCGGGTCACGCAGAAGGGACCGCTCGGGCGCGTTCGCGTCTCGGTGACGACGCCGTGATCCGCGCGTTGGCCGGGGTTGCCGCGCTTGCGGCTGCGCTGGCCACAACGGGAGCGAGTGCTTCGACGGCGACCGTGACGGTGAGGAACGTCACCGCCGACGACCTCGCGCCGCGCTCGGCGGGGGCTTCAGTGCTGCAGGCCGCCTGGTGCGGGCAGGCCGCACAGGCGGACCGCGCGCCGAACGCCGTCGCCGGCAACCCGATCCACTGGGTGTACGTCATCCCAGCGGACGGTGCCGACAACCTCTCCGTGCTCGCGAGTGTGATGCAGTCCGACGCCGAGCAGATCGACGGCTGGTGGAGAGGGCAGGATCCCGCGCGGACGCCTCGCAACGACGTCGCACCCTTCTCCTGCGGGGCGCAGCTCGACATCACGACGGTCCGGACCTCTCGCTCGAGCACGCAGCTCGCCCCGCTTCAGGGACGCTTCTCGGCGATCGTCGACGCGCTCGACCTGGCGGGCCTGAGCACGTCGACCACGAAGTACGTCGTCTACTTCGACGGCCCGACCGTGGATTCGAACGTGTGCGGCCAGGGCGGAAGCGACTCGAGCGGCTTCGGGGCTGCGGTCGTCTACTACCGCGCCTGCGTCGGCGTCTCCACGGCGGCGGTGACGGCGCACGAGGTGCTGCACACGTTCGGCGCGGTCTCGCGCGCGGCGCCGAACGACTGCGCTGACGAGAACAGTGGGCACACGTGCGACGACGAGACCGATCTCATGTTTCCGGCGATCGGGGGCGAGGCGCTCTCCTCGAAGCTCCTCGATCCGGGCAGGAACGACTACTACGGTCACACGGGCGGCTGGACGGACACGCAGGACTCTCCGTGGCTCGTGCGGCTCGACAGCCAGGCGCCGCTCGCGGTCACGATCTCCGGGACCGGCTCGGTGTCCGCCGACGTGCCCGGGCTCCTGTGCAGGACGAGCTGCACGACGACGTGGAACTCGGGGCAGCGGCTGGCGCTCAGCGCGACTCCGGGTGCCGGCGCGAAGCTCGTCCGCTGGGGCGGTGCGTGCACGGGTGCGGCCGGGTGCGTGCTCGGCGTCACGCCGGGAGCCGCGGTCACCGCGGCGTTCGCGCCCGCGTCTTTCCGGTTGTCGGTCGCCGTCAGCGGGAAGGGAGCCGTGCGCAGCTCCAAGGTGGGCATCACGTGCCGGCCACGCTGCTCGGCTGCGTTCCCGTCGTTCAGTCCCGTCGCGCTGACCGCGACGCCGGCGAGGGGCTGGAGGTTTCGCTCGTGGAGCGGCGCCTGCCGCGGCGTGAAGAAGACGTGCACCGTGCCGATGAGCGCCGCCACGAGCGCTCGCGCGCGGTTCGTGCGGGCCTAACGTTCGACGAAGGCGCCGCAGGACGCATCAGGTAGCGTCCGCCTCATGCACGACGTCGTGGTCGTCGGGGCTGGATGTGCCGGCATGCGTGCCGCCATCGAGGCTTTCGACACAGGTGCGAATGTCGGCGTCGTCTCGAAATTGCACCCCACGCGGAGTCATTCGGGCGCCGCCGAAGGCGGCATCAACGCGGCGCTCGGCAACGCCGCCGAGGACAGCCCGGAGAAACACGCCTTCGACACCGTGAAGGGCTCCGACTACCTGGGAGACCAGGACGCGATCGAGATCCTCACGTCCGAGGCGCCCGGCGACATCTACCAGCTCGAGCACTGGGGTTGCGTGTTCTCGCGGAACGACGAGGGCACGCTCGCTCAACGGCCGTTCGGCGCAGCCGGTTCGCCGCGCACCGTGTACTCCGCCGACATCACGGGCCACGTCCTCATCCACGTGCTCTACGAGCAGCTCATGAAGCGCCAGGAGCAGGGCCCGCTCGAGGTGTACGAGGAGTACTTCGCGTGGCGGCTCGTGATCGAGGACGGGCGCTGCGTCGGCGTCATCTGCTGGGATCTCGTCCGCGGCGGCTTGAAGCTCGTCACCGGCAAGTCGATCGTCCTCGCGACGGGCGGTATGGGGCGCATCTACCGTGCGACCACGAACGCCTATGCGTGCAACGGCGACGGCATGGCCATGGCGCTTCACGCGGGCCTGCCGCTCAAGGACATGGAGTTCATGCAGTTCCATCCGACGACGCTCTTCCCGAGCGGCGTTCTGATCACCGAGGGCTGTCGCGGAGAGGGCGGCTTCCTCATCAACCGCGACGGCGAGCGCTTCATGGCGCGCTACGCGCCGAACGCGCTCGAACTGGCGTCGCGCGACGTCGTGTCCCGGTCGGAGACGACGGAGATCGAGGGAGGCCGTGGTGTGAACGGCTCCGTGCTGCTCGACCTGCGCCACCTCGGCCCCGAGCGCATCCTGACGCGGCTCCCCGGGTCGCGCGAGCTCGCGATGACCTTCGCCGGAGTCGACCCGATCTACGACCCGATCCCCGTCCGGCCGGGCGCGCATTACCACATGGGCGGAGTGGCGACGGACAACTGGGGGGCCACCGAGGTCGACGGTCTCTACGCGGCCGGTGAGGTCGCGTGTGTCTCCGTCCATGGTGCGAATCGGCTCGGCGGCAACTCCCTGATGGAGACGATCACGTTCGGACGGCGTGCCGGGCAGGCGGCGGCAGAAGCTGCGCAGGTGTCTCGCAACGGCGGACCGGTCTCGGAGGCGCCGCTGGCGGATGCCGAGCGCGACCTCCGCACGCTTCTCGACCGCTCCGAAGGCGAGCGCCCGTGGAAGATCCGTGACGAGCTAGGCGGCTCCATGCTCGAGAACTTCGGTGTCTTCCGCTATCCGGACCGAATGGAGCGTCAGCTCGACGTGATCCAGGGGCTCCGCGAGCGCTATCAGCACGTCGTGGTCGAGGACAAGGGCGACATCTTCAACTCGGACCTCACGCAGGCGCTCGAGCTCGAGTCGATGCTCGACCTTGCCTGGGTCATGGTGCAGGCGGGTCTCGCGCGGGAGGAGAGCCGCGGAGCGCACTCGCGACCGTCGGACTTCCCCGAGCGCGACGACGAGCGTTTCCTGCGCCACTCCATCACGCGCTGGGACGAGGACGCCCCCGTTCTCTCGACCGAGGAAGTCCGTATGACCACGTACCAGCCCGAGGTCAGGAGCTACTAGTGCAGGTCGCGCTCAAGATCTGGCGCTACGACGCGGTGAAGGGCGAGCGTGCGCTGCGCGAGTACGAGGTCGACGCGCCCGAAGAGGCCACGCTCCTCGACTGTCTCGACATCGTCAAGGACCGGATCGACGGCTCGCTCGCGTATCGCAAGAGCTGTCGGATGATGATCTGTGGCTCGTGCGGTATGCGGATGGACGGCGCGGCCGTGCTCGCCTGCAAGGTGCGGATGTACGAGATCGCGCAGGCAGGCCAGGTTCCGGTGATCTCCGCGATGGGGAACCTTCCGATCGTGAAGGACCTGGTCGTCGACATGCAGCCCTTCTGGGGGAAGATCCGCGCGGTGCAGCCCTGGCTCGAGCCCGGCTTCTCCGATCCGGGCGAGAAGGAGCACGTCGTGCCGCAGGAGCGCATGGACGTGATCCACAAGGAGTCGCTCTGCATCATGTGCGGTTGCTGCGTGTCCGAGTGCAACTCGATGGAGGCCGACCCCGACTTCCTCGGCCCCGCCGCGCTCGCGAAGGGCATGCGCTTCGTCGGCGATCCACGCGACCAGGCGACCGTGGAGCGACTGCAGTCGTATTCGGAGGAGCATGGGATCTGGGATTGCACGCGCTGCTACTTCTGCAACGAGCGCTGCCCGAAGGGTGTCGACCCGCGCGACGCGATCGCGAAGCTCGGCGCGGAGGCCGTGAAGGAGGGCATCGACTCCGACATGGGGGCGAAGCACGCGAAGTGGTTCGTCACCTCCGCGAAGACGACGGGCTGGCTCCGCGAGACCGAGCTCGTGCCGAAGACGCAGGGCATCGCGAAGTCACTCAAGGAGGTGACGTTCGCGATGGGTCTGCTGAAGCACGGGAAGGTGCCGCCCCCGTTCCCGCCGCACGTCGCGAAGCACGTCGGCGAGGCCCGCGCGCTCTACGATCTCGTCCACGAGCAGGATCGCGACGGTGCGGCCGGCATCGCCCAGTCCGAGAAGGCGCTCGGCCACCTCGAGCACGCCGACGACGGGGGAGCGGCGGCGGCGCGCGGCCCGTACGGCGACGGCTCGTTCGCGAAGCCGTTCCTTCCCGGAGAGGAGCCCACCGTATGAGGACGGTCGCCTACTACAAGGGCTGCCTCGCGTCGCTCTCGGCGAAAGAGCTCGACACCTCGACCCAGGCGCTGGCGCCCAAGGTCGGGCTCGAGCTGATCGAGCTCGAGGCCGTCACGTGCTGCGGCGCCGGCGACATCCACGAGGCGGAGCCGGACTACTACCTCCATCTGAACGCGCGGATCCTCGCCTACGCAGAGGACACCGGTGCGGACACGCTCATGACGATCTGCAACGTCTGCACCCTCAATCTCAGGCAGGCGAACCACGCGCTGCAGAACGACGCCGTGCTGCTCGCGCGCGTGAACGAGAACCTCGTCACGGTCGGAGCGCCGCCGTACTCGGGCGGAGTCGAGGTCGTGCACTTCCTCTGGCTGATCTCGGCCGGCGAGGGCTACGAGCTGCTCCAGGGGGCGGCGCACAAGGGCCTGAAGGGCCTCAAGATCGCGCCGTTCTACGGCTGTCAGATCCTGCGCCCCTCGAAGCTCCTCGGCTTCGAGGATCCCGACAAGCCCGAGTCTCTCGAGCGGATCATCCGCGCGTGCGGCGGCGAGCCGATCGACTATCCCGCAAAGATCAAGTGCTGCGGCTTCCCGATCATCCAAGCCCGTGAGGACGTTGCGCTCGCCGAACTCATCCAGCCGATCGAGCAGGCGAAGGAAGCCGGGGCCGACGCGATGGTCACGCCCTGCCCGCTCTGCCATCTCTCCCTCGATGCGTGGCAGTCCAAGCTGCACAAGCAGACGGGCAAGGACTTCCAGATGCCGATCCTCCACCTCTCGCAGCTCGTCGGAGTGGCCGCCGGGCTCGACAGCTCGGAGCTGAAGTTCAAGCGCCACGTCGTCTCGGTCGCCCCGGTGACCGAGAAGCTCTCCGTCTGACCTGGCTCCTCCTGCTGCTGGCCGCCGCAATCGCGGGGCTGGCGGGCTGGGCCTGGTTCGAAGCCGGCTGGCTGAAGCGAACCGTGATCGACGTCCAGCTTCCAGGCGTGCCGCCGGAGCTCGACGGGTTGCGGATCGCGCACCTCTCCGATCTGCACCTCGGCGTTCCTTCGCGCGGCCGGCTAGCCGTGCGCGAGGCGGTCGAATGGGTCATCGAGCGCAAGCCGGACCTCGTCTGCATCACGGGCGACCTCGTCTCGCGGCGATCGGGGATGCGTGAGCTCGACCGTCTGCTCGCCGATCTCCCGCCCTCGTACGTCGTGCTCGGCAACCACGACTTCGCGGACAGTCGCGACCCGTTCTCGCAGCGGATCGACCCCGACGCGATCGGCGCGTTCGAGAACGTGACGCTCCTCGGCGACGAGTCCGTCGAGGTCGAGCTGCGCGGTCGGCGCGTCCAGATCGTGGGCGTCGGCGCGCAGTCCTACGCAGCGCGGACGGCGGCCCCCGACACGCTGGCCGACGCGAGCACGGATCTCCGCATTCTTCTGTGCCACTTCCCGGGAATCGCGCGTCGCATCCCGGAGGTGTTCCATCTGATCCTTGCGGGGCACTACCACGCGGGGCAGATCGTCGTCCCGTACCCGGGAGGGAGGGTTCGGCTCGCGCACCTTCGCGCGCGCGACATCGAGGGGGTCTACGCGTACGGCCCGATGAAGCTCCACGTCTCCGCAGGGCTCGGCACGACCTTCATCCCCTTCCGTCTCTTCGCACGCCCTGAGGTGACGGAGCTGGTTGTACGATCGGCGTGATGGAGACTCCGGTCATCTCGAACGACGTCCTCGCTCGCTACGCGAGCGATGCGGCGCTCGAGGTGGAGGGCGTCTCTGCGCTCGCCCGCGATGCGGCCGAAATCGCCGACGTCGACGGAAACGTCGAGATCGACGTCCACGTCGAGCTCGCGTGGGGTGCCGCGGCGGAGCGGGTCGCACGCGACGTGCAGCAGCGCGTCTCGGAGTACATCGAGCGGATGGCGAACGTGCACGTCGGGTCCGTCGACGTCGTCGTCGAGCGCGTCGGCGCGCCGCCCGCCAAGCGATGACGTCGCGCCTCGCCGGGCTCACCGGCGCGACTCTCGAGACCGCGCCGTCGGTCTGCCAGACGTGCGTCTGGTGGCAGACGCGCGGCAACCGCGAGCCGGAGAAGCGGAAGTGGATCGAGCGTGCCGAGGACGAGTGGGGGGCATGGGGAACGGTCTACCGCGACGACGACGGCCGCGTTCTCGGATCGATGCAGTACGGCCCGGCTGCGCTCTTCCCGCGTGCGTCGGATCTTCCTGCGGGGCCTCCGTCGGACGACGCCGTCCTCGTCACGTGCGCGTACCTGCTCACGGACACGCAGCCGTGGGTCGAGCAGTCGTTGTTTCTCGCCGCGATCGGAGAGGCTCGCGACAAGGGCGCGCATGCTCTCGAGGCGTTCGCATACCGTTATCGGGAGGAGACCTCCGCCGCCGACCGGTTCCTCGTGCACCGAACCGTCTTCCCGCGCGACTTCCTCGCCGACTTCGGCTTCCGCACCCTCCGCACAGCCGGGCGCATCGAGCTCGCGCGCCTCGATCTCGGCGGGCTGCAGCCGGTGGAGGAGGGAGCGCGGGAGAAGGTGCTCCGCGTGGTGCAGGAGGCGTTCCAGCCGGCCCCGGCGCCGGCGCCTCCGGGCGGCGGCTAACGGGGCAGCGACGCGCCGACGACCAGTTCCGCGATCTGGATCGCGTTGAGCGCTGCGCCCTTGCGCAGGTTGTCGCAGACGAGGAAGAGCGCCAGGCCGTTCTCGACAGCCTGATCGGCCCGAACTCGACCGACGTGAACCTCGTCGGCACCGACTGCGCGGTCGTGGGCGGGAACCGCCTCGAACCGAAGGCCGGGAGCGTTGCCGAGGATCCGCTCGGCCTCGCGGGGTGCGACCGGTGTCTCCGTCTCGACCCACACGGCTTCAGAGTGGCCCACGACGACCGGAACCCGCACGCACGTCGCGCTGACAGGCAGGTCGGGCAGCTCGAGGATCTTCCGCGTCTCCTCCCGGAGCTTCACCTCCTCGTCGAACTCGTCGCCGTCGAACTCCCAGTCCATCCTGAGCCGGTGGTCGTCGGGCTGCTCGGCCCGGAGGTCGTCGATCGCGGCAGCGCCAGCGCCCGATACGGACTGGTAGGTCGCGACGCGCACGCGCCGCAGGCCTGCCGCATCGCGCAGCGGCGCGAGCACCATCGTGAGCGGGATCGTGCAGCAGTTGGGGTTGGCGACGATGCCGTCGTGCTCCAGGGCTCGCTCCCCGTTCACCTCCGGCACGACCAGCGGGATGCCCGGCTGTAAGCGAAACGCGGACGACTTGTCGACGCACAATGCGCCAGCGGCGGCCGCGGCCGGGACCAGATCCCGGCTCAACTGCGTCCCGACGGAGAACAGGCACACGTCGAGGTCTCCGGCTCCGAGCGCGTCGGGAGTCGCTTCCTCGATCTCGAGCGCACCGATGGTCGTGCCCGCAGAGCGTGACGACGCGAACGCGCGGATGTTCCCGTACCCGCGGTCGAGGAGGTACGTGAGCGTCACGCGACCGACCGCTCCCGTGGCACCCACGACCCCGATGCGGAGATCCGAGTCGATCATCGCCCCAGTGTAGGGATGAGACCCGAAGAACCCGGAAAAAACACTGAACCGGCTGACCCGAAGGCCCGCCGGTTCAGTGGGTGCAACATATTCCGGGCCTTCACGAGATGCAATCCCCGCCGATTCCAAAAGATCGCAATTTGCGGAGAAAACGTCCGAGCGGCTACATCGCGCGGCGACCGGCAAGCGCGCGTCCGAGCGTCACCTCGTCGGCGTACTCGAGATCGCCCCCGACCGGGAGGCCGCTCGCGAGCCGTGTGACCTGCACGCGGTCACGAAGACGATCCGCAAGGTAGGCGGCGGTCGCCTCCCCCGTCATCGTCGGGTTCGTCGCGAGAACGACCTCGGTCACCCCGTTCGCCTCGACCCGACCGATGAGCCCGTCGATGCGCAGGTCGCCGGGTTCGACGCCGTCGAGCGGGGAGAGAGCGCCGCCGAGGACGTGGTAGAGACCGCGGAACTCGCCCGTCCTCTCGACCGAGACGACGTCGACCGGCTGCTCGACGACGCAGATGACGGTGCGATCGCGACGCGTGTCCGAGCAGACCGCACACAGCTCGTCCTCCGTGAGGTTCCCGCACTCGCGGCAGAAACGCACGCGCGCCTTGACCTCCTCGATCGCGCGAGCGAGCTCGAGCGCCTCATCGGGGGGCGTGGAGAGGACGTGGAACGCCAGTCGCTGGGCCGTGCGGCGGCCGATCCCGGGGAGCTTCGTGAGCTGCGTGACGAGGTTCTCGACGGCCGGGCTCAGCACCACCGGAGCCTAGCCGTCCGTTTCGGACACGCTAGGCGTGCTAGGCGCCGGGAAGCAGCCCGCCGAGATCGCCGAGCCCGCCGGGCATGAGCCCGGACATCTTCGACTCCATCAGCCCACGGCCGGAGCGAAGCGCCTCGTTCACCGCCGCCAGCACGAGGTCCGCGAGCAGCTCGGGATCATCGGGATCGATCGCGCGGGGGTCGATCGTGATGGAGACGACCTCGCCGGCGCCGTTCGCCTTCACGGTCACCATGCCGCCGCCGGCCGACGCCTCCACGATCTCGCTCGCCGCTTCGTCCTGCGCCTTCGCGAGCTCCTCCTGCATGCGCTGCGCTTCCTTGAGCATCTTGTTCATGTCGAAACTCATTCGGGATCAGCCTCCACTTCCTCGGCGTCGAATCGCTCCTTCAGCACCTCGATGAGCCTGTCCTCGCCCAGCGGGAGCTCTTCGTCTTCTTCCTCGAGGCTACCCTCGCCGGTCGCGAGGACGACGGCGAGCTTGCGCCCCGTCACCTCGTAGAGCGCGTCGCGGAGGAGCCCGATGTTCTGCGGCTCCGCCACCTGTCGCCGGTGAAAGTCCGCGCCCGCAGGAAACTCGAGCGTCAGCGTGTCCTCTCCCAGGTGGGTCGGCCGCGCTTCGGTGAGCAGGCTGGCAACCGGAATCGAGCGCTCGCGCACGGCGTCGAGGATGCTGCGGTCCCACGCCTCCGTGACCTGCTCGAGCTCGACGGGCAGCGCCTCGGAAGGCTCAGGCGAAGGGGGGATGGGCTCCACCCGTTCGGTGGGCGCCGTGGCCGGCGTCGGGCGCGCTCGGCGCGTGGGGTGCGCTCGGAGGCCGCGCCTCGAGGAGCTCGACGCGGTGCGCAAGCGATTCGCGTGACAGGTCGGCGTGCGGGCGCGTCACCTTGACGAGCGCGAGCTCCAGCGGAAGGCGCGGGTCTGCACCCTGGCGCGTGTCCTCGACGGCGATCGCGAGCAGGTCGATGAGGCGCAAGACGGTCGGCTCCGGGAGCTGGTTCGCCTGCTCGCGGAGGAGCTCTTTCGTCTCCTCGGTGACGGGCAGCGAGTCGGGAACGTGGCCCATGTGCTGCACCAGCAGCAGGTGACGCAGATGCTCGATCAGGTCGGTCACGAGTCGTCCGAGATCCTGTCCCCGCTCCGCCAGCTCCTCGATGAAGAGCAGAGCACCGGCTGTGTCGCGGTCGACGACCATGTCGCACAGCCGGAGCAGGGACTCCTCGTCCACCGCGCCGACGAGCTGGAGCACCGACTGCGCGTCGATCGAGCCCGACGTCGACGCTGCGAGCTGATCGAGCGTCGACACCGCGTCGCGGAACGAGCCGCGCGCAGCGCGCGCGATGAGCGAGAGTGCCGAGTCCTGCGCCTGGATGCCCTCTCCGTCCGCGACGCGCCGAAGCAACGTCACGAGGTCCGGCAATCGCGGCCGCTGGAAGACAAACGTCTGACAACGCGAGCGCACGGTCGCGAGCACCTTCTGCTCCTCGGTCGTGCAGAAGACGAACACGAGGTGGGGAGGAGGCTCTTCGATGAGCTTCAGGAGTGCCTGCCACGCGGCGTCGGTGAGCTGGTGCGCCTCGTCGAGGATGTAGATCTTCGAGCGTCCCTCGACCGGCTGGAGGACGACCCGCTCGCGGATCTCGCGGATGTCGTCGATTCCGCGTTGGGACGCTGCGTCCATCTCCACGACGTCCAGCGAGTTCCCGTTCGCGATCGCGAGGCACACTGGGCAGGTCTTGTCGGGGCTGGGCGACGGCCCTGGAGTTCCCGCGCAGTTGAGCGCCTTCGCGAGGATCCGCGCCATCGACGTCTTGCCGGTGCCCCGCGGCCCGGCGAACAGGTACGCCTGCCGCACCTGGTCGTGCTCGAGGGCGTTCTGCAGCGTCCGCACGACCGCCTCCTGCCCGACGACCTCGTCGAAGCCCTGCGGGCGGTACTTCCGGTACAGCGCCGTCACTCGGTGGATTCAATCAGGTGAGGCCGATCGGGATCGCTCTCGCGAACTCCGATCTCTCTACGGGGAAGAATGCTCGGCCACGCGCTCCGTCGTCGAAAGCGGTATCACCGGAGGTATCCGCGTCGCCTGCTCGGATCGGGCGGAACCGCGGCACCTGAGAGGGAGTCCTTAGCGCTGCTTCCTTCCGGACCTGACGCGGTTCGGACGCTCCCAGTGCGCGGGACCCGATCGTCAACGCCGCGTGCGCAGACCCTGTCCCGACGAACCGTCCCTCGGACGGCGTTCGGCCCCGCATGGAGCGGATTTCGGGTTCAGGGAACCGCTGCCTCCCCACCTAGCGCGGCCGAGCGAGCGGAGGGTACCACCTCGCCCCGTGACTACCATCGAAAGAGTCCCGTGATCGAAGCCACGCTCTACACCGACGCCGGTTGCCCTTGGGCGTACTCGGCGAATCCGGCGCTCCGCGTCCTCGAGTGGCGCTTCCGCGAGCAGCTCCGCTGGCGGCTCGTGATGATCGGACTGCGCGAGGAGGCGAGCGAGGCGGCGGTCCGCACCTATGACCCCGACCGCGCGCTTTCCCGCTGGCGCGTCTTCGGAGAGCGGTACGGCATGCCCTTCGCGAACGAGGCGAAGGCGCGGCCGAGCGGGACCGGTCGCGGCTGCCGGGCGGTGGTGGCCGCCGGGATGCTCGATCCGGGAAGCGAGTGGACGGTCTTCCGCGCGCTGCAGATCGCGTACTTCACGAGCACGCTCTTCCTGGACGACGCCGACAGCATTCGCGACGTGCTTCGAACGGTGTCGGGCGTCGACGGCGACCTCATCGCCGAGCGTCTCGACGATGCCGACGTGGTCGCCGAGTACGAGCGTCAGCAGGCGGAGGCACGCTCCGCGGCCGGCACGCCCGCGGAGGCGCAGGAGAAGACCGCGACGTCGAACGGTGACGTGCGCTACACGGCGCCGTCTCTCGTGTTCCGCCGCGGCGAGGAGAGTGCCTTCGCCGGCGGCTGGCAGCCGCTCCTTTCCTACGACACCGTGCTGGCGAACTTCGCGCCGGAGCTCGACCGCGTTCCGCCTCCGGACTCGCCCGCGCCGCTCCTCGCGTACTTTCCGGCCGGCCTGACGACCGCCGAGGTCGCGCTGCTCCTCGCGTACGGCTCCGACCCTGTGCCCGAGCAGGCTGCGACAGAGCACATGTTGCTCGAGCTCGTCGAATCCGGTGGCGCCGTGCGTGCAGTGGTCGGTGCCGGTGCACTCTGGAGCGGCGCCCTCGCGCGCACCCGCTGACGAACGTCGCTCCTTCCGAAGCGCCTCGTACGCTTGGCGCAGCGATGCTCGTCGAGGACACGTCGGCTTTCATCGAGCAGCTGGAGGTCGCCAAGGCGGACCGCCGCGCCGCGAAGCGCCGGCGCCGCGTCAGCCAGGCTCGCCTGGACGTTCTCCGGATCGAGTGGGAGGTGGGCCTCGCCGCCGATGCGCTGCGCCAGATGGAGCGGCTCCTCGCAGAGACGGACGTGGCGACGGGAAGCAGCGGGCGCGCACTGCTGCGCGACAGACGCGCGCGCTCGCTCGAACGCGAGATTACGGCCACCCGTAGGCGGTTGCAGGCGAAGCGTGCAGAGCTCGACGTGAAGCGACAGCGGTTGGGTGCTCTCGAGCAGCGCGCAGCGAGGCTCGACCCCGCTCGCCGCGCAAAGCTGTTCCGCCTCCACTCGTCGAAGCATCATCTCGAGTGCTCCGAGCGGCGGTTCGCCCGCTTCGCGAGATCGCAGTCGGAGCTCCCGATCCTCGTCGGGACGCGCGATGGCCGCCGCTGGTGGTGGTTCCGCGACCGGTTCTGGTGGGACGACAGGGGCATGTCGGCCGACGATGTCCGGACGGTCGTTCTCGAGGCGGATCTCGACCGGAGACAACGGGCGGAGGAAATGGCGAGGGCGCGTGCCGGCATCCTCGGCGAGCATGTGACGGTCGCGCCGCTGTCACCCAAGGCGCAGGTCGTGCGCTTCGCCGTGTGGTGCCGCGATCGCGGGCGCTGCGTCGACTGTGGCGTGAGCGAGCGCGTCGCTTTCGATCGGATCCTTCCCTTCGACGAAGGCGGCTCCGACGCGCCGCCGAACATCGAGCTTCGCTGCGAGTCCTGCAAGGAGCGACGGGTCGCGAACGAGAAGCGCGTCCGGGTCACCCGAGCGAAGGTCGCGGCCGCTCCCTACTACCGCTAGCCGACCAGTTCGACCTTCCGGGTTCGCTTCGCCTCGTTCGAACCGTCGTGAGTGGGCGCACCTGGGATCGAACCCGGGAAAGATCCCAGCTTGCCCGTCCCGGGCATGCCAAGACAGGCATCGGGCAGCATAGGTTGATGGTTCCTGCGAACGCCGCGAAATCGTGTGCGAGGGTTCGAGCGTGTCGTTCGTGGACGTAAGACCAATGCTCGACGCCGACCTCGAACGGGCGGACCACGTGATGCGGCTGGCGTTCGGGACGTTCCGCGGACTCCCCGACCCGAGTGCCACGTTCGGCGACAGGGAGATGGTACGAACGCGGTTCGAGGCCGCGCCGGAGTGGGCGTGGGTTGCTGACGTGGACGGCGATGTCGCCGGGTCCGTGTTCGCCACGCGCTGGGGCTCGTTCGGTTTCCTCGGGCCGCTCACTGTCCATCCGGACGTCTGGGATCGCGGAATCGGAACCCGGTTGCTCCGGCCCGTGCTCGACGTGTTCGAGGACTGGGGCGTCCGCCAAGCCGGCCTGTATACGTTCGCCGACAGCCCCAAACACCTCGGCCTGTACCAGAGGCACGGGTTCCGGCCGGGCCACCTCGTCGTGATCCTGGCCAAGGAGGTCGACCCGCGGATGCGCCGCCCGCACTCGGTTGCCTCGCGGGATGAAACGGACGAACTCTCCCTGGCGGAGATCCGCGCGCTCACGGACGAGGTCTACACGGGACTCGACCTCGGTCACGAGATCGTCGCAGTGAACACGCAGAGAATCGGCGAGACGCTTCTCGTCCATCGCGACGGGACACTGGAGGCGATAGCCGTGTGCCAATTCGGTGCAGGAAGCGAGGGCGGCAGCGACACCTGCTACGTCAAGTTCGCAGCGGCGCGTCCGGGTGACGGGGTAGGAGATCGCTTCACACGACTCCTGGATGCCTGCGAGGCGTTCGCCGCGGAGGCGGGACTGGGCAGGCTCGAGGTGGGTATCGACACCGGCCGTCTCAGTGCCTACGGCCACCTCCTCGACCGTGGCTACCAGATCGGGCAGATCGGCGTCTCGATGCTCCTCTGCCCGGAGCAGCCGCACTTCGACACGTCGTCGCACCACGTCATCGCCGATCTTCGCTGACGCGGCAGGTCCGTCAGACCAGCTCGAGCCCGACGTAGTTCTGGGCCAGCGAGGTCGCCGCCGCCTCGGAGCGGGTGATGTACGCAAGCTCCGAGAGCTGCAGCTTCAGGTCGAATGCGTCGGACCCGTCGGGGCGATGGAGCATGTGCGTCATCCACCACGAGAAGTGCTCGGCGCGCCAGATCCGGCGCAGGCACGTGTCCGAGTAGGAGTCGAGGCCGGTCGTGCTACCGGCGCGGTACCAGTCGACGATCGCATCGGCCAGCACGCGGACGTCGCGGAGGGCGAGGTTGAGCCCCTTTGCACCAGTCGGCGGCACGATGTGCGCGGCGTCGCCCGCGAGGAAGAGACGACCGTGCCGCATCGGCTCGCAGACGTAGCTCCGCATCCCCGTGACGCCCTTCTCGAGGATCGGCCCCTCGGCCAGCGTCCACCCTTCGAGGCCGAGACGCGTCTGCAGCTCCTCCCAGATGCGGTCGTCAGGCCATCCCGCGAGGTCTTCGTCGGGACGACACTGGATGTAGAGGCGACTCAGCTCCGGCGAGCGAAGGCTCAGGAGCGCGAACCCGCGCTCGTGGTGCGCGTAGACGAGCTCGTCATTCGACGGCGCGACCGCGGCGAGGATTCCGAGCCAGCCGAACGCGTACTCGCGCGAGAACTCGGAGAGCAGGCCGGGTGGGACGCTCGGTCGGCAAATGCCATGAAAGCCGTCACAACCCGCGACGACGTCGCACTCGAGCTCCTCGTCGCGACCTTCGTGGAAGTAGCGCACCAAGGGACGCTCGGACTCGAGGCCGTGCAGTGAAACGTTCTCGACCTCGAAGTGGAGCGGGCGGCCGCCATCGAGCCGGAGGCGAATGAGATCCTTGACGAGCTCCGTCTGTCCGTAGATGACGATCGCCCGCCCGCCGGCCAGCTCGCTCAGGGGTATCCGGTGGCGCTCGCCGGCGAACTGCAGCTCGATGCCGTGGTGGACCAGACCCTCGCGTACGAGACGCTCCCCGGCGCCCGTCTCGACAAGGAGGTCGACGACCCCCTGCTCGATGACCCCGGCACGGACCCGCGCCTCGACGTACTCCCGGCTTCGATCCTCGAGGAGCACCGTCTCGATGCCCTCGCGACTCAGCAGGTGCGCGAGCAGGAGCCCGGCCGGCCCCGCGCCGACGACGGCCACCTGCGTGCGGGTTCGATTCAGGCTGTGCCCTCCTCGTCGAGCACCCGCTGGGCGATCGCGAACGCACCGTTCGCCGCGGGAACCCCGCAGTAGACGGCGCACTGGAGGAGGATCTCCTTGAGCTCGTCGGGGGTGACTCCATTCCGAAGCGCCGCGCGAACGTGCATTGCGAGCTCGTGCTCGCGACCGGTCGCGACCAACGCCGTGATCGTGATGCAACTTCGGGTGCGGCGGTCGAGCCCGGGCCGCGACCAGATCTCTCCCCACGCGTAGCGCGTGATGAAGTCCTGGAAGTCGGCGGTGAGGTCGGTCGTATTGGCGACGGCTCGGTCGACGTGCTCGTCGCCCAGCACCTCACGCCTCGTCTTCATCCCCTCGTCGCTCACACCGGCACCCCCTCTCCGAGATAGTCCGACACGACGTTCGTGAACTCTTCCGCACGCTCGACGTTCGCAAGGTGGGCCGCGCGCTCGAGGACGAGCAGCCGCGCGTCCGGGATGCGGGACGCGAGGAAACGGGCGTGTTCGACGGGCGTCGCCGGGTCCTCGGCGCCGGCGATCACGAGCGTCGGCACGGAGATCGCGGAGATCCGCTCGCGCGCGTCCCACACGGCGAGCGCCTCGCAACAGCGCGCGTAGCCTTCGGGCGGCGTTCCAACCAGCATCGCGCGGAATCGCGCCACCGTCTCCGGCTGCTCGCGTGCGAGGTCGGACGTGAACCAGCGCACGACGACGGCGTCTGCGATCGCCGCCATGCCTCCGGCGCGAACGGCGCGTGCGCGCTCGGTCCAGCCGTCGGGCGGTCCGAGGTAGGCGGACGTGCACGAGAGGACGAGCCGCTCGACACGTTCCGGGGCTTCGAGCGCGAGCGCCATTCCCACCATCCCTCCGAGCGACGTGCCGCAGACTGAGACGCGCTCGAGCGCGAGCTCGTCGAGAAGTCGGAGCAGGCCGTGGGCGAACGCCTCGACGGTGCAGGGCTCCGTGGGGAGGGCCGATGTGCCGTGGCCCGGGTGGTCGTACGTGAGCACGCGGAAGCGCTCCGTGAGCTCGGGAAGCTGGCGGCCCCACAGCTGCTGCCTGGTACCGAGAGAGTTCGCGAGGACCAGCAGCGGCGCGCCCCCGCGGCCGTGGAGGCGATGGTCGAGCCTCACCGTGCGGCCCACTCGGCGAGTGCGCGGTCGACAAGAGCCTCGGCGGATCCGAGGTAGCCGGCGGGGTCGAGCAGCTCGTCGACCTCGGCGTCCGACAGGGCGACGCGCTCGTCGGCGAGAAGCGCCTCTCGGAACGAGGGAGCGCGCGCGGCCTCGGCGACGACCTCGTGAGCCCGAGGTCGTCCCAGCCGGTCGGACAGCGCGAACGAGATGCGCTCCGCGACCACGAGGCCCGCGCCCGCCTCGAGGTTGACACGCATCCGGCCGGAATCGACCACGAGGCCGCTGACTGCGTCGGCGGCGGCTGTTACGGCTCCGCCCGTGAACGCCAGCGCCCCGGAGAGCGCTTCCCACTCGGCGTGCCAGCCGCCGACCGCACGCTCGTGCTCGTGATCCAGCTCGGCAAGCAGGACCCCTGCGTGAGCGTGCGCGAGGCGAGCGCACGCAACCGCGAGCGTGGCACGCACGGGATTCCGCTTCTGGGGCATGGTGGACGAGCCTCCGCCCGCGCCCTCGGAGACCTCGCCTACCTCGGTCTGCGCAAGGAGCACGATGTCGCGGCCGATCTTCGCGGCGGCACCGGCGGCGATATCGAGCGCCGCCGCGAGCTCCGCGACGCGGATGCGGTTCGCGTGCCATGGGACCACCGGCTCCACGAGTTCGAGCTCCTCCGCGTAGTGACGCACCACGTCGAGCGCGCGATCGCCGAGCGGTGCCAGGGTCCCCGCCGCGCCGCCCAGCTGCGCCGCGAGTCGCTCGTCGCGGACGACCACGAGTCGTCGACGCGCTTCGAGCATTGCGATGAGCCACCCAGCTGCCTTCAGTCCGAATGTCGTTGGCACTGCCTGCTGCAGCAGCGTGCGTGCCGCAATGGGGGTCGAGCGGTGAGTGCGCGCGAGGTCGGCGCACGCGTCGGCGAGGCGATCGAGTTCCGCGAGCACGAGCACGACAGCGCGACGGGAGACGAGCATGGCCGCGGTGTCGACGATGTCCTGGCTCGTCGCTCCGTAGTGGACCCAGTCGGCGGCCGTGTCGCCGACGGCCTCGCGCAGCGCGCGGACGAGGGGCTCGGCCGGGTTCCCGACCGCGCGCCCCTCCTGCGCGAGCTCCCTAGGGTCGTATAGCTCCGCGCGGCAGGCGGCACCGATCCGAGCTGCGGCGTCGGCGGTGACGAGGCCGGTCGCGGCACCTGCGTTCGCGAGCGCGCGCTCCGCGTCCAGCATCCCCTGGAGCCATGCGCGATCCGAGACCGCATCCTGCAGCTCGTCCGGCACGAAGATGGCCGAGAACGGCGTCACACCGCGAAGAACGTCGTCTGGCGCTCGCCTTGGAGGACGACGTCGAAGCGAAGCGCGTCGTCCTCCAGGCGCGCGATGAGCGTCGCCCGCTCGGCCGACTCGAGGCCGAGAAGCACCGGGTCCTCCGCGTTCGCCATGTGCTCGTCGGGAAAGTACATGCGGGTCGCGACGCGCTTCAGGAGGCCTCGCGCAAAGACGCCGACGAGGAGGTGCGGCGCCTGGAGCCGTCCGTCCACCCAGGGGACGCGGCCGGGCTTGACCGTGACGAGCTCGAAGCGGCCTTCGGCGTCGGTGCCCGACCGGCCGAACCCGGTGAACCCTTCCTCGAGCGGGATCTCCTCGCGGTCGTCCGCAGGATGCGCGTAACGGCCTGCTGCATTCGCCTGCCAGGTCTCGACCATCCCGTCCGGGACCGGCGCGCCCGCGCCGTCGAGCAGCACCCCCGCGATGCGAATCGCGCGCGGGTCGGACACCGCGACGAGATGGCTCGAGATCGGGCCGCCGAGCAGGCCGATCTCCAGGTACGGGCCGGTCGTCTGCGATGGGGTGAGCACGACCTCAGTCATCGTGCGGCTCCTCGAGCGGAGTGGCCTCCCGACTGCCGACGACGATGTCGAACCGGTACCCGAGCGCCCAGTCCGGCTGGGTCAGCTCCAGGTCGAAGCTCGACACGAGCCGTCGACGCGCGCGCTCGTCCCGGATGGAGTTGAAGATCGGATCGAACGGGAAGAGCGGATCGCCCGGGAAGTACATCTGGGTAACGAGTCGTTCCGGGAAGGCGCGGCCGAAGAGCGAGAAGTGGATGTGCTTCGGCCTCCACGCGTTCGGGTGGTTCCCCCACGGATAGGCGCCCGGAAGCACTGTCGTGAAGGTGTACGCGCCGTCGTCGTCCGTCAGACACCTCCCGCACCCCGTGAAGTTCGGATCGAGCGGCGCGTCGTGCGTATCGACCGCGTGGTGATAGCGCCCGGCGGCGTTCGCCTGCCAGATCTCGACCAGCTGCCCGGGCAGAGGCTTGCCGTCCGAGCCGAGAACACGTCCCGTCACGGTGATCCGCTCGCCGAGTGGCTCGCCGGCGTGCTGACGTGTGAGATCGGCGTCCGTCTCGCGGAGTCGGCCGTCGCCGTACACGGGGCCGGTCAGCTCCGAGAGCGACGCGGGAAGGAGAACCAGGGGGTCTTTCGGTGCGCGAAGCCGCGTCCCGACGTAGTCGGGATAGAGGAGCGGCGGGTCGGACTCGGTCAGGGCAGTGTCGGAAATCCGGGCGAAGGCGGTCTCAGGCTGCACGGCGATCCTCCAGATCGATGGCGAAGGGAGCGCCGGTCGCCGCCCGCACCTGCTCGACCGTGGCGTCACCCAGCAGCTCTGTGAGGACGAGCGCTCCGTCCCGGAGCCGGAAGACGGAGAGCTCGCTGATGACGACGTCGGCGACCCCGCGCGCCGTGAGCGGGTAGGTGCACTCGGAGACGACCTTCGGCTCGCCCGTCGACGACGTCGCGGTCATCGTCACGATCACCCGGCGCGCTCCGACCACGAGATCCATAGCACCGCCCACGCCGAGAACGTCCTTCCCGGGCACCGCCCAGTTCGCGATGTCCCCCGCGATCGAGACCTGAAGGGCCCCGAGCACGGCGACGTCGATGTGCCCGCCGCGGATCATCGCGAAGCTCTGCGCGCTGTCGAAGTAGGCGGCGCCGGGGAGCGCGGTCACCGGTCGCTTCGCCGCGTCGATGAGGTCTGGGTCGAGCTCGTCGTCGCCCGGTCGCGGCCCGACGCCGAGGAGCCCGTTCTCCGTGTGCAGGAAGACGCTCGCGTCGTCGAGCAGGCCGGGGATGAGATTCGGGATGCCGATGCCCAGGTTGACGATCTCGCCGGGTCGAAGCTCCCGCGCGGCGCGGGTCGCGATCGACGTCTTGACGTCGCCCGTCATCGGGAAAGCACCAACTCGTCGACGTACAGATGCGGCGTATGGATCGCCTCCGGCTCGAGCTCGCCCGCTGACACGATCTCTCCCACCTCGGCGATTGTCACCCGCGCGGCCGTCGCCATCAACGGGTTGAAGTTGCGCGCCGTGCGCCGGTACCAGAGGTTGCCGAGCTCGTCGCCGCGCGCCGCGTACACGAGCGCGACGTCCGCCTGGATCGGCTCCTCGAGGACGTGCGGTACGCCGTCGATCACGCGCTCCTCCTTGCCCGCGGCGAGCAGCGTGCCGGCGCCGACAGGCGTGAAGAAACCCGCGATGCCCGCCCCTGCCGCCCGGATCCCCTCCGCGAACGTCCCCTGCGGGACGAGCGTCGCCTCGATCTCGCCGGCGTTCACCGCCGCCACGGCCTCCGGGTTCGAGGTGAAGTACGACGAGATTCCACGCTTGATCCGCCCTTGGCGCAGCAGCTTGCCGAGCCCGCGGCCGGGCTCGCCGATGTTGTTCGAGACGATCGTCAGCTCGTCGGCGTCGGAGCTCTCCACGAGGGCATCGATGAGCGTGAGCGGCGCGCCGACGAGCCCGAATCCGCCGACCATCACCCTGTCGCCCGAGCGGATCGCCGACACGGCCTCCTCGGGCTCGATGGGGCCGCCTGCAATTGCCATCGCTCATGTCCCTTTCGTCGCCGGATCAGCAGGGAGCCTAACCGCGCTTGTATGCAAACACAGGGGAGCTGCAGCACGACCATACGCGTGCTGGACGTCGCACAGGGTCGTGTTGTATACATGCGCCGATGTCCTCGCGACGCTCTCGTCGAGCCGCCGGGCGCTGTCCTGCGGTTCGCGCAACAACTGGAGCAGCTGCGTCGTCGGAGATACCGACCGGGACACGAGGTCGGGTCGAAGTGTTGGACCGACTGGTTCGTCGGGACGATACGTCTCGTCGCAGCCAGCCAGGTCGTTGGCAGGCTTGACGGAAGGAGAGACGTCGTGAAGAGGTACAGATCGATCGTGGCCGTCGGCGCTGTCGTCTCGCTCACCGCCGCGTTGAGCGGGTCGAGTGCGTACGGCGGGTCGAGCGGGACCGCACAGGGGAGCCCGATAAAGCTCGGCGTGCTCACGCCACTTTCGGCCTCGGGCGGGACAAACTTCACGCCCTGGGGCCTCCAGGTACGCGCCGGAGCCGCCCTGGCAGTCAACGAGATCAACAGGTCGGGCGGTATCAAGGGGCGTGGGCAAGGGCGGCGGATCAACCTCGTCGTCGCGGATTCCCAGGACAACAACACCAGCGCCGCCATCGACGGCTTCAGGCGGCTGACCCAGCAAGAGGGCGTCGTCTCCGTCGGAGGCATCATCGGCAGCCCCATCGGGCTGGCGACGACGCGGCTCGCCGAGGAAGGGAAGATCCCGCTGTTCCTGGTGAAGTCGGGGAACAACGAGATCCTGACGCGGTCGAGTCGCTACACGTTCCGCACGTGCTTGCCTGCCGCTGCCATGGTTGCTCAGTCGGTCGTGCAGCTCGCGCAGCGACGTGAGATCAGGAGCGTCGGAGTGATGATCGCCGACTACGCGTGGGGGCAGTCGTTCAAGTCATCGCTCGAGGATGCGGCCAAGTCCGCGCCGAACATCAGGTTCAACATCCAGGTTGCGCCGGTTCCGACGACCAACTTCACGCCGTACCTGCGCTCGTTCGGCGACGTGTCGTTGATCGTCGCGACGGGCCATCCGCCGGGCGCGCCTCTGGTTCTGGCTCAGGCAGGGCAGCTGGGCCTGAAGGCGCCGGTAGTGGGCGCAGACGGGCCGTGGTCGCTCACCGCGAAGAGCACCACGACGTCGGCGTTCGGCCGCTACAGCGACTTCAAGTGCATGGCCACGGCGAGCAAGCAGTACAAGGCGCTCGCGAAGCGCTACCTGCGGACGTTCCCGCAGAACGAGTTCATGGAGGACGACGCGCTGGCGGGCTACGCGTACGTCAAGATCGTCGCGGAGGCGATCAGCAAGGTCGGCCCCAACCGGCAGAGGATCGCCGCTTACGTCCACGCCAACACCTTCAACATCCCCGGCTACGCGTGGCCGCTCAGGTGGACGCCGTGGGGCGAGATGATCGGGTCGCGACCGCAATACGCCATCCTGACCAAGGGCGCACCGCCCGAGGCGGGGTTGAACACCGCGTCGACCACCTTCTGGCCGAGAGTGATCTTCAAGTCGCCGGCGCTGACCCCGTACCGTCCCCCGTCGTAGCCGTGGAGATCGGATCTGCTGCTCGAGGTTGACGAGGTCACGAAGCGCTTCGGCGGTCTTCCGGCCGTCGACGGCGTGACGTTCGGGATCGACGACGGCGACATCGTCGCCGTCGTCGGTCCGAACGGAGCCGGTAAGAGCACGCTCCTCAAGGTGATCGTCGGACTAGAGCGCCCGACGCACGGCCGCGTGCGGCTCGGTGGCGAGCGGATCGATGGTCTGACCGCACACCAGGTCCGACGCAAGGGGATCGCGATGGCCATGCAGCGCCCGCTTCCGTTCGGTTCCATGACGGTGCTCGAGAATGCTCTTCTCGGTGCGATGTTCGGCGTCGGGACAGGCGTCCTGAGCGAGCGCGAGGCGCGACGTCGGGCTGCCGATGCGTTGGCGTTCGTCGGTTTGGACGAGCGAGCCGGACAGCCGGTCTCGAGCCTGAATCTCCACCAGCAGCGCTTCCTCGAGATGGCAAAGGCGTTGGCGGGGCAGCCCAAGGTGTTGCTGCTAGACGAGGTGATGGCGGGCCTCAACGAGTCCGAGCTCGCGCATTCCGTCGAGATCGTTCGGAGTGTCCGCGACACGCTCGGGACGACGATTCTCTGGGTCGAACATGTGATGAGCGCGGTCATCCAGCTCGCCGAGCGCGTGGTCGTCCTGAACTTCGGCAAGCTCATCGCGGACGGCGAGCCGGACGTCGTCATGCGGGACCCGCAGGTCGTCGACGCGTACCTCGGACGGGCAAGCGTTGCTTGAGGTCACCGGCTTGGCGGCCGGGTATCTCGGCGAGCGTGTGATCGACGACATCGACGTCGAGGTTCGCACTGGCGAGGCGGTGGCCATCGTGGGCTCGAACGGCGCGGGCAAGACGACGTTGTTCCGGGCGATTGCCGGACTGCTCTCGCCGATGGCCGGTCGCGTCGTCCTCGACGGGGAGGATCTGACGCGACGTCCCGCGCACCGCGTTGCCCGTGCCGGAGTTGCGTACGTCCCCGCCGAGAGACATCTCTTCCCGGCGATGACCTCCAGGAGCAACCTCCACCTGGGCGCCTACCCGAGGCGGCCCGATCGCGCGACGCTCGAGCTGGTGTACGACCTCTTTCCCCGTCTGAAGGAGCGCCAGCGGCAGCAGGCGAGAACTCTGAGCGGCGGGGAGCAGCAGATGCTGGCCGTGGGTCGCGCCCTCATGGCTCGACCGCGGCTCCTGATGCTCGACGAGCCGACGACCGGCCTGGCACCGAAGATCGCCCAGACAGCCTTCGAGACGCTCGAGGGGCTGAAGAAGGGGGGCATGACGCTTCTCATCGCCGAGCAGCAGGTTCCGCTCGCGCTCTCCGTCGCCGACCGCGGCTACGTGCTCGAGAACGGCCGCATCAGGCTGAGCGGCACCGCCGAGGAGCTCGAGGCGAACCCGGAAGTCCGGCGCGCATACCTGGGTGTCGTGTGAGGGCCGTCATCCTCGACGGCATCGTGCTCGGCCTGGCCTTCGGGCTGCTCGGCGTCGGCATGACGCTCGTGTACGGACTCGGAGGCGTCCTCAACCTCGCCTACGGCCAGATCGTCGTGCTCGCCGCGATCGTCATCTCGCTCGTCATGGAGGCTGGCCATCCCACGGTGCTCGCCGCCCTCGTCGGCGTGCTCGCTGCGGTCGGCGTCGCCGTCCTGCTCGACCTGACGTTGATGCGGCCGGTCTACCGCGAACGCGGCGAGGAGCGGACGCTGCTCGGCCTCCTGCTGACACTCGGTGCTGCGTTCGTCATCGGAGGCCTGCTCGCGTGGCGGTACCCAGACGGGGCGCTGTACATCTTCGTCGACGGCGATCCGATCTCCGTTATCGGCGTCCCGATGGCGGTGGGGAGCATTTGGGCGTCGGTGATCGCGCTCGCGGTGGCGGCGATCCTCCTCGTGTTCTTCGGTGCGACGACGTTCGGGCGCGGTGTCCGTTCGGTGATCCAGGACGAGGTTGGCGCGCAACTCGTAGGGATCAACCCGTCGCTCGTCCGCACGGTCATCTTCGCGCTGAGCGGTGCACTCGCGGGCGTGGTCGCGATCGCACAGTCGATGACCGGGCCGCTGATGGTCAACGCTGGCTTCGAGCTCACGACCTTCGCGCTGATCGTCACCGTGGTCGGGGGTCTCGGGAGCGTCGCCGGGGCATTCTTGGCAGGCGTGCTCCTGGGAGTGGCGAACACGCTCAGCGCCCACTACATCGGGCAGTACATCACCACGATCATCCTGCTCGGCGCCGCTGCTCTTACGATTCTCATCCGACCGCGGGGGCTGCTCGGACGATGAGCGACACCGCGATACCGCGACGCCTGCCGCTTCGGAGGGTCGGATGGGCGTTCCTGCCCATCGTCGTCACCGCGGCGGTTCTCGTCGTCCTTCCGCCCGTCTGGTTCGGAGACTCCCCCTACACGACGTCGCTCGCTGTCCAGGCGCTCGTGTTCGCGTCCTATGGAGTGGGCTTCAACCTCATCTTCGGAAGCACGAATCAGCTCTTCCTCTGCGTCGGCGCACTCGCCGGGGTAGGCGGGTATGGCGCGGGCATCCTCGCGAACGAGAGCACCTGGCCGATGGCGGCGGGCTTGGCCGTGGGAACCCTGAGCGCGGCGATCGTCGGCGGTCTGCTCAGCTGGATCGCCGTGCGGCGCTCGCTCGGCATCATCTTCACCGGCATCGTCACGCTCGTCTTCTCGCTCGGGTTCGCGAACCTCCTGCTCGGCCAGCGTGACCTCACGGGATCGGAGACGGGTCTCATCGTCGAAGGAGTACCCGCCGATCTCGCGGACGACAGCGTGGGTGGCTACTACGTCTTCGCAGGACTTCTCGTCGCGTTCCTGATCGTCTTCCGGGTGCTCCAGCTCTCGCACTTCGGCTGGGCCTTCCGGGCGCTGCGAGACGACGAGATGGCCGCCGAGCTCGCAGGTGTGAATGTCTCGCGCTACCGGATCTACGCGGCGACCGTGGGCTCGGCGATGATCGGTCTCACCGGAGCGCTCCTGGCGTACAGCGCGGGCTTCATCAGCCCGGCCACCTACAGCTTCGACCGCGTGGACGTGCGCGTCCTCGTGATGGTTGCGTTCGGGGGCCTCGGGACCCTCCTCGGCCCGGTCATCGGCGCCGGCGTGTTCGCGGTGCTGGACGACCAGTTGACGGCAAGCCTCGAGCTGCGCGAGGTCCTGTACGGCGTCTTCGTCATCGCGATCTTCCTCTTCTTCAGACGGGGGGTCGTCCAGGCAGTCGTCGGGCTCGCGAGCCGGCTCCTCGGCCGGCGCCCGCCGAACCTCCAGGTGTCGCGCGACTAGCCGCCCGGCGCGCAGGCCGGCCGGTCCCCGCGGTACTGCATGCATGACGAACGCCGAGCGTGCGGGGACGGGCCATGTCGGCCCCGATTGCACGCAATTGGCCGTGCAGGGCGTTACGCTCCGGATCGTGCCGCGCGGCAACCACGCGAACTCGCAAACCACGAAGGCGACGCTCGGACTCCGCCAGCTCCTCCTCGACGGGGCGTTCAAGCCGCGTGAGCGCGTTCCCGAGCTGCGCCTGGTCGAGGAACTCGGCGTTTCGCGGACCCCGCTCCGCATCGCGCTCATGACGCTCGAGCACGAGGGACTCCTCGAAACGCTTCCGGGCGGTGGTTTCGTCGCGCGCGAGTTCACGCGCACCGACATCGACGACGCGATCGAGCTTCGCGGCGTGCTCGAGGGAACTGCGGCCCGTCTCGCGGCCGAGCGACTGGAGTCGGTCGACGAGCTCGACGCGCTGCGTGAGTGCTGCCGCGAGATGGACGCGATCGTTCGCACCCAGAGCATCGAGACGTTCATGGAGTACCTCCGGCTCAACGAGGAGTTTCACCAGGTGTTCCGCGAGCTCGCCAAGAGCCGACAGCTCGAACGCGCCCTCGAGCACGCACTCGCGCTGCCCTTCGCGCCGCCGAGCGCTCTGCTGATGGTGCACTCGGCGCTTCCGGAGTCGTGGGAGATCCTGCTCGTCGCGCAGCATCAGCACCACGAGCTGATCGACGCGATCTCTCGGCGCGAGGGAGCACGCGCGGACGCGATCGCACGAGAGCACGCCCGCATCGCGCGCCGAAATCTCGACATCGCGCTCGAGAACCGCCAGCTCCTCGAGCGCGTGCCCGGCTCGACGCTTCTGCGCCTCCCGGCGGCCTGAGCTCGGTCAGACGGCTGCGGCCTTCGTGCGCCAACCCTCGGCGTACTGCGTACGAGCGACCTCCGAGTAGGGGCACGGACTCACGACGACGCTGATCTCCGCCTGCCGGTGCTCCTCGACGACCGGCTTGGCCGACCCACCGCCTGCCTCGCCCCACACCATGACGAGCTCCGCGCCGACGGGCACGTCCAGGTCGACGTAGCCCAGCGAGAGCATGGATCGCTCGTTGTAGCTGTAGCCGGAGAACGTCGAGACCCCGACGACCTCGCCCTCGTGGACGAGCTTGTCGTGCGGCCAGGTCGCGTAGTTCGACAGCGGGAGGTTGATGTACTTGGCCGCCTCTCCCTTCGTGAACATCGTCGCCATCGCGGCAGCGACGTCATCGCCGTTCCACGCCAGGGTCACCTTGCGTCGGGTGGGCTGGTCGGCCATCGCCTCGAGCGCATCGCGTCCGACGAAGTCGTGGTCGAACTTCACGAACGGCCAGTAGCCCAGGTCGTGAGGAGTCACGTAGTAAGCCGAGATGTCGTCGGCGTCAAAGCTGCCGCCGAGCGAGCCGGTTCCCTCGTAGCCGTCGGCGGGGAGCCACTCGCGGTAGGCCTTCGTCTCGTCGCTCGTGAACACGGCCGGTAGGGGACACGGGATCCAGCCCGACTCGAGCGTGTTCGTCGCGTACACGCGCGACCCGACCTGCGCGAGCCCGAACTCCTTGCCCGCCTCGACGATCGCCGCGCGAACGTCCTCCATGTCCTCCCACGGCCCGAAGAGCTCGAGCCCGGGGACGCCCGACATTCCGTGGTGCAGCGCGCGCACCGTCCGGCCGGCGATCGTAAGCTCGCCCAGGTTGAAGAACTTGATCTCGGGCAGTGCGCCGCCGTTCGCCTTCGTCAGGACGTCGAGCGCAGTCGGACCCTGCACCTGGAACCGATAGATCCTCCGCCGGCCGGTCGG
>CAVUCT010000015.1:0-100933 GCA_963740105.1 uncultured Gaiellaceae bacterium
AGCAATACGACGAATCAGCGGCGGCATGGCCATTCGCCGATCACGTGTCCGCCGGGCGCGAGTGCGTCGCTCAGGGTTGCGATGTAACGATCGCGATCCCGCTCTTCGACGAGGAAGTGAAAGACGGCGCGGTCGTGCCACAGCTCGTAGCGCCGATCCGGCTCCCATACGAGGAGATTTGCTCGGACGCACCGCACGGGCGCATCGGGGATACGTCCTCACGTCGCAGCGAGGGCCGCAGTCGAGATGTCGAGCACCGTGATATCGGTAAAGCCGCGACCGACGAGCTCGTCGGCGAGGAACGATCCCCCACCGCCGACGTCGATCACAGCCGCCTCCGGCGACACCCCGAGCGCCTCGACGAGCTCGAGCGATACGGCAGGAATCGGCTCGTACCAGCTCACGCCGTCGATCCCCCGCGCGCCGTACGCCTCGTCCCAGTGTTGGGCGCTGGCCACGCCCCAACCTACCTTGCCGAGCCGTCGCCGTAATGCGAACATGTGTTCGCTTTGCCCGCGACGATCCTGCACGCCGACCTCGACGCCTTCTTCGCCTCGGTCGAGCAACGTGACGATCCGCGCCTGCGCGGGCGGCCCGTGATCGTCGGCGGCGGGGTCGTGCTGGCGGCGAGCTACGAGGCAAAGGAGTACGGCATCAAGACGGCGATGGGCGGCCGGCAGGCGCGTCGCCTCTGCCCCCAGGCGGTCGTGGTACCCGCGCGAATGGCGGCCTATTCCGAGGCGAGCAAGGCCGTGTTCGCGGTCTTCGAGGACACGACGCCGCTCGTCGAGGGGCTGTCGATCGACGAGGCGTTCCTCGACGTCCGCGGGCTCGAACGCCTCGCCGGGCAGCCCTTGCAGATCGCAGCGCGGTTGCGAGAGCGAATCCTCGACGAGGTCGGTCTACCGATCACCGTCGGGATCGCGCGCACGAAGTTCCTCGCGAAGGTGGCCAGCGCGGTGGCGAAGCCGAACGGATTGCTCGTCGTGCCGCCGGACGACGAGCTCGGCTTCCTCCACCCACTTCCGGTCGAGCGACTCTGGGGTGTCGGGCGCGTGACTGCCGCGAAGCTCCACGACCGCGGGCTGCGCACCGTCGGCCAGGTCGCCACGCTCGACGAGGCGCTTCTCGTCGCCCTGCTCGGCCGGGCGTCCGGGCGCCACCTGCACGCGCTCGCCCACAACCGCGACCCACGACGCGTCCAGACCGGACGGCGTCGCCGCTCGATCGGCTCGCAGCGCGCGATGGGTCGTCGGCCGAAGACCTTCGACGAGATCGACGCGACACTCGTGGCGATCGTCGACCGGGTCGCCCGGCGCATGCGCTCAGGAAGACGTGTGTGCCGCACAGTGATCCTGCGTCTGCGCTTCGACGACTTCACGCGCGCGACGCGCTCCTTCACGATGCCGCGAGCCACGGGTCAGACGGACGCGATCCTCGAGGCGGCTCGCGGCCTCCTCGCGACGTCGATGCCGCTGATCGTCGCGCAGGGTCTCACGCTCGTCGGCCTCTCGCTGACGAACCTCGAGGACGCAGACAGGATCCAACTCGTGCTGACCGAGGACTGGCGCCCCGACGCGCTGGATGCCGCGCTCGACGAGGCGCGTGACCGCTTCGGCACGGACGCCGTCAGACGGGCTGTGCTCGTCAACCGCGACCCGGGGATCTCGATGCCTCTCCTCCCCGACTGACTACTTCAGGCCGGCGTCGAAGGCTGCAGCGAGGACGCCCTGGATGCTCCCGGAGAAGCCGTTGTTCTTCGAGTTCACCGCGACATACGCGACGATCCCGCTCGGGAAGATCATCGCGGCCGTCTGGCAGCCGCGTCCCTTGTTCTCGAAGTCCGGACAACCACCGTTCTTCCACGGATAGCCGCCGGCGGCGCGCCCGCCCCAAGTCGAATCGAAGCCCAGCCGGCCGCTCTTCATCGGCTCGACCACCGACGTCGGGAGTATCTCGCCGGCCTCGAGCGCGCTCAGGAAGCGGACATAGTGGAGCACCGACATCGTCAGCTTGCCGCTGCCCGCTCGTTCGAAGTAGTCGATACGCGGCGCCTCGCCCTTCTTCGTCTGATCCGCGAAGTCGTAATTGAGCGAGAAGTCGCCGGAGGGGTAGTAGCTCGCACGCGCTCCGACCGGGTCGAGCACCTTGTCGAACATGTAACGGTTGAACTTCTCCGAGACCTTCTTGTTGAGGATGCCGCTCGAGTTCTTGCACTTGAAGCTCTCGAACTGCAGCTTCATCCCGGCGGTCTCGTTGATCAGCGGGACGAGCCAGCGGAGCAGGTCGTAAGCGTGTGTGTTGTAGACGTTGCCGGGCGGCTGCGTTCGCCCCTCGGCGAGCATCTTCACGAGGCAGTCGAACGGGCTGCCGCCGTTGCAGCTCACGAGTGGGAGCTGGCTCGTGTGCGTGAGGATGTGCCGGAAGGTGAGCGTCGACATGTTCTTGCCGAGCTTCAGGCACTTCGGTAGGAACCCCTTCACCGTCGAATCCACCGTGAGCCCGCGGGCTCTGAGCGCCATGATGAGCGCCGTTGCGTTGATCGTCTTCGCGGCGCTCGCGGTCTGCGCCTGCGTATCCGTCGTGAAGCTCCGCGAGCCGCCGTCGATCGACAGGCGGCGACTGCCTCCGGCGCCCGACCGGATGAACGCCCCGTCGCGGGCGATCGCGTACGCATAGCCGACGGTTCGGCCGGTGAGCGTCGAACCGATCCGGCTGGCGAACCGATCCCAGTCGAGGGCGTAGTCGGGCTCGAGCCTCTTCGTGCGCTGCAGGCCGGCCTGACTCACGATCAGGTCACGCGTGGCGCCGACGAGCGCTGCGCCGAAAGGCGCCGACTCGAGCTCGAGCCCCTTCGGGACGTCGACGGACGTGCCGGCGAATCCCGTTCCCGAGCCGCTCCGTTTCCCGACGAACACCGTCGCCCAGCCGGGGCGCTCGCCCGGTTGCGAGGCGCGCTCCGCGACCCAGACCGTGTCAGCACCGGACTCGCGCACGTAGTGACGGCTCGCGTCATCGCCCTCGAAGACGCCGTCCAGGTCGTTCTGCGCAGTCGCCTGGAAGCCGGCCACCTGCATGTTCGGCCACGGGACTGCACTCGGTGGGATCGCCGTGAACACGTCGGGTCCGAGGTCGGTACCGCCCGTGCGCACGACTCGCGCGCCCACTTGCGTGAAGCGGAGTTGTAGCGTGCCCGCGTTGACGCGCCTGAGCTTCCCTTTGGGCACGTCCCACCACTTGCCGATGATCTGGTCGCCGCCGATGGACCCGGTCAGGACGTACGCGTACCTCGACCCGGGATGCTCGCCGAACCCGTAGACGGCGTTCGCGAGCTGACGAAGGTAGAGCACGCTTCCGTCGTCGCCGCGATAAATCCGCGTGAGCGGAAGGAGCCGTTGATCCTCGGCGGTCGGGGTGGAGACCCGCCCTGAAGCTGCTGCGCTGAGGCCTGCAGCGAGCACGACGAGGGCACACAGTAACGGAACCGACCTTGCAAGCACTTCGACCTCCTCGGACTTCTCCCGTTCTACTCGCCCGGGAGGTCGGACGCATCCTCACAAGGGTGAGTCGGGTTATTTCCCGAAGCGGTGGTCGTGGAGAGCTACTCGGGCGCCGGTTCCCTCCTGACCTCCTGGAGCACCCACGTGTTTCCGTCGGGATCGGCGAAGTCCGCGAACGAGGCGTAGTCGCCGTGCTCGGGATCCACGCCGGGCTTCCACTCCCCCTGCTCACGGTCGAAGTGGCGCACGGCGCTGACCTCCACGCCCCGCGAGACGAGCTCCTCGCGCGCGGCGTCGATGTCGTGGACGACGAGATGGGTACCGCGATACGAGCCGGGCTCGGCCTCCGTCAACCCGGTTCCGACCGTGATCGAGCACGCGGAGCCCGCAGGCGTCATCTGCACGACGCGAAAGCCTTCGGTCGGTGCCGTGTCCACGTCGAGCGCGAATCCGAGCTTCTCCGTGTAGAAGGCCTTCGCCCGGTCGACGTCCGTGACCGGAATGAGCACGAGCTCGAGCTTCATGTCCACCATTGCCTCCCTACTCTCTCGGCGGCAGCTGCTGCACCGCCCAGCCGTTGCCGTCCGGATCGGCGAAGAAGACGAACGAGCCCCACGGGAAGTCCTGCACGTCGCTCACCTGGACGCCGCGCGCGGCGAGTGCGGCCTGTGCCGCGTGGATGTCCGAGACGACCATCTGCATCCCCTGAACGGAGCCAGGTGGCGCGTCGGAGACGCCTCTGCCGATCGCGATCGAGCAGGCCGAGCCGGGCGGCGTCAGCTGAACGAAGCGAATCTCGTCGCTGACCTGGTGATCGTGGTCGGCGACGAAACCGACCTGTTCGACGTAGAACTCCTTCGCGCGATCGACGTCCGAGACGGGAATCGCAACCAGCTCGAGCTTCCAGTCCATGCTTGCGCTCCTCCGGGTTGGGGGTGGCCTTACGAGACTACGCGGGCGGAATGTTCTGGTTGCGATGAAGGACGTTGGTCGGGTCGTACTGTCGCTTGAGGGCTCGCATACGCTCGAAGGCATCGTCCCCGAAGGCGGCACGAATCCGCTCGACCGGCTCGTCGGCCTGCATGTAATTGGTATAGCCGCCCCCGAACGACCACGGCTCGATCGCCTTCGCCATCTCGCGGACCGCGTCGATGTGGAGCTGGTCGTCCTCCCGGGCGTGCCACGTGCCCATGACGCTGACGTTGAACGCTGCGTTCCGGTAGCCGACTGCGCCGAGCGTCGGATCGACGTCCTTGGGCGCGCCGTGAAGGGACTCGAACAGGACGTCGATGAAGGGCCGGCCGAGGCCGGCTGTGCGGACGAGCAGCTCGTCGATCAGCTCGTCCGTCAACTCTCCGACGAAGTGGCCCTTCCAGTAGTGCCGATTCTCTCCGTACGGCGAGTCGAACTCGAGTTGCTGCTCGAGGAAGGGCCTCCCACCGACGGTGTCGCTCACCAATCCGGGCGCGGCGCGCAGCCTATGCAGCGGCTCGGGGTCGGACTCCGGGCCCGTGTAGCAGGGCGCTATGAGGAGCGCGTGGGCGGACGACTCGTCCTTACCGAGCACGGCTTGGATGCTGAGATCCCGGGGCGAACCGGCTGCAACGTCGCGGAAGGTGCGGAGGACGTCGCGGACTACGCTCCCGCGATACACCAGTCGGCCACCGACGACCCGTTCGAGCGGATGAACGCGGAGCTCGAGGTGCGTCACGACCCCGAAGTTGCCCCCGCCCCCGTGCAGGCCCCAGAGGAGCTCCGCATTCTCGTCGGGTCGCGCCTGGACGACGGTGCCGTCGGGAATCACGAGCTCGGCGCCCGAAATGCTGTCGCACGTGAGGCCGAGCTGGGCCGTGAGGTGGCCGATGCCGCCACCCAGAGCGAGCCCCGTCACGCCGGTCGAGCCGACGATGCCGCCTGGAGTGACCAGGCCGAACTCCTGCGAAGCTCGGTCGAAGTCGAGCCAGGTCGCGCCCCCTTGCGCGCAACCTATCCGCGCGTCCGGATCGACGGACACGCCGCGCATGCCGGAGAGATCGATCACCAGGCCGTCGTCGCAGACGCAGTGTCCGGCGGGATTGTGGCCGCCCCCGCGTACCGCGACCTCGAGCTCGTGGGCCCGCGCGAAGTCGAGAGCGACTGCGATGTCCCCGGCTCCCACGCAGCGCGCGATCACCGCCGGCCGGCTATCGACGAGTGCGTTGAAACAGCGGCGAGCCGCGTCGTACTCCGAATCCGCGGGCTCGACGACCGCACCCGCCAAGGACGTGCGCAACTCGACGAGACCGTCCTCGAGACGCGTCTTGACGCCGGAGTGCTCGAGCGCCATCTATGCGGCCTCGGGGGCGGCGTGCGGGTCGCCCCCGTCCTCATGCGCGGCAGCGTAGGCACCCTGCCGCAAGAGGAGACCCCCGAGCGCAGCCGCCGCGATCGCGAAGAGCGCGCCGACGAAGAACGCGACGTGATATCCGCCCGTGAGTGCCACAGCCTCGCTCGCACCGTCGGCGAGCAGCGTGTCGGTTCGGGACGCGGCGAGGCTCGCGAGGACGGCCAGCCCGAGCGCGCCGCCCATCATGAAGGACGTGTTGACGACACCCGAGGCGAGGCCCGCTTCACTCGGCTCGACATCGCTCATCGCGGCGAGCAACACCGGGTTGAAGGCCATTCCAGCACCGAGTCCGAGCAGGATCATGGCCGGGAGCACATCGACCACGAAGCTCCCGTCGACGGGCGCGCGCGCGAAGAGCAGCAGGCCGGCTGCGGCGAGACCGAGCCCGACGGCCAATGGCAGCCGGATTCCGAACCGCATGACGAGCCTCGCCGACAGGCCGATCGAGAGGATCCCCATGATGATGTTCCCGGGCAGGAACGCGAGGCCGACCTGGAGCGGGGTGTACCCGAGCACGAGCTGCAAGTAGAGCGCGGAGAGGAAGAACCACGCGAACATCGCGCCGGCCCAGAGCACGCCGACGACGTTCGACACCGCGACGTTGCGCAGCCGGAACAGGCGGAGCGGAACGAGCGGCGACTCGACCCTCGACTCGATGACGAGGAACGCCGCGAGCAGGGCGCCGGAGACTGCGAGGAGACCGAGTGTCCTCGGAGTGACCCAGCCGACCTCGTTGCCGTTCACGATCGCGTAGACGGCAAGCATGAGCGAGGCCGTGACGGTGACCGCGCCCGCGATGTCGAGCTTCTGCGCAGCCGTCGCCACTCGCGCGGACGGAATGAGGACGAACGCGAGCACCACGACGAGGATTCCGACCGGCACGTTGACGAGGAAGATCCAGTGCCAGTCGAGCGCGTCCGTGAGCACCCCGCCGAGCAGCACGCCGAGCGACCCGCCGCCCGAGGCGACGAAGCCGAAGACGCCCATCGCCTTCGCGCGCTCGGCAGGCTCGGTGAAGAGCGTCATCATCAGCGAGAGCGCGACGGCGGAGACGACCGCGCCACCGACCCCCTGCACCGCCCGCGCGCCGACGAGCATCTCCTGTGACGTCGCGAGCCCGCATGCCGCCGAGGCGAGCGTGAAGAGCGCGATTCCCAGCAGGAATAGCCGCCGGTGCCCGAAGAGGTCGCCGAGCCGGCCGCCGAGGAGCAGGAAGCCACCGAACGTGATCAGGTACGCGTTGACGACCCACGCGAGGGATTCCTCGGAGAAGCCGAGATCCTCACGGATCGACGGCAGCGCAACACCGACGATCGTCACGTCGAGGACGATCATCAGGTCGCCGAGGCAGAGCACCAGGAGGGCCAGCCAGCGCGCACGGGAGCTCATGGTCGTCATCGGTGCATTCCTTTCGTCTCGATCACGAGCATAAGACGCAGCCAGCGGCCGGAACTCATCGCTCGACGGCAGACTCCCAGGTGATGCTCGACGTCGACACGCCGCACGGCGCCGCGCGAGTCCATGTGAGCCGCGCGGACGAGGAGCGTGCCTGGCTCGTGCTCGGCCATGGAGCCGGGGGCGGCGTGACGTCGCGCGATCTGGTTGCGGCCGCCGAGGCTGCGCTCGCGCAGGGGGTGAGCGTCGCTCTCGTGGAGCAGCCGTACCGCGTCGCGGGCCGTCGCAGCCCCTCCCCCGCACACATGCTCGACACCGCCTGGATCGCGGTGCTCGAGCGGATCCGGTCGGACGTCGCCGGCGACGTGGCGCTCGTCGTGGGCGGGCGCTCGTCGGGAGCGCGCGTCGCGTGCCGCACGTCCGAGGTAACAGGCGCCGCCGGCGTCCTCTGCCTCGCCTTCCCGCTCGTGCCACCGAGACGTAAGGCCGGCCCTTCCCCGACGACGCGACTCCCGGAGCTCGATGCCGTTCGCGTGCCCACGCTCGTTGTTCAGGGTGAACGCGACCCGTTCGGAATGCCCCCGGGCTCGACGCTGCGACAGGTGGTCACGGTGTCCGGCGATCACAGCCTGAGATCCGACCTCCCTGCGGTCGCAGCCGCCGTGCGGGACTGGCTGCTCCGCCTCGTGGGATAGGTGGGCGGAGCCCGTAGGCTCCGCCCACCCGACGTCATGCCTCGCGCGGCTCCGGGTGCACCACGGCAACGGGAGCATGGGAGTCGCCGTCGTGCGGCGGCTCAATGGTGATGTTCGGCAGGAGCTTGTCCAGCCAGCGCGGCATGTACCACGACCTCTCGCCGAGCATCGTGAGGAAAGACGGCACGAGCGTCATCCGCACGAGCAGAGCGTCGGTCAGGATCGCGACCGCGAGCAGGAGACCGAACTCCTTCGAGATGCGGTCAGCCGTCAGGATGAAGGCCGCGAAGACGGTGCCCATGATCAGCGCCGCGGCGACGACGACGCGCCCGATCGCCGCGATGCCGTGCTCGACCGCTTCCTTCGTGTTCAGGCCGTTGACGTGCTCCTCTCGGATCCGGCTCATGAGGAAGACCATGTAGTCCATCGAGAGCCCGAAGAGGATCGCGAACGCGATCGGCGGCACGAACGTTTCGATCGGCCCCGTTCGGTCGAGGCCGGTCAAGGACAGCAGGTGCCCTTCCTGGATGATCAGGGTGAGCACGCCGAATCCGACGAAGGCCGAGATGAGCGTCGTCACCGCGGCGGCGAGCGCGATCACCACCGATCGGAACGCCATCGCGAGCACGAGGAACGTGACGCCGATGATGTAGAACAGGAACAGCGGGAGTCGCTCGTAGATCCGGTCCGCGATGTCCTTGAAGGCTGCGTTGAGGCCGGAGACATACACGACCGCTTCACTGCCCTCGGTGGCAGCCGGAGCAACGTCACCTCTGAGCCGATCGACGAGCACGCCCGTCTCCTCGTCCTGCGGCGCCGAGTTCGGGGTGACGAAGACGAGCGCGACGGTCTTCGCGTCGTTGAACTGCGGCTCGCCCACGGACGCGACACCTTCGAGGCCCTGGACCCCCTCGAAGACGCGCTGCGGGGCCTCCGCGTCGCCGTTCACGTCGACGACGATCGGGATCGGGCCGTTGAATCCGGCGCCGAAGCCCTCGGCGAGCAGGTCGTACGCTCGCCGTGCGGTCTGCTCCGACGGCTGCGTGCCCTGGTCGGACGCGCCGAGCCGCACGAGCGCAGACGTCCCGGCCGCGACGAGGAGGACGAGCAGCACGACGACGAAGACGGCGCGTGCGTGCGCCGTCACGAAGCGGCCCCAGCGCGCGATGAGCGTCCGCTCGCGAGCCTCCTCGGAGTCGTCGATCCTGCGCAGGAACGGCACCTTGAGCCGGTCGACCTTGTGCCCCAGCTTCGCGAGCACGGCGATCAGCAGCGAGTTGGCGATCAACACCGTGGTGAGAACGCCGAGCGCCGAGCCGATCCCGAGCTTCGTGATGAAGTCCATGCCGAAGAAGGCGAGACCCGTCACCGAGATGGCGACGGTCAGTCCGGCGAAGATCGTCGCTCGGCCTGCCGATGCACCCGCCTCGGCGGCGGCGTCGCGAGGGGACAGTCCGTCGTGCAGCAGCTGCCGGAAGCGGGTGACGATGAAGAGCGAGTAGTCGATGCCGACCCCGAGCCCGATCATCGACACGAGCAACGGCGTGATCGTGTTGATGTCGGTGAGCCCGGCCAGGATGAAGAGGAGGAGGAACGCCGTCATCAGCGCGACGATCGCGAGTGCCAGCGGGATCGCCGTGGCGACCAGCGTGCGGAAGACGACGAGCAGCACGATGAGCGCAGCAAGCAGTCCGAGAAGCTCCTGTGTCCCCTGCTCGATCGGCGGGAACTCGGCGTCGCCGTTGAACTCCACGACCACACCTTCCGCGGCGACACCCTCGCGAACCGCCTCCTGTACGGCGAGCACCTCTTCGCGATCCGCGTCGTAGATGACGCGGTCGAACTGAGCTTCGGCGTACGCGATCCGTCCGTCCTCGGAGAACGTGTTCTCGCTGAAGGGGTCTCCGACGCTCTCGACGCCCGCTCGCTCGTCCGGTCCGATCGTCTCGAACTCAGAGGATCTCAACTTGGCGATTGCCGCCAGGATCGCGGCCTTGCGTGCGGCCGGCTCGTCGAGGCGCTCGCCCTCCGGTGCGGCAAAGACGATGTTCAGCACCCCGCCCTGCTCGGCTGCGAACTCCGCTTCGATCAGGTCCGTCGCCTTCTGCGTCTCGGAGCCCGGAATCGCGAACTCGTCCTTCAGCTCGCCGCCGACGGTGGCCACGAGGAGGATGAGACCCGCGATGATGCCGACCCAGGTGATCACCACGCGCCATGGATGGTTTGCGCACGCTCGCATCCAGCTCGCCAGTGCCCCCGTCGAAAGTCGTTCGTGGGCGGCCAGCCGCCCGTCGCCGGTTCCCAGGTCGTGCTCGGTCATCGCTCTACCCCCACATCATCGTTTTCAGACAGACCGGTAAGCCTTCTACAACTCATCGCTTGCTTCGCGCATTCCGACGACGTCCTATCACGGCGGTCGTGCGATGACAATTCTCGCTCGCAGCTGTCTCTTTCAGCGATGCCGACACCCGGGCCGGACGAGATCCCCTTCACCATCCGCGGCCCGATCACCCACGCCGACCTCTCCGGTCTGTGCGATCGCGTGTGCGCACTTCTCCGTGAGAGCTCGTCGGTCGTCGTCGGCTGCGTCGTCGTCGGCGTCGAACCAGACGCAGTCACCGTCGATGCGCTCGCACGCCTTCAGCTCGCGGCTCGGCGCCAGGGCTGCCATGTTCGGCTGTGCAATCCGTCCCTCGCACTCTGCGACCTCGTCGAGCTCATGGGTCTGACGCACGTATTCGCCGATCGAGGTTTCGTTCGGCCGATCTCGTGAGACTCTGTTCACATGACTGACTTCACGCACAAGAACCTCGGCGACGTCGAGGACATGGCGGTACAGGGCGGCTTCTCGGAGTTCCAGGAGGCGCGGTTTGCTGGCGGCGATCTCGGCCTCGATCTCCTCGGTGTCTCGTATCAGGTCGTCAAGCCCGGGAAGCACCACGCCTTCGGTCACCGGCACCAGCAGGCGGTCGAGGTCTACGTCGTGCTCTCCGGCGAAGGAAAGCTCCGTCTGGACGACGACGAGATAGACGTCAAGCGGCTGGACGCGATTCGAGTCGGCCCGACGGTGACGCGCGGCTTCGAGGCAGGTGCGGACGGGCTCGAGCTTCTCGTCTTCGGCGAGCGGATGCCCGGCGACGCCGAGATCGTCGAAGACTTCTTCGACGAGCCGGCTAGAGCTGGTTAGCCGGATACTCGAGCGGTAGGCCGAAGCGCGGGAAGACGTTCTCCACGTCGAGGAAGAACGTGAGCTCGACGATCTTGCCGTCCTCGATCTCGACGACCTGAAGCGCCCACGGCTCGTAGCCATCGCCGTCCGGCCTCGGCCGGTACTGCCCGAACGCGGGGGAGCCGTTCGCGGATTCGACGCGTACGACTCGCGAGTCGCGACACGTCTTGCCCGGGCCGAACCACCAGGTGAGAATGTCGTCGCGCCCCGTCAGCCAGAGGTCGAACGGCGGCATCGACTGCGTCGCGTCCTCTCGGATCAGCGACGTGAGGGCGTCCATGTCGTACTGCTCGAAGGCGGTCACGTAGCGCTGCAGAAGCTCGTCGCTCGCGGCATCGACCGACGGTGACGTCGTCGCCGGCCTGACGTCGCTCGCCTCGAGTGTCGCGCGCGCGCGCTGCAGCGCGCTGTTCACCGAGGCGACGCTCGTCTCGAGGAGCTCGGCAACCTCGGCCGCCTTCCAGCGCAGCACCTCGCAGAGGATGAGGACCGCCCGCTGGCGTGCCGGGAGCTGCTGGAGCGCAGCGACGAACGCGAGCTTCACCGATTCGCGCGCACCGACGATCTCGGCAGGGTCGCCGTCGGCGACAACGCGGCCGTCCGGCATCGGCTCGATCCAGAGCTGGTCGGGTGTGCGCAGGTTCTCGACGATCGGCTCACCGGCCGGCCCGAGATCCATCGGCCGCGCTCGGCGCTTACGGCTGTCGAGCATGTCGAAGCAGACGTTCGTGGCGATCCGGTAGAGCCACGATCGCAGCGCCGAACGGCCCTCGAATCGTTCGTACGCGCGCCAGGCGCGGATGAACGTCTCCTGCACGGCATCCTCGGCGTCGAGCGAGCCGAGCATCCGGTAGCAGTACGCCGTGAGCTCGACGCGGTGGGCTTCCAGCTGCTGGTCGAGCGGCGGCGCCAGCGTCGTCGACGACTCGGTCATGGGGGCATCGTAAGGGACGGGGCTCGGGCGCCCGACGCGTGCCGGCACGTTGGCGTCGCCTTACGCGGCGGAGGACTCTTCCAACCTGCGCTTCAGGTTCTCGTGCGACTCCGGCAGCTCGTTCGCCGCGGCCCGCCGGACGAAGAGCGGGACGAGCACCTTGCCGATCCCGTGGCCGTCGAAGTCGAGCTCGAACGTGAAGCGCGTGCGCTGCCCGTCCGCGAGCGGCTCGAACGTCCCGCGGCCGTGGGCGCGCACCGGGCCGTCGAGAACTCGAAAGGCGTAAGTGCGAGGGGGTGAGTACTCGGTGAGCTCGCTCGTCATCTTCTGGTCGCGTTTGCCGACCCGGCGCGTGAGCGAGAGCTTCGATCCCTGCCGCATCGGTCCTTCGTCGATGCGGCTGACATCGACGACCGCTTCCTGCCATTCCTTGAAGTGAGCCGGGTCGGTCACGTATGCGAAGACGTCCTCGGGTGGGCGGTCGATCTCCACGCTGTGCACGATTGGCGCCATGCTGCGCTCCTTCCGTGAGAGCGGCGATCATGACGCACGCCGCTCGCCACGGCAACGAGACGTCAGCGAAGAAGCGGAAGCACGCGATCGCAGATCAGCTCCACACCGGCGAGCGGCGTGCGGCCCTGCGGCGTGCCGAGCTCGACGCGGTCGGCTCCGGCATCCCAGAGCTCGATGACGCGCACCGCGACCTCGTCCGGCGTGCCGGCGATGCAGAAGCGTTCCACCCGGGGCTCTGCGCCCGGCTCGAGCGTCGGGTCATGGCGTGCGACGACGTCGAGGTACGGCTGGACGACCTCGGCTGCGCGTGCGCGAGCCCACGAACCGTCTTCGTCGACGACCGTGACGCACCCGACGACGAGCCGTACCTCCGGGTTCGCGATCCAGTCGCGAACCACCGGGAGGAGCTCGGGGTTCGCGCTTCCGCCGATCTTCAGCTCGTCCGCGACCGTGCCTGCCCACCGTGCGGTCTCATGACCCCACGTCCCGATGAGGAGCGGCACCTGGTCTCGCACTCTCGGATACGCGAGCTCCGTCCCGGGCGCCAGCGTGAACCGCTCGCCGTCGACCCCGGCCGTATCACCTGCCAGGAGTGCGCGGACGATCGCGACTGCCTCGCGCAGCGCCGCGAGCGGCCTCGGCTCCTCGAGGCCGAGCCGATCGAGCCATGCGCCCTTCGCAAGGCCGAGGTAGGCGCGACCGCCCGAGACCGAGTCGAGCATCGCGATCTGACCCGCGATCTCGTAGGGGTGCAGCGTAAAGGGGTTGAGAGCGGCCGGACCGAGCCGGATCCGCTCGGTCATGCGTGCCATCAGCAGGAGCGGCCCGATCGCAGGCTGGTAGAGCAGGTCGTGGAAGACCGAGAGCACGTCGATGCCGGCCGCTTCGGCGCGCTGCGCGATCGCCTCGTACGTCGCGGGCTCCTGGTCGGTGCGGAGCCCGATGCCGAGCTCGCGCGCTACGTGAGCTCCTCGGTGACGAGCGCGCGCTCGCCGATCCGCTCGATGCGCATGACGAGCCGCTCGTCGGGGTCGGGGCACGCGACGAGCGAGTCCTGCTCGAGCCAGTCCTCGTCCGGAAGCTGCCGCATCTTCGCCGGCAGGAGCGCGAGCACGGACTGCATCGCGAAGAGGCAGAAGTGCTTGCCGTCGGGGATGCGCACGCGGCTGGACTCGGTGACCTCGAAGAAGTCGCCGACCGCGAGGCCGCAGACCGAGCGTCCTTCGATCCGCTCGACCGTCACGCGCAGGTCGTAGAGACGCATCTCGGTCACCTGAGTGGACCGTACCGCCGATCGCTAGGGTGCGCGATTCATGAGCGAGCTCGCCGCCACGCGCGCTCCGGCACACGACCATGGCGTGAACCCGTGGCTCGTCTTGGTGCTCGTCTGCATGGCGCAGTTCATGGTCATCCTCGATGCGACGATCGTGAACGTCGCGCTGCCGTCGATCCAGGAAGACCTGAACATGTCCGATGCCGACCTGCAGTGGGTCGTCAACGCGTACGCGCTCACGTTCGGGGGCTTCCTGCTCCTCGGGGGCCGCGCCGGCGATCTCATCGGGCGCAAGCGCGTGTTCCTCGTCGGGGTCGTCGTGTTCACGGTCGCGTCGCTCCTGAACGGGCTCGCGCCGACCTCGGAAGCTCTCATCCTCTTCCGCGGTCTTCAGGGTCTCGGTGCGGCGCTCATAGCACCGGCCGCCCTGTCGATCATCACGACGACGTTCGAGGAAGGCGCGGAGCGGACGAAGGCGATGGGCGTATGGGCGGCAATTGCCGTCGGCGGAGGTGCTGTCGGGCTCGTCCTCGGCGGCGTGCTCACGACGGCGTTCTCGTGGCCGTGGATCTTCTACGTGAACGTGCCGGTCGGAATCGCCGTGTTCATCGCATCGATGCGAATCGTCCCCGAGTCGAAGGACGCGCATGCGCACAAGAGCTACGACGTCGCCGGCGCGGTGACCGTGACCGCCGGCCTGCTGGCGCTCGTCTACGGGATCGTGAAGGCGCAGGAGAAGGGCTGGACATCGCTGCACACCGGCGGCTTCTTCGCGCTGGCCGTCGCGCTGCTCGTCGCCTTCGTCGTCATCGAGCGCCGCTCGGCAGAGCCGCTCGTCCGTCTCAGCATCTTCCGCGTGCGAACGGTGCGCGCCGCGAACGTGGTCATGTTCCTCGTCGCCGCGGGGCTCTTCGCAATGTTCTACTTCAACACGCTCTACCTCCAGCGCGTGCTCGGCTATTCCGCGCTCGAGGCCGGCCTTGCGTTCCTTCCGTTCACGGCGGGGATCATCATCGGGGCCGGGCTGTCGCAGAGCCTCGTTCCGAAACTCGGTGCGCGCGAGGTGCCACTCATCGGGATGCCTATGGCGGTGGTCGGCCTGCTCCTCTTCATGCGGCTGCAGCCGGACGGCTCGTACGTCACCGACCTCCTCCCCGGGATCATGCTCGCCTCGATCGGCATGGGGCTCACGTTCGTGCCGATCACGCTCATCGCGACGAGCGGCATCCCCGCAGACGACGCGGGCCTCGCATCCGGCCTCTACAACACGTCGCAGCAGATCGGCGGCGCACTCGGGCTCGCGATCCTCGCAACGCTCTCCGTCGACGCGACACAGGAGACGCTGAGCGGACTCGGACGCGCGCCGCAGCCGGCGGACGAGGCACAGGCGCTCGTGGACGGCTTCCACGTCGCGTACCTCGGCAGCGCAGCTCTGGTCGCAGGCGGCTTCGTCGCGCTGCTCTTCCTCCTCAGCCGCCGCGACGTCGTGGCGGTCGGCGAGGGCGAGGCCGCACCCGAGCCCGCGCCCGGCTAGCCGCGACGATGCCCACGCTCGGGGCGGTCGCGCGCGCGTGGGGACGGATCGGGATCGTTGGCTTCGGCGGCCCGCCGGCGCATATCGCGCTCCTCCGGGATCTGGTCGTCGACCGCCGCAAGTGGATGCCGGCGGATCGATTCGAGGACGGGCTCGCCGCCGCCAACCTCCTGCCCGGGCCTGCGTCGACGCAGCTCGCGATCTACACGGCCTGGTGGGCGCGCGGCCTCGCCGGTGCGCTGGTCGGTGGCCTGGCCTTCATCCTCCCCGGCCTCGTGCTGATCGTTGCCCTCGCGGCGCTCTTCCTCGGCGATCCCCCCGACTGGATCCGCGGCGCAGGTGCGGGCGCGGGCGCCGCGGTGGCGGCGGTCGCCGTCCATGCCGGGCTTCAGCTGCTCAAGCCTGCGTGGAGTCGCGTCGGTACGGACGTGCGCGGCCGGTTCGCCGTGTATGCGCTCCTCGGTGGAGCCGCCGCGGCGACGCTCGGGCCATGGCTCGTCGCAGTGCTGCTGTTGTGCGGAGCCGTGGAGCTCGGCTGGCGGCGGAGTCGCGCCGGCGGGTTCTCGCTCGCACCCTTCCCAGCTCTGATGATCGCTACCGCAACAGGCGGCACGCTCGCGTCGCTCACCTGGGTCGCGTTCAAGGTCGGCGCGCTCTCGTACGGAAGCGGCTTCGTGATCATCCCCCTGATGCAAGCCGACGCGGTCGAGCGCTACGGCTGGATGACGAATACCGAGTTCCTGAACGCAGTTGCACTCGGGCAGGTCACGCCCGGACCGGTGGTGCACACGGTCGCAGCAGTCGGCTACGCGGCTGCCGGTGTTCCCGGAGCCGCGCTAGCGGCAGTTGTCGCCTTCGCACCGTCGTTCGCGTTCGTTCTCGGCGGCGCAAGGAGCTTCGACCGCCTCCTCGCGAATCCGGACGTGCGCCGCTTCTTCGACGGAGCCGGGGCGTCCGCCATCGGCGCGATTCTCGGCTCCGCGATCCCGCTCTCGCTGGCGCTGCAAGAGACCTGGCAGTGGGGAGTCCTCGCGGGTGCCACCGTCCTGCTCTTCGTCGCTCGGCGCGGCGTCGTCCTCACATTGCTCGCGGCGGGAGCGGCCGGCGTCGCGGCCGTCTTGCTCGGCGCACCGCTCGCAGCGTGAGCTACCAGCCGGACGTGCCGCGCTCGCCCTTGAACGGGCCGACGACGTCGGACGTGATCCAGCCGCCGTAGAAGTCGCCCGGCTGCGCGACGACCCGCTCGTCGTCGACGAAGCACGCGTCCATGCGGCCGGGATAGAAGGCGATTGCGTCACGGATCGCCTCGTAGCCCGGGCGCGGATCACGGTACGTCCACGCGGCGCGCGCGGCTCGCCGTCCCCCGGCCGAGACGTCGAGATACGACGCGGTGCCCTTCCACTCGCAGAACGTCGTGCCGCCATCCGCCGGGCCGAGCACACCCGGCGACACATCGGCGAGCATCACGTAGTAGACCGGCGGATGGCTCGTCTCCAGCACGCGCTGGGCACTCGTCGTATCCACGATCGTCTCGCCGCCGAGCTCGACGCGGATCCGCCTCGGAGTCGGCTCGACGCGTGGCGGCCGTGGATAGTCCCAGACGGATTCGGCCACGGCCGAATCGTGCCTACGCCGCCTCGAGTCCCGCCTTCGCAGCGGCGACCTGCTCGCGGCGCGCCTTCGTGAGCTCCTGGACGAAGATCTGGATCGTCGCGGCGAGCGGCACCGCGGTCAGCGCGCCGAGGACGCCGAGGAGCGCGCCGAACAGCGTGACCGAGACGATGATGAAGAACGCCGAGAGCTGGACGGCCTTGCCCTGGATCTTCGGCGTGAGCACGTTGTTCTCGAGCTGCTGGTAGCGCGAGGACGACGATGAGCATGATGATCGCCGCGGTCAGGCCCTCCTCGGCCCACAGCGTCGGGACGAGGATGAAGCCGGCGATCGTCGCGCCGATGTTCGGGATCATGTCGAGGAGGCCCGCGATCACGCCGAGCGCGACCGCGTAGCTCGATCCGAGGATCCAGGCCGTCGTCCCCTGGATCGTCCCGGCGATCGTCGCGATGACGATGACGCCGATCGCCCAGCGCGAGATCGTCTCCGTCACGCGCTCCCAGACCGTGAGCCAGCGCTTGTCGTCGCCCGGCATGAGGACGCTCGTCAGCGAGCGCTTGAGATTGCCGACGTCCGTGAGCAGGAACAGGCAGGTGAAGAGGATCGTGAAGCCGGCGATGAACACCGTGAAGAAGCCGCCGGCGATGCCGAGCACAGCCGAGATCGCGTCGGGGATCGACCCGGAGACTCGATCGGCTCCGTCCTGCACGTTCCCGGCCGCGCCCGAGTCGCCGAGCCAGGAGGAAAGCTCGTCGGATGCGCGCAGCTCCGCGACGACCTCGGGGAGGTCCTGCAGGAAGTCGCGGACGCTCCCGACGAGAGGCACGAGCAGGAGAAGCAGCAGCCCTCCGACGACGAGCGCGGCACCGAGCACCGTGACGGTCGCCGCCAAACCCCGCGACATGCGTGTCCTCTCCATCACGAAGCGCACGGGGTACTCGAAGACGAACGCGAGGAAGATGCCGACGAAGACGATCAGGAACGTGTCGCCGATCGCGGCGAACGCCACCATGAGCCCGATCGCGGCCGCGACGACGACGACCGTGCGCATCGGCAGGACGATCTCGACGCGGCGTGACTCGGCCGGTTCCACGCCGGAACTCTAGGAACCGGGGCGGTCGAACCTGCCCCGCCGGGGCGGGTTAGGGTCGCGCCATGGCGGACTGGGAGACGGTTCGCACGATTGCACTTCGGCTTCCCGGCGCCGAGGAGTCGGCGAAGACCGGGTTGCGTATAGGTCCGCGGGAAGCTCTTCGCCTGGGCCGCCCGCGAGCGAGACGGCGGCGGTCTCGCGCTCCGGATCGACCGCGACGAGAAGCCGCTCGATCCGCGGCCGAAGCCCGATGTGTTCTTCTCGAGCCCGCACTACGAAGGGTGGCCCGGGGTCCAGATAAGGCTCGAGGTGATAGACCGCGAGGAGCTCCGCGAACGCCTCGAGGAAGCGTGGCTCATCCAGGCGCCAAAGCGGCTCGCAGCGGCGTACGTCGCCGCGGCCGACTGATGGCCGACTGGGAGACCGTTCGCGAGATCGCCCGCACGCTTCCGACGCGACGCGACCGTAGGCTGGATACGCCGCGCGATGCGTTCGGGCGACGGTCACGCGATGGCGGCTCCTGTGGTCAAGTCGAAGAAGTAGAGGCGCTCGACGTCCACTGCGATCGCAACGGGATCGCCCGTCGCGCCCCGATGCGTGCCGGCGAACTTCGCCCTGAAGGGCGACCGGCGTTCCGCTGCGGCGGCCTCGAGGTCGGCCACCACCGCGACGTCCGTGTCGAGCACGACCTCGAGCACCTGCTGGGACAGCACCGGGACGACCGACACTTCCGCGTGCAGGAGCGTTTCCGAACCGAGAGGCTCCGCGACGACGAGGCGGGCATCGAGCCGCGGCTCGTCATGGGTCGCCGAAGACGTGTATTCCGGACGTATGCCGACCGCGATCCGCTCGCCCACCTTGGACGCGAGGGCGGCGCCAGAAGGAACCGGTACGACGTTGGCCCCGAGCCGAACCACGATGCCATCACCGGCGCGCTCGACCTCCCCTTCGAGAAGGTTCATCTCGGGGCTGCCGATGAAGCTCGCGACGAAGAGATTTGCGGGGGCATCGAACAGGATCTGCGGCTCGTCCACCTGCTGCAGCTCTCCCTTTCGGAGCACGGCGACGCGATCGCCCATCGTCATCGCCTCGACCTGGTCGTGCGTAACGTAGATCGTCGTCGCGTTCACGTCTCGCTGAATGCGCGAGATCTCGGCGCGCATCTGGACTCGCAGGCGGGCGTCGAGGTTCGACAGGGGCTCGTCCATCAGGAACGCGGCGGGCTCGCGGACGATAGCGCGACCCATGGCGACGCGCTGGCGCTGGCCGCCCGACAGATGGCGTGGCTTGCGGTCGAGAAGCTCGCTGAGGCCGAGGACACGCGCGATCTCTTCGACCCGTCGTTGACGCTCGTCGCGGGGTACCTTGCGCATCTTGAGGCCGAAGGCGATGTTGTCGCGCACCGTCATGTGCGGGTACAGCGCGTAGTTCTGGAAGACCATCGCCACGTCGCGCTCCTGCGGTTCCAGCGTGTTCACGAGGCGATCACCCGATCCGGATCTCTCCTTCGGTGATGGGCTCGAGGCCGGCCGTCATGCGAAGGGCGGTCGTCTTTCCGCACCCTGAGGGGCCAACGAAGACCATGAACTCGCCGTCGTGGATGTGAAGGTCGAAGTCCACGAGAGCACGCGTCCCGTTCGGGTACACCTTTCCCGCGCCGGCGAAGACGACGTCGGCCATCGGCTAGACCTCCTCCACGTCGAGCCGGAGGGTCGTCTCACGCGACGATCCCGGCGCGAGCTCGATCGCCTCGCCTGCCTCGACCGCCTGACCGAGCGGCAGCATGGAAACCCAGGGCTCGATGCCGAGCGCGTATGACCCGGCGAGCGGCTCGTCGAGCGCACCGCCGTAGGGCTGCCAGGAGATGAGCCAGCGAAAGAGCGTGTGGTCGAAGCCGAGGCGAACGCGCAGCCGGCTGCTCTCGACGCTCACGACGCCGTCGTCCAGGTCCGTCAGGTACACGTCGTCGTGGCTCGCTGCCTCGGGCCCGGGGACGGAGCGAAGGTCGACAGTGCCGCCTTCACGAAGTCGTGCGTGCGGCCACGCGCTGCGCTGCCCGGGCTCAAGACGCGCCGTGTCCTCCCATAGCTCGGGGATCGTCACGATCGTTTGAGCCGGGACCTCGAGCCGGGATCCGGGCTCGAGGAACGGCGGTCCGAGAACGAGGTGATGGCCCCAGGTGAAGTGAGCTGCCTCGACTCCTTCGTTCGTCACACGCTCGTTGAGGACGAGACCGCCGTCGAAGCGGATGCTGCGCTCGAGGAGGAAGGTCGTGTGTTCGCAGCGGACGCTGCAGTCGAGCGCGCCGTCGCGGTGCTCGCACTCCCATGGCAGGAGCGCGACCTCCCCGTGGAACGGGATCGTCTCGCCGCGGTAGGTCGTCTCGTCGTTCGTGCTGGGAAAGAGCTCCTGCCAGCCGCCTGCGTAGCGGTCGAGGAACGACGTCCGCTCCGGGCTCGGGGGGCGCAGGCCCCACGGGGCCTGGAAGAGCAGTTCGGTCTCCGTCGGGACATGGACGAGCGAGTGGAGCTCGGCACCGCGGTCGGGAAGCACGACGCCACGCAACACGTCGTCTCCCACGGTGATGGCGCGCCAGCCGGCGACGCACCCCGCGTCACTCACCCGGCAGCGTCTCCAGGATGAACCAGTTGGCGGTCAGGCCGCAGTCGACCACGAGGTTCTGCCCGGTGATCGCTGACGCGTCGTCCGAGGCGAGGAACGCGAACGCCGCCGCGATCTCCGACGGCTTGACGAGACGCCGCATCGGGACGCGCTCGAACGATCCGTTCAGGTATGCCATGAGCTTGGGCCCCACGGCCCTCTCCGTCATGTCCGTATGCGTGAAGCCAGGCGACACACCGTTGACCCGGATCCCGTGCTCCGCGAGCTCGAGCGCCATCGTCCGGTTCAATCCGAGGAGAGCAGCCTTCGACGCGTTGTAGCTCGCGAATGGTCCGTCGCCGCCGAGTGCGTCGATCGAGATGTTGTGGAGAATGACCCCGCCCTTCGCATCTCGCATCGCTCGTGCGACCCGCTGCGACATCAGGAAGACGCCGGTGAGGTTGGTGGCGATGACCGCGCTCCAGTCTTCCTCGCTCATGTCGAGAAACGGCGTCTCGTCGTCGATCCCCGCGTTGTTCACGAGCACGTCGATCCGCTCCCAGCGCTCGAGCGCAGCAGCCAGGACAGCGTCGACATCCTCCGAGCGCGAGACGTCGCCGGTCATGACCCAGGCCGAGTCGCACAGGGCCGCTGTCTCCTCCAGTGGTTCGCGCGTTCGCCCCACGCAAAGGACGTCGCCACCCTCGGACGCGAAGCGCTCGGCAATCGCACGCCCGATCCCGCGTCCGGCGCCGGTGACGAGGATGGTCTTGCCTTCGAAGCGCTTCATCCCTTCACCGCCCCGGCCGTCAGGCCGCGGATGAAGAACCGCTGACCGAAGAGGTAGACGAGGAACATCGGCACCGAGGCGAGCAGCATCCCCGCCATCGTCACAGGGACGTCGAGGTTGTATTTGCTCTGAAACACGGTCACCCCCACCATGAGCGTCTTGAGGTTGTCGCTGGGGAGGAAGACGAGTGCGATGAGCAACTCGTTCCACACCCAGAGGCCGTTCACAACGACGAGCGTCACGAGGGCCGGCGCGGACAGCGGGAGCACGATGCGGAAGAGAATGGACGCATGTCGTGCTCCGTCCGTGACGGCCGATTCGAGCAGCTCGTTCGGAATCGCGCGGAAGAAGTTGGTGAGCATGTACACGGAGAACGGGAGTGTGAGCCCTGCGTAAATGAGGACGACACCCTGATAGGTGCTCACGAGGTTCAGGTTCGTGAAGAAGATGAAGAGCGGCATGAGCATCACGACGGGCGGGACGACCATGAGCGCAGTGCTGACTGCGAAGAACACGTTCCGGCCCAGCCAGTGCATCCGGGCGAGTGCGAATGCCGCAAGCGCAGCGGCCCCGGTCGAGACGATCACGGCGCCAAGTGTCAGGATCGCGCTGTTCTTCAACCAGAGGAGGAACGTGCCACCCTGCACGGCGTCCCCGAAGTTCGAGAGCGACAGCGGCCAGGGCAGGCCGTACGGGCTGTCGAGATATTGACCCTGGCTCTTGAACGCCGTCGACAGCATGAACCAGACCGGGTAGAGGGTGAGTACCGCCATCGCGAACAGCACCGCCTGGCGCCCCATCCGCCCGAATCTGAAGCCCCACCTCACGCGAGCTCCTCACGCTGGGCGCGCGCTCGAATCAACATCAGGAGCGTTATCCCCACGAGCGTCGCACCGAGTAGGACGACGGCAACGGCAGACGCCATGCCCGGAAGCGAGTTCCGAAGGCCCTGGTTGTAGATGTAGAGCTCGAGAACCGTCGACGACGTCCCCGGTCCGCCGGAGGTGATCGTGTAGACGTAGGCAAAGACCCAGGCGATCATCGTGATGGAGGCGACAACGACGTAGAACTCGATCGTCCCACGAAGCTCGGGAACGATGATGTAACGCAGCTGGCTCCACCATCCCGCACCGTCGATCCGTGCGGCTTCGAGCTGCTCGTCGTCCATCGTGAGCAAGCGCGCGAGGAAGAGGATGATCCCGAAGCCGATCTCACGCCAGACGATCACCGTCCCGACGGTAAGGAGCGACAGCCGCTCGCTCCCGAGCCAGTCGAGCGCGAACCCTTCGAGCCCCACCGCCCGCAGCATGCTGTTGAGGGCCCCGTTCAGCTGGAAGATGTAGCTGGCGATGATTCCCACGACCGGAACCGCCAGGATGTAGGGGAGGAAGAGAATGCTGCGATACATCCTCCACCCGCGCGCTCCTTCGAAGAGCAGGACCGCGAAGAAGATCGAGAAGCCGGTCAGCACAGGAACGGCGAGGAGCAGAAGTGCGCTGTGTCTGAGCGCGTCGTGGAAGGTCGGGTCCTCCCACACGAGCTGGTAGTTGAGCGAGCCGACGTAAGGTCCGCTCGCCCCGCGGATGAGACGAGTGGAGAAGTCGACGACGCGGACGATCGGGTACGCAAACACGAGCGCCAGCAGGGCGAGAGCCGGCGCAACGTAGAGATACGGGACCCAGGGGCGCGTACGAAGCATCGAGGGGCTCGCGGCGCGGGCGGTTCGGCCCGCGCCGCGATTGATCGTTCAGGTCAGGTCCTTCCCCCAGGTCGTGTAGTTGTCGACCATGTCGGGGTTCTGGCGCTTCCAGGTCTTCGTCACGCTCGCGGCCAGGTCGCCCGCTTGCTTGCCGGTCATGCTGCCCGCGAGGATCTTCTGCGATGCGACGAACATCGCATCGGTCCAGAACTTGGTCGGCATGAGGTCGGCGATGTAGGCGTTGTGCTTCCCGGCAACCCACTTCGACTGCACCATGCGCATCAGCGGGTCGTCGATCACGCTGCCGTTGAACCTCGTGTTCGCGGGCACCTGCTTCGACAGCGTCCACATTGCCTGCACGCGCTCCTTCGAGTGCATATAGGCGAGGAGCTTCGCCGCCGTCTCTTGATCGCTTCCCTTCGTGGGAATGCCGAAGCCCTGGCTGTCGGTGATCGGGATCCCGGCCATCTTTCCGTCGCCGAAGCGCGGCATCACGAAGAAGCCCACGTTCTTGGCCCCGAGCAGCTTCTGCGAGTTCGGGATTGCCGGCGTCGTGTTGAAGGACATCGAGGCCTTGCCCGTATCGAACAACTGGATGCCCTGGTAGAGCTGCAGCGAGTTGATGTCGTTGTTGAAGTAACCCTTCTTCTTCAGCTCTTCGAGCCGCGACCAGTGCTCGTAGTAGCGCGGGTTGTTCCAGTTCAGCTTTCCGATGAAGAGGTTGAGCGCATCGGCCGGGGTGTCCAGGTTCTGCGTGAGGGCGTTGACCAGGTACCACTCGCCGAGGAAGCCGTCCTTGACGCCACCGCCGATGGGAATGTAGCCCTTCGCCTTGAGCTTCTTGCAGGCGGTGAGAAACTGCGCCCACGTCTTCGGTGGGTTGTTCGGATCGAGCCCCGCCCTGCGGAAGTGACTCTTGTTGTAGGCGATCCCGAACCCGACCGAGTAGAAGCCGACCCGATACTGCTTGCCCTTGTACACGGACATCTTCGTCGCTCCCGACGCCTTGAGCACGGACGCCGGCAGCAGGCTGTTGAGCTCGTTGAGGTACCCGAGCCAGACGTTCTCCATGTGGTAGATGCCGTTGAAGAGGAACTGGACGTCGGGCGGACGCCCGGCGGCCGCGGCGGTCGTGAACTGCGGGATGACGTTGCTCGTATCCATCAGCGTCGCCGCGACCTTGACGCCGTTTCGCTGCTGGAACTTCTTCAGCGTGTCGTTCATCCAGCGCTGGATGCCCACCGCCTCCTGCTGCCCCCACCACCACATTTTCAGCGTCGACGCACGCTGCGCCGCCGACGATCCGAGCGCTGCGTGCGCACCGTCGGCGACGGCGAGTGCACGAGCGAGCGCAACCGCGCTCGCACCGCCCGCCGTCAGCTGAAGCAGTCGCCGACGTGAGAGCGGCTGATCGAGTTCTTCCACGATCACAACCTCCGATCCGGGATTGGCCTGCCTGAGACGACCCTGCGGCTAGCGTCGCATCACTGTCAAGGGGTGTCAAGCTTGCAGCGACGACGCTGCCGCGATAGCGTCGCCAACCCGCCAACCCGCCAACCCGCCAATGCGCCGAAGCGCCGGAGACCGGTATGCGAATCCTCATCAGCGACCAGAATTTTGGCGACGACGCGCACCTCGAACGCGAGATCGCCAGAGCGGTCGGCGTAGAGGTTACGGTCGCGACTTGTCGGGACGAGGATGAGGTCGCGGATGCACTGGAGAGGCATCGGCCCAACGTGCTGCTCGTCCAGTTCGCTCCGGTCGGCCGTCGAGCGCTTGCATCCGCGCACGAGCTCGGGGGCATCGTCCGCTACGGCGTCGGCGTCGACAACGTCGATCTGGTCGTCGCCGACGAGCTGGGAATCGCCGTCGCGGGGATCCCGGACTACTGTCTCGACGAGGTGGCCGACCACACGCTGGCACTCGTGCTCGCAATGGAGCGCGGGATCGTCGACCTCGCGCGCGACGTCGAGGCAGGCGGCTGGAACTTCCGTGCGGCAGGAACCGTCAGACGGCTCGGCGGCCGTACGCTCGGCCTGCTGGGATTCGGGCAGGTCGCGCGGCGTGTCTCCCTGCGTGCCGCCGGGTTCGGGTACCGCATCGTCGCGCATGACCCGGCGCTGACGGCTGACGGCATCCGGGCGGGCGGCGCCGAGCCGCGATCACTGGAGGCCCTCCTCGGCGACGCGGATGTGCTCTCGATCCACGCGCCCCTCACGGAATCCACGCGCGGTCTGTTGGATGCACGCGCGCTCGAGCTCCTGCGCGAGGGGGCGATCGTCGTGAACACGGCACGCGGCGGCATCGTCGACGAGAACGCGCTCGTCGACGCCGTAGCAAGCGGTCGGCTCCGAGGAGCTGCTCTGGACGTCCTCGAACACGAGCCTCCCGCCTCGAGCGACGCGCTTCGTCGTACCCCTGGGATCCTGCTGACTCCGCACGCGGCGTGGTACTCGCAGGAGGCGATCGCCGACCTGCGGCAGAGAGCGATCGAGACGGCGTTGGCGCTCGCGCATGGGGAGCGTCCTGCAGGGCTCGTGAACGCGTGAGCGCGCGCCTGACGGGGAAGCGTTGTCTGGTGACAGGTGGCGGCAGCGGCATCGGTCGCGCAGTCGCCTTGCGGTTCGAGGCGGAGGGTGCGACCGTCGTCGTCGCGGGTCGGACCGCCGAGAGGCTCGAGCAGACGGCGGCAGGTGCAGACAGGATCACAATCCAGGCAGGTGACGCCCGGAGCGCCGACGACGCGCGTGCGATGGTCGACGCGGTCGTCTCTCGCCACGGTGGGCTCGATGTCCTCTTTCACGGCGCGGGCGTGCTCCGCCGCAACGAGGTTCTGGCGGAGACATCGGAGGAGGACTGGCGGAACGACCTCGACGCGAACCTCACCAGCGCGTTCCAGCTTTGTCGCGCCGCGATCCCACATCTGGTCGAGGCGCGCGGGGCGATCGTGCTCGTTGCGAGTCAGCTCGCGCACGTGGGCTCGGCCGGCTACGCGACCTACGCGGCCACGAAGGGAGGAGTGCTCGGGCTCACACGCGCTCTCGCAGTCGATCTGGGGCCGCAGGGAGTGCGCGTCAACGCACTCTCGCCCGGCGTCGTCGAAACCGACATGGCGTACATCGGTCGCGACTTTGCGGCCATTCGTGATCAGGTGGCGGCGGGCTTGCCTCTGCGCCGCGTCGGCACGCCCGAGGACATGACCGGCCCCGCCGTCTTTCTCGCAAGCGACGACGCGGCGTGGATGACCGGGCACTCCCTGGTCGTCGACGGAGGATGGACGGCACAGTGACGTCCCCGCTCGTGCCGACGTTCCCGCTGCGCATGCGCGACACGGAGATCCTCACGGTCGCGTATCGCACGACGCCCGACGCTGTCACAGCGTTCCTGCCTCCGCAGCTCGAGACTCTCGGACCGCAGGTCTTCGTCCACCTGTACCGCATGCACGACGCCGAGTGGTTCGGTCGCTACGGGGAATCGGCGATCCAGCTCCCGGTTCGTCATGTCGCGAGTGGAACCGAGGGCGCCTTCTCGCCTCTCCTCTTCGTCGAGAGCGATGGCGCGATCGCGGCCGGGCGCGAGATCTACGGGCAGCCCAAGAAGGGCGGGACCATCGAGCTGGCGGCGGACGGTGACCTCCTCGTCGGGCGGCTGCAGCGAAACGGGATCGACGTCCTGACCGCGACGATGCCGTACAAGCAGGTGCGCGCAAGTATCGCTGATCTTGACGCGCTCGGCTTCCGCACCAACATCAACCTCAAGCGCATACCCGCGGTCGACGGTGGCGCCGACGCCGTCAACCAGCTGACCGCGCGCGAGTTCGCCGACGTCGAGGTGCACGAGGTGTGGAGGGGCCCGGGGACGGTCGAGCTGCGCCCGAACGCCCAGGCACCGGTTCATCTGCTTCCTGTGCTCGAGGTCGAGGAGGCGTTCCACTGGCGGGTCGACTTCACGCTCACCTACGGCCGCGTCCTCGAGGGGCTCGCGTGACCCTACTCGCGGGCCGGCACGCGCTCGTCACGGGGGCGGCGAACGGCATCGGTCGGGCGATCGCGGAGCGCTTCCGTGCCGAGGGTGCGACGGTCTCGGGTGTCGACCTCGAGGAGGGGGTGGAGTACCGCTTCGACCTGAGCCGCGTGGACGAGCTCGACGGGCTCGTCTCCACGATCGAGCGCGAATCGGGCCCGATCGACGTCCTCTGCTCCGTCGCGGGAGTCTTCGAGCCCGCCTGGGCTGTCGACATGACGCTCGAGCTCTACAGGAGAACGCTTGCCGTGAACCTCGACGCGCCCATCGTCCTGGCGGCACGCTGCGGCAGGGCAATGGCGGAGCGCGCGTACGGACGCATCCTCTCGATCACGTCCATCCACGGGCAGCGCGGCGAGGAGCAGTCGCTCGCCTACGACGTCTCCAAGGCGGGGCTCGAAGGAGGCACTCGGACGCTCGCGATCGAGCTCGGGCCGCGCGGTGTGCTCGTAAACGCCCTTGCGCCCGGGTTCGTCAACACGAGGATGTCGGTCGTCGACGGCCGGAACGAGCTCGAGTCGGAATGGTTCGAGACCGTGTACCGGCAGCACCGGAAGCTCCCTCTGCGGCGCGCCGCGGAGCCCGCGGAGATCGCAGCGAACGCGGCGTGGCTGTGCTCCGAGGAGAACAGCTACCTGACCGGACAGGTCGTCGCTGTCGACGGCGGAGTGACGATCACCTTCTGATGACGACGCTTGCCCACACAGGCTTCACCGTTCGCGAGCTCGAGCGGTCGCTGGCGTTCTACCGCGACGCCCTCGGGATGGAGGTGGTCTTCGAGCAAGAGAAGCGCGGCGGCTACCTCGCTGCCATCGTCGGCTACCCGGATGCCCACGTGCGCATGGCACACCTGCGGTTCGCCGGAGCCGGCCACAGGGTGGAGCTCTTCGAATACATCGAGCCCGAGCCGCATGGCGACCCGGGCGAGCCGCGAGACCTCGGCATCACGCACCTCTGCCTCGCGGTCGACGACCTCGACGCCGTCCTGGGTCGCCTCACCGCTGCGGGAGCGAGACCGTTGTCGCCACCCGTTGTCGTCGACACGGGCGCGAACGCCGGCGGACGAGCGGTGTACGTCCGGGATCCCGACGGGATCATCCTTGAGCTGTTCCAGCCGCGGAGGGAGGGAACGTGAAGCTGCGCGACAGGGTGTGCGTCGTGACCGGAGGCGTCCAGGGGATCGGGCGCGCGATCGTCGAGGAGTACATCGCACAGGGAGCGCGCCCGGCGATCCTCGACCTCAATGGCGACGCCGCGACCCGCTACGCGACGGAGCTGCAGGAGCGCGGGGTCGATGCGCGCGGCTACCGCTGCGACGTCTCCTTGCGCGAGGACGTCGCGGCTGCGGCGAGCGCGGTCGAGCGCGACCTCGGCCGCTGCGAGGTGCTCGTCAACAACGCCGGCCTCGCCCTCATGGGACCGTCGCTCGACTTTCCGGAAGACGAGTGGCGTCGCTCGATCGACGTGATGCAGACGGGCGTGTTCTTCTGCTCGCAGGTGTTCGGCGCTCAGCTCGTCCGCGGCGGAGGATCGATCGTGAACATCGCGTCGATGAATGCGAGCGTCGCGTTCCCCATGCGGCTCGCCTACAACGCGGCCAAGGCCGCGGTCGTGCAGATGACCGAGGTGCTCGCGATCGAGTGGGCGGAGCACGGAGTGCGCGTGAATGCGATCGGTCCGGGCGTCACGCGGACGGAGCTCGTGGACAAGGCGATTCGCGAGGGCTTCATCGATGCCGACAAGTACGTCGCCAGGACGCCGATGAAACGGCTCGGGAAGCCGGAGGAGATCGCCAAGGCAGCCCTGTTCCTCGCTTCCGACGAGGACTCCAGCTTCGTGACGGGCCACTTCCTCGTCGTGGACGGAGGGTGGACGGCGTTCGGCTACGTGGTCGAGTAGAGACCGATGTCGTGACCGGAGAGGACGTCGCAGCCGTCCTCCGTCACGACTACGACCTGCTCGACCCGAACTCCCCACCCTTCGCCGTAGCACCCGGGCTCGAGCGCAATGACCATGCCCTCTTCGAGGATCTGGTCGTTTCCCGGCACGATGCGTGGTTGCTCGTGCACCGTCAGGCCGACACCGTGCCCTGTGTGGTGCGGGTAGTCGACGAGCGCGCGCGCGGTCGCGTCGACCTCGCCCGCCCTCACGCCCGGCGCGACCGCGGTCTTCGCCGCCTCGAGAGCGGCGAGCGCATTCGCATGAGCGTCGCGGACGATGCCGGGCGCGTCTCCGTGGGCGACCGCGGCGCAGGAATCACCCCAGTACGCCCCGATGCGCGGAACGAGGTCGACGAGCAGGAGGTCGTCATGCTCGGCGCGTCGGTCTCCCGGCGCTCCGCCGACATCTGCGGTGCGCGGCCCCGTGACGAGATCTGCGAGGACGGGAAGACGTCCACCGACCGCACTCTCCATCGCGGCGCGAACCAACGTCCAGAGCTCGAGCTCGCTCACGCCGGGCGCGAACGCGCTGCGCGCAGCCGCCTGCCCGATGTCGGCGATCGCGATCGCCGAGCGGATCGAGGAGAGCTCGTCTCGCTCCTTGGCCGCGCGCGCGCCTGGACTCGACGCGGACGTCGTCGAGCTCGATTCGCGCCAGTGCCCCGGGGAGCGAGAGCGGCTCCCCGGCGACGCGGCCGTCGATCAGCGAGAGCGCGAGCTCGATCGCACGCGAGCGGCGGTCAACCTCCTCCACCGCGAAACCGGGGAACGCGACGGGCTCGACGTCGGGAAGGAGGGAATCGGTCTCGTCCTCCGACACCACGATGCGAACACGACCGGAGCCGTCGACCACGACGACCGGGGGCGCCGAGAATGGGCTCGGACCCCATTCGATCTCGGGCACGTGCCCGGTGAGCCACGAGACCGTCGCGGGATCCGCGCTCAAGAGCGTCCGCCCGTCCGCTACCGCGAGCGCCCGCTCACGCCGGGTCACGCCGCCCTCCCGATGGTCAGCGAACCCCAGTCGAGAGGGTTGGGATCGGAGCGCTCGGCAGGGTCGTGCTCGACGCTGCGACACGCGCGGATACAACCACATCTCGCTCCCGGTACGTGTCATCGAAATCACCCGACCGGCGCCGAGTCGCCCTGAAGCATTGCCCGTGTCGCCGGCCCAGCCCACAAGACTGCGCCTCTTCGACGGTGCGATCCCGTGAGGGTCACAGTGCGCCCGGGAGGATTCGACCTCCGACCCGCGGAAAAGAAGTCCGCCGCTCTGTCCACGGAGCTACGGACGCCCGGCGAGAGGGTAGTCGGCACGTTGGCCGATCGGCACTACCGGGCTTCGAGCACCAGCGGCGGACATGCGTATCCGGTCGCCTCGCGCACCGGCTGCCCCTTCGCATCCTTCATGGCGACCCTCAAGCGCCGCGCGGTGACCGTCACCTGCGCGTAGCCGTACGTGTCGAGGGCCGCGCACTGCATCCCATCCCGTTCGGCGGCGCAGGCTTGAAGAAGAGGGCATCGATCGCAGTGCCTGCGTCGGTCTGGCCGAGGAACCCGTGCAGGAACGCCAAGAGCTGCTCGCGCTCGGCCGCGTAGCCCTCACACCGGTCGTATGGGAGCGCGTAGTACTGCTGGATCGGCACCTCGTTGACGATGACCTTCCAGGTCGCCGTCGACGATCGCAGCGCGCGTCGGAGCTCGACCCGCTGGCGCACTCCGAGCATCGTCCGCGACGCCACCGCGCCGACGGGGCAACGCGACCGCTCGTGTCAAAGACCTGGTCGCCTGCGATCGCGCACGTGGATCACGAGCTGGAACGACGATCCCAAGCCCTTCGTCTGGCACAAGAGCGCCGGCGAGATCCTCGAAGGGCTCGCCTCTTACTGCCAGCGGATCAACGACTCAGGCCGCTAGCTAACCGCGTCGGCGACGAACGCCGCGATCGCGGCCGCGAACGCGTGCCTGCTCGTCTCCCACGCGTAGAACATGTGCCCGCCGCCGTAGTGCTGGACCGTCAGCCGGTCCGCCATCTGCGGGTCGAGACGCATGAGATTTCTCAGGCGGTCACTCGCGTAGTAGGGCGTGACGAGGTCGTACTGCCCATGGGTGATGAACGCCTTCATGTGCGGGTTGAGCGCCATGCCGTACCGGAAGTCGTCGGTCGCGCCGGGCGGCGCTGCGAAGGCGTGATGTTCGACGTCGTTCTTCCAGGCCGTGTTGACCTCGTACGACAGAAGGGTGTACTCGCGATCGGTCTCGACGCCGATCTCCGAACGCAGCATCCGGTTCACGGCCATCGTGTAGGCGGGACTGATGCCTGAGAGAGTCGGATCCGGCCAGGCGAACTCGTCGCGATCCGGGAACGGATCGGTCGCCGTGATCGTCGTGTCGTAGAGACCGAGCACCGTGCGCTCGTCGCGCAGGAGCTCGCGGACGAACGTGAGGATCCCGACCCGGCCCTCGCCGCGCAGCACGACGTCGAGCGGCAGGCCGGTGATGTCGGCCAGGCGCGTGAGGATCCGCGTGCGCTCCTTCGCCGGAAGCGATGCACCGCGAGTGAGGAACGACGCGTAGTCGCCGGTCGCGAAGTTCTCGGCGTCGCGAAAGACCTTCTCCAGCGAGGTGCCCTTCCGGTACGCCCGCGAGCGACCGTGGTGGAACGCGGCGGCAGCCATCGTCGGCACGCGGTCGACCCAGCCGAGCACGTCGTAATCGGTCGGAGCGAGGCCCGTGATCTCGAGGGCTGGCGAGATGAGGATCGCGCCGTTCAGGCCGATTCCCGCCGCCTCCTGCAGCATCCGCGCAAGCCGACCGACCCGGTACCCGCCGTAGCTTTCGCCGGCGATGAAGACGGGGGAGCCCCAGCGGCCGTTCTCGGAGAGCCAGCGCCCCATGAACTCACAGAGCGACTCGAGGTCGCGCCGGTAGCCGAAGTACTCCTTCGGGTCGGGTGCGTCGTCGGGCTTGCCGCCACCGTCCTTGCCGTCGCCCTTCTTCTCGGACTCGATGACGCGACTGAAGCCGGTACCGACCGGATCGACGAACACGAGATCGGTGAAGCCGAGCCACGAGGACTCGTTCTCCACGAGCTTCGCCGGCAGCGTCGGCAGCGTGCCGTCGGACGGAAAGTCGACGCGCTGCGGACCGACCGCGCCCATGTGCAGGTAGGCCGAGGATGCACCAGGACCACCGTTGAAGACGAACGTGACGGGTCGCGCTCCTTCCCCGTCCCCGGCGACGTAGGAGACCGAGAAGATCTCCGCCGCGGGCTTCTCCTTCTTGCGGAGAACCGTCCACTTCCCGGTCGCGGTGTACTGGATCGCCTTGCGGCCTCGCCCCCACGTCGCCTCGGTTTCGGCGCCTGCGGGTGGCTCGTGGTCGAGCTTCTTCTCGTCCTTCTCGTCCTTCTCGTTCTTGGCGTCGTCGCTCATGGGCGCGCACGCTACCGGCTACTCCGCAAGCGACAGCGGGGTTGTCGTCGTGGCGGCGCAGAGCATGCCGAGGCGCCGAGTGGCAGAGTGCAGCCATGGAGTCGCGCCCGTATCCGGTTCGTATCGAGGGCGAGCTCGACCCGAACGTTGGCCGGTGGCTGTGGCTCGTGAAATGGCTGCTCGCGATCCCGCACTACATCGTGCTGGCATTCCTGTGGCTGACGGTCGTCGTGCTGACGGTCATCGTGCTCTTCGCGATCCTCTTCACCGGGCGCTACCCGCGCGGGATCTTCGACTTCAACCTCGGCGTGTTCCGGTGGACCTGGCGCGTCGCCTTCTACTCGTACGGCGCGCTCGGCACGGATCGCTATCCCCCGTTCACGCTCGACGACGTCGCCGACTATCCGGCTCGTCTCCACGTCGAGTACCCGGAGCACCTGTCGCGCGGGCTCGTGCTCGTGAAGTGGTGGCTGCTCGCGATCCCGCACTACATCGTCGTCGGGATCTTGCTGGGCGGAGGAAGCTACGCGACCTCCAAGGTCGACGACCGCGTATGGAACCTCGGGTTCGAGACCGGCCTGATCGGCGTGCTCGTGCTCTTCGCCGGGGTGGCGCTGCTCTTCACGACGCGCTATCCACGAGGACTCTTCGACTTCGTGCTCGGCCTCGACCGCTGGGTGGTACGAGTCGCGGCCTACGTCTTCCTCATGCGCGACGAGTATCCGCCGTTCCGCCTCGATCAGGGCGGCTCGGATGCACCGCTCGCGGTCGCGGCGACGACGGAGACGGCGACGGTGGTCGTGCCCGCGGAGCAGCCACGACGTGGCGGGACCGGCGGCCGGGTCGCTTTCATCGTGTTGGGCACGATCGCAGGCGTGATCGCGCTGGGTCTCCTCGCCGGTGGCTGCGCGCTCGTCGGCATCGACCGCACACAGCGTGACGACGACGGCTTCGTGATGTCCCCCGACCAGGAACTCGACTCGCCGACGTACGCCGTCGTCTCCGAGAGTGCCGAGCTCGATACGGACGGCGCCGAGTGGGCGCTCGACACGTTCCTCGGCACGGTGCGGGTACGAAGCGACAGCGATCGCGCCGTGTTCGTCGGCATCGGACCTGCGGCCGAGGTCGACCGCTACCTCGAGGGGGTCGAGTACGACGTCATTGACGACCTCGACTCGGGCGGAGATCCCGAGTACGCGCGGCGTGCGGGCGGCGCACCATCCGGCCCTCCGACCACCGAGACCTTCTGGGCCGCGTCTGCTTCAGGGTCGGGCGAGCAGACGCTCGAGTGGGATCCCGAGGACGGCGACTGGCGGGCGGTCGTCATGAACGAGGACGCCTCCCGAGGAGTGTCGACGGAGATGAGCATCGGCGCGGAGCTGGACTCGGTGCTGTGGATCGGGCTTGCGCTGCTGGGAGTCGGCATCCTGTTCGCCGCTGGATCCGCGCTCGCGATCACCGGCGCGGTCCGCCGCTAGCCACACCCGACGCGGTAGAACCCACCCGTGGAGATCGGTGTCTTCACGTTCGCCGACGTGCGCCCGGAAGACGGCGCCGAGCAGCGGCTGCGTGACCTCGTCGAGGAGGTCGAGCTGGCCGACGAGGTCGGCCTCGACGTCTTCGGGGTGGGCGAGCACCATCGCTCCGAGTTCGCGGTGTCCGCTCCGGCGGTCGTGCTTGCCGCAGCGGCGGCCCGCACCGAGCGGATCCGGCTGACGAGCGCGGTAACGGTGCTCAGCTCTGCGGTGCCGATCCGGCTCGTCCAGGAGTTCGCGACACTCGACCTCCTCTCGGGCGGGCGGGCGGAGATGATGGTCGGGCGCGGCTCGTTCATCGAGTCGTTCCCGCTCTTCGGCTTCGACCTCCGCGACTACGACAGGCTCTTCGAGGAGCGCCTCGTGGAGCTCCTCCACATTCGCGAGACGGGGAGGTCGCCCGCCGGCCACGCCGTCTACCCGCAGCCCATCCAGGATCCTCTCCCGGTGTGGGTTGCGGTCGGAGGTACGCCCGAGTCCGCCGTCCGCGCAGGGATGCTCGGCCTGCCCATGGCGCTCGCGATCATCGGCGGGCTTCCGGAGCGCTTCAAGCCGTTCACCGAGCTCCACCGCCGAGCGGCCGCCGAAGCCGGGCGGGAGCCGCCGCGCCTCAGCATCAACTCGCACGGCTACATCACGGACTCGCCGCAGCGGGCGCTGGACGAGTCGTTCCCGTACGTCTCGGCCGCGATGAACAGGATCGGCCAGGAGCGCGGCTGGCCGCCCATGGCACGCGCCGACTACGACGCGGCCGCTGCGCTCCGCGGCGCGAACTTCGTGGGCACGCCGGAGCAGATCGTCGAGAAGATCCTCTTCCAGCACGAGATCTTCGGACACGACCGATTCATGGTGCAATTCACCGTCGGAGGCATCCCGCACGAGGGGATCCTCCGGTCGATCGAGCTCCTCGGCCGCGCGGTCGCCCCCGCGGTGCGCGCGGCCCTCGGCGCTTCGTAGTATCGGCCGATCGGCAGGGCGCGTATTCCGAGCCTGGCATCGTCACGAGCCGCGGTCCACAATGTGACGTCGTGTCCCAGATCCTCGACTCCCTCGACGATGCTCGCGCGGCCTCCGCGCGGCAGGCTTGGCGCTCCGCCTACTCGGCGTACGTCGGCGCCGACGCCGGTGCCCTGACGGCGTCCGACCGCGAGAACTTCGGCGAGGCGGCGTGGTGGAGCGGGAAGATCGACGAGGCGATCCGTCACCGCGAGAAGGCCTTCGCCGCGTACACCTCCGACGGAGACGACCGTGGCGCCGCCCGCCTCGCACTGACCCTCGCGTGGGACTACGAGGGCAAGGGGTCGTTCGCGGTCTCGAGCGGCTGGTTTGCCAGCGCCGAGCGCCTCCTCACCGACGTCGACGAAGCGCCCGAGCACGGGTTCCTCCTCCTGACGAAGGCCCTCGGCGCGATGATGCAAGGGGAGCTCGAGGCCGCCGTCGCGATGTTCGAGGAGGCGTACGAGCTCGCAAAGCGCGTCGGCGACCGCGACGGCCAGATGCTCGCGTTGTCGGGAAAGGGGCGCACGCTCATCAGCGCGGGCGAGATCGACAAGGGCCTCGCACTCCTCGACGAGGCGAGCGCCTCGGCGCTGTGCGGCGACATCAGCGCTCACTCGGCCGGCCTCGTGTACTGCATCACGATCAGCTCCTGCCAGGACGTCGGCGACTACCGTCGCGCGGCGGAGTGGACGGAAGCGGCGAATCGTTGGTGCGACACGCTGGACGTCACGGGTTTCCCCGGCGCCTGCAGGGTCCACCGCGCAGAGGCAATGCGGCTGCGAGGCGACTGGTCGGCCGCTGAGGCGCAGGCACTCGCGGCCTGCGAGGAGCTCAAGGACTTCGACCAGATGATCCCCGCTGCAGGCTGGTACGAGATCGGCGAGATCCGGCGGCGCCGCGGCGACCTGGCGGGAGCCGAGGACGCGTATCGCATCTCGAGCGAACTCGGACGCGAGCCACAGCCAGGGCTTTCGCTCGTCCGGCTCGCCGAGGGAAAGGTCGACGCGGCAGCGGCGGGCGTCAAGCGATCGCTCGACGAGGCACAGGGACCCTTGTTCCGGCTACGCCGGCTTCCCGCGCAGGTCGAGATCGCCATCGCCGCAGGTGACCTCAGGACGGCGCGCGCGGCTGCGGACGAGATGGAGCAGACGGTCGACGCCTACAAGATCGGCGACCGCCGGGCCGCGGCGTTCGACGCGATGGTGCACTTCTCGCGCGGCCAGATCCTCCTTGCGGACAAGGACTGGGACGGGGCGATCGACGCGCTGAAGCACGCGCGAGACGAGTGGCAGCGCATCGGTGCGCCATACGAGACCGCGCGTGTGCGGGCCGCTCTCGGGAACGCCTACCGGAGAGCCGGCGACGAGCACGGAAGCACGGTCGAGCTCGAGGGTGCTCTCGCGACCTTCGAGCGGCTCGGAGCCGTGCCCGAGGCCGCACGAATAAACGAGCAGCTCGGACGCCTCGAGACCCGGCGCACGTTCCTGTTCACGGACATCGTCGACTCGACGAGGCTGCTCGACACTCTCGGAGACGACAAGTGGAAGCGCCTGCTCGCACGCCACAACGAGCTCGTTCGCGATGCGATCGCGGAGCACGGTGGCGAGGTCGTCAAGCAGACCGGCGACGGGTTCTTCGCGTCGTTCGAGAATTCGAGGGCCGCGATCGAGGCCGCAGTGGCAATTCAACGCGCACTCGCCGCCGAGATCGTCGCGCCGGACGTGAGAATCGGCGCGCACGCGGGAGGCGCATTCCGCACCGAGGAATCGACCGACTACGGCGGGCAGGGCGTTCACGTCGCGTCGCGCATCGGTGCGGCTGCGGCCGCAGGCGAGATCCTCGTCAGCGTCGAGACTCTCGATGGCATCGGCGGCGCGTTCCGCGCCTCGGAAGCGCGCTCGGAAAGTCTCAAGGGCGTCGACCGGCCGGTCGACATCGTCGCGATCGACTGGCGCTGATGCGATGAGGCGCCTTGGCGTCGTCGTCGCGTGTGCGATCTCTCTCGGCGCGGTCGGCGTTCCGGCTGCAACGTCAGGACCGTCCCAAAGCCCGCTCGTTGCACCCCCGGCCACGCTCGTCCAGTACGGGTACGTCAGATCGCTGGTCCGGAGCGGCAACGGCTACCGCATGCGCTTCGACCCGGCTCTCTGGCTCTCCGGGCAGACGGCGAACCGAGCCGCGATCGAGGACGGAGTGATCGCGCGCGGCGAGACCGTCCCGAACGACTACTACATTCGCAACGAGAGTCGGCGGCAGCTCTCGTACACGGTTCTTTCGCGCACCCGCGTCACCATCGTGACCAACTCGGCCGTGGGAGGTCTGCGCGCGACGCGGATCTCCGTGTCGGAGCTCGCCGCCATCGTCGCCGGGCGCAATCCGAACAGGCGCAGGCTCTACGGACGCGCCCTCGGATACTGGATCCGGGTCGCGGGTGACCGAGTCACACGGCTCGGCCAGCAGTACCAGCCCTAGCGGGAGACCGCCGGGGATCAGTTACACGAGCCGGCGGGCCGACCGATGAAGCGGACGGTTCCGCGGCAGAGACCGAGCGCGGCGCGGCGCTGGTAGGCGGAGGTCGCGAGCAGGCGATCCTCGGTCGGATTGGTCATGAACCCCATCTCCACGAGGATCACCGGCACGTCGGCCCAGTTGAAGCCGGTGAAGTCGGAGCGCTCCTGCAGGCCGCGATCCGGGAACCCCAGCGCACCCTGCAGGCTCCCCTGTACGACGCGAGCTGCGCGCTTGCTCTCCGCGTAGACGTCGTCCGTCCAGCCCCGGCGAAGCGCCGGGTACAGCGTGTGCGTACCGCGCGCCGTGGCATCGGTCGAGCCGTCGGCGTGGATGCGCAGGAAGAGTGCCGCGTCGGCGCGGTTCGCAATCCGCGCGCGGGCGATGTTTCCCATGCTCGTGGCTGCCGTCCGCGTCCGCGTCATGACGACCGTTACGCCGGCCCGTTCCAGCAGCGCGCGTAGCCGCAGCCCCACCCGCAGGTTGAGCTCGGCCTCGCGCCGACCGCTCACGACGCCGCTCGTGCCCCCGCCGTCCTTGATCTTTCGCGTCGACGAGCCCGGCCCGATCGGCTCGGTCTCACCGTTCGCGCGGAGGTCGTGGCCGGGATCGATGACGACGACGGGCTTCTGCTGCGCTCCCGCGGCGGACACGGGCAGGAGAGCAGCCGCGACGAGTACGAAGACGAGACGCGCCATGGGCCGATCAGCTCGCAGAGCGCACCAGACGCCCGAGCGCTGCGGGCGGGCCGAGCCTCAGCGCAGGGCGGGTATCCGTCGCGCGAAGCTCCAGTGCGAAGCGATACGTCCGGCCCGGGGAGTAGATCCGGCACGGATCCTCGCGGCACGGAGCCATCGACAGCTTCCGCACACGCTTCCCGGCCGAGTCGAAGAAGACGATCGTGAGCGGTACGAGCGTGTTCTTCATCCAGAAGCCTCCGCGCGAGGGCTCCGGAAAGACGAAGAGCATGCCGTCCTTCGGCGCCTGCCTTCGGTTCATGAGACCGAGCGAGCGCTGTGCCGGCGTCTTCGCGAGCTCCGGCCGGAAGAGCACGCCGTCGAGGCGGAGCAGCGCGGTCGCGCGCTCGGAGCCGCCGGCGCCACCCGCGGCGACGAGAACGACGGCGAACGCGAGCACGGCAACGAGCAGACGCGCGCGGGTCACGACGAGAGGGTAGGCCACAGATGTGTGTCGACTGTCTGACAAGTCGCTGCGATCGCCCACGCCCTCTCTCTACCGTCGGCAGCCGCGTCGCCGCGGACGCCCGTGTCACCCGCTGAGCCCGCCGCCCGGCGGGCGTCGTCTCTCGGGCTACGTCACGGTGACCTGGACGCGCTGGACGGCGTTGTTGAGATACCCGCCCAGGTTCCACGAGGGAGCGAGCGGCTGCTCGTTCCCCGCTGCGTCGCGAGCACGGCAGCAGAGCTCGTGCTCGCCCGCCTCGGCGTCCCAGGAGAAGCGCCACGCGCGCCACGCCCAGCGGCCGAGGGCCGCGTCGCCGAGCTCTGCGGGCGACCATGTCTCACCGCCGTCCGCCGAGAAGTCGACGCCGGAGACCTCGGCGCCGCCCGACCACGCACGCCCGACGATCTCACACGGCCCGGACTCCACGAGGCGCACGCGGCTCCGAAACTCCGGAATCCCGGGCGGAACCATCAACGACCGCGGCGCGATCGTGGTGATCGGCTCGCCGGGCTCGTCCTCCTCGTAGCGGACGCGATACGCCTCCCGCATCTGGTAGCCGTCGAACGGCTCTTCCCGCACGGTGACCTGTGAGAGCCACTTCACGCTGGTCATCCCGTACCAGCCCGGGACGACAAGGCGCAGCGGAGAGCCGTGTTGCGGGGGCAGAGGCACGCCGTTGACCTCGTAGGCGAGCAGCGCATCGCCCCGGCCTACCTCGTCGAGCGTCAGGCTGCGCTCGTAGAGCTGCTCCTCGCCACCGTCGACGCCGCGATCGAGGCCTGTGAAGAGCACTTCGGCCGCGCTCTCCCGCACACGTGCGTCCGCGAGCACCGAGGCGACGCTGACGCCCCGCCAGCGCGCCGTTCCCACGGCCTCGAGGAGCCAGGGCTGGCTGAAGACGTGCGGCTCGATGTGCGCGCGTCCGTTCCCGGCGCACTCCATCGTCACCGCGACCTCCACCGCCGGCCGGGCGCGAAGCTCGTCCAGTGAGAGGGAGAGCGGTCGTTCGACGAGGCCGCCGACCTCGAGCCGCCACGAGTCGACGTCGACGTCGGGGATGTCGAAGTGCGTGAGGAGATAGTGCAGCCCGATCGGGGTGACGTCCCAACGGAGCGCCTCGAGCGGCATTCCGTGGTTGCGCGCGGCGAGCTGGAGCTCCTGGAGGGTGGACGCCTCGGTCATCGTCGCGAGCCTAGCGCGATCTGGTTGGATCGCGAGATGCAGCCCGATCGCGTCCTGACACGGCCTTTCGTCCTCACGGTGCTCGCCGAGTTCGCGCTGTGCATGTCGATCGGGATGCTGCTCGTCATCCTCCCCGTCTACGCGAACGACGAGCTCGGAGCGGGAAGCTTCGGCGTCGCGCTCACGGTGGCGGCGGTCAGCCCGATGCTGCTCCTCTTCCAGCCGGTGGCCGGACGGATCGGCGATCGGAAGGGTCGGCGTGTCCTGATCGTCGCCGGCGCGCTGGTTGCCGCTGCGAGCGTGGCCGGCTACGCCTTGTCCGACTCGCTCGGCGTCCTCATCGCGTTCCGACTGTTCACCGGCGTCGGCGAGGCGATGCTCCTCGTCGGTGCAGCGACGATGGTCATGGACATCGCGCCGGAGAAGCGGCGCGGCGAAGCACTGAGCCTGTACAGCCTGGGCCTCTGGGGCGGTCTCGCGCTCGGGCCGATCCTCGGGGAGCTCGTGCTCGACGGCGACCACTTCGACACCGTCTGGCTCCTCGCCGCCGGGTTCTGCCTGGTCGCGGCGGGGATCGGCCTGACGCTGCCGGAGACCGCACCGAGTCTGGCGGTCGGCGAGGCGTTCGCGCCCTCGCGACTCGTCCATCCGGCGGCGGTCGGACCCGGCCTCGTCCTCGCCCTCACCGTGCTCGGCTTTGCCGGCCTCGGCACATTCGCCGCGCTCTATGCGCGCGAGCTCGGCATGGATGGCGCCGGGGTGGTGTTCCTCGTCTTCTCGGCGGTCGTCGTCGGGACACGGATCATCGGCCGGCAGATTCCGGACCGGCTCGGGCCGAAGCGCACCTCGGGCGTCGCGCTGGTGCTCATCTCGGCCGGCTTGCTGACGATCGGCGTCTGGAACGTGCCCGCCGGCCTGTACGCGGGAACCGTCGTCCTCGCTTTCGGACAGGCACTCGCCTTCCCTGCGCTGATGTCGCTCGCGGTCAACGGCGCTCCAGCGAGCGAGCGGAGCTCCGTCGTCGGCACGTTCACGGCGTTCACGGAGCTCGGCTTCGCCATCGGCGCGCTTTCCCTCGGCGCCGTGGCCTCGGCGGTCGGCTACGAGGGCGTGTTCGTCGTCTGCGCGATCGGGCCGCTCCTCGGCGCGCTGCTCCTCATGCGCATCGCAGAGCCGCGCACTTTCGTCGCTGTCGAGCCGGCATAGGCGCTCGAACGGCTAGGTGTGCGCCGCGCGCGTCGCGGCGATGAAGTCCCGATACCAGGTAAAGCTGTCCTTCGGCACGCGCTCGAGCGTGTCGAAGTCGACGTAGACGATCCCGAAGCGTCGGGAGAAGCCGAATGCCCACTCGAAGTTGTCGAGCAGCGACCAGAGGAAGTAGCCGCGCACCGGGACGCCATCCGAGACGGCATCCCGGAGGGCGCCGACGTGTCGCTCGATGTACGAGATTCGCTGCGGGTCGGAGACGCTCCCGTTGGTGCGGGCATCGGGGTACGCGGCGCCGTTCTCGGTGATGTAGACGTCCGGCAGCTCGTAGTCGCGATGCAGTCGCACGAGGAGGTCCCTCAGCCCGTGCGGGTAGACCTCCCACCCCATCTCGGTGCGCTCGGCGCCGTCCAGGTCGATCGCGACCGGATCCGCGGGATCCTGCCCGGCACGCACGACCGATCGGCTGTAGTAGTTCACTCCGAGGAAGTCGAGGCGCGCCCCTATCGTCTCGAGGTCACCGTCTTCGATCGCCGGAAGGATGCTCGCGTAGTGCTCGAGCATGTCGCTCGGGTACCCGAGGCCGAGGACCGGCTCGAGGAACCAGCGGTTGCGCGAGCCGTCGAGACGCCGCGCCGCTTCGATGTCCGCAGGTGAGTCCGTCAGCGGGTACATGGGATAGAGGTCGACCGTCACCCCGACGCGGGCATCGGGCGCGTCGCGTCGAAGCACCTCGGCCGCTCGCCCGTGCGAGAGGAGGACGTGATGGGCCGCGGCAAGGGCGTCCGCACGCGATCTCCGACCCGGAGCATGCTCACCTAGCCCGTACCCGAGCCAGGAGACCACCCAGGGCTCGTTCTGCGTGATCCAGTTCGGGACCCGATCTCCGAGGCGGGTAACAACCGCCTCGACGTACTGCTCGAACGCCTCGACGGTGTCGCGGGACGGCCACCCGCCGCGGTCCTCGAGTGCCTGCGGGAGATCCCAGTGATAGAGCGTGACGAAGGGCTCGATCCCGCTCGCGAGGAGCTCGTCGACCATACGGTCGTAGAAGTCGAGGCCGGCCTGGTTCACGCGGCCACGTCCATCGGGCACGACCCGAGGCCAGGAGATCGAGAATCGGTACGCGCCGATTCCGAGGTCGCGCATCAGCTGGACGTCGTCGCCGAAGCGGTGGTACGAGTCGCACGCGACGACGCCCGTGTCGCCGTTGACGATCGCGCCCGGCAACGTGGCGAAGCGATCCCAGATGCTCTCGCCGCGCCCGTCCTCGGTGACCGCTCCCTCGACCTGGTAGGCCGAGCCCGCCGCTCCCCAGACGAACCCTGGAGGGAGAAGCCGACCGTCGGTGTGCGAGAATGCCTGCATCACTTAACCGGTAAAGAGCATACTACGACGTATACCGTTCCGTGCGGAGGAGGCGGGTAGTGGCAGAGCAACGAGGCGGCAGGATCACGATCAAGGACATCGCCGAGCGCGCCGGCGTGTCCAAGGGCGCCGTCTCGTACGCACTCAACGGACGGCCGGGCGTGTCGGACGACACGCGTGACCGCATCGTCGCGATCGCGAACGAGCTCGGCTGGTACCCGAACCGAGCCGCGCGCGCGCTCTCCGCAGCGCGGGCCGACGCGTGTGGCCTCGTGCTGGCGCGACCGGCGCGCACGATCGCGCTCGAGCCGTTCTTCATGGAGTTCATCGCAGGGGTCGAGTCCGAGCTCGCCACGCGCTCGATCGCCCTGACGCTCCAGCTCGTCCGCGACGTCCACGAGGAGATCGCCGTGTATCGCCGATGGTTCGGCGAGCACCGGGTTGACGGTGTGCTCGTCGTCGACCTGCGGCTGGAGGATCCTCGTATCGACGAGCTCGTGCGCATCGGGCTCCCCGCCGTCGTCGTCGGCGGTCCCCTCGAGGGAGACATTTTGCCTGCAATTTGGCACAATGAGGCTGCAGTTGTCACTGAAGCGACCAGATATCTGGCAGCTCTGGGCCACACCCGCATCGCCCACGTCTGCGGCGTCGCCCACTTCGTGCACACGCAGCAGCGGGTGAAGGCGTTCCTCGACTCGATCCGCGAGCTCGGGCTCGAGGGCGAAACGGTCGAGACGGACTACAGTGCCGAGAGCGGCGCCCGCGCGACGCGAAAGCTCCTCTCGTCGCCGGCGCCGCCGAGCGCGATCCTCTTCGACAGCGACCTCCTCGCCGTGACCGGTCTCGGGGTCGCACAACAGATGGGCTTCTCCGTTCCGGACGACGTATCCATCATCGGTTGGGACGACTCGCTGATCAGCCAGGTGGTCCATCCGCCGCTGACGGCGATCACGCGTGACATCACTGCCTACGGTGTCGAAGCCGCTCGGCACCTCCTGGCGGCGATCGACGGCGCGCCGAACGAGGGCGTCGAGACGACGCGTGGTGAGCTGACGACCCGGGGTAGCACTGCTCCGAGGGTCGCCTTGGCGACGCGCTGAACGAGTGCCACTTCGCAACGGCCGCGCGTTAAGCGGGTTGACACTTAACCGGATAAGTGATGGACTACAGGTGTTCGATGCCAAGGAGAGACGGATCCGAGGACGGATCGCGGGCTTTCGCCGGCGCCGTCGCCCTTCCGTCACGCGGATCGGACATCCCAACCGAGACCTGCGCAGGACCGATCTCGATCGGCGCGTGGGAAGGGAGGGATGCTCAGACCTAAGGCCAGGTGTTCCAACAACGCGACTCCGTCGACGTCGAACGCACGGGCGAGAGAAATCTCGAGCCGGGGGGAGTCGCAGTCGTGAGACACGGACTCAAGGAGGGAGCAAGATGGCAAGAAGAAGGAAAAGGAGGGCATCGAGCATCGTCGCGCTCGTGGTTGCCTTCGCCGCTGCTTCGTCGCTTCTCGTCGTGGGTGGCGTTGGGGCAGGCTCGCAATCCGCGTTCGCACTCCCGCGCGCGCAGACCTTCTACATGAGCGGGAGCCAGTGGGCTCCGTACGGCGACGTGAACCCGGCCAAGACGTGGGACTACTCGACGGGCACCGTCGGACTCGCGTACGAGACCGCCTTTCGGTTCAACCCGCTGACGGGCAACTTCATCCCGTGGCTCGCCACGAACGGAACGTGGCGCACGAAGAGTCAGTACGTCATGACGATCCGCAAGGGCGTCAAGTTCAGTGACGGAACGACGCTGACGCCGAGGGACGTGAAGTACAGCTGGGACCTTCCAAAGATGGCAACGCACCCCCAGAACGCGCTGTGGGCGTCCACCGGGCTCCAGAGCATTCGTACTGCCGGCAACACGGTCGTCTTCACGTTCGCGGGCAAGCCCGGATACCAGCAGTTCGACTTCTATCGCTACAACATCGCGATCGTTCCGCGGCACGTCTTCAGTAAGTACTCGAAGACGGATCTCACGACCGGCAACCTGGACGCGAGCAAGGTCGTCGGGAGCGGGCCGTACAAGTATCAGTCCGGCGCCAGCTCGACATCGCAGACGTTCGTCTGGCAGCGTCGGAACGACTGGTGGGCGACGAGGCAGCTCGGGCTCAGGCCCGCGCCGCGGTACGTCGTGGACATCCACAACTCGTCGAACACGGCCGCACTCGCCAACTTCCAGGCGGGGAACATCGACCTCTTCAACAACTTCGCCCCGAAGTCGGCGATCAAGGGAAGCTTCAAGACCTTCTATCCCAAGGCGCCGTACCACCTCGGAGCGAACACGACGTGGCTCTTCCCGAACACGACGAAGAAGCCGCTGAATGATCCGCAGTTCCGGCGGGCTCTCGCGTTCTCGATCAACATGAACCAGATCCTCGACAAGGCCTATCAGGGTCTCGTCGACAAGGCGAGCCCGACCGGGCTTCTCCCCATCTGGAACAAGTGGGTCGACAAGAAGGCCGTCGCGAAGCTCGGCTTCTCGTACAACCTGACGCGGGCGAAGGCGATCCTCGCCGCCGCCGGCTACAAGGACTCGGACGGCGACGGGTACGTCGAGAACAAGGACGGATCGGACATCTCCCTCACGATCGAGTGTCCGAACGGCTGGTCGGACTGGATGACGGCGATCCAGGTCATCGCGGAGAGCGCGAAGGCCGCCGGGATCAAGGTCACGCCTGGCTACCCGGACTACGGAACGCTGGTCGACGACCGCGGTCATGCACGGTACGACCTCGTCCTCGCCAACGACAGGCAGTACTCGAACACGCCGTGGACGTACTACCAGTACATCTTCCAGCTGCCGATCCTGGAGAACCAGACGACGGTGAACTACGAGCGGTTCCGGAACCAGAAGGCGTGGAACCTCACGCAGTTGCTGGACAAGACACCGTCGAGCGACCCCAAGGCCTACAAGGCCGTGATGTCGCAGCTCCAGACCGTGTTCTTGCAGAACCTGCCCGCGATTCCGCTCTGGTACAACGGGATGTGGGCCATGTTCAACACGAAGTACTGGACGAACTACCCGTCGGCAACAGGCGGGAAGTACACGCCTACGGCCTGGAACAACTACTGGCAGATGACGAGCATCGACATGCTCACGCATCTGAAGCCGGCCAAGTAGAGAACCGCGCCGATGGACGATCGACACCCCTCCCGGCGACCCGCCGGGAGGGGTGTCGCGTTCACAGCTGACGTCGTCGAGGTGGAGGCACGGTGGGGCGGTACCTTGCACGGAAAATCCTGATCTACGCCCTCACGTTCTTCGTGGCGGTGACGATCGACTGGGCCATCCCGCGCTTCATGCCCGGGGACCCGATCGAAGGACTGCTCTCGCGCATGCAGGCGCAGCCGAGCGCGTCCGAGGAGCTGACGGGCTACTACACCGAGGCCTTCGGGTTCGACGTCCCGCTCTGGCAGCAGTACCTGAACTTCTGGGCCGCGCTCCTCCACGGCGACCTCGGCCTCAGCATCGCGAACTTCCCGACACCCGTCACGGAGCTGATCATGGGCGCACTCCCGTACACGCTCGCCCTGCTCGTGCCGGCGGTCCTGCTGAGCTTCTGGGCGGGGAACAAGGTCGGCGCCCTCGCGGCACGGCGAAAGCTGCTCGACAACACCGTGCTCCCCGTCGGCTACGTCCTGACCGCGACGCCACAGATGTGGCTCGGGATCATCCTCGCGTGGCTCTTCGCGTCGACTCTCGCCATCTTCCCGGTCTCGGGTGCCTACGGTTTCGCGCTACAGCCCGAGTGGTCACTCGAGTTCGCGCGAAGCTTCCTGCACCACTGGATCCTGCCCTTCTCGGCCCTGTTCCTCGTCGCTTTCGGCGGCTGGGCGATCGGGATGAGGAACCTGATCATCTACGAGCTCGAGGCGGACTACTCGAACTACCTGGCTGCGCTCGGCGCGCCGACGAAGCTCGTGCGCAAGTACGCGTATCGAAACGCGCTGCTGCCCCAGATCACCGGGCTGGCTCTCGCGCTCGGCGCTGTCGTCGCGGGCGCGATCGTCGTCGAGATCGTCTTCTCCTACCCGGGACTCGGCACCTTGACCCTCGACGCGATCGAGAACCGCGACTACTTCCTGATCCAGGGCATCTTCCTCTTCCTCATCACCGGAGTCCTGATCGCGAATCTCGTCATCGACATTGCGTACGTCTTCATCGATCCGCGAACCCGGATCGGGATGCAGGGCGGCGCCTGATGGCGGCTTCTGACCGAGGGGACGCGGTCATCGTCCCGACGGGCGCTCCGGCGCCGACTCTCGAGACCACGGCGACGACCGCGCCGGGAGGAGGCGCTCCGATGCAGGCATCGGGGTGGCGCGGGAGGTCCGAGCTCCTCTACTTCGCGTTCCGCAACTGGAAGTTCGTCGTCGGGATCGGCGTCGTCCTCTCCATGTTGGCGCTGGCGCTCGTCGGCCCGATGCTCACGGAGTACGAGCCGCTCTCGTTCAGCGGACCGACCGACGAGCCACCGTCGTCGGAGCACTGGTTCGGCACGACCTCGTTCGGACAGGACGTTTTCTCCCAGTTCGTGTACGGCCTGCGCGCCGCGTTCGTGGTCGGAGTCGTGGGCGGCGGGATCGCCTGGCTCGTCGGAGCTGCTGTCGGCTTCACGGCCGGCTATCGCGGCGGCTGGATCGACGACGTGCTGAACATGCTCACGAACGTCGTCCTCGTGATCCCGACGCTGGCAATCCTCATCATCGTCGCGGCCTACATCAACGTGAAGGGCTACACGACCGAAGCGATCCTCATCGGGTTGACGTCCTGGCCCTGGGCGGCCCGGGCCGTGCGCGCCCAGACGTTCACGCTGAAGACACGCGACTTCGTGGACGTCGCACGCCTGAGCGGACGGTCGACGCGGAAGATCATCGCCACGGAGATCGCTCCGAACATGAGCTCCTACCTGCTCATGATGTTCATTCTCCTGTTCGGCGGCGCGATCCTCATCGGTGCGTCCCTCGACTTCCTCGGGCTCGGTCCATCGAACTTGATCTCGCTCGGGCTGATGATGAACAACGCGTTCCTCTCGAGCGCCTTGCTCCTCGGCCTCTGGTGGTGGTTCATCCCACCCGGGATCGGGATCATCGCCATCGTCGGCGGCCTGTACGTCATGAATGTCGGGCTCGACGAGATCTTCAACCCGCGGCTCCGGGAGACGTAGATGAGCCTCCGGGTCGACGGATTGAGGGTCTACTACCGGTCGCTGAACGGCGATGTGAAGGCCGTGGACGGGGCGACGTTCGAGATCGCCGACGGCGAGATCATGGGGCTCGCTGGCGAGTCGGGATGCGGCAAGTCGACTCTCGGCAAGAGCCTGATCAGAATGGACGCGCGCATGCGGTTCGTGGAGGGGCGGGTCGAGCTCGACGGACGGGAGCTTCCGATCTGGGACGACCGGAAGATGAACGCCTACCGCTTCACGGACGTCTCGATCATCCCCCAGTACGCACTCAGCGCGCTCAACCCGACGCGGAAGATCGGCGCCCTCGCGACCGAGCTCCTCGCCGCACGAGGCATCGCGCTCGACGAGGTCATGCAGGAGTTCAAGCGACGCCTGAAGCTCGTCGGGCTGCCCGAAAGCGTGCTCGAGCGGTTCCCGATCGAGCTGTCGGGCGGAATGCGGCAGCGCGTCGTCATGGTGCTCTCGTCGCTCCTCGATCCCTCGCTCCTCATCGCCGACGAGGTGACGTCCGCGCTCGACGTCTCGACCCAACGAGCGGTCTCCGAGCTCCTCGTCGAGTTCCGCGACCGCGGCTTCGTCAAGAGCATGATCGTGATCACGCACGACCTGTCCGTCCTGTATCAGATCGCGGACACGATCCTCGTCATGTACGCGGGCAAGCTGGCCGAGAAGGCGCCGGCCGAGACGATCATCGAGGCGCCGGTGCATCCGTACACCCAGCTCCTGCTCTCGTCACTCCCGGAGGTCGGGATCCGCTACGCGGAGAAGCGCCTGAGCGGCATTCCGGGCCGTCCACCGTCCCTCCTCGACCCCCCGAGTGGCTGTCGCTTTCGGACGCGATGCCCGTTCGCGTGGGAGCAGTGTGGCGACGAGCCGGCGTTCAAGGACCTCGCACCGGGTCACGCGGCTGCGTGCTGGAAGGCGGCGTGATGCTGACGCTCGACACGTGCTGCAAGACGTATCGCGTCGGCTCGTTCGGCGGCGGGGAACTCCAGGCCGTTCGGAACGTCAGTCTCGACGTGGGCGCAGGCGAGGTCGTCTCGCTCATCGGGGAGAGCGGCAGTGGGAAGTCGACGATCGGGAAGATGATCCTTCGTCTGCTCCGGGTGACGCGCGGAACCATTCGCTTCGAAGGTACGGACATAGCGACGCTCGGCGGCAAGGACTTGCGGACGTACTACGGCGACGTGCAGGGTGTCTTCCAGGATCCGTTCAGCTCGTACAACCCGATCTTCAAGGCAGACCGCGTGTTCACCCTGCTGCGCGGCGAGCACTTCTCCGGCCTGAGCGGCTCCGAGTGGAGCACGAGGCTCCAGAGCGCGCTCGAGGACGTGAGCCTGAACCCGGGGGACGTCCTCGGCAAGTATCCGCACCAGCTCAGCGGCGGTCAGCTCCAGCGCATGCTCATCGCACGGGCCCTCCTGCTGGACATCCGCCTCCTCGTCGCAGACGAGATCATCAGCATGCTCGACGCCTCCACGCGCATCGACGTGCTCAACCTGCTCGGGGATCTGAAGTCGCGCGGTCTCGGCGTGCTCTTCATCACGCACGACCTCTCGCTCGGCAACTACATCAGCGACAGGACCGTGATCCTGCGGCGAGGCAGTGTCGTCGAGGTCGGCACCACCGAGCAGGTCTTCGGAAACCCCCTCCATCCGTACACGCGATCGCTCCTGGCGTCCGTTCCTCAGCTGCACACGAAGTGGAAGGACATCGAAATCGAGCTCGACCCGGGCACGACGGATGCAGACGTGGACGCGTGGTCACCTGCCGACGACGGGGTACTCGTCGAGATCGAGCCGGGTCATCTCGTCAGGTCGTCGAACCAAGACCGCACGTCATGACAGACCTCCGGGCGAGCACGCAAGGCCCCACGGTCGATGAGTCGCAGCCCCCCGTACCGTGGGAGGAGCCCCCACCCGGCAAGCGCGGCGTGGTGTGGCGCTCGAGCCGGAATCCGGTCATCGCGCGCAACCACATCCCCCGCGCGAACAGCATCTTCAACTCGGCAGTCGTGCGCTTTGGCGGCGGGTTCGCAGGGGTGTTCCGCGTCGACGACACCGCGCGGACGATGAACGTCCACGTGGGCCGGAGCGCCGACGGCATCGAGTGGGGGATCGACCACGAGCCGATCGCCTTCGTCCCGTCCGACGACCGCGTCCACGAGATCCAGGGGCGGTTCCTCTTCGCCTACGACCCGCGCGTCACCTGGCTCGAGGATCGCTACTACGTGACCTGGTGCAGCGGCTACCACGGCCCGACGATCGGCGTCGCATACACGCACGACTTCGAGTCCTTCCACCAGCTCGACAACGCATTCCTGCCCTTCAACCGGAACGGCGTGCTCTTTCCGCGAAGGATCGGCGACCGGTACGCCATGCTCAGTCGCCCGAGCGACAACGGTCACACACCCTTCGGCGACATCTTCTACTCCGAGAGCCCCGACCTCGTCCACTGGGGACGGCATCGCCACGTCATGGCGCCGGTCCCGCTGACCTGGGAGTCGACCAAGATCGGTGCCGGACCGACCCCGATCGAGACGGACGATGGCTGGCTCGTGCTCTATCACGGCGTCCTCACATCGTGTAACGGCTTCGTCTACTCGATGGGTGCGGCGCTCCTCGACCTCGATGAGCCGTGGAAGGTGCTTGCTCGCGGACGCGACTATCTCCTCTCGCCCCAGGTGCTCTACGAGCAGGTTGGTGACGTCCCGAACGTCGTCTTCCCCTGCGCTGCGCTCGTCGATCACGACGCCGATCGCATCTCGATCTACTACGGCGCGGCCGACACCGTCGTCTGTCTCGCTCACGCGTACCTCTCCGAGATCCTCGACTTTCTGAAGGGGTGAGACAACGGTGACCGCGACCTCTCCATTCGCTCTCTCGTTCATGAGCGCCAACTACGTCGCCAAGGAGCTCGGGTACGGCGCCGCGACCGAGTGGGGGCCATTCGACGACGCGACGAATGCGGCGTTCGAGCCGCTCGCTACCTTCGCGACCCGGTTCGACGATCTCCTCGCGGCGATCACAGGCATCGGGTTCGACGCCGTCGATCTGTGGTTCGGCCATCTCAACTGGCGCTGGGCTACGCCGGAGCACGTCGCGCTCGCGCGCGAAGCACTCGCTCGTCGCGGCGTTCGCGTCGCCAGCCTCGCAGGGAGCATCGGCGCCACGACAGACGATTTGGCTGCCGCCTGCCGCCTGGCCAACGACCTCGACGTCGACCTGATCGGTGGCCTCGGCGAAGTCGTGCGCCGCGATCGCGACGGAGCTGCGGCCGTCCTGCGGGCGCACGGCGTGCGGTTCGGGCTCGAGAACCATCCCGAGAAGACTCCGAGCGAGGTGCTCGACGCGATCGGCGAGGACACCGACGTGCTCGGCGCGGCGGTCGACACCGGCTGGTGGGCGACACAGGGCTACGACCCGGTCGCCGCTATCGGCGACCTGTCCGATCGGCTCTTCCACGTCCACCTGAAGGACGTCGAGGTACCCGGCACGCACGTCGCGTGTATGCACGGAGAGGGCTGCGCGAACATCGCAGCCTGCGTCGAGAAGCTGCTCGCGATCGGCTACTCGGGTCCCGTCAGCATCGAGCACCACACCTTCGACCGCGACCCCACGGCCGAGTGTGCTCGCATGCTCGTTCTTGTCCGGGAGCAGCTCTCCGCGGCGGATGCAGGTCATCGTGTCTGAGCAACTTCGCGTGGCCGTGATCGGATGCGGGAACATCTCCGGCGCCTACGGCGAGACGATCGGCGCGTACCCGTCCGTGCGGATCGCGGGCGCGACGGACGTCGACCCCGCTCTCAGCGCAGCGTTCGTCGGTCGGTTCGGCGGAATCGACTACCCCTCGCTCGACGACGTCCTGGACGATCCGGGTGTGGACGCGATCGTCAACCTGACCTACCCCGGCGTCCACGCCGAGGTGACGACGGCAGCTCTGGAAGCCGGAAAGCACGTGCACAGCGAAAAGCCGCTCGCACCCGACTACGCGAGTGCCCGCTCGCTCGTCGACCTCGCAGCCGAGCGCAACCTCCGGCTCTCGTGCTCGCCGATCACGTTCATGGGCGAGGCGCAGGAGACGATGCGCCGTCTCGTCGACGAGGGAGCGATCGGCACCGTGCGCGTCGCCTACGCAGAGGTCAACTGGAGCCGCATCGAAAGCTGGCATCCTCGGCCCGAGCCCTTCTACCTCATCGGTCCGTTCGCGGATGTCGGCGTCTATCCGCTGACCATCCTCACCGCCATGTTCGGTCCGGCCCGTCGGGTGACCGCCTTCGGGACGATCGTGTATCCCGATCGCATGACGACCTCCGGAGAGCGCTTCTCCCCGGGTGCGCCGGACTTCGGCGTCGCCGTGGTCGAACTCGCCAGTGGAACCGTCGTGCGGCTTACCGCCAACTTCTACGTCGGTCGGCATTCGAAGCAGAGCGGCATCGAGCTCCACGGCGACACCGGCTCCGTGTTCCTCTCGAGCTGGCAGGAGTTCGACGCTGCGGTCGAGCTCGCGCCGTTCGGCGGTTCGTACGAGCCCGTGCACGTGGCGAACGCGTTTCGCGGCACCGACTGGGGACGGGCGCTCGGCGACCTGAGCGACGCGATCGTGACCGGCCGGCCACACCGCGCAACGGGCGCTCACGCGGCGCACATCGTCGAGATCCTCGATGCGATCACAGCGTCGGCCAACGAAGGACGGGCTGTCGCGGTGACCTCGTCCTTCCCGCTGCCCGAACTGCGCCCAACGCCACTGCCATCGACCTAGGATCGCGCGGTGGAGACGCGCGAGCTCGGCACGAGCGGGATCTCCGTCACGCGGATCATTCTCGGCTGCGGCAACTTCGGCGGCGTCGGTTCGGCGCCCGCGCTCTTCGGCCAGGGCATCCCACGAGAAGAGGCGCCGCGGATCATGGATGCGGCCTGGGAGCTCGGGATCACGACCTTCGACACGGCCGACGCGTACGGCGGCGGCCGCAGCGAGACGTGGATCGGCGAATGGCTCGCGGGCAAGGGCTCCGCCGTGCGCGACGCGATCACGATCGAGACGAAGACGTTCAACCCGATGGCAGTGGGCGAGGATCGCGGGCTTTCCGGCCTCCGCATCCGACGACAGGTCGAGACGAGCCTCGAGCGGCTCGGCATCGAGCGCATTCCGCTGTACATGGCGCACGCACCCGACTCGGACACGCCTCTCGAGGAGACGCTGTCGTCGTTCGACGAGCTCGTTCGGGAAGGCAAGGTCGGCGCGGTCGGTGCGTCCAACTACACGGCCGACGAGCTTGCGGCGGCCGTCGAGGTCTCCGAGCGAGAGGGCCTCGCGCGCTACGAGTGGGTGCAGAACTCGTTCTCGCTCCTCGACCGGGGTGACGTTGACACGGTATTCCCGGTCTGCCGCGCGCGCGGGCTCGGCTACGAGGTGCATTCCGGATTCGCAGGAGGCTGGCTCGCCGGGCGCTACCGCCGTGGCGAGAGCTATCCGGAAGGGTCGCGGATGACGCAGCGCCCCGATGGGTACCGGCAGTACGAGTCGGACGCCGTGTTCGATTCGCTCGAGGCGTTCGAGCGCGAGGCGCTTGGACGCAGCGTCTCGATGGCCGGGCTCGCGATCGCCTGGCTCCTCGCGACGCCGGAGGTGAGCGCCGTCGTGGTCGGGCCGACGCGGGCAGCACAGCTCGAGCCGGTTCGAGAAGCGCTCGCACTCGAGCTCTCGGCCGAGGAGCACGCCCATCTGGAAGGCTTGTTCTCGTGATCGTCCTCTCCGAGCACGATGTCCGCGAGCTCCTCGACATGGAGTCCTGCGTCGATGCGATGACCGAGGTGCTCGCGTCGCTGGCACGCGGCGAGCTCTACAACCCGCTCCGCTCGATCGCGCGCCCGGAGGGCGCAGACACCCTGCTCGGCCTCATGCCCGCGTACCGCGCCGGCGAGTCCTCGGCGTACGGGCTGAAGGAGATCGTCGTCGTCCCGACCAATCCTGCGCGTGGCCTCGACACGCACATGGGCGGCGTTCTCCTCCACGACGGCGAGACCGGCGAGCTCGTCGCGATCATGAACGCCTCGCCGATCACCGAGATCCGAACAGCGGCTGTCTCCGGAGTCGCCACGCGCGCGCTCGCGCGGCCCGACGCGCAGCGTGTCGCGATCCTCGGCGCGGGCGCGCAGGCCCGAGGCCACGTGCACGCGATGCGCGCGGTGCTCGAGGATCCGGAGATCCGGATCTGGTCGCGACGAATCGAAGCTGCCGAGAAGCTCGCGGGCGAGGTCGGCGCCACCGTTGCGCCATCCGTCGACGCGGCCCTCTTCGGCGCCGAGGTCGTCTGTACCGCCACTGCAGCCGCCGAGCCGATCGTCGAGCGGCGCTGGCTCGCGCGCGGCGCGCACGTGAACGCCGTCGGCTCGAGCATCCCCAGAGCCCGAGAGCTCGACACGGAGACCATCGCGCACTGCTCGCTGTTCACCGATCTGCGCGAGTCGTGCCTGAACGAGGCGGGCGACTACCTCATCGCGGCGGCGGAGGGAGCGGTCGGCCCCGACTACATCAGAGCCGAGCTCGGCGAAGTGCTGATCGGAGCGCACCCCGGCCGAGAGCACGAGGACGAGCTGACGGTCTTCAAATCGCTCGGCATCGCAGTCGAGGACCTCGCGTCGGCCGAGCTCGTCGTCCGCCGAGCGCGTGAGCGCGGCATGGGCGTCGAGGTTCCTTTCTGATCCCGCTCGCCGAGATCGAGGCCGCCCGCGAGCGCATCGCCGGCACGGCTGTCCGCACACCGCTCGTCCGGCTCCATCTCGACGACGCCCCCGCCGAGATCTGGCTCAAGCTCGAGAACCTCCAGCCGATCGGCTCCTTCAAGATCCGCGGCGCGGGCAACGCGGTGCTGAGCGCGCCGCGCGCAGAGGTTCAGCAAGGACTCGTCACCACGAGCACGGGGAACATGGCGCAGGGCGTCGCGTGGATGGCGCGTGAGCTCGGCGTGCCCGCGACCGTCATCGCCCCGCACAATTCCTCCGCCTCGAAGCTCGCCGCGGTGGAACGGCTCGGCGGTCGCATCGTCCACACGACGTGGGACGAGTGGTGGGCCGCGATGGAGGGGGGTGGCATGGACGGGGTCGACGGCTACTTCGTCCACCCCGTGCGCGACGAGCGCGTCATGGCCGGGAACGGAACCATCGGGCTCGAGCTCGCGGAAGATCTCACCGAGTTCGACGCCGTCGTCATCCCCTGGGGCGGGGGCGGGCTGACGACGGGGATCGCGAGCGCACTCGCCGCTCTGCGACCCCGCACGCGCGTCGTCGTCGTGGAGCCGGAGACCGGAGCGCCCGTTGCCGCCGCGGTCGCGAACGGCCGCGTGCCCGTGCCGGTCGAGTACACGCCCTCGTTCATCGACGGCGCGGGGTCGGGGGGCCTGCTCCCGGACATGTGGGAGCGCGCCGAGCCGCTCGTCTCCGATGCCTACGCGATCCCGCTCGCGGAGGCGGCTGCCGCCGTGCGTGTGCTGGCCGAGCGGGCGCGGATCGTCGCAGAGGGCGCCGCGGGTCTTGCAGTCGCCGCCGCACTCGCGGGAAACGCAGGAACCGGCCGCGTCGTCTGCATCGTGTGCGGTGGGAACATCGACCCCGCGCGCCTCGCCGCGATCCTCGACGGCCGCGTTCCCGACTAGGCGATCGGCGCCCGTTCACCCGGCCGTAGGCCGGAGCAGCCCGCGCACGAGCGGCTCGTCGACGACGGCCTCGGCGTCCCACTCGGCTATCGCGCGAACCTAGCGGTCGCGTGGTCGAGCCGGCCTCTGCGAAGCTCCGCGCGTGCACTGGCAACTCGCGGCTGTCGCCCTCATCCTCCTCGGCTTCGCGGCGATCTCCGGTCGCATCGACGGCACGTCGCTCACCGGGCCGATGGTGTTCACGGCCGCTGGCCTCGTCGTCGGCGTCGAGGCGCTCGGCTTCGTCGATCCCGCGGCGACCGGCATCGAGGTCAAGACGCTCGCCGAGGCGACACTCGCGGTCGTCCTCTTCTCGGATGCGTCGCGGATCGACCTGACGGCGCTCCGCCGGACGCTCGGGATACCGGCCCGCCTGCTCGGGATCGGCCTGCCCCTCACGATCCTTGCCGGTTTCGTCGGCGGGATCGCGCTGCTCGGCGACCTTGCGTGGCCCGAGGCGCTCGTCCTCGCCGTCATCCTCGCGCCCACCGACGCGGCGCTCGGCCAGGTGGTTGTCACGTCGCCGCGCCTGCCGGTACGCATCCGACAGAGCCTCAACGTCGAAGCCGGCCTGAACGACGGGATCTGCGTCCCGCTCTTCTTCATCGCGCTTGCGGTCGCGCTGGCGGAGGACGGCGCAATCGGGGATGGCGCGGCGGCCGAGCTCGTGCTGGAGAAGATCGGATATGGCGTGCTCGGCGGTGTGATCGCGGGCGTAGCAGCGGCGGTTGTCGTGATCCACGCCGGAGGTCGCCGCTTCATCGATGCCACGTGGCTCCAGGTCGTGCCACTCGCCGGAGCGCTCCTCGGCTATGGCCTCGCGGAGGCGATCGGCGGCTCGGGCTTCATCGCCGCCTTCGTCGGCGGGATGGCCTTCGGCGGACTCAGGCGTCATCGCGGCGGCGACGTCTCGTACCTCATGGAGCAGACGGGCGCCGTACTTGCGGCTGTGACCTTCATCGTGTTCGGTGCGATACTCCTCGGCCCCGCACTCCGCGAGCTGACGTGGCAGATCGCGCTCTACGCGGTGCTCAGCCTGACGCTCGTGCGCATGGTGCCGGTCGCGATTGCGATGCTCGGCACGAGTGCGCGCCGGCCGACCGTCGGCTTCCTCGGATGGTTCGGTCCGCGCGGAGCCGCATCCATCGTCTTCGCTCTCCTACTGCTCGAGGAAGAGAGCGCGCTGCCGAACCAGGATGTGATTCTGACGACGGCCTTCGTAACGGTCGCGCTCTCCGTGCTCGCCCACGGCGCCTCCGCGGCGCCACTCGCAACGCGGTACGCCACCTGGCTCGACGCACGTTCCGCCCGCAGCAACGCCGCGCCCGAGTCGGACGACTCTGCGGACGTTCGTTGGCGCCTCGAGCACGAATCGGAAGCGACGTGAGGCTCGTGTCCTCGGACCAGGCGCGGCGAATCGCGGTTCGAGCACAGCTCCTCGACGGATCGGCGACGACGATTCTCGACACCGTGCGAACACTCGGCTTTCTCCAGATCGACCCGATCTCCACCGTCGCCCCGCCGCAGCAGCTCGTCCTCTGGAGCCGTCTCGGCCCGTACGACATCGCCGAGCTCGATCGCCTCCTCTGGAACGAGCGGACGTTGTTCGAGTGGAACGCGTACATCTGGCCGATCGAGGCGCTCCCGCTCGTCCGGGCGCGGATGCGGCGGCGCAGGCGGAGCCGGCACTACGCGCACGAGCAATGGAGCCACGACTTCCTCCAGCGGAATGCCCGCTTCAAGCGCTACGTGCTGCGAGAACTCGACCGCAACGGGCCGATGCCGTCTCGCGAGCTCCAGCACGAGTCCGCTCCGCGGCCGGATGAACCGCATCGCTGGTGGGGAAGCCGCGAGGTCACGCTGATGCTCGAGATCCTCCACGCATACGGCGTCGTCGCAGTCGCAGGGCGGCAGGGGAAGCAGCGGCTGTGGGATCTCGCGGAACGCTGGTATCCGCCGGGCGAGACGATGTCCGCGCGTGAGGCCGACCGAACCCTCGCCGAGCAGCGCTTTCGCGCCCTCGGGGTGCGGCTGACGAAAGCGGGCTGGGAGGCCCACTCCGACGTGTCTGACGAGCCGGTTCCCGACCGCGTGACGTTCCTCTCCCCCTTCGACCGTCTCATCCACGATCGCGACCGCGCCGAGGCGCTGTTCGACTTCCGCTACCGCCTCGAGATGTACGTGCCGAAGACGAAGCGCGAATACGGCTACTACGTCCTGCCGATCCTCACCGGCGACCGCCTCGTCGGGCGGATCGAGCCTCGGCTCGATCGCAAGGCCAAGGCGCTCGATGTGCTCGGCGCGTGGGGCGACACGTCGCGTGCGGACGAGGCGCTCGCATCGCTCGCGGCCTTCCTCGGCGCCGATCAGGTATCGAGTACCTAGGATCGCTGCGTGCACTTCGAGACGCGCGCCATCCACGAGGGCCAGGAGCCGGACTCCGCGACCGGCGCGATCACGACCCCGATCTACCAGACCTCGACGTACGTGCAGGAAGCCGTCGGCGTGCACAAGGGGTACGACTACGCGCGGGTCGGCAACCCGACGAGAACCGCGCTTCAGGAGTGCATCGCCTCGCTCGAGGGCGCTGCCCACGGCCGTGCGTTCTCCTCCGGGCTCGGCGCGGCGACAACGCTCATGCACCTGCTTTCGCCTGGCGATCACGTCGTCGCGGTGAACGACGTGTACGGCGGGATCTATCGCATGTTCACGCAGGTGTACGAGCCGAAGGGCTACCGCTTCACCTTCCTGACGCCCGACGAGATCTCGACCGGGCTCGCCGAGCACGTCGACGAGAGCACGAAGCTCGTGTGGCTCGAGACGCCGACGAATCCCGCGCTCAACATCGTCGACATCACGGCCGCGGCCGACGCGGCCCACGCGGTCGAGGCCCTCGTCGTCGTCGACAACACGTTCGCGACGCCCTACCTGCAGCAGCCGCTTGCGCTCGGTGCGGATGCCGTGCTCCACTCGACGACGAAGTACATCGGCGGACACTCCGACGTGATCGGCGGCTTCGTCGCGACGAACGACGATGCGCTCGGGGAGCGGCTCGCCTTCCTGCAGAAGTCACTCGGAGCGGTACCCGGGCCGTTCGACGCGTGGCTCGTGCTGCGCGGCGTGAAGACGCTCGCGGTGCGGATGGATCGCCACTGTGCAAACGCCGCCACGATCGCCGCCCACCTCGAGCGGCACCCGCGCGTCGCGCGCGTCCTCTACCCCGGCCTGCCGTCGCACCCCGGCCACGCCGTCGCCGCGCGGCAGATGCGGAACTTCGGCGGGATGGTCTCGTTCCTCCTCGAGGACGAGAACGAAGCCGTCGAGCTCGTCGCGCGCACGAAGATCTGGAAGCTCGCCGAGAGCCTCGGCGGCGTCGAGAGCCTCATCGAGCATCCCGCGCGGATGACGCACGCATCAACGGCGGACGCGCCGTTCGCGGTCCCGCCGACGCTGATCCGCCTATCGGTGGGTATCGAGTCGGCCGAGGATCTCATCGAGGACCTCGAAGCCGCACTCATGGGATGAGCGTCGCGCCGATCGACCTTCACCATGCGGCGCCGGGAATCATCGGCTCGTACCTGGTCGAGACGAACGACGGCCCCGCGCTCTTCGACTGCGGCCCGGCGACCTGCGTCGAGCACCTGAAGGCCGGGCTCGCCGAGCGTGGGCTCGAGCTCGCCGACATCGGGCATCTGCTCCTCTCGCACATCCATCTCGATCACGCCGGCGCGGCGGGCACGCTCGTCCGCGAGCATCCTGCGCTGCAGGTTCACGTGTCGGAGGTCGGAGCCCCGCACGTGATCGACCCGTCGAAGCTCGAAGCGAGCGCCCGCCGGCTCTATGGCGACGCGTTCGACGGGCTCTGGGGCGAGCTCGTACCCGTCCCTGCCGAGAACGTCCACGTCGTCGGCGACCAGGTCGTCGGCCTCGAATGCTTCCCCACACCCGGCCATGCCTGGCATCACGTGTCGTATCTCGACGCCAGCGGCACGCTGTACGCAGGAGACGCGGCGGGCGTTCGAGTCGGAGGCGGCTCGTTCGTGATGCCGCCGTGCCCGCCGCCGGAGTTCGACCTCGAAGCGTGGGAGCGCACAATCCTCGAGATCGAACGGCGCGCACCCGACCGGCTTGCCCTCATTCACTTCGGGATCTACGAGGACGTCCAGGCGCACCTCGCCGAGTTGCGCGAGACCCTCGCACGCTGGACCGACTGGGTCGAGGACGGGATGGACGAGCAGACGTTCGTCGCCGCCGCGCGCCACGACGTGACCCAGGCGGACGGGGAGCTGGCTGACGCGTACGACCGGGCCGCCCCCTACTGGCACCACTTCCGCGGAATCGAGCGGTACTGGAGAAAGCGCCGCGAATCGCCGTAGGGGCGGGACCTATCGCGCCCCTACGAGGCTGCGGCGTGAGCCTCGAGATCCGCGAGCGAGACGAACTCGAGCGCTGACGCGTGCGTCGCCTCGAGCACGACCGGCGGAGCGACGCCGGCCTCGAGGGCTTCCTGCCAGCGCAAGGCGACCACACACCAGCGATCTCCCGGCCGGAGCCCGGGGAACATCCACTGCGGCTGCGGCGTCACGAGATCGTTTCCCGCACGAACCGAGAACTCGAGGAACTCCTCCGTCATGACCGCGCAGACCACGTGGAAGCCGAGATCGGAGCCGGCCGTGTGGCAGTAGCCGTCGCGAAAGTACCCCGTCACGGGATCGACCGAGCACGCCTCGAGCTCGCCGCCGAGGACGTTCACGAAGCCCACCCGGTGACGAGCCAGCGGCCGCGTCGGAAGCGCGTCGTCATGAGCCCGAGCCGCACCACGATCAGCACGAGCAACGCAGCCCACACGCCGCGAATCCCCCAGTCGGCTTCGAGCGTCACGAGGAGCATGGTTGCGCAAACGAGGAACGCCGCCACCATCGAGAACGCGAGAAACGGCCCGTCGCTCGCGCCGATGAGGATCCCGTCGAGGGCGAAGACGGCGCCATTCAGCGGCTGCATGAGCGCGAAGATCGGCCACAGAAGCGCAGCCTCGGCGAGCACCGACGCGTCGCCCGTGAACGCTCGCGGCAGCACGCCGGCGAGCAGCAGCATCAGCGCCGTGAAGATGCCACCGAGCGCGACAGACAGCCAGATCATCCGCGAGCTCGCGCCATATGCCTCCTCGCGCCGCCCAGCGCCGAGCTCACGCCCGACGATGATCTGGCCCGCGATCGCGACCGCGTCGAGCACGAGCGCGAGGAAGATCCAGAGCTGGAACGCGACCTGGTGCGCCGCAATCGACGCATCGCCGAAGCGCGTCGCGACCGCACCGGCAAGGACGAACGAGAGCATCAGCGCACTCGTGCGGATGAAGATCCACTTGCCGAGCGACAGCACGCGCCGCGCGAGCGCGAGCCGCACCCGAGCCTCGCCGGGCTCGAGCCGCCGCAGGACGACGACGACGAACGCCGCTCCCATCCCGAGCTGCGCGATCGCCGTCCCCCACGCCGAGCCGGCGATCCCCCAGTCGAAGCCGTAGACGAAGAGCAGCTCGAGGAAGACGTTCGCGACGTTTCCAGCGATGAGGACGACGAGCGGCGTGCGCAGGTCGGCAACGCCACGGAGATATCCCTGCGCGCCGAGCGCGAGAAACGCCGCCGGAAAACCGATCGCCGCGATGCGGAGGTACGTCACGGCGAAGTCCGCCGCGTCTCCGTCCCCGCCCATGAGCGACACGAGCGGCTCCGCGAGCAGAGCGATCAGCGCGGAGACGGCGATGCCGAACGCGAGCGAGAGCCACACCGCCTGGGCGCCGAGCCGACGTGCCGTCTCGCTCTCACCCGCACCGCCGGCCCGCGCGACCTGTGCGGTCGTCCCGTATTGCAGGAAGTTGAAGATTGCGAACGTGCCGCCGAGAACGGTGAAAGCGATCCCGAGCGCGGCGAGTTGAGGTCGACCGAGATGCCCGACGATCGCCGTGTCGACGAGGAGGTAGAGGGGCTCTGCGGCGAGCGCACCCAGCGCCGGCAGCGCGAGCCCGAGGATCTCGCGGTCGTACCGCGACCGCAATCTCACAGCCACGCCTCGCGCTCACGCCGTAGAGGCGGCATCCATGTCGCCCCTACGCAGAGGCCGCGATGGTGGCTTCGTACGCGGCGACGTAGTTCGCCACCATGTTCTCGGGCGAGAAGCGCTCTTCGACTTCCTTGCGGATCACGACGGGATCGAGCGAGTCGGCGAGCTCGAGTACGGCGGGATCCTCCATGTCGCGATAGCGATCCACGATCACCCCGGTACGGCCGTGGTCGACGATCTCGGAAACGGCGCCTCGGCGCGTGGTGATGACGGGCGTCCCGCACGCCATCGCCTCGATCATCATCAGCCCGAACGGCTCCTCCCAGTCGATCGGAGAGATCAGCGCCCTCGCTTCCATCAGGAGCTCGACCTTGTCCGCATGGCCGACCTCTCCGACGTATTCGATGGAGCCGCCGAGGTGGGGACGGATGAACTCGTCGAAGTAGCGGATCTCGAGGGGCTCACGGCACTTCGCCGCGATCTTCAGCGGGATCCCGGTTTCGAGCGCGACGGCCAGCGCGCGATGCGCGCCCTTGTCCGGGCTCATGCGTCCGAGAAAGACGAGATAGTCGCCTCCGGGCTTCCGCCGGAACGGGTACATCGAGAGGTCGAGCGCGTTCGGGCAGTTTCCGATCCAGGGGAGGTGCGGCTTCGGCTTGCGCTGGTTCATCGAGATGGAGATGAGCTTCGCGCGCGGCGCGAGCTCGAGCACCTGCTCGTACATCCGGCCCGGTTGCCCGTCGAGTGGCCCGTGCACTGTGTGACAGAACGGTGTGCCGATGAGCCCACCGAACGCGAGCCCGAGCATCCCCGTGTGGTCGTGGACGACGTCGAACTCGTCGGCCTTCAGGAACGCGTGCATGGCGTGTTGTAGCTCCCAGTACGTGTGCCCGATCCACTCGCTGGGAGCCGTGTGGAAGACGGACTCGAGGCGCGCACGTGTCTGCGAGTCGCCCGAGGCGAAGAGCGTCACGTCGTGATCGGCGTCGACGAGGCCGTCTGCGAGGAGCGCGACGACGCGCTCAGTGCCTCCGTATGCCTCGGGAGGCACCGGGAACCACGCGGGACAGACGAGACCGACTCTCATCGTGCGAAGATCGCTGAAAGCGGCCGCTCTGCGGCCGCATCGGGTTGGTCTGCCGTCGATCGCGTCATACGCCTTCGGCAATCGTGACATGCCCGCGCTCGACTGCAACCGTCCAGGTCCGGCCGTACGCTCGAACGCCCTCGATGCGGAGGCCGTCGAGCCAGCTCGGAAGCTCGTCCGTCACGGTCGAGACGAGCCGCTGCCGTGCGCGGTCGGGCTCGATTCCGAGAAGGACGCGGACGAGGAGGATCGGCGTCCCGGCCGCCCAGGCCTGCGGGCGCGCGGCGGTCGGATACGCGATCGGAAACGGCGTCTCGGCGCGCGTGTAACCGGCGAAGACCTCCGGCAGCGACCAGTCGAAGTGCGCCGCAGCCTCGATCAGCGCGCGAGCGATGCGTCGCACTTCGGCCGTGTAGCCATGCCGTGCGAGACCCCACGCGGCGAGGGACGTGTCGTGCGGCCACACCGTTCCGTTGTGGTAGCTGATCGGGTTGAAGGCCGCAGCGTCCGACGCCATCGTGCGGATTCCCCAGCCCGACCAGAGCTCCTCCGAGAGGAGCTGGTCGACGACGGCGCTCACGCGCTCCGGGGGGACGATCCCGCTCCAGAGCAGGTGGCCCATGTTCGACGAGCGGGCATCGACGGGGCGCTTGTGTCCGTCGAGCGCGAGCGCGTAGAAGCCGCCGCGCTCTTCCACCCAGAACGCCTCGTCGAAGCGCGTGCGCAGCTCGTCGGCCTCGCGCTCGAGCCGGTCTGCCAGCTCCTGCTCTCGCCACACCTCGCGCGCGATCTCGGCCAGCCCCCGCTTCGCGTCGTAGACGTAGCCCTGCACCTCGACCGCCGCGATCGGCGCTTCGGCGAACGAGCCGTCCTGGAAGCGCTGGGAGTCGCCCGAGTCCTTCCACGACTGGTTCGCAAGCCCCGAGTCGACCATGCGGCTGTACTCCACGAAGCCGTCGCCGTCGCGATCGCCGTAGCGGTCGATCCAATCGAGGGCGAACATCGCCGGCTCGCGCATGCGCTGCGCGAACGCGGCGTCGTCCGTCCAGCGCCAGGTCTCGGCGAGCAGCACTAGGTAGAGAGGTGTGGAGTCGATCGAGCCGTAGTAGCGCGGGAACCAGAACTCGGCGCACCGGCCCTCGCGCACCTCGTGGACGATCTTGCCCGGCTCGGCGTCGATCGTCGGGTCCTCCTCCTGCGCCTGCAGCTCGGTGAGCGCGTCGAGCGCCCCGATCGCGATCTCCGGCCCGAGCAGGAGTGTCTGCAGCGACGTGATCGCGGTGTCCCTGCCGAACACCGTCATGAACCAGGGCATTCCGGCGGCGAAGAGTGGCCGCCGCGTCTCGCCTGTCCGCATCCGCAGCGCCGCGAGATCGCCGATCGAGCGATCGAAGGCACGGCGCAGGCTGTCCCAGCCGCCGCGGACGCGCGGGACGCGGAGCGTCCATGCCGCCACCACGTCGCCGGCCTTCTCGCGCTCCTCGTCGAGTTCGAAGATCTCGAGGTCCTCCTTCAGCCACGGCAAGACGTCGATGCTCAGATCCCAGCGCTCATGCGGGGCGAGCGTGAACTCGAACGTCATCGCGTTCCCATCGAGCCGGCCGGGCCGGGACAACACGAGGTGCGTTCCGATGTCTCCGCGCGGATCGACGATCGAGACTTGGAGCGTCGCCTCGTCGTACGACGTCGGCGCCGGCGGTGGGAGCGGCTGCGCTTGCGCGGGATCGCCGAGCGAGAAGTCGTGCAGCTTCACGGAGATGATGTCCGCGAAGTCCGCCTCGGCTTCGAGCGCGACCGTCAGCTCGAGCGGGCTCGGGCTCTCGTTGCGGAGCGAGACGCGCTCTTGCATGCCGCTGCCGATGAAGCGTTGACGCGCGATCGAGACGGCGTCGTGCGGAAGTCCGTCCGCCGCGCCGTTCCGGAGGTAGAACGCGGCACTGAAGTGCTCGACCCTCCCGGAGGAGAGCAGGAGCGGGCTCGAGCCGCCAACCCGCAGGACGAGGCGCGAGAGGAAGCGAGTGTCGTGCGCAAAGAAGCCGCTCGTCTCGGCCGCGATGTCGCCGCGATCGTCGCAGATGCAGAACGTCGATCCCTCGAGGATCGTCAGCATCAGGCGCCGCTACGCACGATCCGGCCGCCGCTCGACTGGGCGAGGGCCTTGATCACCATCTCGTCGATGTTGACGTGCAGCGGTCGCGTGATCGCGAAGAGAACGCAGTCGGCGACGTCGTCCGCGGTCAACGGCTCGACGCCCTCGTACGGCGCGTCCGCCGCCGCCTCGTCGCCCTTGAACCTGACGAGCGAGAACTCGGTCTTCGCGAGCCCCGGGTCGACCGTCGTGATCCGGATCGGACGGCCGAGGAGGTCCTCCCGCAGGCCGTAGACGAAACCGCGGATCGCAAACTTCGCTGCCACGTAGACGGCGGCATTCTGGTACGCCTGCCGGCCTGCGATCGACCCCGTGAACAGGATGTGGCCCTCGTCGCGGATGTGCGGAAGCGCGAGGCGCGTGATGCGGATCGCCCCGTCGACGTTCGTGTGCAGGACGGTCGCCTCGTCCTCCGGGATCGACTCCGTGAACGGGTACCGGCCGAGCGCGAGCCCGGCGTTGTTGTAGAGGATGTCGATCCCGCCGAGCTCGGACACCGCGCGCATGACGAACGCCGCGCAGCTCTCTTCGTCCGTGACGTCGAGAGGGAGCGCGACGTCGGCCTCGATCCTCTCGACGCGCCGCGCGCCGCCGACGACGCGCACGCCCGCCTCCCGCAGCTTGCGCACCGTCGCCGCGCCGAAGCCGCTCGACGCGCCCGTGACGACAGCCGTCTTGCCCGCCAGCTCCACGCGCCGGAGCCTAGTCCGAAGCGGACGATCTGGTGTCAGACACCGGGTCAGACACCCGCATGCGATCGCGCATCGTTACGTGGTCACGAACCAACCAGACATGTCCGTTCGGCCGAAACGCGGACGCGGCCGAATCAGGCGACGGTGAGCGACTCGATGACAACCGCCTCGAGCGGCCGGTCGCGGCCGTCGCGGTCGACGTGCGAGATCGCGTCGGCGACATCCTGCCCGGACGTCACGCGCCCGAAGACCGTGTGCTTTCCGTTCAGCCACGACGCGTCCTCGGTCGTGACGATGAAGAACTGCGAGCCGTTCGTGTTCGGGCCGGCGTTCGCCATCGCGAGGTACCCGCGCGCCACCGGGTGGTCGTTGAACTCGTCCTCGAACGAGTATCCGGGGCCGCCCGTCCCGTCCCCGCGCGGACATCCGCCCTGGATCATGAAGTCGGGAATCACGCGGTGGAACACGAGCCCGTCGTAGTAGCCCTCTCCGGCGAGCTTCGTGAAGTTCTCGACCGTCTTCGGGGCGTCGGCCTCGAAGAGCTCGAGCTCGATCGTCCCCTCGCTCGTATTCATGACTGCTGTGGACACGGCCGCGAACCTAGCAGCCACCACCAACCTTCGGCCCCAAGAAGCGTCTCGGGAGGCCGGTCCACCCTGGCACGGCCGAGGCCGGCACGAGGGCTCGACCGAGAACGACGGAGGGCCCGGCCAGAGCCGAGCCCTCCGTCGACTGCGAAATGGGTCGAGCTACGCGACCGTGACGCCGTTGCTGTGAGCGATGACCTTGCCGCTCGTGATCTTGGGCTCGTTCGGGATCATCGTCTCGAGCTTCTCGTCGCGGATCCAGGTCGCGACGACGCTCGACGACTCCTTGCCCTGCTCGGGTGTCTCGAAGAGACCGAGCGAGCTGAAGCTGCCGTCGCCGGCCTCGATCAGGTAGTAGCCGGCGAAGCCGGGCAGCTTGCGGAGCTTCGGGACGAGGGTCTCGTTGACCTTGCTCGTGAGCTCGGTCGTGCGATTCTGGTCCACACCGTCGTAACGGCGAATGGTCGCGTGCATGTGGTGCTCCTTCGTTCCTATCGGGACAGGAGAGTTCGAACGAACTCCCTGCTGCGCTCGGGTCGGTGCGACAGTCGAAGAGGCACATGCCTCGACGACTTCCAAGACACCCAACGCGCTCGGATCACCCTAGCTGCGAATCATGCGCCCCGTGTTGCGCGTGTCCGACCGCCGCTACACTGGGTGAACTTCAACAGCTCCTCCTCTCGTCGTGACCCAGTCCTGAGCCATTGCGCCGGGTAGAGCGGAAAGAGAGCGAGGCTATGCCTTCACCTTTCGTCACCGTTCGCTATCCCGACGATGCGTGGGAGCTCGAGCTCAGCGAGAACGTCCCGAAGAGCGGGGACACGTTGCAACGGAGCGGCGGCAAGTGGGTCGTCACGACAGCGGTCGAAGACCGCAGCGGTCACGTCATCGTCACGTGGCGGCGAGCCGCGAAACCCACCCACCGGAGCTCGCTGTCGTGAGCAAGCGATCCGAGAAGCCGAAGAAGCAGGGAAAGCAGAAGGCGACCAAGACGCTCAAGGAGCGGCGCAGCGAGAAGCGCGCGGCAAAGAAGCTCGGCCCGAGCTCGCTCCTCCGAGCGGATGGCTGAAGGCCGACGAGCGCACTCCAAGAAGCGGGACGGGCGGGGATCGAACCTGCGCCGGTTGCACTCAGGGGCTCGTAGTCTGCAAGTGGTTTCGGTACGCCTGTGAACCATCTCGCTCTCGCCGTCTCGGATCAGGGGCGCTCGACTCGCTTCTACGTGAAGTACTTCGGCTTCGCGCCCGAGCCTGAGCCGCGCGAAGACGGCGTGCTCATCCTCCACGACTCCACCGGATTCTCGCTCGCGCTGGGCGAGATCGACGAGCCGGTCGTCTTGCCTCCGTTCCTGCACTTCGGCCGGAGTGCCGCCAGCCCTGACGACGTGCGTTCCTTTCGGCATCGCATCAAGGCGGATGGGCTCGACATCGTCGAGTGGTGGGACGAGCCGGACTACGTAAGCGTGAAGTTCCGCGACCCGGACGGTTACGTCATCGAGGTCGGGTGGGACGAGGCCAGACCTAGCGGGACGTAGCGCACGATTCCGGCGGAAATCGTCTAGCGCAGTCGTTACGACGCCGGCGGGTGACCAGCCTAGAACGCGCAGCTCTCCCCGCCGCCGAGCTCATCTGTCGCCTCCTTCACGGCCTCCTGCGACGAGGCAGCATCGTCCAGGGTGGCGATGAACGCCGCAACGTCACCCGCCTGCGCAGCCCGTGCCTGCACCCTGGCGCTCTCGAATTCCGACTCGAGCGCCGAGACGAACGATTCGACCTCGTCGGCAACGTCGGCGGGCGGCGAGAGCGCGCGCAGCTCAGCGATCGCCTTTTCCTGGGCCGGTTGCCCCGAGGCGAAGTAGTCGCCTACGGCCCGCAGGTCCTCGATGCCCGGGTTCTCGGGATCGAACTCCTCCACCGGGAAGGCCCCGCGCTCGTCGAGCGCTGCTTTCCAATCACTGCAGCTCGCGTCGATCTGCTCGATCACGGCGGCGGAGGCGTCATTCGACTCGTCGGAGTCGTCGCCACATGCGCTAGCTCCAAGCGCCAGTGAGACAGCTACCAGCATGACGCTCAGAATGGGTGTCCGCATCTCGTCCTCCTCGTAAACCGGATGACGTGAGGCGTCCACGCCGACAGCCAAGAAGCTATCGCACTCAGCAGCCGGATCGAGGGCGCGCGAGCGCGACGCTCAGCGTGTGCCCCTCCGTCCGCGGCGCAGTGCGTCGAGGCGGCGCCGCGCCTGCTTGGTGGGGCGTGTGCCGAGGTCGGCTCCGAGCGGGCGGGAAAGCCGACGTTCGGCCGCGTGCAGTTCGCGGGCGGTGAGCGACTCGGGGGTCTCCTCATAGAGCGTGAGTGCATCGCTCGCCGGGCCCCGGCGCTCAGCTACCCCGGTCACCACCAGCGTGTGCCGGAATGTCTTGATGGTCACTTCGATCGTGTCCCCCGTCCGAACTGCCTTCGAGGGCTTCACGCGCTCACCGTTCACGTGTACTCGCCCCCCAAGTACGGCCCCGGTCGCCGCGCTGCGCGTTTTGAACATGCGCGCTGCCCAGAGCCACTTGTCGATCCGCACTTGATCCATAGCGCCCATGATCTCAGTAGCCCGCGAGACCTGTGGATCGCGTACCTGAAAGGGGGCGAGAGGAGCGCTTTGCCGCGCGGCACCACTGAGAAGGCTCGTTCGAGGGATTGCGCTGCCTCGTCAGGGGGATACCGTGCGATGGACACGCTGGGACTCACGGGAGGAGGAGTCGCCTCGCTCATTGCGGGGCGACACAGATGGGATGAATACGACGAAGCTGATTGCTCTATGGACCATGAGCGGAGAAGGCCGCGATATCGGCGGTCGCTTTCGAGCGACCGATGACATTGGCGCGGTGATCGCAGGCAAGCATTCGACGCCCGAGCCAACGACGGCTACAGGCTCGTTCTTGATCAAGGGAACGAACGAGGAGAACTGGAGCAAACTCGATGCGTAGCGCGTGGAAGAGTCAGCACGACCTCGCGGAAGATGCGTGCCCCGAGTGCCAGGGATCGACTTACGTCCCCGCCTCCGGTACGCGCGAACGCATCGTCGACGAATGCCCCGAGTGCCAGGGCACGGGGAAGGACGCCACCAAGAAAGCTGCCTGACGGTGCCGTCGTAGAGGGCGCTCGTACAGCTGCGGTTCAGCCTCGGGTTCGGGGACGTTCACGAGCCCGCGGACATCCACGAGAAGTTCTGCCTGAGAAGGCGGCGCACCGCTCAGAGCCATGCGCCGCCCAGCTCAAACCGAAGCGACGGTGCTTACGCTGTTCGCCTGCGGGCCCTTCGGGCCCTGCTCGACCTCGTACTCCACCTTCGCACCCTCCGCGAGGCTCTTGAACCCCTCCCCACCGATTGCGCTGTGGTGGACAAAGACGTCCTTGCTTCCATCGTCAGGCGATATGAAGCCGTAGCCCTTGTCGTCGTTGAACCACTTCACTGTTCCGGTTGGCATATCTCCACCTCCCCTCGCCGCTCATGAACGTGCAGCGGAAGGCAACCCCACCGGTACTCGCTCCAAGTCATGGTCGTCGCCAACCCTACACGCACGCGCTCGAGCGCTCGTTCGGTCCGGCAATGCGTCGCCTGACGTGGCTAGGCTGCAGGGGTAGCGATGAGCGCAACGAGCTACGAGGAGATCTGCGCAGATCATCGCTGGGAGGTGCCTGCGCAGTACAACATCGCCGCCGACGTCTGCGACAAGCACGCGCGTGACAAGCCGGCGATGATCTGGGAGAGCTTCGACGGCTCCGTCCGCGAGCTCGACTGGGGCGACCTGCAGGACCTGGCGAACCAGGCGGCGCACACGCTCGCTGCATGCGGTGTGACGCAGGGCGACCGGGTCGCGGTCGTCCTGCCATCGACGCCAGAAGCCGCTGCAACGTTTTTCGGAGTCTGGAAGCTCGGCGCGATTCTGCTCTCGATGTCGGTGCTGTATGGGGACGATGGAATCGAACATCGACTCTCGGACTCGGGAGCAAAGCTGCTCGTCACCGACCCCGGCAATGCGCCGCGCTTCGAGCGCCGACCGTGGGCGCCGGACACGCTCGTGCTCGAGCCCGACACGCTGGCAACGGCCCCGACGGATTTCATTAGCGCCGACACCGCGGCCGACGACCCTGCGCAGCTCTACTACACATCGGGGACGACGGGACTCGCGAAAGGAGTCGTCCACGCGCATCGCTACATCCTCGGCCACGAGGAGTTCCGCTACTGCCACGAGGTGGAGGAAGGCGAGCGTTTCCACGGGATGGGCGAGTGGGCCTGGGCCGCGGGGATCGCACCGCTGCTCGGCCCCTGGAGGCTCGGCGCGCTGCAATGCGTTTACCAGCGCGAGGGCGGCTTCGACCCGCACAAGCAGCTCGACTTCCTGAGCCGGCACTCGGTGACGAACGTGTTCACCACGCCGACGGCGATGCGCTCGATGATGTCCGTGGAGGATGCGGGTGTGCGCTATCCGCAGGTGTTCCGCCGCGTGTGCTCGGCGGGAGAGCCTCTGAATCCGGAGGCGATCCGCTGGTTTCGCGAGCAGTACGGCGTAACCGTGCTCGACTACTACGGGCTGACGGAGTCGTACCCACTCGTGGCGAACTTCCCGTTTCTCGAGGTGCGGGAGGGCTCGATGGGCAAGCCGATGCCCGGCTGGGATGTGCAGCTCCTCGGCGAGGACGAGCAACCCGTGGGACAGGGCGAACGGGGCGAGATCTGCCTGCGCGCCCGCACGAACCCGCACTATCCGCTCGGCTACTGGCGGAACGACGAAGCGACGGAAGAGACCTTCGGGGGGGACTGGTTCCACACGAAGGACACGGCCGTCCAGGACGAGGATGACTACGTCTGGTACGTCGGACGCACCGACGACGTGATCATCGCTGCGGGTTACCGGATTGGCCCGTTCGAGGTCGAATCGGCATGCCTCGAGCATCCCGCCGTTCGCGAGGCCGCCGTCGTCGCGTCGCCTGACGAGCTCCGGGGCAATGTCGTGAAGGCATTCATCGTTCTCGCAGACGGCTACGCGGTGTCGGACGCGCTATCCGATGAGATCAAGGGCCATGTGCGCGAACGACTCTCCGCCTATGCGTACCCGCGTCTTGTCGAATTCGTCCCCGAGCTGCCCAAGACGCTCACAGGAAAGATTCGGCGGATCGAGCTCCGCCAACTGGAGCTCGAGCGGGACGGGAACTCATGACCGCCCGAGTCGACGGCTAGGCTCGTTCCGGTTGCAAGAGGTCGAGGTGCGGTGGTCGCCGCGGGCGCGGCGATGGCGACTGGAGGTGCCGTGGGGCGAGGCGCCGCGGCTGATCGTGCCACGAGGGACGAGTCGCGCCGACGTGGAGCGCTTGCTTGAGGAGAAACGACCGTGGATCGCGGAGCAGCGAATGCGCCAGGTGCCGCGACTCGGGCTCGACCCGTCCGCGGTCAGCGAGTCGGAGGCGCGTACCGCAGCGCGAGAAGTCGTCTCGCGCTTGGCCGAGAACCAGGCCGAGCGCATCGGCGTCCGGTACAGCGGCATCCGGATTGGAGGGCAACGCACGCTTTGGGGCTCCTGCTCTCCTCTCGGCACGCTCTCCTTCAACTGGCGACTCGTACTCGCGCCGCTCGAGGTCCTCGACTACGTGGTCGTGCATGAGCTCTGCCACCTGCGTGTTCCGAACCACTCGCGGCAGTTCTGGGCGCTCGTCGAGCGACATCGCCCGCACTGGCGGCGGCAGCGCGATTGGCTGCGTGAATACGGACCCGAGCTCCTAGCATTCCGCCCGCACGCCCCGACGCGATCCGTCGTGACCAATGGCGCCAGCGGTTGACGCCGTGCGTCAGCGCCGAGGCGCATCCGTCGACAGACCACTACGATCGACTCATGGCTGACGAGAAGCGAGCGGGGTTCATCGCCGGTGGCCCGCGCCGAGCGCGGAACGAAGGGGAAAGCTTGTGGGCTTTCCTGCGCGGCTGGATCGCGAGCCTCTTCAGCATCGATCGCAGGATGTGAACGCAGGAGCTGGCTGTTTGGTCCGGGGGCCCCACCCCTGCGCTAGTGGGAGCGAGGGGTGACGGCGTAGGCGGACGGTACCGTTTGCGCCGTGTCGCGAAACGACGAGCTCGAGCGTTACCGAGCGGCCCTCCGGCGACAGCTCAACACGGAGTTCGTCGAGAGATGGGGAGCATGCGAGCGGGGCCACATTCTGACGGATCTGAACCGCGACAGGCAGGGACGCTGCTGGTGCTGCACTCGCGCACACGAGCGAGCGTTCGAGACTCCTGAATCCCGGGGCGTGGGCAGCAAGCCTGGGTCAGTCGCAGCCCTACGCGTTGCCTCCTCCTCGCCCGCGCATGCGTACTAGAGAAGTGCGACGCACCAGAGCCGAGGCAGGGAACCCGATCGGAACTGGTAGCTAGTCGACGCGCGCCTCAGCGTTCGACCGGATATCCCTGCGAGGCGGCGTACTCCGCGGCGACGCGCTTCGGCACGCACATGGCCCAGGCACCTTCGACGAGGTCACACATCTCGTCGGCGTCGATGGCGGCCAGGCGCACGTCCACCCAGTTGAAGCGCATGTCCGACTGGCTCGGCAGCGAGAACTTGTGCGGCTCGGACTGGACGAGCGCGTCGCGCAACTCCTTCGGGAAACCGAAGCCCATCGTCTCCGTGTCGTGGGAAAACGCCACATAGACGATCTGGCCGACCCTGAACTTCACGCGCCCGCGCACGACCGCCTCGTAGCTGCGCGGAAGACTCAGCGCGAGCTCGCGCACATCGTCGAGGGTCACGGGCACGGTCGCCCTCCTAGAGCTCGATTCCCGACACAGCGTGTGGGACGTATCCGGCCTCGAGTCGCTCGATCTCGTCCTCGCTCAGCGCGAGCGACTCGGCAGCGAGGGCGTCCTCGACATGCTCGACCTTCGTCGCTCCCACGATCGGCGCTGTGACGCCGGGCTTGTGCAGAAGCCACGCGAGCGCGACCTGTGCGGCCGGCACGCCACGCTCGGCCGCGACGTCTGCGACCCGGTCGATGACCGGGACGTCGAGGTCCGGCCGGTAGAGCGAGTCGAGGAACGGATCGGTCCTGGAGCGAGTCGTCAGCTGCTCGCCGGAGGAGGTCCGGCTCCCCGCCAGCAGCCCTCGAGCGAGCGGGCTCCACGGCAGGACGCCGATGCTCATGTCGAGGCACTGCGGGATCATCTCCCGTTCCTCCTCGCGGTAGATCAGGTTGTAGTGGTTCTGCATCGAGACGAATTGGGTCGATGCAACACGCTGTGCCTTCGCGAACTGCCAGGCGTACATGCTGCTGGCGCCGATGTAGCGGGCTTTCCCGGCCCGGACGACGTCGTGTAGTGCCTCCATCGTCTCCTCGATCGGCGTCTCGCCGTCCCAGCGGTGGATCTGGTAGAGGTCGACGTAGTCGAGGTCGAGGCGCTGCAGCGAGGCGTCGATCGAGGCGAGCACGTGCTTTCGGGAGAGGCCGCGGCCGTTCTCTCCGGGCATCGTCTTGCCGCGCACCTTGGTCGCGACGACGTACTCCTCCCGCATCTGGAAAAACTTGCGCAAGAGGCGGCCGGTGACGACCTCGCTCTGGCCTCCGTTGTAGACGTCGGCGGTGTCGAAGAAGCTGACGCCGCCTTCGACCGCCCGTCGCACGATCGGCTCGGCGGTCGCTTCGTCGACAGCCCACTCGCGGCTTTCATGCTTGCCGAAGCTCATCATCCCCAGGCACACACGCGAGACCCGCAGGCCCGTGCCGCCCAAGTTGACGTACTGCATCCCGGCTTCCACGGATCATTACGTTAGCCATCGGGCGGCTCGTGGAGCGCCTGTTCTCGCGCTGCCGTACAGAAACGGCGACCTTCGCGGCCGCATGCACGAAGTGCGACGATCTTGCGTTGATGAGCGGTTTCCCGAAGGAGGCCGAGGCGCTGTTGTCGGTCGCACCAGACGACTTCGTGACGGCGCGGAATCGGCTCGCGCGTGAGCTGCGCGACGCCCGTCGCAACGACGAGGCCGCGGCTGTCGCTGCTGTCCGCAAGCCGCCGCCGGTCGTACTCGCGGCCAATCGTGCAGCGCGTAGCCGTCCGCAGGTGGCGAAGGACGCTGCACGCGCGGCGAAGCGGGTGAAGAGACAGCTCGGGCTCGACTCGGAAGCGCGGAAGGCGCTCGACGATGCGCTCAAGCTGTTGGAGGACGTCGCTCTGGCCTTCCTCGGCGGAACCAGGAAACCGAGCGAGGCGACCCGTCGGCGGCTCCACGATCTGCTCCAGAACGCCGTGGCCGACGACGACGCGCTCGCTGCGCTCACGCGTGGCGTGCTGACGGAGGAGCCGGAGCCTGCCGGGTTCGCGGCATACAAGGGCGCGCGCCTCACTCCGCCCAAGGCGTCGGCCAAGAGTGAGACGCAGGTACGGGTAGCGGCGGAGAAGAAGCGTCAGGAGGCGGAGCGGGCGCTCCAGGAGGAGATCGCCGCAGCCGAGGAGCGTCTCGAAACGGCCGTCGCTGCGGAGGAGAAGGCAGCGCGCGAGCGGGCACGCGCGGCGCGCGAGCTCGATGCAGCGCGGCGGCGGCTCGAACGATTCGACAACTAGGCGGCCGCCGCGGCTGCAGCCAGATCATGATGGGCCCGGGCAGGGATCGACCTGCGACTTCGTCTGACGGCGGACTATTCTCGCCTCGCGTGCACCGCCGTCCGGAGCTTCCCACTGGCACCGTCACGTTTCTCTTCACGGACGTCGAGGGCTCGACGCGACTCCTCCAGCAGCATGGGACACACTACGCCGATCTCCTCGCCGAGCACCGCCGCGCCCTGAGGAATGTATTCGCGAGACACGCGGGCGCAGAGGTCGATACGCAGGGCGACGCGTTCTTCGTCGCGTTCGCACGAGCGACGGATGCCGTCGCGGCAGCGGCCGCCTCGCGAGATGCGCTCGCAGGTGGACCGATCCGCGTCCGCATGGGGATCCACACAGGAGAGCCCTTGCGGACGGACGAGGGCTACGTCGGAATGGACGTGCACCGCGCCGCCCGTATCGCGGCCGCCGCGCACGGAGGTCAGATTGTCCTTTCCGAGTCGACTCGGAGACTTCTCGAGAACGACGCTGCGATTCGCGAGCTGGGAGAGCACCGGCTCAAGGATCTCGTCCACGCCGAGCGCCTGTACCAGCTCGGCGACGGCAACTTCCCGCCGCTCCGCACGCTCGACGCGACCAACTTGCCCCTCGCCTCGAGCCCGCTGGTCGGCCGGGAGCGCGAGCTCGCGGAGCTCGTCGCCATGCTCTCCAACGACACGCGCCTACTGACGCTTACCGGCCCCGGTGGCACTGGCAAGACGCGACTTGCGCTCCAGGTCGCGGCCGAGCTCGTCGGCACGCAGGCGGACGGCGTGTTCTGGGTGCCACTCGTCGGCCTCTCCGACCCCGAGCTACTCGACTCGGAGGTCGCGCAGACAATCGGAGCGCCCGACGACCTTACGGGGTTCCTCCGCGGCCGGCAGCTTCTCCTTCTCCTCGACAACTTCGAACACCTCCTCGACGCCGCTCCTCGGGTCAGCGCGGTTCTCGGCGCGTGCTCGGGCGTCCGCGTGCTCGTCACGAGCCGGGCGCCGCTGCGTATCGCGGGCGAGCAGGAGTACCGCTTGGAACCGCTGCCGGACGGCGACGCTGCCGCGCTCTTCGTGGAGCGCGCGCGTGCAGTCGGACGTGACGTCTCTCCGGACCACACGATCGAGGCGATCTGCCGCCGCCTCGACGGGCTCCCACTCGCAGTCGAGCTCGCTGCCGCGCGCACGAAGCTCCTCGCCCCGGAGCGGTTACTCGAGCGCCTGGACTCCGCACTCCCGCTCCTGACGGGCGGTGCACGCGATGCGCCGGAGCGCCAGCGCACCTTGCGCGCGACGATCGAGTGGAGCTACAACCTCCTCGATACGTATGTGCAGGAGCTCTTCGCTCGTCTGGCCGTCTTCGCGGGCAGCTTCGGGCTCGAGGGCGCAGAAGAGATTTGCGGCGCCGATCTCGACGGCCTGGCCCTGCTCGTCGACTCCAGCCTCCTGAAGCCGATCGGCGACGACCGCTTCCTGATGCTCGAAACGATCGCCGAGTACGCGCGCGAGCGGCTCGTGGGCGCCGAGGCGGGGAAGATCCGTAGCCGGCACGCACGCTACTTCGTGGCCATCGCCGAAGAGGCATACCTGCATCGTTTCGACGCGGAGGCGGAATGGTCAGCAAGGCTCGAGCTCGATCAGGACGATCTCCGCACTGCACTCGACTGGCTGGAGCAGAACGATCTCGAAGGGTTCCTCGATCTCGCCGGTGCACTCGGCTGGTTCTGGCTCTCCCGCGGTCTGCTGGATGAGGGCTCCGGGCGCCTGGCAAGAGCGCTCGCGGTCAAGCAGGATTCCGACCGTTCTCGCGTTGCCCGCGCGCTCACTGCCATCGGCGCCCTCACAGCGAGGCGGGGAGATGCCAAGAGTGGCCGGGAGCAGCTGGAGGAGGCGCTCCGACTCTGGCGCGAGCTGGGCGACCGAGACGAGCTCGCCTCGGCGCTCGACGCTCTCGGATGGCCGCTCATCTACGACGCTGGTGACGATGCCGCCGCGCTAGGGGCGTTCGAGGAAGCGCTCGCGATTCGCCGCGAACTCGGCGACGCCAGCGGCGAGACCCGCGCCCTCGTCGGCGTGTGCCAGGTGCTCGTTGCGCTCGAGGAGGTCGAGCGAGCCGAGACGATCGCGCGCCAGCTACTCGCGAGGGCCGGCGCCGATCTGCGCACCGAGCACTTCGCGTACCACTTCCTCGCCGACTGCGCGTTGATCCGCGGTGACACGGTGGAGGCCGAGCGGCGCTACCGCGACAGCCTTCGTGCCGCGCTTCCACTCGGGGACGTGATCGAGGCGACCTTCGAGGTGCAAGGCGTCGCCATGGCTGCAGCCGCCAACGGCGACGTCGAGAACGGATTGCGCCTAGCTGCTTGCGTCGAGGCGACGCGGGAGTCCCTGGGCATCTCGATCTCTATCCCGTTCTGGGACGCCCTACTCGACCGGTACTTCGGGCCGGCTCGCGAGCAGCTCGGAGTGGCGGCGGACGGGGTGTGGGCCACGGGCCGGGGGCTGGAGTTCGACGACGCGGTCGAGCTCGCCTTGCAGGGCGACGAACAGGGGTGTTGAGGGCTGTCCACCCCGTGACCGTGTTCGTCGGGTCGGGGTCTGGTCGCAGGCCGAGACGGCGCCGCTCGGCCACCGGTCACGGATAATGACTTCCCGCGCCGGCCGAGGCCGGACGCGGGGAGCGCAGTTCCGCGAGAGTCGAGAAGAACGCCGGGCACGAGGTCGTGAACACCACCACCGGACTTGAGCGAGGCCACCGTTCTTACGCGAATCGGGCGTGGGCGGATGCCTACGAGGTACTGGGGCGCGCGAACAGCGAACAGGAGCTGGCGCCACACGACCTCGAGCTGCTCGCACGCTCGGCGTACATGCTGGGTCTGGACGACGAGTACCGCCGGGCGCTCGAGCAGGCGTATCGCGCGTATCGCGATGCGGGCGACGCATCGCGCGCGTCGCGGTGTGCTTGGTGGATCGGCCACAACCTCATGTTCCTCGGACAGGTTGCGCCCGCGCGCGGGTGGTTCGCGCGAGGGCAGCGGTTGCTCGAACTCGGAGGTGGTGACAGCGCCGACCGCGGCTATCTCCTGATTCCAGCTCTCCTCGAGCACTCCGGGAAGGGCGACTTCGCCGCTGCGTCCGCGACCGCCGCGGAGATCCTGGAGATCGGCGAGCGCCTCGGCGAGCCTGACCTCGTGGCGATCGCGCTGATGGAGCAGGGCCATCTTCTCATCAGGCAGGGCCTGGCCGACGAAGGCCTGCGGCTCGTGGACGAAACGATGGTCGCAGTCACGACCGGCGAGCTATCGCCGATCGTGGCGGGCATCGTCTACTGCAACACCATCGCGTTCTGTCGCGACGTCTACGAGCTCCGGCGCGCGCGTGAGTGGACCGAGGCGCTGACGCGCTGGTGTGAGCAGCAGCCGGACATGGTGGCGCACAGGGGGCTCTGCCTCGTGCATCGCGCCGAGATCATGACTCTGGGCGGCGCCTGGGCGGACGCACTCGACGAGGCACGTCGCGTCGCAGAGCAGTTCACGCAAGGAGTCTTGAACCAGCGAGCGCTTGGTCATGCCGCATACCGGCAGGGGGAGGTGCACCGCCTGCGCGGAGACTTCCGGGAGGCGGAGGATGCCTACCGGCGGGCAAGTCGCTTCGGCCGCGAACCGCAGCCAGGGCTCGCCCTCATGAGGCTCGCCCAAGGCAAGAGCGTCGCTGCCGCCGCGGCGATGAGGCGAGCGCTGGCCGAGGCGGCGCCACCTCTCAAACGGGCCGCGTTGCTTCCCGCTCACATCGAGATCCACGTTGCGACCGGCGACATCACCGAGGCGCGCACAGCATGCGACGAGCTCTCGGAGATCGCACGCCGGCAGGGCAGCGAGGCGCTGGCGGCTCTGGCAGCGCAGGCGGAAGGCGCGGTCGCGCTGGTCGAGGGTGATGCCGCCTCCGCGCTCGCGGCTGCGCGCCACGCGTGGGGCGCGTGGCAAGAGTTGGGTGCACCGTATGACGCAGCGCGCGCCCGTGTACTCATCGCGCAGGCATGCGCAGCGCTTGGAGACGAGGACATGGCCGCGCTCGAGCTGAACGGTGCACGCGACGCGTTCTTCCGACTCGGTGCGGCTCCCGACCTCACGCGGCTCGACTCGATGATGCGCAAGCATGGACGACGCGACCACGGGCTGACGGCCCGGGAGCTCGAGGTGCTGCGCCTGGTCGCACGCGGCAACAGCAACCGCGAGATCGCGAGCTCGCTCGTGATCAGCGAGCGGACGGTCGCGCGTCACGTGCAGAATATCTTCGCCAAGCTGCGCGTCTCCTCGCGGGCATCGGCGAGCGTCTTCGCGGCCGAGCACGATCTTCTCTGACGACTGGCGTGGAATGACCACGCCGCGCGTGCAGCGCAAGTTGGTCAGACCGTCCGATGCCAACCGGTCGGATCGTCCCTAGCGTGCCTAGCGACAGCCGAAAGGAGGATCGAGATGTTCATCGTCGTCCATCACCGATTCACGGATCCCGAGACCGCGTTCGCGCGGGGCGAGAATCTCCTCGCCGCGAACGGGGCTCCGGCCGGCGTGCTGGCCAGGGAGTTCTATCCCAGTCGCGACAAGGCCGACGCCTTCTGTCTGTGGGAGGGGAAGTCGCTCGAGGAGGTACGGGACTACGTCGACGCGACACTCGGCGACGCTAGCCGCAACGAATATTGGGAGGTCGACGCAGAGATCGCCCGCGGGCTTCCGGAGCTGGCGGTCAGCCGCGCGTAGGCGCCGTCGAATGTAAAGGAGCAAATCCGTACTGCGCGCTCATTCGGGGAGCGGAGCTGCCCGGAGATGCGAGTTCGGAGCAACCAGAGGAGGCGACTATGGCGATTGCCATGTTGGTGGACAACCCGGCAGGCTCTCAGGAGCTCTACGAGCGAATTCGGAAGCAGCTGGGGGGGTTGGAGGCGCCCGCGGGCGGCATCCTCCACATCGCCGGGCCGAGTCCGAACGGGGGCTGGCGTGTCATCGAAGTCTTCGAGTCGGAGGAGGATGCCGGTCACTTCGTGAAAGAGCGCTTCGTCCCAGCCCTCGAGGCCGCGGGCTTCGCCGGCCAGCGCCCGCAACCGCAGTTCTGGCCCGTGCACAACTGCATGAAGTAGATGGTTCGAGAGACGGTCTGCACGACGGCAGGTTCGCGTCGTGCAGACTGCCTCCCTTTTCTAGGCGCGTGGACGCGCGACGCGGCTTCCGCGCGAGCAGGAGTAGACGACGTCGTCGTACCAAGCGGGGCCAACGGTGCGCGCCGCGCGCAGATAGATGCCGACGTAGGCGGCGTCGGTCGGCGCGGACCCGCTCGCCCGCAGGCGCTTCCAGCCGACGGTGCCACAGCGGAGCGGCGGCGACTGCGCCCCACCGAGGACGCGTCCGTCACTCGCGAACCAGCGCAGCGAGATGCCCACGTGGCCGCAGCGTGACCCTGCGCGCGCGAACGCGGTCACGGTAGAGCGGTCACCCGGCCGGACACCCGGATCGGACGGGGCGATCGCGAAGGCGGCGTCGGTCCCCGTTCCGGGTGCCGCACCATCGATCCGGGCGGAAGCACGACCGGTCCGCGCCATCCGTACATCGCGCGTGAAGGCTGCGCCGCGCGCCGGCCGGATCCGCCAAAGGGCCGGCAGGGGAAGCCCACGTTCGTCTCTGACCGCCTGCTCGAAGCCGTTGTTGAACCCATCCGACTCACCGCCGGAGAAGATCATCCGCACCGCTGCGGCTGCGGGCTTCGCCTCGCCCGAGACGCGGAAGAGACCGAAGCGATACTCGCGCCCGTTGCCGTTGAGGCCCGGATCGTCCGGCGGAATCGCATCGGGCGCGAAGTCCGAGAGGACCCACGGCGCGATCGGGGGCAAGCCGAGCCGGCGCGTCACATTCGCGAGCGATCGAAGGTAGTAGGCCTGCTCCGCCTCGCGGGCGGAGGCCGACGCGGGCAGGCCAGGAAGGATTTCGTACGGGATCGCGGTCGAGTAGCCGGTCTCGCCCACCCGGAGCATCAGCGGAGCGACAGCCTCCGAAGCGGCCCGCAGGTGCTCGGCGGCGAGTTCGGGCCGCCAGTAGAAGTGCGCGGAATAGAAGTCGGGCTGCGCGGCGCCCAGCGCAGAGCGGAGCAGGCGCAGGTCGCGGGCGGGGTCGAGCGCGGGAACGGACACCGTAACCGGCTTTTGCGTCAACTCCCGCACATATGGGATCAGCGCCGCGGCCCAGTCGGCGGCGCCCGCGTCCTGCGGCCGAAGCTCGTTCTTCAGCTCCACGAACGCGATCCGCTCGTCGTCGGCGTACCGGGAGAGCAGCGCGGTCGCCCAGCGGCGAGAGCCGGCGACGTCGCCGTAGTCGTGCCACCAGTCGAAGAGCGTCAGTTCTACGAACAGCCCATGGGACGCTGCAAGGCCGACCACGCGCTCGAGCCGCGCGCTCATCGCAGGGTTCGGCTCCGGGTAACCGAAGGCGTGGGCGGGAACGATTACACGCACCGTGTTCGCGCGGAGCGACGCGACGCGGGCGAGGTCGCGGTCGATTGCGGCCGCGTCGAAGCGCGTCCACATCAGCGTCCAGCCGCCGCGAGCGGGGTAGTAGCTGATCGAGCGTACGTCTTCCGGCACACTCAGGCCGTCGGCTCGCGCCTCGGGCGCTTCGAGACCGCTGAGCAGTGGAAGAAGCGCTGCGGCAGCGATGACCAGGGAAACGCGGGAACGCACTCACGCCGATCCTATGCGCCGTTCAAGAGGCGCCAAGACCTGCGAACGCGAAAGTCCGCAGGAGGTCTCCAGGTCGGTCGACGAGTACTCGACATCGAGAGTCGGGGATCTCCTCGCCGCATGTCATCGCCTCTCTGCTCAGCCTCGCGGCAGCGTGAGACTCGTGCCGGAGGCATCGACCCCGGTCCCGCCGGAACGCGCACGCTCGTCGGCTCCGTCGGCGGCGCCTCAACCAGCCCTTCACCCCCGGGTGAGCGACCTCGTGCGTCCTCCTCGTTCGGAGGCCGGTTCAGCCTGTGTTCATGAGATGGCGAAGGACACGGAACGCAGCAGGCGAAGGACGTCCCTCCATGGGCTGGCGATCCGGCGAGGTTTGGTTCGACGCGAACGTGCTCTGGTTCCGCGAGCAGCCACGAGGCCTCGGGGCGCTCGCGGTCGCCGGCGGTGCAGTCGAGCTGCCGCGGTTCGACACCGGGCTCGAGGCCTCCCGGCGCCGGCGGTTCGTCGCCGAGAACGCCCGAAAACGCAAGTTCGCCACGCGGACGGCACCCGCCATTGCGGTCGTCGTCGGGTCGAGCGTCGTGCTCCCGGTGTCGGCGCTTCGACAGCGAGGCGGAGCGCAGGACGCTCTGCCACTGCCCGAAGACCCTCCGAGCCTGACGTTCACGCTCAACTCCCCACTCCAGCTCCGCGACCCGAGTCCCGAGCCGCAGGCGGACGCGAACACCGCCGATCCGCCTCGCATCGCGTGGCGCACGGCCTCGTCGAACGGCCTGCCGTACGCCGGCCATCTGCACGATGCCACCCAGCTCCCGGTGGAGGGCCCCGACTGGGTCACGTGGAATCCGAACACCGACTCCCGCCCCAACCTGCCCGGGAGGCTCTTCGGCCACGAGCGAACGATCCGGACGATCGTCGAGGTGCTCGCCGCTTACCGAAAGACGCATCCAAAGGCCCCGCTGGTCGTCGTTGGCGACATCAGCTTCCGTGACGGCGGCATCATGGATCAGCACGTCTCGCACCAGAACGGGCTCGACGTGGACCTCTACTACCCGCGCCGCGACGGGTGGCTACAGGCGCCCACTTCCACGGCCCAGATCGACCGCCGCCTCTCCCAGCACTTGCTCGACGGCTTCGTCGCAGCAGGCGCGACCATGATCTTCGTCGGCTACGCGACCGACCTACGCGGACCGCGCGAGGTCGTCATTCCGTATCCGAACCACGAGAACCACATGCACGTGCGCTTCCGAAATCCGCACTGACACCAGCGGGATCGGCGCCCTCGATGTCGGCGTACCCGAGTGCTTTTGGCAGAGATTGGATGAGGGCGTACGTCATCTCTCCCCTTCAGGCCGTCGCAGGTACGGATGAGAGGATGGCTTCAGCGCGCCGCTCGCGTGCCCGCCACCGCTCGATGAGCACAGCGGCCGCCGCGAGACACACGAGAGCAGCCGGGCCGACCGGCGGAGGATGCACCGCGAACAGCGCAGAGAAGCCGACGAGGATCGTCGCCGGCCAGCCGGCGCCGGCCCGGCGAAGGGCGACGGCGGCGGCCAGAAGGGCCACGACCCATCCGAAGAAGCCGAGCAGGAGCGAAACGGAGGCCGGGTCCCCGAGCAGGTAGCTCTTGTTGTAGTCCTGGATCGCGTCAGCGACTACGGCCTGCTCAGCGGCTGGGAGTCCGTTCGTGTAGTCGACGAGAATTCCCGTGCCAACCCCGATCGTCACCTCGTAGGCCGTGTAGAAGACCAGGAAGAACACGAGAGAAACCCGGCTTACGGTTGCGGGATGGCTCTTCACGCCGTCCAGCAGCAGGTACACGCAACCGGCGATGAGCGGGGTGAAGAAGAGGAAGACGGTGTGCACGAACATCCACGCACCGACGTCTTCGCGCACGTCCGCGTAGATCTCCTCGCCTCCGGGCGGGTGCCACCACAGCACGACGGCGAGGGAGAGGGGCGTGACGACGAGGAAGATCTGGCGCAGCAGAGGGATCACGGTGTCGTCGTTTCGGTGGGGTCGTTTCGCAAGAGCGCGCGGTCGAAGAACCCGATCACCCGCCGCTCGTACTCCGCCGGATCAGCCTCGATGCCGCCCGTGTGCCCGGCTCCGGGCACGCGCCAGATCGCCTTCGGCTCTCGCGCCGCGTCGTAGAAGGTCTCCGTGAGCTCTGCCTCGCCGCCTTGCCCGGGAACGGCGTAGATGAGGAAGACCGGAGTCGGCGAGATCTCGGGGGCGAGGTCCTCGAGGCTTGGGGGTGGCATGCCGTTCGAGAACAGCGCGACTGCCGGGGTCACGACTGCGTGCACCAACGAGCCTTCGATGCGCATCCTCGTTTCAGGAACCGCGAGGCTCTCGCGGATGGAGCGAATCCCGGCCCCTTCGGAGACGACCGCATTGAGGCCATCGGACGCGGCGGCCGCCGCGTCGATCATCATCTCGCCTCCGACCGAAAGGCCGATGCCGCCGATCCGTTCCGGGTCGACGTCCGGCCGCTGCTGCAAGTAGGCGACTGCCGCATGGATGTCCCGCTCGCCTTTCCAGCCGAAGGAGTTGGGATCCCCGTCGCTCTCGCCTTCGCCACGCCGGTCGAAGAGAAGGACGCCGTAGCCGTTGCGGGCAAGCATGCGCGCCGGACGTTGAGAGCCAGCGCGGCCGGGGAACGCGATCACGGCGGCGCGGTTCTTCGACGGGATGTACCAGCCCTCGAGCGTGAGCCCGTCGCTCGTCGTGAACGAGACCTCCTCATGGGCTGCGCCGAGGTCTGCTGCCGGGACGAACCCGCGCGCCGTGTGCGTGACGACGTACGCCAAAGAGAGCGGGATGATGATGACGTACGCGACCGCGATCCCGGCGACGACGAGCAGCGATCGTCGGAGATACCGCCACAGGCGGCCGTCGTCGGTTCGACGCGAGCGCCACAGGGTCACCACGCCGAGGACGAGAAGCACGAGACCCGCCGGAATGGCCAGCAGCCCCGTGAAATCGTCGCCGGATGGGCCAGTCTTCGTCGTGTAGTAGACGGCCTCGATCCCCGTCACGACGCCGAAGAGCCCGAGCGTGACCGCGATGACCGCGCGAAAGCCCGCGCGCGGCAGCGGATAGGCCCAGGCGGCGAGTACGAGAACTGCCAGAGGCACGAGCCCGCTGACGAGATGATCGTAAGCGGACGTGCCCGGCTGTGGCTGCAGGAAGTTGTCGTCGGCGACGTGGAGCGCGATGAGCCCGATTGCCGCTCGGGCCACGATCGTCTCAGTCAGGATCTGCGAGCGCGGCACCGCGACCTCGCTCGCGCCCGCGACTCCGGACGCTTGGGCATCGTGCATCGAGGATGTCATTTCTCCCCCAGCAGGGCGTCGTCGAGAAACGCGATGACCCGTCGCTCGTACTCAGCGGGCTGTGCCTCGAAGCCACCTGTGTGATCGGAGCCCGGAACCCTCCACATGGCCTTGGGTTCGCCCGCAGCGGCGTAGAACTGCGGTTGCCTGATGTCCTCCTCGCCGATGCCCGGGACCGCATAGATCAGGAAGACGGGACGAGGGGCGATCAGTCCGATGCGCTTCTCCAGCCGCGGGTGCGGGCCGTGGTTCTGGAAGACGCTCGTCGCCGTGGTCATCACGAACATGGACACGTCTACGAGTGGCTCGAGCCGGCTTGAGGCGTCGGTCTCCCCGACACGTCCGCCTGCGCCCTCTGACACGACGGCGCTGATCGCCGTCGATCGAGCGGCCGCTTCGAGCAGCTGCTCACCCCCGACGGAGAAGCCGATGGCGCCAATGCGCGCGTCGTCGACATCCTCTCGGCCTTGCAGATACTCGGCTCCAGCGAGCAGATCCGTGTCGCCCGCCCAGCGGACGATGTCTCCTTCGCTCGCACCCTGTCCGCGAGGGACGAGGAGGAGCACGCCGTACCCGTGGCGGGCGAGCATGAGCCCTTCCTTGGAGCGTCCTGCCCCGCCGTACACGATCATCGCGGCGCGGTTCCTCGACGGCACGTACGTGGCCTCTAGCTCGAGCCCGTCGCTCGTCGTGACGGTGACTCTCTGCTCGCCGACTCCAAGGTCCGGCACCGAGGTCGTGTGCCCGGTATGGACATATCCGTACGGGAAGGCGATCGGGAAGACGATCAGCACGAAGATCAGAGGCACTGCGACGACGGCGATCGCGACGCTCAGCGCCCGGAGCGCGTAGCGACGTCCCCGGCTCCCGCCCACCCGGCGAGTGCGCCACAGGATCACCGGGCCTGACACGAGCAGGATCAGGGCCGCTGGGAATGCGAGCAGCGCCGTGTAGTGGTCGAAGGCGGCGCTTCCATCCGCGATGTAGTAGATGCCCGGGAATCCGACCGCGCAGACGATGGCTCCCAGGGTCATCGAGGTCGCAGCGCGCACGCCGGCACGAAGGTGCGGGTACAGGAGCGCCAGCCCACCGAGGACGGCAAGCGGGACCAGGCCGCTCAGGAGGTGATCGCCGGCGGACGTGCCGGAGGACGGATGCAGGAAGTTGTCGTCGACGATCGGGACGGCGACGAGGCCGATCGCGAGCAGGAACAGCCGGTACTCGCGACGGGTGATCGTCAGCGGGTGCGCGCGGCGGAACTGGTCGATCGGGGCCTCGATCTCCGGCTCTGCGAACGGGACGGCGGGTGCGTCGCCGTCGATCGATGGATCATCGGATCGGAGTTGTGTGGTTGTCACGGTCGTTCCTCTCTCGCGCGACGGCGGCTCGAACTCCGGAGCCGCCGCGCCCAAGTCGGTTCATTACTCGTATTGGAGCGCCTCGAGCACGTTCAGGCGCGACGCTCGCCGGGCCGGGAGAATCGCCGCCAACACTCCCGCCACGATCGCGACGCAGGTGAAGAGCACGAGCGGCACGACGGGGAGCGAGAAGCTCACGTCGTACTGCGACAGCGCTTGCGTCATGAGGAGCGACAGGAAGACCCCGAGCGGGATTCCGAGCGCGGCGCCGATCAGCGCCGTGATGATGCTCTCGTGGCGGATCATCCGCCTGGCCTGCTGGCGGGTCATTCCGACAGCCCGAAGCATTCCGAGCTCGCGCGTCCTCTCGAACACCGATAGGACGAGCGTGTTCACCATGCCGAACAGGCTCACGATCACCGAGAAGGCGAGCAGGACGTAGAGGAGATTCAGAATGGTCGAGAACTCCTTGGTCCGGCTCGTCACGAAGCCCGACTCGGTGTGGAGCTTCGCATCCGGGAAGCCGGCCACGGTCCGCTCGAGCGGCGTCGGGTCTGCATCGTCGCCCACGTCGACGAACGTGAACACGTTGCGCGGCCTCGGGAAGGCGGCGTCGAAGGCCCGCTGGCTGATCGTGACCTTGCCCAGGAGCGCGGCGAGGTCGGATGGGTCGTAGATACCGCGCACGACGATGTCGATCGTCTGCCCACTCGCGGTCTCTACCGGAAAGCGACTGCCGAGCGCGAGGTCGCGATCGTCGGCGAAGGACTTCGTGACCACTGCTCCGTCGGCGCCGAGCTCTCCGAGCGCGGCATCGGAGCCCTCGGTCCAGGCGAAGTCGTAGAACGTCGAGATCGTCCGGGCATCGACGCCTGTCACGTCTCCCTCGGTCCCGTCGGCGAGCGCCTGGTCGAAGCGGACGCTCGAGGCCAGCGCCACTCCCGGTGCAGCCGCTGCCGCATCTCCTGCAGCGGCCGGGAACGGATCGAAGCCGTTCTGCGACGTGACGACGTAGTCGGTCGCGATCTGATCTCGCACTGCGCCTTGCGTCGAGTTGCGAAGCGCCGCGCCGAGCACGGCCACGACTGTGACGAGCGCGAGTCCGATCATGAGTGCCGCCGCCGTTGACGCGGTGCGGCTGGGATTGCGGATCGAGTTCTCGCGAGCGAGCTCGCCGGCCATGCCGCCCAGCCTCTGCGCCGGCCAGCCGACGACTGCGGCCAGGGGCTTCACGAGTCGAGATGCCAGCAGGGCGACCCCGAGGAAGAGCGCGATCGTCCCCACTCCCAGCAAGAGCAGCATCGGCGCGGTCTCGATGCCCGGTGCGAAGAGGCCGACGCCGAGAGCGAGAATCGCAATCGCGATCGTCGTGAGCGCAACGTACGGCGCGTAGGGTGCGAATCGAGACTGCGGGGGCGTGGAGCCTTCGCGAACGGCTGAGATCGGCGGCACTCGCGTCGCCCGAAGCGCCGGCACGATGCTCGCGAGCACTGTCACGCCCGTTCCGACGATCAGGCACACCACGATCGTTCGCGTTGCGAACACCGTCCCCGCCTGCGGAAGGTCGATCCCGACCGCGACGAAGAGCGCGTTCATCCCTTTTCCGACACCGAGTCCGAGGAACAGGCCGATCACGGATGCGAGGAGGCCGATCGCGAATCCCTCGAGGACGACGGAGACGAGCACCTGACGGCGGGAGGCGCCGAGCGTCCGCAGCGTCGCGAACTCACGCGTGCGCTGTGCGACCGTGATCGAAAGCGTGTTGAAAATGACGAACGCGCCGACGAACAAGGCGACGCCGCCGAACCCGAGCAGGATGTACGTGATGAAGGCGATCCCTTCGTTCGTGTCAGCCGCGTCGGCGGCTGCCTGTGCCGCGCCGGTCTGAACCTCCGCGGTCGCAGGCACCAGAGGCTGGAGCGACCGAACGAGCTCGTCGGGCGAAGTGCCCTGCTTCGCCGCGACCGAGATGGTGTCGAAGTGCCCCTCCTTCCGGAAGAGCGCCTGGGCAGTCGCCACGTCGAAGACGGTGAACGTCGCCCCTCCGATCGAGTCGACCGAGCCGAACTTGGCGATGCCCGTGATCTCGTACCGCTTGACGGGTCCGAACGCGGCCACGCCGACGGCGTCGCCGACGCCAATGCCCTCATTGGCCGCGGTATTGGCGTCGATCACGACCTGGTCGGCGCCTTGCGCCCACTTTCCCGCGGTCAGGCGCAGGGGCGAGAAGCGGAGATGCTCGGTGTCGAGCCCCACGCCGAACGTCGGCGCACCTCCGCTGCCGCCGATCTTCTTGCCGTCGGCGTCGACGAGCTGCGCGGGATTGGAGTTCGACTGGAGGTCGAAGATGCCGCCGGCCGCTTCTGCGACGTCGGGCAGCGCGCGGATCTCGTCGAGGACGGTGGCGTCGACGGGTGCGCGCCCGCTCGAGGAGAACTCGAGGAGCTGCTTGCCGCTGACGACGGCGTCGGTACCGACGTACGACTCGGTGAAGATGCTGTCGAACGCCTTCTGGAAGGTGTCCGTGAGGACGTAGGTGCCGCTGATCATCGCGACGCCGAGAATGACGGCGAAAGCGGTGAGGAGGCTGCGGATCTTGCGACCGAAGAGGCCCCGAAGCGTGACGCCCATCATCGGGCCGTGACCTCCTCCATCGCGCCGATGATTTCGTGCGCGGAGGACTGCCCGATGTCCTTGACGATCAGGCCGTCGGCGAGGAAGAGGACGCGGTCTGCGATCTCGGCCGCGTGTGCGTCGTGCGTGACCATGACAGTCGTCTGGCCGAGGCTCGTCACCGAGTCGCGGAGCAGCTCGAGGATCTCTCCACTCGTCGTCGAGTCGAGGTTTCCCGTCGGCTCGTCGGCGAACATGACCGTCGGTCTCGTGACGAGCGCTCGCGCGATCGCGACCCTCTGCTGCTGGCCGCCCGAGAGCTCGGACGGGCGGTGCGAGAGACGCTCTGACAGGCCGACCTTCGTCGTCAGCTCGCGGACCCACTCGCGGTCCGGCTTCTCGCCGGCGAGCTTGATCGGGAGCATGACGTTCTCCTCCGCGCTGAGCATCGGCAACAGGTTGAAGAACTGGAAGATGAATCCGATGTGCTCGCGCCGGAGCTTCGTCAGCTCCGTGTCGTCCAGCCCGGTGATGTCGGTGCCTGCGATCGTGACCGCTCCCTCGTTTGGCCGGTCGAGCCCTGCGAGGATGTGCATGAGGGTCGACTTGCCGGAGCCCGACGGCCCCATCACTGCGGTGAGCTTCCCGCCACCGACTTCGAGCGACACCCCGCGGAGCGCCTTCACGCAGATGTCCCCGTCGACGCCGTAGCGGCGCGTGACGTCCGTCGCGGTGACGAGCGTCGGCGGCGCTGGCGCCTGCCGGACCTTTGTCTGCTCTTCCTGGATCAGAACTGTCTTCATCTCCGTCCCCTCTCGTCGGCGTGCACGGCGTCTCGCCAGGCATCGCACGAATCTGGCTTCGGGTCGTCCTGAATGACGCACGTCCTCATCGCCGGCTCCTCTCGAGGGGGTTCGATCGTCATCAGACTGAGCTTCTTTCAGCGAGGTTCTGCTGCAGATCGCCGCATGCGCGCATCCCGCAGCCGAAGCCGACGCCTTGCAGAGCTGCGTACGCGAACGGGTGGTGAAAAGCATCGAGCGCACACACACCCGGGACATCGAGGTGTAACTCCTCGTCGAGCCTCTGGTCGACAACTGCGACCTGGATCTGGTTGGCCGTCGGACTCCAGGAGAGCGAGACGACGAGACCGACGCATTCCCGGCTTGCGAGCTCCTTCCAGTCCGTCATGGCGCTGGTGCTCACTTTCGAGCCCTCTTGATCCGTTGACTGCCCCGCTGGCGGCCGCTGGTCATGTCGGCCACCGTATGAGCGCTGACATCGACTCGCATCGGCGGAATCGCCGGTCAGTCGCCGGTGCCCGCTAGAGCGCAGGGAATCGAATCCGCCCTCCGAGACTTTGGCCGTGCCGGAACCGGCAGTACGATGCTCGTCTGGAGCCGCACAATCCGTACGTTCTCCGCCTCGAACGCCGCGGCGTCGCTCGGAGCCCTGCTTGATGAGCGGCCCGGCGCTTGAGGCACCCATGCTCCTCGGGCGCGAGGAGGAGCGCACGGCAATCGATGCGTTGCTCGACGAGGCACGGGCGTCGAGGAGCGGGGCACTCGTCGTCCGAGGCGAGCCTGGCATCGGCAAGACAGCCCTTCTCGTAGATGCTCGTGAGCGCGCGTCCGATATGCACGTCCTGAGCGCGCGCGGCGTCGAGTCCGAGTCCGAGCTTCCATTCGCGGCGCTCCACCAGCTCCTGCGTCCGGCTCTCGTGCACTTGGACAAGCTTCCTGCTCCTCAGGCGAGGGCGCTGCGAAGTGCGCTCGGCCTCGACGATGGAGTGGCCGACGAGCGCTTCCTGGTCTTCGCCGCTTGCCTCACGCTCCTCTCCGAACTGGCCGAGGAGCGCCCCGTGCTCTGCCTGGTCGATGACGCACATTGGCTCGACGCCAGTTCCACCGACGCGCTGTTGTTCGTGGCGCGGCGTATAGACGCGGAGGGGATCGTCATGCTGTTCGCCGCGCGCGAGGGGGACGTGCGGCGCTTCCACGGGAGCGACGTCCAGTCGATCATGCTCGGCGGTCTGGATGCGGAGGCTGCCGCGGCGTTGTTCGCCCGCGGAGTAGGCGGTGATGCGGCCCCGTTGATACGCGACCGTCTCACCGAGTTGGCGGCTGGGAACGCGCTGGCACTTCTCGAGCTTCCGTCAGCGCTCACCGAGGCTCAGCTCGCTGGGACTGAGCCGCTGTCCGAAGTACTGCCTCTCACGCAGCAGGTCGAGAGCGTATTTCTCGAGCGTCTGCGTCGCCTGTCGGACGAGGCGCAGCAGCTGTTTCTCATCGCGGCCGCGGACGACACCGGCAGCGTCACCGTCGTCAGCCGTGCCGCGGCAGCGTGTGGTGTGCGCGCTGATGGGCTGATCGAGGCCGAGCAGGCCGGCCTGGTAGCAGTTCACGGTGACCGGCTCGTGTTCAGGCACCCGCTCGTACGGTCAGCCGCATACGCAGCGGCGCCCTCGACCGATCGGCGCGCTGCCCACACTTCGCTCGCTGCTGCACTCGTCGGCGAGGAATATGCGGACCAGTGCGCCTGGCATCGTGCCGCTGCCGCCCTAGGGCCGGACGCCGAGATCGGGGACGCTCTCGAGAAAGCGGCCGAGCGCGCCCGGCTCCGCAGCGGCAATGCGGCGGCCGCGACCGCTCTGGAGCGCGCCGCCGACCTGAGCCCCGATGCTGAGTCGAAGGCTCGCCGTCTCGTCGGCGCGGCCACTGACGCATGGCATGCCGGCCAACCCGAGCGCGCCTTGGCGTTGCTGGAGCGGGCGGACCCGACTGTTACGGATCCACGGCTCCGTGCGCAGCTGACGTCCATTCGAGGCGAAATCCAATTTCAGTGTGGCGACCTCTTCGTCGCATGCGAGACGCTGATGAGCGGAGCTTCTGAGATCGCAGTGCTGGACTCGCGAATGGCGCTGCAGATGCTTTTCGACGCAGCGAATGCAGGCGACTGGGCCGGCGACTACGGCCGCGTTGCGGAGGCCATCAAGCGTGCTGCGACTTTGCCTCGAAGCGGAGATGAAGGCGACGCACTGCTCACAGACATGCTCATCGGGGTTGGAAGCTTCCTCGAGGGTGCGTCTGCGCGGGAGGTCGCGCGTGTCCGCAGCGTCGTCGAACGCGCCGACGACTTCGACGAGCCGATCTGGCTCCTTTGGGCGGCGTGGGGTGCGGGAGCGATTGGAGACGACCAGAGAGCCGACGAGCTCCTACGCCGCTCTATCGCGCTCGCCCGGGCCTCGGGCACGGTCAACAAGCTCACCCACTCACTCATGATCGTTGCGCTGGAGGGGATTTTCGCCGGCAGATGCGCCTTGGCCGCGGAGGCGATGGAAGGCTTCAATCTGGCCAGAGATGCCGGACTGCGAAACACAGCGAGCGTTCTTCTCGCCGAGCTCGCATGGTTCGCAGCCGTCAAGGGCCAGGACGACGAGTGCCGGGCGTACGCCGCTCAGGTCACAACGGAGGCGCGAGAGGCCCGCATGGCCATCGCAAACACGATCGCGCGGTGGGGACTGGCGCTCGTCGATCTTGTGCGCGGTCGACCCGAGGTCGCCGCGGCCCAGCTGGAGGAGCTGCGAGCGGCGCCACCGGGAGTTTGCCAGCCGCACATCGCACTGATGTTCACACCGGATCTCGTCGAGGCCTGCGTCAGAGCCGGTTTCGAAGAGCAGGCTGGAGTGGCCTTCACTTCTTTCGAGTCTTTCGCGCAGACCGGAGCGCCGACCTGGGCGCTTGCTCTCGCAGCGCGCTGTAGGGCGCTTCTGTCCGAAGATGCCGACGACATCGAGCGCGAGTTCACCGCGGCGCTCCGACTTCACGCGCAGAGCAACCGGCCCTTCGACCGCGCACGAACCGAGCTTCTCTATGGAGAGCATCTGCGTCGACAACGAAAACGCCTGGAGTCACGCGAGCATCTGCGCGCGGCGTTTGCGGGCTTCGAAGCGCTCGGCACCGAGCCCTGGGCTGAGCGCGCGGCGGCGGAGTTGCGCGCATCAGGTGAGACCGCCCGCAAGCGCGATCCGAGCACCATCGACGAGTTGACCCCACAGGAGCTGCAGATCGTCCGTTTCGTCGCGGAGGGGTACTCGAACAAAGAGGTCGCCGCACAGCTCTACCTCTCTCCACGCACGATCGACTACCACCTGCGTCACGTCTTCACCAAACTCGGCATCACCTCACGGACGCAACTCGCCCATCTGCCCCTTGGTGAAGCTACTCCGACTAGATCGGGGGCAGTGGCCAACGTCTGACGAGTGCCACTGCCACCCGGGATGTCGATCGAAGCAGGTCGTCAGGAGCGCGCGCACCCGAGCTGGCTCAAAGGAAGCACCTCGCAGAGCCGGCGCGCACGAACGACGCTTTTAGGAACCGGGGCACCCCGTCGTAGCGATGGCCGGTTTCGACGCTGTCGCCGCTGGGAGGACGCACGTGGACGCTTGGCGGCACGTGCAAACGGCTGGGTACCGATCTTGCGTCCGCGCTGAAGCACCAACCGCCGAGGTCTTCGCGCGTCCTGTTTGCCGAAGGACATGCCGCGGAGAAGGCTGCCGAGCCCGCCGTCCGCGGGTCTGCGAGTATCGCCGCGTGCCGCTTCGCGCAGCCGCGATCTGCGGGCTTCTGGCCCCGGTTAGCTTCATCGTCGGCCTCGTCCTCGGCGACCTCGCCCAGTCCGACGAGTTCAGCCCGGCCAACGACAACATCAGCGATATCGGCGCGCAGACGGCGAACCAGGCATGGCTGTACAACCAGATCGCAGCGAACCTCACCGGACTCCTGATCGTCGCCTTCGCGCTTGGCCTCTGGCGCGCACTCGGACCCGGCTGGCTCGCGCGTCTTGGCGTCCTCGGACTGGCGATCCTGGGGGTGACCAGGTTCCTCGAGGGCTTCCTCCGGCTCGACTGTGGCGGCATGGACGAGGTATGCGAGAACACGTCCTGGCAGGCCGAAGCGCACGGGATCGAGTCCGGTATCGCCTCGGCGCTCATCTTCCTTGTCCCGACCGTGCTCGCATTCGCGTTTCGGCGGCTCCCGGAGTGGCGCGACCTGTGGCTGCCGACGCTGCTCACCCTGCCCGTCGTGTTGGCCGTAAGCATTCTCTTCAGCCTCATCGGGGACGGTGCGGCGGGACGCGCTGGAAGCATCACCTGGTTCCTCTGGCTCGGACTCCTCGCGTGGCGGCTGCTGCGTCTCGCGGAGGCGCCCGACCGCCAGGTCACCGGTCACGGCCCCGCCTAGAACACAGCGCTCAAGCGACGTGTGGCCACTCGGAGCTCGAGTCGACCGGCCGTGCAGCTCGGCCATAGGGAGCGGAAGCCGGCTGAACTGGCGACGACTAGTTCTTGGCGAGCGAGAACCGCCAGGTCGTGTCCGCTACGCCTTGCGGCCCCCGCGTTCGGTAGCGGATCGAGTGCCGTCCCTTGGCTCCCACGAGGATGATCGACCACTCGCGCAGAACCACGTTCCGACCATCCGCCTGAATCCAGCGATCGGCGTGTCCGAACCGACTGAGGCTGACCTGCTGGCCGTCGATCCACAGCTTCCACGACAGACTTCGCCACGCAGTGTCGATCTGCTTCTCCGGCGCAAAAATCCCGTAGCCGACGAAGAGGCGTCGCAGGGGAGGTAGCTGACCGCAGGTTCTCGTACGGCGGCCAGGACTTCGCACGATCGGATCGCAGATCGTGTCGAAGAGCCATCCGTCGGCTTCTCGCTTGTCACCCTGGACGACGAGCATCCCGTTGACGCGAGTTCCTGGATCGATCGCGGCCGTAGCCTCGCGTGTTGCAAGTGCGCCCGCCGTCAGGGCCAGGACGGCAATGCAGGCAGCCACACCCACTGCACGCACATCGGGAATGCGACGGGTACGCATATGCCCGAACCAAGGTACTCCCCCGAGGCCGCGAATGACGAGTACGAGCTGCCTGTGGATCAACGCGCAGGTTCGAGGCGCGCGGGCTCAACTGACGAAGAGGGAGACCCGCCGAAGCGGGCCTCCCGTAGTCCAGACGTCCTAGGCGATGGTGACGACCACGTTCAGGTTCCCGTCTCCGCTTCGCGGGCCTTCCTCATTCAGGAAAGTGACGTTGTGCGCCCCGTGTTTGCGAGGGCAGCAGTCCGGCTCGTTACTTTGAGCTTGGCGTAAATGTTCTCCAGGTGCTTGCGGACCGTGCCCGGCGAGATGTACAGCGCGTCGGCGATGTCCTGGTTCGACGCCCCCTCCGCCAGCCGATCCAAGACTTGGTGCTCGCGCTCCGAAAGCCGCGCCGCGCGCTCCTGGTCCACCGGCGCTGCACGAATGGCGGCGACCTGCGCGCCGAGTACCCGTCGCTCCTCGTAGAACTCCAGCCACGGCCGCACCGCATCGAGCAGCGACAACTGACGGTCAGTGAACTCGCGGTCGGGCTGAAGGACCTCCAGCTTCCATAAGGATCCGTCGTGGCCCGGCATCCGCATCTGGACGGATGACGCCTCGGCGAAGGGGATGAGCTGGAAGATCCTCGTTCGCCGGAACATGCCGCGCTTGACGACGTCGAAGAGCCGCGTCGCAAAGAAGTGTGGCTGGCCCGTCCGCGCGGCGTGCGCGGAGTAGGGGTTCTCCCCGCTCGAAAGTACCTCCAGAAGCTCATCCGACGGCGGTGGCTCGGGCTCCCCGAGTACCGTCACGTCATGGGGCCGGTGCGAAGCGTCGACGCGGCAATACTTGACCATGTCGCTCTCGACCAGGCGTGCGATCCGCGCGAGCAGCCACGCGTCCTGGCGTTCGGGCTCGCGCGCAGCGACCGCGGCCTCTCCCGCGAAGTCGAGGACCGCCTCCAGGTCCGACCGCGATAGGCGCTTCACAGACCGGACGATACGACGAACATCGTATTGACACAACGGCCAGCCGACGTAGGTTGAGGACTCCAAATCATCCAGCGCGCAGCGTCCGGCTGCGACGTGGTCGACAGAGGGGGTTCGATGAAGCGACGATTGATACTTGCCGTTGCCGCAGGTGCACTCGCGGCTGTGATGGTCCCTGGGGCAGTCTCGGCAGGAGCCCCGATCGGAGGGTGTCCGGCGGGCGGCAACTGGCAGTTGGTCCTTCCGCAGCACCAACCGCAGGCGGCCGACAAGAACGGCGACGGCTGGCTGTGCAGAGCCAATTTCTTCGTCGGGCCCGGCCTTCTCGCGATCGATAACGTCGTCCAGGAAGGCTGACGGTCGCAAACCGCGCGAGATGGCACTGGCCAGCAGGACGGGGCCGATGCCGCGGCACTCGCGCTACATGACGCATTCGCGGACCTGCCGCTGTGAGCCCCATACGGAGCCCGGGGTACGGTCTTCCGTCTACCTGCTGAGGTTCTACCTCGCTCCCTTCGTCGATGTCGTCGAGGACGAGGAGGGCGCTTCGACGGTTTCAGCCACTCGACGACTGGGTGCCGCAGCGGCCGGGTCACCGCCGCTCACTCCCAGAGGGATGCGTAGTTATCTCCAACAGCGCGCGGGCAACCCACAAGGTCACGACTTGAATCTGCAGCAAGATCGCGATGGGCCGGGCAGGGATCGAACGTGCGACCTTGGGATCAAGAGTCTTGCCGGAACGCCTGCTGCGAATGGCGGCAAAGTGAAACAGCCTGCAACCACCAGGAGTCGTGGCTGCAGCGAACTGCAGGATGCTGACGCTAACGGAGACACGCCGGTACTCCCAGCCGTACTCCTCGCGAGGTCTCGCCTCACGCATCGCTTGTGGTCTGAATGTCGCGAGAAAGGTCGCGTTCTCGGACGGAACACAACCCTCGCGGTTCGCCCGTAACGACACGACGCGTCGGAATCTGTGGCAAACCTGAAGCGGTTCCGAGCTCGTTCAACCCGCCTCGATGGGAACAAATGCCGGTGGCTAGCCCAGAGAGAGGCACTTCCCTAGGCGCGAGCGGGTCATCAGTCCGAGTGAAGCGTGTGCTGATCGAGGCCGATCGCCTCGGCTCCGCGAGAGGTGAGCACGTAGAACGTCGGGTCAGGCGCTGGTGCAGCGCGGCGCGACTGCGTCTTGAACGGGTTGGTGCGACGCGGCCGTATCAGTTCGGCTCGAACGAGGTGCTGTATGTCGAACGCTGGAAAGCGCTCAGCAACCTGCCCTGCCGTCTTCCCCTGATCGCCGACGAATTCGAGCACATCACGATCAGCGTCTTCCATGAGAAGACGGTACCCGAAGGCCGCCTCCAAACTCTGTCCAAAACTCGACTGCTACCGGGACAGGAAAGTTCGAACGAACTCCCTGCTGCGCTCGGGTCGGTGCGACAGTCGCGAGGCACGTGCCTCGGCGACTTGTAGACACGCAACGCGCGAATGCGATACCAGCGCGCCGCGTTGCACCACGCGAAGCATCCTCGAGCGGCTCCAGCTGCGGCTAGGGAGCCGTGCCGCCCTCGTCTTCCCACTCCTCGAGGGACAGCGCTCCGGTCGAGATTGGGTCGCTCGCCGGCTGCGCCCGGCAAGGGTCGACCTCTTGTAGACGCCGTACGCAACGATCGCCCCGAGAGCGTGTCGGCGAGTGTCTGGGTGGTACAGGTCTCTGAAGCTATCCCAGTCGAGCCCGTCTCGGTGTGCTTCGTGAGACACGATCTCTGGTGGGTTTCGCGGCAGGTTCCATGCCACGCGATCGAGCTCTCGGTCTGCCCTAATGGCCGCCTGCGCGGCCTCGGTGAGCGGTTCAGTCAGCGACTGCACCATGACGTTCTCCTCTCCATCGGGCTCGGACCTGGCGCTACTCGAAGTGAGCGCAGCGGCGGAAGGAGAGAGCGATGTCTGGATCAGCGTACCTGCGCTCCTGATCGACCTCGCGGACCCCAACGAGCAACAGCCCCGAGATCTCGATCAATGCCGCCTGAGACAAAGAGCTGGCCCTGCGAGTCGAATCCTGTTCGCCTGAGCTCCTACGTCTCGCGCGCCATAGCGCGTTGGGAGGTTGCGGGCTTTCGGCCGGGGTTCTGGCAGCAGGGCCAGTCCAACCCATGCTACTCCTCCGCGCAGCCACCACTGTTACGCGCAGATCTTCGCGCTTAGACCCTGGACTGCGCGAGCGATCAGGAATGTCTCTTGAGGAGTTGCGCCAACCATCGGGTGTCTATGTGACCCCCTCGGGCCAGCAGGGGCGTTATGGAGACGATGCACGAGATATCCCACTGGAGGTGGCATCTCAGCCGGCCGTCGCTCGACCCGCGCTGGCTTGCAGCCGTAGCTAGACAGCTATGGTCGATTGATGACGACGCAAAAGAGCAACCCATCGAGAGTCGTCACCCGGCTGGACGTGAAGACGCTGCTCGCGTCCGTGGAAGCTGCTCCGCCGATCGATGCGGCAGAAGTCGTCGCCGCCGCCTTGACGGATGCTCTCGGGGCGCGCGATGTCAGCTTCCTAATTGCGGACTACAGCGGCCGGGCGTTGATCCGGTTGAGTCACGTCCACCGCGCCGACCCCGACGACGAGGACGTGAACCGCGAACGCAGCCACTCGGTCACTCTCGCAGGGGACGCCGCACGGTCGTGCGCTCGCCGAGCAGGAGGTGCAGATCGTCCCGGACTTCGGTGGCTTCCGGGTCTTCGCTCCCGTCACGAGCCGCGGCGAGGCGGTTGGCGTCCTGGAGCTGGGAGTCGATGACGAGCCTGACCGGCAGACGCTGGCAACAGTCTCGGCGGGGGCGCACGCCCTTGCCTACATCGTGATCGCCAACCGCCGCTTCACGGACTTGTTCGACTGGGGCCAGCGCTCGGTGCCTCTCTCGTTGGAGGCGGAGATCCAGCACCGACTCCTTCCCGCCTCGTACACCTGCGAGGGGGGCCATTTCACGCTGGCCGGATGGCTGGAGCCATCGGGCGACATCGGTGGAGACACGTTCGACTTCAGCGTCGAACGAGACACGCTCCACCTCTCGATGACCGACGCGATGGGCCATACGCTGAACGCGGCCGTGCTGGCAACAGTGCTGGTCGGGGCACTGCGAAACGCTCGCCGCCGCGGCGTCGATCTTGCGGAGCAGAGCCGGCTGGCCAACGAGGTGCTCTGCGGATTCGCAGATGACGGCGACTTCGTGACCGGACAGGTCGTGCGGATCGACAATGTCTCCGGTACCGCACGGATCGTGAACGCCGGGCATCCCTTGCCGATACTGATCCGTGAGGGCCGTGCAGAGAACGTAGCCCTAGCCCCTGGCTTGCCGTTCGGGATAGCGGTCGATGCCGGATACCCCGTTCAGGAATTGGTCTTGCAAGCCGGTGACCGCGTCGTATTCCTGACCGACGGAATGCTGGAGCGCAACGCGGCCGATGTGAACGCGATGGAGATCCTCACGGAGACGCGGCACCTTCATCCACGCGAAGCGGTACAGGCGCTGACACAGGCCGTGGTCAAAGCCTGCGGTGGGGAGCTCCGCGATGACGCAACGGTGCTGTGCGTCGACTGGCACGGCGGCCCAACAGGAGAAAGGGACGCCAGGTCGGGAGCGGATCAGTAGCCACCGAGCCCGCGCCGCTTGTGTTCAGCGGCCATTCCTCACTCAAGGTGACCACCGCGCCCATGGGCATTGGGAGCGTGCCGAGCGCAAGCTCCAAGCCGCGAAGATGGAGGGCGCATTTCCCATCTGACGAAGCGCGTACTGAGTCCGTACTGCCAGTCGGTGTTGCCGCCCCGCCAACCTCGCGCTGAAGAGGTGCCGTTCTGCAGGCACTTCGCAGATGGGCCGGGCAGGGATCGAACCTGCGACCTTGGGATTAAAAGTCCCCTGCTCTACCAACTGAGCTACCGGCCCGCGCCGATGAGTGTAGAAGCCGTGCGCAGGAGCGTCTCTACACTCCACGCGGGCCCCCATCGACTAGCGGCCTAGGTCACCACCCTTTCAAGGTGGCAGCACGGGTTCGAATCCCGTTGGGGGCACTCACGCGTCGCTGGACCCCGACCAGAGGTTGATCGAGCTGTCGGTCGCGTGCCGGTCGATCTCGGCGAGCTCGTCGTCCGTGAAGCCGAGTCGGTCGAGCGCCGCGACGTTGTCCTCCAGCTGCGCGACGCTCGATGCTCCGATCAGTGCGGACGTCACGCGCTCGTCGCGCAGCGCCCACGCGAGCGCCATCTGCGCAAGGGTCTGGCCGCGCCGAGTCGCGATCTCGTTCAGCGCGCGGATCCGGTCGAGCGCCGCATCCGTCAGGAGTTCCGGGGAGAGCGAGCTCGGCCAACTCGCGCGCGAGCCCTTGGGAATGCCGTCGAGATACTTGTCCGTGAGCATCCCCTGTGCGAGCGGCGAGAAGACGATGCTGCCCACACCCAGCTCACCCACGGCGTCGAGGAGATCCGGTTCGATCCAGCGGTTGAGCATGGAGTACGAGGGTTGGTGGATCAGGAGCGGCGTCCCGAGATCGCGCAGGATCGCGGCCGCCTCGCGGGTCTTCTCCGCCGAGTACGAAGAAATGCCCGCATAGAGCGCCTTCCCTGCCCGCACCGCAGAGTCGAGCGCACCCATCGTCTCCTCGAGCGGCGTGTCCGGATCGAAGCGGTGCGAGTAGAAGATGTCGACGTACTCGAGGCCCATGCGCGCGAGGCTCTGGTCGAGGCTCGCGAGCATGTACTTTCGCGACCCCCACTCGCCGTACGGTCCGGGCCACATGTCGTAGCCCGCCTTCGTGGAGATCACGAGCTCGTCGCGAAACGGGCGCAGGTCGCTGATCATCAGCGCTCCGAAGGTCTCCTCGGCCGAGCCGTACGGCGGCCCGTAGTTGTTCGCGAGATCGAAGTGCGTGATCCCGAGATCGAACGCGCGCCGCACGATGGCGCGGCTCGTCTCGAGCGGACGGTCGTGGCCGAAGTTCCACCAGAGGCCGAGCGAGATCGCCGGCAGCTTCAGCCCACTCCGGCCGGTGCGGCGGTACAGCATCCGGTCGTAGCGGTCGTCCGCCGGCGCGTGGGGCACGGAAGCGAGCTTACTCGGGGTTTCCTGGCGAGAGTCGCCCTTCTGGGAGAGGGGGTCGTCCGGTTGGGGGGCCACGGCTCGCGCGGGCCGGAGAACCGCGCGCCGGAACGTCTGCCGCAGGGGCGGTTAGCTCAGCTGGTAGAGCGCCTGCTTTACACGCAGGTGGCCGGGGGTTCGAGTCCCTCACCGCCCACAAGAGAAAAGCCCCGGTAATCGGG
>CAVUCT010000016.1:0-58096 GCA_963740105.1 uncultured Gaiellaceae bacterium
AGGAGGTCCTCGGCTATCACTGGCTCCCGCTCTCCCTCTACCTCCTCTCGTACAAGACGATCGGCTGCGCGCTCGAGCGATTCGCGTCGCCGCCCCTCAAGGAGCGGCTCCTTGGGCCCATCGCCCGCGGCGAGCTCACGTTCTGCCAGGGCTTCTCCGAGCCGGGGGCGGGGAGCGATCTCGCCTCACTCGCGACGCGAGCGGTGCGTCGTGGCGACACGTTCCTCGTCGACGGCCACAAGATCTGGACGTCGAGTGCGTGGCTGGCCGACTGGATCTACCTCGCCGTGCGCACGAACCCGGACGAGCCGCGCCATCGCGGCATCTCCGTGCTCGTCGCGCCGCTCGACACACCGGGGATCGAGGTACGCCGCTTTCCCGTGCTCGGTGGCGGCTTCCTCTGCGAGGTCTTCCTCGACGGCGTGGAGATTCCCGCCGAGAACCTCGTCGGGGAGCTCGACCGAGGCTGGGACGTGCTCATGCACACGCTCGACTTCGAGCGCATCACGGCGGAGAAGCTCGGTGGGCTCGCCTGGGTTCTCGACGGGCTCGAAGCGCGGCTGCGCGACACGGATCGGCTCGAGATTGCGTGGCCGCGCGTCGCGTCGCTCCGCGGTGAGCTTGCGGCGGCACGCCTTCTCTCGCTCCGGGCCGCCGACCTCCTCGATCGCCGCGAGCCCGCGAGCGCCGCGTCCGCCATGGCAAAGCTCGCCGGCGCACGGTTCGCCCAGCGTCTGGCCCGCGAGGGCATCGAGCTCCTCGGGCTCGAGGGCCTCACGGACTCTCACCCGTCCGCGCCGCTCGAAGGGCGGCTCGGCGGTCTCTACCGCGCGTCCGTCGGATCGACCATCTCCGGCGGATCGGCCGAGATCCTCCAGGTCGTGATCGCACGGCGCGGGTTGGGCCTGAGATGACGCTCCCGCTCGAGGGCGTGCGAGTCGTCGAGTACGCGCAGTACGTCGCCGGGCCGCTTTGCGGCGTGCTCCTCGCGGACCTGGGGGCCGACGTGGTCAAGGTCGAGCCGCCCGCGGGCGACGGCTACCGCCACGTGCTGCCGGTCGCTCCCGGCCTCGGCCGCTACTTCGTCCCGTTGAATCGTGGGAAGCGCTCGGTCGTGGTCGACCTCAAGTCCGCAGCTGGGCTCGAGACCAGCTCGCGCCTGCTCGACAGCGCGGAGATCGCCGTGCACAACTTTCCCGAAGAGCGGGCCGCGCGGTTCGGTCTCGGCTGGGAGGAGGTGCACGCCGCCAATCCGGTGCTCGTCGTCGGGCGCGTGAGCTCCTTCGGTCGTGCCGGCCCGCTGGCCGACGCCCCCGCCTACGACCTCGTTGCTCAGGCCCGCGCGGGCTTGCTGACGGCGCATGCCTCGCCCGGCGACTCCGTGCCCGTGCGCGCAGGCGGAATTCCAATGGCCGACCTCACTGCGGGCTTCCTGCTCGCGACGGGGGTCCTCGCGGCCCTCGTTCGTGCCCGTGCCACGGGCAAAGGCGAGCTCGTCGACGTCTCGCTCCTCGCGGCGGCGATGGCGGTGCAGCTACAGGACTTCGTGCGGCTCGCGAGTGAGGCGAATGGATCTGAGCCGATCGCGGACCGCGCGCATCTCGCCAAGCGCGCTGGCGAGATCGCAGGCGGGCTCCGGCTGAACCCGTACTACCGGTGCTTCGAGGCGTCCGACGGCTTCGTCGCTGTCGCGTGCCTCAACCTTGCACAGCGCAACGCGTTCCTCTCGCTGCTGGGCCTCGACGACCCGACGGTCGCCGCTCCCGATGTCGTACCGGACGACCCCGACGTTCTCGCGGCGAAGGAGAAGCTCACGAGTGCCGTAGCCGACCGCCTCGCGCAGCGCACGGCCGCGGACTGGATCGCGGCGCTCGAGTCTGCGGGCGTGCCGTGCGGGCCGGTGCAGCCGCGTGAGGCGGTCGCAGCGGATCCGCAGGTGGTCGCGGAGGGCCTCATCGCCCGCGTTACGCAGCCGGGCCTGGGCGAGGTCGACCTGCTCGCGCCGTTCGTGCGCGTGGGCGGCGAGCGCCGGGTCGCGGCAGCTGCGCCCTCCCTCGGCGCCGACACCGACGCAGTGCTCGCGGAGCTCGGGTGAACTTCCAGTCGTCGAAGGAGCACGCGCTCTTCGCCGAGTCCGTGCGCGCCGCGATCGGCGACTGGCACGCACCGCTCGAGCCGGAGCTCGGGAGCTGGCAGGACGATCGCGACGACGACCTGGCTGCGCGTGTCGCAGCGGCAGGCTGGTCCGACCTCTGGGCAACGGAGGAGCTGCTCGGTGCGGTCGTCGCGGGAGGAATCGAGCTCGGACGCGTCGCTGCGCCGGTCAGCCTCCTCGACGAGGCCACGCTGGGAGCTCCGCTCTGCGTCGAGGGGAGAGCGAGGCATGCGCGCGGCGTGCAGTCGCTGGCGGTTCCGCTGCGGGAGGGTGGGCTCGGTCTCGGCCCGCCCGCGTCCGAGGCTCGCGCGGAGCCGACGCTCGACGGCACCGGCAGTGTGCGGATCGACGTCGCCGCGATCGGACAGCTCGAGCCCGTTGCCGCGGCGTCGTGCTGGCGTGCGTGGAATGCCGCAACACTCGGATACCTCGCGGGCGTCGCGGCACGCGCACTCGAGCTGGCCGTCGAGCACGCACGAGCCCGGGAGCAGTTCGGAGCACCACTCGCAGCGCTGCCCGCTGTCCAGTCCCGCCTCGCCGACGCGGTGCTCGCCGTGGACGGGATGACGTTGCTGGCGTGGGCAGCTGCGACGAACACCGGCGGTCTTCAGGCACCGGAACTCCGATTTGCGGGAGGGTCATGCTGCGAGGTGACCGCTGCGGCGCATCAGGTCTACGGCGCAGCCGGGTTCGCGCTCGAGACCGGCCTGCACGTCTACCACCGGCGCGCCCAGTCGACACGAGCGTGGGCGTCGGCGGTCTGCACCGCGGCGCGCTGACGTCAGCCGGGGTCGAGCGAGCGCCACTCCGGTGAGCGGATCTCCTCGAGGACGTCGTCGAGCCACTCGAGCTGAGCTTCGACCGTCCGCATTCCCCCTTCCAGGGCGATACGGAGCGTTCGCGCCTTACGGTTCGCCCCCGTCGGCTCGTCGCGAATCCGGCGGAACTCCTCGAGCACGCCTGACCAGTACGCATGCTCGCGCTGGATCTGCGCCTCCGCCTCCTCCGGCTCGAGGAGCCAGAGGAAGAACGTTCGCAGCGTTGCGTCCCGCCGGATGCGGCGTTCGGGCTCCGTCTCGAGGAGCCAGCGCCGAATCTCGTCGAGACCCGCCGTCGTCAAGGCATACGTCTTCGACCCCCTCGGCCCGGATTCCGTCTGCTCGATCAGGCCGTCCTCGAGGAGTCGCGCAAGCTCGGGGTAGATCTGGCTGTGGCTCGCCGGCCAGGCGTAGGCGAGCGACTGCTCGAAGTGCTTGAGCAGCTCGTAGCCGGTACGCGGCTGGTCGGCGAGAGACCCGAGGAGTGCGTACTTCAGCGCCATGTATATGTCAATCTTGACATGTACAGATCGATAGGACATCATTCCGGGCCATGCGGATGTCGGGCCTGCTCCTCGTGTCAGTCGCCATGGTCGCGATCGTCTCCGCGGCGCAGGCTCGCCCTTCCGCCTCGTTCACGGCTGCCGACGACGTGCGTGAGCTCGGCATGTCGATCGAGCAGCTGCACCCGGCGCCGTTCAGGAGCATCTCCAAGGCGAAGTTCCGCGCCGAGGTGAACGCGCTGGGCCGACGCGCTCCGGCGCTCTCGCGGAACGAGGTCCTCGTCGGCGTCCTGCGGATCATCGCTCTTCTCGGCCCGCGAAACGGTCACACCGGTCTCTTTCCCGGCGACCCTGCCCACACCCGGGCGCTCAGCCTGTATCCGCTGCGCCTCTACCACTTCTCGGACGGCGTCTACGTCGTGGATGCGCGGGACACATCCCTCGTCAGCAGCCGGCTCGTTGCGATCGAGGACACCCCGATCGAGCGCGTGCTCGAGCTCGTGCGACCGCTGACGCCTAGCGACAATCCGTGGAACCTGCGCGGGCTGGCGCCGCACTTCGTGCTGACGGCCGAGATCCTCGACGGTCTCGGTGTCACCGAAGGAACCGGGCCGGCGACCTTCACGTTCGAGCGCTCGGACGCTCGGCGCGTCGATGTCCAGCTGACGGCCATGCCAGGCCCGCAGTACGCCGCCGCATTCGCCGAGCCGCATCACGGGCACAATCCGTCCTCGCTCCCGTACGGCCCGCGACCGCTCTACCTCGCAGGGGGTGCGAAGCCGCTGTGGGCGAGAGCTCTCGCTCGCGGGCGAGCCGTCTACGTGGGCTACAACACGGTTCGCGCGCCGACGCCGGCGACGTTGCGGTCGATCGAGCGGCTCGTTCGTGCGCCGAGCACCCGCCGCGTGATCGTCGACGTGCGGCTCAACGGAGGCGGCGACAACACGACGTACGGCGCGCTGACGGCTCTCCTGGGCTCGCCCGCGGTCGACAGGCGCGGCAAGCTGTACCTGCTCGTCGGCCGTGCCACCTTCTCGGCGGCCGCCAACTTCGCGTCCGAGATCGATCGCGATACCCGTGCCGTCATCCTCGGTGAACCGACGGGTGGGGGCGTGGAGACGTACGCCGACACGTTCCCCGTCCTCCTGCCGACCCTCGGCTGGTACGTCAACATCGCGGCCCGGTACCACGAGCGCAAGAAGGGGAAGAACGACCGACGGCTCGCCGTCGCACCGGACATCCGCATCGACCTCTCGTCGGCGCAGTACTTCGCAGGCCAGGATCCGGTGCTCGAACGCGCGCTGCGCGGGCTCTAGCCCTCGCGTCACGGAGCGGCTCCCTCGTCCGAGGGATTGCGCCTACCCCTTTTGGTCGTAGCGTCAGCAGAGGGGAACGAAATCGAGCTCACCCTGGGGAGGGGGGCCGACGTGACGACAGAGAAGTCGAACGGATCCGTTCGCATCGAGATCCTCGCGCGCGAGGACTGCCCGCATCGCGGGATGGCGCTCGTGGTCGTCGAGCGAGTCGTCGACGAGACGGGAATCCCGGCCGAGATCGAGCTCGTCGACGTCGAGTCCGACTCCGATGCCGAGTCGTATCGCGTGCTCGGCTCGCCGACGGTGCTCGTCGACGGTCGCGATGTCGACCCGGAGCCGATCCCCGTCGCCTACAGCGTCGACGACCGCATCTACCGGACTCCGCGCGGCCCGAGCGGCTGGCCCGAGCCCGACTGGATCCGCGCTGCACTCATCCGCGCGGTCGCGCAGACGACGTCGAACGGAGCTCACTAGGACGACGTCTCGAGGTCTTCGGCCACGAGCCCGTACAGCACGCCGTCGACCCACTCGTCGTTGCGCCAGTACGCCTTTCGGCGGATGCCCTCGCGCGTGAAGCCCGCGCGCTCGGCGTGCCGCAGCGCACGTTCGTTGAACCCGTAGATCTCCATCTGGAGGCGGTGGAAGCCGAGCTCGTCGAAGAGGAGTCGCTGGAAGAGTCGTGCGGCCGTGTCGGCGACCTTTGCGCCGCGGAAGTCCGGATGGACGGCGAGCCCGCCGAGATCCGCGATGCGGCTGCGGCGATTCGCCCGCTCGAAGCGCATCGTGCCCGCGAGCTCGCCGTCGACCTCGATCACGAACACGCCGAACGCGTCCGGCTCCGAGTGCCCGCGAGCGACCTCCACGAGGATCTCGTCGCGCCCCTTCGCGCGTACGGCTGCGAGAAACGGCTCGACGTCCTCGTGGCTCACGAGGTCGACGAGGAAGTCCACGTCGTCAGGCCCCGCGCGCCGGATCGTGATCTTCACGCGGCCGACTCCTGCACACGCACGCCGAAGAAGCGCTGGCCGGAGGCGAGCGCGGCGCCTGCGGCGATGAGCGCGAACCCGGCGAGCATCGCGCCCGTCACAGCCTCGTCGAGCAGCACGGCCCCGTAGACGACCGCGAACGCGGGCATGAGGTAGGTCACGATCGAGAGCTTGCGGCTCCCGTGCAGCCGCAGCACGCGGAAGAGGAGGAGCTGGCCGGCGAAGGTCGGGACGACGATCAGCCCGACGAGGCCGGCGAGTGCGGTCGTCCCGGGGAGCGCGCGCGGCGGGTCGGCGAGCGCGAGGGGAGCGAGCACGAGTGCAGCGGCGAGCATGGATCCCGTGGCGAGGACCGGCCCGGGAATCGCCCGCACCTGCAGCTGTCCGTAGACGCCGCCGCTCGCGTACGAGAGCGACGAGAGCACGACGGCGAGAGTGCCCGCGGCCACCCACCAGCCGCCCGACGTGTCGAATCCGGTGAGCGCGGCGACACCGAGGAAGCCGAGCACGACGCCCGCGATCCGTAGTGGCCCCACCCGCTCGTGTGGGAGGAAGCGCGCGGCGAGGAGAAACGTGAAGATCGGCACCGTCGACTGCGCGATACCCGCCACGCTCGAGTCGATGTGGGTTTCACCCCAGGCCACGAGCCCCATCGGCACCGCGCCGTTGATGACGCCGAGCACCAGGCAGGGCCGCCACGCAGCGCGAAGCTCGGCGATCGCGCGCGACATTCCCATGCGCCAGACGAGGTAGCCGGCAAGCAGCAGCCCGGCGACGAGAACACGCAGCTCGGTCAGCGCGGCCGGCGGGATGTCCTCGACGGCGACCTTGATGAAGAGGTACGAGGCCCCCCACATCGCCGCGAGCAGGAGGATCAGCGGCCAGTACGAGCGCATGCGTTGAGGCTACCCACCGCCTCTCGGGTCGCCTCGTGCGAGGTCGGACGCGGTCGATAAGCTGACCTCCTGAGCACCGCGGCGGATCCGGCGCTCCATCGCGCACTCGGCCTCACCGATGGGGAGTACGAGCGAATCCGCTCGCTGCTCGCGCGCGACCCGAACGACTTCGAGCTCGCTGTGTTCTCGCTGCTCTGGTCGGAGCACTGTGGCTACAAGCACTCGGCGCTGCTCCTCAAGCGCCTTCCGTCGTCCGGGGCACGCGTGCTCCAGGGGCCGGGTGAGAACGCCGGCGTCCTCGACCTCGGCGACGGGCTTGCCGTGGCGTTCAAGGTCGAGAGCCACAACCATCCCTCCGCCGTCGAGCCGTTCCAGGGTGCGGCAACCGGAGTGGGCGGAATCCTCCGTGACATCGTCGCGATGGGCGCGCGCCCCGTGGCGCTCCTCGACGGCCTGCGCTTCGCGGAGCCCGACTGGTCGTTCTCGCGCGCGGTCGGCGGCATCGGGCACTACGGGAACTGTGTCGGCGTTCCGACTGTCGGCGGCGAGGCGGTCTTCGACGAGGCCTACCGCGACAACTGCCTCGTCAACGCGATGTGCGTCGGACTGCTCCCGGTCGACCGGCTCACCCGCGCGAAGGCGACCGTCGCCGGTCAGCTCGTCGTGCTCTACGGCGCGACGACCGGCCGCGACGGCATCGGCGGCGCTTCGGTTCTCGCAAGCCAGGAGCTCGACGATGCGGCCGGGGACAAGCGCCCGTCGGTGCAGATCGGCGATCCGTTCACCGGCAAGAAGCTCATCGAGTCGTCGGTCGAGCTCGTCTCCTCGGGCCTCGTCGAGTCGCTCCAGGACTGCGGCGCCGCGGGCATCGCGTCGTCGCTCTCCGAGATGGCCGCCGACCTCGGGATCGACGTCCATCTGGACCGCGTCCCGTTGCGCGAGGACGGGATGGAGCCCTGGGAGGTGATGATCTCCGAGAGCCAGGAGCGGATGATCGCGATCGTGCGCCCGCAGATGCTGGAAGCAGTCGAGGCAGTGCTCGACCGCTGGGAGCTGCGCCATGCCGTGATCGGCGAGGTGACCGCCACGGGCGAGCTCCGTGCGTTCTGGGGCGACGACGTCGTCGGCGAGATTCCCGCACGGCTTCTCACCGACGAGTGCCCGCGCTACCAGGTCGAGCAGGAGCGACCCGCGGGTGTGCCGGAGCGCGAGATCGTCGGTGCGCCGCCGGCGTCCGAGGCGCTCGTCGAGCTGCTCGGAGCGCCGGGGCTGCGGAGCCGCGAGTTCGTGTACCGCCGCTACGACCAGCTCGTCGGGTCGCGCACGGTTCGTCGGCCGGGCCTCGACGCCGCGGTGCTCCGGCTTCGTCCGTCGATGCGTGGACTGGCGCTGTCGCTGGACGGGCAAGGGCGCATCGCGCGCCTCGATCCGTTCACCGGCGGCGCGCTCGCCGCGCTCGAGGCCGCGCGCAACGTCGCGTGCGTCGGCGGCGAGCCGATCGGCTTCACGGACTGCCTCAACTTCGGGAACCCGGAGAAGCCGGAGATCGGCTGGGAGCTCGCCGGGGCGATCGACGGCATCGCGGCCGCCAGCGAGGTGCTGGGTGTGCCGGTCGTATCGGGGAACGTCTCGCTGTACAACGAGACGAACGGGCGGGCGATCCATCCGACACCGGTCGTCGGTGCGGTCGGTCTCGTCGAGGACGTCCGCCGCGTGCCGAAGGGATGGCGCGACGGCGACCTCGTGTTCGCTGCCTTCGCGTCGCCTGTGTCGCTCGCAGGTTCGGAGTACCAGGCTCGCTACGGCCAGCTCGGCGGGATGCCGGTGCCGCTCGATCTCGAGGCGGAAGCGCGGCTGGTCTCGTTCCTCTGGCACGTCGCGTCCCTGACGACGCTCGTCCACGACGCCGCCGAGGGTGGGTTGGCGATCTGTCTCGCCGAGGCCGCGCTCTTCTCGGGGTCGGGCGCCTCGCTCGACGTTCGCGAGGATCCTCTGGAGCTCTTCGGGGAGGTGGGCGGGCGCGCTGTCGTCGCGTGCACGCCGACGGCAGGCTCGGACGTCGAGCGCGTCGCGAGTGAGTTCGGCGTCCCGATCCGTGTGATCGGAACGGCAGGCGGGGATACCCTGCTGGGAGTGGAGCTTCCGCGCCTGCGGAGCGCCTGGGAGGGCAGCGACTGATGTGTGGAGTGTTCGGAATCCGTTCGCCGGAGCGGGACGTCTCGCGTCTCGCCTACTTCGGGCTGTTCGCGCTGCAGCACCGCGGGCAGGAGTCCGCGGGCATCGCCGTCTCGGACGGCGGCCGGCTCACGGTCCTGCGCGAGATGGGGCTCGTCGCGCACGTGTTCGCCGAAGAACAGCTCCAGGCGCTCCCCGGCGAGGTCGCGATCGGGCACACGCGCTATTCGACGACGGGCGCGAACAAGTGGTCGAACGCGCAGCCCCTGATCCACCACGGACGCGCACGGACGATCGCGCTCGGCCACAACGGGAATCTCGTCAACGTCGAGGAATTGCGCGAGGAGCTCATCACGGACGGAATACGTCTTGCTTCCGGCTCGGACACCGAGCTCATCGCCGCGCTGATCGCGCGGGACCCGAGCCCGCTCGTCGAGGCCGTCGCGGCGACGATGCAGCGACTCGAGGGCGCGTACTCGGTGACCGCGCTCGTCGACGGGACGCTGGTCGCGTTCCGCGATCCGCGCGGGTTTCGCCCTCTGTCGCTCGGCCGGATCGGCGACGACTGGGTCGTCGCCTCGGAGACCTGCGCCCTCGATCTCATCGGTGCCGACGTCGTCCGCGACGTGCGGCCCGGCGAGGTGGTCTGGGTCGACGAGGAGGGGCTGCACGCGTCGCAGGCCGTTCCGGCCGGACGCAGTGCACTGTGCATCTTCGAGCACGTCTACTTCGCGCGCCCCGACTCGCGCGTCGGCGGCATCGAGGTGCACGGTTCGCGCGTGCGGATGGGCGAGCGGCTCGCGGAGGAGGCGCCGGCCGAGGCGGATCTCGTCATCGGCGTCGCCGACGGAGGCACGCCCGCCGCGATCGGGTTCTCGAAAGCCTCCGGGATCCCGTACAACGAGGCGCTGATCAAGAACCGCTATGTCGCGCGGACGTTCATCCAGCCCGAGCAGGGCATGCGCGAGCAGGGCATCCGGATGAAGTTCAACCCGCTGGGCGAGGTGGAGGGCAGGCGGATCGTCGTGGTCGACGACTCGATCGTCCGCGGGAACACGACCCGTCAGCTCGTCGCGATGCTCTTCGACGCCGGCGCCGCCGAGGTGCACGTGCGCGTCTCGTCGCCGCCGGTCGTCTCGCCGTGCTTCTACGGAATCGACATGGCCGACGAGGACGAGCTCGCCGCCGCGCACCGCTCGGTCGAGCAGATGCGAGAGCACATCGGCGCTTCCTCGCTGCACTACCTCTCGGTCGAAGGAATGCAGACCGCGACGGAGCTGCCGGAGGACTCGGTCTGCCGCGCCTGCTTCACCCGCGACTATCCGACGCGCGTTCCGCCGCGCACCGAGAAGCTGCGCTTCGAGCCTGCTCCAGCCTGAGAGCGTCAGCGCCGTGTGGCGTCGATCAGCTCGAGGAGTGCCGACGCGATGGTCTCCGGTGACGGTGGGCATCCGGGGACGCGAAGGTCGACCGGAAGGACGTTCTCCACCGGGCCGACGATCTGGTCCGCCGAGCCGATCACGCCAACTCCGACCGCGCAATCACCCAGCGCCACGACGCGGCGCGGCTCCGGCATCGCTGCGTGGGCCGTGAGCAAGGGCGTGAGCATTCGGGTCGTCAGCAGCCCGGTCACGAGCAGGACGTCGGCGTGGCGTGGTGACGCGACGATCCCTATCCCGAAGCGCTGGAGGTCGACGTATGGGCTCGACACGAGGACGAGCTCGTGCTCACAGCCGTTGCACGAGCCGCAGTCGGCGTGTCGGACGGCGAGGCTGCGGCCGCGATCCGGTTTCGGGAGGGCGATCTCGCGGCGGAGGCGGCGGAGGTCTCTCAGCAGAGTCAGCATCAGCGGTCGGCGCAGGCGTAGCAGAGCTCGAAGCTCTTGTTTATGAGGGGGAAGTCGGGGAGCATGTTCCCGACCGCGGCGAACGCGACCACCGGCCAGTTGGCGTAGGAGCCTGTTCGAAGGTGAACACGCGTGAGCCGGTCGCCGTCGCGCTCGACGACGCAGAGCGTCGCGCCACGCGGGCTCTCTACGCGCGCCGCCGCCACCGTGTGCTCTCGGCCTCCGCGCTCGGTCGAGCACGCTCGGATGGGATCGGTGAGGAGCGTCTCGAGGACTTCGAACGACTGGTCGAGCTCGAGATGTCGTTGCTCCAGCCGGGACTTGACGTCGCCAACCGTCCGGCTGGGGACGACCGGAGCGAAGCTCTCGTATGCAAGCCTCGGGCTGACCGCTCTTATGTCGAAGGCCACCCCCGCCGCCCGGGACGCCGGGCCTGTTGCGCCGAGCCTACGCGCGTCTTTGGCGCGCACGACTCCGACATCGACCAGCCGGTCGTCGAAAGATCGGTTGAAGACAAGCTCACGCCATCCTGATGCCGCGTCGACGCGGAGGATCTCGAGCTCGTCGCGTGCGAACGACAGCGCGCGCTTGTCGACCGCGAATTTGCTACCACCCACGCGGACCGACCCGAACAGGAACCGGTGGCCGGTGAGGCGTTCGTTGAGCCGGCGCGCTCGCTCGGTGAGTCCGACGAAGCGCTGCGCGCCCGCAGCGAGGCCCGTCCCGGCGCAGACCGCCGAAATGTCGTTCAGGTGACTCCAGACCCGCTCCAGCTCGAGCAGGATCGTGCGCGCGCGGGCGAGCTCGGCGGAAGGCTGTAGGCCGTTCACCTCCTCGATCGCGTGCGCGTACGCGACGCTGTTCGTGACCGCGCAGGCCGCGCATGCCCGCGCGACGTACCGGATGCCGTCGCCGAGGTGCGAGCCCTCGGCCGCGCGTTCGAGGCCGCGGTGCTTGTAGAAGAGACGTGCGTCGAGGTGCAGGATCTTCTCGCCCACGAGGTGGAAGCGGAAGTGCCCCGACTCGATCACCCCGGCGTGGATCGGGCCGACCGTCACCTGGTATGCGTCGCGGCCTTGCACCGGCACGGTCCAGCGTGCTACCTCGAGATCGTGGTCGACGAGAGGGCGCATCGGCTCGTGCCCTTCGAAGCGCACGCCGTAGAGATCGTGCGCCTCGCGCTCGTCCCAGTTCGCCGCCGGGACGAGGTCGACGATCGACGGTACGGCGCCGGCCGTGCACTCGACAGTCTCGACTCGAAGCTCTCCCTCGTCGTTCGCGAGCACGACGCGCACGGGTCCTCCGGTGGCCACCGAATACAGGCCGGCGAACGACCACCCGCTTTCGAGCGCCTCGACCAGTCGTTCGCGGTGCGCAGTCACGCCGCCCCCAGCATGGCCTCGACGAGCTCGGAGCCCGGCAGCCATGGAGCCAGGACGGTGAGCGCGAGCAGGGCAGCCGTTGCGACCACCGTGAGCGCGACGACCGCGCGCAGACCGGGCGGTGATCCCGGAGCGCGGCGGCGTGCCTTCCCGGCGATCGTCTCCAGGAGTGCGTGCGCAAGCCCGAGGAAGCCGAGTGCGAGAAGCACCGCTGCGGCGGCCGCCTCCCACGTTCGTCCGGCGGCGAAGCCGCCCGCCACGATCAGCGCCTCGCTCGCAAAGAGCGGCGACGGCGGCAGGCCCGCGAGCGTCCCCAGGGAGATCCCCATGGACGTGCCGAGCGCGGGCGACGTGCGGCCGATGCCGGTCGCGGCTCTGCCTCCGGCGGCCGGGACGTGCCCGATGAGTGGTGTGGCTGCATAGAAGCCGAGAGCCTTGGCAATCGCGTGTCCCGCCACGTGCACGACGACGCCGGCCATGGCCAACGGGTTGGCGAAAGCGAAGCCGAGGGCGAGCACGCCCATGTGCTCCAGGCTCGAGTAGGCGAGGAGACGCTTCCAGGCGAGCGCGCGCCAGAGGAACGGAACTGCGACTGCGAGCGAGACGAGCCCGAAGCCGACGAGAACGCCGTGCGCCAGGCTCTCGCCAACGGCGGGTGTGAGTGCCTGCGTGGAGCGCCATGCAACGACGAGAACGGCCGGGAGGAGCGCGCTCGAGAGGAGAGCGGAGACGGGCGGCGGCGCTTCGGAGTGCGCGTCGGGAAGCCAGTTGTGCACCGGCGCCCAGCCGATCTTCGCTGCCAGGCCGGCAAGGAGCAGCACGAACGCAGCTGAGAGCTGGTCGGATGCCGTCTCGAGCGAGGCCAGAGAGCTCCAAGAAAGCCCACCGAGCCCACCCTCGACGTTGGGAGCGATGAGCACGATCCCGAGCAGCGCGAACCCGAGCCCAAGTGTCGTGAGCACCAGGTACTTCCAACCGGCCTCGAGAGCCGAAGCTCGACCGCTGAATCCGACGAGCAGTGCCGACGCGGCCGTTGTGGCCTCGATCAGCAACCAGGCGATGCCGAGGTTTCCGGCGAGTGGGACCGCGACGAGCACGGCCCAGAAGGCGAGAAGGGTCCCGTAGTAGAGGCGCGGCCCACGTTCGGGCCGGACCAGCTCGCTGCGGGAGAATCTCAGGTACACCGGCGACGAGAGCGCGCTCGCGAGCCCGACGGCGCCGATCACGCCGACGAAGACGCCTGCGGTCGCATCGACGACGAGCCAGTCCCCGGAGATCGGGTCGTCGGCCGCAGTGATCGTGACCGCCGCGAGGACGAGTGCGAGGAGCCCCGACACTCCGGCGGCCATGAGCCCGATCACGGCGATTGCGCGACGAGGAGCCACGCAGACGACCGCGGCAGCGAGCGCCGGCACCGCCGGCACGGCTACGGCGAGCCACTCGCGGCTAGTCACGGAGACTCCTGAGCTCGGCCGTGTCCCCTGCTCCGAAGAGGCCGAAGATCCGCCGGTGGAACACGACCGCGACGACCGAGATGAGCACGAGATCGACCGCTACGCCGAGCTCGATCGCCGCGGCCGACTCTTCTCCGGGGAGCTCGAGTGCCGCCAGCGCAAGGCCGTTCTCGACGAGGACGATCCCGAGCACCTGCAGCACCGTTGCGCGTCGCAAGCCGGCTGTGGCGACCCCGAATGCGATCAGCGTCAGTACGGCTCGCTCGGCATCACGCGACTCCAGCCCGATCGCGGGCACGAGCCAGACGAGCGCGAGAGCCAGCAGCACGGCCGCACCTCCGCGCAGGAGTGGTGGGACTCGCGCATGAACCGGAAGGCGCTCGCGCGTCTGGGCAACGGCTCCTGCGAAGAGCGCCGCCAGAAGAACGGCGCGCAGTGCGAGCGCTCCGCTCGCCACGACGTCGTCGGTCGTCTCCGCTTCGACGAGCGCCGCTAGCGCGAGAGCCAGGGCCTGCACGGTGACGATGCCGACGACTACCGAGCGCCGTCTCACGACGACGACCGCGAGCCCCGAAGCGACGAGCATCCATGCGACGAGCCCCGTCATGTCGTCTCGATCAGCCAGGTCAGAACGCCGAGGAGCGCGGCTGCGGCGCCTACGCTGATGAGACGGGGCGCGAGGAGGATGCGCATCTTCGCGACCAGCGTCTCCACGAGTGCGAGCGCGCCGCAGAGCACGACGAGTACGCCGGGCAACAGCGCGAGCTGGAGCCACACGTTCGCTGCGTGTGGAAGGAAGATCTGAGCAGCGAGGACGAGCACGACCCAGTGGCGAGCCGCCGCGCCCCACTGCAAGAGCGCGAGATCGCGTCCGCCGAACTCGAGTACCGGCCCTTCGTGGATCATCGTCAGCTCGAGGTGCGTGTCGGGGTTGTCGAACGGCTGCCGGCCGGTCTCGGCGAGGACGACGAGCGCGAACCCGACTGCGCCGAGCGCCAGACCGGGTGACGTCCAGGCGTCGCTACCGGCAGTCCCGGCCACGATGCCGGTGAGGTCGGTGGTGCCCGCTGCGAGTGCCGCGACCGCGAGTGAGAGCACGAGCGCCGCTTCGGTGAAGACGCTGACGGTGAGATCGCGGCTCGCTCCCATCAGGGCGAAGCCGTTCTCCGTGTCCCACGCTGCCGTGCAGACCGTGAAGCGGGCGAGGGCGAGCAAGCCTCCGAGTGCGAGCATGCTGTGACCTACGCCGAGGTTCGGTGCGTCCGCTGTCACGGGGACGAGGAGCACGGCGGTGACCAAAGCTGCGGCTACGACGGGCGGCGCGAGTCTGTAGACGAGCGTGGTTCCCTCGACATCGATGCTCGAGCGCGACCAGAGCCGCCGGAGCTCACGGTACGGCTGCAGCGGAGACGGGCCGCGCCTGCCCTGCAGCCGCGCCTTCCAGTGCTGGATCAGACCGGGGATCAGGGGCGCGAGAACGAGTCCGCCCACGAGCTGGCCGCCGGCTGCCGCGACGGACGCGCCGCTCATCCGATCACCCCGATACGCACCGCAGCGAGGAGAAGGATCACGAGCGCGACGAGGTACGCGACATACGCGGTTAGGCTCCCGCTTTGCACGCGCCGCGCGCGTGCCGCTGCCCAGAGCCCCACCCGCGTGATCGGACGGTTGAGGTGAGTGTCGAAGAGATGCGGGACGTGTCCCTGGTAGCGCACCTCCTGGAGGACGCCGCCGCGGACCGACTGAGAGATGTCGCGGGTGGGACGCAACACGGCCTCGAGCACGAGCCGCAGCGGCTTCGTGAACCCGGCGCTCGTCCAGGCGAGCTCGGGCCCGAGGCGCTGTCCGCAGGCCCAGCTCGGCGCAGGCGCCGCACGTCGTCGGCCCCGCGCCGTGAACAGGAGCGCCGTGCCGACGAGAAGGACGAGCGCGACTCCGGGCGCCGGCAGCGCGTCGTCCCAAGGAACCTCGACAGCCGCGCTCGGCGCATGCTCCGTCGGCCAGGGCGCGAGGCCGGCGAGCGGTCCCGCGAGTACCCCGGGGACGATCCCGAGCACGATGCACGCGACAGCGAGCACGACAACTGCACCGCGCATCGGAAACGGCGCATCGGTCGCTTCCGCGACTCGGGCACGCCGCGGCTGTCCGAGCAGTACGAGCCCGACCACCTTCACGAAGCAGAGCACCGCCAGCGCAGCGGTCGCCCCGAGCGCGCCGAGGGCGACCGCGCCGGCGAGGCCCTCGGCGACGCCTCCGTTCGCGGGCACGGCTAGCAACGACTGGAGGGTGAGCCACTCCGATGCGAACCCGTTGAGCGGCGGGAGCCCCGCGATTGCCATCGCGCCGACGAGGAACGCGCCTCCGGTCCAGGGCATCCGCTGCAGGAGGCCGCCGAGGCGGTCGATCTCGAGTGTGCCCGCGGCCCTTTCGAACGCCCCTGCACCGAGAAAGAGCAGACCCTTGAAGACGGCGTGGTTGAGCGTGTGCAGGAGCGCGGCCGCGAGCGCGACTCCCGCCCAGGCGTCCGCGCCGCGCGTGTGCAGGAGCAGGCATGCGCCGAGGCCGAGGACGATGATCCCGACGTTCTCGATCGAGTGGAACGCGAGCAGCCGCTTCAGCTCGTGCTGGAAGATGGCATAGACGACGCCGATCACCGCCGAGGCTCCCCCGACGGCGAGGACGACGACTCCGTACCACGTCGGCAGCTCACCTAGCCACTCCACGAGGACGCGGACGAGTCCGTACACGGCCAGCTTGATCATCACACCGCTCATCAGTGCCGACACGTGGGCGGGAGCGATCGGGTGCGCGCGGGGAAGCCACGTATGCAGCGGCACGAGTCCCGCCTTCGTCCCCATTCCGGCCAGCGCCGCGATCGCGATCGCGATCTGTGTGCCCGAGCCGGTCTCGAGCGGGGTGCCTCCGCCGAAGGCCTCTGCGTCCACGAGCAGGAGCACTGCGACCCACGTGCCCGCGCCCATCAGGTGCGTCAGCCCGATGTAGACGAACACGGAATCACGAGCCTCGCGATCGTGCCGCCCGACGAGGATGATCGCGGCCGGGACGAGAGTCATCAGCTCCCAGGTGGCGAGAAAGGTCAGAGGGTCGCGCGCGCAGAGGACGAGCGCGAGGACGAGCAAGAAGATCCCCGTGAGCCCGGCGATGACACGACCCCGTGCGTCGGGAGCGAGGTAGCGCGCGGCGAAGACGACCGCTGGAGCTCCGACCATCCCGAGCACGAAGAGGAAGAAGGCGCTGAGCGGATCGACGCCGACGCGCGGGACGAGCTCGCTGGTGAACGAGGCGCCGAGCTCGTCCCCGGTGGCGAACACCGCGAGACCTGCCGCTCCGACCATGGCGATGCCCACCGCCTGGGCTGCGAGCCCTTGCCTGAACGTTCGGGGTACGAACGCGAATGCGCTCCCGACTCCCACCACGACGAGCCCCGTGGCGAGAAGCGTTCCTGACATGCGATCTCAACCCTATCCCGATGCGCTACCGGGCACATGGCTTGTCCTCCGGTCGATCTCAGGGAAGATGCGCTGTTGCGCGACGAGCATTTGTCACTTCGTCGCCGCGTTCCCGTCGCGTGAGGAGTCGGAGCGCTTCGGCGCTTCGGATCGAGGATCTGGCGCGAGAGCCCGCCCTCGCGGCGACATTTCTCCGTATCCAGAAGCCGCTCTCGGCCGTCGCGGACTCGCGCGGCGAGAAGTCCTAGGCTCGCCGAGGGGGAAGTGGGACGAAGACGCTCGTCGTCCGCTGGTACTCCGCGTAGTCCTCGCGCGAGCGCAGCGCCTGCGCCTCCGTCTCCGGGATCCCGGTGACCTTGAACAGGAGGTAGAGGAGGCCGGCGGGGACGGCCCACGCCAGCCAGCCCCACGGGGCCGCGCTCGCGACGAGAGCGATGCCGCACCAGGTCACCCACTCGAAGAAGTAGTTCGGGTGCCGCGACCAGCCCCACAGGCCGCCGCGCGCGGTCTTTCCCTTGTTCTCGGGATTCTTGCGCCAGCGCGCGAGCTGGGAGTCGGAGAGAATCGTCCCCGCATTCCCGATCGCCCAGACGGCGATCCCGGCCCACTCGAGGACGCCGAGGCCGTTCGAGCCGTTCTGCGCGATGAATGCGAACGGCAGCGAGAAGAAGACGACGAACAGCGCCTGCGCCTGGAAGAACACGAAGAAGTTCCGGTTCGCATTCGGCGCCCAGCGGCGTCGGAGCTCCTGGTAACGGCCGTCCTCCTCCTTGCCGAGGACGCGGTTGAACAGCAGGTAGCCGCCGAGCCGGAAGCCCCAGAGCGACGCCAGCACGGCGGCGAGGACGCGGTGGCCGACGTCGCCGTCCCCGAGCAGCGCGTACACGATCGCGCAGCACGCGATGAGTACCGCCCACGCGACGTCGACGTGGCTCGCGTCGCGGATCCGCACCTGGATCAGCCACATCAGCGCCATAGCCGACGACGCGAGGAGCGCGCCGACGAGGAGGAGCGCCCAGACCGAGCCGATCATCGCCGGCCGAGCCTCGACGGCCACCACGTCTTCTCGTCGATCGAGAACGTGAGGGCCGGGACGAGGATGGAACGCACCACGAACGTATCGAGCAGGACGCCGAGCGCGACCGTGATCCCGATCTGCGTGAGCGCGACGAGGGGGAGAACCGCGAGCACCGAGAACGTGCCGGCGAGGACGATTCCCGCCGACGTGATGACGCCACCCGTCACCGCGAGACCCTTCAGCATCGCCTGCTTCGTGGGCAGCGATTGCGCTTCCTCGCGCACGCGCGCCATGAGGAAGATGTTGTAGTCGATCCCCAGCGCGACGAGGAAGATGAACGCGAAGAGCGGAAAGCTCGGATCCTCGCCGGGGAAGTCGGCGAAGAGCTCGAAGACGAGAAGTGCGAGGCCGAGCGCAGCGCCGAACGAGAGCACGACCGTCCCCATGAGCATGAGCGGCCCGACGATCGCACGCAGGAGCAGCACGAGGATCGCGAAGACGACGAGAAGCACGAGCGGGACGAGGAAAAGCGTGTCCGAGCGCACGGCCTCGCGCAGGTCGAACTCCTCGGCCGTCGCGCCGCCGACGAGAACGGCGTCGCCGCCCGCCTCTCGCAGCTGCTCCCGGAGAGGCGTGATCTGCGCGAAGCCCTCCTGGCTGAACGGGTCTTCGGTGAGGGTGACGGTGAAGAGTGCGCCTGGCTCGCCGGTCGCGACGCGCCCTACGCTGACGACCTCTGGCGCCTCGCCGGCCGCGGCGAGCACCGCGTCGAGCTGCCCGGGGTCGGTCACGAGCACCGTGGTCGGTGCACTTGCACCGGCCGGGAACGAGCGCTCGAGGAGGAGCTGGCCCTCGACGGCTTCGACCTCGCCCCGGAAGGCGTTTGCCGTCGTGAGGTCCGAGTCGAGCGTGAGCGTGCCGAGCGCGAGGGCAAGCAGACCGACGGTCGTGCCGATCCAGACGGCACGGTGCCGGCGCTCGATCCACGCGCCGAGCCTGCCCCAGAAGCCCTGCTGCCAGGTGGTCTCGTCAGCGGCTTCCTCGGTGCGGTCGTGGCGCGGGACGAACGGCCAGAACGCCCGCCGCCCGCCGATGAGGAGAAGGGCAGGCAGAGCGGTCAGCATCGAGAGCGCCGCGATCGCAACGCCCATCGCGCCGACCGGGCCGAGCCCCGCCGTCGAGTTGACCGAGGCGAAGGAGAGGCAGAGCAGCGCCGCCACGACGGTGCCCGCCGACGCGACGATCCCGGGGCCTGCCTGCCGCACGGCGACCCTCATGGCTGCGTGCTTGTCCTCGTGGCGGTGGAGCTCCTCGCGGTAGCGCGCGGTGAGCAGGAGTGCGTAGTCGGTACCCGCACCGAAGACGAGGACGAGCAGGATGCCCCCGGTCTGGCCGTTTACGACGACGCCCGCATCCACGAGGAGCGACCCGATCCCGCGTACGAGGCCTTCCGCGAAGAAGACCGCGAGGAGCGGAAACACCCAGAAGATCGGACTGCGGTAGATGATGACCAGGAGCACGAACACGAGCAGCGACGTCACGAGCAGGAGCGTCGAGTTGATCCCCTCGAACGCGGCGCTCGCGTCGGCGGAGTAGCCGGCAGGCCCGGTGACCTTCGCCTCGAGGCCGTCGGGGCTCTCGGCGAGTGCCTCCCGAATCGCGTCGACGGCGCCGATGAGGATCTCCTCGTCGCCGTCGGCGACGATCTGCGTCACGACGAGCGCAGCCTCGCCGTCGTCGGCGAGTTGCGGCGGGCCGATCGAGACGACACCTTCGGGTCGCGAGCCGTCGAGGTCGGCCCGGATGCCGGCGATCGCCTCTCGGTCGCCGTCCGTCAGTCCGCCGGAGCGCGAGAAGATCGCGATTGCGGCGACGCCCTCTGCGGAGGGAAACTGGTCGGAGAGCTCGAGCGCCCGCACCGACTCGGCGTCCTCCGGCAGGAAGCTCGACGGCTCGTTGCGCTGCTTGGACTCGAACTGCCCGATGAGCGGGCCCAGGGCAACGAGGGCGCCGATCCAGAGTGCGAGGACGACGAACTTCGAGCGACGGCCGGAAACGAGGTGAGCGAAGGCGCTCATACACTAGACACTATACGAAAGCTATACGAACTCACGGACGGTACTATGTGAGCTCGCTCCAGCGGCGGTAGCGCACCGCTCGTCGTGCAGTGCGTTCGTCGACCCCCTTCTCGAGGAGCTCCTGGCGCACCTCGCCCTCCTGGGCCATGCGCAGGAAGAGCCATGCGAGCGCGACGATCGTGACGAGCGAGCCTTCGAGCATCATCAGCGAGCCCGCGAGGCTCTGATCGGCGTCCGGAGAGAGGCCGAGGAAGTCGTCGCCCGTCTCGTAGACGTCGTAGAACGCCGAGCCGCCCCAGATGAAGACGTTGCCGACCACGGTCGCGACGAGCCGGACGCCGACGATGTACGCGAGCTTTGCTCCGGTCCCGAACCACTCGGGCGCAGGGAGGGTCTCGAGCACGGGGAGCCAGAGCACGATGCCGGCGCTGAAGAAGGCGACGTGCTCGATCGCATGGAGCGCGCTCGACTCGACGGCGCCTTCGTAGAGCACCGGGAGGTGCCAGAGCACGAGATTCGCCGCCCAGATGGGAAACGCGACGAACGGGTTCGCGAGCACGCGGAGGCGCATGACGCCCGGCAAGGCGAGGATCGGGCGGAGGATCGGGCCGGTGAGGCCGGCGAGGAGGCACAGCGGCGCGAGGTCGCCGAGGATGAGGTGCTGGGCCATGTGGAACGAGAACAGCTCTTCCTCTCCGACGGCCGCGATCGGCGACGCGACGGCGACGACGAGGAGGGTGACTCCGAGCGCGTAGAGCGCGATCCGCCACCCCGGCACCGGCTGCCCGCGACGGGCGAGCGTCCGTGCCCGTATCGCGTAGGCGACTGCGATGAGGACGATGGGCGCGAGTTGCAGCGGGTCGAGCGTCCAGCTCGTCAGCAGGGACGGCTCGTCCACGCGGTGGACTGTACGCTCGGTCCGTGGGCGGCGAGCAGACCTACGAAGCCGCGGGCGTCTCGATTGCGAAGGCCGATGCGGTGGTCGAGCGGCTGCGCGCGGCCGTCGAGTCGACCGGCGCGACGGGGTTCGGAGGGTTCGCCGGCCTGCATCCCCTCGACGGCGACCGCTTCCTCGCCGCGTCCACGGACTCGGTCGGTACGAAGCTCATCCTCGCGCGCCAGCGCGGAGCGCTCCGCGCGTGCGGGGCCGATCTCGCCGCGCACTGCATCAACGACGTCTCGACGTGCGGAGCCGATCCGCTCTTCTTCCTCGACTACGTGGCAGCGAACCGCATCGACCTCGAGACGGTCGCCGACCTCGTGGAGGGAGCCGCCGAGGTCTGCCGCGAGGCGGGCGTCGCGCTCGTCGGCGGCGAGACGGCGGAGCTGCCGGGCATCTACCGCGAGGAGGAGCTCGACTTCGCCGGGACGTGCGTCGGGCTCGTCGAGCGCAGCGCCCTGATCGACGGGTCGCGCGTGGAGGAGGGTGATGTTGTCGTCGGCCTTCCGTCCGCGGGAGTCCACGCGAACGGCTTCACGCTCGTCCGACGCGTGCTCGAGGACGAGGACTACGCGGACGAGGACCTGCTTGCGCCGACGCGTCTCTACCTCGACGACGCTCGTCGCCTTCGCGCTCGCGCGCACGGACTCGCGCACGTCACCGGCGGAGGGATCCTCGGGAATCTCGAGCGTGTCCTGCCCGACGGCCTCCGTGCGGAGATCGACTGGTCCTCCTGGCAGCGGCCAGCGGTGTTCGAGTGGCTCGCCCGGCACGTCGCCGAGGACGAGCTTCGGCGTGTCTTCAACCTCGGGATCGGATACCTCGCCGTCATGCCGGATCCAGGTGACGAGCTCGTGATCGGGAGGATCGCTCGCGGGTGATCGGCGTGCTCGTGTCAGGCGAGGGAACGAATTTGCAGGCGCTCCTCGATGCAGGCCTCCCCGTCGTCGCGGTGGCGTCGAACGTCGCGGGCGCGCGAGCGATCGGGCGCGCCCAGGCGGCTGGCATCGCGGCGGCTGTGTTTCCGGCCGAGGAGTACGCCGACCGTGACGCGCGCGACTCCGCGATGGCGGACTGGCTGCAGGAGCACGGCGTCGAGCTGGTCGTCTGCGCCGGGTACATGCAGCTGCTCCGGCCGTCGTTCCTCTCGCGCTTTCCCGGGCGTGTCGTGAACGTGCATCCGGCGCCCCTGCCCGCGTTTCCGGGAGCGCATCCGCTCGACGACGTGCTGGCTGCGGGCGCTGCGGGCCGCGGCGGCGACGGTGCACTACGTGGACGACGGCGTCGACACCGGCGACGTGATCGCGAGCGAGCCGGTTCCGGTGCTTCCCGGCGACACGGTCGAGACGCTGCGCGAACGGGTGCACGAGGCGGAGCACCGACTGCTTCCGAGGGTGGTGCGTGAGCTGTGCGCGCGCTGATCTCGGTCTACGACAAGTCCGGAGTCGCGGAGTTCGCACGAGGGCTCGTGGAGCTCGGGTTCGAGATCGTGTCGAGCGGCGGGACCGGCGTGGCGCTCGCGGAGGCGGGCATCGCGGTCACGAAGGTCGAGGATGTGACCGGCTTTCCGGAGCTGCTCGACGGCCGCGTGAAGACACTGCATCCCCGCATCCACGCAGGGATCCTGGTCCGGCGAGGTCGAGACGATGACGCCGCCGCCCTGTCCGAGCACGGCATCGAGCCGTTCGATCTCGTCTGCGTGAACCTCTATCCCTTCGAGCTCGCCGTCGACCTTTCCGAGCTCGACGAGACCGCGCTCATCGAGATGATCGACGTCGGCGGGCCTGCGTTGCTCCGGGCCGCCGCCAAGAACTTCGCGTCCGTCACAGTCGTGGTACGCGCCTGCGACTACGACACCGTGCTCGACGAGCTGCGCGCGAGTGGCGCGACGACTCCGGAGCTTCGGCGTCGGCTGGCGGCGATCGCCTTCGCGCGCTCGGCCGCGTACGAGGCTGCGATAGCGCGCTGGTTCCAGCAGGACGCCGGCTTTCCGGAGACGCTCGTTCCTGCATTCGACCGCGTGCGCGAGCTGCCGTACGGCGAGAACCCGCACCAGCGCGCCGCGTACTACGCCGAGCGCGGGGCGCGCACCCACCTTCTCGGTTTCGTCCGCCAGCACCAGGGCAAGGACCTGTCGTTCAACAATCTCGGAGACCTCTCCGCCGCGCGGCTGCTCACCGGAGAGCTCGATCGGCCGGCGTGCGTGATCGTGAAGCACGCGAATCCGTGCGGCGCGGCCGTTGCGGAGACGATCGAGGAGGCATACGCGAAAGCCGTTGCTGCGGATCCGGTGTCGGCGTACGGCGGCGTCGTCGTGGTCAACCGCGCCGTCACCTCGGCGCTGGCCGCCGCGCTGGCGGCGCAGTTCGTCGAAGTCCTGTTCGCGCCCGCGTACGAGGCAGACGCGCTCGATCGGCTCGCCGAGAAGCCGGGGCTCCGCGTCCTGGAGCACACGGATCAGCGCGCGTCCGACGAGGCGGAGCGCGACTACCGGAGGGTCATCGGGGGCCTCCTCGTCCAGGATCGAGATCGCGAGACCGTCGGTCGCGAGAGCTCCCGGGTCGTCTGCGGGGATGTCTCCGACGCGCAGTGGGACGATCTCCTCTTCGCGTGGCGCGTCGTGAAGCACGTGACGTCGAACGCGATCGTGCTCGCCCATCGCGGTCAGACGCTCGGGATCGGGGCGGGACAGATGAGCCGCGTCGACGCAGTACGGATCGCGATTCAGAAGGCGCACGACCTCGGCCACACCCTGGACGAAGCCGTGCTCGCCTCCGACGCGTTCTTCCCGTTCTCGGACGGGCCGCAGCTTGCGCTCGAAGCCGGGATCGCGGCGTTCATCCAGCCCGGTGGCTCGAAGCGCGACGACGAGGTCATCGCGACGCTGTCCGAAGCCGGCGCCGCGATGGTTTTCACCGGCCGGCGCCACTTCAGGCACTGATGGACGCGGTCGACCTCGACGTTCGCCGGCACGTCTACTTCTCCGTAGTGGCGAACGGCCGGCCGCCGACGACAGCGGAGGCGTCTGCGGCGCTCGGGATGAGCCCGGACGAGATCGCGGCCGCGTATCGGCGTCTCCACGACGCGCATGCGCTCGTGCTGCACCCGGGCACGAACGACGTCTGGATGGCGAATCCGTTCTGCTTCGCGCCGACTCCCCATCGCGTTCGATCCGGTGGCCGCACGTGGACCGGGACCTGCTGCTGGGACGCGCTCGGGATTCCGGGAGCGCTCCACGCGGACGGGGAGGTCGCGACGGAGTGCGCGTGCTGCGGGGATGCACTCGAACTCGTCGTACGCGCCGGCGAGCTCGTCGGGGGCGCCGACCTCCTGTGCCACGTTCTCGTGCCCGCGCGCCGCTGGTGGGACGACATCGGCTTCACGTGAAGCACGATGGTCTTCCTCCGGTCGGAGGAGCACCTCGAGCGCTGGCTCGCCGCGAACGGCTGGGAGCCGGGGGCGACGGTTCCCGCTCCACAGATGAACGAGCTTGCGCGCGCCTGGTGGTGGTCGCGGCTCGATCCGGGCTGGACGCCCCGTTCGGTGGAGGCGTCTCAGGCGCTGCTCGACGAGGTCGGGCTCGCCGGCGACTTCTGGGCCTTGCGCTGAAGGCGCGAAGTAGGCTTCGCGACCGATGGCGCGCCGCGAGTTCCCCACCGTGCTCGAGCTCGTCGGGAACACGCCGATCGTGCGCCTCGCACGGCTGGGTCGTGACGTTCCCGGAGAGCTGCTCGCGAAGCTCGAGTACCTGAACCCCGGCGGCTCGGTGAAAGACCGCATCGGCCTCGCGATGGTCGAGGCGGCCGAGCGGGACGGCCGCCTGCGTCCGGGCGGGACGATCGTCGAGCCGACCTCGGGGAACACCGGCGTCGGACTCGCGATCGCCGCCGCGCTCCGCGGCTATCGCTGCATCTTCGTCATGCCGGACAAGATGAGCCAGGAGAAGATCTCGATGCTGCGCGCGTACGGCGCCGAGGTCGTGATCACGCCGACCGCCGTCGATCCGCACTCGCCGGAGAGCTACTACGCCGTCTCGGATCGCCTCGCGGAGGAGATCCCCGGCGGCTTCAAGCCCGACCAGTACTCGAATCCCTCGAACCCCGAGGCGCACTACGAGACGACCGCGCCGGAGCTCTGGGAGCAGACCGACGGCGGCGATGTCGATGCCGTCGTCATCTCCGTCGGGACGGGCGGGACGATCACCGGAGTCGGCCGCTACTTCAAGGAGCACGGCTCGAAGGCCCGGATCGTGGCCGTCGACCCCGAGGGCTCGGTCTTCACCGCAGACGAGGAGCACCCCTCCGGCCCCTATCTCGTCGAGGGAATCGGCAAGGAGTGCTGGCCCGACACGCTCGACGCGTCCGTGGTCGACGAGTGGGTGCGCGTATCGGATCGCGACTCGTTCCTCACGGCGCGGCGACTCGCGCGGGAGGAGGGTCTCCTCGTCGGCGGCTCCACTGGCTCCACGGCGTGGGCGGGCATACAGGTCGCGAAGAAGCTGGGGCCTGACGCACGCGTCCTGATGATGTTCCCGGACTCCGGCCGCTCGTATCTCTCGAAGTTCTACGACGACAACTGGATGCTCCAGTACGGGTTCCTCGAGCGGACGACACCGCAGCCTGCGGTGGAGGAGGTGCTGCGCTTCAGGCGCGCCGGGCACGAGGTGCCCGACCTCGTCACCATCGGCTCACAGGAGAAGGTGGGAGCGGCGATCGACGCGATGCAGCGGTACGGAATCTCCCAGATTCCCGTGGTGCGCGCCGAGCCGGTCGACTCGCTCGCCGACCTCATCGGCTCGCTGCAGGAGCGCGAGCTGCTCGAGCGGGTCTTCAAGAACGCGGATGCGCTGAACGACGACGTGGCCGTCGCGATGCAGCCTCCGCTCCCGGCCGTCGACAGCGACGCGTCGGTCGATCAGGTCTACGAGGGGTTGTCGGGCGGCAGCGGCGCGGTCGTCGTCGTGACCGACGGCCGGCCGGCCGGCATCCTCACCCGGTCTGACCTGCTGGAGTTCCTCGCGGCGCGACGATCGCAGGTCGCTTCTTCCTAGGGAACTCTGCGCGGATCGCGACGTAGACGGCGCCGATGACGAGCCCGGCCCCGGCGAACGTCCACGGGCTCGGGCGCTCGCCGAGGAACGCCATGCCGAGCGCGATCGCGACCAGCGGGTTCACGTACTGATGCGTCACGACGAGCGAGATCGGAGCGACCTTCAGCAGCCACGCGTACGCGGAGAAGCCGACGACCGAGCCCATGACGACGAGGTAGACCCAGGCGAGAACCGAGTCGAGCGCGAACGTGCTCGAGCCGAGCTCCGCGTACTCGCCGAATGCGAGCGCGCCGATCAGCAGGAATGAGCCGCCGAGCGCCATCTCCCACACGGTCGAAACGAACGGGTCGTGCGGAAGCTCGAGGCGCTTCGACAGGAACGAGCCCGTCGACCACGCGATCGTCGAGGAGACCATCACCGCAAGCCCGAGTGCGGTCGATCCCGCGCCAAGGCCGGGAGCGACGACGAGCAGGAGTCCGACCAGACCGGCGAGCGTGCTGAAGCGGGTGGCACGCGCAGGACGCTCGCGCGCGATCAGGCGCAGTCCGATGATCTGCAGCGGAACCGTGCCGGCGATGATGGCGGCGACGCTCGAGTCGATACGCGTCTCCGCGACGTGGACCATCCCTACGCCGAGACCGAGCAGGAGCCCGCCGACGATCGCGCTGGCGACGAGCTCGGCACGCGTGATCCGCAAGGATGTGCCGCGCCAGACGAGGATCGCAGCGAGGAGGAGCGCTGCGACCAGGAATCGCGACCCGGCTGCGAGAAGCGGCGGGACGGTCTCGACCGCGACCTTGATGCCGAAGTACGTCGATCCCCACACGACGTAGACGACGGCGAGCGCAATCCAGACGTGTTTGACGGGTGCCGTCATGGAAGTGGGAACGCGGAGGGAGCCATGGTTGTGAGAACGGCCAGCGTCGCGGGAGCACTCCGCGACCGCCATTCCAGATGCTGCTCGAAAGGACCGCCAGCGCTAATACCGGCCGGGCGTCACGCGACGGCGGAGCCGATGACGGCTCCGAGGCTCGTCGGCTGGAGGGTCGCCGAGCGCTCGCAGAGAGGAAGCCAGGCGTCGCCGCCCGGCCGCCACTCCCAGTTCCAGGCGATCTGGCCGGGCGCCTCGACCGTTGCCGTCGCGCGGCTTGCGGGTGCCGTGAACGTCCACGTGTCCCCGTCGCAGGTCACCGCGTACTCGACGCGGTTGCCCGAGTCGTCGAACAGCTCGGCGAAGTACTGGCCCTCGTCGTCCACGCCGAGGAGCTCGATCCCCTCGAACGGCCGCTCACCGACCAGCGCATCCCAGCGGTGCACGAGGAAGAGGCCGCCAGCGAGCCACGCGTAGCTTTCGTCGCTCGTCCAAGGAACCGCGGACGCGAGGGGATCGTCGGCCGTCTGCCCGTCACCGTACGACGTGCCGTTGGCGCGCCACCTCCCGACGAAGACCTCGAGGGCCTCGTGCGCAGGCGTGGGGACCGTCACGTTCTTGCCATGCCCGTCGCGCGCGACGACGAAACCCGTTGCGTTAGTCCCAGCGGCGCGAGAGCCGGAACGCCGCGTTGATGAGCCCGACGTGGCTGTACGTCTGCGGAAAGTTGCCGCTCTGCTCGAGCGTGTCCGGGAGGATGTCCTCCGAGTACAGGCCGAGGCCGTTGTCGAGGCTCAGCAGATGATCGAAGAGCTCCCGTGCCTCGTCCGTGCGCCCGATGAGGGCGAGCGCCTCGACGAGCCAGAACGTGCAGACGGTGAACGCGGCCTCCATGTGGCCGAAGTCGTCCTGCACGGTGTAGCGGCGAAGGAGCCCGCCGTCGACCGACAGCGAGGTTCGGATGGCGTCGACGTGGCGTGAGGCCCGAGGATCGTCCGGGTCGAAGAATCCGAGGTGCACGGCGAGGAGCAGCGAGGCGTCGAGCTGCGGCTCGCCGGCCACCTGGGTGAGCGCGCCGACCTCGTCGTCCCAGCAACGCGACTCGAGGAGCTCGCGTGCGCGCTCCTCGACCGAACGTGCGCGGGCGGCGAGCTCGGGAGCCTCGAGCGCGTCGCCGACCTCGGCCGCGCGTCGTGCCCCGGCCCAGTGCATGAGGACGGAGAAGGTGTGGAGGCGCGTCTTCCCGCGGAACTCCCAGAGACCAGCGTCGGGCTCTTCGAGCCGCGCATCCATCTGATCGACGAGGCCCTGGATCATCTCCACGGCGGTGCGCTGCGGCACGCTGCCGGCGAAGCGCGCGTCGAGGAAGAGGCGGCTCACCGCGAGCACCATCTCGCCGTAGACGTCGTTCTGGACGTGCTCGAAGGCCTGATTTCCGATGCGCACGGGGCCGTCGCCGTTGAATCCGGAGAGGTGCGCGAGCTCGCGCTCCTCCGCGTCCGGGTCGCCGTTGATCCGGTATGCGGGCTGGAGGACGCCGTCACGCTGCTCGCAGAGGTTGCGCAGGAACTCGAGGAAGATCTCCATCTCCTCCGAGTGCCCGAGCCGTTCGAGCGCGTTCAGCGTGAAGTACGCGTCGCGCAGCCAGCAGTAGCGGTAGTCCCACGTGCGGCCCGAGCCGGGGTGCTCGGGGATGCTCGTCGTCGTCGCAGCGAGCAGCGCTCCCGTGTCCTCGTACTGGTGGAGCTTCAAGGCGAGGGCGGAGCGGACGACCTCGTGCTGGTAGTCGCGGGGCACGCGCGTGCCCTTGACCCAGCGGCGCCAGTAGTCGAGGGTCCGCTCGAGGAAGCGCTCCGCCGTCTCCTCGAGCCCCGCCTCGAGCGGCTCGCCCCATGTGAGCACGAGGTGGCGGTCGCGTTCGAGCAGGAACGGCCGCTCGTCCTCGACATACGTGAGCGGCACGTTCGTCGTCAGGCGGACGGGCGTCGGGAACCCCGTGAACTCGATGTGGTTGGACGCGCGCCAGCGGCCGATCTCGTCGAGCCCGTACTCGTACGTCGGCCGGCAGCGCACCCGGGCTCGCGGCTCGCCCGAGAGCGGCCGCATGATGCGGATGAGCATCGACGGCTTGAAGAAGCGGTCGTACAGCTGGAAGCGCGGGGCGAAGTCGATGAGCTCGAACTCGCCGTCGTCGGAACGGAAGACCGTGCGCAGGACGTTCGTGTTCTCGAGGTACGCCTGATCCACGTCCGTGGCGTCGACGCCTTCGATCGAGAACGCACCACCCTGCTCGCGATCGAGGAGCGGCCCGACGACGAAGCTCGAGTCGGGCCGCGGCCAGCACATCCACTCGACCGACCCCTCCTTGAGAAGGGCGCTGTACGAGCAGTTTCCGATGATGGCGAGGCCGTGGCTCATGGTCGTCGGGGCGAGATATACCCCGCCCCTACGTTCGTGGGCGCGTACCGTCTACCTTCGATGGCTCGGCACAGCGCACACCACGAGCTCGTCATTGCGAGCAATCGTCTCCCGGTGCGTCTCACGGTCGACGGCACGTCGATCCAGGTGCAGCGGTCCTCCGGTGGCCTTGCGGCCGCGCTCGACGCCGTCAGGGGCGACGCGACCTGGGTGGGGTGGCCGGGAACGGTCGTCCCACCCGCACTGCAGAACCGCGTGGACAAGCGGCTCGCCAAGGATCACCTCCACCCGGTCTTCCTCTCCGCCGAGGAGGAGGAGGACTTCTACGGGAAGGTCTGCAACGACACGCTGTGGCCGCTCTTCCACTACTTCCAGGGTCGGCTGCGCATCACGCCCGAGGCGTGGGCGCGGTACGTGGAGGTCAACGAGCGCTTCGCGGACACGATCGTCGAACACTGTGAGCCCAACGCGCGCGTCTGGGTGCACGACTTCCATCTCATGCTCGTGCCGGCGATGCTGCGCGCCCGAGAGCCTCGGCTGTCGATCGGGTTCTTCCTGCACATCCCGTTTCCGTCCTCCGAGGTGTATCGCCTGCTGCCGGAGCGAGAGTCGCTCCTGCGCGGCGTGCTCGGCGCCGACTACGTCAGCTTCCAGGTCGGCGACTACGCACGGCATTTCCGCTCGTCCTGCCTCCGCATGCTCGGCATCGACTCCGAGCCGGACTGGCTCGAGCTCGACGGCCGCCGGGTCGGCATCGGCGTCGATCCGATCGGCATCGACGTCGCCGGCTTTCGCGAGGTGATCGCCGATCCCGAGACCGAGCGCCTGGTCGCCGACCTCGAGGGGCAGTACGCCGGCCGCCAGCTCGTACTCGGCGTCGAGCGCCTCGACTACACGAAGGGCATTCCGCAGAAGCTCCTGGCGTTCGAGCGCTTCCTCGAGCAGGATCCGACCCGGGCTCGCACCACGACCATGATTCAGGTCGTCGTCCCCTCTCGGCTCGACAGCGCCGACTACCGCGCCCAGCGCGACGAGATCGAGCTCCTCATCGCGCGCATCAACGGTCAGTTCGGGCGGCCGGGGACGACCCCGGTCGAGTACATCCACCGCGACATCTCGAAGCCGGCGCTCGTCGCCCTCTACCGCCGCGCGGACGTGATGATGGTGACGGCGTTGCGCGACGGGATGAACCTCGTCGCCCAGGAGTTCGTGCTCTGCCAGTCCGAGCCGGGGCTTCCGAGTCGCTGGCGCGGCGCGCTCCTGCTCTCGGAGCTCGCGGGCTCGGCCCAGGTTCTCCCCGGTGCGCTTCTCGTGAACCCCTGGAACGTCGAAGGTGTCGTCGAGCAGCTGGCGACAGCTCTCGAGCTGTCGGCCCGCGAGCGACAACGGCGCCTCGAGACGATGGCGAAGCGAGTCGAAGATCTCGACAGCAGGCGCTGGGCAGAGGGCTTCCTCACCCGTCTCGGTCGCTATTCGCGCCGCGAGCGCAGCACGCGGCGACCACCGACCGTCGATGCGGCGGTCGAGGAGCGCATGCACAGGCGGTTCGCCCGCGCGCGTGCGCGCACGATCGTTCTCGACTACGACGGGACGCTGCGCGAGTTCGAGATCCACCCCGACCTCGCCCAGCCGACGCCCGAGATCCGCTCGCTGCTGCGTTCGCTGGCGGAGGTGCCGAACACGAGCGTGCACATCGTGAGCGGCCGCAGGCGCCGCAATCTCGAGCAGTGGTTCGGCCGCCTGCCGATTCACCTCTGCGCCGAGCACGGGTACCTCGCGCGGGCGCCAGGCGAGGAGTGGCGGACGCTCGTCGATCTCGACCTCAGCTGGCTTCGTCCCATCGAGCGGCTCCTCCGGCGTGTCGCCGCAGACGTTCCCGGCGCGCACGTGGAGCGGAAGTCGTGCAGTGTCGCGTGGCACTACCGGCAAGCGGAGCTCGAGTACGGGCAGTGGCGCGCCCGCGAGCTGCTCAACGACCTGCACCAACACCTGCAGAACGCGCCGGCCGAGATCCTGCAGGGACACCAGGTCATCGAGGTGCGCGCCCAGGGCGTGGACAAGGGCCTCTACGTGCGGAGCCTCTTTCCGAACGGCAAGGAGGCGAGCCACTTCGTGCTCGGGCTCGGGGACGATCGCACGGACCACGATCTCCTGGACGCGCTTCCCGCAGGCTCGGTGGCGGGGCATGTGGGCAGCCTGCTTCCCAGCACGCGCAGCGCGAACGGGCGGCGCGAGGACGTCCACCTCGTCGGGCCGGGTGAGGTTCGGGCGTTACTGCGCGCGCTGTCGGAGGCCGACGGCTAGGAGCTTCGACGCTCGCGGAACTCGCGGAGGAGGGCGAAGCTCCACCAGCGCCAGGCCGCGAAGGCGAAGAAGGCGATCGATACGACGATCGCCTCGGTCGTGCCGAAGACACGATGCGAGACGAGGTAGAGCACGCCCGTGAGGGCGAGCGAGCTCGCGATCGTGCCGGCGATCGCCTCACGGTTCGCCTTGCGCAGCATGTAGTCCTTGTCGCCCTCGCGGAAGCGCAGGCGGTGGTGTGCGGCGGGCGCCATGAAGAGCACGAGCGCGATCGCGGTGGAGACGAGCGTTGCGTAGTAGACATACCGCTCTGCACTCTCGAGGTCGCCGAACTCCGCCGTGAAGCTGATCGCGAGCAGGAACCCGAACAGCACCTCTGCGCCAGGGATGAGGGAGCGGAGCTCCTGGAGGAGCTCGTTGTGCTCGCGCTCGAGCCGCTCCTTGCGATCCTCGCCGCGCTCCTCCTCCTGGAGGCTTTGCCCGGTCGGATCCGTCATACCCCTACGCCCACGGGCCGCCTGAACGCCGCTGCGTGCCCGCGCGCGTTGGCCTCGCGGAGCTCGCCCTCGTCGAGCGCTCCGATCCGGAGCAGGAGCTCGAGCTCGTCGCGCAGGTGTGTCCGCATCATCTCGGGCCCGTCCGTCGCGATCGTGAACGGCACGTCGTGCTCGACGAACGAGCGGATCGTCTCGCGGACGGCCTGCTCGTCGGGCAGCGCCTTCGTGAGCAGGTTCGAGGTCGGGCAGATCTCGAGCGTGATGCCGAGGTCGCGGATCGCGCGCATGACCTCCTCGTTCCCGGCGGCGAGGATCCCGTGGCCGATCCGGTCGGGCCGGAGGCGCTCGACGACCTCGCCGACCTCCTCGCGTCCCATCTCTCCGCCTTCCTCACCGACGTGGATCGTGACGCCGAGACCTGCGTCGCGGGCCGTCTCGACGAGCGGCTCGATCTGCGCGTAGTCGTAGCGGCCTCCTCCGGGACGAGGACCGGCGATGTCGACGCCGACCACGCCACGGCCCGCCCAGCTGATCGCCTTCTCGACGATGATCTCGTTCAGGCGGAAGTCGAAGGTCCGGTCCATCATCAGGATCAGCCCCGCGCGCACCTGCGGGTACTCGATGCTCGCGCGATCGACGCCGCGGATCGCGGCGAGGATTATGTGGTCGAGGTCGCGCTCGCCGCCGCGGTTGCGCTTCATCGGGTTGAAGCGGAGCTCGAGTGTCGTGATGCGCTGCGAGCGGTACGCGCCGCCGATGGCGCCGTGCACGGAGCGCTCGACGGCGAGTGGCGACGACTGGATGAGCTCCGTCCAATGGTAGATCTGGTCGAGCTCGTCGAGGCCCTGCACGCCGTGCGGATCCGAGACGGTGACGAGCGCGTCGAACTCCCAGAAGTCCTTCACCGGGAGCGCGATGCCCTGTTCGTGCGCGATCGACCAGAGGATCTCGGAGGCCACCGAACCGCCCAGGTGAGTATGGAGCTCGGCGAGTCCTTCGCCTTCGAGGATCATCGCGGCACTCTACGCCGTCGTTCCTCGTACAGGGTCGCGTTGAGGGCCGCCGCCAACTCGGCCGTCCGACCGAACAGGAAGAAGCCGAACAGCAGTCCCGCCGCGACCCCGAGCACGCCGTACGTCTCCTCGCGCTCGGTGAGCCAGGGGAAGAGGATGAGCGTGTTGAAGAGCCCGATCGCCGCGATCCCCACCCCGACGAGGATCGCGCCTGGAAGAAGGTCGCGGATGCCCCCGGCATCGTGGGGCAGCAGGAACCACGACAGCACGAGCCACATGGACGTGACGATGACGCCGTAGGTGAACGCGTCGGCGGCGACGTCGAGCGGGAAGTCGAGCGCGCGGCGAATCGGCGCCGCCGAGGAGCCGATGGCGATGAACCCGACCAGCCATGCGCCGAAGAGGAGCGTCGAGCGCGTCGGGCTCGGCGTCTTCGTGACCGGCAGGCGCCACGCGAGCGCGGTCACGGCGCGGAGCGAGCGAAGGAGCGCAGCGGACTGGTAGGCGAGCACGAGCAGCGCGACGACCAGGGCGGTCGCGACCGCCCACCCTTTCGTTTCCTGCGACGCCTCTGCGACGGAGGAGGCGATGAACCCGGTGATCCCGGCGCCGTCGAGGAGCTCTCCGATGTTGCGATCGGTCTGATCGACGAACAACGCGAGCGCGAGCACGATGACGAGCGCGAAGGGCAGCAGCCAGATGAAGATGCGGTACGCGAGCGCTGCCCCGAGGACGCTTCCTCCGATCGAGGCGTCACGGCGCATGGTGCGCCAACCGATCTCCGCGATCGGCTCGAGTGGCCCCCAGGTGGTCGCCCGATGGGCGAACGCGAGCGCCCGAGCGCGCGTGCGGCCGAGGCGCGTGTCGTCGACCGGCTGGTTCGACAGCTCCGCGAGCTGCTCGGCGAGAGAGCTCGTCTCGTGCTCGATCGACACGTGACCGGAGGTTAGTCTCGCCTCGTGGACGCGAACCGGCTCGCGATCAGCGCCACGAACCACTGCCTCACGGGCTGTGGGATCGGCGAAGTGCTGGGGCTGGTGCTCGCGACCTGGTGGGGTTGGGGTGACGCGGCCTCGATCGCGCTTGCCGTCGCGCTCGCGTTCCTCTTCGGCTACTCGCTGACGCTGATCCCGCTGCTGCGGGCGGGTACTGCGCTCGGCGCCGCGATCGGCATCGCGCTCGTTGCCGACACGCTCTCCATCGCGACGATGGAGGTCGTCGACAACGCAGTACTGCTCCTCTGGCCGGGCGCGATGGACGCCGGCCTCGGCGACCTGCTGTTCTGGGGTTCACTCGCGATCGCGCTCGCCGTCGCATGGGGGCCGACGTTCCTCGTGAATCGTGCGCTCATCAAGCGCGGCAAGGGCCATGCACACGCCCACGGCGCGCACGGCCACGGGTGACGATCAGTCGGACCTCGCCCACGGGCGGGGATCCGGGATCGGCGTCAACGCCGGCTCGACCTGGCTGCGGAGGTGCTCGAAGGCGGGCGGGAGGATGAGCGACTCGCCGAGATGCTCCGCTTCCTCGTCGACCGAGAAGCCGGGCCCGAGCGTCGCGAGCTCGAACAGCACGCCGCTCGGCTCGCGGAAGTAGATGGAGCGGAACCAGAAGCGGTCGATGATCGGCGACGGGTGCATCCCGGCGGCCGACACGCGCTCGTGCCATGCCTCCTGCTCGTCGATCTGCGTCGCCCAGGCCACGTGGTGCACGGTTCCCGCTCCGCCGAGACCGCGTTCGGCCGGAGGCTGGTCGTAGGCGTAGACCCCGCCGCGCGTGGGACCACGAGCCTCCCATGCCGCGTTGCCCGTCGGCTCGAAGGCGAGCGTCTCCTCGAGGAGTCCACGGCTCGGGTCGGGCTCGGCGAACGCGCGCACCGCGTCGAACCCCTGGAGCGCGTGCTCGGCAGGCACGTCGGGATGCTCGGCGAGGAGCGGCGCGTCGTCGACCGACGACACGACGAGCTTCTGGCGAAGGCCCTCCGGATCCTCGAACGTCACGCCGCCGTTACCGCGCGTCGCCCCCGTCTCCGCAGCGAGCCGCCGCTCCCAGAAGTCGAGCGCATCGTCCGACCCAACGCGCCACTGGACCGTGTGCACCATCCCTGCGCCGGCGCGCCCCCTGCGCACACCCGGATACTCGAAGAACGTGATGTCGCTTCCGGGCGTTCCGGCCTCGTCCGCATAGAAGAGGTGGTAGACGGTCGGGTCGTCCTGGTTGACCGTCTTCTTCACCAGCCGAAGTCCGAGAACGCGTGTGTAGAAGTCGACGTTGCGAGGGGCATCGCCCGTGATACACGTCACGTGGTGGATGCCGTCGAGCGTCACCTTCCGGAGCCTAACTGGGCGGGACTAAGCTAGGGCCGATGTTGCCGGGCGACGCCGCGAGCGGATCTCCGCTCTTACGCACGACAACGATGAAGGTTCGCAGCGATGCGGCCGCGAAGCGGTCGCCTTCAGGGATTCTGTGCGACCGGAGACTCCGCGCTAGCGGATCTCCGCTCTTACGCACGACAACGATGAAGGTTCGCAGCGATGCGGCCGCGAAGCGGTCGCCTTCAGGGATTCTGTGCGACCGGAGACTCCGCGCTAGCGGATCTCCGGTCTTGCGGAAAACACTGTGAAGATCGGGATCGTCGTCCCGTTCTCGTGGTCGTTCTGGGGCGCGGTCGTCGAACATGCGGAGCTGCAGGCGTCGGCACTCGAGGAGCGTGGCCACGACGTGCGTCTGATCATGGGCAACGACCCCCCGGGTCAGTTCACGCGCGTCCTGCATCCCCGGGTCGGCCGCCACGGCGAGCCGCCCGCGAACGTCATCCCGGTGGGACGCACGGTCATCGTTCCGGCGAACGGTTCGCTACCGAACATCGTGCTCTCGCCACGCTCGTACGCGCGGATCGTGAAGACGTTCGAGCGCGAGCGCTTCGATGTGCTCCATTTGCACGAGCCGATGACGCCGACCATCTGCCTGACGACGCTCATCCGCGCGCGCTGCCCGCTCGTCGCGACGTTCCATGCCTCCGGAGAGCTCGGCTGGATGCGCGGCGCGAAGCCGCTCTGGGGGTTTCTCATCGACCGCATCGACCATCGCATCGCCGTGTCCGAGCGTGCAAGGGAGTCGCAGCGACGCTGGCTGCCGGGTGAGTACGAGGTGATTCCGAACGGCGTCCTCGTTCCCCGCGCAGCGCCGGCCGGCGATCGCGAGCATCGAATCGTCTTCGCGGGCCGGCAGGAGCCGCGCAAGGGGCTGCAGGTTCTCCTTCGGGCCTGGCCGGACATCCATCGGCGTACCGGGCTGCGGCTGACCGTCGCCGGCGCCGATCCGCTCGCGGTACGGCTCGTGCTCGCGCGGCTTCGAGTGCCGGGCGAGGGGATCGACGTCGTCGGCTTCCTGAGCCAGGACGAGCTGACGAGGACGCTCCTCGGCGCGAAGGCTCTCGTCGCGCCGTCCATCGGCCAGGAGAGCTTCGGGATGGTGCTCACGCGCGCCTTCGCGTGCGCGCTTCCGGCCGTCGCGTCGGACATCCCCGGCTACCGCGAGGTGCTGACTCCGGAGGCTGCCGTCGCCGTCGCTCCGAACGACCCGGACGCTCTCGCTGATGCCGTGTGTGCGCTCGTCGACGACGAGCCTCGCCGCGAGGCGATGGGCGAGGCGGCGCGGGCACTCGCCGTGGAGCGCTACGCGTGGCCGGCGATCGCGGGACGGCTCGAAGAGGTCTACGCCTCCGTCACCGGCATCTCCGTCGGGGAGGCACACGCCGCGTGAGGAGGGTGCTGCGTGTCTGGCGCTCGGGCTGGGCGCAGGGCGCTCTCGCTCTCGGCGCGCTCGTGCTCGCGTTCGTCGTCATCTGGTGGCGCGGCCCGGACTGGGGAACCGTGTTCGACGCGTTCAAGGTCGTCATCTGGAGCTGGATCGTCCTCGCGTTCCTCCTGAATGTCGTCTCCACGCTCTTCCGCGCTCTCTCGTGGCGCCTGACCGTGGGGCAGGCGCTTCCGCCCGAGCATCAGCCGAGGCTCGTCCACGTGCTGTCGTCGTTCGGAGTCGGCCTCCTAGCGAACGCGGTCGTTCCGGGGCGGCTCGGCGAGCTCGCGCGCGTCGCCACACTGCGCCGTCACCTCCCGGATGCGCCGCCCGGGACGAGCGCCATACTCGTCGGCACGGTCTTCGCGCATCGGCTGTTCGACCTCGTTCCGGCGTCGCTCCTCGTCGTGTGGGTCCTGCTGACGGCGGAGGTGCCCCACTGGGCGGTCGTCTCGATCACGATCGCCGCCGCCGTGGGATTTGCGCTCTTCACGGTCGCGTGGCTCGGAGCGAAGCGAAACGACCGGCCCGTCGTGAGCGAAGGCATGGGCTCCGCGCGCGAGCTCGTGAGCATGGGACGCCAGGGGCTCTCCGTGCTGAAGGCCCCCGTTCCGCTCGCCGGAGCCGTGCTCCTGCAATGCCTGGGCTGGGTCATGCAGCTTCTCGCGGTGTACGTCGCGATGCAGGCGTTCGGGATCGACGCGCCGCTTCCCGCCGCGGGCCTCGTCCTCGTCCTCATGAACATCGCGACGATCGTGCCGCTCTGGCCCGGGAACATCGGGCTCGTGCAAGCTGCCGTCGCCATCCCGCTGCGCAACTACGGCGTCCCGTACGCGATCGGGTTCGCGTACGGCCTCGCACTGCAGGCCATCGAGATCGCTTGCGGCGTCACGCTCGGTCTGATCGCGATCGCGCGCGAGGGGATCTCCTTCGCGATGCTCCGGCGCATGGAGGACGACGAGCGGTCCGCGGAGGATGCGCTCGAGGGCGTCAACGACATGCTCGACGACCTCGGCGAGGACGCCGAGCACGACGCCGAGGCGGCTCGTGAGAGCGCTGCTGTGTCCCGCTAGCCTCAAGGGCGTCCTCTCCGCTCGCCATGCAGCCGCCGCGCTCGCGCGGGGCGTACGGGCTGCCGGAGGCGACGCAGCCGAGCTGCCGATCGCCGACGGCGGCGAAGGAACGGCCGATGCGCTCTTCGCGGCGCTCGGAGGCAGCTGGCACGAGGCCGTCGTCTCCGACCCACTCGGGAAGGCTCATCCGGCGCGCTGGCTCGTCCTTCCGGACGGCCGGGCAGTGGTCGAGGCGGCCGCGGCGATCGGGCTGCCGCTGCTCGCTCGCGAGGAGCGCGACCCGCTGGTCGCGTCGAGTCGCGGGCTCGGCGAGCTGATCGGCGCCGCTCTCCGGGAAGAGCCTGCGGCGCTCCTCGTCGGGCTCGGTGGCAGCGCGACCGTGGACGGCGGAGCGGGGCTGCGAGAGGTGGTCCGGGCGCTGCCGCTGCCGACGACGGTTCTCTGCGACGTGCGCACGACACTCCCGGAGGCGGCCCGTCTGTACGGCCCTCAAAAGGGGGCGACGCCCGAGATGGTGCACCTGCTCGAGCAACGGCTCGCCTCCATGGAGGAGATCGCGCCATACGCAAGCGTTCCCGGTGCGGGGGCGGCAGGTGGGCTCGGCGCGGCACTTGCGGCGCTGGGCGCGAAGCTCGTGCAGGGCGCGCCGACGGTTCTCGACCTCGTCGGATTCGACGGGCGACTCGCGGGATGCGATCTCGTCGTCACCGGCGAAGGCCAGGTCGACCGAACCACCGCCGAGGGCAAGGCGCCGGGCGTCGTAGCCATGCGCTGCTCTGCAGCCGGCATTCGCTGCGTCGTATTCGGCGGGCGCGTCGTGGAGCCCGTCGACGGAGCGGAGACGGTCAGCCTGTCAGGCGATCGTACGAGCGCGGAGGGCGACCTCGAGAAGCTCGGCAGACGTCTCGCCGCGTAGGCGAGACGTCGCCTCTACCGAGACTCGGCCAGCGCGAGCCGGTCGGCCATCGCCTCGAGCATCTTCCAGGCCACGCCCGGTCGGGACTCGACGAACGGCCTGAAGACGAACACGGGAAGCCCGTACGCAATCACGTCGGTCGCTGCGGTGACGGTAGCCGTGCGTGGCCGGCGGTCGATGAGGGCGATCTCGCCGAATGCTGCACCGGCGCCCATCGTCGACACGGGCTCGCCGTGGACCTCGACCGACAGCTCACCGGTCTCGACCACGAAGAACATGAGCCCACCTTCGCCTTCGAGCGCGATCTTGTCTCCGGCGGCGAAGCGGCGCTCGTTGAACTCCTCGGCGAGGCTCTCGAGATCGCGCTCGTCCAGGTCGGAGAACAGGGGCACATTGCGAAGGAGTGCTGGAGTCGGCTTGGACATGGGGCGATTCATACACGAACGGGGTGCCCGTTGTCACGTCCCGGTCGTGGGCGGGAGGAGCTCCTCGACCTGGAGCTCGGCTCCCTGGAGGCGGGCGACGCACTCCGCGTAGAGCTGCTCGCCGCGGCGGAAGAGCGCGACCGCGTCGTCGACCGGCACGTCGCCGCGCTCGAGCCGCGCGATGATCTCCTCGAGCTCGCGCTGGATCTCCTCGAAGCCCCTTGGCTCGTTCACCCGTGCACCTCGTCGACGTGGGCTGCGAGCGATCCTTCGGCGAGCTGAATGTGGAGTCGCTCGCCCGCGTGCGCGTCGGTTGCGCTGCGCAGCGCTTCGCCCCCGGTGCGGACGATCGCGTAGCCCCGATTCAGCGTCGCGAGGGGCGAGAGCGCCTGGAGCCGTACGCCGGAGCGATCGAGCGCGGCGCGTCGACGTTCCAGCAGGAGCCGTGGCGCGACATGCAGGCGCTCGCCCTGACGCGTCAGCCGTCCCCGGCCGCGCTCGAGCTGCCCGCGCACCGCGAGCCGGAGCCGCCGCCGCGACGCGAGGAGCGTCAGCTCGAGGTCGCCGGCGTGCGGTACCACCAGCGCTCCTGCCGCGGTGGGGGTTGCCGCTCGCGCGTCGGCCGCAAGGTCACAGAGCGGCGTGTCCTGCTCGTGCCCGACCGCCGACACGATCGGAATGCGCGACGCGGCCACGGCGCGGATGACCGACTCGTCGCTGAACGGGAGGAGGTCCTCGAAGCTGCCGCCACCACGCGCGAGCACGATGACGTCGACGTCGGGGTGGCCGGCGAGCTCGGCCAGTGCCGCCACGATCGCAGTCGCGGCGCCCGTGCCCTGAACGCGCGCCTCACGAACGACGACCTTCGTCGCCGGGAAGCGCGCGCCGATCGTCGCCACGAGATCGCCTCGTGCGGCGGCGTCGGCCCCCGTCAAGATCCCCACCGCCCGGGGGACGCGTGGGAGTCGTCGTTTCCGGTCGGATGCGAAGAGCCCTTCGGCGGCGAGCCTGCGCTTGAGCTGCTCGAGCGCGAGAAGGTGTCCACCGAGCCCGAGTCGCTCGATCGTCGTCGCTCGCAGACCGAGCTCCGCCTTCTGCTCGTAGATCTCGGCGCGGCCCGCGACGTGGACGGTCTCCCCTTCTGCGAGCTCGAGCGCGAGCCCGTCGAAGGTGCGTCGGCCGATCGTGACGTTGAGCGTCGCGCCGGTCTTGGGATCCTTCAGCGTCAGGAAGACGTTCGCCCACGCGTCGTTCCGCCGCAGCTCGGTGACCTCTCCCTCCACCCACAGGGCCGGCAGCCGGCCGAGGTGCATCCCGATGCCCCGGTTGAACGCCGAGACGGTGAAGACCTTGCGGTCGCCGTAGACGAGATGCTCGACCTTCGGCATCTCGCCAGGGTATCTCCGGTCAGACCCTCCGCCGCCACCGCGAGAAGACGTCTTCGACGGCCGGTCGCAACGAGTGCGGGACGAGGACGAACAGGCGGTCGCCGGGCTCGATGATCGTGCTGCCGCGCGGCGGGATCGAGTCGTCGCCGCGCACGACCACGGCAATGATGGCGGCCCGCGGCAACCCGACCTCCCGTACGGCTGCACCTGCGATCGCGTGCTCGGGTGCGACGACGAAGTCGAGGAGATCCAGCGGGCTCGACTCGCCGACCTCGATCGGGGGCTCGTGCGTCGGTCGGACCGGCGAGATGAGGTCGAGCTTCCCAGCGACCCGCTCGAGAGTCGTCCCCTGCAGGATCGCCGAGACGACGACGACGAAGAAGACGGCGTTGAAGATCGTGTTCGCGGTCTCGACCTGTGACGACAGGACGAACGTGGCGAGGACGATCGGCACAGCCCCCCGCAGCCCGGCCCAGCCCAGCAGGAGCCGCTCGCGCGTCGTGAAGTCATTGAACGCGGTCGACATCCAGACGGCCACGGGTCGGATCAGGAACACCAGCAGAAGTGCCAACGCGAGTCCTGAGAGCGCGACGTCGGTCAGCTCGCGCGGGAACACGAGCAGTCCCAGCACGATGAAGAGCGCGATCTGCGCGAGGAATGCGAGCCCTTCGTGGAAGCCGGCGAGTTGTCGCCGATACCGCGACGGGGTGCTGCCAATCGCGAGGCCGACGAGGTAGACGGAGAGGAAGCCGCTGCCCCCGATCACATCGGCTGCGCCGAACGAGATGCCGGCCGCGGCGAGCGATGCGACAGGAGCGAAAGGACCGACCGCGCGTGGCAGCCGTGCGAACACCCAGGTCGCCGCCACGGCGAGCACGATGCCCACGACGAGGCCGAGACCGAGCTGTCGGACGACGAGCAGCACGAGCTGGTCGAACCCCTCCGTTTCGGGGCTTTCGATCCACGCGATCAGGCCGATCGTCAGCGCGATGGCCATCGGGTCGTTGCCGCCCGACTCGGCTTCGAGCGTCCGCGCGAGCCGGCGCCTGATCTGCGTGAAGCGGAGCGTCGCGAACACCGCTGCGGCGTCGGTCGACGCCACCACCGCGCCGAGCAGGATCGCCTCGAGCCACGTCAGGTCGAACAACACCTGCGCCGCGACGCCTGTGAGTACGGCGGTCACGACGACGCCGACCGTGCTCAGGAGTGCCGCCGGTACCGCTACTGCCCGCAGCCGGCGCCACGACGTCTGCAGGCCGCCCTCGAACAGGATCAGGACGAGGCCGACGATCCCGACCTCGCGAGCGAGCTCGGCGTCGTCGAAATCGATCCCGCCCGGGCCGTCGGAGCCGAGGAGCATCCCGAGCGCCAGGAAGGCGACCAGAAGCGGTACGCCTGTGCGAGCCGAGCCCAGCGCGACCAGCACGCTCGCCGCGAGCACCGCGCCGACGAGGAGGAGAACGACGCCTTCGTCCATGCCGACATCCTTGCGGCTCGCGGCCGCTGAGGTTGCGTTACAGCAGGATCTCGGTGGCCGTGACGGGGTCGCAGCCGCGCGTGAGCAGCTCGACCGCGTCGTGCAGATCGACCTCGCTCACGGCGATGCGCTCCGCGAGGTGAACCGGGTACCCGGCCTCGAGAAGGATATGGAGCCGCCAGCTCTCGACCTTCGCGGGCTCGTTCTCGTTCCAGAGCGGGGCCTGGGTCGTCTCTGCCATGCGCGCCGGATTCGCGGCGACGGCGGGATTCCCTTCCTCCTCTTACGCGTCGACCGACGCGCGTGCGGCGTACTGCCGCGCGAGCTCGACGATCCGGTCGTCGAGGCGCTGCGACGCGGCGTTCATCGCCTGCTGGAGTTCGGCCGCGACGAGACCGTCGGCGCGGCGGAGAAAGCCGTCCGCGGTGCGGTCGAGCTCTTCTCGGAGGCGCTGTGCCGCCTCCTCGCGGATGGCGCGCATCCTGTTCTCGAACTCGACCGCTCCGGCTTCGCTGCGCGCGTCGATCTCGCGCCCGATCGCCCGCTCGAGTTGCTCCACCTGTCGGCGCTCGATCTCGGCGAACGTGACCTCGATCCGCGTGCGGGTCTCGTTCTCGGCGCGGTCGACCTGCTCGGTGACGGTGTGCTCGTGTTGTCGGAGGCGCTCGTTCAGCTCGTCGATCGTCCGGCGACGGTCGTCGGCCTGCGCTTGCAGCTCCTCGAGCGCGCGTGCGAGACCGTCGCGCGCACTCGACTCCAGCTCCTCGCGGAGCCGCGTGGCGGCGGTGCGCTGCTCGTCGATCGTCGCGTCGAGCTCGTCCGACTCCGAGGCGACCTTCGACTCGACGTCGGCGATGCGCTGGCGCATCCGCTGCTCGAGCGTCGACACCGCCCCCTGGAGCGCGTTCTGGGCTCGTTCGAGATCGGCCTCCCATGCGCGCAGGCGCTCCTCGACGCGCTGCTCGACGGTGGCGACGAGCTCCGCCATGCGCTCGGACAGCTCGCGCTCGCGGACAGCGAGCTCACCGCGCCGCTGGTCGGAAAGGCGGCGCTCCTCGGCGACGTAGGCCGAGAGCGCGTCGGCCTGCGCACGGGCGATCGCCACGCGGAGCTGCTCCGCCTGCACCGCGGACTCCTCTTCGGCGGTCGCGCGAACTGCCCGGCGCGCCTCGCTGACGAGCTGCTCCGTGCGCGTGGCACGTGCGCGCGAGCGCCGCAGCGAGAGTGCGAGCAGGACACAGAGCAGCACCGCGGCCACGAGCGCCGCGACGAGGGCCCAGGCGAGGGTCGTCACGCCCTGGACTCTAGAGTCGGAAGGTCACCAGGGATGCCGCGAGCACGGCCGACGCCGCGGCGAGCAGGCGCAGCCCACGTTCCTCCGCGACGATCAGGCGGTCTGCGTTCAGTCGCTCGCGCGAGCCGTCGCGCAGCTCGAGCACTCCGTCGACCGCTGCAACACGGCGCCGCACGAAGCGCACGTGGTTGGAGAGCGCGCGCTGCGCGAGCGACAGGAGCACGGCGAACGCGCCGGCGAGGCAGGCCCCGACGCTGAGCTCACCTGCCACCGCGGCGTAGCCACAGACGAAGCGGGAAACCACCCCAGGCGAGGCCGAACCACAGGTCCGAGTGGAAGCGACCGCCGAGGAGTTCGAGGTTGTACGCAACGACGAGGAACAGCCCGACGGGGACGAGCAGAACCAACCATGGCTCGAACGCGAACGCGCCGACGAGCCCGATGCCGCAGGCGGCCGCGATCGACGCAGCCGCGAGCCCGACGAGGACGCTGTCGGGGATGCCCGTTCGCAACGGACGACCGCGCAGCTCGTCGAGCGCGTGCGCTCCGATGCCGACGGCGAGGGCGAACGCGGCGACGGCCGCACCGAGCCGTCCCCACGCGACGACGGGAGCGAGGCAGCCGCCGATCACGACGTAGGACAGGTGCCATGCCGTGTACGGCAGGTGCAGGAGCGTGACGTAGTCGCGCCAGCCGCCCGTATCGAGTGCGTACCAGGATGGTCTGGCGGAGGGCACGCTCACCGGCGTCGCCCCCACATCACCACTCCCCCTCCGAGGCTCATCCGGCGTACCGCGACGTCCTCGATGCCCGCCGCCGACCAGAGCTCGAGCTGCCGCTCGAGTGGATAGACGCCCCAGTAGGAGCGGATCGACCCTCCGAGGAAGTCACCGACCTCGCGCCAGCCGTTGCGCAGCACTCGGCCCGCGAGCGGAAGGCCGGCGCGGACGTACAGCTCCCACGCGGGGCGTGCCAGACCCGACGGTACGCCGAACTCGAGCGACGTCACGACCCCGCCCGGTCGTACGACCCGCGCGAGCTCGGCGAGGGTCGCGCCGGGATCGTCGACGTAGCGCAGGAGGTACGTGACTGTGAGGTGGTCGAACGTCGCGTCGTCGAACGGGAGGGTCTCGGCCGACGACTCGACGAGCTCGACGCGCGTGCCGAATCGCTCGCGGGCGCGCGCGAGCATCTCGGCGCTCTGGTCGACACCCGTGACCCGGAAGCCGCGGCGCAGGAGCTCCGCTGCGACGAGTCCCGTTCCGGTGGCGACGTCGAGGACGTGGCCTCCGTCGCTCGGGACCTGCGCGACGAGAAAGCGCCGCCAGCGCGGGTCCTGGCCGAAGGAGAGCGCCGCGCCGACGCGGTCGTACGACGGGCCGAGTGGCGCAAACAGCTCCCTGGCGTCGACGGACGGCACGCCGCCTATTGTGGGCGACATGGCGCTCGCCGACGAGTTGGAGCGTGCGGCTGCGTTGGCGAAGGCGCACGCCGGCGACGGCGATGTCGTTTCCGGTGTACTTGCGACCGAGACGGAGACGGGACGGCGCGTCTACCTCTGCTCGCTCGACGGTGCCGACGGAACACGGGCGTGGATCGGCGTCCGCGACGACGGCACGGCCGTGACGAGTCGCGCCGAGGTTCGTGCCGCGGTGTCGATCGCAGCGCTGTGCGAGGTCGCCGTCGACACGGCCGGAGGCGGCGACGTCGACGGCCTGATTGCGAGCTTGGCCGACCTCCGCGTACGCGAGGCCCCTGATGGCATCGAAGACGCGGAGGCGGCAGCGCACGCGCTGCGCGAGGTTCTCGGCGAGCCTCCTCAGCTCGCCTCGCCGGCGCGGCTCGACGAGATCGGCTCGGCGACGCGCCGGCTCGAGCTCGAGCTCGATCCCGGTGGGGCGTCGCCCTTCTCGGCCGCGCTGAAGTCCGCGCAGGATGCGGTATCCGAGCTGCAGCGCGAGGTCGACGCCGGCTATCTGCTCGAACTCACGTAACCTCTCGGGCGATGGAAGGTAGTGGAGGCTTCTTCCCGTTCGGCGGCGGTGACCCCGAGGATCTCCTCGGCGCACTTCGCGAGTTCGCCGAGAAGCAGGCCGGCTCGGTGCAGGAGGCGCAGCGCGAGCAGTTCGCGACGCTGACGCTGTCGACTGCCGTCGAGCTGACGGCGGCGGCGCTCGGCCAGCTGCAGGTGGACGGCCCGTCCGACGCGCAGGCGCTCGCTCTGCGCGACGCGATGCGCGTGCTCTTCCCCGAGGCGGTCGCGCTCGTCTCGGCAGCCCGTCAGGGCTTCATGCGCCAGTCGTGATCGTCGTCAGGAGGCTCCAGCCCCCGTCCACGACGACCGTCTGACCGCGGATCATCTCCGCGTCCGGCGAACAGAGAAACGTGACGAGCCTGGCCACGTCGTCGGGCGACACGAGGCGACCCGCGGGGTTCCGAATGCCCATGTCGAGCATCGCCTCACGGTTCGGGAAGTGCTCGAGGGCACCGGTCTCGACGACGCCGGCAGAAACCGCGTTCACCCGTATGCCGCGCGGGGCGAGCTCGACGGCGAGGTAGCGGACGAGCGCCTCGAGCGCCGCCTTGGACGCGCCGACGAGCGAGTACCCGTCGAGCACGCGCACCGAGCCGAGGCTCGAGATGCCGAGGATCGACGCGCCGGCGGGCATCGAGGGCGCCGCTGCGCGCGTCAAGGAGAGGAGGGCCCTGGCGTTCGCCGAGAGCGTCCAGTCCCAGTGCTTGTCCTCGGTCTCGAGAGCAGGGCGGATGACGCCCGTCGCTGCGGAGTGGATCAAGGCGTCGAGCGGCCCGAGCGCGGCGACGTCCTCGGCGATGCGCGTCGAGGCGACGTTCCCCCGTAGGAGGATCGGCTCGGCGCCGAGCGCGCGCAGCTCCGACGCGGTCTCCTCGGCCGGTGTGTCGCCGCGCATGTAGCCGATCGCCACACGCGTCGCGCCGAGCGAGGCGAAGCGAAGTGCGATCGCCTTCCCGATGCCGCGCGACCCTCCGGTCACGAGGACCGAAGCGCCCTCGAAGGTCATTCGGCCTTGGGCAGCGGGTCGTACGCCGGTGACGAGGAGGGGATCGTCTCCCAGCCGATGCGGCTCGCCGGCTCGCGATCGCCGCTCTCGGCGAGTGACGACGCGTGTCCCAGGCGATCGAGAAGCTCCATCTTCTCCTCGCCGTACCTGCGGAGGGGATGGTCGTCCGGCAGATCCTGGATCAGCTCGCGGACACGCGCGCGGAGCTGGTACGCGAAGTGCGGCGTCGCAGGCCCGACGAGGGCGTCGATGTCGTCGCGCGTCGGCTCGGCCATGGCTGCGAAAGCCTACCCCGGTGTCAGACACCGAATCCCGTCAAGTGGCTCCTGCGCCGACTTCGTGACAACCGCTCAGTCGTCGACCTCCTCGGACATCGCGACGATGTCGTCGCGAGAGAGCTTCCCGACGAGCTCGGGATGATCTTCGGAAACGTGTTGCTCGACCTTCGCCACGATCTCGTCCTCGGTCTCGGCCGTCACGACGCGGCCGCATTCGCAGTTGATCAAGAGGGACATCGATCCTCCTTCGAGTTGACAGCCGGACTATGACCCGGTTCGCTTGGCGCGACGTTGCGGCGACCTTGGTGGAACCTTGGCGGATCAGGGAACGAGAATTCAGCTCTGCGGGAAGCTCGTCGCCCGGATCGACGGGCGGCGGGTGGATGCCGACCTTCCAAGCCGCCAAGGGCGCCTTGCGTTCGCGTATCTGACGCTCAATCGACATCGTGTGGTCACGAGGGCCGCGCTCGTCGACGCGATCTGGCCGACGGAGCCGCCGGCGCTGGTGGATACCGCACTGAACGCGCTGATCTCGAAGCTGCGAAAGGCTGTCGGCTCGGACACGGTTTCCGGGCGCGGCGGCGTTCGGCTCGTCCTTCCCGGCGCCTGGGTGGACGTCGAGGCTGCCTCGGAGGCGATTCATCGCGCCGAGGGCGCCGTCGGCCGCGGTGCCTGGGCCGAAGCGTGGGGGCCCGGACGGGTGGCGCTCCACATCGTTCGCCGGGAGTTGCTCCCCGGAGAATCCGCAGCGTGGGTCGAGCAGGAGCGCAGGGTGCTCGAGGAGATCGAGCTGCGCGCGCTCGAATGTGTGGCCAAGTCGAGCCTCGAGCTCGGGCCGAACGAGCTCGAGTCCGCGATTCGCTCGGGGCGCGACCTCGTGCGGCTTGCCCCGCATCGCGAGAGCGGGTACCGCGTGCTCATGCGCGCGCTCGCCGCGGAGGGAAACGACGCAGAGGCGCTCGGCGTCTACGAACGCTTGCGCGTGCGGCTCCGAGAGGATCTCGGTGTCGCGCCGAGCGCGCCAACACAAGAGCTGTACCGCAGGCTGCTCGGGTAGCGAGGAATCCTCGCGATGACTGCGCTCGTCGACATCAGCTCAGAGCTGTCGGCGCGGGTCGAGGCACTGCGGTTTCCGTCGGTGCCGTTCGTCTACAACCCGCTCGTCTACGCCCGCGCGCCGCACGAGGCGTACCTCGAGCGCTGGGGAGCGAAAGCGCCGCGCGACGTGCTCATGCTCGGCATGAACCCGGGGCCGTTCGGGATGGCGCAGACGGGTGTTCCCTTCGGCGACGTCGCGATGGTGCGCGACTTCGTCGGGATCACCGGGCCGGTCGACAGGCCTCCGCGCGAGCACCCGCGACGGCCGATCGCCGGCTTCGCGTGCGGGCGGAGCGAGGTGAGCGGCACGCGCTTCTGGGGCTGGGCTCGAGATCGCTTCGGGACGGCCGAGCGATTCTTCGACCGGGTGTTCGTCGCGAACTGGTGCCCGCTCGTCTTCATGGACGAGTCGGGGAGGAACCGCACCCCGGACAAGCTCCCGGCCGAAGAGCGCGCGCCGCTGTTTCGCACGTGCGACGACGCGCTCGCCAGGATCGTCGACGTGCTGCGACCGAAGCTCGTCGTCGGCGTCGGCCGCTTCGCCGAGCGTCGGGCGCACGAGGCGCTTGCAGACGGAGACTCGCATCGGGAGCATCCCGCACCCGAGCCCGGCGAGCCCCGCTGCGAACCGCGGCTGGGCCGAAGCCGTCGACGCGCGGCTGCGGGAGCTCGGATTCGACCCGCGCGGATAGCGTCGGAACGTGCGACGGCCGACCTCGGTGGAGCTGATGCTCCTGACCACGATCCTGCTCTGGTCGCTGAACCTCAGCGTGACGAAGTACATCCTCGACAACGGGCTCGAGCCGCTGTCCTACGCCACGGCTCGCTACGCGCTCGCCGGAGCGATCTTCGTCGCATTGACGCTGCTCGCGCAGCGGACCCTTCGCATCGAGCGTCGACACGTCCCCGTGCTTCTCCTTACGGCCGTGCTGCTCTGGCTCAACCAGGTCTGCTTCGTGCTCGCGCTCGACGCCACGAGCGCGTCGACCATCGGCCTGCTGATCGGCACGATCCCGATCTTCGCGGCACTGTTCGGGGTCGCGCTCGGCCATGAACGCCTCGGAAGGCGCTTCTGGGCCGCAGCGGCGATCTCGTCCGTCGGGGTCGCGCTCGTCGCCGTGGGCGCCGGCGGGGACGTGTCCGGCGGCTACTGGGGCGGGATCCTCCTCGGGCTCGTGACCGCCGCGACGTGGGCGGCGTACTCGGTCGCCGTCACGCCACTCATGCGGACCTACTCGCCGTCACACGTAAGCGCGATCGTCATCAGCGGGGCATGGGTCTTGATCGCGCTGGTCGGACTCCCGGTGACCACGTCGCAGGACTGGGAGGTCGGGTGGGAGATCTGGACGCTGCTCGTCCTCGCAACGGTCGGCCCGCTCGTCCTGACGAACATCCTCTGGTTCCGCGTCCTCCACCGGATCGGCCCGGCCCGGGCGACTCTGGCCGCCAACCTGCAGCCGTTCGTCGCCGCCGTGCTCGCCGTCGTGCTGCTGTCCGAGCCGCTCGGCCTTGCGCAGATCGCCGGCGGCGTTCTCATCGCCGTGGGGATCGTCGTCGCCCGGCGGAGAACGACTCCGGCACAGGCCGCCTAGAATCGAACCATGAGCGAACACGACTTCATGCCGATCGACGGCTGGGACCACCTCGAGATCTGGGTCGGGAACGCGAAGCAGGCGGCGTACTTCTACGAGAGCGCCTACGGCTTCACGCGTACCGCCTACGCCGGCCCCGAGACCGGCGTACGCGACCGCGCCTCCTACGTGCTCGAGCAAGGCGAGATCCGCTTCGTCCTCACGAGCGGGCTGCGCGGCGACAGCGAGATCTGCCGCTGGGCTGCGACGAAGGGCGACAGCGTGCGCGACGTCGCGCTCGCCGTTCCGGACGCGACGAACGCTTATCGCCAGGCGGTGCAGCGCGGCGCGCGCGGCGTGGTCGAGCCGCACTGGGTCGAGGACGAGCACGGGCGCGTCGAGCTCGCCGCGATCGCGACCTACGGCGACAACATCCACAGCTTCGTCAACCGCTCCGAGTACTCAGGCCCGTACCTGCCCGGCTTCGTCTCCGTGTCGCCGAACGGCGCGCCTGCTCGCGGCGTCGGTCTCATCGCGATCGACCACGTCGTCGGCAACGTCGAGCTCGGCCGCATGGACGAGTGGGTCGACTTCTACGCCCGCGTCCTCGGCTTCACGCAGCTCACGCACTTCTCGGACGAGGACATCTCGACCGAGTACTCGGCGCTCATGTCGAAGGTGATGACGGACGGCGAGGGGAAGATCAAGTTCCCGATCAACGAGCCCGCCGAGGGGAAGAAGCGCAGCCAGATCGAGGAGTACCTCGAGTTCCACGGCGGCCCGGGCGTGCAGCACGTCGCGATGCAGTCGGAGGACATCGTGAAGACGGTCGCTGCGCTCCGCGAGCACGGCGTCCTCTTCATCGCCACGCCGGACACGTACTACGACATCGTCCAGGAGCGCGTCGGCGAGATCGAGGAGAGCTGGGACGACCTGCGCTCGATGGGGATCCTCGCCGACCGCGACGAGGAGGGCTACCTCCTGCAGCTCTTCACGAAGATCGTCCAGGACCGCCCGACGCTCTTCTTCGAGGTGATCGAGCGCCACGGCTCGCGCGGCTTCGGGATCGGGAACTTCAAGTCGCTCTTCGAGGCGATCGAGCGCGAGCAGGCGCTACGCGGAAACCTCTGACGCGTCGCTAACGAGCGCTTCACTCTCCCGGATGTAGCGCGTCGCGCCGACGGAGCGCCAGAACGCGAGCGCGCGCTCGAGCTGTGTGCGAGCCTCAGCATGGCGTCCTTCGGCGACAAGCTGTTCGGCAGCGTATGCACGGGCGAGCGACTCGAGCTCCGCATCTCCGGTCTCGTCGAACACGTCGGCCGCTCGAACGTAGTCGCCAAGCGTTGCAGCTCGCGCAGCTTCGGTCCACTTCGTCATCGGGCCGCCTTCGAGCAGCGCGAGAAGCTCGCTGACGCACTGCAAATCCTTCGCGACGAGCGCGATATCGCCGATGTCCCACAGTAAGGCACTCGCACCTTCGTCCTCGAGCGACTCCCGAGCCAGCTGACGCGCCTCGTCGACGCCGCCCGCCTCGAGCAGGAGTCGCGCACACCCCGCGAGCCACGGTATCCGCTGCTGGGGATCTCGGGCTCCGTGTGCGAGCTCTACGATCCTGCGAACGTCGTCGAGTGCACCTTCGGTGTCGTCCCGCGCCATCCGGACGACTGCCCTTCGGAGGCGCATTCCGCCCTCGTGGTAGTGCGGCGTGCCTGCGTCGCATGCTGCCAGGAACTCCTCGGTCGGCGGGAGGGCGGCGTTCCAGTCGCCCTCCCGGAACTGGAGGTAGAGCTCGACGTTCCGGGTGAACCTCACGAGGTTGGCGGCGCCCAGCCGTTCGGCATTCGCGACCGCCTGCTCGAGCAACTTCCGTCCGCCGCGGAGGTCGCCCAGCATCCAAGTAGCGACCCCGAGGTTGTTGGTTGCGCGCGCGAGCTCGGACGTGCCCGTCGCCGCCGCGACGTCCACGGCGCGCCGCAGGTCGTACAGCCCCGAGACGTCACCCATGTACGCCTTCGCTGTGCCGATGCTGGAGAGCGCGTGTGCTTGCAGCTCCGGCAAGCTCAGCTCCTCGGCCATAGCCAAGGCTTCTGCGCCGATTCGAATCGCTTCCTCGAGTGTGCCCCTCAGCACCCGGTACCGCGAGACCTGGCCGAGGACGTGGGCCTTCTCGGGCGACGTCGGAAGCGCTGCCGCCAGCGCGTACGCGCGCTCGAGATGGCTCGCTGACCGATCGGGTTCCGCGCGAAACCACCAGAGCTCGGCGAGCAGTGCCTCCGCCTCGGCCGCAAGCTCAGGTCGCGCCGCGGCGAGCGCGGCCTCGCGAGCCTCCTCGAGGGACGTCTCCTGCCGATCGTCGCCGCTCAGCTGATGGGCACGAGCGAGCCTGAGCAAGAGTTCCGGGCGCTCTGGGTCTTCTGGCCATGACTCGATCGCCAGGGTGAAGTAGTGCGCCGCGGCGTCAAACGCGTTGAGAGTGAAGGCGCGATCGCCTGCGTCTCGCAGAGCGACCCGACCCTGCTCGGCCAGCGGACCGGTGTCCTGTCCGGCGGCCCGGGCGTAGTCGAAAGCCGCTGCGTAGTGGTGGGCCAGCATCTCCGCGTGGTCCTCGGGACGGCCGAGCGACGCGGTCCACTCCGCGGCCGCACGGTGCTTGTCGACCCGGGCGCTTCGTGGAATCTGCTCGTATGCGACGTCGCGTACGAGCGCGTGGCGAAAGAGGTACTCCTGCTCTCCGGCCACCGTGCTTCGGCGGTTTCGGGTCACGAACTCCTTGCGTCCGAGCGAGTGCAGCCGTTCCTCGAGCGTCCACCGCTCGTGTCCGAGCGCGCCGAGCCAGAAGACCCGTCCGATCACGGCAGCGTCCTGGAGGAGCTCCTTCTCCTCGGTCGGCAGGGTGTCGAGGCGGGCGGCGATGATTCCCTGCACCGTCTCCGGCAGGGCAGCATCGTCCGGGCGTGAGCCGAGCATCCTGGTGAACTCCTCGGCGTAGAGTGGATTGCCGCCCGCGTGCTCGAGGAGACGGGCCTGGAGATCGGCGTCGATGGCGGAGCGGCCGAGCAGCGCATACAGGAGGCGCGCGGTCTCGTCCTCCGAGAGCGGCGAGAGCAGGATGGTCGACGAATTCATCTTCCCGCCGCTCCAGCCAGGTCGCCCGCTGAGGAGTTCCGGGCGAGCGGTGCCGAGGACGAGCAGCGGCACCCCGCTCGCCCATTCGACGAGGTGGTCGACGAAGTCGAGCAGCGCGTCGTCCGCCCAGTGGAGGTCTTCGAAGACGAGCACGAGGGGCCGCTCGTCCGCGATTGCCTCGAGGTAGCGCCGCCAGGCGGTGAATGCCTCGTCGCGGCGATCGACGGACGCCTCGTCCGTGTCGAGTCCGACGAGCGGACGCAACCGCCGTTCGAACCAGTCCGCTTCGGCGGCGTCGGAGACGAACCGCTCGACGGCTCGCCGAAGCTTGTCGCCTGCCGTCTCGGCGCTGTCCGAATCAAGGATTCCCGACTGCGCCTTCACGATCTCGCCGAGTGCCCAGAACGTCACACCGTCGCCATAGGGAAGCGAGCGACCGTGGCGCCAGTAGACAAGGCCGTAGTCGCCGGACTCGATCGTCTGGAAGAGTTCGAACACAAGGCGGCTCTTGCCGATCCCGGGGACGCCGACCAGGGTGACGAGCTGCGGCTCCCGCTCGCGGATCACCCGGGTGAACGTCTCGCGCAGGAGATTGACCTCCTGCTCGCGGCCGACGAGGGGGGCGCCGTCGACGCGCTCGACCGAGACCCGCGCACGGGCTCTGAGTGCCTCGCGGACAGTAATGGGCTCGGCCTTGCCCTTCGCCTCGATCGCGTGCGCGTCGCCGTAGTCGATCGCCCGCTCCGTGGCGCGGTACGTCGTCTCGTCGACGAGGATGCCGTTGGTCGGCGCCGCGGTCTGCAGCCGAGCCGCCGTGTTCACCACGTCGCCTGACGCCATGCCTTCCCCCGCGTCGGGCCGGGCACTGAGCGCGACGAGCGCCTCGCCTGTCGTGATCCCGATGCGCACCTCAAGGTCACCCTCCTCGGCGAGCGCGTCCCGGATCGAGAGTGCGGCGCGTACCGCTCGCTCCGGGTCGTCCTCGTGCGCAACCGGCGCGCCGAAGACGGCCATCACGGCGTCGCCGATGAATTTCTCGACCGTCCCTCCGAAGCGCTCGAGCTCGGAGCGCAAGCGCGCGTGGTAGGGCTGGAGCAGCCCTCGCACGTCCTCGGGATCCATGTGCTCCGCGCGGCTCGTGAAGCCGACGAGGTCGCAGAAGAGGCAGGTGACGACCTTGCGCTCCTCGCGTGTCTGCGTGGCCGCGTCGAGCGGAGTCGCGCATTGTGAGCAGAAGCGGGCGTCCTCGGCGTTCTCGCGGCCGCAGCTCGGGCAGATCTTCACGCGCGGAGAATAGGCGCGAGAATGCGGCGATGGAGCTGCCGGAGACCCGCTATGCGCGCAGCGGCGACGTCTCGATCGCGTACCAGGTGCTCGGCGACGGGCCGTTCGACCTCGTCCGCATCCCTCCGTACGTCTCCCACGTCGAGCTCGCGTGGCAGATCCCGTCCATGGCCGCGTTCTACCGGGAGCTCGCGTCGATGTCCCGCCTGATCACGTTCGACAAGCGCGGCACCGGGATGTCGGACCGCGTGAGCGGCGCCCCGTCGCTCGAGGTGCGGATGGACGATGTGCGCGCCGTCATGGATGCGGCCGGCTCGCAGCAGGCGGCGCTCCTCGGGGTCTCCGAGGGCGGTGCGATGAGCGTGCTCTTCGCGGCCACCTACCCGCAGCGCGCGTGGGCGCTCGTCCTGGACGGCGCCGCGCCTCGCTCGGTCTGGGCGCCTGACTACGCATTGGGCGAGAGCGAGGACGACTGGCTGCGCGCGATCGAGCAGCGCGGGCGGCTGTGGGGCACGCCCGAGTACACATCGTCGACGGTGGAGAGACTGGCGCCGAGCGCGAGCGCCGACGACAAGGCGGCGCTCGGCGAGATGATCCGGCAGAGTGCGAGCCCGGGGGCAGCCGTCGAGCTCGCGCGGATGAACATGTCGATCGACGTCCGGCACGTCCTGCCCTCCGTCCGCGTGCCGACGCTCGTCGTGAACCGCGCGGACGACAGCATCGCCGCCGCATCGCGGTACGTCGCCCAACAGATCCCGGGCGCGCGTCATCTCGAGCTTCCCGGCGCCGACCATGCCGAGTTCGTCGGCGACTGCAAGCCGTTCCTGCGCGAGCTCGAGCAGTTCCTGGCGGAGGCGTGGGAGACGCGTGAGATCGACTCGGGTGAGCCCGATCGCGTGCTCGCGACCGTCCTGTTCACCGACATCGTCGACTCGACCGCCAAGGCCGCAGCGCTGGGCGACGCGGGCTGGCGGGATCTCGTGCAGGCCCACCATGGGCTCGTAAGGCGCCAGCTCGTCCGTCATCGCGGGACGGAGATCGACACCGCCGGCGACGGCTTCTTCGCGTCCTTCGACGGCCCGGCGCGCGCGATCCGCTGCGCCTGCGCGATCTCCGAGGGTGTTCGCGAGCTCGGAATCGAGATCCGCGCGGGGCTGCACACTGGCGAGTGCGAGCGGATCGACAACAAGGTCGGCGGCATCGCCGTGAACATCGGCGCTCGCGTCGCGTCGAACGCGCAGGCGGGCGAGGTGCTCGTTTCGAGCACCGTGAAGGATCTCGTCGCCGGATCGGGGATCCAGTTCGCGGAGCGCGGCGTCGCGGAGCTCAAGGGCGTCCCCGGCGAGTGGCGGCTCTTCGCCGTCGAGCAGGCGTAGTGGCGCTCGCGAAGACGCAGTACGTCCGCTCGGGCGACGTCGATATCGCGTACCAGGTCATAGGCGACGGCGCGCACGACATCGTTCTCGCATTCGACTTCGCGAGCCATCTCGAGGAGGTGACCGCCCTCCCGCAGATGAGCGAGCTCATCGCCGGTCTCGGCCGCTTCGCGCGAGTCCTCCTCTTCGACATGCGCGGCGTCGGGATGTCCGGCGGGGTCTCCTCAGCCAGCGCGGCGCTCGAGTCGTGGATGGACGACGTCGCCGCGGTCATGGAGGCGGCGGGGTCGCGCCGGGCCACGTTCGTCGCGCAGGGACAGGCGGCGCTGATGGCGATGATGACCGCGGCGGCGTATCCGGACCGTGTTGCCGCCCTCGTGCTGGTCAACGCGTGGGCGCGCTTCGCCCGCGCCGACGACTACCCGGTCGGATTGCCCGAGAAGGCTCACGCAGCGATCCTCGACGTGCTCGAGGAACGGTGGGGAACGGGCGCCGACCTCGACATCGTCGCACCGTCGCTCGTCGACCGACCGGGGGCCCGAGAGTGGTGGGGGCGCGTCGAGCGCTACTCCGCGCCTCCGAGTGTCGCGCGGGCGAGGATGCAGGCGACCCTCGAGCTCGACGTGCGCGGTTTCCTCCCGCTCATCCAGGCGCCGACCCTCGTCGTCCACAGCCGCGACAACGCTCTGGTGCGGATCGGGCACGGGCGGTACCTCGCGGAGCACATCGCCGGGGCAAGGCTCGTCGAGCTCGACGGAGCCGATCACACATTGAGCTTCGACCACGACATGGTCGGACTGATCGAGGAGCTGGTCACGGGTGTTCGGAGTGCGGCACCTGGAGCGGAGCGCGTTCTCGCGACCGTGCTCTTCGTCGACATCGTCGGTTCCACGCAGTACGCGAGCGACGCCGGGGACGAGAGGTGGCGCGCTGCTCTCGGCCATGTCGAGCGCGTATCCGAGCACGCGATTCAGCTCCACGAGGGCATGCTCGAGCGACACACGGGTGACGGTGTGTTGGCGACGTTCGATGGCCCGGCGCGGGGGATCCGCTGCGCCCTGCGGATCTGTGACGAGGCCCGGCGAGGCGGCGTCGAGGTTCGCTGCGGGCTTCATGCGGGCGAGGTGATCCGGCGGCCCGAGGGACTTGCCGGGGTCGCCGTGCACATCGGCGCGCGCATCTGCGACCTCGCCGCACCTGGCGAGGTGCTCGTGACGCGAACGGTCCGCGACCTCGTAGCGGGCTCGGGGATCGCGTTCGAGGAGCGCGGTGAGCACGAGCTCAAGGGCGTTCCGGAGACCTGGGCGCTCTACGCCGCCACAGGCTGACGCCGTAGCCTTCCCGAGATGTCGCCGCAGCGGCGTACCGCGCTCGTCTCGGTCGGGGCCGCGTGTCTCCTCGTCGCGATCAAGGTCGCCGCCGGGCTCGCGAGCTCCAGCCTGGGGCTGCTTGCGGAGGCGGCGCACTCGGGTACCGACCTCGCGGCCGCGCTGCTCACGTTCTTCGCGGTCTCCGTCGCCGTGCGTCCCGCCGACCGCGGGCATCCGTACGGGCATGCGAAGGCGCAGAACCTCGCGGCCCTCGGGGAGGCAGGCTTCCTCATCCTCGTCAGCGGCGGGATCGCCGCCGCGGCGGTCCTCCGGCTCGCGGGCGTCGTCGACTTCGAGGTCGAGCCGACGTGGTGGACGTTCGCTGCGATCGCGCTCGTGCTCGTCATCGACGCATCGCGGACCGTCGTGTCGCTGCGCGGCGCGCGCCTCTACGAGAGCGAGGCGCTGCTCGCGAACGCGCTCCACTTCGGCAGCGACTTCGCGGGCACCATTGCTGTGCTCGCGGGCCTGGTGGCGGCGGCGAGCGGGTTCCCTGCCGGGGACTCGATCGCCGCGCTCTTCGTCTCCGGCCTCGTCGTCGCTGCGGCGGTGCGGCTCGGAAGCCGGAACGTCCACGTGCTCATGGATCGCACCCCCGAGGACGAGGCGCGCATCGCGCGGCAGGCGATCGCGGCGCTCGAGCCGCCCGTCGAGCTCCGGCGGCTCCGGCTACGCCGAGCGGGAGGAGAGCGCTTCGCGGACGTCGTCATCGGCGTCGCTCCGGGGGCGGCCATCGGTCAGGGGCACGCCGCGGCGGACCGTGTCGAGCACGCGCTGCACGACGCGCTTCCCGGGATCGACGTCGTCGTGCACGTCGAACCCCAGGGCGGCGACGCGGCGCTTCGCGAACGTGTCCTGGCCGCGGCGCTCACCGTGCCGCTCGTGCGCGAGCTGCACAACCTGACCGTGCTGGACGTGAACGGGCACATCGAGGTCTCGCTCCATCTGAAGCTTCCGGGCGACCTCTCGCTCGACCGGGCACACGACATCGCCGAGCAGGTCGAGGCCGCGATCCTCGCGCAGGCTTCCGAGGTCCGGTCCGTCCGGACACACCTCGAGCCGATAGGCGAGACGGCGGCGGGCGAGGAGATCGACGTCGACACCGCTGCGATCGAGGCGGCGGTGCGGGCCGAGACGGGCGCCGAACCGCGCGAGCTCCGGCTCGTTCGCACCGAGGCCGGCATCGTCGTATTTCTCACTCTGGGGCTTCCGCGCGCCGACTCTCTCGCCGACGCGCACGGTCGGGCGAGCGCGATCGAGGCGCGTGTGCGCGGCGCCGTACCGGCGGTCGTGGACGTCGTGGTGCACACGGAGCCGTAGCGCCAAGAGGCGAAGCGGAGCGCGTTTGGCGTTCGCTCGAGTGGGTATGCCGACAAGTGGGTTGCCGA